>NZ_JAMXFA010000023.1:9908-110549 GCF_025370785.1 Laspinema olomoucense D3b
CCTTAATTTCCCGGATAATATTCAATTAATTTTAGGTCGGTTTCTGCGATCGCCCCGTGATGTTGATATTGATATCGCGTAATACCGATGCCGGGAACAAAATAAATACTCATCATATCCGGTCCAGTTCGGAAGGTTAAATGATACTGAATATGACTATCCCGAGATGCAAATCCCTCGGCGTCTAATTCCACTTGCTCCGATGTCTCAACGTTCCATCGATATCCCCCATCCAGGCGCGTGATCTGTTCTGAAGGACCAAACACTTTACCCGGAATTAGGGGCAGATCAAGCAAGAGTTCTATGTCTTCCACTAGGTTCACCAACACATCCCCCTCATCGGTTAACCGTTGCAAGACAAGTCTGGCTCTTTCATTACTGACTAAATAAAACTTTCCCGGTGAGACTTCAATAATTAGATGGTCTCCCCGTTCTTTTCCTTCACTATACCAGGCTACGTCAGCGGGATATCCTTTTAAAATCGCAACTTTCAAAGGTCCGCGTTCAAAGGCATCTACTACTTCCATTTTCCAGGTGATTCGGGTTTGCTTGACTTCACCGGAATTGGTGGGCATCCACTGAGTGATCCCCTCATAAACCCAGTAGCTTCCTGGAACCAGGGGAAAATCGACGCGGGGTATTTCTGTGGTGACGGTGCTAGGGGGGATCTGGTCTTTTTGAAGTGGGATTACCTCGCGAACTCCCAAGAAAAAGAGGGTTAATATTGCTAAAAAAAACAGCCACTTAGGTTTCATGAAATGCCCGTCTATAATAATGCAGGTAAATAACGAGAACGAGAAAAATTTTTCGCCCCAGGGTTTGTTAAAATAGTACCGATTGAGGCAATCCAGATCGGGATTGTTTGCCTGCTCCCGCTGTCCCGGAATTTAGCCGCGATGGGGATATCCGGGAAGGGAGATGGAGTTAATCTCAATGGGCGATCGCAGGACCTTCTAAGCTTATTTCCCTGATGAGGGACTCTTTCAGAAGTGCTGATGGGGATCTCCACCGATGCTAAGGGCGGAATGGAGTGGGGATCAATGTCACTTCTGTGCGGGAATCGACGTGATGCGATCGCACCTTAGAAAAGGGGCCAACTGCTCTCCAGTAACTGCTCCAGCTCTCCTGCCTCAGGGCATTGCCTAAAGCGATGTTAACCCTTGCCTTTTTAAGAGTACCACTGGGGCGCTAAAATTTAGGTCATGAATTCCCCATGATAATTTGGGGGATATTTTGTTGCAGATCAGGTCAATTTCCCTGCTGTGTATGAGACAGGGGTTGCACTCCCCGTCTTGGGTCTCTCCTCAAGGCGATCGGCACGACTCGACTCCATCATATATAGTCCCACAGTTATGCCTGTACATTTTTGTCCGTGGGAGTATCTTGCTCGCTAGTAGTACACAATTTAAATGCCGAACACCCTATCTGAATCGGTCTGGTGTTCAGGAGTCATAAATCCAAAAGAAAGAGCCAGCCAACCACCCCCGAGGTCTGGCTTAGAAAACATTGAATTGAATGCTGATCCGTGGAATAAAAAATTAGAAATATAGCCCAGCAGAAAGCAACGGTCAAGGGCTAATTGGGAGTGAGACTGGAAGAAGTTCTGAAAAAAGGACTAGGGTAATTGCTTTAATTCAGTCCCCTTCTTTCTCGGACTCAAGACACTTTTCTAATACAAAATTCATTTGTTCAACTGCCTCTTGAATGCGATGCAAATGTTGAATGCAGGTAGTGATTTCCCAGGTATTGCCAAAACAGGCTAACAAAAAGGTAGACTGGTGAATGATTTCTAAGGGGGCCAGAAATTCATCACCAACGGTCTGGAGCAGACGTGCTTTCAAATCGCACGGGGGCTTGGGTTCTGGGGATGGGCCCGAGTAAAGGGATGTTGACATAGCGATTTCCCAATCATTAATATAATTAATATCCCTGAAAAGTTTTTCTGATGCAGCGATCGCAGGCGAGGGGTCCAGTGAGTCCGCCTGGGTTGAAAGTGTGACTGAACTCTACAGAAGTCGGTGAGGGCGATCGCATCGCTACCCCGGCGATCCCCGGGATTGACCCGTTGGCAACTCCCCAAACCCTTTAAAATAATCAAGTGACCTCTGGGGTCAACGTGTTGATTCCAGCATTGATTCCACGGGTTTTTCCCAGGGCGAGATTCCTGTGTTTCTGTAGCCATTAAGGATCGACTATGAACCGAAAATTTCTCCTTCCGGCAGTCTTGTTCAGTACCCTATGCTTTACGAGTGTTGCCACTGCCGAAAATATTCAACATACTCAACAACTGCTTTCCACCAAGCAATGTCCCCAGTGTGACCTCAGTGGTGCCGGTTTGGTGATGGCAAATCTGGCGAATGCTCAACTCAATGGAGCAAATTTGGTCCGGGCGAATCTGAGTCGTGCTCAACTGACAGGGGCGGACCTCAGTGGTGCGGACCTCAAAGGTGCTTCTTTGTTTGGCGCCAACCTGATGGGGGTGAATCTCCAGGGTGCGGATCTGCGGGGTGCAGATTTGCGAGAGGCGTATCTTGTGGATGTGAATTTAACCGGCGCACAGTTGGAGGGGGCAAATCTCCAAGGAGCGATCGGGACTCCGCAGACTGTGTTAGCGGTAGAGGATGTTTATAACTGGGGCGTAGCAGAAGCGCAGCGCAACAATCATAAGAAGGCGATCGCCTATTTTGATCAAGCATTAGTCATGGATCCGGAATTTGCCCCTGCCTATCTCGCACGGAGTATCGTTCGTGCAGATAGCGGAGATTTCGCCGGTGCTCAAGGCGATGCGGAATATGCGAAACAATTGTTTGCGATTCAAAACAATACTCAGGCTTTTGAAGCCACACAGGTCCTGATTGCTCAAATTGAAGCGGCCCAAAATCCAGAAGCAGCGGAGTCAGGGGGGGGCGGTTTTATGCGTTTTGTCGGTTCGATGGGGGTACTGTTGCTGCGATTAATGTTGTAAATATTTTGTACGATGGTGAGATTTTGGATTTAACCGGCGTAGGGGTTAATGAATTGGATCTCCCGCTGAATGGGCGATCCCGGGCTGGGGAGTACCAATTCTGGGTGAATTTACGCAGGGAGTGCGATCGCGATCGCACTCCCTTTTGCTAGAATCTCACTCATCCTGTGCGATCTGAATCACTCACTGGCACGGGTTAATCAGGGATTCTACTAATAGAGGATTTGAATCGGCCATTGACAAGGAAGGTGCGCCAATCATGTGGGAAAAATTATTTTTATCGGCGATAATTACATTAATACTCAGTGTTTTCGCCAGTGGTTATGACCAAGTTGCCCCGCAACGACACTCTCATCAATCGGAGCAGGGATCCCTATCCCCGGTGGTGATGCTCATTAAATAACTTCGCCATTGACTCGTTTGCGTCTACTCTCGTGCATCTACTTTGATATTTTTTTATTCTATAAACCTCATAGACCCAGCTAATAAATCATCCCGCCTCTCCCACCCCGATTCCCGCTACATCATCGGCGGTTAGGTAGACTTGGCGGTGCAATAAAACCAGACCGGCGAGGGTTAAAACCCTCGCCGGTTGTCGATTTCCCTGGATATCATGTTTGCTCGATCGCCCACAGTGAGCTAACCCCCTTTCCCCCCTTCCTTGCAAAGGATGGGGGAGAAGAGGAAGAGATGGTTTTTTAGGTTAATGCACCGGACTGGATATTATTCCACACAGAGGGGGAGTTGCGGCACCTTGGCGGCGATCGGCATTCGCCAACCTGTTCCAAAGGCGCGATCGGTGACTTTCAATCCAGGGGGGGCTTGTCGGCGCTTAAATTCAGCCCCATTTAACAACTTCACCACCCGTTGCACTAAGGCGGTTTCATGTCCTGCCGCGACAATTTCGGGAATCGATTCATGGTTGTGAATCAGGCGATCGAGAATATCATCCAGAATGTCATAAGGGGGAAGGGAATCTTGGTCAATTTGTCCGGGTTTGAGCTCGGCACTGGGGGGTTTACTCAAAACACTTTCGGGAATAATAATTTTACCCGGTTCGCGGGAATTGAGCCATTGACAAATGGCATATACTTGAGTTTTTAGAACATCAGAAATGGCGGCTAATCCTCCATTCATATCTCCATAGAGGGTACAATATCCGACGGCCATTTCTGATTTATTGCCGGTGGAAATCAGCAGATATCCAAATTTATTGGAGATTGCCATTAATAAATTGCCCCGAATCCGCGCTTGGAGGTTTTCTTCGGTGACATCTCGGGGTGAGTCGGCAAACAAATCCCCTAGGGTCTTGTCATAACAATCCATTAAATCGGCAATGGGAAGGGAGTAGGTTTTCAAGCCGAGGTTTTGGGCGAGTTCCACAGCATCAATCACCGATTGTTGGGAGGTATGGGGGGAAGACATGAGGATGCCAATAACATTGGAGGGTCCGATCGCCTCGCTGGCGATCGCCGCCACTAGAGACGAATCAATCCCCCCACTTAACCCAATCACGACTTTAGAAAATCCGCACTTGCGGGTATAGTCTCGCACTCCTAACACCAAGGCGGACCAAATTTCTTCCGCTGGACTCAGGGGTGTTCCCTGGGTTTGAGTAAGGGGTTGGGAGGCGATCGCCTCCTTGTTGAGCGAAAGCGGACGTAAATCTCGGCTTTTTTCGTCTAACTCCACCGCCACTAAATCCGGTTGAAATCCCGCAGCTAGGGCCACCCGTTCTCCCAGTTTGTTGAAGGCAATGCTATATCCATCAAAAATCAAGTCATCATTGCCCCCGACTTGGTTAGCATAGATAATGGGTTTGTGATAACGCACTGCCACATGATTGAGCATTGCTTCTCGGAGTTTTTGTTTCCCCACAGTGTAAGGAGAGGCGGATAAATTAATAATGACATCGGCTCCTTCTTCGACTAAATTGGCAATGGGATTACTGGGGTATTGCCGTTTTCCCCAAAATTCTTCATCATTCCATAAGTCTTCACAAATCGTCACGCCGATGCGGATTGGGGGAGAACCCTGGGGGTGGGAGGGAAAGCCAAACTCACCTAAATTAAAATAATTACTCACATAAGAGGGTTCAAAATAGCGATTTTCATCAAACACATCGTAAGTCGGCAACAGGCGTTTGTGGAAGTATTGCTGAATTTTGCCATTGAAGAGTAAGGCGATACTATTATATAAGGATTTGCCTCCGGTGGTATGGGCGAGGGTATGGGTTTCCACGGTTCCCACTAAGACGGCGATCGCTGGAGGTAATTCTTGAGCCAGTTGTTGTAATTGCCAGGACATCGCCTCAATAAAACTCGGACGCAAGAGCAAATCCCGAGGCGGATAACCGCACAAAGAGAGTTCTGGAGTTAGCATCAGGTCAATTCCCTGGGCGGCAGCTTGGGTGGCAGCTTGCAGAATCTGTTGGGAATTGCCTCGGAGATCTCCAATGGTGGGATTAAGTTGGGCGATCGCAATTTTCATGATATTGAGTGACCAATTGGGGGATAAACGGGTAAACTTTGGGGTTAAAACTATCCCTAAATAAACACTAAGGGTTTATTTTTCAACGGAGCAAATGCTTCGGCATCAAAGCGGTAAAGGGCGGCGGGCCGACCTGCACCGCGAGACACTTTCATTTTTGTATCGGATAAAAAGCCCAGTTTGAGAATTTTGGCCCGAAAATTAGAATAATCGGCGAAATTTTCCCCTAAAACTGTGGCATAAAGTTGATACAGTTCACTTAAGGTAAATAATTCCGGCAGCACATCAAAGGCGATCGGGCTGTACTCCAGTTTGTTCCGTAGGCGGCGATGACCATATTCCACCATGCGATTGTGATCAAAGGCCAGATGGGGCACTTCATCCAGGGGATACCAGGCAATCCCCCGGACTCCAGTTCCCATCAGTTGTGCTTCTTCAAACCGGACTAAGGCAAAATAGCTCACAGAAAGATAGCGCAAAGGTTGAGAGTCTGAAAGTTCGCGGGGGTCGCGTCCCGGTCCGGCAAAGGTGTACAGTTGTTCGAGGTAGAGATTCTGGACTTGGATTTTTTCCGATAAAATGCGATAGGCCGCATCTTCCAGGGATTCACCGTGACGAACTAAAGTACCGGGTAAACTCCATTGTCCGAGAAAGGGCTCACTTTCGCGCATGACGAGGAGAATCAGCAAGCGATTTTGTGCGGGATCGACGGAGAAGATCGCATTATCGACTCCCACTTTAAAGTTGAGTGGAAGACCCAAAGACGCTGCCATTGGTTTAGCTCACATCCTGATAGGCGTATAAGTTTTCCCGTTGGATATAACGGGCAACGGGGGGCGTGAGAACTTGTGAGGTTTGGGTTTGACGATAGGCGGTGGAGGAAACATCGGGAAGATGCAAGTCGGCGATCGCCACGGATGCTCCCATTTGCCGGAGTCGGTCGAGTTCCGGTTCGCGAATGGGTGCTCCCGGTCGCGGGACAACCAGCAGATTGACTTGAGAGAGCAAGTCCTCCACGTGATACCACCGAGGCAACTGGGGGATTAAGTCTGACCCGATTACGAGATACAGTTCAGCCTCGGGCCATTTTTGGCGGGCAATTCGCACTGTTTCTAAGGTCCGGGGTTGACTGAGTTCGGCATCAAAGTAGAGATTGTTCCGAGGATTGTCCGGGTCTTCCATCAGCAACTGCAACATCTGCGATCGATGGCGCAGGGGAGTTTGATGAGATTTAAAGGGATTGTCTGACGCCCAAATCGCCACGGCATCAAACTTTTGAGACAGCCAGCTCACTATTTTTTGATGGGCTTTGGTCGGGGGGTCGGCACTGGTACCAAAGAGTGCAAGGGTGATCATTTTTAGATGAGGGGGTGAGAACGACACAATCTATCCAGGCTAGAGTTCTGAGTTTGAAAGTCATCCAGGTGGATGAATAAATTCCTCAACACTCCCGGAGGAAAACAGAAATCGAGGGTCAAGGCAAAACTCGCCGATAGTGCACCCGGACTGTTTAAAATAGCCAGAGGTCGAAAGACTGACTCACATTTTATAATTTTGTAAGGTTTCTGCGGTCAGGGTTTGTAAGGGAGTCGAAATCTCGACCGATGCGCCCGTGGGTCGATGGATCCGGCGAAGTTCGGGGGGAAGAGATTCTACAGAATGCCTGGTTCTTTCGGCGATCGCCTCCAACATTTCCGGAGGATGAACCCGCTGGCCCTCTTTGAACAAAAGCTGCATCATCGGGACTTCACCGGGTTCAACGGCCTCACTGACCAAGCCTAGGCGATCGCCCACAATCTGTCCCTCCTGATAGCGTCGGAAAATCTGCTTCCGTCCGGGATAGCTAACTTTTCCACTAGAATTTTTCATCACCGGCACGCCATCAATATCTACAATTTTATAAACCCCATTTACGGGCGTACCTGTGACTAACTTAGTCCCGATGCCAAAGCCATCAATCGGACAACCGGCGGCTTTCAATTCCGCAATTTTCCACTCATCCAAATCCCCACTCACAAAAATGGGGACATCGGGAAGCAGTTCTTGGACCTGTTTGGACAATTGGACTAAATCCCCGGAATCCAGGCGCACTCCTCCCACTTCCATTTCTCCCGCTTGGAGGCGATCGGCGATTTTCCGGGCTGCTTCAAGGGGATCATAAGTATCAATCAGTAAGGGAGAACCGGGAAAATAATGCTGAAACGCTCGAAACGCCTGCATCTCACTCCCTTCCGTTGCCGATAGGGCCATTACCAGGGCGTGAGCCATCGTTCCTGAAGGTTTCCGACCTAATTTGAGTGCTGCTAACACATTGGAGGTGGCATCCATTCCTGCCGCCAAAGCCGCTCGGGCGGCCCAAACCGAGGCTTGAGGACTAAAGGCCCGTCGCGTGCCAAACTCTAAAATCGAGGCTTCGGGACCGGCGACATCGCGAATGCGAGCCGATCGCGTGGCGACCAGGGTCTGATAATTAATCGTGTTCAGTAAATAGGTTTCGACGATTTGAGCTTGCCACAGGGGAGCCTCCACCCGCAGTAAAGGTTCATTGGCAAAGACTGCCGTTCCCTCGGGAACCGCCCAAATATTACCCTCAAACCGGGCATCGGCCAGGAGTGACCAAAATTTATCAGAGGCCCTGGAAAAAATCCCAGTGGCTTGCAAACTGGCAATCTGGGCCTCGGTGAACCGGAATTGCTCTAGGTACTCAAAAACTTGAGCTAACCCCATTGCAATTAAATAACCAAAGCCTTCAGGAAGTTTGCGAACAAACAGCTCAAAGCTGGCGGTTCTGCCGTCAAGACCTTCCCCGGTGTAACAGGCGGCCATTGTCAATTGATAGAGGTCGGTCAACAGACTATAGTCCTCCGGGACCACAGTCAGTTCTAATCCGTCTTTACCCGCTGGGGAAAGGGGTTGCGGATTGAGATCATTGGGTTCAGTGGCAGTTGCCATGTGCCAGCTTCCTTGCTGAAAGGGGTTTGTTTAATTATAGTAGCATTTACCAAAATTTGTCACCGGGTCCGGATAAAAATCTCGGGGTTGAGGTGGGCGATCGCCCACCGTTCCTGGGAATTTCCGCAAATTTTTCGACCTGGGTTATGGTGGAATTCATTAAAAATCTCAGACCTAATCTTTTTTCCGAGGGCGTTTCTCTGAGCGGGGTGGAGAGAAAAGGGTCCGGATTCACAACAAATATGGTATAATTTAATGCGGATTCCAAGCAAGTTTAAATCGTAACAAATTGTAAACCCATCCCAGCGGCCTATTCCGGTTAAGTCCAGGATTCAACTATTGCGAACTAATAAGTTATCCTAAAAAATATTGCAAAAGTAACCGCTCCGGGGGGAACTCAGGTAAAGTAAAAAGTAACGAGGTCTAGGGATTGCGATCGCTGACTCGGATAACCTAAATGAACCTGATGAGGAGTTTTGTTATGAATCTTTCAAAAACCATTGGTGACTTTTTACAACACGTCTCAGAAGCAGCCGCTCGCATCTTTGGACCCAATGATGACAAATATCCAGAAACCGGGGTTCAACCCTTTGACGGTGAACCGAATAGAGGAGAAGAATGGTCCTAGGTCTCAGGACAGGAGTGTAAAGAAAACTGAGTGTTGAAATTAGTTGAAATCCCTAAAAAGAACCCCCTCCCTACCTGCTCCCTGCCGAGGGGGTTCTTTTTATGAAAAATTGGACCAAAACCCTCTCCAGTTTAGGGAATTTCCCCCAAAACCCCTTTACAAAATTTGATGCAAGAAAAAGCAGAACGCCGCACTTCCAATCGGAACTGTAAGATTATCAATCCCCAGTTTAGAAAACGCTTCTAAACCTGTCGCTAACCCAGCCACCCCAAGGGCAATTATCCCAATATTCCAGAGATTTCCCTCTACCAGGGCTAAAATAGAAGCGGTGATCATAAAACTAACCATACCCATCGTGGCGGAACCTTCCCAGCTCTTCTTTTCTCCCCAAAATTGATAGGGATGCTGACCGAAACGCTGACCGATTAAAGCGGCTAAACCATCTCCATAAGTCATGATTAAAATCCCGATGACGGCATATTGAGGAAGTTCTAAGGGCCAAAACCAGGCCACCAAGATGCCGATACTAATGGCATAGAAAAATGTTCCTAAACTTTGGCGTCCGACACTATTAATTCCCGGGAGAATGGGAAATTTGTAAGAAATTAGGGCAGTTGCTGCGGCAATAATAGAAGCAGCGATCGCCACCCAACCGGGAATCTGTAGCCACCATGCCAGCAAAATCACATTGCCAGTACCAATATGAACGACCTTGCGAACGACTTCCGAACCCGTTTGGGTAAAACGATGTAACCCCTCCGCCACAATCAGTAGCAACCCCAACCATAAGCCAACGGCTGCCACTTGCCACCCCAGGGGTAAAATGGATTCTAATGGGAATAAAAAAGTCAACACAGAATTAAATCACTAAAACATCTTAAAGCTTTCTCTGAGTGTAGGGGATGGAGGCCATCGGGCGATCGTCAACCTCTAAAAAATTTAGGACTCCCGGCGATGAAGACAAGAAACCGGGTTTCTAGCCCAGATTTGATGCCTGTGACTACACAGTGGAGGAAGAAACCCGGTTTCTATCCGGGAAGGAGTCAAAAAATCGCCACCGAGTCCCAGAAGGAGTCAAAATAAATAAACCCTGGCAATTCTCTATTCGGTTAAATTATGAAATGGCTGATGATTCGGTTAATTCGAGGATATCGACTGTTAATTTCTCCCTTATTTCCGCCTACTTGTCGATTTCAGCCGACTTGTTCTCAATATGCAATAGAGGCGATCGAGCGTTTTGGACCGAGGCGGGGGGGATGGATGGCATTCCGTCGTCTGTTGCGCTGTCATCCTTTACATCCGGGAGGATATGACCCTGTACCCCAGATGCCGGAAAAAACCACGGACTAAGTGCGATCGCAAAAATAAATCGAAAGCGGAAAGGTGCGTCAGACAGATAACTCACTTATCCCTTTAATCCACTGATTCTCTGATGCACCGGAGTTCCGCCGGATAACGACAGCAAGTCTGTAGTACCAAAAAACTTAGAAACTGAAGTGTTGAATATTGAAAACGACAGCAAGTCGGTAGTACCAAAAAACTTAGAAACTGAAGTTGGGTTGTTGTTCTGTGAGAAGGGGATTAATCCATCATGCGGAGTCTGCCGCGTTTAGTGCTGTAGATTAGGCGATTGATAATATCTTGATGTTCCTCACTCAAGGAGGTGCGTAAGATGGCCATTCGCAGACGATAGCGATCGCTCTTGGTCATTTGGCCGCAGAACAAGATATCACCAAATAATTCTTCCAGGGTCTTGGGGTGCTTGCTATCGAAAATTTTCATAAGGGTTAAAGAGGGTTCGTAAATAATTCTTTCAATTCTGAGGGCAAGGGTGGCATTTGGGTGCGATCGCATTCCGGGTTACCCTGCGATCGATATCATACTTTACTCTGATGGCGATCGCTGACAACAGAATTTCTGGGAGTGACGCCGAACAGCATAGAGTCCTATACCTCATTTTTGACTATATTCTTAAAATTGTAATAATTTTTAATGTAAAAAATCACCAGAAAAAAGCCCAATCTGGAGAGCAAGATTGGGCAAGCAAATCAACTATTTTACTGGAACATTAAAGATCGTAAATCCG
The DNA here is from genome assembly GCF_025370785.1 of Laspinema olomoucense D3b. GTDB lineage: Bacteria > Cyanobacteriota > Cyanobacteriia > Cyanobacteriales > Laspinemataceae > Laspinema > Laspinema olomoucense. Next base: position 21,030 of record NZ_JAMXFA010000023.1, read on the forward strand.
AGCTTCTGAAGCACCGGGATGCTCTAAACAGTAGCGTTCAAAAGCCGATTTCGGTTCCTGGGTTCTTCTGTGGGCTGCTACACTGAGGAGTTCCTCCACAATATCCCAAGCCACCGCGCTTTCGGGAGATTCAATGCCTTTTGCTGCTGCGATCGCCCTGGCTTCATCCCGTGCCATGTCAATGCGTAGGCTCAGGGGAATGAAATTGCCTTGATTCCCCTCAGAATTTGCCCCCTCATTCCCGGCATTTACGAGCCTTTCAGTTCTAGCTAAAACTTGAGCCATGACGGATTACCTCCTCCAAAAATTAATAGGTTTCTCAAGCACTCGACTCTAGTCGATTCCTTCGAGCAAACCTCATACTTGTATTGTAGCTTGATCACCCCACCTTGGGGGTGTAAATAACCGTAACACTTTATTGCAAAAAGTTTCCAAACCCCCAAAACCCCGCCCTAAAAGCTTTTCCCTAGCACTGCACCTGATTTATCATTCCAAAACATTAAAATAGATTAAAATAGAATAAGATAATGTAAAGAACCGTTGCTTTTATGACTGTTGCCGACACCACTCCAACTCCAAAACGCGCCAATCCATTTCTGTCCCTTAACCTGGAAACCGCCCTAGAATCCTTGGGGGAAGACTACTACGATATCGTTCCGGCTGCTGAATTTCCCCAGCATCTTCTGCGCTTTCGCAATGACGAATTATTACAAAAACTAGGATTAGAACCCACAACCGTAAGGGATGAAGATTTTATCGAAGCATTTGGTTATTTTCAGGGCGTGCGACCCTTTTTAGCCCTGCGCTATCATGGCTATCAATTTGGAGAATATAACCCAAATTTAGGCGATGGACGGGGCTTTGTCTACGCCCAAGTCCGGGGTACTGATGGCAAACTCTACGATTTCGGCACGAAAGGCAGTGGCAGAACCCCTTATTCCCGTCATGCCGATGGACGGTTAACCCTAAAAGGAGGGGTCAGAGAAGTCTTAGCAGCGGAAATGTTGCATCGAATGGGAGTCAGAACCTCTCGCTGTTTAAGCTTAGTTGAAACGGGCGAACAATTGTGGCGAGGAGACGAACCTTCCCCGACGCGATCGTCCGTGATGATCCGCTTTAGTGAATCTCATATCCGATTTGGCACGTTTGAAAGATTGCACTATTTAGGACGAAAAGACTTAATTGAAAAACTCTTAGATTGGGTCATCGCCCATTATTATCCCCACCTCAATGATACCATGCCTCCCTTGACTTCCCCGGGTACGGGAAACCCGAAAGAGAAATACGCCCGATTTTATCAAGAACTGGTGCAACGGGTGGCTACCTTAACGGCACAATGGATGGCAGCGGGCTTTTGTCATGCGGTATTAAATACTGACAATATGTCCATCACTGGGGAAAGTTTCGATTATGGACCTTTTGCCTTTATTCCCACCTATAACTTAAAGTTTACAGCCGCCTACTTTGACTATTATGGACGCTACAGTTACGGCAATCAACCGGCAATCTGTCGCTGGAACTTGCAAATGTTGCAAGTTCCGTTAAGGGCGGTAATTGATGAGGCTGATATGGAAGCCGCATTAGAGGAATATTACATTCATTATAATCGAGAATATCGCCAACTGATGCTGAGTAAGTTGGGATTTGGGGAAGAAATGCCAGAAGAAGCAGCAACCGATTTGGTGCAATTAACTCTACAATTGTTGGCAGAGTCTCAGGTGGAGTATCCGGAGTTCTTTTGGCAACTCAGGCAGCAGTTTTCTCCGGAGTGGCGGGAAAACAGTGACTCTATTTTTGGTCCGATGGAAACCGATTCCGAATTGTTCGCCTCTTGGCAACGAGCCTACTTCCATTTATTACAGTTTGTGGGAACAGGGAATTTAGAGGAAATGCGAGAACGGATGGCAAAATACAATCCAAAAACGGTGATACTTCGGCCCAAAATTGAAGCAATTTGGGAACCGATCGCGCAAGAGGATAATTGGCAGCCGTTTTATGATTTGTTGGACCAAATTAAAAGGGATTAGACCTCTATAATTTGATAAATACTGCAAAAAAGGACAGGGCTATACCCTGTCCTTTTTTTAGAAACCCGTCTTTGCAATCAGGCGATCGCATCCGTAATTGAAACTATCCCAATTCCGAGTTTAGGCTCCGGGCATATTCCCCGTGGGGCTGCGATGAGCACCAACTTGGGGACGCGGATGCCATTTGCCATCACTTCCTTCCTCATAGCTACTCCGTAGAGAATTCCACGCCACATCCAGAGCGCCACTCTCGCTCATTCCATTGGAGGAAGCACTATTATAAGCGGTGAAGAAAATATTTTGCGCACCTTCGGGCAGTTTTTCTTTTACATCATTGGGTAAATCTTCTTTTGTTTGGTAAGCCATCATTATTCTCCTAATTTACGGTGTTTTTACAATAGATTCAATTAAATCAAAATTTGAAACAAAAGCCCTCTACCGGCAGGCTGAATCACAAAATACATTTTACTTAATTTCTACCCGAACTCAAAGGAAATATCAGTCTGGGGGTAGGTGTAAAAAATAGTCCAATTTTACAGAAATTGAATCAGTGGGAATTCAGGCGATCGCTCTCTCACTCTGCCCTAACCCCGGGCAGGCTTTCCCATCCGGTGAAAATGGCTTATAATACAACCCAAACAGCAGCAAGAATGAACCCTTATGGGACGAGTCCGAGCCAAAGCTGACTTTCCAGAAAAAATCTGCCCCGTCTGTCAACGCCCCTTTACCTGGCGGAAAAAATGGGCAGATTGTTGGGATGAGGTAAAATACTGCTCAGAACGCTGTCGCCGTCGTCGTTCCCAAGGTGAATCCATCAAATAACCCGGGCGGTTGCCCAAAAATGCCCCAATTGTTAGCAGGCAAAGAGTACCCTTTCGGTTACTATGAAAGATTGGATATTAACCCAAGGCAGAGGCTGAATTCATGACAACGGGTGCGGTACAACCTAAGCTGATCATTCACGGTGGCGCAGGTAGCTCTCTTAAAGACAAAGGTGGACTTGAAGCGGTGCGCGGCTCCCTCCATACCATTATAGAGGACCTGTATGGGATGTTAATGCAAGGGGCCTCTGCCACTGAAGCGGTGGTGCGCGGATGCAAACTCCTGGAAGACGAACCCCGTTTTAATGCCGGGACAGGTTCGGTGTTGCAATCTGACGGACAAATTCGGATGAGTGCCGCGTTAATGGATGGCAGGTTACAACGCTTTAGCGGCACGATTAATGTATCTCGGGTTAAAAATCCCATTGATTTAGCCCTATTTTTACAGAATTCCCCCGATCGCGTGTTGTCCGATGTGGGTTCAGCGGAATTGTTGCGAGAATTGCAATTGCCGATTCATAATCCACTCACGGATAAGCGCTTGCAGGAGTGGATGGAGGAACGCAAAGATAATTTTTCCCGCAGTATGGCGAATGTGGTGGCAGAATCCTCGGGACGGGGAACGATTGGAGTTGTGGTACTCGATCACCAGGGCAAAATTGCCGCCGGAACCTCCACGGGAGGGAAAGGATTTGAGCGGATCGGGCGCGTCAGCGATTCGGCAATGCCTGCGGGAAATTACGCCAATCCCAAGGCGGGAGTTAGTTGTACGGGGATTGGGGAAGATATTATTGATGAATGTCTCGCGGCGCGAATTGTGGTGCGGGTGACGGATGGATTATCGTTAATGAATGCTTTTGAGCGCTCGTTTGCCGAAGGGGAACGGAATAAACGGGATTTTGGGGCGATCGGGATTGATGCCACAGGTGCGATCGCCTGGGGTAAAACTTGTGAGGTGATTCTCGCTGCCTATCACACCGGCGATCGCATCGGTGATGCCTTGGAAATGAGTCCGCAAATGGGTGTCGGCATCGCCTAGGTGAGTTCCACGGGACCAGAAACCCCGTTTCTAACTCGCGGTGAGGGGGCCCGAAACTTTGATTCCCAAAAAATCTCGGTTCAAGGTGTTGACAATTGTAGCATCTTGACATACCCTATAAGAATGGGAGTGTCTGCGCCCATATATATCGAAATCTGGGAGCGGAAAATTTCCCCTAGGAATCTCTCTCTACCGATGAGTAGAGCAGTCTACTCCGCTAGTTCTCACAGAAGGCAGAGAGATAGTTCACTCCTCAGACAGACCACTGAAGCGGGTAAGTTCGCTACAGTAGATATATAGGGTCAAACGCATCAAAACTAAAGTTGGATGCTGAACATCAGACCAACAAGGTAGGCTGTCATCCTAAATTGACAGAAGGTCTGGATAATATAGAGAACCAATTATACGAATCAGTCCCGTCAGAGTTTCTCTGGCGGGATTATGATTAAAAGAGGGTTACTGAAACAACAGGGAATACCCCAAAAACAGCGCCCAACCTGCCACGGCAAAAAAGGCGAACAACCCTACCATAATTTCAAAGGACCACTTAACCTTCAAGGTTCCGAGTAATGGCGTAGCAGAAATTAACAGTAAAACAAAGAATAGCGAGAATAACCAAACCATGATGTGACTCCAGAATAAAAAAAGATCCCCTTTTCTAGTTTATCGAGTTTCTGGGGATGTTGGGGGTTTTGAGGTTTCCGCAGGGAGGATTAAGTCTAAAGCGTGACGGAGAATTTGCGATCGCCTCACCCGCTATTCTAACCCCTCTGAGGATCCCGAAGTTTATCCGGTTGGCAGAACTCTAATTGCCGTGTTAGCTTACTAGAAAAAGATAACCATTCAGGTTCAGATTCAGATGATAAAAGTTAAACGGCGTAAGTTTTTCTCGGGGTTATTGGGTTTAATGGGGGTGACTGGGGCAATGGTACAAGGGCACCAGACAACCGCCCAAGTCCGGCGTGAAATCGAAGTGAGTAACCCCGAAGCATTTTTTAGAAACATCGGATCTAACCGAACATTGAAATTTATCTCACCTCACTACAATTTATCAGAACTTAGCCCGGAATTAAATTGGGCTAATGCTTTTATGGAAGAAGATTTTGATGGATATGGATTGGTAATTTCTGGCGTAGAAAACCTGAGTTTAGTGGGAGTCAATCCCACCGCTTCTTTGATTAGTCTTGAAGCAGCTTATCCCAACGTAATCACGTTTAGAAACTGCCGAAATATTACGATCGCCAATATAGAAGCTGGACATTGGCCTAAAAAATCTTTTTGTAGTGGCAGTGTTTTTAGCTTTGTGGATTGTGACAATATCATCCTAGACCAATGCATTCTCTTTGGATGCGGAATCTATGGGATTTTGGCACAAAACAGCAGCAATTTTCAGGTAAAAGGTTCTACAATTAAAGAATGCACCTATGGGATTATGGCTCTACAATCCCTCACGAATCTTTTAGTAGAAGACTGCCAATTTTATCATAATGAGTCCTATGATACGATGCTGAGGGCAACGAATATCAGGGGGGATGTACGTTTTAAAACCTGTCAATTTTTTGAAAACAGCATTACCGATTACAATCCTAATAATAATTATTTCTTTTGGTTTGGGGACGAAGGTAGTTCAATCGTTGTGGAAAATAGCACGATCGTCAACAACGAGTTTATCAACTTATCCAATGATAGCAATCGCGTAAAACTGGTCGAATCGACGGTGGAAAACAATACTGGGGGGGGTCCCTAATTCCTGCTCGGGGTGAGCAACCCCAGGGAGTAGAGACGCAAAAATTCACGTCTCTACTTTGTTTTCTCTAGTTTAGTGTCGGGTTGCCTACTCTTTCGCCTTTAGTTTCCAGCCTTTTTTGGCAACTTGTCGGGCGCGGGCGATCGCCAACGTGTTATCTTCCACATCTTCGGTAATCGTCGAACCGGCGGCAATAGTGACGTTTTCGCCGATTTTGACCGGCGCAACTAAGACGCTATTAGAACCCGTTTTACTCCCACTGCCGATTTGGGTGGGATGTTTGTTCACGCCGTCGTAATTGGCAGTAATCGTTCCGGCACCGATATTGACGCGATCGCCAGTGGTGGTATCGCCTAAATAAGATAAGTGAGATACATTGCTGCGGTTTCCTAGCTTTGTATTCTTTAATTCTACAAAGTTACCAATCCGGCAGCCTTCTCCCACCTGGGCGTGACCGCGTAAGTGAGCGTAGGGTCCGACTCGGGTTCCGGCAGCTACCGTACTGTCGGTTATCACCGAGTATAACACCGTGGCCTGGTCACCAATTTGGCTATTTTCAATCAGCGTCCCGGGACCGATGCGAGTACCAGAACCGATGGTGGTTTGGCCGCGTAGGTGGGTTTGAGGTTCGATGATAGCATCCGGGGCGAGGGTGACGGTATCATCAATGGTAATGCTATCCGGGTCGATGAGAGTGACCCCTGCTGCCATCCACTCATCTTTGACCCGAGTCTGCAAAATTTTATAGGCCGTTGACAATTGCTTGCGATCGTTGATGCCGAGAATTTCCTGGTAATCCTCCACATCTAAAATCCGCACAGGATTTAAGTAATTAACCGCATCAGTCAGATAATATTCTGCCTGATCGTTTTCTGATTTTAATTGGGGTAAAACCTTCGCTAAATCCGGCCAATGGAAGCAATAAACCCCGGCATTAATGCGCCGATTCTGCTTTTGAGCGGCGGTGCAGTCCCGGTCTTCAACTATTTCCTTAAGCAGATTTTCACTGTCACAAAAGACCCGACCATACCCTTTGGGATCGGGCAGTTGCGCGGTGAGAATAGTGGCGGCATTCCCTTGTTCTTTGTGGGTATTCAGAAGCCGCTCAATCGTTCCTGGTCGTAAGAGGGGTACATCGCCATTCAAGACCAACAAATCCCCAGTAAATTCTTTTAAATAGGGGAGCACCTGTTGGACGGCGTGACCCGTTCCTAATTGCTCGGTTTGTTCGACAAATTCTAAATTAGAGAATCGTTGGATCAGTTCGTTTTGGACGAGTTCCCCTCGATAGCCGACGATAATTAAACGTCGGGAAGGTTGAATTGCCGAGAGACTATCCAGTACCCGTTCAACCAGCGATCGCCCCCCCAAAGGATGTAAGACCTTGGGTAGGTCTGATTTCATGCGTGTCCCGCGTCCAGCGGCTAAAATCGCTACTGCTACCATTTTCTTTCAGCCCGTTAATCTCAACGGAGTATAGCGCGCTTTCCGCTCTATTGAAGCAAACTCATCCACAATGACCTCCAGATCGCCAAAATTGGCAGGCGATCGCCCCAGGAAAATCCGGGGCCTAGCCATTGGCAATGCGCCAACTTCCGGCGATCGCCGTAGGTTCCTCGGATTCAATGAGGTGGATGCGATTGACGGCCCTTGGCGCTGTTCCCATCTCCATCGTCCGAATAAAAGTCGTAAATTGTTCCACCAGTTGCGGGTTACGCCATCCCTTTGCAGTTTCTTCGGCCATAATTTCCAGGGCTTTTTCTGAGGTAAATGCCTGTTTATAGGGCCGTTCGCTGGTGAGGGCGTCATAAATATCCACCACTTGAAACACTTGGGCAATGTAGGGAATTTCATCCCCCACCAACCCATCGGGATATCCCGTCCCGTCCCATCGTTCATGATGATGGCGAATTAGAGGGCGGACGCCACGCATGGTCCGCAGGGGTAGACAAATTTTCTCCCCGATCACAACGTGCTGTTTCATGATTTCCCACTCTTGGGCCGTGAGTTTCCCGGTTTTGAGTAACACCGCATCGGGAATCCCCACTTTGCCGATGTCATGGAGGTATCCCCCCCACATTAAATCGCGAATTTCATTGCGGGAGAGATGGAGAAACTCGCCAAAGGCTTGACCCCGAGAGACTAAGCGTTCGCAATGGTCCCCGGTATTGGGGTCTCGGCTTTCCACAGTCCGGGCAATGGAAAAGAGCACTTGTTCCGCATGGTCGAGGTCCTCATTGAGCCGTTTTTGACGGACCAGGGATTTAACTCGGGCGGCTAATTCGAGGTGATCGAAGGGTTTAGTCAGGAAGTCATCACCTCCAGCTTCAATCCCCCGGATCCGCGATCGGCGATCATTGAGAGCGGTTACGAAAATGATGGGAATCAGGCGGGTTTGCTCATCTTGTTTCAGATGGCGGCACACCTCAAATCCATCCATTCCAGGCATCATCACGTCCAGTAGAATTAAATCGGGCTGGGTTTCCTTCACACAAGCCAGGGCACTAGGGCCACTGTCAGCTTCCAGAATTTCATACCCTTCTACGGACAAAAGAGCCACTGCCGTCATCCGGCTGGCTGGATGATCGTCTACGACGAGAATTTTGGACTGTTCTGCATCAAGGAAGTTCACAGACAAACACCTTGCTCTGAGTATTTCTATTAGCTAGTTCTGCCTCAAGCGACTGAGTAAATTAATCGCTTTTTGTACTATCTCTTACTATCTTTACATGATCTGGACCACGTTCGTTTAAAAAATCCGTGGTTTTACACAGACTTTATAAAGGATGCCGGAGTTTTTCCGGTCTGGCCCATTTTTTTCAAAAAATGTAAAGGTTCTCTAACTGCCTTCGATGAAATTTTACTTTCATCGCCCTTTCGATTATAGCGGGCCGATGGAGTTGAGTTAGGTCTGGGTTACCTAACAGGCTAAGTGTCTGTCCTTTTAAAGCGATCGCCTCCCCAATCGCTGATACCTGGCTATTTTTGTGCAATATTGGCCCATCTTTTTTTCCAACTAGAGGTCGGTTCTAATGGGGATAAGTCTTGCTCCTGCTGACGCCTTTGGCGAATTTCTTCGGCGGAATCAGACAGGTTGGGGTCCCGATAGGGAGTCGCCGCCCGAGTTTGTAGATGTTCCTGTTCTTGAGCGGAAAGTAAGGGTAAATCGCCCTCCCCAAAACTCGCCACCGTTCCTGGCGATCGCCGCCCCACCGGCGCTGTGGCCCCAATTTTTAAGCCCGCCGCCATTAATGCTGTTCTCACCGAGGCCGAACAAGAATAAGTCGCCAATTTTCCCGTCGGACTCAAACAGTGCGCCACCCACCCTAAAAATTCAACCGTCCACAGTTGCGGACAATTCGGAGGGGAAAAGGGGTCTAAAAATATGGCATCGGCTTGAAACCCTTGATTTACCACCTTTTGAATGGTTTTCCGGGCATCTCCTAACCATAACGTCCCTTGGAACTGGGGGCTACGGACAGTCCTCGAAGCCCCAGATTCACCCTGTAACTCTAGGACCGAGCAATGGACTCCCGGCATAGTCGATTCACCCTTTGCCTCTAGGCTAACCAGTGCGCCTAGAAGTTCAGGAATGGGCGAGGGCCAAGCTTTAAGCAACCCTTGGGCGATCGCGGCCTGGGGAATCGCGGCATCCAATTCCAACCCCACCCACTCCACAAAACAAGCTGGATTAATTGACCAAATCGTCTCTAATGCTGATGCGGTATTGTATCCCAATCCATAGCATAAGTCAAGCACTCGCACCGAGCAGTTTTGGGCTTTTTCGGCTAACTCCGTGGGTTCTACAAATTTACACCGCGCCTCTTGGCGCGCCCCGTGGTACGAATGAAACAGTTCACCAAATTCTGGTGAATAAAACGTAAAAGACCCATCAGAGGTCTTTTGAGGCGTCAAGGGCATCATTTCTGCCATAAATCCAGGTCACATCCTGTAACTAATTCTAAACAAGCTTGGCGGGCCAGCTTTCGAGCTTCTATTCGGTGTTGAATCGTCCGCTTGACCATCTGTGCAATGTTCTCGCAACGCGCTTTATCCTTGGGAATCGGTAAAATTAACTCCTCAATTCGATTACCCAGCGAATCAATAATATCCTGGGTTAAACGCTTTGCCAAGATTTGTTTCTGCACCGGAACCGAACTCAGGGCTGCCAACAACAAGTAAGAACAAAAAGGACAGGTTTCGCGAACTCGCAATTTATAGAAATGACTTTGATAAAGGATGTGCGTATCGTCCGCAGTAATCAACGCACAAGTTCCGATTAAATAAGTGCCATCCCGCACCATCAAAATATCCCCTTCCTGCAAGTCCTGTTTTTGGGCCAAAGATTGATAAATTTCTTCACTCACTGAATGTTTGGGGTCCGCCTTTATTTCCCAATTTGAAATATCCGAAGTCCGGATAAAGGGGATATTGCCTGTTCCATAAGCTACTTTTCCCACTTCATCGCCACTGCTGACCTCTATCATCCCTGTGGATATCAATTCTCCCATAGAAATAAACTCGTGACTCTCTTGGAGGTAAAATAAGTCAGAAATTGCAGCAGGGTTGTAATAATGCGGGGCTAAAATGCCATTTTGAATGCGATCGCCGGTTATCCAATACCCTAACTGACTCGGTTTCGTTAAACCTCCTCGTTCATAGTCTCGGTAGCGGGCGGCAATTTCCGGTAAATCATCTCGATCAATGGGTTGCCCCCGGCTATCCCGTCCGCACCATTGAGCCTCCGCCATAAAAATAGATGGATTGCTGTCATCCTCTGCGGGGTTTCCCGATTTTTTTTGTAATAAAAGTAAGCAAGTTTTAGTATGAGTCCCCCCTTTTCCAGAGATTTTAAATAACACATCGGGCATACCAATCACGGCTTTAATGATAGAATTTGCTTGGATATAATCCACCACATACCGATAGGTTTTGCTAGAAATTAAACTTTCCGGAACGACCATGCCAATCCGACCCCCGGGCCGAACCAGGGATAAACATCGTTCCATAAATAAGACCTGGGGCGGTACGGAAGGTTGCAATTTAGCGAGCTTTTTAAAAGATTGGCTGTTTTTTTCTAACCGCCATCGATATCCCAGCTCAAAGGTAGACTGGACCTGGGGAGAGGCGGCAACAATCCGACTTCCAAAGGGAGGATTTGTCAGGACAATATCAAATTCACCAACCTGATTTGGGAAGGGAAAAGACTGGGAATTGGATGAACTTTTCTCAGGAGGGTTTGAAAAATTGGGGGCGAGAAATTCCAGTTCCCAGGCGAGGGAATCCGCACAAAAGACCTGAGCCGATTTGAGGGTCAACAGGGATAAACGGGTCGCCGCTAATCCGGCGAGATAGTGGTCTTTATCCAGGCCAAAAACTGTAGAAAGGATTTGGTTAACAGAGGCTCCCGCTGCTTTTAAATGGTGAGCAGCCCCGCTTAAAAATCCACCCGCCCCACAAGCTGGATCAATGAGCGTTTCTCCGGGAATGGGATTGACTAAGGCCACCAATAAGGCGATCGCATTCCCCGGGGTAAAAAACTGTCCCTCCTGTCCCCGAATTTGGGACCCCATAAACACTTCATAGATGTCTCCAAAGGGGTCCTGAACGGGGGTATCCAAATCAGCTTTATTCAGCAAGATATCAATTTGAGCTAGACTGTGAGGGTCGAGGAGCAAGGGTTGCTCCGGGGGAAAAAGCCTCGGCAAAAGCAGCCGCAGTTGGCCAAAAGCTTTATGATATCGACGGGCGATCGCATCCACATGGGTTAGATCATGAATCGGCTCAAATAAAGAGGGATTTTGCTGAAAATAGAGCTTGCAAAATAAGCATTTTATTGTTTCTTGCAGCAAGGTTTCATCGCGAGTTGCACCTAGGAAGCGACCCACCAGATAATTCCGAATTTGTCGATACACCGCTTTAGAATCTCGTTCGAGGTTCATGTTCAACCCAATCTTGAGTGGGAAACGTAGTTTAAGTGTTATTTTAAACCCCACTCCCGGGGGCCGGGTTTGGAAAGGTCTATAAAAACCAGATTCCGTATCAGCTATGCCGTAAGCTTTGCATCTTGCTCGCTTTTTTTTATCACAAGCGGCCCGCAAGACGCCCTATAAAAACTTGCCCGGGTCACCGGGACAAGACTCCTTTGCCGAGTCGTTCCAGGGCCAATAAACCGGCACCATAGGCGGGTTCATGGCGGGGGGAGATGACTTGAACCGCCGGAAATTGGGCGCGAAGGGACTCACCCAACCGATCGCCCAGATGGCAGACACTGCGCCAGACTCCGCCAATGGTGACCACCTCAAATGCCTGATCAGGGGTAAAGAGGGCCGAGGCAACGGTTTCAGTCATCAGGGCCAACTCAGCAGCAGCATCGTCCAGAATCTGGATGGCGATCGCATCTCCGGCAGCAGCAGCGCGATCAACTAAGGGAGACAATGCCGCAATTTCAGTTACTCCCCATCCCCGGCGATAGATGACTTCGATTAGGTCCTCTAACTGGTTCAGATTGAGATAGTTTAGGAAAAAATCTGGGAGTAAAGTTTTGGGTCCTCGCCCATCATGCGATCGCGCTGCCGCCTTTAACCCGGCGATCGCAATCTGATACCCGCTGCCTTCATCTCCAAATCGATATCCCCACCCCCCGGCACGTTTGCTTTCTCCCTGGGGGTTGCAACCATAAGCGATCGAACCTGTACCGGCAACGATCGCCACCCCAGAGGCGGATCGGGTTCCTCCCACCAAGGCGATCGCACAGTCATGAGTTACCACCACCCCCTCAGAATGCAATTTCCAGCAAATCGGCAGGGGACTCTCCTGGTACAACCCCGTCACCAATCCTTGCACCACCTGGACATCTGCCGGACGTCCCACCCCGGCCAAACCCACGCCAATTCCGGCGATCGCCACCCCAGGGAGATTCTTCACCGCCGAGGCGATCGCCTGTGAGATTGACTCCCCTGCTGCCGGTAACCCAATGGTTTGATAATTCGACGGCCCTGCCTCACCCCGTCCGGCGATCGTCCCGGTTTCATCCATCACCAAGCAAACCGTCTTAGTCCCTCCCCCATCAATGCCCAACACCCAGTCTGTGCTATCGTTAAACTCTGAATCCCTTACCCAATCGCTCATTCCCACGCCTTAACCCCCTGACCTGAATCTACAACCGACCGCCACCCGCCCAAACAACCGTCCTCCCCCTAGTGGCGACAATACCCAGCTTACCCCTACTGCCATCTATCCAGGGTGGTGATTATCACCGCAAAACGTTACCCTGTATAAGATAGCGTTCATTAGCTCAATTGCAGCAAATTCAGTCTTAAAGATAGATTCATCACCATGTCAAACCAATACTCTTATTTTGATACAGAAAACAACGCTCCTAAAACCTTTGAACTACCGGGGGCCAAACCTCATTACAACCCCGATCGCCCCGGACAAGTCGAACATATCTGCTTAGATTTGGCCCTTGACTTGGCGAATCAAAGCTATCAAGGGACTTGCAGCATTCGACTCATGCCCGTGAGAACCGGCATCGATCGCCTAACCTTAGATGCCGTCAACCTGAATATTCAGCAAGTCACCGTCAGCGATACTCCCCAACCCTTCGATTATGATGGGGAACGGTTAGAAATTCACCTCACCCAACCCACTCAAGCAGAACATCCCCTCACCCTCGTGGTTACCTACGGGGTTGAACATCCCCAACGTGGCATCTATTTTATCGCCCCAGATGCCCACTATCCCCAGAAATCCGTCCAAGTTTGGACCCAAGGGGAAGATGAAGATTCCCGCTTCTGGTTTCCCTGCTTTGACTACCCCGGACAACTCGCCACCTCAGAAATTCGCGTTCGGGTTCCCAAACCCTACCTCGCCATTTCTAATGGGGAACTGATTTCCACGGAAGAAGAAGGCAACGATAAAATTTATCATTGGTTCCAAAAACAAGTTCATCCCACCTATTTAATGACTTTAGCTGTGGGGGATTTTGCCGAAATTTGCGATGAATGGAACGGCAAACCTGTGGTTTACTATGTAGAAAAAGGTCGTGAAGAAGATGCCCGTCGCAGCATGGGTAAAACCCCGCGCATGATGGAATATTTTAGTCAGGCTTTTGGCTATCCTTATCCTTATCCCAAATACGCCCAAGTTTGCGTCGAAGATTTTATCTTCGGGGGAATGGAAAATACCTCAACCACCTTGCTGACCGATCGCTGCTTGTTGGATGAACGCGCCCAACTGGATAACCAACGCACAGAAAGTTTAGTCGCCCATGAACTCGCCCATCAGTGGTTTGGGGATTTGGTGGTGATTAAACATTGGTCTCATGCTTGGATTAAAGAAGGGATGGCTTCTTATTCCGAGGTTTTATGGACGGATGCAGAATATGGTGCAGAAGATGCAGCTTATTATTTGCTGAATGAAGCGCGGAGTTATTTGAATGAAGATAAAACCCGCTATCGGCGACCGATTGTCACTCATGTTTATCGGGAGGCGATCGAGCTTTATGATCGCCACTTGTATGAAAAAGGCGCTTGCGTTTATCACATGATTCGCGCCGAGTTAGGGGATGAACTGTTCTTTAAAGCAATTCATACCTTTGTCAACGATAACGCCCATCAAACCGTAGAAACTGTGGACTTGCTGCGGGCCATTGAAAAGGCCACAGGTCGCAATTTGATGTTCTTGTTTGACCAATATGTGTATCGCGGGGGTCATCCCGATTACAAAGTCTCCTACAACTGGGATGGAGATAGCCAACTCGCCAAAGTAACCGTTATCCAAAGTCATGTCAAAACCACCGGAGAAAAAGGGAATGAGAAAGAGTTATTTGACCTAAAAATTCCCATTGGATTTGGGTATCAGAATGGCGAACCCCTGAAAACCTTTACAGTAAGAGTGAATCAGCGGGAACAGAGTTTTTACTTTGCCGTTGGGGAAAAGCCGAGTTATATTAGCTTTGATGTGGGAAATGCCACCCTCAAAACGGTTCATTTAGAATATCCTGTCGCTGAATTGAAAGCGCAGTTACAGTGTGACCCGGACCCGGTGTCGCGGATTTATGCCGCTGTTGCCTTGGCGAAAAAAGGCGGATTAGAAGCCGTTAAAGCCCTGAGTTTAGCCTTGAAACTCGAACAGTTTTGGGGAGTGCGCTTAGAGGTGGCGAAACAACTTGGAAAGATTAAACTGGACCAAGCATTTGAACAGTTAACCGTTGGGTTGCATGATCAAGATGCGCGGGTGCGATATGCGGTGGTTGAGACATTAGCACAGCATAAAACCCCAGAAAGCTATCAGGCGATCGCCCAAGTATTGGAAGAGGGAGATGCTAGTTATAATGTGGAAGCAGCAGCAGCAAGAGCGATCGCCTCAATCTGTGCCGGGAAACGGAACGAACCGCTGGACGAAGGGGATGCGATCGCCCGGTTGCAACAGGTTTTGAATGAACGCGCCGGATGGAATGAAGTGGTGCGCAGTGGAGCAATTTCCGGCTTAAGCAAGCTGAAAACCTCAGAAGATGCCCTGAATATCATTCTGGATTATACCGCCAATGGTGTCCCCCAACCCCTGCGATTAGCAGCAATTCGCGCCCTCGGTGGCATTTCGACAGGTCAAACCCCAGGCAGCTTAGAGCGAATTTTGGACCGTCTTTCGGACTTATCGGCAGAAACCTTTTTCCTGACGCAAGTTGCAGTTGCCTCCGCCTTGGGACAAATGGAGACACCCAAAGCGATCGGGATTCTACAAAGTTTAGCCGATTCCACTCCCGATGGCCGCGTTCGTCGCGTTGCCGAAGAAGCGATTTCCAAGGTTGAGAAAAATATCGGGTCCGATAAAGCGGTGAAGCAATTACGCCAAGAACTCGACCAGATTAAGAAAGAAAACCAGGAACTTCGCAGTCGGTTGGAACATTTGGAAGCGAAAACCAAATAAGGCGGCGAGTTTCCATCCAGTCGGGTGCATCCGAATTTGACCCATTCTAAAAAACAAAGCCCGCTTTAGCGGGCTTTGTTCTTTGAACTTTTGGACATCAAGGCTGAGGGTATTATAGAGGTTATTCTAGGGTTAACTGTAAGTTAGGACACAGCTTCAATAAATTTTGCAGGGACTTTCGTTGCCAAGCAATTTCATCGGAACCGACTACAGCCAGTTGAACCTGAGTCTTTTTTCGCATAGAAATAGCAAACTTAGAGAGCATACTAATTCCCGAACTATTCAGAAACTCCAGCTTTGTAACGTCTAAGGTAATAGTGGGGGGATTAAGTTCAGCAATCTCATTCAATAACTGGGCGATCGGAGCATAATCCGCTGAGCCGGTGAGACTGAGTTCCCCTTGAATTTTAACCGTAACGGATTCTGGAATGTACTGTACGCTGTAGTCTTCACCTTTGATTTCTTGAGAATTCATATTCTATTGCCTCCGGAGCAGGTGCTCTGGTTAAAGTTTACCTCAACTGGAATAATTACAGTTAAAATCCAAATCATAAAGTTATAACACCAATTGAACAAGGGTGGTAGCCAAAAAGAGTTGGGGATGCTCGGGTATCGGTTCAAATTTCCAACCTAATTTTGCCGAGTAGTCAATAATCATGGTCAGAAATCCCAGTCCTGAATCCTCATTGTTTTCTTCCATGCGTTTTATATATAACTCTTGGGGGTCCGAGGAGAGCAGTTCCTGAATAAAGGCTTGAAAGCGATCGCCTGCTTCGAGGGTAACCGTATTCCTGGACATTAACACAATTGTCTTTTCTGGCTCTTCAATAAAATGGATTCCAAATCTCACCGGATATTCATCCGAGGGACTATGAAATTTCATGGTATTTTCTAATAGTTCATTGGCCACATAGCTAACCGAACCCTTGTAGTCTTGTTGGCGACGCTTAGCCTGTGGGTCATCATCGTCAATGGGTAAAAAGGTAGCCAGATAATCCGCTACAAAATAAGCCGAAAGTAAATTATTTCGCCAGCGGTTTTTAATGGGGCGAGAGTTAGCGGAAAAGCCAAGATCTAAATAATCATGCCCGGGAGGTAAATCGTGAAGATAGTCTCCAAATATTATTTCCTTCATGACCGTCTGAACTCCTTGTCTAACCTATTTTTGTTTGATGACGACCAAAGTCATATCATCCAGCATTTTTTGACCATCCATGTACTCTCGGACATCCGCGATCGCCGCTTGTTGAATCTCCTCGACGGATTGGTGCCAATGCTGAGTGATGATGTCACACAATTGATTCACTCCATATCGTTGCTTTTCCCTATTCTGGGCTTCCGTAATTCCATCGGTATAAAGAACAATGCCATCTCCTGCCTTGAGTTCCACACAAACCTGACCAATAAACTCCGTAATGTCTTCATCTAACCCGATGGGTAGCCCTAAATCCATTGTATCCACCCGCTCAATGCGACCATCGGCACGGATCACCAGAATATCCTCATGTTGTCCGCTAATACTCACTTGGCCCTGATTATAGTTTAACACAGCTAAAGTGAGATTTTTATCGGTCTTCATGCGCTGGACGTTGTGATAAATCGTGCGGTTGAGGGTGTCTAAAAACATCATGGGGTCTGTTTCGCGACTCTCTTTGAGGGTGCGAACTGCGGTTTGAGTCATGACCATGAGGATCCCGCTTTCAAGTCCATGTCCCGTGACATCACCGATCGCGATCGTCCCCACCCCATCATAATTCAGCACATCATAATAGTCTCCCCCCACTTCCTCCGCGCTTTCCATAAAAGCCGCAATTTCTAACCCCTCAAGGGCGGTTAATTCCTCGGGTTGGGGTAACAGCATTTTTTGAAGTTGTTGCGTCACTTCCAGTTCAGCACTCATCCGGATATTTTCCCCTTTGAGCTTCTCACTCTCTTGTTGAGCATAGCGCCATTCGCTAATATCAATTCCCACAGATACTGTTGCCGTCCCTTGCTGATATTTCTGCACCACCATTAAGTAATACCGGGGCTTACCCTGAACTACCAGGCGAATTTCCTGGGATGCACAGAGGGCTGAACTGTTGAGAAACTGCTGCATAAAGTCAGCATACTCATGACTATTTTGGGCAAACCCAATTTTTCGCCCTACCATGTCTTCCGGCTCTAAATTTAAGCTATCGGCCAAATAACGGTTCACCCCAAGATAAGTTCCAGTGGAATTAACCCAAGAAATAGAACCGGGAACTGCATTTAAAACCGCCTCAAGCTGTTCTTTAGAGGCGGCTAATTCTTGTTCATGATGGGTCAGGTCCTGGTTCGCCTGTTCTAAAGCACTAAAGGAGGCTTTAAGCTGAGCGAGCATCTGGTTAAAAGAATCCGCCAGTTTTTCGAGTTCAATAATACCTCGGGCATAAACAGGGCGATCGAGTTGGCCGTTGGCAATTTGTTCCGATGAGCGCGTCACCCGCAGAATGGGCTGTAAAATCCATTGAGCGATCGCCACCCCACAGGAAATCGAGACCGTCAGAGCCAGCAAACAGAGCACCACCGTCTGCTGAATATTTTCATGAATTTCCTCCATGAAATCCGCTTCCGGTATCCCCACTAAAATCAGCCAATCAATCCCGCGATCGTCCTGAAACGGCATCACTTGCAGAAAGTGCCTTGCGCCTTCGACGAAAAATTCCACCCCCTGGGATTGCTTAATATTCTCCAAAGACCCAAACTCAGCTATTAAGGCATTGAGGGCTGCATTTAAGCGCGGATTTTGACTTTCGGTGGCAGGCAGACGTTGAGGTTCCTCTCCATTGCGTCCCGGAATCAAAGTGGCGGTTCGCGTCGAGGTGGCAACCAGTAAACCATTGCGTTCCAGAATAAATGCCTCTCCAGTTTTGCCGATCTTGAGGCTTTCTAAAAACTGGTTAATTCCTGAGACGGGGATATCCCATAACAGCACTCCCAGGAAACGGCGATCGCGGTCATAAACCGGATACACCGCAGAAATATCCAGCCGTTGCCCGATCGCACTAGGCTCAATCCCGGTCCAAATCGGCCCGCCCGCCCTCACCGCCTGTTGATACCAAGGGCGAGTTCGGGAATCATAGTTAGGACGTTCCCGGAGCAATTCCCTCGGTTTCCCGTCATCCCCGGGAGCATAACGCTGCAAACTCCTCCCGGTTTGTTCATTGGATAACACTAGATAATGTTCTAAAGGGTTGACTCCGACAAACTCCCCCCGTTCATTAGCATAGGCGATCGTCCCCAGGTCCAAAAACTCCCGAGTTTGTTCCCAAAAATACTCCAGCAGCACGTCGGGGTCCTCTCGGTCAATTCCATTTTGGCGAAACACTTGGGCGTTTAGGTGATGCACCATAAAGGGTCGGTCTAAATAACGCTGCACCTCTTCTTGCACACGCTGAGCAATTTCCCCCCGCAGTTGACTAGCAAGTTCATTCACCGTTCGCTGTCCACTGCGAAATGACAGCCACCCCACCAGTCCGGTTGAGATCAAGACGGGAATAATAAACGGAACCACCAGAACCGTGCGAAGGCGAAATTTTCCCAGGGATCCGAACCGAGGGCGAGTCAAGGGAATGGGGTTCATGGGTGGCGGGATGGGGGCGAAAGACGACTCGGTAAGCATGGGCCGGATTTTAAATGTAAAGGGTTTGACATTTCAAACCGATCAAGCTGTTGTTTTAACTCAGTTGTAACGCAAAAGAACTGTAGTCGCTATTTTTTAGGGCAGACGGGGATAAAGACTAAAGTCGTTACTACGAACGAAAGAAACGACTTTAGTCGTTATCCGAGGTTTGTAGTAACGACTTCAGTCGTTTCTTCAAGAGTTAAAGTTAGAGCAACTAACCCGACTTAATCGAGGATTAGGCGTGGATGGTGGAACGGCTAACGGTGGATAAGGCTTCAACTAGACTCTTCACTGCAGCGATCGCCGCGAGTTCATTATCCAGACGGTTAATCGCTGAACCAACGCCCACCCCAGCGGCCCCAGCGGCGATCGCCATCGGTGCCGTGATGGTGGAAATCCCCGAGGCGCACAGAACCGGCACAGCAACTGCCCGGGAAATGGCGGAGGCAGCAGCCAAGGTGGGTGCTGCTTTTTCGATCGCCCCTAAGATGCCAGGGTGCACAGGATTGCTGCTGGTGCCGCCTTCGGTTTGGATAATATCTGCACCGGCTTTCACCAATTCCTCAGCCAGATCCACTTGCTGATCTAACTCCAAAATATGGGGAACGGTGACAGACAGCACGATATTCGGCAGTAAGGCGCGGGTTTCCCGAGTCAGTTGCAGCACTTCAGCAGCTTCAAAGCGCCGACCCATTGCATAGAAGGCATCAAAGTTACCAATTTCGATTAAATCTGCACCAGCTTCTACACAAGGCAGAAATTTTTCGGGTTCAACCGCAGACACACAAATGGGTAAAGTGGTCAACTGTTTGGCTAATTTGACTAAAGCCGGATCCGCAGCAATATCGAGGAAAGTCGCACCCCCGCGATCGGCGGCCCGAACCACGGTAGCAACCTTATAGGCGTCAAAGTTGGTCAATCCAGTGATAATTTTTAAGGCGCGTCCTTGTTGAAAAGCACGGTCTAAAGCAGGAATCATGGTCATAATTCAGTTCAGTTTTGAGGCTAATTTAGCTTGATTTTGACATGGACTGGTGCAAGAAACCAGAGGGCGGGTGAGTTCACGCCAAAGCCCGCACCCTGTTCGCGTAGCGTTCCGTAAGGAAAGGGTGGGGCTATACTACCAAAGCCCGCCTGCGCGGGCTGAAGACAATAAAAACCGGCAGGCTGAAGCCCGGAGGCTATACGGACGAAGCCCGCCTGCGCGGGCTCAAGAGGAAAGTAGGTCTTTTAGAACGAGATTTGGTATTAAGGTTTTCCAAAAAATAAATCATCCAAATGCAATGGTTAAGCAGCTAACAAGACTCTACTAGCCCGCGCAGGCGGGCTTCGTCCGTATAGCCCCAGGCTGGACGCTGCGGGTTTTTTGGATATTTTATTTTATGGAGTTCCCTTAGTCTTCAACCTGATAGGAACACCAATCACTCCAACTTCCGGCGTAGAGTTTGGCGTTGGGGATGCCTGCCATTTCCAGGGAGAGGAGATTCACGCAGGCGGTGACCCCGGACCCGCAATAGACGATAATTTCATCAGAACCGGCAATATCAGCCCAGCGTTGCACTTGGTCCTGAAGGGGTCTGACTCGGGCATTCTCGTCGGTGACTTCTTGCCAGGGATAGTTAAGTGCACCGGGAATGTGTCCGGCGATCGGGTCGATGGGTTCATGGTTGCCGAGGTAGCGATCGCGCTCTCGGGAGTCGATGAGGGCGACTTCGGGCAAGGGGGACCGGGTTTTCACCGTTTCGATATCTACCACGCGATCGCGGCGGATTTGGGGGATAAAGATACCTTCGCTGGGTCTGGGAATGGCATCGGTGAGGGGATATCCTCCAGCTTGCCACCCTTTAAATCCGCCTTCTAATATGGCAACGCGATCGTGTCCCAGATAGCGCAGTAACCACCAGAGTCTCGCAGCAAAGGCAAATCGGGAATCGTCATAAACCACGAGTAAGACATCTGGAGAGGTGACCCCGATTGCCCCTAATTTTTGGGCGAATACTTCAGGATCGGGGAGGGGATGTCGTCCCCCATGTCGTTGGACTGGGGAAGATAAATCGCGATTCAGGTGCAGATAGTGAGCACCGGGAATATGGTTATGGAGGTACTGTTGTTGTCCCAGTTCAGGATCGGCGAGGGAAAAGCGACAATCGGCGATCGCAATTTGCGGATCGTCTAGGTGTTGGAATAGCCATTCGGCAGAAACAATCGGATTCGTCTGAGTCATGATCCGGTTTGAGGGTTGAGTCAAGTATCTAGGGTAAACCCGATCGGTTTTGATTGGAGGGGGTGGGGGTTACTTACAAGAGGAGGTTTTTTACTTCCGGTCCCCTCCCCTGATTCTTGGGGAGGGGACAAGAGGTGCTCTTAAGGGTAAAAAACTTACCCTGGCAAGGGGTGTTGGTTTATCCGTCCCCGTTTTGGCGGGAATTTGGTTGGGAAGGTTACTATAGCTAAATCAAAATTCAGTCTAAAGGGTAAGTAGTTGTGGAGACTTGGGCGCGCGATCGCACGCAATTTATCGTTGAACCCATTGCCAAGGGGATTGCAAAACTGGGCATTTCTGCCAATACGATTACACTATTGAGTTTGTTGTTAAATATTCTGGCGGCAGGGGTAATCGCCAATAATCAACCGTTGTGGGGGGGATTGTTAATGGGATTGATCGCCATGCCTCTAGATGCGATCGATGGGACTGTCGCCCGATTACTCAATCAACAGAATGCATTTGGGGCATTTTTTGATTCTGTCTTAGACCGATTTTCCGAAGGGGCGATCTTAATTGGCATCACAATTTTATTGATCCACCGTCAAGAATATCCCTCGATTCCAATTTGTTTGTTGGCCCTGCTGGGTTCCCAGATGGTCAGTTATACTCGTGCTCGGGCGGAAGGATTGAAAATTGAGTGCAAGGTGGGGTGGTTTCCGCGACTCCCTCGGGTGATTGTGATGGCGGCGGGGTTAATTGTGGATCAGTTGCCTGTGGCGTTGTCGGTCCTGGCGATCGCCAGTTTATTGACCAGTTTACAACGGATTATCCATGTTTATCGGGTCACCCATCCGGTGGAGGATTCATCAGGAATGGGGGTTTCATAAGATTTCAGGAAACCAAAGCGACAGATCAGCTAATCTGTCGCTTTGTTAGTCTCCCCAATATTTTTAACCGGGGATTAATTTGGGAGTTTGCCACTCCCGCAGGGGACCGAAATTTTCGAGTTTGCGAGTGGCAACTTGGGCAGCAAAACGGGCAGCAAGAGGACTGGGTTCTCCGGTTAATCGAGAATATAAATAACCAGCGATGTAGGTATCTCCGCAGCCGGTTGGATCGACGGAGGTAGTGGGTGCAAAGGCCGGAATTTGCTCCAGATTACCGGATTGATAAACCCAAGATCCTTGAGAACCTGCGGTGATTAAGACTTCTCGAACTCCCCCTTGATTCAGGGCGATCGCTGCTGGTTCTATGGCTGTTTTTCCCGATAGCAGTTGTGCCTCTTGGATATCCACTTTCAAAATATCTACTCCAGCCAGTCCGGGTCGTTTTTCGGTCCAGTCGGTTGCCTGGACCGTTTGATGAATGACTTGCCGTAAAAATCCTTGTCCATCTAAAGAAATTAAAGCTTTGGTGGCGAAGACTGCTTGTAGAAATTCTAGCGGCATCTCCTGATTAGTGAGTGCACCTAGATGAAAGATGCGGGATTGAATTTGGTCTAAGTCTGAGGGAGTGAAAGGGGAAGCAACAGCCTGGACTTTTTGTAGGCGACTATCCAGGCGATCGCGTTGATAACTATTCTCAAACTGGGTGGTTTCGGGGCTTTCAATCCAAAAGACCGTAATGCCCCGATTTTTTAATTCTTCTAACAGATGAATCCGGTCTGGGCGAGAAGTTTTAGTTAATACCGCCACCTTTAACCCCAAGGTTTTTAAGGCAATGGCGGTATAAATTGCCGTTCCTCCGGCCATTTTTTGGACAATTTTTCCATCAATTTTAATCCGGTCCTGGGTCACATGACCGATTACACAAACATCAAACATTCGACAATTTAGACAAGCTTGGGGGAAGACCGGAAAGGGAAAGATTGAGGATTAATCTAGCTGATTTTTTTCAAAAATTATCGCCTCACTCGTCAAGAATGAGGCGATAAAAAGTTGATTAATACTCTCTAAATCCGTTAATAAACTCTTCCGTCATCCGGTAGGCATCACCATCGGGATATTGCTTGGGAGGATGCTTCATGAAATAGGAAGAGGGGGAAAACAGTACGCCCCCTTTACCGCGATCGAGAGCCAATTTGCAGCAACGAATCGCGTCGATCGCCACCCCAGCGGAGTTCGGCGAATCCTCCACAGACAGGCGCATTTCAATGTTCATGGGCACATCTCCGAAGAGTTTACCCTCGACGCGAATAAAACAGACTTTATTATCTTTCTGCCAGGGGACGTAATCACTCGGTCCCACATGAATATCCTCATCCTCCAGTCTAGTTTCACAAACTGACTGAACCGCTTCTGTCTTCGATTCTTTTTTAGACTTTAAGCGGGTGCGATTTAACATATTCAAGAAATCCGTATTTCCTGCGGTATTGAGCTGATAAGTCCGTTCGATTTTGACCCCTCTTTTTTTGGCCAGGTCAGTAATCATCCGGTGAACAATCGTCGCCCCAAGCTGGGATTTAATATCATCGCCGACGATGGGAATATTGCGAGATTCAAATTTATCCGCCCACAACTGATTGCTGGCAATAAAGACCGGAATACAATTGACAAAAGCTACTCCCGCTTCTAGGCAGCATTCTGCATAAAAACTGGTCGCTTCTTCCGACCCCACCGGGAGATAATTTACGAGGACCTGAGCACCGGATTCTTTTAAAATAGCAATGACATCATCTCGGGTTGGTTCGGGGGCATCGCTGGGGATGAAGGTATATTTGTCTTCATAATTGACTAAATGTTCAGAGACCCCATCTAAGATTCTTCCCATGCTGACTTTTGTGCCAATTTCGGGAATATCTTCGCAAAAAACCGTTGTACAATTGGGTTCAGCAAAGATAGCTTGAGAGACATCTTGCCCGACTTTTCGACGGTCGATATCGAAAGCCGCGACTACATCGATATCGTTCGGTTTATAACCGCCAATATCCCAATGCATTAACCCGATCGCTTCTTCAGAAGTCTTATCTTTATAAAAGTAAATTCCCTGTACCAAGGAGCTAGCACAGTTACCAACGCCTACGATCGCTAGTTTAATTTTTTCCACAATCAGTCCCCGTCTCGCGTACTTGCATTTGTCGAAATTGTCAACGTTCACAATAACATAACTAACGGAGGGAAAATCAGGGGGTTAACCGGGCTGCCTCCGAAGTAGTCCACTCCAACCTGTTTTGTCTTGATCAGGGTCAGCCAAGTCCCGGTTGAGTAGACCGGATCCACAACCCTAGATACTCACAGAATAGCCTTTTGCTATTTCCTGAATATTTTAGAGTATTTATGCAAGGATTGTGACCGACAAAATGATTCCATACCCTTTGCCCTAACCGATTGATGCCCTGAAATTTTACAACAACCCCGATGGGAGCCCCCCAGGGCGGGCGATCGCCTCAACTGCCCCCTTCTCACCCCCAAAACACCCGGGCTGCAAAAAAGCCTATTGCCCGAAGTTTACCCAAACACCCATACTAAAGACAGCGGTGCTTGTCACCCAATTGCGGCTTTGTAATGGTTCTACAATTCTATGCTGAGTTTTATTCGCTCAGATCTGGCTCAACTGATTGCTTATACTCCCCACCCGGGGGGCGCTATCGATTCCCCTGGGGGGAAACCTGCCCAAATTGATCGGGTAGATACCAATGAAAGTCCATACGACTTGCCTGCGGCCCTCAAAGAAAAGTTGGCCTGGACCTATCAACAGGAGATTGAAACGAATCGCTATCCTGACGGGAGTCATGCCCCCTTAAAGCAAGCGATCGCCGAATATGTCAACGAATCAGCCGAACTCCCTGATTCCCCCATCGCCGCCACCCATATTTCCCTCGGCAATGGTTCTGACGAACTGATTCGCTCTTTACTCATTGCCACCTGTCTGGGGGGTGAAGGGTCTGTTTTGGTCGCCCATCCCACCTTCTCCATGTATGGGATTTTAGCCCAAACCCTGGGCATTCCGGTGGTGGAAGTCGGGCGCAACGAAACGAACTTTGAAATCGACATCCCAGCGGCACAGGCGGCAGTCGCTAATACCCAAAATCCCCCGATTCGGGTGGTCTTTGTGGTCCATCCTAACTCCCCCACGGCCAATGCTTTAACCCCTGCTGAACTGGATTGGATCCGCAGTTTGCCGCCGAATATTTTGGTGGCGATCGATGAGGCGTATTTTGAATTTAGTCAGACCAGTGTGGTGAGTGAGTTACTCCAGCATCCAAATTGGGTGGTGATGCGGACCTTTTCCAAAGCCTTTCGCTTGGCGGCCCTGCGGGTGGGATATGCGATCGCCCATCCGGAACTCACGGCGACCCTGGAAAAAGTCCGTCTGCCGTACAATCTTCCGGCATTCTCCCAGATTGCCGCATCAATGGCGATCGCCCATCGTCAGGAACTCCTGAGTACCATTCCTGAAATTTTAACTGAGCGCGATCGCTTCTGGGAACAATTGCAACCCTTGCAAAAATTTCTGCTGTGGCCGAGTGCAGCTAACTTTATTTACCTGCGCCCGAATCTCCAGGACTTAGAGGCGATCGGTCCAACCCTGACTCGCATCACCGAGGAACTCAAGGCTCAAGGGACCCTGATTCGTCACACTGGGGGCGGTTTAAGAATTACCCTGGGCACACCGGAGGAAAATCAACGCACTTTGTCCCGCTTGCAGGAATTCAACTTCGGGGATTAGACTGCCCAAAATGCAGAGCCTAGGGACAAGAAACCGGGTTTTTAGCCTAAATTTGCTGTGGATTGGCAGAAAATTGGTCAAAAAACCCGGTTGCTCACCCCTACTGTAACGATGCCTTAGAGTGCAGCGACCTTAACCGGGGACTTTTGTTCTAAGCGGCGGATGGTCCCCACGGTTTGAGGGAGGACCCCAACTAATCGGGCGATCGCCTCATCCGGGAGTCGGATCACGGTTTCGCGATCAAAATAATGCTGAAACTGAGTCAGCAGCATTTGGGTCCGGTGCAATGGCATCGGCTGGATCGTAAGCTGTTCCATTACTCTAATCCAATGGCGGCGAATGGCAAATGCCTTTTGCCGTTCTTCGTAGCTTTCCGGATAGAGCAACACCAGATCCCCCACGGGAATAGTCTGCTGACACTCAATATCAAAAATGCCCCCGACTGCGGCCCCCGGACCCACGAACTCCGCATGAAAGCGCTTGTAAACAATCAATCCACAGCGCCGACGACTGTCTACGACAAACAGTTGGCCGCTATTGAGTTGAGTCAAGATTTGAGCACTATGAGCGTATTTAATCAAGGCACGAGAAGGATTGCCCGTCTCGCCTTTGAATGGAGGGCGATCGGGACAGTCCGAGGGAATGGGACCCGAGGAGTGAGTTCCTGGGGCCTCTGTATTTTGGTTCCGGTCCTCATGTTGGTGTTGAGTCATTTGAGGGTTCCCTTCTCATGCCGAAAATCACTACATCTAAACCGGGCAACTCATGACTACAAGATGGGGTTAGAAAAGTCCCCAAATTTAAGGAATAAATTTTTGCTCTTGTTTATCATTCCCTGATTAGACAGGTAAACGCGCTTTTTAATAAAAAAACCGGCCTCAAGTCTTTCAAAAATCTCCAGGGGTTTAAAAGCAGCGGTTTCCTTCTTCCAAACAGGCCGGGGAGCGCCGTTTAAGGGAGATAAACCCGGTCAGTTTGGATGGCCAGGTCAATTGAAAATTAGGAAATTAAAGACCGATCGCTCCTTGGCAAAAAGAAGGAGTTCAGTTGCTAGGACTTTGGTACAGGATTCAATCTGTAGGAGATTAAACCCGGTTTTCTGCCCCGATTTGTTGGTAATCGGGATAGATTTGGGGAAAAACCCGCTGTGTCTTCCCTCCCCTGAACGGGCATATTAGAGGAGGCGATCGCCCGGACTTACCGGCGAGTCAGTGCCTTGTGTAAGAGGATGCGTTTGGGTTGCCCGAAACACCACGGACTCCACCCCGACTCAATGGAGTGAATTCGATAGCCTTCTTTGTAATAAAGTCGTCTTGCCGGTCGGTTATTTTCGAGAACGTGCAGGTAAAGGTCCTGGAATCCCCAATCCAGGGCGATCCCTTCGCAAGCTTGCAGCAATTGACTAGCTCCCCCCTGGCGGCGATAAGGGGCACCAATGGCTAAATTGGACAAGTAAGGAAACTGGGTCATTCCCAAGGTCCAAGGGTTGATACAGCGCAAGGCCATTTCGACGGTCCCAACAATCTCGCAATTGCCGGATGGGGAGTCGAGGGCGGATTCATAACCACAGGGCGGTTCCCCTTGGGGAGCGACAGCTACTAAGCAGATACAATGGCACGAGTTTGAGCGCAGTCGCGCTCGCAAATCTTCATGAATGCCAAGGCGCAAGATCGGGTACAGCCAACCGCCTAGTCCTTCGCGAGAATGAAAGCTATCGACCAAAATTTCCGCGAGGCTGCTGAGATCTTTGGCTTGGGCGGCCCGGATGAAAAAGCGAGATGCACCTCCCGAGGATGGCTCAGAGGCAGGGGGATGGGGGTGGGTTGGGGACGTGAAAGAGGAGTTCACGAGGAGTTCACATTAAAGGGGTTTGAAACGGATTGGTTTTGACCGGAAGGGAACCCTCTCCTCTTATAACATAACGTGATGAGGGGGTTCCCAGCTAACATTAGTATGAAGTGGACAAAAAGCATAAGAACATAAATAATCATTATGAATGATAACATGAGGTAAAATTCTGATGAATGCAGATATTTTTCCGGTTGACCCCCATGAAGTCGCTTCTACGAACCGAACATCGCCACAAGTGGCGATCGCCGAACTCCTGGGGCGACAAACCCACTTACATTTAGGGAGTAACGAGGCTGAAAATGCCGCCTGGACTGCCGGTTGGCTGGATTGTTTAGAGTTTTTGGGCCAAATAGACCGAGGGACAGTTGCTAAAGTTAAGCAACTTTGTTTTGAACAAAGACCATCCTCCCCAGAGGAGCTTTCTACTTTGCTCTGTGGGAATAAAAATACAGCGGATGAGGGGAACCATGAAGCCGAAAATTTTCCATTTTTTAAGGCAACTCCTGGAACACTGAAATCCCGACAAGCACCCCGGAATCTCTCGGAAAAAAATCCCGATCGCGCTGAACAACTGCCCGGGGAGGGAGAACAAGTTCTATCCACACAGCGTTTAAATGCGATCGCTAAGGCAATTCACGGGTCCCTGAATGAAACTGAGGTTTATCGGGCGATCGTCCAGCAAATGTGTGATGTCTTTGAGGCAGACTCGGCGGGGTTAATCTTGCATGATTTCCAGGGACAAACCTTGATGGAGATTGCAGTTTATCATCGCCAGGGGGAACCCCTAGAGTTATCCTTTCGCCCTCAAGAGATCGCACTCCCCTTGTCCGTAGAAGCATTAAAAGCTTGGAATACCTTCCGATCGCAGCAAAGTCCGTGGTTGGTTAGGGATATAGAAACGGCGGTGAGGCCCGAGGTAGAGCGCTTGCTACTGCTTTGTGCCGGGTTACAGTCTACATTGATGGTGCCCATCCTCTACCAAAATGAAGCGATCGCCACGGTTTATTTGAGTTATGCCGGGGTTTCTCATGTGTGGCAACCATCAGAAATAAAATTTGCTGAAATGGTGGCACAACAGGGAGCAGTCGCCCTAGGGAATACAAGGCATTATATCCAAGCCAAAAAACACGCCCAACGGGAACAAGTTCTTAACCGAATTGCCGGACGAATTCGTACCTCTTTAAATCTCGATCGCACGATTGAGACGGCCTTATCTGAGTTATTAACCCTCACCCAAGCCGATTTGATATTATTTTCGATACCGACTTCTTTAATAGAAAGCATCCATCACCTGTGCCGATCGCTGCGAGTTACTCATCGAGTCTGTCGCCCCAGTCAAGCTCTCTTTCTCAGTGAACATCCCCTGCGTGTAGGGATGGAAATCAAGCTATTTCAGTTTGAGTCAGGGTTGACTCAGAGTTTGCTGGGACAAGAGGTTACTGCCATCGCCAATACGCAAGATTCGGAGTTTGGGGAACGCGATCGCGCCTTGTTTCAACAACTCCAAATCGGCAGTTTATTAAGCGTTCCAATTTGGCATCGAGAAAGTTTGTTAGGTCATATTTCGGCTATCAAACCCCAGTCTTACGATTGGCATGAAGATGAAATTTCCGTGATGGAATCGGTTTCCTTGCACCTGGGAATCGCGATTACTCAGGCGCAGTTATATCAACGCACCCAGGAGCAAGCTCGCCAAGCGCGATCGCAAGCTAAACAACTGGAGAAAGCACTGGATGAAAAAACTGAGTTAATTGCTTCCCTTCATGACACTCAGTTCCAACTGGTTCAAAGCGAAAAAATGTCAAGCTTAGGTCAATTGGTGGCCGGGGTTGCCCATGAAATTAATAATCCGATTAATTTCATTTATGGCAATCTTCCTCACATTGCCAATTACACAGACGAAATTGTACAACTCCTAGGCCGGTATCGTGAACACTTTCACCCCGTTCCCCAATCTATTGCTGAATTTGAAGCCCAAATTGATATAGATTTTATTCAGACGGATTTACCAAAAATCCTCCACTCCATGAGGGAAGGCTCTGAACGGGTGCGTCAAATTGTTCTGACTTTACGCAATTTTTCTCGCTTAGATGAAGCCGAATTAAAATGGGTTAATCTTCATGAAGGGATTGATAGTAGCCTGATTTTATTAGCCCATCGTCTCCATGATATTGAGGTGATTAAATGCTATGGTTCTATTCCCCGATTATGTTGCTATCCGGGACAACTCAATCAGGTGTTTATGAATTTGTTTTCAAATGCGATCGATGCCATTGACGGGTTTGATGGGGGTGGCAATGCAGTTAGTTTCCCGGGGAATCCTTTAGGCGATCGCCAAATTACTATCACCACGGCAGTGATTACTCAAGCTCATCTCTCCTCGGATACCCTCCTTCCCTCTCAAACCCCTAATCTCCCTCCGGGAGAGTGGGTGCAAATTCGGATTGGGGATACAGGTTGCGGCATTCTCCCCCAATATCAAACCAAAATTTTCGACCCGTTTTTTACCACAAAACCTGTGGGGAGTGGCAAAGGATTAGGCTTATCGATCGCCTATAAAATTATCGTAGACCGACATCATGGCCGCTTGACTTTTCAAAATCTACCCGGGGGGGGATGTGAATTCATCATTGAATTACCTGTTATTTCTAAAGACCCAATCTAGCCTAGATCCGCTCAACCTTCCGTTACCCTTTAACAGCATTCCTCGAATTACCTGTTATTTCTAAAGACCCAATCTAGCCTAGATCCGCTCAATCTTCCCTTACCGTTGAACAGGATGCCTCAGCCAATTGTGGAGGGGAGAACCTGAACTGGGGTCTTTTCGGCCCACCAATATCCGTCCAAGGGGGACCGCTTAAGACGGGAAATTTCCGTCCCAGGAAACGCTCAGTGAAACCGGAACGAAGGACCGCGATTCAGAATCGGTGAAATTTCTCATGCAGGATCCGACGGTTGCCATTAGAATATCGTCATTATTCCCAATAATTTCGACCCCTGCGTGGGGCGATCGCCCTCATCAATTTTTCCATCAGGATGCAACTCAAGGGGCAAATCTACCAGGGTGCATGAGGCGAGTGATGTATTCCCCCTAACCCCTAACCCATCGGGATCATGTGGAGTAGTGTACATTCAGAATGACCCCTACTCACGAACCTCCAGACGGGTTGCGTCAGCCTCTCCGGTTCAGTGACCCTAAAAACCAGTCAAGAGAAAAATAAGAAATTGGATATAACTCCCCCTGATTGTAGGAGAGCGGTGCATGAGTATCGAAACATATAGTAAGCCGAAACTTCTGGTAGTTGATGACGAACCAGATAACCTCGACTTGCTTTATCGCACCTTTTATCGGGACTATGAAGTGCTGACGGCAGAAAATGCCCCACAAGCGTTAGAGCTTCTGGCAAAGGAGGGGGATGTAGCGGTGATTATCTCGGATCAGCGGATGCCGCAAATGAGTGGGACTGAGTTACTCAGTCTGACGGCAACTCAGTATCCCGATGCGATCCGGATTATCTTGACCGCTTACACCGATGTAGAGGACCTGGTGGATGCGATCAATGAAGGAAAGGTTTTTAAATACGTCACCAAACCCTGGGATGCTGATGAACTCAAGGCATTAGTTGCACAAGCCTTAGATACCCACAATGTCCTGAAAGCCCGGACAAGGGAACTCTGCCGCACTCTGCGCCAGGAATCGTTGCTCAATGCCATTACCAACACCATTCGCTCTCGGACCACTGAGGCGCAGATTTTGCAGACGATTGTCGATACCCTCGGCCAAATGTTTGAGGTCAGCTACTGCATTCTACGTCCCTATCAGGATGGCCGCTTTATTGATGAATGGTTTATGTATCAAAAGCGGGAACTGGGCACGATGAAGTCCAATGGTCAAGGGCCAAAACTGCCACTTGCCCCCTCGGGACCCATTTCAGAACCCCAGGGGTTAGCACAGACGGTTTGGGAAACATCAGATATTGAGGTGATCAATGATGTGGAAACCGATGAACGGTTACAGGGAAAGACGCCTCAACTCCAGCAACGGCGACAGATGTTAAAAGCGGCAGATATTCGCTCCTGCTTGGTGGTCCCCCTGATGTTTCGGATGGAACTGATGGCTGTCTTGGCATTGCACCAAGCTGGATCCGGGCGGGAGTGGCAGGATGATGAGGTGCAACTGGTGTTTATGGTGGCGGATCAGGCGGTGTTGTCGCTATCCCAAGCCCGCGCTTATGAACAGGTCCAGGCCCTAGCCAAGCGCGAGGCCCTGGTGAATACGATTACTACGGCGATTCGGTCGAGTCTGAATCCGAAAGATATTTTTGCGGCGATCGCCCAACAATTAGGCCAAGCTTTACAGGCTGATGGTTGTGCGCTGTCGTTATGGACGGTCGAAGATGAGTATGTGCAGTGCGTGGGATTATACGATGCGGCCCTCCAGGCGGTGGAGGCTTCCGAAGGAGAACAACTGGAGGATGAAGGGAGGGAACGGGTGGGGACATCCTCTGTTTGTGCCGATCCTGCCTTGGAAGTTAAAGGAGAACCTCCCCAAAATTCTGGGGAATTGCCGCGATCGGTGGTTCCGATCGCCGGGAATCCGGTGTTACAAGAACTGCTGACCACTCGTGCTCCGGTGGTGGTGGATGACTTGGAAAAGCAGCCAGAATGGAATGTCATGGATTTACCCCTGCGATCGCCTGCCAGGGCTTTATTACTCGTTCCTTTAATCTCTGATGGCGAAATTATCGGCAGCATTACCCTGCGCCAAATCCGCTCACCCCGCCGCTGGCACCCCTCGGAAATCGATCTCGCTCAAGCGGTGGCCGCACAAGGGGCGATCGCTGTCCATCAGTCTCGGCTTTACCAAAAAACTCGTCAGCAAGCGGAACGCCTCCTAGAACTCAACCGCCTGAAAACGGAATTTTTCCAAAATATTTCCCACGAGTTCCGTACCCCCTTAACCTTAATGATGGGTCCGCTAGAATCTGCCGTGGAGCATCACCACGATTTACCCTTGGAACAAGCGGCGATCGCCCTGCGAAATACCCGCCGCCTCCTGCGATTGGTCAATCAACTCCTGGACTTGCAACGCCTCGATGCCGGTCGGATGCAGCCTACGTTTCGTCCCTGCGATTTACTCGCCTTTGTCTCCCAAACCGTGGAAATTTTTCGTCCCTATTGCGAGAAAAAAGGCATAGAAATTGCTACCGATTTACAGGCTTGTCCTTCCCTCTATTTGGATTTGGAAAAGTTTGATAAAGTCCTCTACAATCTCCTTTCCAATGCCATGAAATTTACCGCCTCTGGAGGTAAAATTATGGTCTCCTTGGAACAGGCAGGCGATTATTCTTTACTCCAAGTTAAGGATACAGGAATTGGCATTCGCACGGATCAAATTCCTCACTTATTCGAGCGCTTTCGTCAAGCCGAAGGGTCGGCGAATCGCTCTTATGAAGGTAGTGGATTAGGGTTAGCCTTAGCGAAAGAATTGGTCGAACTTCATGGGGGAACCATTGCCGTTGAATCAAACTATGGGGAAGGTTCCGCCTTTATGGTGTGGTTACCCCTGGGCAATTCTCACTTACCCCCAGAGCAAATTATTGAAGTGCCCACCGGGGTAGAACCGGCGCGGGCCTCCGTAGAGTTGGCCGATGTGCAGATGGAAGATGATGGGGTCGGGTTTATCGGTCCCGGAGGTTTGGTGCAACCGGCACAACCCTCAACGATTCACACCCTCCACCCGACGATTGTTGTGGTGGATGACAATCCGGACTTGCGAAATTATGTCTCGGGGATTCTCACAAAGGAAGGATATCGCGTCATTTTGGCCCGCAATGGGGCGGAAGGATTTGATGTGGTGCTCAACCATCGTCCCCAGTTAATTGTTACGGATTTGATGATGCCGTTAGTCTCGGGTTTGGATATGATCCAGATGATTCGAGAGCATGAGTCGTTACGGGGAACGCCGATTATTTTGCTCACGGCGAAGGTGAATGAGGATACGCGCATTGAAGGGGCGGAAAAGGGGGCTGATGCTTATCTGGCGAAACCGTTTAACGATCGCGAGTTGTTAGCAGAAGTGAGAAATTTACTCGCCCTCAAGGAAAATGAGCGCCGGGTGGCCCAGTTGAATACTTATTTAACTGAGTCAGTCCTGCGGCGGTTTTTACCCCCTTCTATGGTCCAAAAAGCGGCCTCTGGGGAGTTGTCTTTGGATTTACGTCCGGAACCCCGGTTGATTACGATTTTGTTTAGCGATATCGTCGGGTTTACTCAGTTGGCGAATACGTTGCGATCGCGCCGGGTGGCGGAGGTGCTGAATCAATATTTAACGGAAATGACTCAGGCGGTGTTTGATAATGGCGGGACGGTGGATAAGTTTGTGGGGGATGCGATCGTGGCGATGTTTGGTGCACCGGAGGATTTGACACCGAATGAGCAAGTGAGACGGGCGATCGCCACGGCTAGACAAATGTTACAAGCGCTTGATCGCTTAAATGAGAACTGGGAACAGCAAGGTTTACCTCGGGTTCAGTTCCGCTGTGGGATTCATCAAGGGACTGCTGTGGTGGGGATGTTTGGCGGTAATTTGCGATCGGATTATACAGCGATCGGTCCTAGTGTGAATATTGCCTCCCGCTTACAGGAAGCGGCTGACCCGGGTACAATCCTAGTGTCGGCAGCGGTGGCGGATTATCTCCATGATGATGAAATTGTCAAGTTCGGTTCCCTGCAATTAAAGGGCATTGATGAAACAGTTCTCACCTTTATGGTTCATCGCCATTCTCGGGGGACCAATGGGGAAGTCTCTCAGGCAGAAGGGTCAAATTTATGACGAATTACTGATTAACAAGAGGTGATTTAATTATTAGTCATTGGGAATCTTTCGTTCTCATCTTGGACTGTGTTTGAAATCACGGAAACCGATGAGGGCGATCGCCTCCCGGTCAGCGCACTATCACCATTTTTTTAGCTTAAAATCACCCCAATTTATCCGGAACCGAGGGATAGTGAGAGTATAAGAGAAGAAGAAGCAAATCGGAGGACAAAATCATGTTACCTCGCTATCGCACCCACACCGCCCAATTCGTCAAAATGGTTTACTCGAAAGTCCAAGTCAACGGAAAATTAGAGTTAGTACCAATGGAATTATATTCCGATGGTTCCGTCAAACGTAGCGCTTAAGGGTTTCATTTCGCCTCATCAAAAAGTTAAAGCCAGCCAATTAGGGAAAGGCTTAAATGCAGCAAAAATTAATCCATCTGACAACCGAATATTACCGAGTAAAAAAGGGGGTGTCTATCCAGACACCCCCTTTTGATTTATAGCGCTTCCTGCACTTATCAGTACCTCGTAACAGGGGTAACCGCTATAATTTGGAAAAACCCCTCAATCACCCACTGACATACCGGCGAATAAAACTGTCTAAAGACTCCATTTTTATCCCAAAAACTGACTCTAAAGTTGCGATTTCTTCCGCCGTGCAGAAAAACTCATTAGAAACCAACACTCGCAAAGTTCCCAGAGATTTCTGTAAACAGGGATTCACCAATCCCAAAGCATTGCGGACCCCATCCAAAACCATTATCGGTGGATTGATAATCATCGGGTCCCGGTTAAAAATGCGGCCAAAAATCTGGGGAATTTCTTCGCGGGATAGAATTTCGGGACCTCCAACCGGGAAAATTTTATTTGCTGCTTCAGGGACTAATACGGAATCTGCTGCTATTTGTGCTAAGTCATCGGTACTCACCGGGGAGGTGCGATTTCTCAAGTCTCCCAGACTTAAATAAACCCCCGTTTCTTTGAATCGTTGTGCAAAGGGAATTAAAGCCGAGTCAAAGGCAGAAGGACGTAAAATCGTGTAAGTCAAGCCACTTTTTTCTAAATATTTTTCGACTTCGCGCTTGGCTTTAAAAACCGGGGAATCCATATAACCGCGATCGCAACCCAGGACAGAAATCAAGACAAAATGCTCGACTCCCGCTGCTTTGCCATAATCAATCAGGTCAATATTCGCCCGATAGTCGATCGCCTGTGCACCTCCGCTTTCCTTCCCTCCATGAGTGCTAATGATATACTTCACCCCATCACAGGCTTTTTGTATATCTCGCTCCCGTTTCAAATCGCCAATAAATATATCAGCGCCTCGATTTTCTAACTCGCTGTAGTCCGAACTCAATCGCACAAAAGCCCGTACAGGGGCTTGCCTAGCAGTCAAAACCCGCACCACGCGCCGTCCTAAACTTCCCGTTGCTCCAGTTACTAAGAACATTTGTTTTATGGGTAAATGAATCAGTCTCCCTGCAATTTTAGCTCGTTCTCCAGAAAAGGGAGGGGAAGTGGATCCCGGTAGTCCCCACATTGGTGGATGGAAAATTTTTTGCGGCTGTCCTTTCCTCTGCCAGAGAAGAGGTAAAGATAGCTATTCTTGACACAATCCGCTACTGCAATCAAACTGGGTTTTTACAGGTTTATCTCGAAGTTAAAGGAATGCAACGGCATCAGCGCGCCTAAATCAGTTTGGGATAAAAAAAACGAGCAAGATGTGATGGATCCAGCACCCTACGCGAACGCACTAAAAGACTCTCACGGGATCCCTTGTCAGAATGATTTAGGTTTCCTATACAGAGGTTGACAATAAAGTTCCATGTTAAAAAATGTGATAGAGTAAATGAGTCCACTTTTGATTATTTATATTTCTTCGGTTTTAAGCAAAAATTGCAAGGACCGAGGTTGTATTTATTAAATTCAGTTTTATCATCAGTATTAAGTATAGTTCGTTTTTTGTCCTCTCTCATTACTAAATATTCAAAAGCCAAACTTTTATAATATCCACAAGTGGGACTCCAATGGTATCTATTTGTAGTTTTACTTATATTACCTAAGTAACGTCCTGTTAATTCTCGTTGCACAGTAGGAAGAATTGAATCGTCATCATTTAGAGGATCAAATTCGTATAACTGCTCATTTTCTTCTCCTTGTGGTTCCAAAAGATTGTTTAATTCTTTTTGAAAGAGTTCAACTTCATTTTGTAATATTTTGTTTTCCTTTTCAAATCGGTTTAGTTCTTGCAATAGCTGAGAGCGTTCCTTCCTCAAAGTTTCAACGTCTCCGCTTATTTTATCTATTTCCTGTCCTTTATACTGAGATTGAGCAAGTAATATCTCTACTTGTTTTCTTAGAGTAGAGATTTGTCCATCTTGGTCGTACCGCTCCCTATTCGCTATTGCCAAATTTTGATTAATTTGATTTAAAATATTTTGTTTAGTAGAATTATCTTGGGTTAATTTCCTTATTTTGTTCTTTAGATCCTCATTCTTAGACTGTAAGTTAGAAGCCTTATTGTAAGAGTGAGATATTTCCTGAGATCTAACTTTTAACTCTTGTTTTTGTCGATTATTTTCTTCAAGCAATATATTGTATTTCTGGAATACACTATCGAGCTGAGAACGTAATTCATTAACAAGAGAGATTGTACGTTCAGGATTAGCCTCTAATTCTTCAAGAGCATCAGTATATTTTGAGGATACAGTTTTTAATAATTTTTTTATTTTGTAAATAATCGTGAGTCTTGAAGGACTTATGCTACTTGCTCTTTCTGCGATTTCCGTATCTATTCGGCTGAATAATTCGGCAAAAGCTCTTTCAGAAGGACTCTGATTGTTAACAAATTTTACTAGATGATTGATAATAATTTCGATTTCTCTCTCATCTTTTTGTAGCTGACTAGGAACTAAAGAGCGGTAAGCACTTTGAATTCGGGACAGTATTTTATATTTCTTTTGTATTCGAGGTTCTAATTGTTCTACAACTTGCTCTCTTTGAGAATTTAAGGCTTCTAGGGTCTGAGCAAGTCTTTGGTGACTCTCAGAGCTACCTTGACCTAATAATTCTATAATTTGGATATAAAGCCAATATTCTGATTCTTGCTGAGTTAAATAGTGAAGAGATTCTTTATCAACAGATTCAACCGGAGCTTCCTGATGCTGGAGTTCTTTTTGTAGACTATTAACTTTTGCTCCTAAATTTCCGATAAAACAAGATGATAGAAGGGTTTTAGCGGATTTAAAAGGAAAAGAGTAACTAGCGAAACAGCCAAAAAGTAGCCAAAAAATAAATACTGCAATTAGAAATACTAAGACCTTTAAGTAACTTAGAATTTTACTAAAAGAGTTGATTGGCTCTAAATCTTCGTCTAAAAGAGAAGTATAAAAGTTGTTGGTATAATTGTTAGAATTTTGAACGAAAGTGAAAGTTTTGGCTTTGATCTATCCCTGTCACCTGACCTTGATTACCGGCTGCATTAATATTCAAGTTACCGAAATTGTTTTGAGTATATCCAGGTTGTTGATTTTTTATTGAATTAAATTTAGTAATCAGGTCTTCGAGAGCTGTTCTGAATTGCGCGTCTGCAAGAGATTCACTTATAATAGCTTGTTGTATAATTTTTGGTTGCTCTTGGACTTCCTGAATGTTCATGCGATCCTTAAATCGGGACTGTAAAAACTGAACAATCTGGGAACCCACCTCTTGTAAAGCTCCGCCAGTAGTTTGATTTAGCACTGAAATTACAGCACTAACCGTTAGGGTCGCTAGTTGAGATAATTCCATTTTATAGATCAGCCTCAGTAGAACTACTCTTGTAATGTAGCCGAGTAAGGTTGTCATTGTCAACCCTACTCGCCTGAAATCACTCTAATTCTAAAATAACTGGGGTGTGGTCACTGGGTTTGGGTAACTTCCTCGGTTCGGCGTCAATGGTACAGGCGATCGCCCGTTCTGTGAGCTTCGGTGTGACATAATGATGGTCGATGCGCCAGCCGCGATTTCGGGCGAATGCACCGGCGCGATAATCCCACCAGCTAAACTGTCCCGGTTCTTGATTAAATAGGCGGAAAGCATCGGTTAATCCGACTTCTAAAATGTTGGTTAAAGCAGCCCGTTCTGCGGGGGAGGCCATGATATCATTGGGGGTGGTTTTTCGATGAATATCTATGGCTTCTAAGGCAATATTAAAATCACCACAAATACATAATTTATCGGTTTTGTCAAGGATGATTTTTAGATAGTCTTGCAGAGTTTTTAGCCAGGTTAGTTTATAGCTATATTTATCACTGCCGACGGCTGAACCGTTAGGCACATAGAGATTGAGGATGCGAATATCTTCAAAGGTTCCAGTAATGACGCGCTTTTGTTCGTCTAATTCGGCGACTTCGGGACCTAGGATGGGGGTGAAGCCGATGCTGACGTCGGTGAGGGGAATTTTACTTAATAAAGCAACCCCGTTGTAGGATTTTTGGCCGGAGATATAAAGGTGATAGCCTAATGCTTCTAAAGCCGATCGCGGAAAATCCGCATCCACTACCTTTGTTTCCTGCAAGCACAATACCTCAACGGGGTTGGTTTGTAACCAGTCAGTTACTTGTTCTAATCGAGTTCTAATTGAGTTAACGTTCCAAGTGGCAATCTTCATGGGTTAGGACTTAAGGATGAGGGGTTGATTATACCGCGTTTTGTCTCATTCTTTAACCCCTAACTCATGGTGATTTAGATGGTGCAGTTCAATCCGCCTGATTTTTGACTAAAGCGGATATTTTCGCTGTAGTCAATGGGACAGTCAATCACTGCTGGAACATCCTGGGCTAGGGCTTCTTTCAGGGTGGGAATTAAATCCGCTGCGGATTCGATCCGATAGCCTTTTAATCCCATACTTTCGGCAAATTTCACAAAGTCAGGATTGGTGAATTTGATGAAGGCGGATTCACCATAGTGGTTCTGTTGTTTCCACTCGATGAGTCCATATCCGCCATCGTTAAAGATGATAGTTACGAAGGCGGTTCCGACGCGCAGGGCGGTTTCTAATTCTTGGCAGTTCATCATGAATCCGCCATCGCCAGTTACTGCCACAATTTTGCGATCGGGATAGACTAATTTAGCGGCTAATGCGCCGGGAATGGCAATTCCCATTGCGGCAAATCCATTAGAAATTAAACAAGTATTGGGCCGATCGCAATGGTAATGACGAGCAATCCACATCTTATGCGCGCCCACATCGGAGATGACAATATCATCCGGTCCCATCACCTGCCGCAAATCATAAATCAGTTTTTGGGGTTTGATGGGAAATCCATCATCATGGGCATACTGTTCATAATCGGCCCGAATATCGGCGCGAAGTTCGCAAGCGTGAGGGGCGGGTTTACTCTGGCGATCGGCGCGATGTAAAATTTCCATCAAGGAGTCAGAAATATCCCCCACTACTTCCACAATCGGGATATAACTACTATCAATTTCCGCCGGAGTTGCATTAATATGAATGATGGGAATTTTCCCCTCGGGATTCCATTTTTTCGGGGAATATTCAATCAAATCATAGCCCACGGCAATGACCAGATCGGTTTGCTCAAACGCACAGGTAATATAATCACGCTGTTGCAATCCTGTTGTCCACAAGGCAAGGGGATGAGTATAGGGAATGACGCCTTTCCCCATAAAGGTATTCGTAACAGGAATATGCAGGCGAGTGGCAAATTCTGTTAAGACTGACCCGGCATGAGCGCGAATTGCGCCATTTCCGACTAAAATGAGAGGATTATTTGCCCGAGAAATGGCCGCTGCTGCTTCATTTAACCCTTGATAAGAGGCATAGCTTTTTTCTTGCTTATCTTTTCTCAAGGGTTCACCGACAACCGGCATGGCGGCAATATTTTCCGGTAAATCGATATGAACCGCCCCGGGTTTTTCGGTTTGTGCGCGTTTAAAAGCTTTGCGAACAATTTCCGGGGTGATGCTGGGACGGACAATTTGCGCGTTCCATTTGGTGACGGGTTCAAACATCGCCACTAGGTCTAAATATTGATGGGATTCTATATGCATCCGATCGGTCCCCACTTGTCCGGTAATGGCGACGAGGGGAGCACCATCTAAGTTAGCATCGGCGACCCCTGTAATTAGGTTGGTGGCACCGGGACCCAAGGTGGAGAGGCAGACTCCGGCTTTTCCGGTGAGACGTCCGTAGACATCTGCCATGAATGCCGCACCTTGTTCGTGACGGGTGGTAATAAATTGAATAGAAGAGTTACTCATCGCTTTTAAAACGGCGAGATTTTCTTCTCCAGGGAGTCCGAAAACGTATTGTACGCCTTCATTTTCCAGACACTGAACTAATAGTTCGGCGGTGTTAAGTTCGCCCATAATCTTGTGTTACCTCAGAGAAATGCGTGGTTGATGACGGTGGCAAATGTGAGAACCTTTGGGGATTGCTGATGGGTTCGGTGAGTTAGGAACCTGTGACAATCCGTTAGGGTACGGTTTGGGTTTATTTGACCCAAACGGTTTTGATGTTGACGAATTCGTGAATGCCTTGAATGCTTAATTCGCGTCCATATCCGGACCGTTTGATGCCACCAAAGGGCAGGCGCGGGTCGGATTTGACTAAGCCATTAATAAAGACGGCACCGGCTTCGAGTTCTTCGATAAAGCGATCGCGCTCTTGGGGTTCGTTCGTCCAAGCAGAAGCACCCAAACCAAAGGGAATATCGTTCGCCCGGGCGATCGCTTCGTCGATATTAGCTACCCGAAATAACAGGGCCACGGGTCCAAAAAATTCTTCCCGTTCTGCCGGTATTCCGAGGGGAATATCGGTGATTAGCGTTGGAGGATAGAAGTTTCCCGGACGATCAATTAAAGGAATGCCCCCAGTCGCCGCTTTTGCTCCATTTTCAACGCAAGCTAAAACTTGTTGGTGTAATTCCTCTAGGATTGATCGAGTTGCCAGCGGTCCGATATCCGTTGCCGGATCCATTGGATCTCCCACCCGTAATGCTTTGAAATGCTCAATCAAGCGTTGCTCAAACTCCTCGGCGATCGCTTCTTCGACAATGAAGCGTTTTGCAGCAATACAAGACTGTCCATTATTAATCATCCGCGCTGTGGTTGCCGTTGCTGCGGCAACTTCCAGATCCGCGCTTTTCATGACAATAAAAGGATCACTCCCTCCTAACTCTAGGACTGTTTTCTTGATATATTTCCCCGCTTTTTCCGCTAAACTGGAACCGGCGAACTCGGATCCGGTCAAGGCCGCAGCTTGAACCCGATCATCGGCGATCACGTCCCCTACTTTGTCAGCACCTATTAACAAAGTTTGGAATACACCCTCGGGAAATCCAGCTTCGCTAAAAATCTCTTCAATGGCAAGGGCGCATTGCGGCACGTTGGAGGCGTGTTTGAGTAGACCCACATTCCCCGCCATGAGTGCCGGGGCCGCAAAGCGAAATACTTGCCAAAATGGAAAATTCCAGGGCATCACGGCCAAAATGGGGCCGAGGGGTTGGTAGCGCACAAAGCTGGTACTGGCGTCGGTTTTTCCGGGAACATCTGCAAGGAATTGGGCGGCATTCTCTGCATAATACCGACAACCCACCGCACTTTTTTCCGCTTCTGCGATCGCCGAAGCGAGGGTTTTGCCCATTTCCAGGGTCATGATTTTCCCGTAGTGGGCTTTATTTTTTTCCAAAATATCCGCTGCGGCATTCATCCATACCGCCCGTTGCTTCAGGGGAATCCGCCGATATTTTTCAAAAGCCTGTTGCGCTTTTTCCAGTTTAGCCTGGACTTCGGCATCGGTTAAAGCGCTAAAGGTTTGTATCGTTTCTCCCGTGACCGGGTTGATACTGGCAATAGCCACGATCTCATCTCCCATTTACATAATGATTCTTGCCTAGACAACAAGGTGTTGAGGCTCGATTGGTGGCATTGTTATTTTGTCAAACTTTGTGGGGTTCAAATGTTAAATTTCACGTCGATTTTTGTCTTCCATCTCAGAGGGAGCAAAAGTCGCAAATTTAGGATCTATCTGTTA
This sequence comes from Laspinema olomoucense D3b, assembly GCF_025370785.1. Lineage (GTDB taxonomy): Bacteria > Cyanobacteriota > Cyanobacteriia > Cyanobacteriales > Laspinemataceae > Laspinema > Laspinema olomoucense. The sequence continues at coordinate 63,831 of NZ_JAMXFA010000023.1, forward strand.
CAAAACCCTGACATTTGAACGCAACAACCGGCGCAACCGGCGGGGGATAAATCCCCCAGCGGTTGTTGCCCGCCCGGTGTTGCTTAAATCCCTTGCCTTTTGGCCTCTACCATCTGTCTAACCACCTCGGGCATTTTCGACCTTGCCTCCCATCCCAGCTTGGCTTTTGCCTTGCCTGGATTGCCTCGACCGATGGCAATATCTGTAGGTCGATATAAACTGGCGTCAATATTCACCCACTCCTGCCAATCCAGTCCCACACTATTAAAGGCGATCGCCACAAAATCCTCTAAACGATGGGTTTCCCCGGTGGCAATCACATAATCATCTGGGTCCGGGTGCTGTAACATCAAATACATCGCCTCTACATATTCCTGCGCGTAACCCCAGTCCCGCTGTACGGAAATATTCCCTAGATTCACTTTTTCGCGACTCCCTCCGGCAATGCGGCAGGCAGCAGCAATAATTTTTTGGGTGACAAACCGTTCGGGTCTCAGGGGAGACTCATGGTTATACAAAATTCCCGAACAGGCAAATAATCCGTAAGCTTCCCGGTAGTTGGCGACTTCCCAAAAGGCGGTAGCTTTGGCGACGGCGTAGGGACTCCGGGGCCGAAAGGGGGTGGTTTCATCCGCCGCGCGATCGCCCGTATCTCCAAAACATTCGCTGGACCCCGCATTATAAAATTTAATCGCTTTTCCCGTAAACCGAATCGCTTCCAACAAATTCAGCGTCCCGGTGGCAATACTTTCTAAGGTTTCCACAGGTTGATCGAAGGATAACCCCACGGAACTTTGTCCCGCTAGATTGTACACCTCATCGGGTTCAATTTTTGTCAAAATTTGTAACACACTGCGAAAGTCATTTAAAGACATGGATTCTAACTTGACTTGTTCGCGAATGCCTAAGCGGGTCAGATTGCGAAAAGATGACATTTGCGCGTCTCGGGAGGTGCCACAAACTGTATAGCCCTTGGAGAGGAGTAATTGAGCTAGATAGGCTCCATCTTGACCGGAAATTCCACAAATGAGCGCTTTTTTCATAAAGGAGTTCGCCTTCTATTGTTTAGCATTTTAAGATATTTGACTCTTTCCAAGATAGCTTAGATCCGTTGTAGCACTCTTTCTGGGAAGGGTTACCCTTCACTTGGGGTTAAATTGCCGGTACTCTGGAGATTTAACCGCGATAAAGAATAATCAGGGAGAGTAAGGACGATGCCTTATTTAAAGGATCCAGCAGATATTAAAGATGCGATCGCCACCTGTACCCAAGTTGAACGCCTTTGGGTGGATACAGAAGTGGCAGATTATCGAACCAAAAAACCCCGACTTTCTTTGATACAGATTTTGCCAGACTTCCCCGGGGATTTCCCCAACTCCCTAGAATTGTTAATGAACCGGGTTTATCTTTTAGATGTTCTCGATCGCCCCGCATTAACAGCCGAGTTTATCAACACCATCATGGCTGACTCGACCATTGAAAAAGTATTTCACAATGCTAGTTATGATTTGAGGTTTTTAGGAAAAAGCCAAGCTGAAAATGTAACTTGTACGTTACTTTTGGCGAAAAGCTTGCCGTTATTTATGTTAGAAACCTCCAATTTTCAACTCAAAACTTTAGCTTGTGAATTGTGCGGTTTACCCCATCCGGATAGTTCCGAGCAACAAAGTGACTGGGGGAAACGAGCGCTAAGTGAGGCGCAGGTGAGATACGCAACCCTCGACCCGATTTATTTAGCTTATGTGCATCGGCGTCTGGTGGAGATGGAACGTATGACTCAGCGCGATCCGGCAACGGATAACGTGCAGGTTTTGGCGGCAGAATATACGCGATTAAAGCAGGAAGCGGCATTACTGGAGTCGGAATTGAGTTATGTGGAAAAGCGCCTCAAATCGGCGATGCAAGCTCAACGGATTCCCCAAATAGAGCGGGTTAAATTCTCCAGTTATGAGCGATCGACGTATAAAACACCGTTTTCGGAATTAGCAAAACTGGTACAGGAGGAACAGCTAGATTTTGATTGTGTCCTGACCCTGACCAAGGAAATGCGGGCTCAGCTAGATGCCGTCCGCGATCGCCTTCCCATGTCCGTGGAAACCTCAGAAACCTTGCAGTTAAGGGTCATTTCCTCGGAGGATGAGTAATTGTAGCTTACTTGGCTCCTCCAAACTGTTAGCTTGATTCTCGAATCAACCCTAACATTTAGCAATTATAATAGGGTGGGCCTTTTCCCACCCTACGCCCCTGTGATCCACCCCGAGGGACCAATGACCAAGGACCAATGACCAAGGACCAATGACAAAAAGTATTGCAGAATTCTGAGAAATACTGTAACCTTTTGTAATACCACCCAGGAGGAAGCCAAAGTGACGACACAAAAGGGATTTGGGAAAGTCGAACCGCCCAAGAAAACCGGCAAAGCCACCGCAAAACGGGAGGCGGCAGCACAGAAGTATGAGAAAATGAAAGAAGGGGATATGCCCGAATTTCATATTTTTATGCGGATAGAAGGCAAAAATAACTGGTTTCCCGTGGGGTCGTTGATGGTGAATCGGACCAGTAAGATTAATCAAGCGATTTTTGACACGGAGGAAGAGTTGCGAGAAGGCGGATTTCGCTTGTTTCCCATTCTGCGAAAAAATCAACAGAATTTGGAGTATGGGTATCGCTTAAAAGGGAAGGAATACGCAGAAGACCCTATCGAGTTGGCAGTCCGTCCTCCATCCAAGCAGCCGAATTTCATCCAAAATGCGATCGCCAAGTTTAAAGAGAGTTTTGCCGGGAACCGCAACTCAGAGGTTAGTTGAAAGGCGTTCAGGGAATTGAGGTCAGATGGGGTCTTCCCGGGGAATATCCCCATCAATACCAATTAAGATAAGTCAATTTTTGAAGCAAATAAGCTTTGCAATCGGTGTAATTGAGAGCCGATTTGGTAGAGTAAATCTCCTTTGCCCAGGAGGTAAGCAGCGGATGTTTCTTGCCCGCCTAAAATAATGCTAGAGTCGGCTTCGCTGGCAGTTCGGAGGGCAACTCTTCCGGGCAAATTTGAGCGAATAATCGGTGTAACTACTTTTGCTTCTGGGCGTTGGGTGGCAATAATCAGATGAATTCCCGCCGCTCTTGCCATTGCACCCAGTCGTTTAATACTGAGTTCGAGGTCGGCGCGAATTTGTTTTTCTGCCATGAAATCGGCATATTCATCAAAAATGCAGACAATCCGGGGTAAGGGATTTTGTGCTTTCCGGTTATAGGAGGTAATATCATTACAGCCTGCGGATTCAAATTGGCGATAGCGAGTTTCCATGTCTGAGACGAGTTCTGCCATCAGTGCGATCGCCTGCTCGCTTTCTTTAACAATCGGGGAGAGCAACCAGCGCATCCCTTCAAATTCAGGAAAGGTAACACGCTTGGGGTCTACTAAGGCAATTTTGAGGTGACTAGGTTGATTGCGGTGGAGAAGACTCAACAGCAGCGATCGCAAAAACTCACTTTTTCCGCTTCCGGTTGTACCGCCTACCAAAAAGTGGCAGGTATTGGGGTCAGATAAATCCGCCTCAATTAAATTGCCATCTAAATCAATGCCAATGGCAATTTTGACAGGAGCATCCGCTGGATTTTGTTGCCGATGAATGTAATGGGAAAATTCCGCAGTTTCGCGATCGCCCCGGGGTAAATCCACGCTCACATATCCCGCTTGGGGGGCAATTAACGGGGGAACGGGAATCCCTAATTGCACCTGCAAATCCGCTGATAATTTTAAAATCGACGCCACTTTTATCCCGGGAGCGGGTTTGAGTTTGACTCGGATAAAAGCCGGACCAATCGCTGCTCCTAAGTAATCAACATTAATTTTAAAAGATTTGAGCGTCACCGTCAATTGTTGCCCCATCGCATCTGCATTCAGGGGGAGTTTGGGAACGGAATTTTGCGGCAGATTCAGCAGTGGTTTCAGCGCGGGGGGAGGAGTGTTCCCCGGAGAATCCACGGCAACCGGACTAGATTGAAAAAACGTTTGACACTTCTGGTGTTGCGGACAAATATCGCACAAGTGAGCTTGGGGAGTGGGCGGGGGTGGATTGGGATGCGGAGGTTGCCAGCGCAACCAGTCCTGCATTTGTTGGAGTTTATAGGGTATCAGTTGATGTACCGTTTGTTCTAATTCTTCCCAAGAATAGTGATACTCTTTAAACTCCGGTAATACACAGTAAACCGCAGAATCTACAGGGCAGTTTCTCTGTTGCTTGAGCATATAGCTATACAAAGCTACCTGGGCAAGTTGGCCGCTGATATCTGCCGGTTGATAGGTTTTATACTCCACCGCACAGAGGCGATCGCCTTGTCCATGCACAATCAAATTATCCACCTGTCCTTTAACCAATTGCCGACTGCCATCGGGTAAATCGAATTGATAATTGAGGCTAAATTCCCGGGCAATAAAGGTTTTAGCGAGGACAGAATCCGCCGAATAAAATTGGCGATTCGTCACTAATAATTCGGCATATCGTTGGATTAGTCCTTTTAATCCCTGCCAAATTTGGTTGAGGGCCGGTAGTTTATTGGGGTCCGCTTGAATCGTCGATTGGAGATAGCAACGAAACCGCAAATCATAGAAGCGGGTTTGCATCTGTTGGGCGAGAGTGTTGGCATTCAGTTTGGGCGGGGCATCTGCGAGAAACGCTGTAAATTCCGGCCCATCTAAGATTAAGGAAACAAATTGCTTGGCGAGTTCGTGAAATGGGTTACCAATGCCGAAAGCATTGGGGGTGGGAATAAACATCGTCATCTTCCCAAAATGCTGGCCCAGATAAAATAACCGGGGACATTCAAAGGCCACACGAACATTAGTCGCTGTCAAAGATTTGGGGTCAGAGGATTCGGATTTGGGCATAGGGACAAGCTTGGGGATGGGGAAGGGCTGGGGTTTAGTAAATTGTTTTAATTTCAGATAAACTTGGGCTAAATAAACCGGATCCATCTTGGCATATCTTAATTGCCCTTGACTGAGGGGGCGCTGTCCCCAGTCGCTGGATTGTTCTTCCGGATGGATATCAGAAAATTGGCAGAGTTCGGCGGCGAGGGTTTTGAGTTTGAAGTTGGAAACCCCGAGGCGATCGCGTTTCAATGTTCTGGCCCATTTTAAGGTACAGGTGACATTCTGGGATTGAGATTTTCCCAAAAATCTTAAATCATAACTGGCATTATGAAAAACTTTTTCGATGTCAGGATTGGCCATAATTTTGCCAATAAACTCCTGGACTAATTCCCGTTTCTCCAACACATCCAGGATATAGGCAAACTCTCCAGTGCAGTCCGTTTCCTGGGCCAGAACTTGAATCAGAGAAAGTCGGGGAACAGGACTGTACCAATCCGCTACTTCGGTATCAATCCACAGAATCGGATGAGCCGCGAATTGGGCAATGGCAGCTTGGATCTCAGCGGGTCGAGTCAAATAAAACATTAATCAATAGGGTGAAAGTGGGGTGCTGGTTTCCCTAAAAGGGTGGTGAAAGCCACTAGAAAGAGCAATTCTAGGCCGTTTAATCGGTCATCCATTTGGGCCTAGACTTGCGGAACCCGAGAGATCACTTGAGTCTTGGGATCGCTTTCAGAACCGATCAAATCAATTTTTCCTTCTTGAATCAGTTCATCAATCAATTGATTGAGTCCTTCTGGAGAAACCGTATCAAAGTTAGCATGAGCATTGTCAATCGCCATCTCTCGTCCTAAGAACTGTTGGGTAATGACCATATCTAAAATAAAGTCTTTAGCGGCTAAAATTTGGGGGTCAACCTCCGGTTGACTCGGGTCAGAATCGGTTTTGGGCGGAGCAGGAACCATACCTAAATCTTGCAATAAGATACAGCCCTGCAAAATCTCCGTTTCTCGGATCAGTTTCTGCAACCGCTCCAGGGTTATCACTTGATCCACAATCACCAACTCTCCCGCCAGGGCTTCTTTAACTAGGGTATAATAAGTTCCCAGATAGTGCAGGGAGTTGAGACGGGGGGTGATATGACGATGGGGAGAACCCGTAAACAGTTCTTTATACAGTTTATATCCCTTGAGTTTAGATTCTTCCACTTTTTCAGCGCGGATTAAATAAACTGGAGTTTTAGGATGCTGTGCCATTGAGCGGCGGCAGGCATCCATCACAAAGAAAAAGGTTTTCATGTTCGGATCTTCACTCCAAACCACCCCAATCGATTCCGGTCCACCACTGGGTTGATAGGAGAGAGAATAACTCGCTAATTTGTCGCTCAGTAAAAATTTCGGGGCAACGGGTAAGCGCAATGCCTCCATCGCCGCCTGTAACATTTGAATCCGCTCCGGTGCTGAAAAATAACTAATTTTAGCAACTTTTTTCTGAGTCTTTTTAAACTCTTCCACCCAGAGTAATTTCAAGCCAGAACCATAATCTGCTGGGGGTGGCGGTTGTCCAATTTTATACTCTTCAATCAGTTGCCGCCCCAGTTGTAATACTAAGCGAGGAGCAGTCTTGCCACTGGGAAATTTTTCTTCTAAGTCTTTGCGAGTTAAGGGATAAATTGGCGAAAGGGGTTGAATGCTAACTTTTTGATGCAGTGAATAAAGACGATTTGCCCAGATGGCTTCGGCTTCATCCAAGCCAATTCGTTTGAGGAGAATCAGTTTATGAATTCCCGCTTTATCCGAATTTTGAATTCCCTGTCTTACAATTTTCCAACTATTTTGCACCATGTTAATAATAATTAAGAAATTCGTGATTCCCTCCAGATGCAGGCGAGTATTCAAACTCAACAAGGGTTGCAAATTTAAAGAGCCCCCGGACCCCATACCTACCAGCTCAACGTTATCTAAACATAAAACAATCGGTTGGGTTTCCGTTGAAATTTTTCCCAAATTCGCTAAAATTTCCCAAGCTGCTTCTTCACTTTCGATGGAATGTTTTAATTTCAGGTCTTGGAGAGAATCTTCACTTAAATCATCCCCGCGCAACCACTCGCAGGCGATGGGATAGAGTTCCGGGTTGGTGAGGTCATACAAAATCCCAAAAAAACTATCGGCTTGGGCAATCCCGAGGGATTGATAGGTTTTTTTGAGGTGGGTGATAAATTTTTTACGATTACTTTGGAGTAAGGTCCAGACTTGATCATCAAAAATTCGCTGTTTTAGGGAACGATTGGTGAAGGCAGACAGACTTTTGAGCCAAAGCATGAGTTGGGAATCGGTTTCCCCTTCTGGAACTTGCATGAGACTATCAACAGTGTGGCGCAGGAGATGGCGTCTCATCCATTCATGGTCAGACCAAGGGGGAATGTAGGCAAAAAAGGCTTTAGGTTTCAAAGTCTTTTTGAGACGACCTAATAGATAACTTTTGCCCGAACCCGGATCCCCCAGCAGCATAATTGTGCGGCTGTGATGGTCCTGGGCCATTTGGTCCACCCAGGTTTCAATCTCAACCATTGCCTCTTTGTGAATCGAATCAACGGTGAGTGAGGCTTCTTGGCTTTCTCTCCAAAAGTTTCCCGTTTTAAATGAAATGGGGTCGAAAGGGTTAACCGATCTTTGAATAATTGTGTCTATAGATACCATGCCTGAAATTACCTAATGCGAAGGGGTAAAAATGCCAACAATCAAGGCAGTCAGAGACTAGAAATAGGTGATAAAAAATAGCGGACATCCGAGATCTTGGGGAATTCCTGCGTTGATTTGGTCGGGACTGTAGGGGTTTGTATCCACTAAAGAACTCAACTCAATTTTATCGTCGCCTTCCAATCGATAGAGGGCTTGATCCAATTCCCTGCGGGATAGAGGAGGTTGAAGTTTCTGGCGCAGATGAAAAATTGGTAAATAATTGTCCGTTACTAATTCTTGGTCTAAAGCCCGAATTAGTTGCCAAATTTCCTCATCACTGGGCTTTTTCATGGGGACTGGGGCGGCAGTTTCGGGCGCAGGAGAGGTCGGCGGTAAAGCGGCTTTTTCCGGGAGGTGAACTTTACGGAGAAACCGAAGATATTCCGTCAACATTTTCAGGTGAATCGTACCCTTGGTACTGTTAGACTCAAACTCATCTCGTAAAAATTCTTTTCCCCGTTCCGTCAGCCAAACTTCTTTAAATTTTTTATCAATAACTTTAATAAATCCCCGGGCGGCTAAACTGTGAATGACAGCTTGTCGCTGCTCCGCAGCAACCCCAGTTTGCGCAGGGGAAATGCTACCTTTAGCTGTAGCTTTTAGGACTTTTAATTCTTGTTCAGAGATCGGCAATGTGGTCGGATCTGCTTGGAGTAGGGATTTTCCCGGAGGGGCGATCGCCAATTTTTTGATTTCTTCCGTACAATCAACTAGCCCGCGTTCAATCAGTTGGCGACCGATGCGATCGCGTTCTGAAGCTTTCGTTTTCGGGTTAGGCTCAACTTTGGTGATCAATGCCCGATAATCCGTAAACCCCAATAACTTCAACAGAAATTTTAGCTCCGTTACATCCATACCTTCACCCGTCGCTTGCGCGCCATAACAACTGCCCAACTTTATAATGACCCGATTTGGAACCCGACGATCGCTTTTTTACAAAACTTTAGAAATCTTCCCGGGTCCGGTTCCGAGTCCCTCTTTAAAAACCCTCCACCTTATAAGGGGAAGTCTTCAACAGAACAAAGTCTACCGCTTGTGTTTATTAATAAATGTTAAGATATTGTTCAAATTTAACCTCAGATCCGCTAATATGTAAAACGATTCTGTAAGGCTCCGGATTATCCGGCTAAAAACCTTGAGTTTCCATCCAGACCTTTGCCGAAACGAGAGCGAAGTCGAGAGTAAACTAATCGTGAGTTACTTGTTGCCAGCCTTAGGCTACACCCCGGACAGTTGGCATCAAGAAGTTGCCTTTATTTCACTTCGGTTAGGTTTCTTAGCCTTCAATACCCCAGCAATTCCCTTCGTCCTCGATGCGAATTCGCCCATGAGGGTCGTCATTGAGGCCAAAAGTCCCAAACAAAACCTAGATCGAAACCGAAGAAAGTTGAAGCGATATTTAACGAAACTACAAGTTAAATATGGTGTTCTCACGAATGGCAAGGAAATGCGGATTTATGAACGATTGGGGGATGAGATTGAGCTAGTTTTTCAGTGTAGGGGAGGAGAAATTGAGGCAAGAATTGAAGAAATAAATGCCTTGATTGGGAAAGATAGCAGGAACCCTAAGCAAACCCTAGATTCCCGGTCTACAGACTCTAATTTCCCTCACCTGGGAGCCGAGTCAATTCCTGAAGGAGTATCTAAAGACATTCCTTTTTCCATCCCATTTCCCGAGGAATTATTTCCCGAAACTCCCATTCAGCCCAAACCCGTTGTTGAGCAAAATTTTAATAACCAGAGGAAAGCTACGTTGAAAGTAATTGCTGTTTATCATAATAAAGGCGGCGTTGGAAAAACCACAGTTGCAGTCAACTTAGCTGCCGCTCTGAGAAAAAGGGGTAAAAAGGTTCTGTTGATTGATATAGATGCTCAATCTAATTCAACTTTTGCAACCGGATTACTTAAATTCATTTTTGAAGAAGATGACAATTTAAGAGATAATAATGTTTATCATCTTCTGGAATCGGGCGAATTTTGTTTTATTTCCGATGTGGCGCGAAAATCGGAGGGTTTTAATAATCCAGAAATTGAGGTAATTCCTTCTCATATTACCCTGATTGAAGGGCAGTATAAATTGAATCAAATCGGTGCCAGTAAAACTCGGTTAGTGACTAAGTTAAGCCGAGTAGAAAAAGAATATGATTTCGTAATTATAGATACCCCTCCCTCTCGGGATTTATATGCAGAAGTAGCCTTGATTGCTGCGGATCATTTAATTATTCCGTCGGATTTGAAACCTTTTGCTAACCAAGGGTTACCCAGTGTTACCCAGTTTATCAGCCAAGTTGATGAATTTCGGGAGATGATTGGAAAAAAACCCCTTAATATTTTAGGAGTTTTACCTTCTAAAATTTCCCCTAACCCCAAATTTTTGCAATATAGTTTTCCCAAACAAAAGAGGGTGATTCCGGGCCGATATGGCATTCCCTTAATGGATTCAATTATTTATGAAAGAGTCCTTCTTTCTCAATGCACTAATCATACCAGTGCTCTGGGGGAAGAGATACCTGAACCCAAATCAATATTGGAATATTCTCCGGAGTCTTTATCCTCCGGAGAATTTCAAGCCTTAGCCCTAGAAGTTTTAACAAAAACAGGAATAGACCTATGATTTCTTTTTCTCTAGTAGATGTTAAAAGTATCCATTCTACCGTCTCTCGTTCCACTTTATCTGAAACAGTCTTGGATAGTCTTTCCGACCTAATTTTAGAGTGTGAAGGACTTCTAAGACCTGTAGTTTTAAAAAGAACGGGACCCGAAAGTTATACCGTAGTTGATGGACATTTAGAATATTACGCTGCGGTTAGAGCAAAAGAAAAAAATCCTCGTAAAGGAGAAATGGTTAATGCTTTTGTGATTGCACCCAAACATGAAGAAATCATCCTCAAGCAAACTGAATTATTGAATAGTTTTGCCGACTCAAAGACCAACCAAGGCGTTAAAGTTGCACCCGCTCAAGCGCCTATTCAATCTAATCAGGAAGGTCTTCAAGATTTACCCCTTCAGACGCCCATTCAACCGGATTTAGAAGCCCGATTCCTTAATATTGAAGTTAGAATTGACACTCGACTCAATGAATTAAAGGCTGAGTATTCTCAGAATCTTCAGAGAATTGAGGAGATGTTAGACCAAAAGGTAGAGGAACGGTTAAAAGATATTGAAAGTCGGGATACCAAACCTGCTCCCTTATTAGAATCTCTGAATAACTTAGAGTTGCCTTTACTGGCTTCGCGGTTGAAAAAGGCTGGAATTAATAATAAGATTATCGAGAATATCGCAAAAGAGCGAAATACAACGCCATTTGAACCCTTTGTCACTTTTGAAGATGTGGTGGACAGAATTAATGGCGTGGCTGCAAAAACCATGATTAAAATGATTGATGGTTGGCAAAGGTAAGCCTATATGGACCCTTTAATCTTTAAAGGAGTGGCAGTTTTAAACCTGCCACTCTGTCTAGTTTCTAGCCTTCTTGCCAAAGGCTTCTAATACACAAACTAACTGGGCGGAGTCGGGGACCGTTTCATCTAAAATAAACAGTTTGTTTTCGGTACATAGCTGAAACAGTAACTCTTTAACTTGATACTCTTGCACATCAGTAAATTGGTCTAAGGTATTCTGAATTAACACGGTTCGGCCCATGATTTGTTGAGTACGAACTAAGGCGAGTAAATACTCTTTTGCTTGCTTTAAAGCTTTGCTGCGATCGCCTGCGGGTCCGAGTTGTTTGGGTTTATTATCACTAACTCCGATAATGCGGGTATATCCGGCAAACACCCCCAAGGTTTGTAATACCGGACATTCTTCTAAAATTTGGGATTGGCGAATCATTTCTTGTAGTTCTTTTAAATTCGGGGTAAGACTTCCCACGACTAATTCACCAGCACAAGCAGCGTTGACTAAACTATGATACGTTACCAAATAATGTACCGATACCATATCTGGTAAAATATGGCGATGGGGATGTCCGGTAAAAATTTCGGAGTAGAGTTTATTTCCCAGGTTTTTGCGCGTTCCTAAGCGTTCAGCGCGAATTAAATAGAGGGTTTTGCAGCGTTGCATAGTCAGGGCTTTTTCACAGGCTTTCATGATATGATAAAAGCTGACTAGATTGGGGTCTTCTGTCCAGACAATCCCAATTCTTCCCAGTTGTGCTGGCAGGTGATAGCTGAGGGAATAACTAGCGTAGCTGGGACTGGGTAAGAGTTTTTGTTGAATCCCACTCACATTTAAGGCTTCTAGGGCTTCTCGCACCATTTGCATCAATTCGGGGGCGGAAAATTGACGCAAGCGGGTGATTTTCTCCTGGGTTTTATTAAATTCTTTCACCCAGAGGAGGTGAAAGGCGGCAGTGACTTCGTTAGCCGAAGGTGAGATGACCGTTTCGGGTTTTGTTCCCTCCTGCTGTTTCGCCTCTTGAAACAGTTGTCTTCCCAGGAGGAGGGTAAACCGAGGTAAGGTTTTCCCCCCGGGAAATTTCGCCTCTAAATCTTGTTCGGTGATGGGATAGATGGGGGATGGGGGGGCAGTTTCGGCTAGTTGGTGTAAGGGATACAAGCGCATCGCCAACAATCCGGCAGCTTGATGGAGGTCGATCGCACTCAGGCGGATTTTTGTATCAATTCGGGCTAAATCCGCCGGTTGTATCCGTTTATAGTTTTGTTGCCAGGTGTTGGTGATGATACTTATGATAATAACAAAATTTTTGAGTTTTTGATTATGAATAATTGAATTTACGTTAAATAACGCCTGTAAATTAATTAATCCATCTATCCCCCTATCTATATTATCTAAATTATCAAAGCATAAAACCATCGGCTGAGTTGCGGAGGCAATTTTGCCAAAGTTGGATAAAATTTGCTGGGCGGCATTTTCTGAATCAATGGACCGTTTGACCCTCAGAAGTTTTAAACTGCCTTCGTCTAAATCATCGCCTTTGAGCCATTCACAAGCGAGGGGATATAATTTAGGATTGGTTAAGTCATAGAGAAGGCCAAAGAACTCATTAGCGTTATAGATTCCAGCGGGATAGGTTCCTTTTAATTTGTGGATAAACAGTTGCCGTTCTCCGAACACCCGTTTCATCAGACCTCTATCTTGAAATGCGGCTAATTCTTTTAACCAAAGTAACAGTTGGGATTCGGTTTGACCTTGGGGAACATACATTAAACTATCTAAGGTATTGCGGAGGGTATGCCGCCAAATAAAGTCGCTTTCGGGCCAAGGTCCAATATAGGCAAAAAAGCCTTTGGAATTGAGGGTACTTTTAATCCGTCCTAAGAGATAACTTTTCCCAGAACCCGAATCTCCCGAGAGTAGAATTGTCCGGGTTCGATGATCTTGGGTGACGTGATCGACGACGGAGGTAATTTCCGTTAAGACTTCTTGATGAATGGAATCGACGGTAAAGGCAGAATTTTGGTCTTCTTGCCAAAAATTACCGGGTCTAAAGGTGGTGGAATCAAAGGGGTTAACGGATTCTTGAATAATGCGGTCAATAGATGCCACGGCGGACTCCTCAGTGAGAGAATACAGGGTGTAATTAGGGTGCAATTTCGTCCAGAGGCGATCGCATTTTGTAGGCGATCGCAATTGGAGTTATCGCTGCGAGTTGACCAAATAGACTAACTGATCTTCCAGTTTTGCATCAGGATTCAGGATGGCAACCGAGGGATGATTTTCACAAAGATGTTCAATTAAATGGTGAACTTGGGATTCGTTAATATGGGAAAATTGCGAAATCGCTTCTTGAGATAACCTTTGGCGCGCCATACATTGTTGACTGATCGCCCGATTTAACAAAAAATCCTCCACAGGTTGCCACAATTCCCGAGTTGCTTCGCCAATGGGGAGACTAGGGACCAGTTCTAATTGTTGCAATAGGGGACAGTATTGCAAAATTTTGGATTCTCGAATCAGGGTTTGCAATTCGGTTAAATTTGGGGTAGAATTGCCCACAATTAAATCGCCTCCACAGGCATCATTGACTAAGCTGTGATAGGTAATTAAATAATGAACCGACAGCAAGTCGGGTTTAAGATGCTGATGACGAGACTTCCGGTAAATATCGCTATAGATTCTGTATCCGGTATTGTTGGGATTGCCGATACTTTCTTCGCGGATTAGGTGCAACTTGTGGCATTGTTTCGCCGCGATCGCCTCTTGGCAGACTTTCATAAAATTGCAAAACTTCGTCAAATTGGCATCTTCACTCCAGGCAACTCCAACGGTTTCTGAAGTTCCGGGGAATTGATAGCTGAGGGAATAACTGCTATAAGTGCGACTATCTAGGAAGCGAAGGTTAACCTCGGGGACGGATAATGCTTCTAATGCTTCCCCTAACATGGCGATTAATTCCGGGGAAGAAAACTGACGAATTCGGGAAATTCTATCCTGAGTTTGGCTAAATTTCCTCAACCATAATAACTTGAAAGCTGCCAGTAAATCTGCTTTGGGTTCAGCAGTAGGGGGTAAACTAGGCGTTTCTGAAACATCGATCGCCGGTTCAGGAGAATGGGAGGATTGTTGATCCAGAACCGGGGTATATTCGACATCAATATACTCGATGCGATCGCGCATTAATTCTAACTTGTGGTCCTGAAATAACTGGCGTCCCAACATCAACACATTTCGGGGACGAGTTTTCCCTCCGGGGAATTTATCCTCTAACTTTTCTCGGGTGAGGGGATACAAATTAGAAGGGGGTTGGGTGGCAGATTGACGATGCACAATAGACAAACGACTCGCCCAAAGTGCCTCCCCTTGATACAAACTAATTTGTTTGAGTTGAACAATCGCATCCAGTCGGTCCCTATCCGTTGCTTGGATGCGAAACGCATTTTGTTTCCAGGTATCGGTAATGATGCTAATCATTACCAGAAAGTTTTTTAATTTTTGCGTGTGAATGACGGAGTTTACCCCAAATAAACTAGGTAAATCAATAGATCCATCGGCTAATCTGGCAATATTATCTAATTGGTCAAAACACAGAACAATCGGGAGAGTTTCAGCGGAAATCCTCCCAAAATTGGCTAGAATTTTTTGGGCCGCATCTTCGCTATCAATAGAATGTTGCACTCGGAGAATCTTGAGACTTTCTTCATCTAAATCATCCCCGCGTAACCACTCACAGGCAAGACTAGAAAATTTAGGATTTGTCAAGTCATAAAGGACGCCAAAGAACTCATGGGCATTATAAATTCCCGTGGGATAGTTATCTCGGAGATTGCGAATAAAAACCTGGCGATCGCCACGAATCATATCCATGATACTGCGATGCTCAAATTCCGATAACCCTTTCAACCACAAAATTAATTGAGAATCTTCTTCGCCCTCGGGAACTTCCAGCAAACTATCCACCGTGTACCGGAGAATATGCCGCCAAATATAGTCACTGGCAGTAAAGGGTTCGATATAAACAAAAAAGGCTTTACGATTCAGAATCCGCTTGATTCTGCCTAATAAATAGGACTTGCCGGATCCTGTTTCACCTTCTAATAAAACAGTGCGAGTGCGATGGTCCTCGGACACCTGATTGAGTAGAGTTTCGATTTGAGAAATGGCCTCTTGGTGAATGGAATCAACCGTAAAAGCCGGATTTTGTTTTTCCTGCCAAAAATTCCCAGACCAAAAGGTTTCCGCATCAAAAGGATTTGGTTCACGCTGAATGATTTGTTCGAGTGTTGCCATAAGAGTTGCTTTGGGTAAGTTGTCATGGGTCATTGGTCGGTGGTCATTTGTTGTTGGTCATTGGTCCTTGGTCATTGGTCATTAGGGGGTGTTGTCATTGGTCATTGGTCCTTGGACATTAGGGGGTGGGGTGTCTTTTGTTATTGATGATGACCTATTTTTAATTTATTGAGTTACAATAATAAAAAACAAAGGGCCGCCGATATCTTGGGGAATCCCCAACTCGATTTGGTCCGGACTGTAAGAAATGGCCTCTTGTAAAGAACTTAACTCAATGCGATCATTACGTTGTAAGCGATAAAGAGTGCGATCCAACTCTTCCCGGGAGAAAGGGGGTTGTAACTTTTGGCGTAAATGAAAAATCGGCAAATAGTTATCCGTTGCTAATTCCCGATCTAACTGCTGAATTAACTGCACAATCTCATCATCGGATAAGGGTTTAGGTACAATAACCTCCGATGATGGGGGAGTGATTGTGGCGGGAGATGAATGGGGGGGAAGAGAGTCTTCTGGCGATCGCAACGATTTCCGCAAGAAGCGCAAATAATTCGTTAGCATATCCAAACTAACGACAGGTAACGTTCCACTGGGATTGTACTCTTCCCGGAGATATTCCTGCCCTCGGGCTGTCAACCAGACCTCAGTAATTTGGCTTTTTTCCGCCTTAATTAACCCCTTTTCTGCTAACCCTTGAATAACAGATTGCCGGTTTGCCGCCTCTAGGTTTGTTTGTGCCGGAGTGATGGTAGACTCAGCACAAGCCGTGAGGATGGTCACGGACGCCTCAGCGATCGGCAATCGGGTGGGATCGAGTTGTAGCAGCGACTTTCCTGCCGGAGAAATCGAAAAGGTCAAAATCTCCTCAGCATATCCAACTAACTCGCGATCGGCGAGTGTACGACAGATGCCATCGCGTTCCGCCGCCTTGGTTTTCGGATTCGGTTTAATCTGGGTGATGGCTGCCCGATAATCGGGAAACCCTAGTAAATCTAGCAGAAACTTGAGCTCCTGCACTTCCATGTGCTCCCCCTAACTGGATTGGCAACGACAATAAACGACAAAACGTCTAATACCAGTTTAAATTGCAGGGAGACCCAGAGAACTCCGAGAATGGCCTTGGCGATCGCCTCCCGGGGGAAATGGCCGACTGGAACCCTTACCCCTTCAATCATCCCATCGAAACCGGCTATAATTTCAAACCAGACCCGAAGTCGGCGATCGCCCCCTCGTGTCCAATTTTTCAGCATTTACACTAAAATACCAGTAATAGCAGATTGTTTTAAGGGTTTCCTTCATGAATATGGACTTTAATTTCCTGGATTTTATTTGGGTTTTTTTCTTACTCGCCTCCTTGCAACCCTTATGGCAAAAACGTCAAATTGAAACCCGTCGCTATCAAGCCATATCTGAATTTGAACGGCAACGAAATAGCCGTGTCATTCTCCTAATTCACCGGCAAGAATCCATTAGTTTATTAGGGATTCCTTTGTCTCGCTATATCAGTATTGAAGACTCCGAACAAATTCTCAGGGCGATTCGCCTGACTCCCCCTAATGTTCCCATTGATTTGATATTACATACCCCAGGCGGACTCGTTTTAGCCACCGAACAAATTGCTAGGGCCTTAATTCGTCATCAGGGAAAAGTGAGCGTATTTGTTCCTCATTATGCCATGAGTGGAGGAACCATGCTGGCCCTAGCATCCGATGAAATTATCATGGATGAAAATGCCGTCCTCGGTCCCGTTGACCCGCAGTTAGGAACCTCTCCAGCGGCCAGTATTCTCAAAGTTTTAGAAGAAAAACCCATTTCTGAAATTGACGACCAAACCCTGATTATGGCCGATATTGCCCGCAAGGCGATCGCCCAAGTCCAGCGGTTTGTTCGCACCCTCCTAGAAGACAATATTCCAGTCCAAAAAATCAACCCCCAAGATATTGATACCATCATTGAAAAACTAACCACAGGTCAAGTGACACATGATTATCCCATTACCGTAGAAGAAGCAACAGAAATGGGTTTACCCATAACCGTTGGTTTACCTAATTCTATCTATGATTTAATGGATTTATATCCCCAAGCAAAAGTAGCCCGTCCCACAGTTCAGTATATTCCCATGCCCTATCAAAATCGTCCCATGTTGCCCGAAGGGAAGGGGAAAGGGTGAGGGGAGATAGGGGAGGTGGGGGAGATAGGGGAGGTGGGGGAGATAGGGGAGATAGGGGAGGTGGGGGAGATAGGGGAGATAGGGGAGATAGGGGAGGTGGGGGAGATAGGGGAGATGTTGGTAGTAACGACTTGCTGTCGTTTCCCTCCCCTGCTTCATCAGTTCACAAACAACAAATGACAAATGACAAACAACAAATGACAAACAACAAATGACCAAAAGTAGAGTTGCGGGAAAAGTGGCTTGGGTTACGGGTGGGGGTTCAGGAATTGGACGGGCAACAGCGATCGCCTTGGCACAAGAAGGTGCAAAGGTGGCAGTTACTGATATCGATGGAGAAAAAGCGGCAAAAACAGCACAAGAAATTCGGGAAAAGGGATATCTAGCCCTGTCCTTTCAACTGGATGTTACCGATGAAAATCAATGGCAACAAGGATTAGATTTAATAGTAGCCCAATGGAGTCAATTAGATGTTTTAGTCAATAATGCTGGCATCTCCCTCGCCCAGTCTATTACTGACATGAACTTAGCCCAATGGCGGCAAGTGATATCCGTAAATTTAGATGGCGTATTTTTGGGGACAAAATATGGGATAATCGGCATGAAGCAAGGTAAGGGCGGCAGCATTATTAACGTTTCCTCCGCCTCCGGACTGAAAGCCACCCCAGGGGCTTCAGCTTATGCTACCAGTAAAGCAGGTGTGCGCTTATTTTCCAAATGTGCCGCCCTAGAAGCTGCTCAAACTGAACCCCGGATTCGGGTGAATACAGTGCTACCCGGTGGCGTCATGACACCCATGTGGTCGAGGATGGAAGGGTGGGAAACCTTTAAATCCCAAGCTGGAGGAGAAGCAGAATTATGGGAGAAGTTAGCCCAAGATACCCCTTTAAAACGGTTCGCGCACCCCGAAGAAATTGCTCTAGCAATTCTGTATTTAGCATCGGATGAATCGCAATTTGTAACGGGAGCAGAATTAGTAATTGATGGGGGATTTACCGCGTAAATTTTAGCTTGTTTTTTTATTTCATTTGTCGCAGGGTCTTAAACGCTAGTCCTCTCAACCCCAGGGGTAATGCGGAGAGTGTTAAGCCGAGATAAGCCTTGGCGGGAGCGAATGATTTTCCTTGGCGGAGTAAGTGACGACCTTTTTCAGTGTCGCCAGTTTCGACTAAGCGCAATCCTAACAGTAACTGACTTTCTCTTAACCGCGACTGCCGAATCGATTCTAATTCTGGGGAGTCAAACTGATAGGTTTCCAAATATTGAATTTTATCCCCTAAATAAGGAATAGCACGATTCAGTCCTTGCTGTCCCTCATGGACCCGATATTCCATTAATAATTCGGGGAGATAATATCCCCTTTTTCCGGATAAGGCTAGACGCACAAACAAATCATTATCTTCACAATTTTGCAGATTAGGACGCATATAGCCGACATCTAATAATGCCGATCGCCGAAATAAAGTCGCACCAATTTGGAAACTTTGCTTAACAAAGACGACTTCTAGCAAATTCTCCACGGGACCTGCTGATAATTCCCCACGTCCCCATCGCTGAGAGTTCTGTTCCGTTTGGGTTTCCTGTCGCTGGTTGTGGATGTCAATAATCCAATGATCGGTTCCCACAAAATCTAAGGTAGAATCTTGGTCCAAAATTGCTATAGTCTGAGACAGAAACTCAGGGGTTAGGCGATCGTCATCGTCGAATTTAATAAAATAATCCCCGGTTGCGGCTTCAAATCCCGATCGCATATTGTTGCTTTTGCCGATATTCTGGGGATGGCGCAGGTAGCGAACCCGGCGATCGCTTAATTTGTCCATCAATTTGGGAGTTTCATCCGTGGAACCATCATCACAGACGATTAACTCAAAGTCGGTGTAAGTTTGGCTCAAGACACTTTCAACTGCCACCGGCAACAGTTCAACGCGGTTATAGGTGGGAATGCAGACGCTAACTTTTGGCATCTAAATTTAATTAACTAACTTCTTTTTAATTTTAGTAATCGTTTTTTGAATAAACCGATTCGTTTTCACCCCTAAACTGGGCTTTTTTAACTCCGAGGGCTTCTGATCCGGTTGTTTAAGAAAGCGATAGTATAAAAACAGGTCTTGGTGATAGAGATTGACATCTTCGCCCTGACATAACCGAGTAAAATCTATGGAGGGATAGTTCATGTAGTGAATTCGATGAATCGGTTTTAAGCCTTCTTGGTTGTACAATACCTTGTCTTGTTCAATAAACTTATCGGCATCGGCACAGTTGCCAGTTCGGTCTTGAGGGTTGGGGCTGAGGGTAAAGTTAAATAAAGAGCGATCGCCCCATAGAGTCATATAAGAAAAGAGAAAGGCTTCACTGATTCCTCGAAGCCAGGTGACTTCGTTTTGGTTGATCAGTCTGTCTTGAATATAAGCCAGTTCTTCCGCGTTAAAAAAGCCCCGTTTGGAACCCCAAAAGCTACTACAATGGAGCTTAGGCCGTAACTCTTCAATTGGAAAAATCCCTGATTTTTCAACAGCTTTCAAATCCAAAGCTGCCACTTCTATCGGCTTCTTATGTTCCCAATCATCAAACACAAAATCGTAAGTATCCAGTTTAGCAAAGACCCGATCCAGGGAATGCATCGCTAAACAGTCGGCATCATAGACCACAAATTTATCAAACGGTCCATCAAATGCTGCATAGCGTCTTTGAAATCGCACGCGCATAGCCGCCAAAGCCGCAAAGCGTTTTTGTTGAGCTAAAGGATGAGCTGACCAGACCTCACGGGCAAAGTTTTCCCAGCGCTGGATGGACTCATGGTTATCGTAAAGGGAAACATTATCTCGGGTGGCTATTTCCTGTTTAAGGCGAGTGAGACGATCATCGTAAGGAATAATACAAATGGGAATATCTGTACCAATATTTACCTCAATACTGTTGATTAAAGCTATTACTTGGTCATAAACCACATCATTAGCTAGGGTATAAATACCGTGGGAATTCATCAAGTTTACTCCATGTCCTATAGACAAGTAATCACTTCCAGTGATAACCCCCTGAAACTTGAGGGAGATTTTGAAGGATCTTGAGGATACTCTTTTATTATATGAGTAGTCTAGCTGAGTGATTCATCCTGGTATGAAAATTTTAATGCTTTCTTCCACCTTTCCCTATCCACCCACCCGGGGAGGGACTCAGGTGAGGACGTTTCATTTAATGAAGTATCTAACCCAGCGTCATCATGTGATTTTAGTTACCCAGCGATCGCCCGATGTTACGGAGGAAGAAGTCGAAGGGTTGCGCGGATGCGTCCAAGATGTGGCGATTTTTGCCCGTCCCGCCTTTAGTAGCATGGATGGGGCCTTTTCCAAAGTGAAGCGCTTCGCGAATTTTCTACGAGAGGGGACCCCGCCAAATGTCCTATCGAGTTACTCTCTAAAAATGCAAAATTGGGTTGATCGCTATGTGGAGTCAGCGATCGCCAAGGGTGAAGCTGGCGATTTGGTGATCACCTGTGAACATAGCGTTAACGAGATTTATGTTCGTCCGGAATGGGAGTCCAAAATTGCCACAGTGGTTAATATCCATAGTTCCTTGTATGGAACCTGTCGGCAACTGCTGGAAACCAACACCTCAGAAAAACCCCTGCGCGATCGCCTGCAACTGCCCCTTTTGCAGAGGTATGAACAGCGTTACTGCTCTAAATTCTCCGGGATTGTGGTCACCACCGAAGAGGACCAAAAGCAAATCCTCGACTTAAAACCCCGGGCCAAAATTGCGGCGATCGCCAATGGCGTTGATTTAACGCGATTTCCCCTCAGACAGTTCGATCCGGGGCGGCATCAACTGGTTTTTAGTGGGGCAATGGATAATTTACCCAATATTGATGCAGCCAGATTTTTAGCCTTAGAAGTCTTTCCCTTAGTCCGCCTGCGGTATCCCGATGCCACCCTGGCCCTCGTGGGGTCCCGACCCGTACCCGAAGTCCAGGAACTGGCAAACCAGCCCGGAGTAACCGTTACAGGTCAGGTCCCTTCGATCGCCGAATATTTGCACCAAGCCACCGTCTGCGTGATTCCCATGCGAACCGGATATGGAATTAAAAATAAAACCCTAGAGGCAATGGCCGCAGGAACCCCAGTCTTGGCCAGCGATCGCGGATTAGAAGGCTTAACCGTGGAGGGACCCAATGTCCCCTTACGGGCATTACGGGCCAATGAAGTCAACGAATATGTGGCGGCGATCGGACGATTATTCGAGGACCGACGTCTGCGAGACCAATTATCCGTGAATGCCCGACGGTTCGTGGAACAGGATTATACCTGGGAAGTGGCGGGCGATCGCTATGAAACCTTGTTAAGGGAGTTATCCACCAGCAAATCCTGATAGGATGGCATCACTTTCAATTTTCTTTTTCATTCATACTTGGGTCTATCCCCCCGGATAGAAACATATCCCCTTTACCGTTGAAACCTCGGATGAACAACCCTATTCGCAAGCGAGCACCTTTGAGTCCGGCCACAGCAAACCGGCCACTCCCGCACCCAGTGCCGAAGTCGCCTGCTGCGAAATCGCGAACGCGACCCGATAGCGGCGATCGGCTGTCGCCGCCAAGCAAAACGGCCAAAGTCTCCCGATCGCGGAAGGGCGATCGCCCCCTGGAACGCACCCCGGGTAATGGATTAAGTGCGATGGCCGCCATCACCGGCAGTACCACATTATTCTTTTGCGGCGCCTGGTTGAGCGTTCGCCTAATTGTTGATCCCGCCTCCATCAACTGGGTACAATCCTGGTTACCTGCCGCCTCTCAAGTCCCGATCGCCAACAAAGAAGCCCCCCAAACCCTCCAGGCAATCACTGACCAGATTCGAGAAGCGGGACTGATTCCCGCATCCACCCTCTCCCTGGATTCCGAACCCCAGACCTTAAACCCCACCCCCACCAAAGCCCAACAGCAACTCCTAATGCCGGTGATGACAGAGATCCCCTGTTCGGGGACTCCAAAAGCCAACGCCACCCCTTGTCAAGCCTTAGCCGAACTCCGGGTTTATCGTCCCGTCTTCAATCCAAACAATCCCAGTGACCCCCAGCCTTACTATCAACTCCTCAACAAGCTAGAAGTCACCGGACCCGACCCATCCGCCCTCGTTCCCACCTTAACGGACAGCGAAGCCGCCGCCCTGAGCCTTGGCCCTCAACCCCTGACCCGATTAGACCCCTTTGAAAATGCCCCAGAACCGGGAAATTGGTTTAATTTACACAGCGATCGCACCTTCGGCAACCGCCAAATCGCCTACGGCAAAATCATTCACTACAACCCTGAAACCTTTCACCTAAGCGAAATGACCGACTGGGTGAGTCCCGAAGGGCATCTCCCCCAATGGCAGGAAATCAGCGGAGGCGGCGACCCCGAACTGGTAATCGATCGCAGCATCGGCATGGAACCCCAGTTCCAAATCTATCAAATCAAACCCATCCAATTCTTCCTCAACCCCATCGGTCTAGAAGAAATCTCCCTCGTCGAACCCATCCTCACTTCCCGGGCCTACCGAGATGCCCTTCTGCTGGCCAGAAGTCAGTTATGGTCTGCCGCCTGGGAATTAATGGCCTCCCTCAAACAAGACAGTTCCAGTTCAAGCTGGCCCCCAGCCGCCCAAGCCCAACTGGATGTGATCCGGTATCATGCCCAAATCACCCAAACCCAAGCCAACGCCACCGGGATGGAACCCCCCCAGCAAATCCTCACCGCCTTGATCGATGGCAACTGGAAAAAAGCCCTAGAGGTGTATGAGTTGCAGCTTAAACTCGGGGATGAAATGGGCAGCTTGCTCACCGATGAAAAATTTGCCTTGTGGAATCGCATCGAAACCGCAGTTAAAGTGAATCCTGCCCAAGCGGATGCCAAAGCCTGGGGAGCATTGGTCTTAGCCGCCCGCTACAATGACAGCGAAGCCGTTGCCTGGTTGGAAGAACAAGCGCAAAATACAGCCCAACTGCGCGATCGCATTTATAATTTGCTCGATGCCCGCGCCAATGCCAGTACCTACGCCGAAAAACTCAAAACCCATAAAAGCCAAATCATCGGGACCGCCTCCATGCTCTCCCAAGTCAATCCCCAGGACTGGCTTCGCCCCCAAGGCAGTCCCCCCTTAGAACTGCAATCCGGACAAGTCTGGTATCAAGTTCAGGTGAGTGGGTTTAACGACTCCCGTAGCTGGCGACAGGCACCCTTCAAAGATATTAATCTGCCCAAATCCGCCCTGTCCAATCATCTGTGGAAAGAGTTGGGATTGCACAACGACCCCCAGATTCAAATCGGCGTTTGGATGCCGAATGGGGAGCAAAAAACCACCCTGGGGACCGTCAAGGGATTGCGCTTAGTTGGGGGGGACTTACTCCTGCTGACCACCAGTGATGCGATTCCTACACCAGAAATTGGCTCAGGAGTGTCCAAACCCTTGAGTTTGACAGCGGGTGCCTTACAATGGCGATCGCCCGCACCCCAAACCCTCAAACAATTGCACTGGGATGATCCGGAATGGGTTGAGATCCTACTGCCTTCCTTGTGGCAGGAGTTGCAAACTACCGGACAGGTCCCCCAGGGCGCAGTTCCCTCCACGGAACAAATGCTCACTCAACTGGGCGGATGGTTCGTCCAATCCACGGACCTCACCGGCAACAACTTGTCCGAAGCCGTGATCACCTTGCGGAGTGATGCCTTAGTGCCATCCCCTGGATTCTCCCATGCCGCCTACCGGACCCGCACTTTAATTTTTGATGACCAGGGGGCGCTCATTTATAGTGAACTCTCCACCGCAGACAGCCAAGCGATCGCAGGCATTGCCGATCTACCCATTGGCGGACTCCCCGTCTTAGTGGTAGAAGGCAGCAATGGGTATAACTTGCAGCGCTGGTCCAGCGATCGCCAGCGGTTTGAGTTTTAACCAACCAAACACCCGCACCCTGAAGGGTGGGGCTATACGGACAAAGCCCGCCTGCGCGGGCTGTTCAGACCCACCTGCCCCGCACCCTGTTCGCGTAGCGTTCCGTAAGGAAAGGGTCTGGCTCTACGGACAAAGCCCGCCTGCGCGGGCTGTTCAGACCCACCTGCCCCGCAGGCTGAAGCCCGGAGGCTATACGGACAAAGCCCGCCTGCGCGGGCTGTTTATCGTCAAGTTAAGTAGGTTTTTGACAATCGGATTTAGGAGTCTACCAAATCTGAGTCTGAAACGTCGGTTTTCTCTTTTAGCCTGCGTAGGCAGGCTTCGTCCGTATAGCCCCACCCTTTAGGGTGCGGGTTACAGCCAAAAAACGTCGGTTTTCTCTTGTAGCCTGCGTAGGCAGGCTACCCTTCACCGAAGCCGCTAGCGCGTCTACGTCCGCTTTCCTCCCCACCCTTTCCTTACGGAACGCTACGCAAACAGGGTGCGGGTTGTTATAAAATAGCCCATCCCTTACCCATCCACTCCCTTTCATGACTACCCAGAAACTTCGACTGCCTCGATTCATGCGATCGTCCCACGGTCCCAACTTATCCATGAAAATGATGGGAGTGGGATTAGGGATTACCGTGATGTTCGTGTTAATTGCCTTGTTATCTCCCTTGTTGATCTCCTGGGGATGGATAACGGACCCTACGGAATTTCTCAGTCATCCCATCCATGACGCCCCCTCCTGGGACCATTGGTTTGGTACTAATCGCCTCGGATATGATGTGTTCAGCCGGACCTTAATGGGCTCTCGCGTCGCATGGCAAGTGGTGATTTTAGCCACCGCCTTGAGTATGGCGATCGGGGTTCCCCTGGGGTTAGTCAGTGGCTATTTAGGCGGCAAATTAGACCGGACCCTCTTATTCTTGATGGATACGATCTACACCTTGCCTGGATTGTTGCTCTCGATTACCTTAGCCTTTGTCGTCGGCAGAGGCATTTTTAACGCCGCGATCGCCCTGAGTATTGCCTACGTTCCCCAGTATTACCGCGTCGTCCGCAATCACACCGTCAGCGTCAAAACCGAACTCTTTATCGAAGCCGCCCAGGCAATGGGGGCCTCCACCTGGCGCGTCCTCTCCCGCTACCTGTTTTTAAACGTGATTCAAAGCGTCCCAGTCCTCTTTACCCTCAATGCCGCTGATGCCATCTTAATCCTGGGAGGATTAGGCTTCCTGGGATTAGGACTTCCCGAACAAGTTCCAGAATGGGGAAATGACCTCCGTCAAGCCCTCGATGCCTTACCCACCGGCATTTGGTGGACTGCCTTTTTCCCCGGCTGTACCATGACCTTAATGGTAGTGGGATTGTCCCTCTTGGGAGAAGGATTAAACGAATTTGTTAATCCCAAAATGCGGAAGGAATAGCCCGAGAAAGGTCATTTGTCATTTGTCATTTGTCGTTTAGATAAATGACCAACGACCAACGACCAACAACCCATGACAAATGACAAAAAACCAACCCCAAATGACCCAGGACAAATGATTAAGGACAAATAACAAATGACAAATGACAATACCCCCTTTGTTATAGGAATTGATTTAGGCGGGACGGCGATTAAATTAGGACGATTTGAAGCTGATGGAACCTGTAAGGAATCTTGGTCTGTAGATACCCCAAAACCGGCGACTCCAGAGGCTGTATTACAAGTGATCGTGGAGGCGATCGCTCAAGTGGACCCGGACAATCAATGTCGGGCAATCGGGGTGGGGACACCGGGTCCGGTGGATGCCACGGGTAAAATTGCCAAAGTTGCGATTAATTTGGATGGTTGGCAGGATGTCCCCCTGGGTTCATGGTTATCCCAAAAAACCGGCAAACCTGTGATTCTCGCCAATGATGCCAACTGTGCAGGATTGGGAGAAGCTTGGTTAGGGTCCGGGCGTCATTTTCGCAATCTGATTTTGCTCACCCTGGGGACTGGGGTTGGCGGTGCAATTATCCTCGATGGTAAGTTGTTTACGGGCCATACCGGGGCAGCAGGGGAGTTAGGATTGATTACGATTAATTTGTATGGTCCTGACTGTAATAGCGGGAATAAAGGCTCGTTAGAGCAGTATGCTTCGGTGCAAGCGATTCAACGGGCGACTCGGACCACCCCAGAAGAAATAGGTCATGCGGCGCGATCGGGCAACCGGCAGGCGTTGGAGTTTTGGGAAGGGTATGGACATCACCTGGGGGCTGGATTAGCCAGTTTAATGTATGTACTCACCCCAGAGGCGATTATTATTGGCGGTGGAATTAGTGCGAGTGCGGAATTTTTTATTCCAGCAGCGATCGCAGAAATTGAACGCCGGGTTCTGCCGGTTTGTCGTCCCAATTTGCAAGTTTTAGTCGCTGAATTAGGCAATAAAGCCGGTATGGTTGGTGCAGCTAAATTAGCATGGCAAACTATCGAAGATAGCTTGTAGAAAATAGCCCGTTTAAGGTGTCATTTAACGAGCCATTGTAGCAATTGTAGGGTGAGCATTGCCCACCCTACTATCCCGTTAAATCATGACCCGTAGTCTGTTCAATGTAGTCTACGACCTTCTGATAATCATCGGGATTACTTTGAGGATGGATGATAATTCTCATGCCACTATCCGGTAAGAAAAAGGAGATTTTTCCATTTCCCGGAGCGCAACAAAAGGAACTAATTCGATTCAAATCGATATCGTATTCTTCCCGCTCGTAATGAATTTTTACCCAATGAGAGCCGAGGGAGTATTGTCGGGTTTTGTTGATGAAATTTACCACGGTTTGATAAGCCTCGGTATTACTCTGAGGATGAATAACAACAGGAGTGCGACTTTGAGGTAACCAAAAGGCAATTTTTCCGTTTGGCGATCGACAAAAAGCACCGATCCGCGCTAAATCCACGACGTATGTCTCTCTGTCATAAATAAATTTGACCCAATACGTCACAAAACCTCCTCACTCGGCAATTCAATCCCATTTACAGCCCGGTTATCCGTTACGATCGCCCAGGAGTGATGGCAGCAGAAATCTCGGATGAAACCGATGATTCTGCATTATCAGACAGGGAACCTAATGCCGCTTGGATAAAGCCTTTAAACAGGGGATGGGGGTTACTGGGTCGAGATTGAAACTCGGGATGAAATTGGGTAGCAATGAAAAAGGGATGAGAGGGGAGTTCAATAATTTCCACCAGTCGTCCATCGGGGGAAGTGCCACTCACCACGTATCCGGTTTCAATAAAGAGGTTGCGATAAGCATTATTGAACTCATAGCGATGGCGATGGCGTTCATAAATCACCTCTTGTTGATAAACCGAGGCAGCGAGGGTATCGCGAATTAATCGACAGGGATATAACCCTAAGCGCATGGTGCCGCCCAAATCGACCACATCTTGCTGCTCAGGGAGGAGGTTGATAATGGGGTTGCTGGTATCGGGGTCGAACTCTGCGCTGTTGGCATCTGCGAATTTAGCAACGTGACGCGCCCATTCGATCGCCGCGCACTGCATTCCTAAACATAAACCGAGGAAGGGAATCTGCTGTTCCCGCGCATATTGGATCGCCGCGATTTTCCCATCGACGCCGCGAATGCCAAACCCACCGGGAACCAAGACCCCTTGGACATTTTTGAGAAATTTTTCAGATCCATGCGCTTCGATATCTTCGGAGTTGATCCACCGCAGGTTAACCTCGGCCCCAAAGGCGATCGCTGCGTGTTTAATCGCTTCAATGACAGAGAGATACGCATCACTGAGGCGGACATATTTCCCAACAATCGCAATATCAATGGGTTTGCCCTTTCCATACAACCGTTCTACCAGAATTTGCCATTGTTTGAGGTCCGGTTGACGGGGGTCAAGTTTCAGCAAATCTAAGGCTTGTTCGGCCAATCCTTCCCGTTCTAAAATCAGGGGAACTTCATAAATGCTGCTGGCATCTGGCGAGGTAATCACGCACTGCACCGGAACGTCACAGAACTCTGACATTTTTTCCTTGAGTCCCGCAGGCAGAGGGCGATCGCATCGACAGACTAAAATATCCGGTTGGATCCCAATCGATCTAAGTTCCTTCACCGAGTGCTGGGTGGGTTTCGTCTTCATCTCTCCGGCAGCACTAATCCAAGGCACCAGGGTGACATGAATGTACAGGACATTATTGCGCCCAACTTCCTTACGAAACTGCCGAATCGCTTCTAAAAAGGGTTGGGATTCGATATCACCCACAGTTCCACCAATTTCCGTAATCACCACATCCGGATTCGTATTTTTAGCCACCCGTTTGATGCGTTCTTTGATTTCATTGGTAATATGGGGAATCACCTGGACCGTCCCCCCCTGATAATCCCCCCGCCGTTCTTTGTTCAGGACCGCCTGATAAATAGAACCTTGGGTCACGCTATTCAGACAAGACATGGACGTATCTGTGAAGCGTTCATAATGTCCTAAGTCTAAATCCGTTTCAGCGCCATCTTCGGTCACAAACACCTCTCCATGTTGAAAGGGACTCATAGTACCGGGATCAACGTTAATATAAGGGTCCAATTTCAAAATGGAGACAGAATAATCCCGGGACTTGAGCAACCGTCCCAGACTCGCAGCAACGATCCCTTTTCCGATACTGGAAACGACCCCACCCGTTACAAACACAAACTTAGTCATAAAATTTACCCAACGCTGTGATTTACGCGCCTAGATCCTGGGTTCATTGTGCCACATTTTACGGCATGAGTACCCTCGCTCCTGGTCCTAAAACCACGAATCCTAACGGGGGAGGAGAGAATGCCCCATTTTCTATCCCGCTCATCCAACAACCCTTGCTCTGAGGATGTCAGCTTGGCAATGCTCAGCTTATTCTACAGTGAGGAGCTAAACTCCATCATGAAAATTGAAAGATTCAAGGCAGATGTTACGCTGGCACAACCGGGCTTCAAACTAGGACTCTGGGTGCTAGGGTGCAGGGGAATGATGGGGACAAGTTTGGGGAGGGAATCCAGTTGGGGTTGCTCCTTCTGTGGATTGTGCACATCATTAAGATTGGCGATGGGTATGAGCAAATAGAACAGCAAATGAAAAAGTCTAGCAATCGACCGAAACTCTTACCACTGGCAATATTTGGGTCTCTGACGTTACTCCCGGCATTCGGGACCCTAGGGGGGACTGTAACCGGAGGTACACCGCCTAAAACCCCCTCAGCTTTCATGACCGAGGTTGCTGAGGTCCCGATCGCCCAGGAGACTTCTGAACCTCGGGAATTACCCCTGATTGATCCCAATGCTGAGGACCCTGGTGATGTGGAACTCCCGGACCCTGTTGAGGCTGAACCCCAGGACCTCAAGTTTAAAGAAGTCATGCAATGGGCCTCTGCCCAAAATTTGAGCCGTCGCCCACTAAGTGAGATTATCTCCGGGGTGGCGGGGCAATTTATCGGGGCCCCTTACGTAGCCGGTTTATTAGATAAATCTCCAGATGAAACCCTGGTCGTTTCTCTCGCCGGGTTTGATTGTGTATTATTTATAGAAACCGTTCTGGCGATCGCCCGAGGAATTGCCGCACAGGATTACACCTACCAAGGGTTAGAAAATCGCGTTGAAGAACAACGCTATCGCGATGGTAAACTCACCGATTATTGTAGTCGTCTCCACTATTTCTCCGACTGGATTTATGATAATAGCAAACGCGGACTCGTTGAAAATATTACCCAATCCCTCGGCGGGATTCCTCTGAATAAAACCTTGAATTTTATGACCCAAAATCGTCAAAGTTATCCCCAACTCGCCGATGATGGGAATTACGAGTGCATTCGTCAAGTGGAAGCCAAGCTCAAGGATGTTTCTCTCACTTATATTCCCAAAGACCAAATTTCTACCCTTTACGATCGCCTGCAACCCGGAGACATCATCGCCGCCGCTACGGATATCGAAGGACTTGATGTCAGCCATACCGGATTGGTTTATCAATCCAAAGATGGCAAAATGGCATTTATTCATGCTTCTCCTAGTGGACAAGTGACGGTTGCTCCTGATTTACAATCCTACGTCCAAGCGGTGGAAGGTCAAATTGGCATTATTGTTGCCCGTCCCCTAGATACCCGCCCTGAACGTCCAGATACCTTGCCTTCTTTTTAAAGCATTAAAGGGGAAATTGTCCGAATTTCCCGGGTCAATTTCCCCTCTAATGCTTGCCGAGTTCGAGCTAGATTTGACTTACACCCATGCGAAACATTTTTCTATCCACGGCCATTGCATCTATTATGCTCACCACTCCCGCCGCTGCTGAACAACAGCTTTTTGTGGCTTATCCTCCCCCGGAACATAAAACGACCTCTGACCGTATTTTTTTAATTGGAACTGCTGCACCGGATGCGGAAGTTTTAGTCAATGGACAACGAATTGAACGCAGTCCGGCTGGACATTTTGCCCCCAGCTTTCCCTTAGAATTAGGGGAAAATATTTTTACCTTAACCCATCAAACCCAACAACTCCAAATCAAAGTTACCCGGGAGTCGAGTTTGCCGCCGGTTCCTGAAGGAATGGCATTTGTGGAAAGTTCTCTAACGCCGACGGTTGATATTGCCAGAATGCCTGGAGAGTTGATTTGTTTTGGGGCAATTGCTCCCCCGAATGCGACAGTTTCTGTGCAAGTTGGCGATCGCACCATTCCGTTAATGCTCAATCAAGAATCGGTTTCTTTGCCTTCTAATTTAGCAGTATTAACCGGAACGACAGACCCGAATGTTTCCCGGGAAGCGGGTAATTTTGAAGGCTGTACCACTGCACCGCAAAATCCTGCCAATTGGGGTCAACCGACTTATCAATTGTCCCTAAATGGACAAACAAAAACCCAAATGGCAGCGGGTAATATTGAAATTGTTTCCCCGAGTCAAATTACAGTGGCTGAAGTGACTGCCGAAGCAGCAGTGGCACGCACGGGCCCGAGTACCAATCATTCCCGTCTCACACCGTTACCCAAGGGGACTCGCGCCGCAGTGACAGGACGGGAAGGCGAATGGATTCGGTTAGATTACGGGGCCTGGATTAAGGCGGAGGAAGCCCGAATTTTATCGGCAGGGATTCCCCCGCGATCGGCAATTCGGGGTGTGCGATCGCGGCAGGTTCCGGGCTGGACCGAAGTGCTATTCCCCCTGCAAACTGCTGTACCTGTTACCGTCACCCAGGGCGATCGCAATTTTATGCTTACATTGCATAACACTACTGCTCAAACCGATACCATTGCTTTCAACGACGATCCCTTAGTTGAACGGATGGATTGGCAACCCTCCGGTAACGAGCAAGTGCAATATACATTTCATTTCAAACCCTCACATCAATGGGGATACAAATTGCGCTATGAAGGCACAACCCTCATTCTCTCCCTGCGTCATCCCCCCAGCGCCAGCGGCAGTCGCAATCAACCCTTAACAGGGATGACAATTCTCCTAGATGCAGGACATGGCAGCAGCGAGGACCTCGGTGCGCGCGGACCCACAGGTTATCCCGAAAAAGACGTCACCCTGATTGTCTCCAAACTCCTGCGAGATGAGCTACAACAGCGCGGTGCTACAGTCTTAATGACCCGAGAAGGAGATGAAGATTTATGGCCGCAAGATCGCGTTGCTCAAATCGAACAAGACGAACCCCACCTCGCCCTGAGCGTCCATTATAATGCCTTACCCGACTTCGGCGATGCCATAAATACAGCAGGAGTCGGAATGTTTTGGTATCATCCCCAAGCTCATGATTTATCGGTATTTTTGCATAACTATTTAGTGCAGAAATTAAACCGACCCTCCTATGGCGTTTTCTGGAATAATTTAGCCTTAACTCGTCCCACGGTTGCTCCATCCATTTTACTAGAACTCGGGTTTATGATTAATCCCACTGAGTTTGAGTGGATTGTCGATGAACAGGAACAGAAAAAGTTAGCCAAAACCCTGGCTGATGGAATTGTAGAGTGGTACGCCACTACTCGGTAACGTCAGATTCCTCTCGACTTATAGAACCCAAAACCGAGTTTCTGTGACACTTGTCGTTATCATTTCCTAAATTTAGGAAAAAACCCCGGTTTCTCAACCCCTACCCCAGGACCAGAAACCGGGTTTCTGCGACAATTGTCGTTTCATTGCCTAATACCAATTTCATTAATATTTGCTACAGATTTGGTATTAGGTTTAACTTAAGTCTTGATGTTTTATATGTATAATCAAGCTTAAATAGACATTTCAGCATTCTCAATCGGTCATGGAGGTAGCCTCTTGTATGGATTTTGTAGAGACGAGACGAGCGCAAGAATTGAGAGATCGCGCCGTAGAATTGGCGATCGCCGGTCGTGACAGTGAAGCGAGTGCGGTTTTTGCCGAGGCAACTACAGCGACTCGCTCTATTCTTCAAATGTCCAGTCGAGCCATTGCATTGTGCGAGTTAGCAACAGCATTCCACCGCGCCAACCGTCATGATGAAGCAAAGGCGCTGTTTGCCGAAATTCCTCAAATCGCCCAGTCCCTTTGGCCTGCTTCCAGTCAAGAAAACGTTCTGAGCGAGCTAGTAGGAGCGTTGGCACAAGCGGGAGAATTTGTCGAAGCTGCCTCTGTTGCGGCTTCTTTAAAGGGGGAAGGTGAGCGCGTCAAGGCGCTGCGGAGTTTGGCGACTGCCTTGACTCAAGCGGGAAAGTTTGAGGAAGCGGCAAATGTGATCCGTTCGATTACCAAGGGGAGTGAGCGCGTCCGTGGGTTTTTAGAGTTGGCTGTCGCATTGGAGAGTTGCGATCGCCCAGATCAAGCCAGCGCGATGTTCACCGAAGCCACCTCGGCAGCTCGTTCTTTGAAGTTTTTATCGGTTTATTCTCTACTTGAGGTGGTGAAAACCCTGGAGCAAGTCAATCGACCCAAGGAAGCGGATGCGGTTTTGACTGAAACCAAAGCGATCGCCTATTCTCTTGGCGATGAGGTGGACCGAGAGAATAGTCTCAACCACCTGGCAAAGGCACTCACACAACTGGGACGTTTTTCTGACGCCGTAGAAGCTGCTCGCTCCATGCGCTATCCGAGTTGGCCGGAAAAGGCGCTCTCTGAAATCGTGGCAGCGCAGGCTCGTTCTGGACAGTTATCTGAGGCCACTGCATTAGCCTACTCGATCCGCGTTGATGGTTATCGAGGGGAAGCACTGAATCACGTGGGTGCAGCACTCAAGTTAGCCAATCGGGATGCTGAAGCAAGTGCGATTCTCGCGGAGGCGGAAGCAACTCTGAAAGCTGCATGGAAAGCCCGAGCAGAGGCGCTGCCTGACGAGTTTGATTGAATGTGAGCGGGAGTATTTTCAATCCTGTGATGTCACCTCGTTTCTGCAACAATTGTTGTTGGATTGCCTAACTTTAGGAAAAAAACCCGGTTTCTAACCCCATACCCTAGGACTAGAAACCGGGTTTCTGTGACCCTTGTTGTTGAATTGCCTAAATTTAGGAAAGAAACCCGGTTTCTACCCCCCACCCTAGGACTAGAAACTATGGGAACCGCTATAGTTGCATCAAGATAACTCCTGAAGGAGTTACTACGAACGAGGGATTTTCATTTAAAATAATCGAGTCAACCCATCGTGAAATCAATCCCATGAATCTTCCTCGGGTGAGAGCGCCAGAATTTCCTTCCCATCAACCTTGGTTAAATTGCGATCGCCCTTTATCCCTAAACCAATTAAAAGGCCGAATTGTTCTCCTTGACTTTTGGACCTATTGCTGTATTAATTGTCTGCATATTTTACCGGATTTAAAATATTTAGAGCAAAAATATCCCGAACATCTCACGGTCATCGGTGTTCATTCGGCTAAATTCGAGAACGAAAAAGAAACAGAAAATATTCGGCAAGCGATTCTGCGGTATGATATCGAACATCCGGTCATTGTGGATCAGGAGTTTGAAATTTGGCAACAGTATGCGGTGCGCGCATGGCCGACTTTAATTTTAATTGACCCTTTGGGATATGTAGTGGGAATGGTTTCTGGAGAAGGGAAACGGGGGGAATTGGATGAGGCGATCGCCCAGTTAATCGCCCAGCAGCAAGCTCAAGGTTCCGTCTCAATTCCTCATATCAAACCTATCCTAGAAAAACAAAAAAATCCCTTAATTACTCCCTTAGCCTTTCCGGGGAAAGTCCTCGCCGATACTGCCAGCAGTCGCCTATTTATTGCCGACTCGGGACATCATCGCATCATTGTCACCACCCTAGAAGGCACTGTACAATCCATCATCGGCAATGGCACTCCTGGATTAACCGATGGATCTTTTTCTGAAGCGCAGTTTTTTGGACCCCAAGGGATGACTTGGGATGGTAACTCCCAATGTCTCTATGTGGCGGATACGGAAAACCATGCAATCCGGCAAATCGATTTTACGACGCAACAGGTGCAAACCCTTGCCGGAACGGGAGAACAAAATCGCACCTTGGAACCCCAAGGAGGTCCCGGGTTAGAGACTCCCTTAAATTCTCCCTGGGATTTAGAACTAATTGGGGGGGAAGTGTTATTAATCGCAATGGCCGGGTCCCACCAAATTTGGGCGCTAGATTTGATAGATGGAACCGTGGGGACCTACAGTGGCATCGGTGCAGAAGCTGGCATTGATGGAGAACTGGATGAGGCGGCATTTGCTCAACCTAGCGGCATTACTACCAATGATGAGGAACTGTTTGTGGCGGATAGTGAAATTAGTTCGATTCGGGGAATCGGGTTAGGAGATGAACCCCGGGTGCGAACCCTTTGCGGCAGTGGAGATTTGTTTGGATTTGGCGATCGCGATGGGACCGCAGAAGAGGCCCTCTTGCAACATTGTCTCGGTATTGATTATGCCGAGGGATTGCTGTGGGTTGCAGATACTTACAACCACAAAATTAAAACCGTTAATCCCAAAACGGGAGAGTGCAAAACGGTTTTAGGAGATGGAACTGCTGGATTATTAGACGGTAAAAATACCGCCACCCGCTTTTTTGAACCCGGGGGTTTGAGTATTGCTACAGGTATGCTTTATATTGCGGATACCAATAATCATCGCATCCGACAGGTAGCATTAGATACTCTAACCGTAACCACCCTGGAGTTTCCTGGATTATGTGCACCGGGGTTTTGTGTTTTATGAGAATTTTGCTAAAAACTAACTACTCTAACACAAGGCTCAGACTGCTTCAAAAAGAGGGACCCTCGGTGGGAGGCGAAGTGAATAAACTCCCCAAATAACCTCCCCAAATGGGGATTTTATTTTTTATCCGGATAAAGAGAGAATTTTCAAAAAAATTTGACGGCACAACTAGACAGGAACGCCCGCATAACGTTAGAATTTGCCCCGGGACGTCTAAATGAAAATTCACTTTCGCATTTGATATAAAGAGTCAACGGTTATAGGTTTGAGCCAACTTTTTTCTTAAAGGTTCAAACCCAGTTGGCTACCCCTCAAGAGAAGTGGACAAAAGGCCCCCACCTCCTCTGGTTCCAAACGGTTGGAATGGGGGAGTGTCAAACCAGTCCAGTTGACTTACAGTCGATCACCACACCGTTCATCGTGCGGGAGACGTCAATCGAAAAATGAACCCGATATTAAATTTACTCTCATTACTCGGAATCGTGGGTCTATGCTTTATTGCATGGCTGGGTTCTGAAGATCGTCGTGTTATTCCCTGGAAGGTCATCTTTTGGGGAATTGGCCTACAAATGGTTGTGGGATTAATCGTGTTTGGGTTAGGAAGCAGTCTCATTGAAGGACTGAGTAATTTGCTCAATGTGGTCCTAGATGCTTCAGAAGCAGGGGCCAAATTCCTGTTTGGGGGAGCGTCTTCGATGTTGGTGGCAGAACCCAATTTTGCCGCAGGTCCAGGGCCAGCGGGTCGCTGGATTGCCCGAACTGTAGGCACTCCCTTCGTCGCGGTGGCGGGCGATCGCCTCAGTCCGGATAACCTCAATCCCGGTTTTGCTTACGTTCTGGCCTTTCGCGCCTTGCCGCAAGTTATTTTCTTCTCGGGATTGGTCAGTCTACTGTATCGCCTGAATCTGATTCAGCCTGTGGTGAAGTGGTTTGCGATCATTTTCCAAAAAACCATGAATATCAGTGGTGCTGAATCAATGGCAGGGGCGGCTAATATTTTTTTAGGGATTGAATCGGCGATCGCCATCAAACCCTTTTTGTTAGATATGACCCGCAGCGAACTTTGCGCGATTTTGACCAGTTGCTTTGGCTCGATCGCCTCTTCGGTTTTAGCCCTCTATGCCGGTTTATTGCGCCCCACTTTTCCCTCCATTGCCGGTCACTTGGTCTCCGCTTCGATCATGACCATTCCCGCTTGTTTCGTGATGTCTAAACTTTTAATTCCCGAAACTGGCGACCCGAAAACCCTCGGTCACATCCCTGAAGATGAAGAGGGTGAATCCTCTGAACGTCCTAACCCAATGGATAGCTTAATTGGTGGTGCATTGGATGGGGTGAAAATGGCGGTAGGGATTGCTGCGGCAATTATTGCCATTCTGGGGATGGTTGCTCTGATTAATGCAGTCTTTACGACGATCTCCACTGTAGTGCTGGGAGCCTCTCCATCCGGTGAGCCTTCCTTGATCACCGAGTTCTTTGCTAATCCTCTCGCCAATCTCATGGGAATGTTATTCTTACCCCTGACCTTTTTAACTGGGGTATCCCTCGATTGGCAGGAATTGTGGAGTTGTTCTCTCGTGCTGGGGCGACGGCTATTTGAAACGAATATTCCCCCCTATCAACAGCTAGGGAGGTTAGCCCTGAGTGGGGAAATCAGCGATCGCGCCCTGTTAATCATCAGCTATGCACTCTGTGGGTTTACCCATTTTGCCTCCTACGGCATTTTTATCGGAGGGTTATCCGGGTTAATCCCTGAACGTCGCAATGAAATCGCCTCTTTGGGCTTTAAAGCGCTTTGGGCAGGTACTCTGGCAACGTTAATGAGCGGATGTATTGCGGGGTTATTTGATATCGGTAACGCCGCTGTCTTAGGCCGCTAGAGCGTGGGTAGAGTATTAAATCAATAAGGACAAGAAACCGGGTTTCATCGCCCTTGCTTTGGGACTCAGTAGCTCATATTTACTTGGATAAACCTGGTTTGTCTTCCCAATCCTGTACCGACGCCCTGGGCGATCGCCTATTTCCTGGATCAATCTCTCCCAGTATGAAAACGAGGAAGCTGAAAATGAAACGAAACCGGCTTTGGCTGCTCGGTTTGGGGCTGTTAACTGCCCTAACTCTGATGATTGCTGACAATCGAGCCATTCACCTGCACCCCCAGGTTGGTATCTCGAATTTGCAGTTAAATGCTGGCGCAGCAGAGGCTCCGGCTAGGGTAATTCAAGTCGCCCAAAGAGGGTCTCGAAATACCCAATCTCCCCAATCTCCCCAATCTCCCCAATCTCCCCAATCTCCCCAATCTCCCCAATCTCCCCAATCTTCCCCCTCTCCCCAATCTTCCCCCTCTGCCACCCCGGCTCCGAGTCTCTCTGAGGAAGAACGAGAGGCGAGTCCTGTCCAGTTAACCGCAGAACCCTATAAAGACCCCGGAGGACGGTTTACTGTGGGTGTGCTGGCAGAATATTTACCGGCTGAAAATGAAGAGTCTCAAAATGAAGAGTCCCAAGGGGAAAGAGGACGTCTGGAACCCTATAAAATTGGGTCTTCAGCGGGGATTCCGTTAATCGAGTCTCCTGATGGCAATTTAGCCTATACGGTGATTGTCCAACCCCTAGCCACTGCCCGCACCTTGAGTAATGAGGAGTTGGCAGAAATGGCGATTGAGGAATTTAAGCGGGGGGAAGGATTTAGTCCCGATGAGTTTAAGCCGATCGCCTCGGGAGAGGTGCTCGTCCCTTGGACAGGGATTTTCAATAATCAGACGCCGATGCAGGGGACAATTTTGGTCCGTCAGCGCGATCGCAGTGTCTATTTGTTGCTCATTTCCGCAACAGATGTGGCCGCATCTAAGCTCGAACCGGCGATCGCTTTATTATTCGAGACCCTGCAACCCCTCTAATTTCCTCTCGCTAACCCAACCATTAGCCACACAATGGGGCGCACAGGGTGCGCCCTTTTTAATCAGTCACCCCAGATTAATGAGGGGTTAAGATTTCCCTAACTGACCCCTAATTTTCATCGGATCAAGTTAAGAGTTCAGACAGCCCAGTAGATTCAGAATTTTATCTTGATCTTCTAAATTTCCGACAATGCGGCGCACGGGCAAGGGCCACATTTTAACCAGGGTAGGGGTAGCGGAAACATGAGCCTGTTCTGCCTGTTCTGGATGTTTAGAAACATCAATCACTTTCAAGGTATAGGGATAGCCTAAAGACTCTTCCAAAAGCTGGTGCAAGGTCTTGAGGGTTCTCTCCGTTGCTCCTGTATGACCCGACACAAATAACCGGAGCACATATCCTTGAGTCGGGGTTTGTTCGGACAAAGTAAACCTCAACTTCGGGGATAAATTCGGGGGGTGAATGCTGCCCTCGTCTGCGCTTGACTCCAAGCGGACAATCAGCTCATGATTCTCCCAGAGTTGGGGAAACTGCTGACGATAGGTGGCTAACACCATTGGATGACATAACTCTTCGGACCAAGGGGCGATCGCCCAAGTCAAGTCCTCTATTTCAAAGATAGCATTCAGCAAGGCTTGATAGCGCAGGACTGAAGCCGAGGCGATCGCGGAAGTTTGCACTTGTCCGGTATAGGGATCAAGCCATCGGTCCACCGTGGCGGTATAACAAGGAACTAGGAAATGGGGGGGTTCGATTAGCCCCAGCCATTCTTGTAGCACCGCGCATAAATTCAGATGCCACCGATTTTTTTTGCTCGGGTCGATACAGTAAATCAGGTCTCCACCAGGAGTAAACAGAGCAATCCCTTTAAATAGGGGAGGAAGAGAAGAGGATGGGTTTTTCAACAACTCGCGATCGCTTGGATATGAGATGGGAACTAGGCGATTGAGAAACTGTACAAGACGGAACCCTCACAGGAAACAACAGTTATGAAGGGGCCGCGATCTAGTTGGGACCCCTTAACATTCATAACTGCTCGTGCAACAGAAAAACCTGAGTTTGTGAACCTTTAAATCCGACCTCGGAGCATTTGAGCCATTTCGTTCGGGGTTGGCGACTGTTCCAACGCAATCTCTTCCGTAATTCGCCCTTCTTGATACAGCTCATAGAGCGATCGGTTCATCGTCGTCATGCCTTCATAAGTATCTTTCAGCATGATTTGTTGAATATCCTCATACTGTTCTTTGAGGATATATTCCTTGATGACGTCCGTATTAATCATAATATCGTGGAACGCCGCTCGTTTTCCATCGGTGGTTTTACACAACAACTGAGCAATAATCGAAACCAGAATTTCCGAAAGCGAAACCCGAATTGAAATCTGTTCTTCCGCTGAGAACATATCCAAAATCCGAGTCAGGGTTTTGACTGCACTATTCGTATGCAGCGTTCCCATGACTAAGTGACCTGTTGAGGCTGCTTTAATGGCAATCCCCACGGTCTCCTTGTCCCGAATTTCTCCGACTAACATCATGTCTGGGTCTTGCCGCAATGCCCCTTTAAGCGCATTAAAAAACTTCAGGGTATGCCGACCCACTTCCCGGTGTTTAATCAGGGATTTCTTACTTTCATGAACGAATTCCACCGGATCCTCAATGGTGATCATGTGATAGGCGAAATTCTTGTTCATGTAGTCAATCATCGCCGCCATTGTCGTAGACTTACCCGAACCCGTCGGTCCCGTCACCAACACCAACCCCTTGTGATAGTGGCAGACCTTTTTAAACACTTCGGGTAAACCCAGTTGTTCCATCGTCAGGATTTTGGCAGCAATCAGTCGCAACACCATCGCTGGACCTGCTAACGAGTCAAACGCACTGATCCGGACCCGCACAAACCCAAAATCAAACGCCCCGTCAAAGTCTAGGTTTTCCTGAAACTGCTGGATTTCTTCATTGCTCATACATTCCCGCAACCAACTCATAAAGGTATTGAGATCGGTGACGGGATACCCCGCTTCTGCAATATCCCCCCGTTTGCGGAAGCGCGGCAGTTCATTCACTCCAAGGTGAATATCGGAAATTCCTTCTTCATTCGCCTGTACCACTAAGTCCCGCAAGGTCGGATGTCCGGGACTAGGGCCGGGGCCTTTGGGGGCGGCGGGTGCGGCTGGGGTCGCCGGTTGTGCTGCGACAGCGACCCCAGCCGGGGGACCCGGTGGCCGACCTGGTGGCGGTGGCGGCGGTGGCGGCGGCATCGGGGGACCTCCAGGGGCGCGGGCTGCCGGGGGCCGCCCTGGTGGCGGGGGTGGCGGTGGTGGAACAGGTGGACGCTGAGATTGTGTCATGACTCTCTCTCTTTAACGAACAGGGATTAAATTTTAGGGAGTTGGCTCAGTCTAGGGAATGGGCGAATTTAGGCGGTTGAGTAAGTCTAGCAATCAATGAGTGGATGTATTCTAAGATAGATCTAACTCAGCCCTCTCTTTGTTAGAGTTTTCCCAAAACTTGACATCTTTTAACAGAATGGGTTGGTTCCGCCTGTTGTTCACTTGCCGATCAAGCGCCTAATGCTAAACTCTCCCCTGAAAATTTTGATTGCCCTGGGAACCCGTCCTGAAGCGATTAAACTGGCCCCGGTGATCCAGGCATTCCGGCGATCGCCCGATTTCACGACCCAAGTTATTTTAACTGGCCAACATCGGGAGATGGTGGAGCAAGTCATGCATCTGTTCGACTTGCAAGCCGACTGCGACCTCGGGATCATGAAACATCAGCAAACCCTCACGGATATCACCTGTGGTAGTTTACAGGGACTTGAAGGGTTCTTGCAAGAGACGACTCCGAATTTGTTAATCGTCCAAGGGGATACCACCACCGCCTTTGCTGGCGCTTTAGCTGCGTTTTATCAAAAAATTGCGATCGGTCACGTGGAAGCGGGTTTAAGGACCGATGAGCTATTCAATCCCTATCCCGAAGAAGCCAATCGCCGGTTAATTTCCCAACTGGCGCAACTGCATTTTGCTCCTACTACAAAAGCGGTAGAAAATTTAGAGCGATCGGGGGTCACCGGAGAGATTCACCTCACCGGAAACACCGTCATCGATGCCTTACTCTCCGTCGCCTCCCGCCAACCCGACTGTCCCATCCCCGGACTAGATTGGCAACAGTATCGCGTCCTCCTCGCCACAGTTCACCGCCGCGAAAATTGGGGCGAACCCCTAACGGGAATTGCCCAAGGATTTCTCAAAACCTTGGATGAATTTCCCGATACCGCATTACTGTTACCCTTACATAAAAATCCCACCGTCCGAGAACCATTACAAGCCATGTTAGGCAATCATCCCCGGGTATTTTTAACGGAACCATTAGACTATGCCGAATTAGTCGGGGCCATGCAACGATGCTATTTGTTACTAACGGATTCCGGCGGATTGCAAGAAGAAGCACCGGCATTAGGGAAACCTGTTTTGGTGTTAAGAGAAACCACAGAACGTCCCGAGGCGATCGACGCCGGTACAGCCAAATTAGTCGGCACCGATTCCCTAGAGATTTTCACCGCCGCCAGTGCCTTGTTAAAAGACAAGGATTCCTATCAAAAAATGGCAACCGCAGTCAATCCCTTCGGAGATGGTCATGCGTCGGAAAAAATCGTAGAAATTGTGCGGAAGTATTTGGACTAGGCACGCTCATTTTATCCAATTTATCTGACAATTTATTGGGGGATATTGGCAACAAATCAGGGGATTTGAGTTAAGCTTTGGAGATTCAAAATGCGAAAACAGCAAGTTATTTACACTTCACCGTTGGATGCCTTGATTGCCGTGACCAAGCGTTTGAGCTTGTATGAAAGTCAGTACAGTATGGACACAGAAGAGTTTTTTAATCGCTACTCAAAAGGACAATTTTCCGATGAGGAGCATTGGGTGGAGTGGGCCAATGATTATCGTCATTTTTTGGGTTTGCGGTTGGAGTTAGAGAAGCGATTACAAGATGTGGCATGAAGTTTTAGCAAATTATCTAAATCGCGTTGAGCAGGCTTTAATGGCACTAGAGGATGTCTATGTTGAGCGATATGTGGAGGAGGTGTTAACGCCACAACGAGCTACGTTGCGGATTCGGGTGAGGTTTAGTGAGGGGCAGTTATTGGAAATCAATGAGGCGATCGTGGTTGAGGAGGATGTATTGATGTGGTTAGACTATCGTTATCACTATCAAGATCAGGGCAATCGTTTGATTTTTCGCTATGACAGCACTCCCCACTTTCCAGATTTATCGAGTTTTCCCCATCACCAACATTTACCCGATGTGGTTATTGCTTGCGAAAAGCCAGATATTAC
Source organism: Laspinema olomoucense D3b (assembly GCF_025370785.1). Classification (GTDB taxonomy): domain Bacteria; phylum Cyanobacteriota; class Cyanobacteriia; order Cyanobacteriales; family Laspinemataceae; genus Laspinema; species Laspinema olomoucense. Next base: position 106,586 of record NZ_JAMXFA010000023.1, read on the forward strand.
GGATGTTTTACGAGAGGCGATTACTAAGGGATTTCCATAAAATAAAGTGGGGCATTATAGGTCTGGCAGAAGAGCAACAGCCCCCCTGAAGGAAACTGTGATTAACCCCAGGAAGAAGCAAGCACATTGGCAGCAGATAATTTAGAAGTGATTGTTATCGACAGTGGAGAATGGAGGTTTATTTAGGAATCCAAAATTTGACCTGATGTCCCCAGAGGAATTAAAAGCCTATCTATTAGCTTATCGAGATGATTTAAAAGCATTAGATGCTTTAGTGAATCGTCGGAGTCCTGACTCGGAGGCAACCTGGTATCCTGCACCTTTAACTGAAGAAACTATCCGCATTTCTGAGGAGGCAATTCAGCGGCGGATTGAAGGGGGCGATCGCCCTTCTCCAAATTTTCCCAGTTAGTCGTTCTGGGGTTAGGATATTAATATTATTTCGGACGCTACCGATGCCGGTGATGTTGAATTGGACTCTGAAAAGTCTGGCTCCATGAACGTACAGGTTCCAGCCGCTTCGGTGCAGGGTAGCCCGCGCAGGCTTGCTTTGTATGGGAAAATGGGTATAGACCCTAGGTACTCTAGCAAGGGATGAGGGGCAGACAAGAAATTTTGCGATCGCCCTTGACAAACCCAAAAGACTGTGCATTAATGAAATCAACGCAGCTTACAGCGCAACGCAAGCATTACGCTTGGGTTCTCGTCTTATGAGCAGCACCCCTGCACCTGGACTTCATAAAGTTCTTGCCTTGGTCTGGTATCAAATTTAGCCAGCTCAATGTAATAACTCTGTGATGATTCAGGGAATGAGGGTACTGTGATTTTAAGACGACAACCGGAATAGATCTAACAGTTCCAGAATGTATCTGGGGTTTTACTGTACAGATCTATGCCCGGAAGCTGCCTCCAATCACGAATCATAAACGAGGCACAAAATAAAATGTCTAATCAACTAACGTCGAATCAAGTAGCGATTTTGTGGGATGGTCAAAATGTCCACGTTCGGTCCGAAGAGCAAGTTATAGCTTTATTGCAATTTGCTACAAAATATGGAAAACCCTCCTATGTAAAAGCATACGGTGGGTGCATAGAACTGAAAAAATGGGCTAGTATTTGGGACAAATGCGGTTTTGAATGTCGTTGGGTTCAGGCGTCTCGATTGCATAAAAATGATGCAGACGAGAAAATCAAGGCTGACTGTAAGCAGTATATTCTCACTAACCCCGAAATATGTACAGTAATTTTGTTGTCCAAGGATGGGGGATTTAGTGATTTAGTAAGTCAGTGCCAATCCCACGGGAAAAAAGTGATTATAGTTACACAATCCTGGAATCAGACCAGTAAAAAGCTACAAAAGCGGGTTGGTGTTGAGGGCTTTTGCGCTTTAAATCAAGTTGAACATATTTTTTATCGTTTCAAAAATAAACGATAAATTCTGACCCAATCAAACACATAGCGTGATTCCCAAAAAGGGCAAACATGGGTTTGCCCCTTTTTATTTTCCAACGAGATAAATGCTATGATTTAGATAAAAACTACCCATGAGGCTGTTACAAATGGACCATAAATTATTGAAATTCACGAATGAAAAGCTATTGCTACAGGCATTGACTCATCGTTCTTATGCCAATGAAAACTCTGGCGAACTGCATAATGAACGCCTAGAGTTTTTAGGGGATGCTATCCTGACTTTTATTAGTGGTGAATACCTGTACTGTCGGCATCCGGAAATGGCAGAAGACGAAATGACTCGACGGCGATCGGCATTGGTGGATGAAAAGCAACTTGCCAAATTTGCCACTGAAGTGGGGTTAACCTTTCGGATGCGTCTGGGTCAAGGGATGATTCGGAATGGGGGTTATCAAAGTCCTAATTTATTGAGTAGTACCTTTGAAGCGGTGGTAGGAGCCTATTATTTAGACTGCGATCGCAAGATGGAGGTACTTCGTCCTATTATCGAGGATTTATTTGATTCGGTATCTCCCACAATCGTTGAACTGCGTTCTAACATTGATTCCAAAAATAGGCTGCAAGAGTATGTCCAAACAACTTTTGGCTCAATATTGCCCAAATACACTACAAAACGGATCGGAGGTCCCGATCATGCACCGGAATATCAATCTATAGTGTCTGTCAATGATGAACCCTATGGAAAAGGCAAAGCTTGCGGCAAGAAAGAGGCTGAAAAGCAAGCGGCTGAAAATGCTTTGTCTGAACTTAAGAAGCAGGGTAAGATTTAATCATGCAAATTTTTCTGATTAATTTATAGCCGTTCCTGGGCGGATGGAAGCGATATTTTGCTGGGTTAAATCCGATGCCGCGTGACCATTGGCAACAGAAGACGGCAGGGAAAATTGCAGAATTTGTGCCGATGTTTGGGTTGAGTTTGAATGGGTTGCAGTGAGGGCGATCGCAGTTTTGCTGGGGCGATCGTCTTTAGAGTTTCCTTTATTTGCTGGGTCGGGAAAATTTCAAGATAAATTAATAGAAGAAACCATGAGGAAAGAATGAGAACAGATACCCTATTTTACAAACTCTTTCAAACCTTCCCGCAATTACTATTTGAAATCATGGGGGAGGCTCCCGAACGGGCAACCGCTTATCAGTTTTCTTCACGGGAAATCAAAGAACTCGCTCGCCGCTTTGACGGCCTATTTTTGCCCAGGGAAAAAGAAACCGCTCTGCTGATCTACTTTGTAGAAGTCCAGTTTCAGTTTAAGTCAGACTTTTATTGGCGGTTTTTTACCGAAATTTTCGTTTATCTGGGACAATACAAACCGAACAACGATTGGTGTGCGGTGGCGGTGTTTGCCTCGCGCAATTTAGATCCGGGAGTGCCCAACCAGTATCGGGGGTTGGTGATGAGCAAACAAGTCAAGTTTGTGTACTTGGATGAATTAGAGATGCCAGCAGAACCCTCCCTGGGTTTGGGAATCGTGGAATTGATTGTGGGAAATAGAGAGACGGCGATCGCTCAAACGAACCAACTGCTACAGCAGGCAAAGCAGGAACTCGACGATGCCGCACTCCAGCTAAAAGTTGTAGAATTAATAGAAACCGTCATCCTGTACAAGTTTACCGAGTTAACGCGGGAGGAGTTAGAAGCGATGTTTGGATTAGAGGATTTAAAACAGACGAGATTTTACCAACAAGCGAAAGCGGAGGGTAAGCTAGAATCCGTACCGGGGTTGTTGGCGATCGGGTTAAGTGTGGAACAAATTGCCGCAGCGTTGGGGTTGGATGTGGAGATCGTTCGGCAGGCAGCACAAGGACAGTCTAACTCTTAGATAGTTTCGGCTGCACTCAATTAAAAGTTGGATAAAGGCGATCGCAGGTTTGCAGAGGCGATCGCCCTAACTGCAACTTTGTCCGAGGCGTTCCTTCTGAGCGATCGCTGTTGGCAACCCTCGGGGATAGAATGGAGGCAAGTCCCGCCAAACCTTTGACAGCATTGGGCGATCGCAGGGAAGAGAGGGCTAAACCTACAGCGATCGTGATCGGTAGTTCGGGTTCCCAAACCCGAGGAAAATATCACCCAAACTTTCAGGGGTAGAACCATGAAAATTAGTTACAATCCCGAAACAGATGTGTTGAATATCTATTTTCAAGAAAGTCCGGTAGAAAAAAGAGAGCGGGAACAACCCGACCGGATTCTCGATTATGACAAAAACGGAAATTTGGTCAGACTAGAAATCCTGAATGCTTCCCAGCGAGTGGCGAATCCTCAAAGGGTTGAATATTATGTAATTTCACCCAATCCCGTTCCCGAAGAAGGGAAACCCATCTCCTTAAGCGATCGGCGTGCTTTTATGCAATTGCCCTTAGAGGAACGTCGCCGCATTTTGGCAGCACAATAGACCTCTTGCAAAATAATTTTATGCTAAAATAAAAAGTTTTGCTTGATTTTAGCCGATGGCCGGTTATAGCTGATTTTCCGGATCTTTTGCTAAAAACCGCATAA
>NZ_JAMXFA010000024.1 GCF_025370785.1 Laspinema olomoucense D3b
CCCCATCCTCCCCATCCTCCCCATCCTCCCCATCCTCCCCATCCTCCCCATCCTCCCCATCCTCCCCATCTCCCCCACCTCCTCTAGCCTGAAATGGCGATTTGCGGCACAATGATAAGGAATAGGACCTATCTTTATCCGTTTTGAGAAACCTCGATAACCATGCCCTTACAGCAGCTTACTCGCGAAACCAAGGTCACTCCCGGATCGGAATCGGCTTTTGATTATGATGTGGCGATCGCCGGTGGTGGAATTGCTGGCACAACTTTAGCCGCCTCTTTAAAAGATTCCGGTTTAAAAGTTGTGCTAATTGAGGCATTGCCACCGTCGGTTGCCGCATCCCGAAATCAAGTCTATGCTTTGTCCCTGTTGTCCGGGCAAATTTTCCAGGCGGTGGGGGTGTGGGAGAAGATTTTACCAAAAATTACCCCATTTAATCAAATTAGTCTCTCGGATTCTGGACGGGAAGGGGTGCGCTTTCAACCGGGCGATTTAGGTCGAGAAACTCTGGGTTATGTGGGGGAACATCAGGTATTACTCACAGCGTTGCAGGATTTTCTCACAGATTGTGCCAATGTGACCTGGAACTGTCCGGCGGAAGTGCTGGGAGTGGACTACCAACCTGATGGCGTGCTCATAGAAGTCCGATCGCAGGTTGAGGAAAACCCCGAAACCCAACGAATTCGCACCCGGGTCTTAATTGCGGCTGATGGGGCGCGATCGCAGATTAGGGAAGCAGCAGGCATCAAAACTCGGGGTTGGAAATATTGGCAATCCTGTATTACAGTCCAAGTTAAACCGGAAAAACCTCACGCCAATATTGCTTACGAACGGTTTTGGCCGAGCGGACCCTTTGCTATTTTACCCCTAACGGAAAATCGCTGTAATATTGTCTGGACTGCACCTCATGAAGAAGCCAAAGCCTTAGCGGCCTTAGATGAGGCCGAATTTTTAGTCGAACTCCAGAAACGTTACGGGGAACAAATGGGACGAGTCCAACCCATTAGCGATCGCCGAGTCTTTTCCGTACAACTGATGCAAAGCAGCCGCTATGTGCAACCCCGTCTTGCCTTAATTGGAGATGCCGCCCATTGTTGTCATCCCGTGGGGGGACAAGGGCAAAATTTGGGGATTCGGGATGCCGCTGCGATCGCCGAAATTCTCACCCAAGCACATCACCAAGGAGAAGATATCGGGTCCTTGGCAGTGCTTAAACGATATGAACGCTGGCGAAAACTGGAAAATCTGACCATTTTAGGATTTACGGACCTTCTCGATCGCCTATTTTCTAATCAATTCTTACCCGCAGTTACCCTCCGTCATCTCGGATTATGGGGATTGCGAACCCTACCCCCAGTCAAGCAATTTGCCCTCCGATTAATGACAGGACAACTGGGACGACATCCTGAAACCGTGAAAGCGTTATCTGTTCCTTCCCGTTCATCCTTGTGAGGAGCAACAAACAACAAAGGACACGGCAATGCCGTGTCCTGAATCACCCTGAAACCCTGGAAAAAAGCCGAAACCTCAAGCTGTTTCCCCTAACCGTTCACCGCGAATAGACCGCTTGTCCCACCGTGGAATCGACTTGCAGCTTCTGGTGATCGCCAGGAAGATAGGCTAACGGGTCCGCCGCATCGGTGCCAGGAGGATAGATCTCAAAATGTAAGTGAGGACCCGTACTATTGCCTGTACTGCCCATTTCCGCAATCAGTTGACCTTGAATCACCTCCTGACCGGGGCTGACCAAAATGCGCTCATTGTGAGCGTAGCGAGTGAGACTGCCATCGGGATGCTCAATTTCCACTAAGTTTCCATATCCGCCAGAATTCCAGCCGGCAAAGGTGACGATGCCAGTCCCTGCCGCCATAATCGGTGTGCCAATGGGTCCGGCAATATCAATCCCTTTGTGCATTCGTCCCCAGCGCATTCCGAACCCAGAGGTAAAGACGCCTCTGGCGGGCCACATATAGCCTTGAAAGAGTTCAGCGGGTTCTGGAAGGTAGGAACCGGCTGCCGCTAGGGGGGGCAGTTCGGGGACCGGCGCGGGATTCGATTGAATTCTGCTGCGTAAGGTTTCCAAACGGAGGCTGATGCTATTTTCCAGGGGGTCTGCGGATGCTTCAGACAGGGTAGGGGTGACGGGACGAGGGGGTAACAGGGCGCTGAGACTTTCCGAGGGGCGGGGTCGCCCTTCCCAAGTGGGTTGAAAGCGATCGCCCACCCGGACCGCCTCATCACTGGGAACTGCTTGGGAGTCGAGCTCCTCGAAGGTGTGGAGATCGGCTTCGGCCATTACAAATCCCTCCCCTCCAATCCCCCAACGATTGCTGGGTGGAGAGAATCGGGACTCGACTGTAGGGCGATCGCCAGGATGGAAGTTGTCCTGGGAGTCATCCGGATCCTCATGGGTTTCCGGTGATTGAGGAAACAGGGTGACCACGCTTTCTGCAGGGAAGGCAGGAAAAAGGGATGCAGTTATTTGTGGACTTTCCCCGGTGGGGGTTAAAGGAAGCTCGGTTCCGGAGGATTCTGCCTCAACGATCGCCAGTGCCTGGTAAATAAAAGCGGCGACTTCCCCACGGGTGGCGATGCGATCGGGATTAGAAAACCAGTCATTGGGAATCGTCCCTCCATAAAGGTGGCGATACTGTTCCAATTTCTCCAGCAGGAGAATCGCCCCCGCTAGGGGTTCTTGTGCATAGGTGGGAATAGATGCTGCTGATGAAAAATAAGTCTCTACATTTCCTAGGATGTCTCTGGGGGGTTTTAAGTTTAAGCCTTTAACCAGGGCGACTAACACTTGCAATCGGGGGATCGGTTGGTTGGGTTCAACCGCTTGGTTGGGATCGGTTCCCATCCATTCCCGGAAGGAGGCCTCGGCGATCGCACTTTGCCCCCAGTCCTCCTCTGAAACCTCTGCACCCAACGCCTCATCCTTCGCAAGATAGCGGTCTGGGAAGGCCCGTTGCAGCACTGCCGCAAATTGCCCTTGGGTCATCGCTGCATCCGGTTGAAAACTGCCATCCGGGAAGCCGAGAATAATTCCCTCAGCTTGCAGCACTTCAATAAATTCTCGGGCCCAGTGACCTTCTAGGTCGGTTAATGGTCTTTGAGGCTCAAAAGAGGCCCTCAAAGTGCGATCGCTGGGGTGGGAGTCGGTTAGACTCGGATCCAGCATTTTGTCCCGATCGCCCGGGGTGACCGTAGCATAGTGCTGTAATGCTTCCTCACCCGGGTGGTAAGGGTCACGGACTTCGTTACTCGCTGGGGATGCCAGTGCTGGGGACCCTCCACCGGGACTAACACTAGCCTCTTGGGTTAAATCCGCTGTAACAATAGCCGCTAAGGTGCCAATTGCAAGCAGTTGAATGTTCATTGTTCGCCTCCTCAGTCGGACAAAGCGTTAAATTCAGACCAAATCTGGGCATAAAAAAGCCCCCAGATCGTTCCCTGATAGGGTTCGTCATTGGGAAACGCCTTTCTTGAAAGTCGTAGCCTTCACGTGGTCAGGTCCTCTTCTGTGAACAACCGCCAGGGGTCTAGCAGAAATCACCTCGCTCACCTAAATCAGGGTTATCTCTTAGCAATCCATCCTGCTCATCCTGGGTTTCTAGGGAATTTCCTGATTAACTCAGGTAAAGCCCTGAAGAATATTGCAATCTAAATGCCAGTCTGGGGAACCGAAATTCCGCAGAACGGGTCGTCTTGCAACATTCCCTCGGCGATGAGAAAGGCAGGGGATCGCCCGATAAAACCGGGTACTTATTCAAGCTCTATACTCAGATTCGCACCCCCAATCCGTACAATTTTGTAAATTAATTTTCCTGAAAATCATTTTCGGGATTTTTTTTGCGTTGAACTTTCAAGGTTTGAAGAATCTTAAGAATTAATTAAACTGCACTTTGGGCTAAAAAAAAAATTGCAGCTTCACCAGAACAAAAAAGTAGCAGCGCCACTCAGGAAATTAGCTATTTTCTCCAAGAACCAGGCTTTTACATCCTTGGACCGACACCTTACGCTTGGGGGTGCTTGTGGTCACGATTAAGGCGATCAAGCCTCCGGATTTTCCCACGGGTCCCCCTCGCCTGGGGCAACTTTAAAATACAAAAACCCAGAGGATAAGCGAGTCTGTTTTCCTCTAGGGAATGGCAAAATAAGGACAACTAAAATCGACTTTCCATGTCGGGGGAGTCCAAAATCAAGCCATTGAGCTTCGTCGTGAAACCAAGAAGAACCGTTAATCCCTCTCAAATTGGGAACTTTAAACCCCTGATAGGGGCAACAATCATCACTTTGCTGGCCCTGATCGGACTTTTGTCCCTCGCTCCAATGTCTAGTGCTGGAGCCACCGGGAACCCTTCAAATCTGAACTGGGTTGCGCCAGTGGGACAGTCCCCGGAGGCGCTCGCCACGGTGCAACCCGAACCCTACATCGCCCAGTTTCGCTCTGAATGGCTCAATCAGGAACTCCAACAAGCACAAGCTGCCGTTACCTTGGACGGGAGACGCCTGTTCTTTGTCACTCGCGCCGGGGAATATCCCGCTGATGTTCGCGCCAACGTGATTGAAGCGCAGCTCCAATCCGTTGCAGATTCGGCCATGCCGTTTGAGCTAGAGGTGCGCCAAACCAATCAACTGCCCGCTATTTACCTCAACAATCGCCTCTTAGTCACCGTCACTGCTGGGGATACAGAGGATAACTTCACCCCCCAAGCTCAAGCTGAAATTTGGATGCGGGATATTCAACAGGGCTTAGAACGAGCCAAAAGAGAACGGCAAGGTCAATTTATCCAGCGATCGCTGATTCACGCCATTGCCATTATCATCGCCATCTTGGTCCTGAATCGCGGATTAACCCGAATGTGGCGACGGTATCGCCAACCCTTGCAGAATCTGTTTCGCGGCCCCACCCCCGAGGTAGAACCCCAGGGTTCCATCAGTGCAATGGATTTGCTCTTCACCCTCCTGGGGACACTCTTCCGCACCGTCTTAGTCTTGGGGACCATTCTTTATATTGCCAACCTCTTCCCCTTCACGCGCCAATGGAGCTACCGGATCACCGAGGTCCTGATTACCTCCTTTACCACCCCCATTATTACCCTGACCGAACGCTCTTACAGCATCATCGATCTGACGATCATCACAGGGATGCTAATTGGGGTAGTCGCCATCTCAGGAATGGCAACCAATGCTCTGCGATCGCGGGTTTTGCGTCTGGCAGGACTGAATCGGGGTGCAGAAGAAGCGATCTCCATCGTCACCAAATACTCCCTGATCATCATCGGCAGTGTCGTCCTGCTGCAACTCTGGGGGTTTGATATCACCTCCCTCACCATCGTTGCCAGTGCCCTGGGTGTGGGGATTGGTTTCGGTTTTCAGGATATCGCTAAAAACTTTGGGAGTGGAATCGTCCTCGTCTTTGAACGTCGCATTCAAGTCGGCGATTTTGTGGAAGTGGGGGAATATGTCGGGACCGTTGAGCGCATCGGGGGTCGTAGTACCACTATCCAAACCTTGGACCGGATTTTTATCATTGTGCCAAACTCCCGGTTTTTGGAAACTGAGGTGATTAACTGGTCCCACCGCAACCCAGTCTCTCGATTGCATCTGCCGGTTGGTGTTGCCTATACTTCTGATGTTCGCCAGGTGGAAAATGCCCTGTTAGATGCCGCCAAGGGACATCCTGATGTCTTGCTGGTTCCCCCACCCCGGGTATTATTCAAAGGGTTTGGCAGCAATTCTTTAGATTTTGAACTGCTTATATGGATCTCGGAACCCACTCAGCAGTTTGTGATTAAAAGCGATTTGTATTTCCGAATTTTTTCCTTGCTGCACCATATCGGCGTAGAAATTCCTTATGCTCAACGAGATTTGCACGTTCGGTCCGGAACCTTGCCGGTGCAACTTTCCCCCGAACTGGAACAGGCATTATTGAAATGGCTCGATCGCAATGGACATGGCAACCCGGGGGAAATGTCGTGAATCCGTGGGTATCTCCTCTAAACTCTGTGCCACTCCAGGGGAGAACCCCGGGTATTTTAGGGTAAAAATGCCAACACTGTAGCGGGAGAACCGGAACCCTGGACCAACTGCAACGGGGCGATCGCCAGGGTTGTTCCGGTGGGTGGCAACTGGTCCAAATTTGTGAGATTTTCCAGGACAATGCGCGGTTGTTCCAATACTTGCCGGTTAGTGGCAAAGGTCAAATCTTGTCCCCCATCTACCCCATGCGTATCAATTCCTACGCCGCCAATCTGACGGCGATCAAGCAAAAATCGGGTGGTTTCTGGTGCAAAACCGGGAAAGTGCTGCTGGTTGATAAAGGCATCTGGGTCGGACCACTTGTGCTGCCAGCCGGTATATAATAAAACGACTGTCCCGGCAGAGATTTCCCCTTGTTCTGCTTCCCAGGCCAAGACATCAGCGCAACTGAGGGTATAATCGGGATTTTGGGCAGCCATCTCACAGATATCGATCGCCACAGCTTTTACGATTAAGGATTCGGCAGCATAAGCCTCAATTCCCACTCCTTGGGGATAAAAACTATTCGGTGCATTCAGATGGGTGGCGCTATGTTCTCCCATAGAAAAGCGGCGTAAATAATAGCCATCGGTAAACAAGTTGGCGATCGCCTGGAACTCAACGGGTGGATCTCCCGGCCATTGGGGGATATTGGAGGCGATCGGGTGACTCAGATAAATCACCTGGGAATAATTAATGGTTTTGGGAAAAAATGGCGGGTTCATGGTGATGAATGAGGGTCAAATATTTTCACTGATCATACAAGAACCGGGGAGTAAGAATCAGGGATGAGGGATGAAGGATGAAGGCATAAAACCCGGAAATTAAGCAGAAGTTTATTTGATATCCCGGTGAATTGTATGGACCCGATCGCCAAACAATCATCAAAAATTTTAACAGAGTAACCGGATGGAGGGTGAGTGTCCGAGATATAGTGACGAGCGATTGCGATCGCCAAAGTCAACCCTAAGCATTAAATAGACAAAAAATGGAGTTTATGCAAATTTCGACTTGGGTTACGGAACAATATGCAGAAACCTACTTACTGACTTGGTTGCTGAGTCAGTGGGAATTGTGGTGGTGCGAGGGAGAAGTTTACCAAGCTACCCTTTTGACCGATGGCGATCGCCTCCAAGCCTTCGTCCAAAACAGCGAAGGGGACGAATTAATTAAACAAGTGGCTCAAAACTTGACAGAAAAAGCCAGTTGGGATAGAATGGCTACTTCATTAAATCGCATTTTCCAAATTTATCGACAAGAATTGATCCACCTCCCCGTGCTGCGTTACCAACAAGAGTCGAAAGTGGAAAAACACTCTAAAAATGGCAAGACACCAGCCCTCCTCCAACCGGAATTTATTAATCCCTACGCAGACAGTGTAACCGGATTAAATGATTAAGAAATGGGCATTCAACGGTCGGGCGATCGCCAGGGAAAACCGTGGCTTTATTTCTTTTCCTTAATTCCCTGACCTGGCCGTTTAAAAACCACCCCAGCACCGACGCCTATTGTGAAAGCAAACCTCTATATGGGTAAAGATATTTAAGCAAACCTACCTTACCAATATAGAGGTAATGCGTAAATTATGTACCCCCTTCTCCCAGCGGGAAGAGGGGTATTTTTAAGATTTTAAAACCCTGTTATGAACGCCGCCGAGGTAAAATATCGCGAATTGTTCTCGGCAAATTACCCACTATCAATCGTTCGATCGCCTCCTCATTGCGCTGATATTGAATCCCAGCATAAATTACTAAAAGTCCCAATACCATTAAGGTTAAGGGAAATAACAAAGACCCCTGAAAGGTCCGGTAGGATAAATCATATAATAAATAGGAAATGCCCAGGGTTCCAAATACGATAAAAACCCGGCGGTGCAACAAAACAGACAGCAAAATCAAAACAAAATTAATCAATAAATAGATAAAAGGGTTCCAGTAGTAGCCGATTCCCATAAAGGTCATACTAAACCAAAACGATATCAAGCCAAATAAATAAAGCCAAAAACTATAATCTTCTTCAAGGCGGCTGGTTTTTACATCCACGCAGTAGGCTACTATCAAACAACTCAACCCAAACCAGAAAAACACCCAATTTTCTTGGCTATACCACCCGGTTTGCCCCGTATAATAAAAAATGATGGCAGCCGTAACATGAATCGATAAAAATCCCGATGCTAAGGTGATTGGAGCCATTAAAAAAGGAAACTTTATAAACTTAACCGTTATTAGTCCGGCTAAAATAGTTCCTAATTCCATCAAAATTAAACGGCTTGTTTCCTGAATAAAGTATGTAGAATAATCGTCGGCCACATAGGGAGTAGGCCATGATTCTACCTGAGTTAGGAGGCCGAAAATAGCTAGGGGAGTCATGCATACTGCAATGGTAAATAGGAGTCCTCCAGGGATTTTTAAATTTTGTTTAAACCAGAGGGTTTGACCAGCCAGGACAAACAAAAAAGTGTAAAAGCAAGCTAAAAATAACAAACCCTTGCCACCAAACTGCTCCCAAGCTAAAGTCATAAACCAAGTCATGCCGGAAAGCACAATGAAAGCCCCAAAATAGTAGGCAACATTGGCGAAATTAAACTGAGGGCGGTTGCTTGTCCGCTTCTGGAGTGCATTCCAGAGAGATTCTCCTTGTTCGGAGGAAAGAATTCCTTCCGAGACTGCCCAATCGATGTCCTTTTTGAAAATCTTCATAAAACCCGTCACAGAAAGGGTAGATAGGTGGGTTATAACATACCTTCTGGGAGAGCCATCGGGATAGAACTCAAAGGGCAACTTGGTCCTCGGATGGGGAGTAAAGTTCCTGCACCTCCACGGATAATGGCAAAGAGTGGAAACATTATCGGGCCAAAAGCGATCGCCTTAAACTCAGGGAGTCAGCGCCAGAAGAGGTCTCCGTTTGTGGCGATCGCTCCCTAAAATTAAAATAAAGTTTCGCAAGGGAGAGAACGACAGTGATAAAACCGTTAAAAAATCGGACCATTCTGGGCGTAGGACTGGGCCTCTGGGCGATCGCCTCCACGGGATTCAACACCCCCGCCACCACCGCGCAATCCCCCTTACAACTGGCGCAGGCAACTGGCACCCTCTGTCGGCAAGTCACGGAACAACAGGGATTGGCAATTCGTTCCCAACCCAACTCCAATTCTGCTGCGATCGCAGGGGTCGATTTTAATGGCACCCTCACCCTCGCCCCCGGTGCGCGCCAGATTCCCGGTCCCGATGGACGAGTTTGGTTTGAAATCACTGCACCCGTGCCAGGGTACGTTTCCAACGGCGAACCGGGAAGTTCCGGCAATTTTGTCCCCTGTACTGGAAGCGCCACCCCCCTCACCCCCGGCCCCTCTCCCATTATCGGCACAACCTCCCTCTGTCGTCGAGTTGACCCCAATCTGGCCCCCCAAGGCATCAGCGTTCATGCCGATGCCAACCGATTTGCCACCAATCGCGGTGGAATAGCACCCGGAGCACAAGTTTTACTTGCACCAAATGCTCAACTTCTGTCGGATCAAAATCGTGAACCCCGGACTTGGATTGAAATTTCATCCCCAATCGTCGGGTATATCCCCACGGAAAGCTTAATTTACTGCAATGGAGGGGTTTCTGTGAATCCCCTCAATCCCACCCCCGTAAGCGCTAATCTCTGCCGTGAAGTAGAAGGTCGAGAGGCACCAAATGGATTAGTCATTCGCGCCGAACCCACCAGTTCCGCCGCCTATTTAGGTGTTGTTCCCCCCAGAGCCCGGGTGACTCTCATCCCCAATTATCAAATCCTGCGCGATCTCAATTCAGATGCACGAGAGTGGGTACAAATTACGACCCCGGTATCGGGGTTTGTGTCTACAGATAGTTTAATTATGTGTCGATAGGGGAGATGGGGAGGATGGGGGAGATCGGGAGGATGGGGAGGATGGGGAAGATGGGGGAGATGGGGGAGATGGGGAGGATGGGGAGGATGGGGGAGATGGGGAGGATGGGGAGGATGGGGGAGATGGCAAATTCAGTTGTTTTTTCCTGGTTTGTAGGAACGAGTGAAGTTGTTTATGGCTCTTTATTAGAGGGCAACAAAGATTGCACAATTGCCCCTAAAAGAGTGAATGAATTGAGCCAAAAATCCCCTATTGAATTAAAACCTATTCCTCTAATTTACCCTGAGCAATCCTGGTAAAATTGCGTAACCTTTCTCCCTAACCTCAAAATTTGCCGCTAAAATTAAACCCAAAATCTGTTGAAATTGGAGACAAAACTAACCCATGAAATTGTTAAATTTGTGGACAATCCCGATCGCCTTCTTGAGTGTCATGACGATCGCCCTCCCGAAGGCGATCGCCACTCCGCTGGCACAGGCAGAACCCCCAGATCTGTGCCGTCGGGTCACGGAACGTCGGGGTCTAGCGGTCCATCGGACCCCAGACCCCAGTCAAACCCAAATTGGCGGCGTAGACCCCAATGCCACTGTGACTCTAGCTGGCGATGCCGAACCGATAGTCGGTTCCGATGGTCGAATCTGGATTAAAATCACTGCACCTGTTGAAGGCTATATTTCCAATGGTCCCCCGAATAGTGGCGGCAATCTCGCCTACTGTTCCGGAAGTGCCAGACCCTCCCCAGGGACTCCTGCATCCCAACCGACTTCTACCACTCCATCCCCGGTTGCCGCGACTCCTGATATTCCGAATGGTCAGTTTTGCCGCCAAGTGAATGGATTGGTGACACCCCAGGGTCTGGCGATTCGTTCTGCTGTTTCCGGTCCTTCTGAGTATCTCGGAGGAGTTCCCGCTAATGGGCGAGTTCAATTGATTGAAAATTATGAATATATTCCCGATCCCGGAGGAATACAACGCTCGTGGGTGGAGATAGAAGCTCCCATTAAAGGGTTTGTTTCGGTGAATAGTTTGATTCGCTGTTTTTAAGTGATAATTTGGGCAAAAGTTCAATTTTAGGAGAGTTAATCAGGGTGCATTATTTGAGGGGTTGAAGTAAGGCCAGACCTCAAGAGAATGTAAGCTATTGAGGGAAAACCGAAACGAGGTTTTGGTCCGAGTCAATTTCGATTTTAGCCAGACCAAATTGTTCGATGACTCCGGCATTGGTGGTTAAATGTAAAGAAATAGCTTGGGCATGATAGTGGGTTTCAGAAGTGGCTAAGGCGGCGGGTAATAATAATTGGTCGGCGAGATAGACATCAACAGCGGCACCGCTGTGATGAAATTCCAACAAGGCATCACAGGCGCGATCGGCGACTTGATCCGAGGGCAATCCCTGTTTCCCCAGGGCGCTAAATCCAGCGGTGCTATTGCGATAGTCTGCCATCAGAAATAGGCCCGCTCCAGGAGCAACACCTTTTTCTCGGGAGGTTTGGACATGAACTTTCATCTGGGCCTCGCGCAAGCGATTTTCGGCGCGGTTGGCGATGCGTTGGGGGATGTGAGAGGGGAGTTCAGTGACGGCAGCTAATCCTCTCACCTGTCGGAATTTACCCCGTTCCGGGAGATTCAGTCCGGACAGGGGTTGACCTCCAGTTACCCGCAGTTCAATTTCACCCCCACCTCGGGGATACCACCCCCACTTAACTAAGGTGACTTCGGCACAGACTCCCATTCGGGCGATCGCCGGTAAATAAACCTCCTTAATGTAAGGGAAAGTGGGACTAAAAGCCACATGGGTCCCCCCGCAGAGGGTAACCCGCGATTCTCCTGGGGTTAGGGCTAAGGGCAGCAAAATCGTCTGTAAGACTAAACTTACGGCCCCAGCGGTGGTCACATCAAACCGATAGTGGCCCGGTTGAGGGGGGGATTGGGGAATGAATTCTAAATATTGGGAGCCCAGGGAGTCCCCGTAAACTTTGGCATTGCAGAGGGCCGCTGCGGCGCGGACCCCGGTGAGATGTTGGGCGGCTAAACCGGGTTTAGGGCGTCCTGCGCGAATGCGATCGAGGGTTAGGGGAGTTCCGGTGAGGGTCGCCAGACTCAGGGAAGTCCGGAGGACCTGACCCCCCCCTTCTCCAAACGAGCCGTCAATATGAATCATAGATAAACTCCAGTTAATGATACGATCGCTCATAGAGATAGTAGGCTGGGAAAACGGCGCAAAATAGCGATGAGCAAAACGTGGGAACTAGATTTTTACTCCAAACCGATTCTCGATGAGAATGGCAAAAAGCGCTGGGAAGTGCTCATCTGTGAGAGTCCGACCGATACCTGCTCCACGGAAGAGTTGTTGCGCTTTTCAAAATATTGTTCCAGTAGCGAAGTTAATTCGATGTGGTTAGGAGATGCGATCAACGAAGCGATCGCGATCGCTGGCAAACCGCCGACGCAGATTCGCTTTTTCCGTCGCCAGATGAACAATATGATCACAAAAGCCTGTAAGGATTTGGGAATTACCTCCAAACCCTCTCGGCGGACCGTCGCGCTGTACCGTTGGTTGCAGGAACGGATGGACACCGTTTATCCCCTAGAACCGGGGTTCCAAGGGGCTGGGTTAACCCCTTCGGTGCAATTTGAGACCCCGAAACCGGAACGCCTTCCCGATGCGCTACAGGGCGATCGCTGGGCATTTGTCTCCTTGGAGGCGGGTAGCTTTGCAGAAATGCAGGAGTGGGATATTGGCTTTGGAGAAGCCTTTCCCATTTTAGGTGAAAAAAGTTTAGTGCCTCAGATCAGCACAGACACCATTATTCCGGGGCTGATTGTCTTCTCAAACCGGGCGAAAGCCCTAGCGGGATGGATGTCAGGACTAGAGTTAGGGTTTTTGAAACCCGAACTGGAAGAACCCGGACAGGTGGTTTTAGAAACAGGTTTTAATGAGCGATGGATTCTGGCCAATTTAACGGATAAAACCACTCGCGCCGAAGCGGCTGGATTTGCCGAAACCAAGGATAAAGCTCAAGGGGTGCATTTTTTAGCCATTCAAACCGATCCCAATTCGGAATCTTTTGCAGGATTTTGGCTATTACAGGAACTCAACTTAGCGTAAAGTTGTGAAGTGTGAAGTCTTGTGCCGTCCGCAACATCCGGTTGCGCTCTTCTACAAGCGTGAACAGTTGGGGAAAGATATTTCTGATCTTACCCTAGCTGTTTCACCCTTCACCCTTCATCCTTAATCCTTGAATTCTCATGGGGTCTGAACATTTGCAAGCAGAGGAACTGCCAGAACAGCTCTTAGATCTGGCTCATCATGCGGGGGTCGAGGCGGCGGAGGTGTTTCAGTCGCGATCGCACTCTCGCCCTGTCTATTTTGAGGCGAATCGTCTCAAGCAACTCGAAAGTGCTCAATCCGAAGGCACGGCACTGCGACTCTGGAAGAATGGGCGTCCCGGTTTAGCCGTCGCTTATGGGCCGGTAGACCCAAAATCCTTGGTGGACCGGGCGATCGCCTTGAGTGATTTAAACCAGCCGGAAACCATCGAAATGACGGAAAACCGTTTTGCATCCTACCCCGATTTAGGGGAAATGGTGCCGGTGGAACAGTTACTCGACTGGGGAAAAGAGGCGATCGCTTTGGTTCGCGATGCCTACCCGGAAATTCTCTGCAATGGAGAATGGGATTGCGATAGTGAAACTACCCGCCTGCTTAACTCCAATGGTCTGGACTGTCGCTATAAAGACACTACTTTAAGTTGCTATCTCTCCGCCGACTGGATTCGCTCTGAAGATTTTCTGAGTGTATCCGACGGCCAAACCCAACGGGGACGCCTAGAACCGAAGGGCGTGGCTCACCAAATTTTACAACGCTTAGGCTGGAGTCAGGACAATGCTCCGGCAATCAGTGGCCGGGTGCCCGTTTTATTTACCGCCAAAGCAGCGGATATGCTATGGGGAACGGTCCAAGAAGCAATCAATGGTAAGCGAGTCAGGGAGCAATCCTCCCCCTGGAGCGATCGCCTCGGTTCGGCGATCGTCTCAGAGTCTCTCACCATTTCCCAAGAACCGGATGCGGGTCCTTATAGTTGTCCCTTTGATGATGAAGGAACCCCCACCCAACGGATTATTTTTATTCAAAATGGGGTGCTCCAGCAGTTTTACAGCGATCGCACCACCGGGGCATTACTGGGAATTGGCACCACCGGCAACGGATTTCGCCCCGGTTTAGGCAGTTATCCCTCTCCGGGTCTGTTTAACTGGCTCATCCAACCGGGTTCTAAGTCTTTAGCCCAACTGATTGCGGGATTAGATGAAGCAATCATCGTGGATCAAATGCTCGGAGGCGCAACGGGAATTTCTGGGGATTTTTCCATTAATGTAGACCTCGGTTTCCGGGTTAAAAATGGCCAGGTGATTGGGCGCGTCAAAGATACGATGGTTGCTGGAAATGTCTATACCGCTCTTAAACAAGTCTTGGACATCGGGGGAGATGCGGAATGGAATGGCGCTTGTTATACCCCTTCTCTGATTGTAGAGGGCCTCTCGGTGACGGGAAAAACTTATTAGATTCGATTGTCATTTGTCATTGGTCGTTTGTCCTTTGTCATTAAACAAAAGAGCCAATAACCAACACCCACTAACAATTGACAAGTGACAATTATCAATTACTATCCTCCAATGACAAAGGACAAATGACAAATGACAAATGACAAATGACAATTACTATCCTCCAATGACAAAGGACAAATGACAAATGACAATTACTATCCTCCAATGACAAAGGACAAATGACAAAGGACAAATGACAAATGACCCTTAATTCCAATTTCCCCCCCCTTAAAACTCATCACCAACGAGATCATGTGGCTCCAGTCCCTTTCCTCGAATAGTTGGGTAGTGACAAGGCTTAGAGCTTTTTTCCTAAGACCGAAACGCCTTGCTATGTTTGAAGCCTGTTTAATTGGTTTGGTCTCTGGACTGGCGGCGGTTCTCCTCAAACAAGGGGTGGGATGGCTGGGAGGATGGCGGATCTATGCCTCATTCAATCTGCCTTCTTGGATTGGGTTGCCGTTGATTGGACTTATCGGCGGGGCGATCGCGGGCTTTCTCGTCGAACGCTGTGCCACGGAAGCGGCAGGGAGTGGCATTCCGCAAGTTAAGGCAGCCCTGGCTGGGGTTCCTTTATCTCTCGATTTACGAGTCGCCTTCATTAAATTAATCAGTACCGGGATCACAGTGGGATCTGGGTTGACCTTGGGGCGGCAGGGTCCAACGGTGCAAATTGGCGCGGCGATCGCGGCGGAAATTGGCCGCTGGTTTCCCACCTCCCCGGATTACCGACGGCAACTGATCGCCGCTGGTGCAGCCGCTGGTTTAGCCGCTGGATTTAACGCCCCCCTGGCCGGAGTCCTCTTTGCCGTTGAAGAACTCCTCCAGGATATTTCGGCCTTCTCCCTAGGTCCGGCGATCCTTGCCTCATTTATTGGGGCCGTTGTCTCCCGCATCCTCGGGGGAAAAAGTCTGGACTTAAATTTAAGTGCCACCGGCTTTCAAGCCCAATTCACGGCCCCGGAAATCCCGTTCTACCTGATTCTAGGAATTCTCTCCGGTTTGCTGGGGACCCTCTTCACCCAGGGCATTGTCGCGAGTATTAAATTTAATCGCAAGGTGATCCGAGTGCCCCTGCCTTGGCGCATGGGACTGGCGGGATTGATTTGCGGCACGGCGATCGCCCTGTTACCCCCATTATTTCGCAATAATAGCGGCCTGCGGGAGTTCCTGGTCACCGGGTCCCCCACTGCCGCAGCCTCGGCGATCGCCTTCATCAGTCACTTTTGCTTAACCATTATTGCTGCTGGATCCGGTGCACCCGGAGGTTTATTCGCCCCTTCCCTGATTCTCGGTTCGGCGTTAGGCTATCTCGTAGGTCTCTGGGAATTTGCCTTCCTTGGTGCCGGATTGCCCACCACTTACGCCCTAGCAGGCATGGGTGCTTTTTTCTGTGCGGTTTCCAAAGCCCCCATTACCGCAGTCGTGATGGTTTTTGAGATTACCACGGACTTTAATTTAGTCCTCCCCCTGATGATTGGTTCCGTGGTGTCTTACCTGGTCGCGGAAATGGCCGAAAGCGGTTCTCTATACGATAAGTTACTGAAACTCAATGGGATT
The DNA here is from genome assembly GCF_025370785.1 of Laspinema olomoucense D3b. Taxonomy (GTDB): domain Bacteria; phylum Cyanobacteriota; class Cyanobacteriia; order Cyanobacteriales; family Laspinemataceae; genus Laspinema; species Laspinema olomoucense. The sequence goes on from NZ_JAMXFA010000024.1 coordinate 16,064, forward strand.
GAACTCAAAACAGAAGCCACCCCGAATGCAATTTTAAGTGAGATTCGCGCGGCAGATGTCATGCAGCGCCGAGTCGAAACCCTAACCCGCCAAACCTCCATTGAGGAAGTCGTTCAGGCATTCTCTCGCTCTCATCATCGCGGCTTTCCGGTCCTAGATGGGGGTAAATTAGTGGGAATGGTTGCTCAGTCGGATTTGGCAAAAATCTCTAAGCTGAATTTACCCCCAGATACCATCCTGGAAAAGATTATGACTCCCCGGGCAGTGAAAGTCTCTCCTCGGGATACCCTGATGGAAGTGCTGTTTTTACTCAACCGCTACAACCTAAGCCGAGTGCCGGTGACGGAAGGAAGAAAGCTGGTAGGGATTATTACGCGCACGGATATCATTCGGGCTGAAAGCGATCGCCTCACGGGACAACAGGGATTTGGACCCCATCCCGCACCGTCCTATCTGGTCTATCAGACGCGATCGCCCGCTACAGGTCAAGGTCGCTTACTCGTCCCCCTGGCTAATCCGGAAACGGCCCCAGCCTTGCTGCGCTTGGCCGTGGCGATCGCTCATCAGCGCAACTATGAACTGGAATGTCTGCAAACTATTGTCATCTCCCGTCACCAATCCCCAGATGAAACCCCTGTCACAACGATTCCCTCTCGGCGGTTATTGCGCCTTGCCGAACGCATGGGTCGGGATTGGAATGTGCCGGTGCATACTCAAGTCCGGGTGGCCCATGATGTGGCCCAGGCTATGCTAGAAACGATTGATGATCGACATATCGACCTAGTGTTAATGGGATGGAAAGGCAGTACCAGCACTCCCGGGCGGATTTTTGGGAATGTGGCGGATACCATGATTCGTCAAGCCCCTTGTGATGCGATTTTGGTCAAAATGGGTAAAACCTCCTTCCCCCCCTCGCGACGCAGACCAGAAACCCCGCGTTCAGGCAAGATTTCTGTCTCTACAACTGGACGGGAGCGCACTATCCCGGCTCATCTGTCGTTTCAACGGTGGCTGGTTCCCATTCGGGGTGGCCCCAGTGGTTTAGCAACAGTGAAATTACTGCCCGGATTGATATCGATGACCGCTAATCCTGAAATTCGCCTCTGTCAAGTGTTTGGGCCTGGAACTTATAAGGCGGATCAGGGGGTCCTGGACCAGGCCCTGGCCTTTCTGGAACAGCAAGTCCCCTGTCCGGTGATTTCAACCTCCCTCTGTGCCAACTCGGTTGAGGATGCGTTGATTGATTTGGCCCAAAAAGACCAATGTGATGTGATTGTCCTGGGGGCCAGTCGTGAAGGGTTACTGCACTCCGTGGTGAAGGGGAATATCCCCGAGGCGATCGCCCGCAATTGCGATTGTACAGTGATCCTCGTTCGCACCGGCACCGCGAGTTAAAGGGGGTCATTGGTCATTGGTCATTGGTCATTGGTCCTTGGTTCTTGGTCCTTGGGGCTTTCGTTTAATGACAAACGACAAAGGACAAATGACAAACGACAAAGGACAAACGACAAATGACCAATGACCAATGACCCAATTTAAAAATCAACGCCGCGCTTGAGTTCTACCCCTTGATTGGCATAATGTTTGTGACAGAAGACTTCTGAGTGAACACTGGCTAACTCAAAGTAGGCGGGAATATTTTGACAGCGCCCGGTGATAATGATTTCCGTGTCTTTGGGTTTGCGGAGTAAGGCATCAACAATGGGTTGCACTTCCAGCAGTTCTAAGTCAACGGTGGGATTGAGTTCATCCAGGACAATGGTTTTGTAGAGTCCCGAGGCGATCGCCGATCGCGCAATTTCCCACCCCCGTTCTGCCTCCACGTAGTCAATTTCTTTCTGTTGACCCCGCCAGACAATGGCATCGCCGCCACAGCGCTGATGATCCACTAGATTGGGGTAACTGTGACGCAAGGCGGCGATCGCAGCATCTTCCGTATAGCCACTTCCCCCCTTCAACCACTGCACAATCAGCACCCGATGGGATTGATCCTGACTGATTCCCTTCCCGATCGCCTGCAACGCCTTACCCAAGGCACTGGTAGATTTACCTTTTCCAGCCCCTGTATAAATTTCAATCCCATCAATGCCATTTTCCACCCCTCCGGCATGATAGTGGGACTTCATTTCCGAATGTAAATCCGCAATCTCTAATAAAGCTGGGGGTGTCGATCGCCCAGTGGCAATAATTTCTAGATGTTCCGGTTTATCCTTAAGGGTCCGAACCACCTCCTCGGTAGAGAGTAATCCTAAATCCAGAACCGGATTGATTTCGTCCAAAACCACCACCGAATAGAGACCCGAGGCGATCGCCCCTTTTGCCACATCCCACCCCCGTTGCGCTTCCAGTCGGTCAAACCGCGTAATTTCATCAGGTCCAAAAAACTCCGCCCTTCCCGTGCGAACCTGATCAATCAGATGAGGAAAACCCCGTTGCAGAGCCTCGATCGCCGCATCTTCCTCATAATGCCGCGCCGGACCCTTGAGAAACCGCAACAGCAGCACTCTGCTTTGCAGGGGCGTATTAATGCCCAAGCCAATCGAACGCAGCACGACTCCAAGGGCCGCCTGGGATTTCCCCTTTCCCGCACCATCATAAACGTGAATCTGACCTACAATGCGCTCCTGCGAAACAGCCGTGCGAATGCCGATGCCAGTTCTTGTCATAGCTCGTTTGTATTTTATGAATGCCTTCTCCTTCTATTATCCGAGTTCTCGTCCCCTTTTCCCTAATTCCCGGGAGATGGGGAGGATGGGGAGGATGGGGAGGATGGGGTTTGGTGGGAGGATGGGGAGGATGGGGAGGATAACAACAGCAAGTCGTGACGTTGAACATCTCCCCCACCTCCCCTATCTCCCCTATCTCCCCCACCTCCCCTATCTCCCCTATCTCCCCTATCTCCCCTATCTCCCCTATCTCCCCCACCTCCCCATCTCCCCTATCTCCCCCACCTCCCCCATCTCCCCCATCCTCCCCATCCTCCCACCAAACCCCCTCCCAGTCAGGTAGAATAGGCAAGATTAGGAGCCACTTGCAATTATGGTTTTTCCTCTGCCGACTATTTTACTTCAAACCTTTTTTTTAACAATTTCGGTCGCTATTGAATCGTCCGTATTTTATGCTCGCTGTCAAGTCAGCCGCAAAACTAGCGTTGAATATGCCCTTGCAATTAATTTAATTTCGGTTTGTGTCGGCTGGATATTCTTCTTCTACATTGAACCTTTTCTTTCTCCCCGTCTGCGAATCCAAGTCATTAGCTATGTTTTTTTAAATCAACTGGGAGAGGGGGGGCTTTCTGTAATTTTTATTATTGGATTTTTCGTGTTTTGGGCAGATTTTTCAATTAAGCTAATTAGCTTAAATTTATTCAACCGGGTTGTTGATTCGGCTTACCCCCTCCGAGCAGAAGTAGACTTACAAGACGATTATATGTATTCCAGTCGCAAAGTTAAAAAAGCCCCCGAGCGTCGGCAATCAATGGCGGTTTTATGGGGTCATTCCTATAGTCATAGCGTAATTCTATTAGTTTTATGGTTAAAGAATATTGAGAATATGGGTTTATAAAAAGCGACAATAAATTATCTAAAAACAAAATGTAAATTTATCACGTAATTAGGTATAATTATCGCTATTTTAAGTAATTTTTATTCCTGTAATCCACCCTTTTAACTGGCAAAATGCTCAAATACTGTATCGATAGATTGCGACCCCCCCGACCCTTTTCGTGGGAAACCTTTATTTTATTAAGTGTATTTTCTTGGTTGTTGGCTGCCTTTTCCTGGCTGCTGGTTCCCCCTGCTTTGAATGCCTATCATTTCACCCATACGGGGGGATTGATATTTTTTGTGCTAGGAACGGCTTGGTGGCAATGGGAACGACCGATAATACTATTGGGTATCAATATCGGCCCTTGGATTGTGGGATTATTACTCAGTCTTGTGTTGTTCGATGATTTACCCGAAAATTGGCGAGATCAAGCGATTATTGTCACTTGGCCGCTGCTGACTGCCTGGGTGCGGTCTGTGCCTAAATTTTTTAGAGGGAAACTCTTGCCAAAGTGGCCTCCTATTTCAATTTGGAAAGAATTAACCGTAATGTTTTTATTTCATCTTTTGATGAGTTTATGGTTACAATTCGGGTTTTTAATGAATCAGTGGCTAATGGAGTATCCCAGTTTATTAGGACAAGATTTTACGCGAAGTTCATTTGCGATCGCCTGGGAAATTGAAGCCCCGGAAATCCCCCAAGGAAATATGATGATTAACTCGATGGAAGCCTTCCTCCGCCAACAAATAGAGGGGCAACAGTGGCCCCGAGCGAATCAAGTGATTTCGGGATTGGTAGAAAAACGAATTTCCATTGATAAAGCAGTTAAGGAAAGTTTACCGGATATTGAAGAAAATGAATGGTGGGAACTGCGGGGAACGGTGATTCAGCGTCAAGCGGGATATGGTATCACTTTATTCGCCATTTGGAAAGGGTTGCCGTTAGCAGCAAAGGAATATTACCTAGCGAAATCCTGCGAAATCTCTCGGACCTATCGTCAACGGGGACCGGCGAGCAGTCGCCCCCCCGCAGAGGTGTTAGATCGGGCGCAGGTGGAGTGCGGACCCGCCAGCGATCGCCAATCCGGACCTATCCCCTCCCAAGGGCAGCGCTTCGATTAAAATTAAAATACAAATAGAGACGTGATTCTCATCCCTAGATTGACTGGGCAACATCTCTTGATTTTTCTATTGCATTTTAGCCCCTATGCCTTTAAAATTTGCTCATAGCAAAATCCAGAACAGTTGAAATTGCAACGCGGAGGTGTGTTGGTGAACCCAGGCAGAACGTTAGCGATCGCAAACAATGTCTTTTGGGAAGTGATTCGCGCTCGCGTCCTCTATTTTATCATGGTGTTTGGGTTATTTTTTATCGGGGCAATGCGCCTTATCCCAGAATATGCCGTACTCACTGAGGACAAAATTCTTTTGGATTTAGGAATTGCGGCGATCGCCATTTTGGGATTAATCGTTGCGGCATTTGTGGGAACTGCACCGATCCAAAACGAAATCGAAAATCGCACGGTTCTAGTCTTGCTGGCTAAACCAATTAGCCGCGCGGAATTTATCGTCGGCAAACATCTGGGACTCTGTGCCGTACTTGGGGTACTGATTACGGTGACGATGGCGTTATATTTAGGTTTGATGAGTTTATCTCAGGTGGACTATCCCCTGTGGAGTCTGCTCGTTGCGGCGTTTTATCTATTTTTAGAACTGTCTTTACTCACGGCAGTGGCGATCACCTTAAGTGTCTTTACCAGTTCGTTACTGGCAACCCTCCTGACTTTTGCCGTTTATGCGATGGGACACCTGAGTGAGGATATTGTTACCGCCGGTGAACTTAGTCAAAATCCTACGGTTGAAGCAATTACCCGAGGCTTATATTTAATCTTACCCGACTTATCCCGGTTAGACCTCAAAAATCAAGCGGTTTATGGGATATTACCCGATACAATGACCTTGATTTTCAATTTCATTTATGCCTTATTTTACATCATCCTCCTGTTGGCGATCGCCAATTTAATATTTTCCCGGCGGGAATTTTAAACCGGCATCTTTCTATCTATTCCTAGGGTTTCGGTCCCGGGTGAAATCAAGCCAATAGCTGATAATTTCCGGAAATTTTCTACAAATACCGAGTTCCAAACCCCTGTACCGACCTCCATTTTGACTCCATAACTGTTTTTTTAGCAGAATCACTCATGCAACAACTCCAACAGCTTCAACAAATTTTTCAAGAAATGGACCGGGCATTAATTGCCTATTCTGGCGGCATTGATAGTACCTTAGTTGCCAAAATTGCTTATGATACCTTGGGAGACAAAGCGTTAGCGGTTACAGCAGTTTCCCCTTCTCTGCTTCCGGAAGACTTAGAAGATGCGCGGATTCAAGCGGCAGAAATTGGAATTGCTCATGAAGAAGTAACTACCCAGGAAATGGGGAATCCCAATTACACCTCTAATCCCGTTAATCGCTGTTATTTCTGTAAAAGTGAACTCCATGATACTCTCAAACCTCTGGCGATATCCCGGGGATATCCCTATGTGGTGGATGGGGTGAATGGGGATGATTTGCACGATTATCGTCCGGGGATTCAAGCGGCGAAAGAACGAGGGGCGCGATCGCCTCTTGCTGAAGTCGGACTCACGAAATTACAAGTGCGTCAACTGGCAAAATTCTTAGACTTGCCTTGGTGGGATAAACCCGCCCAACCCTGTTTAAGTTCTCGCTTTCCTTATGGGGAAGAAATCACTGTAGAAAAGCTCCAAAGAGTCGGTCGCGCCGAGCGCTATTTGCGAAAATTAGGGTTTAAAAATCTCCGAGTTCGGTCCGAAGGCGACAGCGCCCGAATTGAATTACCCCCGGAACAAATTAAGGAATTTGTATTAATTACGGATTTGCCTGCGTTAGTGGCTGCCTTTCAAGAGTTAGGATTTATTTACATTAATTTAGACTTAGAAGGGTATCGCAGTGGTAAACTCAATCAAGTCCTAACCCCCGAGGTTCTGGCAAAAGCACCGGCAGGGGTATAGGCGACAACCGGGGTCCCCGGCGGAGCCTTCCCCCTGGCCCCCCTACTGTGTGAAGTTCTTTTATTTTTAATTTAAACCATGAGTCGCTGGACAAGAGGGTATCACCGAATTAGCCATTATTGGCGAGATAATAATTTTGTTCATCTCACGGAACAAATCCAGATTGTTATCGCTAAAATCTTGTCAATTTTAATGATTATTATCATTTTAGTGGCGCTTTGGGACTTGATGATATATTTGGCTCAAATTCTGTTTACTGAACCTGTCGGCTTTTTAACGAATACTTTATTTAAAATATTTGGCTTATTCCTAAATATTCTGATTTCTATGGAAATCTTAGAGAATATTACAGCCTATATGAAAAAGCATACGGTTCAAGTTGAACTGGTCATTGTAACGTCTCTAGTTGCTGTTGCCCGAAAAATTATTATTTTTGACCTGGAAAAATATTCTGACTTTGCTTTACTGGGTTTGGCTGTTGCCATTTTTGCCCTATCGATTAGTTACTGGATTGTTCGCACTCTCAACTCTGACCCCCGAGGCTGAAGCTAAAGGTGCACCCTGGCAGTTTGGCCTAAACCAGTCTCTGGGTTGCACCTCGCATGATTCCGGCAGGATTCACCACTCGACCCTCATCACTCATGCGATTAATTAAATAGGAAACGGAGGCCATATTAATAAAAGAAGAAGTAAACAGAGCGACGGCTGCAACGCTTAACTGGGTCGTGGTTTTCATAGTTTCGTGATTTAACGGAGTCTATTGAATGGCTGGGAGCCTCGCGACTCTTCCCCAATCGGGATGAATCGGAGTTCTGCCCAATTACTTTGCCAACGGTAACATTTTCTGGCCAAATTCACGAGGGCATTTTTGCGTAGGTAAACCTCCCTAAATTTAACTAAAAAAAAGCCCGGTTGATAAACCGGGCTGGTTAAAAATCCAACAACAGGCGCATTCAGGTCAGGTTAGGCTAAAGAAACAAAGCTAGGGGCGGGCTAATAGACTTCTGGCAAAATTATAAAAAGCCCCCCTTCGTAAGGGGGGTGGGGGGGATGAATCCGTTATTTTGCAAGAGGTCTAATTTTCAACCGAGAGGAAAACATCGGATTCCAGATTAGGCATCAGCCTGGACACTCGTCCCTAAACAGGCGGCTAAATCTTCCTCGGGAGTGCCGATCTCCTTGAGATTATAAGTCTGAGAAAGTAACTGAAACACATTGGGAGAAATAAACGCCGGAAGCGTTGGCCCTAAGCGAATATTTTTAATTCCCAAATGGAACAGGGTGAGCAAAATCGACACTGCTTTTTGTTCATACCAGGACAAAATCATCGAAAGCGGCAGTTCATTCACGCCCACCCCAAACGCATTCGCTAAGGCTAGGGTAATTTGCACGGCGGAGTAGGCATCATTACATTGACCCACATCCATCAAGCGCGGAATGCCGCCAATGTCGCCGAGTTCTTTATCGAAGAACCGGAACTTGCCACAAGCTAGGGTCAGCACAACGCAGTCTTCAGGGACTTTTTCTACGAATTCGGTGTAATAGTTGCGGCTGGGTTTGGCACCATCGCAACCGCCTACGAGGAAGAAGTGGCGGATATCTCCTCGTTTCACAGCGGCGATGACTTCATCGGCAACACCCAAGACGGCATTCCGGGCAAATCCGGTGGTGACTTGGCGGGGGTCTCCGTTATCGGTAAATCCTGGCATGGATAAGCTACAGGCGATCGCGGGACTAAAGTCGCGGTTTTCAATATGGGTCAGTCCGGGCCAACCCACAGGGCCACAGGTGAACACGCGATCAATATAGGTGTTGTGGGGGGGCATCAGACAGTTGGTCGTCATGACGATCGCCCCTGGGAATTTGGCAAATTCTCGGGTTTGATTTTGCCACGCGGTGCCATAATGACCATACAGATGGGGATATTTCTGCTTGAGTCCGGGATACCCATGCGCCGGTAACATTTCCCCGTGGGTATAAACGGAGATTCCCTGGTTGGCGGTTTGTTTGAGGAGTTCTTCTAGGTCCTTAAGGTCATGACCCGAGACGAGAATCGCTTTACCCGGTTGGGTTCCCAGAGGAACGCGAGTGGGGACGGGATGACCATAGTTTCCCGTATTGCCGCTATCGAGGAGTTCCATCGCCAACAGGTTGATTTCCCCTACTTTTAAGGCGATTTTTACCCAGTCTTCTAGGGTCAAATCTACGGAGTCAAGTCCAGCTAAGGCTTCATGGCAGAAGGCGTAGAGGCGATCGTCTTCCTGTCCCAGTTCTTGTGCATGGTAGGCGTAGGCGGCGATGCCTTTGAGTCCATAAATAATGGTCAGTTTGAGGGAGAAAATATCAACGTTTTTGGCGGCTTTGGAGATAAATCCATATTCTATATCCCGCCCTTGTTGGACTAATTGATCGAGGGTGGGGGCGGGTTGCAAGGTGGCGGGACCTTCGGGAAAACAAACCTCGGGGGCGACAGCTTGCAGTTGCGCTTTCAATCCATCCCGCAGGGCGATCGCCTGATGGATATATTGAACAAAACTTTCGGGGTCGAAGTTGACGTTGGTGAGGGTTGAAAAGAGGGTTTCGCAGGTAAAGCGATCGGCTTGACGGTTAATAATTCCGTATTTCCGGGCGGCGATCGCCACTTGTCCCAGTCCCCGCAATAAATGGGTTAATAAATCTTGCAGGGCATCCACTTCGGGACTCTTTCCACAGGCACCCCATTGATAACAGGCTTCTCCACCGGCAGTTTGTTCGCATTGGCTGCAATACATGATGTTACCTCTCGGTCGCTTTCGTCTTGTTATCTCTACTTTAAGTTGGCCCTGGGGGAATGTCTTTGACTTAAGTCAAAGAAAGCCAGATTTATACTCAATTCGGTTCTCATCTAGGACTCAGGCAGATTTGCCGCATTAATTTTCAATGTAGGGGCATCCCGGGCAACTCGCACCTATAGGGATAGAGAGGTCATGATAGCAGTCCTGGGGGTGTGAGTTTTTCTCAACCCCATTCTGGAACAGCCGGTTTTGCCGGTACAATCAAATCAATGAGTTGATCCTGTGCCGGGAATCCAGTATTGAAAGACCAATCCTTTGATAAACAAGCATTTCTTGCCCAAACTCCCCTGTTTCAGAGTTTACCCCCAGACCAGCATCAGGCCCTCGCCCAGATTGCGATCGCCCAATCCTATCGGAAAGGAGAGGTTTTGTTTTGGGAGGGAGAGGATGAAAGCGTTGGTTTTTTCATCGTGATTTCGGGTCGAGTTAAAGTCTTTAAGCAATCTCCCTTGGGCAAAGAACAGATTTTACAAATCTTTGCGGCAAGTCAGCATTTTGCTGAGGTGCCTGCTTTTGATGGTCAACCCTTTCCCGCTTCTGCTGCTGCCCTAGAGTCCACTCAGGTGTTATTCTTTCCCCGGACTGCCTTCGTGGCCTTGATGCAAGCTCATCCTAATATTGCCATAACTTTGTTAGGAATTTTTGCTCGTCATCTGCGCTGGTTGGCTCTTATGGTGGAAGATCTGTCGTTGAAGGATGTGCCGCAACGCTTGGCTGCTTATCTTCTTTATTTAAGTGATTCACCCCAGGGGACTTTGGAACAAGTGGAACTGGATATTACAAAAGGGCAATTGGCTGCTTTTCTGGGGACGATTCCGGAGACTCTCTCGCGGGTGTTTGCGAAACTTAGCAGTGAGGGAGTCTTGGAGATTGAGGGGGCGCGGATTCGCTTGCTAGATTTGTCCCGGTTGCGGGCTTTGGCGGGGATGTCGGAGTGAGGGTGAGGGATGATGTGGCTGGGAGAGAACCTTTATACCTGGAGTTGGGGGAAACACAAAGCATAGTTCACCGGGCGGTTTCCTCTGGGGTTGGGGAATTGGGGATGCCTCACGATCGCCGCTTTTTATCCCTAGTTTTGTCACTTTTTATTGCAAGAATTGATTTTTTCTATCCCTTATGTTAAAATTTTTCCCTTTTGGGGCTAAGTATATATTCTGTGATCCATCGGGATAAACAAAAAGTTACTCTCCTCCGGGTTGTCTTGAAAGCCTGTTATAACTTGCGGTTTCTGATGCTTTCTGGCCGACTCAGGAGCAGCACCTCACGGAAGTGAGCCATGATCGGGCCAGGGAATCATGCTTACTCGCTGTTTTTTCCCAACTGCTGACTTAGAGGGGAGGTGAGGGGATGAACAATTTTATCTCTCTAGGGTTAAGTTTTTTCCGGGATGACTAAAATATCGGTGAAACACTTGATTTTTTATTCAAAGTGCTGAAGCACGATCTATAAAATATTGTCAAGTAGCTAAAGAAAGAAACACTTCGACTAGAGGGGCTAGAACGGTCCAAATCAGCAGGGGATAAGGGTTAGAACATTGAGCGCCCGGGGGAAAGATCGGCGAACAATGTCCCGGGATTGTCTCTTTAGGCGATCGGCATGGGTACAAAACGCTATGGAGCAAAAATTTTTCTGGCGATCGCAGAAGCGGGCAACAAATCGTTAGAAACACAGTATAATGAAAAACGTTGTATCGTTTGTAAAGCTCAGAAACCTTGACTAACCAAATTCCCCCCGAATTTTTAACCGGAGTCGCTAAAGAACGAGGCGTTTCCGATGCTGAGTTAGAAACCGTCATGATGGCACTTGACGGCAATTCCACCGCTGCGATCGCCACGATCCTCGGGATCAGCAACATTGCCGTGCGCAAACGACTCGGCGAAGTCTACAGAAAATTTAGCATTTACGGGCGTGGTCCGGGCAAGCTGGCCGAATTGCGGCATCAGCTATTCTATCAATACCAAGCCCAAGAAACCGAAGCACCAGCACCCACTAAAACCAAAGGTAAAGCCAAAGCCGAACCGGCTGCAACTTCCAGCAAAAAAACTGAACCGGCAGCCCCCGAACCTTCTAACGAAGTTGTCTCCACCGGAACCCACCGCCCAGACTGGGGTGAGTCGCCGGATGTATCCCAGTTTTATGGACGCACCGAAGAACTTAAAATTCTAGAAGAATTAATTATCGATGAAAGCTCTCGGTTAGTCACCCTTTTGGGCATGACAGGCATCGGCAAAACCGTACTTTCTGTACAGATTGCTAAACAACTCGAAAGCGAGTTTGAATTCGTGGTGTGGCGGTCCCTCTGTGCAACCCCCAAACTCGAAGACTTATTAGGGAACCTACTGCAAACCCTTTCAACCCAAAAGAAACCAGATATTCCCGATGACCTCAGCGGCAGAATCTTAAAACTGCTAGACTTCCTGAAAAAGAATCGCTGCCTGATCATCTTAGACGATATCGATGCCTTGCTCAAGGGTGATGAACTCGCCGGTAATTATCGTCCAGGATTTGAAAACTATCGCGATTTCATCAAGCGAATTGCCCAAACCAATCATCAAAGCTGTTTCGTCCTCGTCACCACGGAAGAACCGGCTGAAATTGCCTTACTGCATGGGGAAAAAGTCCAGACCCTGCAACCGATGGATTCCCACGAAATCGCCCGAGAAATCTTTGCTGATAAAGGCGTGCCTCCCACGGATAAAGAGTGGCTCGAACTGGTTAAACGCTATGGAGATAATCTCTTGGCGTATAAGGTTGTTGCCATGACCATTAAAGAATTTTTTAATGGAAATACGGCCACTTTCCTCAAAGCTACCGAGTTGTTTATAGAAGATACACTGACTCATCTACTAGAGCAGCATTTCGGGCGGTTATCTCCCTCAGAAGAAGAGATTTTATACTGGTTGGCGATCGAGCGGTCTCCGGTTACCCTGACCCGCTTGCGCGAGAATATGTTATTACCTGTATCCCTTTCGGATATGCTCAAAACCCTCGATTCCTTGGATCGCCGCGCCTTAATTGAGAAACAAGAAACAGCGAGCGATATTTTCTTCACCGTACAACCTTTGATGATGAAGTTTGTCACCACTAAATTAGTGGAAAATGCTTGTGAAGAAATTAAACAGTTGGTGAAAACTCAAAAACTGTCAAGTTTAAGAATTTTAATCCAACATAACCTCGGCGCCGGGGCGACTTCTGGCAAAAAAGGCAAAGCCGCTGCAACTCAAAAACCCCAAATGGTGCAACTGATTAAAAATCAATTGCAATTTTTCGTGATGCGAAGTGGGGGATATGATGAGTTGATTACTCAACTCGAATCGATTGCTGGAAAACTCGAAGATAAAACCCAAAGGGATGTGGGATATGCCAGCGCTAACCTTCGTAACTTGCTTGCGCTGATGGCGAGTTAAAGGGGGTTTTTTCTGGGCGATCGCCTAGAGAACCCAATCCAAACCGGGGAAATTTGGCTTCAGGAGACAGCTTTTCTAAAAAATGCTTTCACCGTTGCAACAAAGCCAAGTTTCCCCTCACTCATCAGGAGCCAATCTTCTTCTAAAATGGGTTGTGAGTTACTGTATTAATCCCAACTGCATCCAGCGGGAAAATCCCGATACTGAAAGTCACTGCAGCAACTGCGGTTCTCCCTTGCTGATTTGCGATCGCTATCGCCTCAAAACCCCCTTGCGCGAACCAAATCCCGCTTACCCCTGCGATATCTATGAAGTCCAGGATTGGGGGGAACAGGAGTGGGGAACCGCTAAGGTGATGAAAGTCCTTAAATTTACGACTCAGCCCGATTTTGTCCGCTTGTTTAAGCAAGAAGCGCGAGTTTTAATCTGGTTGCGACACCCGGGGATTCCCCAGGTGGAACCGGGAGGATATTTTATCCTCACCCTTGGCGATCGCAAATCCCTCCAGGGGTTCGTGATGGAAAAAAAAGCCGGGAAAACCCTAGAAGAAACAATTGAAAACCAGGGTCCTATTTCTGAAACCGTTGCTGGCAAATGGTTAGCACAGTTGATGGAGATAGTCAGCACAATTCATCACGAAGGATTGGTGCATCGAGATATTAAACCGAGCAATCTGATTCTCACACCCGATGGACAAGTGCAACTGATTGATTTTGGCAGTGTCGCCGATCGCCACAGTAGAAGTACCCGGGTAGGAACCTCGGGTTATGCACCCCCGGAACAACTCCTTGGGGATACCCAACCGCAATCGGATTTTTTCGCGATCGCACGCACTTTTTTATATGCCTTAACCGGGTTAACCCCCCTCGACTTTCCCGAAACCCCCCAAGGGCAGCTCATCTGGCGCAGTCGCCTTCCGGATCTTTCTCCCGAGTTTGCCCAGTTACTCGATGACTTGATGGCACCCGACTGGCACAGTCGTCCCCAAACGGCACAAGCTATTTTAACCCGTTTAAAGTCATTCCCGATTCCGGCAACCCGTCATCATCCCACGGGGTAACAGCAATCCCCAAACTGAACATCTCCCTATATATATGGAATGTTTAGGTTTGAGTTAGGACTGACGTAAATTTGGAGGGATAACCCTCACTCTATAAGCGGTGATGAGGCATCAGCCCTATTAGTTCTAGTGCTTGTTATCTTATATGCGGCATTGATGCAATGTTTACCCTTAAGAATATCCGTCACTTTGATCCCGGACCCGGTAAATTTAAGTGTTAGTTCTCACGCTTGACTCTTTTATTAAGGAAGCGATCGCAATTACCTTCGGATGAAAACTCCCGGAGGGCTTGTGCCGGAGCAACCCGCGCTAACCGCAGATTGATAGCATCTTTTCTGATATTTTTAAGCAACATTTGATACTCTTTTAAAATTTAATTCCCTCTTAAGCAAAACCTAAACTTAAGGCAGTGGGATAAGATGAGTTCCAGAGGACAAAAAACCAGGTTTCTCTTTCTCAAGCAAGTGACAAAGCGGACTCTTATGGGAGTACGAAACCAGGTTTCAGGTCCCTGAGTTCTCCAACTGCACGGACATTCTAGGTAAAGGCTTCAAATCCCTTACAGCAACTTGGTAAAATTAGATACCAAAGTTAGAGCCTAATGCAATTTACGGATGAGGAAAATTCGATTTAGGTATCAACGGGCCAAACCCTACTAGCACATCCAGCCACACCGAGGATAAATTGAAAGGGATAAAAGTTCAGACTGGAACCCTTGTAACTTTGGCAAGCATCGCACCCCGCCCCATTCAAAACCCACCCATCACTATGCCCCCAACTCTCTCTCATCTGTTAGAACAAGCTAACGCAGCGGCAAAACAAGAAGATTGGCAATTGGTGACCCAATGTTTGGAAAAACTAGCCACAATCCCAGGGACAGCTAGAGTGGAGTCTCTCCCCGTCTCAACAGAGCAACCGAACGGGCGATCGCCGCAGATCAATATCTCCTCCCTACTCGGTTTGGCGGATCAAGTCTTAGAATACGGGGATTTTCAACAACGATGGGAAGTCGCGAAAGTATTCCCTCGTCTGGGAACCGAGGCGATCGCCCCGCTGTTGGACATTTTGGGTGATCCTGATGCCGAAGTGGAATTACGATGGTTTGCGGGTCGAATCCTAGCGGAGTTTAAGAGCCCCGATGCGATCGCCGCCTTAATTGAATTACTCCATAGCCCGGAAGAAGAATTAAGCTCTATGGCAGGCAATGCCTTGGCTCAAATGGGAGAACCGGCGATCGCTGCTTTAAGTGAGCAGTTAAGGGACTCTACCTCCCGAGCATTAGCGGTGCGCTCTTTAGGCAAAATCCGCCATCCCCAAATTATCGAGCCCCTCTTGAGTGTGGTGGGCGATCGCGATCCCCAAGTGCGTTCCGAGGCGATCGCCGCCCTGAATAGCTATGATGACCCGCGTATCCCCCAGGTCCTCGTCGAATCCATCCATGACTTCCATGCCTCCGTGCGTCGGGAAGCCACCATCGGCTTAGGATTATGCGCCATGCGACCCTCCTATAAACACGATACCCAGGGCATCTACAGCGTGCTCGCCTCAGAAATCGAGGAACTCCTGCGGGAGCGTTTGTGGGATTTTAACCCCGGTGTCACCCATCAGGCGGCGATTTCCCTGGGACGAGTGGCAACGCCAAAAGCAGCAGCCTGTTTAGATGAAATTCTCCACTCCCCAGCTACCCCAATCCCTTTACAAATTAATACGGTTCGTGCCTTAGCTTGGATGGGAACTCCGGAAGCTTTGGAGTATTTAGAAAAAGCATTAGTTAGCCGACAAAAGCATAGTTCTAGTCCCGAGGTGGTAGCAGAAATTGTCTCTTTACTGGGAAGGGTCGAAGTGCCCCAGTTGAAGCCAAAAGCGGCGCAGATGCTGACTAAACTGTTAAACTCCAAGGCAAAAGCTGCGGGGAGAGACTGGATGCGTAGGGAACAAGCGATCGCCTCGGCGTTGGGTTATTTGGGGCAAAAAACTAGCATAGAACCCCTGATTCAACTGTTAGCTACCTCCGAGGCTGGAGTCCGGTTTCATGCGATCGCCGCCCTGAAACAGATTGCGCCCGACGAAGCCTATCGGCAACTGCTAGAGCTCTCCTGTCAACCCACTGCCAGTCCCTCTCTCAAACAAGGTGTGGCGATCGCCTTGGAAGAATGGGTAAAAAGTTAGGGAATTTTGACAAGGGGCGATCGTCCTGGGTTTGTCCATCAGCTATCCTGGCTGGAACCCTGGGGGCAAGGGATTCCCGGGAAAACACTCCTAAACCTTTTCCCCTCTCCAGGGATTTATTCATTTAGGTTTTGCATAAGATGTAGGGTAGTTACACCCAAAACCCTGTTTTTTGGCAGCGATCGCTACAAAACCCACCCCTTGAGGATAAGATTTGTTCAGAGATTAAGATGCAGTTAACATGAAAGATATGGATATTTTGAATTAGGCTGCTCCAGGGGTTTATCCCATTTAGAAACTCCAGGTCTTTTGCTCCATAAATTGTCCAAAATGGACCCCATTTAATTGATTTGAAGCAACTGAAAAGGCCGGGGTTTTCAAGAAAACTTTTTTCATGGGTAAGGGGTTTGGAAGTATCAAACAACGCCTAATATTTCCTTTATTTCGGGTTTAATAAAGTGAACAAATACCTGGCAAAATCATGAAAATAGGGATAATTTTCAGCCGGAAATTCCCAATCACCTTTACGTTGTGAATTATGGGCATTCTGAACAGAAAAATCTCTCAGAATCAAGCCCCCGGGGACCGACAGATTTAACATTGACCATCAGCACTAGATGGGGTAAGAGAGGTTTTGACCCATAAAAACCCAATCCTTCTGCATCCGGTCCCCTCTCCTTAGCCCAGAGGAGGAGATTAGAGAGGGGTCTCAACCGGAGTAGATTTCACGGGTTGCTGCGATCGCCCTGGGGTTGTCCCCAACTCCGATGCAATTCATCCCCAGATGAACCCAAGGATAGAGAAAATCCCTGAAAATCCGGTATCAATTTGTACCAAAAATTGGGAGGTTTTCAGGTAAGATAAAAAATGCGGAAAAATCTTATTTATCTCTCCATATATGCGCCTAGAGCAGTTACAAGCTTTTATGGCAATTGCTGATACGGGTAGTTTCCAACAAGCGGCCCGTCGATGCGGGGTCACCCAATCTACAATTAGCCGTCAAATACAGTCTCTGGAAGCAGAACTGGGCTTACCGTTATTTCATCGCAGTGCTCAGGCAAAATTAACTTTGCCCGGAGAGCGATTTTTCCCCCATGCCCGTAAAATTTGTCAGGAATGGCACACCGCACAAGAGGAACTGAGCAATTTATTAGAAGGGAAACAGCCCGAACTCTGTGTCGCTGCAATTCACTCGGTTTGTGCCTATTATTTACCTCCTATTTTACGAAAATTTTGTCGGCAGTATCCGGAAGTTCAGTTACGGGTAACGGCATTAGGAAGCGATCGCGCCTTAAAAGTCCTCAAAGATGGCCTCGTCGATCTGGCGATCGTCATGAATAACCGCCTATTAACCTCTAATGCAGAAATGGTCGTTGACATTCTCTACAATGAGTCCATTCAAGTGTTAATGGCAGCCACTCATCCCCTCGCTCAATATGACCCCGTACCCTGGCAAGAATTAGCGCGCTATCCTCAAGTTGTTTTTAAAGATGGGTATGGAATGCAGCGGTTAGTTCAAGATATCTTTGCTAAATACAACCTGACCTTGCGGGCGGTGTTAGAGTTAAATACTCCCGATGCCTTTCGTGGGGTCGTTCAGGAGGGTGAGATGGTGGCACTGTTGCCCGAATCGGCCTTAGTCGAAGCCCGTTGTGACCCCAAAGTTGCCATTCGCTCTCTACCCCCGGTAGATCAAATAGATTGCCCTTCCACCCCCTCCCCATTGAACGGAATTTATCCTACATTGGCGGGGGATTCTTGTTGGAATCGGCAAGTGGTGATCGTCACCACGAGCGATCGCCTCCAAATTCCCCCCATCCAACACTTTTGGCAACTGGTTCATGACTTTTTGCCGAGCAAGGTTGCACCCGGTTAAAAACTGGAATTTCTACTCAATTTCTGTGATGTTCATTTGCACAGATTCCTCACCCCCGCCCAAGATTCCCCGGTTTTTTCCCGTTTATTCCCCCTTTATTCACTCACCCTCTCACTCATGAGTACAGCGTTCACAGAATTTGTCAAGAAAGTCGGCAGTGGTCCCCACACCAGCCAAAACCTGTCCCGCACAGAAGCAGCGGATGCAATGCGGATGATGCTAGTGGGGGAAGCAACCCAGGCACAAATCGGCGCATTTTTAATCGCTCACCGCATCAAGCGTCCGACGGGGGAAGAATTAGCGGGGATGCTGGATGCCTACGAGGAAATCGGGCCGAAACTGGGGCCGATCGCCGCGTCCTCCCCGGTGATGGTTTGGGGATGTCCCTACGATGGGCGATCGCGCACCGCACCTGTCACTGTCCTGAGTGCCATTCTCCTCGCCAGTTACGGTCAACCTGTACTCCTCCACGGCGGGGATAAAATGCCCACCAAGTATGGCATTCCTTGTGTGGAAATTTGGGATGCCTTGGGGGTGAACTGGCGAAAGAGCGACCTCAAACAACTCCAGTCCGTCTTGCAAGCAACGGGAGTGGGATTTGTCTATCTTCCCAAACAGTTTCCCGAAGCGCAGAGTCTGGTTCCCTACCGAGAACAACTGGGGAAACGACCCCCAGTCGCCACCTTAGAACTGATTTGGGCTCCCTATCAGGGCGATCGCCACCTCGTCGCCGGGTTCGTCCATCCCCCCACCGAACTGATGTTTCGCGATGCTTTAGGATTACGCGGTGACTCCCGCTTGACCACAGTCAAAGGATTAGAAGGCAGTTGTGATTTACCTCGGGAACGCACCGCCATCATCGGATATAGCAATCCCTCCGAGACTTCCCCCCCACCTGCCGCCTCCGAGTCTGAGTCTCCCCAATCCGATCCATTCCAGCGTCTGCTTCTGCATCCTCGGGACTATGGATTTACCCCAGAAAATGTCCCCTTCCAATCCGACGCATTCCCCGCCCAAATGCAAGGAGTCCTGCGGGGTGAACCCAGCGAACTGATGGAGTCTGCCGTCTGGAGTGGGGGGTTTTACCTCTGGCATTGTGGTATTGCTAAAGATCTGATCAGCGGCATTACTCAAGCGCGGGAAGGGTTTAAGAGTGGTCGAGTTGCTGCTAAACTCCAGGAAATTACTCAAGCCGTGAGTTCGCGATCGGTTGTGCATTAGGGAACTCCAAAAAATAAAATCCAAAAAACCCGCACCCTTCAGGGTGGGGCTGTTTCATTGTCAAATTTTCCTTACCCCGTAAGCTTTACGGAGCAAGGGTTTTCGGCCTGATTTCCTAAGTTGAACCTAAGGACCACCCCGCCCCTTTGGGGCACCCCTCCAAGGGAGGGGAATTCCACCCCGTCCCTTCGGGACACCCCTCCACAGGAGGGGAATATGCCCCAAAATTCCCCTCCTACAGGAGGGATGCCCCGCAGGGGCGGGGTGGTAAATTCTAGCTAGTAATCAAATATTGAGCTATGCTTCTTTACTCAAAAGTATATGTTTCTTCCCAATCAAGACACCACCCCGTCCCTTCGGGACACCCCTCCACAGGAGGGGAATATGCCTGTATACTCCGCCAGATAAAGCGATTGAACAATGCAAAAATTAATTGGGCTGGGAGAATCAAACAGCCCTACACCCTTGAGGGTGCGGGTTTTTAAAAGACCTGTTTTCCTCTTCAGCCTGCAAAGGCAGGCTTCGTCCGTATAGACCCACCCTTGAGGGTGCGGGTTTTTATCGGATTCCCTATAATCCCTGTCCCCATGCCCTAGCAAACAATGAGCGAATCCATTCCCACCAATCCCCAACTCGCGGCCCTTCTCCTCGCTGGAGGCCAAAGTTCTCGCATGGGGGAAGATAAAGCCCAAATTCTCTGGGACGGAAAGCCCCTACTCCAGCGGGTCTGTGAGGTGGCCTGTCACTGTGCGCCCTTGGTTTATTACATCACCCCTTGGCCGGAACGCTATGAGTCCATGCTAAACCCGGAACATCTCTCGGGAAGGACAGTACAGGCGCTGCCAGAGACGGAGCACCAACGGGGTCCTTTAGGGGCGGTTTGGGAAGGGTTGAGTCAGATTGAGGCGGAGTGGGTGTTGTTGTTAGCCTGTGATTTACCGTTATTAGATCCAGCGATCGTCCAGCAGTGGGCCTCTCAACTGCCCCATCTACCCCCGGAGAGTCTGGCCCTGGTTCCCCAGCAGGGAACGCTTTGGCATCCGATGTGTGGATTTTATCGGCGATCGGCTTTAGAACCGTTACAGCAGTTTCTGGACCAAGGGGGGCGATCGTTTCAACGGTGGTTACCCCAGATTGGGACTACTCCTTTGGAGGTAGGCACTGCGGAATTCCGGATGTTAAGAAATTTTAATACTCCAGGGGATTTGCACGCCCCTCGCCCGGAGTAGCGTCCGGATTGTCGCCCTAGGGCGATCGCCGGGAGGTTCGCGGGGAAATGTGCCTTTATTCCAGGGGGAGAACCCTGGAGAACGGGTTTATTTCCTTAAAAAATATCCATTCAATGACAAATTATCGAGCCGATCCGATCGCGGACCCTCCCCCGGATCTAAGCCGTTCAAATCCGGGAATAATTCTTTGGAAAGATTTTAGAATCCTTGCTTATAATTTGTAGAGGAATCTTTACGATTCTCTACATGGTTCTTTATGAACCGTAATCAACCCAGTCTTTCAAAATTTTGAACCATGCCCCGGATACTCGTCATTGACGATGACCCTGCAATCTCAGAATTAGTCGCCGTCAATCTGGAGATGGCTGGCTATGAAGTCAGTCAAGCCGAAGATGGCATCAAAGGTCAAGCGCTTGCGCTGCAACTGATCCCCGATTTAATCATGCTCGATCTGATGCTGCCTCGGGTGGATGGATTCACAGTATGTCAACGGCTTCGGCGTGATGAGCGTACAGCCGATATACCCGTCCTGATGCTGACAGCTTTAGGTCAAACCCATGATAAGGTCGAAGGTTTCAATGCGGGTGCTGATGATTACCTGACTAAACCCTTTGAAGTTGAAGAAATGCTTGCACGGGTTAGAGCCTTGTTGCGACGCACCGATCGCATTCCCCAGGCTGCCAAACACGCGGAGATTCTCAACTATGGACCCCTGACCCTCGTCCCTGAACGGTTTGAAGCCATTTGGTTCGATCGCACGGTCAAGCTGACTCACCTGGAATTTGAACTGTTGCACTGCTTGTTGCAACGTCACGGCCAAACCGTCTCTCCCAGTGAAATTCTCAAAGAAGTTTGGGGATATGACCCCGATGATGATATCGAAACGATCCGGGTTCATGTTAGACATCTGAGGACGAAACTCGAACCCGATCCTCGACATCCTCGCTACATTAAAACGGTCTATGGTGCAGGTTATTGCTTAGAGTTGCCTAGCACGGCACCGGCTAATGAAAACCCACAGGCAGTATAGTCTCACCCCACAAAAAAGGAAGAACCGGATGGGGAGTTTCGCCTTTTTGAACTCCCTGAAGTTCTACCCTGTGGGGTGAGACTCCTCTGTGTTCAGGGTCGTTTCACGATTCCATAGAAAAACGCTCCCCCTAACTGCTTAATGTCGTGGGAGAGCGCTATTTCTAACAATTTTCCGCAAGACTGATCCCAGGGATCAGCTTCCGGACGACTCCAAACAGAATCCAACTTTCCCGATTCATCGGCTCTAGCTGGATCCTGTTCTGGGCGGTTCTAGGGCGCCAAGGCGTTACCCCGGAGCAAACTGCCAATTGTTTTCGCGGTAATCTTCATCTGCACGAAAGGATTGGCGGGAACGACGGTTTTATACAGATAGCTGTCAAACGTCATGCGCTGAACATCCATATCGGCACACATTTCCACAAAGGCTTCCCGAGTGGCATCGGTGCGATAAAACACCCGTTGTAGGATGTCCAGTACCGCATAGGTGATGCCGTATTTCTTATCCCAGCGCTTCAGATAAATTTTCAGTTCCTCTTCTGTCGGAACGCGGGTCCCGCCTTCGGAAAATTCGACGATGGTTTCGGCGCACATCCGAGCGGATTTGGCTGCAAAATAAATCCCTTCCCCAGATGATTTGGTGACGGTACCTGCGGCATCTCCGACGAGGGCGACGCGACCCACCACTCGACGCGGACGGGGATGTTCCGGAATCGGATGCGCTTCCACTTTGATGATTTCGCCCCCTTCTAGCCGTTTGGCGGCCCGGGTCCGAATGCCTGCTTGCAGCTTTTTGATTAAAGCTTGGTTGACTTTCATGGTGCCAGTTCCCACGGCCACATGGTCATATTTGGGGAAAACCCAGGCATAGAAGTCTGGGGAAACGTCAGTTCCCACATACATTTCTGCCAGGTCATTGTAATAGGCCATTTTGTCTTCGGGGAGGCGAATCCGCTCTTGGAAGGCGATCGCGTAGTTATAGTCCCCAGCATCAATGGCTTTGGCGACGCGAGAGTTCGCTCCGTCAGCCCCAATGACCATATCCACTTTTAGGGTTTTTTGGGTCCCGGCGACGCTGCCGTCTGAATGGTCGGCATAGTGGAGGATATAGGGATCCCTATTGTTTGTGGGAATATCCAGTTTGTGAACGGTGCCATTAATCAGGTTTGCGCCTAGTTTTTCAGCGCGATCGCGCAGGAATCCATCGAGGACTTCCCGGCGACACATCCCAATATATTCTTCTTGTTTTTCTAAATTGATATCGACTTCGATATTGGACGGGGAGATCATTTTCATTTTTCTCACCCGACGATCAATGATGTGATCGGGGAGATCAAACTCGCTCACCATACAAAGGGGTATGGCCCCGCCACAAGGCTTCGCATTATCCAGCTTGCGCTCAAACAGGTAGGTCTCAATCCCTGCTTTTGCAAGCGTTTCGGCAGCAGAGGAACCAGCCGGTCCCGATCCAACAACAGCAACCCGTAGTGCCAAAGAAGTTCTCCCTATCTGTCACGGTTACGGAAAGCAATCGTATCACGGACTATCCCCTTGTGGTCAGGTTACCCCCCTATATGTGACGAAAATGAAACAGAGCTTAATATTTCGACACAATTGGCCCTGTTTGGCGGATGCTGGAATTTAGTCGGGGTAAAAGAATAAACTGGGACTAAAAATAAGGGCCATCTTCCCTGGGGCAACATGAACTCGAATGGACTGGATGCGCGGCTGTTAATGGATTCACGACTGTTGAGGGCGATCGCGATCTCATCGATTAGCGGCTATCAAAAACACCTCTCTCCCCATAAAGGCTTTTCCTGCGCTCATCGGATTCTCTACGGTGGGGACTCCTGTTCTCAATACATCAAAACCGCCGTGGCTCAAAGGGGCTTATCCGGGGCGATCGCTTTATCTCAACACCGATTTGCTGCCTGCAAAGAAGCGCATCACATTCTCCGGTCCCAAGTTTGTCCCACTACTCCACCTCAAAAAAAGCCCCACCGTTCCAGTCCCAACCGGGTCAGAGATGGTGCCTGTAACGAATTCACCCCAGGAGTCGGTTGCGATGCCTGTACGGACAGCCTAGAGTGCCTAACCCTGTTTGATTGTTGTGGTGGCATTACTTGCAGCGACTGTACTCCCCTTGAAAATAGCGCCCTGGATTGTTCCAGTTGCGACTGCGACTTTGGCAGTTGTAGTTAATGCCGAACCCTTAGAGAAAACAGACTGGCGATACCCCGATTGGGTATGAGTACCGGATTCCGTATCATGGAAGATTTTATTTTTTGGAGTCGCCTCAACCGACTTTAAACTTCAGGAAAAATGCGTTAGTCCCTCCAGGGAAAGGAGTAAAAGCCTTTCTCTGGAGGGACTAACGCACCCTAATTTACCTTGTTCTAAGTTGGGATTTTTCGGAATATTTTATACCCCAATCCGGCTTAGAGATTAATCTTTACCCGTGATGTTTTCAACTGAGTTCTTAACCTGCTCGATAAACGAGGTTGCACCGTCAGCCTTGGCATCTTCTGGGGTGATCATTTTATCTTTATCATCAGCCCCTTGAATAATATTCAATCCGGGGTTGGTGCTATCAACCTGATCTTTCATAGTATAAGGATCATCTCCGATCGCTTCTAGGGAGTCCTTCTCGATCTTTAGCATCTGATCTTCACCTTTCGTCGGGCTGCTAGTTGTTGCATAAGCAGGGAAGGCACTCGTGAAAAAGAGTAGGGCAGACACACAGACGGCCAGTAAAAAGCGTAGGGGACGCAAAGTCGGTAATTTTAAGCTGATAGACGGCATATTATGGTTCTCCTGGTCTAAAATTTCCATTGGGTGGGATTTCGGGGGTTACAGGTCTTGCACCCTCTCGGCCTCCCTTATCTGAGTTAAGGTTATCAAGGGATTGTGCCTACATACATCAGCCTTAAGATATAGATGGAGTAGTAAATTTAGCAGCGCGATCGCTGCTTTTCTCCTCGGACAGGTGACTAGAGGAATTTAGCGCACCTGGCTAGTCGAGACTGGAGATTAGCAACTTCAAAGCTATCTCGTCCGGGCTACCCCCAGGTTACATAATCCGAGCGATCCCGAGGCGATCGCCTTAATCTTTCGGCTACCCGTTGTCCGGTTCAATGGTATTATTCCTAAGATGAGTCCCCCTAGCTACAATCATTTAACCTCGGGCTTCAAATATCGGGTGATTGAATTGAGGTGGCCCAATAAATGCAGCTTATAATATCTGGAGAGGAGAAGTTCATAGACAGATTAGATAAGGCAATAAGCCAGCCAATTTCTAAAAAGCCTCCAGGAATTAAGCATTAGACCTCTTGCATAATAGATCTCTTAAGCCGATTGGCGTTAATAAGGGGAGAAAGGGGGAGCAATCCGGAATGAAAGCAAGAGGTTTATTTATTCCGGTTGGTTCCCCCTAAAAAAGGGGTACTGTCCCGGGTTCTCACCGAGGGAAAGGGCGATCGCGCCGGAATTTTGTAAAAGGTCTAGTGAAACTCAGTGCCATACCCCGGGTTATCCTAAAATCGCAGATAGCGAATAGGTAATCCGTGATACTTCAAAGGGGTGGAGAAATGGTTTTATGAAGGATTTAAAATTGTACAAATCATTAAACCGCTCTATAGTACAGTGATATGCAGATATCCTCTGGAAACCAGGACAGAACTTATGAGCTTCACAGGGATGTCAACCCCATAGGATAGGTGTCTTTCATGGACTGCCCTTAGGAGCAAGGGGATGCGTCAGTCTGGCTGGTGTAAAATTCCCCTGAGCGCTTTTATCCTCAGAGACTCGCTGCGGGTTTGCTCCCACCCACTGGGGGACCTTGGGGCAGATAGGGTTAAACCGGCTAGGTTCGAGAGCTTAAGGGTAATTGTTGAAGGGGTTTGACTCCAGAAAGTAAGGGTAAGTTTTTAAAGAGTGTAGAAGTCTGAAAAGCTGATTGAATGATTGGGAAAATATCTTATTCTTTTAGATACTATGGGCGAACAAGGTGCATCAGCAATTAATCACATAAATTTTCAAGAAGAGCCGGAATATAGAGCCGACCTATTAATCGTAGATGATGTACCGACCAATTTAAGATTATTAATAAGTTTATTAAGAAAAAATAATTATAATGTTAGAGGCGTGACTAATGGAGGATTAGCCTTAAAATTTGTAGAAATCAGAAAACCCGACTTGATTTTGCTAGACATCATGATGCCAGAAATGGATGGTTATGAAGTTTGCAAAAAATTAAAAGAAAATCCTCACACCCAGGATATTCCTATTATATTTTTAAGTGCGCTCACGGAAGGATTTGATAAAGCCAAAGCCTTTAAATCCGGTGGAATTGACTACATCAGTAAACCCTTCCAAGTGGAAGAAATTCTAGCAAGGCTAGAAACCCATCTTGCTCAACGGGCGCTGCAAAAGCAACTTGAAGAAAAGACTGAACTCCTGGGTCATCAAAATCTGCAACTCCAAGCGGAAATTAATGAACGAAAATTATTAGAGGAAAAACTCCGGTCTGCTGAGGAGAAAATGCGGGCAGTTTTTGAGGCAATGACTGATATTGTCGCATTAATTAGCATCTCTGAGGGTAATATTGAAAATTTGGATATTTTACCTAGTAATTGGATGCGTTTATATCAGCCAGATTCGGATATTATCGGCCAAACAATTGAACATTTATTTGACCCAGACACCTCGGAAATTTGGTTGAATGTTATTGGCAAAGTGTTAGAGACAAGAGAGACGCTGCATTTCGATTACTGTCTCCTGGATCGCGGTCAAGAGATGTGGTTTTCTGCGGCGGTGTCGCCAGTGCGGGAAGATACGGTGATTGTCGTGGCCCGAGATATTAGCGATCGCAAGCAAGCCGAAGAAGCCTTAATAATAGCCGAAGAACGATATCACAGTATCGTAGAAAATGCCATAGCGGGTATTTTTCAATCCACGGTAGATGGACAGTATTTGAGTGTCAATCCGGCACTAGCGAAGATATATGGTTATGCTTCCCCCGAAGAATTACAACAGAGTGTTAAAAATATCAATACTCAACTCTATGTTAATCCAAACCGCCGTCAAGAATTTATAGAGGCGATCGCTGCCCAAAATTCGGTGTCTGGATTTGAATCAATGGTCTATTGCAAAGATAAAAGCATCATTTGGATTTCTGAAACGGCCCGTGCGGTGAGAGACTCCAGTGGCAAGATTCTTTACTATGAAGGCATTGTTTCCGATATTACTGAGCGCAAGTTAGCCCAGGAAGCGCTCAAATTTCAACAAAATCAAACCGAAGCGCTGCTGTTGAATATTTTACCCCAGCCAATTGCAACTCGGCTGCAAAAGGGAGAAAATCCCATTGCGGATCACTTTGAAGAAGTGAGTGTAATTTTTGCGGATTTAGTCGGATTCACGGAATTTGCAGCCAATAGGCCGCCCAAAAAATTATTAGAATTATTAAATAAAATTTTTTCGCGGTTTGACAAGTTAGCAAAACACCATAACTTAGAAAAAATTAAAACCATTGGAGATGCCTATATGGTTGTCGGGGGATTACCTGTTCCCTGTGCTGATGCTATCTTTGAAGTGGCTCAAATGGCCCTGGATATGCAAGGGGAGTTAGCTCAGTTAAATCAGCATACGGGACAAACTTTTGAACTGAGAATTGGGATTCATATTGGTCCGGCCATTGCGGGAGTGATTGGCATGAGCAAATTCATCTATGACTTATGGGGGGATACGGTTAATACGGCTTCCAGAATGGAATCTAGCGGATTACCGGGGAAAATTCAAGTCACTGAGGCGGTTTATGAACGGTTAAAAGACAGATTTGAATTTGAACAACGGGGACTGATTTCTGTAAAAGGCAAAGGAGAAATGCTGACCTATTGGCTGCTGGGGAACCATTCCTAATCGATGGGTCCGCAATCTCCCGGGGAAACCCTAATATTTCCTTTAGGCGCCTGCCTGGATTTTGCAATGGGGGTGGTAGTCGGGGGCCAGAAATTGTCATGCCAGTTTATTGTAGAATCCATGCTAAACTTCAAGTCGATTCAGAGGTGAAAACACAAAGGAGAGGGGGTTGGCAACCCGAAACTTGTCCGGTGAACCCCTAAATCTGACCGAAAGCAAATAAACAAATGGGCGATCGCTTTTGTCACTTTAGAAACTTTCCAATTTACGCTGCTCAATGGTAGGAAAAGAAAAATTGAAGTCGAATCACAGAACTGGAGTAAACTATCGCGGTATTACCGGATCCATCCGTGGGGCGATCTTTGATCGCCACTGGCGCAAATTCGCTAAATTTGTGGGATTGTTTTCGATGTGCTGTCTTCTGGCGATTAGCTGTGGCGATCGCCCGGGGATGAATCAGAGTAATGACCCGAATCGGATCTCCATTGGAACCACCGCCAAAATTAGAACCATCGACCCTGCCGATGCTTATGAAAATGCCGCAGGAATGTTGCTGTACAACCTAGGCGATCGCCTCTACACCTACGAAAGCGGGACCACCACCCTCAAACCTCAACTCGCCACTGCCCTCCCTCGAATCAGCCCCGATGGAGTCACCTACACCATTCCTCTGCGTTCTGGAGTGGTTTATCATGACGGCACTCCCTTCAATGCCGAAACCATGAAATTTTCCCTGCAACGATTCATGGAAAATGGAGGTGCGCCTTCATCCTTATTATCCAATATCGTTGAATCGGTACAAGCTAGTGGTGAGTCTGAATTAACCATCAAGTTAAAACAGCCTTTTGCTGCCTTTACCGATTTGTTAACCTTTTCCGGTTTGGTGGCAGTTTCTCCCACAGCCTATCAAATTGGGGCAGGTCAATTTAAACCTGATACATTTGTAGGCACGGGGCCTTATAAATTAGTGAGCTATGGAACCGATTCCATCAAATTAGATGTATTCGAGGATTACTGGGGAGAAAAGCCCGTCAATACCGGCATTGATATTCAGCAGTTTTCCAGTCCGGCTAATGTTTATAACTCCTTCCGTCGCGGGGCAGTTGACCTCACCTACGGGACATTAGACCTGGATCAAATTACCAGTTTAGAAAAGCAAGCCAAGTCCGAAGGGTGGCAAGTGATTTCTAATCGCAGTAATGGGGTTTATGTCTTAAGCCTGAACATGAAAGATGAGGCATTAAAAAAACCAGAGGTGCGAAAGGCGATCGCCTCCATCATCGACCGTCCCCTCTTACAACAGCGGATTTTCCAGGGACAAATGGAACCGCTTTACAGCTTAATTCCGACCACCTTAGAACGGTATTATCAGCCCGTCTTTAAAGAGAAGTATGGGGATGGCAATTTTGCCCAAGCTAAACAACTCCTGGCGCAAGCCGGTTACACCCCCCAGAATCCCCTCCAGCTTCAGCTTTGGTATCGGTCCAATCTCCGAACCAATGCCGATGCCGCCACCACCATCAAAGCCGTAGCGGAACAGGAATTAGGGGGAGCGCTTCAACTTCAATTGCAAAGTGTTGAAGCCGCTACCGCTTACAATAATTTGGATAAAGGGGTTTATTCTATGTTTATCCTAGATTGGACCCCGGACTTTTTCGACCCGGATAACTACATTAACCCTTTTCTTTCTTGTGCGAAAGGGTCTGTTGAAACCGGATGTGAAGAAGGAGAAACCAAATTGTGGGGTTCTTTTTACTATAGCGATCGCGTCAATCAATTAATTGCTCGTGAACGTCAAGAACAAAACCCCGAAACTCGCCGCCAAATTTTTGCCGAGATCCAACAGATTCTTTCCGAAGATGTGCCATTTATTCCCCTGTGGCAAGGGAAAGAATATCTCTTTGCTCGTCAGGGAATCCAAGGCGCAGCGCTGGAATCAACTCAAGCCGTGCCATTTTGGACCTTGAAAAAATAAAGTCCATCATGGGATGCAGGGATGCCGGAGTTTCCCTCAACTTCTCATCCCTCCACTCCCTACTCAACCTTAGCATCTCACATATCACCCATGTCCCGTTCAAAAGCGCTTCAATCCTATATTCTCCTGCGGTTGCTACTAGCACCCTTGATGCTATGGACGATCGCCACCTTGGTGTTTTTGCTGTTGCGTGCCACTCCCGGCGACCCCATTGATGCGATTTTAGGCCCAAAAGCACCGGAAATTGAAAAAATTCGGTTGCGAGAACAACTGGGCTTAGGCGCTCCTTTGTGGTTACAATATATCCGCTACATGGGAGATTTGCTGAGGCTAGACTTAGGCACATCCCTCACCACCCGAGGACAAACCGTGTGGGAAATCGTCGGTCAATATTTCCCCGCTACCTTAGAAATTGCCGTGGTGAGTATGATCGTTGCCTTAATTGTCGGCATTGGAGTGGGGGTACTTTCAGCCTCTAATCCCAATACCGGATGGGATGTCGGGGGACGGATGTTTGGCATCATCACCTATTCCCTCCCAGCATTTTGGGTGGGGATGATTATGCAGTTAATTTTTAGCGTGCAACTGGGGTGGTTTCCCGTGGGGGCACGTTTTCCCAGTACCCAAACCCCACCCTCGGGACCAACAGGATTATACCTGATTGATAGTTTGTTAAGTGGAAATCTGGGCAATTTTTTCACCACCTTGCACTATTTAGCACTGCCATCTTTGACCCTGGGAATTCTAATTAGTGGGATTTTCGAGCGGATTGTCCGGGTGAATTTGAAGCAAACATTACAGGCGGATTATGTTGAAGCAGCCAGAGCCAGAGGGATACCGGAAGCCCGAATTGCGATCGCTCATGCCTTAAAAAATGCCATGATTCCAGTGATTACGGTGATGGGATTAACCTTAGCGGCACTTTTAGGAGGAGCAATTTTAACTGAAGTGACCTTTTCTTGGCCCGGATTAGCAAATCGACTCTATGAGGCGATTTCCTTACGGGATTATCCCACTGTTCAGGGAATTGTCGTCTTTTTTGCCGGGATTGTGGTGATTGCCAGTATTGGAATTGATTTGCTGAATGCTTATATCGATCCGCGAATCCGGTATTAGATACAAAGCTACTCAAAAAACCGGGTTTCTGCAAAAATTTTTGCTACTTAACCAGATTGAAAAAAGGAACCCGGTTTCTCCAACCCTAGCTAGGACAAAGAAACCGGGTTTTTTAACCTCTTAGCTGGAAATCCCCCAATATGAAATTAATTAGAACGATTATCCAGTTGTTGTAAGAAGCTATCAATGCGACTGACTGCCGAAAAATTGCCCTGTCTCTGGAATAAATCGCGGGCGGTTTGTAAAGCTTGAGTTGCTTCAGTCTGAGCGCCTTGTTCTGATAAAACTATTCCTAAATTGCCATGCGCTTCTGCAAAATTGGGATTAATTTCAATGGCTTTCTGATATGCAGATATGGCATCTGGTATTTGGCCGCGATTCACTAAAATATTGCCCATATTATAATAAGCTTTATCATAGTTAGGCTGAAGACGAATGGCTTCTCGATAGGCGGCGATCGCCTCATCGAACTCCTGTTGTTGCGCCAAGGCATTGGCTAAATTATAATGAGCAGCAGGTAATTGGGAATTTGTAGCAATGGCATTTCGGTAGGCGGCGATCGCCTCGGGAATTCGCCCCAAATTCACTAAGGCAACTCCCAGATTGATTTGCGCTTCCGTAAAATTAGGATTAAGGCGAATTGCTTGCTGATAAGAAGCGACTGCCCCCTCTAAATTACCCTCATCCTGAAGTCTTGCGCCTTCAGTATAATACCGTTCCGCTTCCGGGAATTCCTCCATTCCCTGCGCCACCCAAACTATCCCTGGGATTTGAGAAAACTCAAAATTCTCTTTCATGGATGGTGCGATCGCTTGTACCTTGGGGGTAACCCCCAAACTCAGCAAGATTGCCACCCCTAAAACTTGTCTGTAATCAGTGTTAGTCCACATGAATCATTCCCCGAACCCGCGACTGTAGATCAATCTGTTTATTCTCAAGTGTAGCGAATAAATGCAATCGTTCTGAAGTTCCCGCCCTTGAGGGTATTTATCCCCGATATAGGGCGATCGCCTTATCCCTGGGCGAGTATCTCTCTGTATGCCACTAGAGTTTGCTGGGCGATCGCATCCCAATCGTAATGAGTCGCCGCATACGCCTGACCCTTCTTTCCCCGTTGCTGACACTCATCAGGATTGGCGACTGCCTCCGAGAGCAACTGTGCAATTTCCTCGACAGTCCCGTTCCCCACCCAACCTGCACCCGCTTCCAGCACATCTTCCCAGATATAAACCCCCCGAGAAATACAAACTGCCGTTCCTGCTGCCATTGCTTCCGCCACCGCAATCCCAAAGTTTTCATAATAAGACGGCAGCACAAAAATATCCGCTGACTGCAGCAACGATACTTTAAACTCTCCCCGCACAAACCCAGGCAAAGTCGTACAATTCGCCAAAGAAGAAGCAGCAATTTGGGCTCTAATTTTTTCCTCATACTCTGGATCTTGAGGATTGCTTCCCGCTAATACAAAATGAAACTCTAACCCTTGGGCAAGTAACTTTTCTAATGCCGGTAACAACAAATTTAATCCCTTTTTCGGTTCAATTCGCGACAGAAACAAAACGAGGGGGCGATTACCTGTTATTCCCAATTCCTCCCGAATCTTTTTCACTCGTTGCTGCCGTTCCTCCGGGGTCAACTCTCCATCCATCCCAGGTAAACTCACCCCCAAAGGAATGATTAAATCCCGGGTTCTCACCCCAAACCGTTCCGAAATCTTCGCCTCTTCTGCACTCGTAAAATGAATCGCTGCCGCCCCTGCTAAATTCCCTCGTTCCCACAATGCCGTATAAACCTGCTTCATCGCGTTTTTCTTGCGCAAATCTGCCGGATCTAGCGTTCCTAACGGACGCAAAATATAAGGAATTTTCCGCAGTCTCGCCACCGTTGCCGCCCCGGAAATTACCGGAGAAAATAGGGCGTGTAAGTGCGCAATATCATACTCGCTCCCATTGATAGATAACCACCGTAATAAATCCAGAGAAAATTTATAACGACGAAAGGGAGAACAAGGAAAATAGCGGATTTGATAACCATCCTGTTCTACAGGGCAGTCCAGGGGAACATCCAGAGGCGCTTGTCCCACATCTCCATTAGAATTAGTCGTTAATATTGTCACTTCTGCACCTTGTCGTGCCAGGGCTGCCGACAACCCCAACACCATTTGACTCGGCCCTCCATAAACCAGGGAAATAGATGGAATAATTTGTAAAATTTTCATAGATTAAAATAAGAATTTAACGGTTTTAGGGAGAACTTTGAGGGGAATAGCAAGCCAGATGATCCCACTCCAAAATAAGGCAAATCATAACACTGGAAAAGGCTATAATTATAAGAATATTTATCCCTTCCTACATCCTCATTCCTAGGCAAAGCCTAGGAATGCTCAAAACCAGGCTCTGCCTCCTAACCCTTACTGCTCCAAAATGGTCTGATAAAATTCAAACTGTTGTTGAGCAAGCGCCTGATTGGT
Organism: Laspinema olomoucense D3b; assembly: GCF_025370785.1. GTDB lineage: Bacteria > Cyanobacteriota > Cyanobacteriia > Cyanobacteriales > Laspinemataceae > Laspinema > Laspinema olomoucense. Next base: position 48,943 of record NZ_JAMXFA010000024.1, read on the forward strand.
ATAATGTTCCATTGCCCTTTGATAACCGCGATGAGCCAAGTCCTCTGCAAATCCAGGGTTTTCCATCAGTTTAGAGAGGCAATCCTGCAACGCTTCCGCATTCCCTTCGGGAAAGACTAATCCCCCATCTTGAATGACGTTAGGAATTTCCCCGGAATCCGACCCAATCACAGGAATTTGACAAGCCATTGCTTCAATTAAAACATGACCAAATTGTTCTTTCCATCCTGCGGAAGTTAGGGTTTTAAACTTATCGGTGGTTTCCGAAGGGAGAACCAAAACATCCATTAAGTTAATATAGCGCTGGACCTCATCATGGGGAACACTTTCAATCCAAATTAGCCGATTTTGCAAATTAAACTCCGTGGCTTTTTGCAACAGCATTTCTTTTAAAGGACCGCGACCTAATAGCAACAATTTCCAAGGTTTATCGGCTAACTGCGATAAAGACTGGAGTAAGGTGAGCAATCCTTTTTCTTCCACAAACCGCCCGACAAACCCGACGACAAATTCATCGGGGTAAATAGCGAGTTGGGTGCGGAGTTCCGGTTGAGGATGGGGACGAAAGAGGGTTTCATCAACGCCGAGTTGAGGCATGATTTTGAGGGGACCGGAATAGCCGCGATCGCGCAAAATTTCAGCCCCATCTTGATTTCCCACAATAATGCCATCGGTATGTCGTAAATTATAGGATTCTAAGAGAGAAACCGGGAATTTTAATTGGTAGGGGAGATTCCACCAAGTAAAGAATAGATTCTTAGCTTTTAATCCGAGTAATCGGTTTAGAGTGATAAATTCCGTGTAGGCGATCGCCTTCGCACCCTGTTCCACTTGGATAATATCGGGCCGCCACTGCCGCAACAGGGAAATCAAATCCGCGCCAAAGGTCAAAAGTCCTTGATTGTTTTGGCTAAAATTGGAAATTGGCATTACTCGAAACGAACCTTCTTCTAAGAATTCGGTTTCGATGAGTTTATTTTGAACGCCACCAGGACGCCATCGCCGAGGAACCACCACGGTAACTTCAATCCCGGGAGCAAGTTGGGCCAGTTTTCGTAACTTTTCCCGGTTTAAATCAACAATATAAGTATGGCTGGCAACTAGAATTTTCACAGCATTTACAATAAATGGATAAATCAGGTTTTTTGAGAATTGGCTAGTTCATCTTGTTGGCTGTAAATTTGTCCATCTTGAAAGCTCGATTGCAGAACAGTGCCAACAGCATTGAAAAATCCCAGGGTATAGAACCAAAACCGCACCAGGGTTTTAATCGGCGACCCACTTTTATTGCAGGGGGGATGACCCAGAACATGGCAGTCGAATAAGCGAGCGAAAAAGCGCAGACATTGAGATAGGGTGAGATTTTTTAATCCCAGGAGGAAATGATTGTGATAAAAGGTGATTTGATAGCTAATTGAGCGAGTGCTAATATCATGACAGCCGCCGGTTTCTTCTCCTAAATGAATTAAGTGAGCGTCCGGTTCATACCAGATTTTGTATCCAGTTTGTCGCAAACGCAAGCAAAAATCCGACTCTTCCCGCACGGCGCTGCCTCGGAAGCGTTCATCAAAGTGTAATCCGTACTTGTCGAAAATTTCGCGACGGAAGGACATATTACAACCGCGAACGGAGAGGACTTCCTGGGGTTTGACGGTATGCACCAGGTCAATATAATACCAGGCAATTCCCGGATCCATTGCTTCTGGGGGTAAATCCTCGATGGTTAAACCGCCACCGGAGTCGGCGAGTTTCATGCGATCGAAAACCCGACCCGCGATCGCCCCAATCTCCGGTTTATCGAGATAATTGCGAGCATGAGCGTGCAGAAAACCCGGGGGAAGTTGGACATCATCATCGAGAAAGAGAATAATTGTTCCCTGCGATCGGCGCACGGCATAGTTGCGCGCACCGGGTAAACTGGCCCAATCCAAGCGCAACCAGTGAATGCGATCAGATTCGGCGAGGGATTGCAGATAGGCATCGGTTTCCGGTTCGTGGGTGGGGGTTTGATCCACCACCAGCACCTCAAAATCGGGGTAGTCTTGTTGGAGGACATCGCAGAGAGTCTCTCTGAGTACCTTTTCCCGGTTGTATGTGGGAATAATCACAGAAATCGAGGGCAAAGACATGGAGTTAAGGGTTGAAAGTTTAGAGTTTAGAGGAGTTGAAGGCGATCGGCAAGGGAAGCGGGCGTTTAGAGGTCGGGTTTATTTCTTTTTCTGTTTCTTTTTAGAGGAGCCTTTCTCATCGAGCAACCCGAGTTCCTCTGCTTCGAGTTTTTCCTGAGCAACCTCTCGGTCAAGGTCAGGCAACTTGAACAGTAACCCGGCAACCACCCAGTAATAGACCGCAACCGGGTCTACGTCGAGAGGATAATAGTAAGTGTTATAGCTAATAAACAAGACAAACACCCAATAGGATGCGCCATAGCCTCGGAGATTTTTATCTTTGACAGAGCGATAGGTTTTAAAGCCCAGATAGCTCAGAGTGGTCACGAAAATCAGAAACCCGATGACTCCCACGGGGCCAATTTCATAGAGTAATTTAGGATAGTAGGTTTCGATGAGCTTAATCTCTCCGAACATCCGAGCGGAGTTGGTCGCTCTGCCTAAACCATGCCCAAAAAATCCAGCTTGTCCTTTTGAGGTAAATTCGGCTTGGTGGGCGATAAAATCTGTGGGTGGAGAGGCATTCCACCTGCCGACAAAACTATCGATCCGTTCCGTAATCAGATCCGGGAAGAGTGCCATTGCCCCAAATCCCAAGATTGAGAGTCCGACGGCGATCGGAATAAATCGTTTCAGATTTGTGATTTGACCCGTGGCGACCAGCAGAATAACCGTCATCACAGGGACAAGCGCTAAGGCAATTCGTTGACCGGAGATCACTGAATTGACAAAAACTAAGGCCATTCCCAGGAAACTGAGTATCTTCCAGAGGAAGGAAGGATCGTTAAAGGCTGAGGCAAAGGTAAAAAAGAGGTTGGCAATCAGGAACCAAGCCCACTGCCAGGGGGCAACAAAGGTCCCGGGTAAGCGAATCATGTTCACCTCGGGACTAAACACCAGAGAACCGCCAACCAGGCATTTAGCTTCGAGGGTGGCTTTAAATAAATCTGCACCTACATAGCCTCTGGTCCCGGGACAGCGACCGGAGGAGAGGAACCAATACTGAACAACACCCAGTCCACAGCAGATCACAGCGAGTATGACATGGGTGCGGGTCAGCCACAGAAATTCCTTTTTGTTACGGATGGTATAGTAAGTGCATCCGATCAAGGGAATATAGCCGAGGAAGACTTTCAGACCCAGTAGTCCCATTGGGAGGGGCTTGCCATCGGGTTTGGGGCCAAATTGCTGAGCCCCGTTGACAAACAACAGAGTCATCAGGCAGACCAACAAGAGAATGTTCAGCGCAAGACCCAGTTGGGGGGGAATTAGGAAGGGGAGTTTTTTGGCCTTGATCTCCCGGTAGAGGGCGATCGCCCCAGGAATATAAAACCCATCTTTAGCCAGTTGGAACAGTGCATTTCCCCCGCCGATCCAGTAGGTAATGGTGCCGGAAAACGGCATATAGATCAAAAAGCCCCAAATCGCTAACCGAGGGTATTTGCAGGACACTAATAAAACCGCAACCCCACCTCCACCCGCGAGCGCTAACTTGACGTCGGCCACAAAAAAAAGTACCAGCCCGATCGCTGCACCGACACCTCCATAGATCGTGAACGATTGAATCATCGCTTTGCGTTCGCGCTCAACCTTCTTTTGTTGGGCAGCCAGTTCTTTTTTACTCACAGAAGGCACTTGTGCCTCCTTATTGGTTTGGGACTTTTTCTTAGATTTTTGCTTGCTTTTTAACATATTCCGATGGTGAATCTTCCCCAGGAATTAGACCCTCGAACCGGCGGACCTTTCTACGGACAGTCACACAAACCCGACTTATCACTTCTTATTGATAACATCAAATCCACTCAGGCGGCTATATCCGGATTCAGGGAGTGGCGATCGCCCTCATCCCCAGGGCGCTAGGGAATTACACCCCAGAAATTGCACCCGTCCTGTGCCGTCGGTACTCCAGCCCATTGACCCCTCCAAAGCACCTATTTTTAACGAATAGACTCCTGCCCTATTCTTCCCAAACAAAGAAAAGAAGACCCGATCGCTCGCGCCTTCTTTTCTAAATTTATTCCGATTTAAGAATGCAACTTAACGGGATAATTCAACTCTAAGCGGCCAAATGTTGCTCAACAACTCGCACTAAATTTTCGGTCCAATAATTTGCCAGTTCCGCCGTTGCTGCTTCCACCATCACCCGGATCAAGGGTTCCGTACCCGAGGCGCGAACTAAAATCCGGCCCTGATCGCCCATTGCTGTAGTTGCGTGGTTGATGGCGATTTGCACGGGTTCGCAACTTTCCCAATCCATCCGGCGATCGCGGTCTTCTACCCGCACATTCCGTAACAATTGCGGATAGGTCTGAAAACTCTCATCCACCATCTGCGCCAGGGAACCGCCATATTGTCTGACAACGGTTGCCAGATGAATCGCGGTCATCACGCCATCTCCCGTTACCCCATAGTGGCGACAGAGAATATGACCGGATTGTTCACCGCCTAACATAGACCCAGTACGCAGCATTTCTGCATGGACGTGCTGATCGCCGACGGGAGTTCGGAGTAATTTACCCCCCAATTTTTCCCAGGCCCGTTCAAAGCCTAAATTAGACATGACTGTAGCCACAATCGTTGAGTCAGGGAGTTGACCGGACTGTTCCAGGGTCTGTCCCCACAAATAGAGAATATAATCTCCATCAATCGGGCGGCCTCTATCATCCACCCCTAAGACGCGATCGGCATCGCCATCAAAGGCGAATCCCATATCGGCATTGTATGCCTTGACTGCGGATTGCAGGACATCCAGATAGGTAGAACCGCAGCCGACATTAATGCGATCGCCATCGGGGCGATCGTGCAAGCAGATAATCTCAGCCCCCAATGCCTGAAACACCTCCGGGGCCAACATCGCCGCTGCACCCCAGGCCAAATCTAAAACAATCCGCATTCCCTGTAAAGGCAATTCCTCAGTCCCATTGCCATAAATCAACGGGAGTTGTAACGCTTTGGCATAATCCGCCACTAACTCGGGCCTATAATATTGATGTCCCCAGGCCCCGGTCAAACTCGCCAAGTCCATCTGCCCTCGGATACCTGCTTCAATCTGCTTCTGCACAGCAGCCGGTAGCTTCGTCCCGTCTGATCCAAAAAACTTAATTCCATTATCCCCCGGGGGATTGTGACTAGCCGAAATCATCACCCCGCCAATCGCTTCCGAAACGCTAGTTAAGTAGGCTACGCAGGGGGTCGGACATAATCCTAAATTCCAAACTTCTAACCCTGCCGAAGTCAGCCCTGCCGTGAGGGCCATTGCTAACATATCGCTAGAATTTCGAGAATCTTGTCCTAAAATAATCGGACCCGTTGTTCCGCTTTGGGCTTTCAGGACCTGACCTGCCCAAAATCCGACCTGCAAGGCGAGGGGCGCATTCAGAAAATCTCCCACTCGTCCGCGAATTCCATCGGTCCCAAATAAGGGAGTATTGGGTAGATAAATTCCGGTTTCTACCACGGAAAGGCGATTGATAACCTCTTTACCCGCAATGGGTTTGGGGTTTTGTACCGATTTAGACCCATTCACCCCGGCGAGGGTTAAGGATGAGCCGTTTGATCCAGAGCCTTGCGTCCAGGCTGGAGTTGTTACCATAATTTTATTCACTCCACACACACCAATATATAGATTCACTGTGGAGAATAGCATTTCCACAGAAATATCCTACTAAACAAGAGTAAAAAGCTGAAATCCGGAGTTAAGCCGGTTAAGAGTCTGACGATAGACGGAGAACGGATGAACGATCAAGAATGAATTTTCGGGATTTTGTTCATCCTTGATTGCTCATCCTTAAAGATAGTCTTTTAAAATTTCTCCTGTGGAGATTCCGGTTTTAGACCAACTAAATTGACTGGCACGGGCTAAACCCAGTTCCCGGAGGCGCGATCGCGTGGTTGCACCCAGGGCCACCGCCAGCATGGCACTGGAAATTTCTCGAATATTGTACGGATCCACTAATATGCCAGCATCGCCGGTCACTTCCGGCAGAGAAGAGCGATTTGAGGTGATCACCGGAGTGCCACAGGCCATTGCTTCTAAAGCAGGTAAGCCAAATCCCTCCCACAAGGAAGGAAAGACCAAGGCGATCGCCTGATTCATCAACACCGGCAACTTCTCGTAGGGGACATATTCCAGAAATTTCACTCGTTCACATAATCCCAACTCTTTGACCTGTTCCTGGAGGGCAGGAGTGTAGCGGGAGTCATGGGAACCGGCTAACCATAATTCATACTCGGAACCCTGGGCCACATTCGCAAAGGCTTCTATCAATCGATGCAGATTTTTATAAGGGTCACAGCGACCGACGTAGAGAAAATAATTACTAACGGGTAAGTTTAAAAATTTAAAATTCTCCCCATCATATCCCAAGGGAATTGGGGTGATTTTATCTGCCGATATTTTACAAAAGTTACTAATATCCCGGGCTGTGGATATGGAATTACAGACAATATGAGTCGCTTGCTGCAAAACGAGGGGAATATAATAGCGATGATAATAGGTTAAGGGAGAGCGTTTGTTAGGAAATCGCAGGGGAATAAAATCATGAACCATCACCACAGACCGACAGCTTGAAAACAAGGGGGCTTCGGGAACTGGGGAGAACAGCAGTTGCGATCGCAGAGTTTTATAAATTTTCGGCAGGTGTTGTTGGGTCCACCACAACCGCTTGAGATGACCTTTCTTTCCATAATCTGGGGTTAAATCTTCTGGAACTAAATAACAATTATAAGGAGCTAATTCCCGCCCGATTAATAAAGTCGGCTCCAGAGGGGTTAAATAAGGGACAATTTGGTTAGCATAAGTGGTAATTCCCGTAGGTTTGGGAATCAAAAATGACAGATTAATGGACAGGGAAGTCAAGAGCGTACACCTCGGATTTTTTGCGTGACGTCCAACTACAGGTCAAGAGCGAACACGATTGTTTTATCCAAAGTAAACATCCGAACCTCTTGGTTTCAGGTTAGAGAGGAGGGCTTTGACTAGGGGCGATCGCTGACAATAGTGAGCCAATCCAGCAAACTTTCCCCGGGCAATCTCCGGCTTAACACAACTCAAAATTAGGGCATGGACAATTAAGCGAAACAATCGACCGATTAAAACTCGTTTTGGACTGTATTTCTCCATTGTTTTTAAATAGCTGTAGGTGCTGTGTTTGAATTTATCTTTAACCTGGGTATCTGTAATCGAAGACGGAGAATGAATCAGGCTTAATTTGGGCGTCACTCCAATAATATGTCCTTGGGCGGCATAGCGTCGGCAAAAATCAAAATCTTCATAATAGAGAAAATAATCGGGGTCAAAGGTAGGACATTCGGAAAACTGTCCCAAATTAATTAATAAACTGCAACCCGTTACCCAGTCACAAGGGACATAATCGGCATCCGTCTTCACACTCAACAGGTTTTTTTCCAGAATCGCACCCTGACTCGGAATAAATACCCCACCGGCAAACCAGAGGGTCCCGGTGGGTTCATAAACAATTGTACCTAAAATAGACACTTCGGGATTCGCGGCAAATAAATTGGGGACTTTTTCCCATCCTTCCGATCCCAGCAGAGTATCGGGATTGATTAACCAGACAATCCCTTGGGAGTCTTGCTGGTAAACCCAATCCAGTCCCAGATTGCACCCCGCGCCAAATCCGACATTCTCCCCAGACTCCAAAATCACCGTAGACTCGCATTCCAACTGGTAAATTGAGCCGTCTTTGGGGGAATTATTAACAATAATTACCTGATATTTAAGGGTATAACTGTCCTCAATGGATTGAATTAATTGCTCAATTAACTCTGTAGAATAATAATTAACGGTTACAAAATAAAGCACCTGAGTTGAGATTCCATCGAGTGATTGATCAATTGAACTGGGATGAAGGATAACCTAGCTAAATTTTGATTTATCTTTTATCCTTCATCCGAACCGATTAGGGTAATTCAATTTGAGAATCATCGCCAATCATAAAGCGGAGGGCTTTGGGTCGTCGGGGGGCGATGGTCAATTGTGCTCGTCTACCGATGACACTATCGACCAATCGTTGATGAATGCCAATGATTTGAGCGCTATGCAAAACCACACTATGTTCTAAATCCGCTTCGATTAACTTCACATGATCGGCGATGCTGCTATAAGGACCAATGAAGCAGTTTTCCAAATAACAATTTTCGCCAATAATCACGGGGCCCCGAATTGAACTGTTAATCACTTTTGTTCCCGCCCCAATTTGGACGCGCCCGATAATGTGACTCTGGTGATCCACTTCGGCGTGATTCTGGGCTACTAATTGAGTATCCAGAATGATGCGATTCGCTTCAAGAAGGTCATCTTTTTTCCCGGTATCCAACCACCAACCCTCTAGGGTGCAGGATTCCACGGAGGTTTCCCAGTCGATGAGACGTTGAATAGCATCGGTAATTTCTAACTCTCCTCGGGTCGAGGGTTGGATATTGGCGATCGCCTCGTGAATCTGGGGAGAAAAAAAGTAAATCCCCACTAAGGCTAAATTAGACGGCGGGTCTTTAGGTTTTTCAATTAATTCTAAAACCTTACCCTTTCCATCCACCTTTGCCACCCCAAATGCGCTGGGATTGGAGACTGGCCGCAGTAAAATTAAAGCATCCAGTTTTTCTTCTTTAAACTTATCCAAAAACGGATTCAGCGGCCTTTGGATGAGGTTATCTCCGAGATACATAATAAACGGAGTATCCTCTAAAAATGGACGAGCTATTTTTACTGCATGAGCTAAACCGGCGGGTTGTTCCTGCAAAATATAAGTAATCTTCGCACCGAAGCGATCGCCATTGCCGGTCAGAGATTTCACCTCTTCCCCGGTTTCTGGACTGATAATAATTCCGATATCCGTAATTCCGGCGGCCACAATTCCTTCAATGCCATACCAAAGAATCGGCTTATTGGCGACCGGCACTAACTGTTTAGCACCAGAATAGGTGAGAGGTCGGAGGCGGGTGCCTTTTCCACCGGACAAAATCAGTGCTTTCATATCAATAATTAACCGCTAAAATTCCGGAGCATTTGTCTGAGTCCCTGTCGCCAGTGGGGGGGATAAGTTCCCAAAGTTGCGGCGATTTTAGCCAGGGAGAGGACCGAATAGGCGGGACGACGGGCGGGAGTAGGATACTCTTCGGTAGAAATCGGCTTAACCCGTTGGATTTGCAAGGGAAAACCCAGGGCCTGAGCTTCTTCAAAAATGGCGATCGCAAAATCGTACCAACTGGCAACCCCGCTATTGGTGTAATGGTAAGTCCCCGAGGGAATTGCTAACTGAATCATGGAGGCGATCGCCGCAGCTAAATCCCCAGTCCAAGTCGGACTCCCCACTTGATCCGTTACCACCCCTAATTCCTCTCGTTGGGCACCCAAGCGCAGCATCGTCTTCACAAAATTACCGGAACCCCCGGTCCCGTACACCCAAGCGGTTCTGAGGATAATCGCATCTCCCCCCACCTGACGAATCGCTTCCTCACCGGCGAGTTTTGATGCGCCATACTGTCCTAACGGATGGGTGGTATCGGTTTCGCGATAGGGATGAGACTGAGTGCCATCAAAGACATAATCTGTGGAAACGTGAATCAACCGCGCCCCTAATTTATGACACTCATCCGCCAGGATTCCCACCCCGGTGCCATTAATAGCCATTGCCCGGTCCTGTTCACTTTCGGCTTTGTCCACTGCAGTATAGGCAGCACAATTGATGACCACTTGAGGTTTAACCGCTGCGATGACTTGACCGATTGAGTCAGGATTGGCTAAATCCAAAGTTTGGCGATCGCACCCCGTCACCTCTCCCACCGCTTGCAGAATGGGAGACAATTCCTGTCCCAATTGACCCGTAATCCCCGTCAATAAAATTTGGGTCATGCAAATACTTCCGCAACCTTCAAAGGTAGACCCGCTTGATCTTTTTCCGATAATATCGGCGTAGCCCCATTCAAGGGCCAATCGATGCCCAACTCTGGATCATTCCACAGGATACAGCGTTCATGGTGCGGGGCGTAATATTCCGTGGTTTTGTACAGCACTTCCGCGATTTCCGAGACCACAAAAAAACCATGAGCAAATCCAGGCGGAATCCATAACTGGCGGTGGTTTTTGTCACTCAGGAGACAACCGGCCCACTGTCCGAAGGTGGGAGACTCTTTGCGAATGTCCACCGCCACATCAAACACGGCACCCACCACGACGCGGAGTAATTTTCCTTGGGGCTGTTGAATCTGGTAATGTAGACCGCGCAGGACATTTTGGCGCGATCGCGAGTGGTTATCTTGGACAAACTCTGCGGTGATGCCGGTTTTTTCAGCAAAGGTGCGTTGATTATAACTTTCCAAGAAAAAACCGCGATCGTCGCCGAAAACTTTCGGTTCGATAATCACGACATCAGGAATATCAGTGGGAATTATGTTCATTAAAAATTGTCAGGGATAGCAACCGGGAGTTTTCGGGTTTAAACTCAGCTCGCTCATCAATTTATCAGAATTGCTCACCTTTAAACCGAGAGGTTTAAAAATTAGGACTCATTTTCCCGTCCGTTACACTCAAGGTTACAGTGGCTTAAAAGACCAATCCAGGGACGGTGGCAACCCGAGCCTTTTCAAAGACCCAGAGGGGCCTGGATAGAGGGCGCTATCCAATTTAAGGTTCAGGGTAGCCAGTGGCATTCTTGATCCCAAGGAACCAAGAATCAAGATCGTGTACTTTCTATGTAGCGCGGTAGTTTCCCTAAACGCCTTTGCGTTTATCCTCTATGGTAATGCAATTGTTTCATAAATATTTCGCAACCAGCTTTTCAAGCAGACCTGTAAATTGGGCGCTGAAAGCTCGTCTGCTCCCCTATATCGCAGCATCAGTCACGGTGGCATTGCTGTTAGCTGGAGTAGCAATCCTCAACTATTCTGAACAACAGCGCTGGAAACAGCAGCATCGCGCCAATGTCTTGAATAAAGTCAGCGCCATCCGGGCCCGATTAGAACAAGGATTAAACCAGCGGTTGTTTCTGGAACGGGGTTTAGTCGCTTATATTAGCGCCCTCAATTCCGACATTGACCCCAAGCAGTTTGATAACCTAGCTCGGGTGATTGTCGCCAACCAAGCGGGAATTCGCAGTATTGCCCTTTATAAAAACACCATTGTTAGCCATATGTATCCCCTAGCGGGGAATGAGGCGGCGATCGGGTTTGATCCGATGACGATTCCCGCTGAACGGGAAGCAATTCTGCGGGCCATTAATACCCGCAGCACAGTCTTGGCTGGACCTCTGGACCTGTTTCCTCAAGGACTGGCTTTTATTAGTCGCACCCCGATATTTTTGACCCCTCCCGGTGCAGAACCCGGAAGCGGGTCCTACTGGGGGATGGTGGGGATTATTATCGATCGCGATATCTTGTTTACCGAGGCCGGATTGTTCGATGCTGATTCCCGACTAAAATATGCCATCCGGGGGAACGATGGATTGGGGGCTGCCGGAGGGGTATTTTTCGGGGACCCCCAAATTTTTAGGCAAAGTCCGGTGTTGTTATCCGTGATTCTGCCCAATGGATCTTGGCAGTTAGCGGCAATCCCGGCTGAAGGATGGCCTGCGATCGCCCCCTTTTCCCGATGGTTATGGGCAGGAGGCTCCGTCTTAGCGCTATTAGCTGGGGGTTTGGTGTTTATTCTAGTCAGTACACCAGCAAGACTCCAGGGTGCCGTCAATCGTGCCACCACTGCCCTCAGAAATAGTGAAGATGCCCTCAAACAGGCCAATTTGGAATTAAAACACCTCGATCGCCTCAAAGATGAGTTTTTAGCCAATACCTCTCACGAATTACGAACGCCCCTCAATGGCATTATTGGTCTAGCTGAGTCGCTAATTGATGGGGCCGCAGGCGCCGTGACCTCCCTCCAACAGAAAAATTTAGGGATGATTGTCTACTGTGGATATCGCCTGGTCCATCTAGTTAATGACCTGCTTGATTTTTCCAAGTTAAAACATAAAACCATTGAACTGCAACTCAAGCCGATTGGCATGAGAGAAATTGCAGAAATTACCCTCTCTATCTGTCAGCCTTTAATTGGGTCCAAGGATTTAAAATTAATCAATGAGATTCCGGCGGAGATTCCGTTAGTTTTAGCCGATGAGAATCGGGTCCAGCAAATTTTACAAAATTTAGTTGCCAATGGGATTAAATTTACCTCCATCGGTGTCATTGAAGTGTCGGCGCAGTTGTGCAAATCTGTCGCGGATACTCCAGATCATCCTGACTATTTAGCGATTACGGTTTCTGATACGGGAATTGGGATTGCCTCGGACAAGTTAGAGCGAATTTTTGAGTCTTTTGAACAAGCGGACGGTTCTACGGCACGGGAATATGGTGGCACGGGATTGGGGTTATCTATTACTAAGCAGCTTGTGGAGTTGCATGGGGGAGAAATAACGGTAAAATCCACGGTGGGAGTAGGGTCTCGATTTACCTTTACTTTACCGATCGCACCCGTTGAGGTATCCAATGGGGAACGGTTGACTTACCCATCGGTGACGACGCAAATTATCAAGGAACAGCGTGAGTCAGTCGCCTTTGATTCCTCCGGTAAAGCACCCATATCCCCCGAGGAGTCAGTCGCTACTTTAACCTTTTTAAAAGCCGAGGAAAATTCGGAACAATTTAAGATTTTAATTGTGGATGATGAGCCGATTAATTTGCAAGTATTGGTGAATCATCTTTCCCTACAAAATTATGCGATTACTCAAGCCTCTAATGGGATGGAAGCCTTAGATGTGATTCAGCGCGGGTTTAAGCCGGATTTGATATTACTAGATGTCATGATGCCCCAAATGACTGGGTTAGAAGTCTGTCAGAAATTGCGGGATGTGTTTCCAGCGACGGAAGTCCCGATTTTAATGTTAACGGCCAAAACTCAAATTGATGTCCTCGTGGAAGGTTTTGGTTCTGGGGCGAATGATTATTTGACCAAACCCATTTCCAAGAATGAATTATTGGCGCGGATTAAAACACATTTAAGACTTTCACATATTAACCTAGCTTACAGTCGCTTTGTTCCCCGTGAATTTTTACAAATGCTGAATAAGGAGAGCATTATTGATGTTAAATTGAGCGATAGTGTGAATCAGTCAATGTCAATCTTATTTTCAGATATTCGGGATTTTACAAGTTTAAGTGAACGGATGACGCCGGAAGAGACATTTAAGTTTATTAATGCTTATTTGTCGCGAATGGAACCGGCGATCGCAGCCAATAAGGGGTTTATTGATAAATATATTGGCGATGCGATTATGGCCTTATTTAATGGGGAAGCCGATGATGCCGTGCAAGCGGGAATAGAGATGTTACGAAGTCTCAGGGAATATAATCGCGATCGCCTCGCCACGGGAGAACAGCCGATTAAAATTGGCATTGGCATCAATACCGGGGATTTAATGTTAGGAACCGTAGGGGGAAAAACTCGCATGGATGGAACAGCGATCGGAGATGCCGTCAACTTAGCCTCCCGAATTGAAGGACTCACCAAACAATATGAGGTTTCCTTGTTAATTTCTGATCGCACCTTTTCCCAGTTAAAAAATCCCGCTCAGTATGGAATTCGCCAAATCGACACGGTTAAAGTCAAAGGTAAATCAGAATTAGTCACCGTTTATGAAGTTTTTGATGCCGATCCACCGGATTTGAAAGTTTCCAAGCTAGAGACAAAACAGGACTTTGAAACCGCCTTGTTTTACTATAACCAGAACTCACCGGAGGAAGCTCAGGAACTGTTTGAACGGTGTTTGTGCAAAAATCCAGATGATAAAGTCGCCCAAATTTATCGCGATCGCACCCAAGAAAAGTTATCCTAACCGAACCGACAACATAACTGTCGTACATTCCGCCGGTTGAATCCAGTAATAAAAAATCCGGTTGTTAGAAGTAGATTTTTTATGTTAGCCTGCCTTCGCAGGCTTTGTTTGTGTAGACCCACCAAGCATGGGTGCAGTTTTTTATAGACTTTTGAAAACCGGATTCCGTATAAGTAAATAATATTTCTACCAGGAGTCTCATAAAAACTGAACTATCCACCGGCGTTCATCAGTTAAATAGGTTATTCGCTTAACTCCTTTCACAATAAGTAAATGGATTGATTGACAACATTGAAAAACCCATCGACCGGCTCCATGTGGCCTATAATGTTATAGTCTATTTTATAATTCCTTGCGGTTGTTCAAGATATAGTAGTATCAGTCCTGGCATGGCTGGGGGGTGGTGTTCATTACCTCACCGAAATTTGTACGGTCCAGTTATTTAAATAATTTGACGATAAGTAGCCAAAGGTAGTTGTGTTCGTCGTTTGACATCAATAACGGATTTGTATTCCCCACGCTTTCGCTCATTCACTATTTTTTGAGCGACTTCTTTTTGAAGGCCAACGGTCATTAATTCCTCTAAAGAGTAACTGTTGAGACGCCGCCAAGAGAAATCTGATTCTTGTTTATAGTCATACCCAAAAACAATAAAATTGGCAATTCGTTGAACTGTTGTTTCAGGAATTCCTACCATATCTGACAATTCTTCTGGATCTGTAAAAATATATCCTTCATTTCGTAGTGCCTCAATATCATTAGCATAAACAATAGGTAAGTTCAATTCCTGAACTAAATCATTTTTTGAACACTTATTTATATCTATTTTTACCTTTTTTTTAGAGATAGATGTACTTCCATTAAAATTGGCCTGCACCGTTAATTCGGGGGAAGACATTTTATCTAAAAACCCTTTTTTGAAATACCAAGCTAGACCAATTTGAGCTACCCAAATCGGGAACATTAAGCTAGTCTCAGCTAGGAATAAGGTAAATCCGGTCATTCCCAGTCCTATGACAATCCAAGATGTAGTATTGGTTTTTTTTCCGGCATAGGCGATCGCTAATCCTCCCAATCCGGGAATCATCGAATACCATACCCAATTAGGGGTTCTCTCTAACGACAACGGATCTTTAGACATGATGGTTTCCAACAGATGAATGTTACAAATCTTTTAAGAGTTTCTTGCGCTTTTCTTCATATTCTTCTGGGGTAATAGCTCCCATATCATAGAGATTTTTTAATTCACTCAGAGCGCCAGTCGTGTCTCGGGCAGAGCGCCCGTTCCCAGATAAGCTCCCTCCACCCATTGGGATGCCATTGAATTTAGCATCAAACTGTTGATCGGACATCAAGAGCAATCCAATAAACTCAAAAAATGCAATTAAAGCGGGGATAAAAGTCCAGCTAAATAGTAGATACAATACCCCTCCTAGATTTTGTCCTAGATAAAATTTGTGTACTCCAATTCCTCCTAGAAAAAAGGTTAATAAAATGGCAACACTTTTACTTTTCATGATTTTTCCCCGATTATTCTAGTGAAGTGATCACCCTTAAAAGGCGTCAATTGATAGCATTATTATACCCACATGAGTGGATACAATTAAGGTTTTGCAGCATAAATCTTAGAGAGCTTATGCATCAAAAAATAGAGGATTACTAGACCCGCTTGAGTCTCTAATAAGACAACATAACCCCTCCAAAAGTAACTTAAATTTAAGCTTGAAGTTCCAGTAAAGGCCAGTATTCCTAAGATAACAAAAGGCACTAAGCTCATTTTCTTGATGTTAGCTTTACCATGTTTTAGGGGTAATTGCATAGATTAAATCCCATTGTATTTGCGGTCAAAATTTTCAGTAGACATAAATAAAATTACAAAAAATTCGATAACTGCAATTAGTCCCCAAATGATTAAATAGATAAAGATGGGGATAATCAGCCAGCCCAGGAATACGCATAAGATTAAAAAACCAAGGAGGTAGAGGATGCCTGGAACTATCTGACCTAAATAAAACTCATGAGCGCCTAAAAACCACAGAAAAAAACAAAGTAACAGAGCTACACCTTTACTTTTGGTTGAATTTCGGTTAGTATTTTTCATGCTATTGGGTTAACAATTTGCCAATTAACTAGAGTGGGTTTTAGGGTGGGGGCAGGATGATATAACCCGACTAAATGATTTGAAACAAAGCCAGGGAGCCAGATGCTCTTCAAGTAGGCATAGCTGTTGATGTGCGGCACTCTAAGAGCTTCACATAAGAAGCCATGACTCCATTGATTTAGGACTGATATAGAGCGTTAATACAGTATTTGATAGATATTACAATCAATTTTGACCCCTATGGGTTGAATGGAACTTGAGGCTTTGTCTTTCCGATCTATCTTAAAAGATAGCTTATTTTAGAATTAAAAGCTAGGATTTTTTATAAAAAAATAATTAAGAAAGTTGTGAAGTGCTTCGCGAGTAAAGGAGCGCAAAATCTAGGATATTTTGAAAGTTAGCTTAAGTCCTTTTCAGACACGAAAATAGGCTGGTTTAATCCTAAATTAACTGAGATGCAGCGAATTTATTTGATTTAAGCGATCGCCGATGAATAAAAATAGCCCACCCAACCTGGGAGATTTACTTCCATGCCTAGTCTTGGAGGATTTTTTCCTAAATGAAAGCGAGCAAGGTGTGATGCTCTAACGGTACGTTTGGCAGCATGGCGCACAAGAGTAAGAGCAAGTGCTGCACAGCATTTGCTCTTACTTTTATGCGCTTTTATCCCCTAATCTATATTTACTTGCTTTAGGCGCTACCTAGGTTACCCGGCTTGGAACCCCTGCCAAATTCCTACCCGGGTTAATATATCAGTAAATTTTACCGTTAACTGGAAGGATAAGGCACTAACTTGTCCTGCCCTATATTGAAAATAAGATTTTATTTTTCGCCTCTGCCTAATGTTAAATGCAGAAATTTGAGGGGCCACTCTTGAGCCAGACGATGAATAATGCTTTGTGGAATGGGGCGTTATTTTTACGGACAGCGATGTCCGTAAAGGCTAGATTTTCTGGAATGATTAGCTTAAATATAGCGAATCTTGCAGGAATTTAACAAAAAAACCATGCTGGATGTTCTTGTAGTGCGAGCCTTCAACCCAAGCTATCTCTAGGTCCAAATGCTGCAAGAGGCACTATACTACTCTATATCTCTGTCTAAAAATACGCCCGAGTTTTTATACGTTTTTAGGCAGTTGGTAACAAAAGTTGATAAAATTCCTGAGATTTAAGGCAAGAATACTTTGCCGGTTATTCATAAATTGTTGGGCGAGAACGTTAAGAGATAAAAGTTATAAAAAAATATCTGCCATTAATTGCATGAAATTTGAAGGGAGCTACAACACTTGATTTAAAATTAAACTAAAGCCTTGCTCATTTTCACAGAAAGCCGATCGCCTTCCCAAGCCTCCACTTCCCTAGCTGTAGTCCTACGGAGATGAATCAGTCCCCACCCAGTCTAGCTGTAGTTAGCAGTCGTAACACCCCTCAATCGCGCAATCACTAGGACCCGCGACTTTTAGGTGGGACCATAAGCCAGATGCAGTGGAATCGTGCGAGGCGATCGCTCACCAGCCCCCGACGCGATCGCCTCGCCCGGAAGGCCCACCCGCGATCGCCACCGCACCTTGCCCAGGCTCATCCGGGCGATATTTTTCAAGTGTTCAAAATGAGAACTTGAAAAATATCGCTCAGACGGCAGGAGTTTTAGCGCCAACCGCCATCTTGTAGACAGGAAATTATTTCACCGTCTCAATGCTGCGAGTCTTATTCGTCATCCGGCTCAAGAAAATCTGGAGCACACTGCGTTTGCCAATTTTAATATTACCCTGCACTGCCATACCGGACTGGAGACTCACTTGCAGTCCATTATCCAACAAGAACTTTTCACTATCTAAAATAATAGTTGCCGGGAATGCATAAAAGCGTCGGGTTTCATCAGGTGGCAACACATCAGAACCAATCGAGGTTAGCACACCCCGAACCGTACCATATTCCGTGGCCGGGAAAGCTTCGATACTAATCTCAACGGGGACCCCAGGCTGTCCGTCCTCTTGACTCTTCCGCAGGGCATCTAACACCATTGCAATATCTTGGTTTTGGATGTAAACCGATGCTTCAAGTTCATTATTCGGAACGATTTTTAATAGAGGTTCCGGGGATTGCGCCAGGGTGACATATCCGGGAGAATTGGGTTTTAAATCAAACACATACCCATCCACGGGAGCCTTGAGTTCTTGATACTGGAGTTCCAGATTAGCCTTGGCTAACTGTCCGTCAATTTGAGAAATCCGCTTGTCATTTTCCAGTTTTAAGCGGCTGAGTTGTCCATTGATATCAGAAATGCGTTTTTGATTTTCGGCAATGCGGGCTAACACATCGCGCTGGGAAATAGCGCGAGTATTTTGGACCTCTTGACGCGATCGCGACATCGCCACCTTCAGCCGTTCTTGTTCACTCAAGAGGCGATCGACCTCTCCTGATCGCGAAAGCAATTCATTTTGTAGGCGCAAAATTTCCCCCTCCCGGGCCGCAATCTCATTTTCAGCCCCTAAAATTTCTGATTCCCGCGCCCCAATTTCATTTTGAAATCGCAAAAGTTCCTCTTCCCGTCGGGCAATCTCATCTTCACTTCGCAGCACCTCAGCTTCCCGCGAGGAAATTTCATTTTGCTGGGTCAAAATTTGAGCTTCCTGGGCCGCGAGTTGTTGCTGACGACTCAACAATTCCGCTTCCCGATTAGACACTTCCGCTTGCGATCGCAAAATTTCTTGTTCCTGGCGCTCTTGTTGCAGCTCGGACAATGCCCCTTCTGCCACCACAGGTTGAATCCGGCCCATAATACTTTGATTCACCGCGAGGCCCTGTTTTGCCGTTTCCAGTTGGGCTTGAGCCGTGGGGATTTGCCGACGGGCGGTTTCCAGTTGTTCCAGCGCCCTCGGTAATTGGCGACGGGCATTTTCTAACCGTTCCCGAGCCTTCGGGAGGTCTTGTTTGGCATTTTCCAGGCGTTGTTGGGAGGCCACATATTGCCGTCTAGCATTCTCCAATTGAGCAATCACATTAGGCAATTGCCGCTGGGCGGTTTCTAATTGTCTGCGGGCAGTTTCTAATTGTCCCTGAGAGATGGCAATTTGACCTTGAGCCGTGGGAATTTGGTTATTCACCTGGTTGAGTTGTTTTTCCAACTCATCTACCCGCAAAGATACCGCTTGTTCCCGCGACTGAGATTCGTTTCGAGAAGCGATTAACAATTGCTCTTGGTTGAGGTCGAACTCCCCTCCATTGCTGGCGACAGCGGCCCCATTGAGCTGGGCTTGTAAAAATTGGGTTTCAGAAATTAAATTTGCTCGCAGTTTGGTCAGGTTTTCGAGTTCAGAACCCGCTTCTCCCACGGTATTACCACTGAGTGCTGCTGTAAAAAACTGGTTTTCTCGCATCAGGGCGTCTCGTTGTTGCTTGAGAGACTCCACATCAGCCTCTGGATTCGTCGCGTCCAAAGTCACCAAGAGTTGGCCTTTTTTTACCAACTGGCCGCCTTTAACGTGAATGTCCCGCACTACACCATTGGTTGGGGCTTTCACTTCAACTACCGCTCCCTGGGGTTCTAATTTACCCGTGGCAGCAATCGATTGATCAATTTGCGCCCAGGCCGCCCACCCGACTCCCGAAGCGGTCATACCCATAATCAACCAGATAAATACACTAGACCAAATCGGCGGGCGTTCTAAAATAACAGGTTGGTCGAAAACTGCTGATTTCATGGTTTTTAGGTGCTAGGTTTTAGGAGGGATGGGGGATGGGGGATGGGGAGATGGGGAAGAGGGGGAAGAGGGGGAAGAGGGGGAGATGGGGAAGATGGGGAGATGGGGAAGATGGGGAAGATGGGGAAGATGGGGAGATGGGGGATTTGACCCTCATCTCTGAATTTTGCCCATTTCTCTTAGACTTGCGATTCCTGTTGTTGATACAGACAGTAGTAGAGACCTTTGAGGGCCATTAATTCATCGTGAGTGCCTTGTTCCACCACTGCGCCTTGGTCCATCATGAGGATGACATCGGCTTTTTTAACGGTAGTTAGACGGTGGGTGATGAAAAAGACCGTGCGACCCTTAAAGGCATCGGCGAGGTTTTCACAAACGAGGCGCTCGGAATTGTAGTCGAGGGCGCTGGTAGCTTCGTCCAAAATTAGCAGATGGGGATTTTGCAGGACAGTCCGGGCGATCGCAATCCGTTGGCGCTGACCCCCGGATAAGGAGGAACCCCGTTCTCCCACAACGGAGTTATATCCATTGGGCAGGGTCATAATAAACTCGTGGGCGACGCCAATTTTGGCCGCTTTAATAATCTCATCAGTGGCGGCATCTGGATTAGTCAAAGCGATATTCTCCTGCACCGTCCCATTAAACAGCAGGGTATCCTGGAGGACCACACCGATTTGACTCCGTAGGGAATAAAGTTCCACCTTAGAAACATCATAGCCATCGAGCAAAATCCGACCCCCTGTCGGTTCATAAAGCCGTTGCAACAGCTTCATCAAGGTACTCTTACCGGAACCACTCTGCCCGACAATGCCGACAAACTGCCCTGGTTGAAACTCCAGATTGATGTTCGCCAATTGCAGAGATTTACTCTGGGGAAAGTGGAAGGAAACGTTTTCAAATCGGACAGCACCCTGTACCGCAGGCATGGGGATATTGTTGCGGTCCTGTTCATCGGCCTCGGGATGTGCCTCTAAGATATCCCGCAGACGTTCAACAGACATGGCGGTTTCTTGGAAGGTTTGCCAGACTTGCACGAAGCGCAGCAGGGACCCGGTGACGTTGGAGGCGATGATCCGGAAGGCGATCAACTGACCCAAGGACATCTGAGGAGGGTCACTCAGAACTAAATGAGCACCCACCCACAGGAGGGCGAGTCCCGATCCTTTATTTAATAAGGTACTGATGGAACTGGCGGTGGTGGAGGTGACGACGGTTTTAAACCCGGCGCTGATATAGCGAGCATAGCGCTCGTACCAACTCCACCGGGAGGTGAGTTCGATGTTTTGGGCCTTCACGGTTTGAATACCGGAGAGGACCTCCACGAGATAGGACTGGGTATCCGCGTAACGCTCGGCTCGTTTGCGTAACAAGCGTTCGACAATGGGCGAGACCCCGGCGATTAGCAGGGCCATCAGGGGGACGACAGCCAAAGCGACGGCGGTCATCAACAGGCTGTAGGAGAGCATGACGGCGATATAAATCACCGAAAATACGGCATCGAGAACGACGGTGAGGGCGGTTCCGGTGAGGAATTGGCGAATTTTTTCCAGTTCGCTCACCCGTCCGGCGAGTTCACCGACACGCCGTTGATCGAAGTAACCCAGGGGTAGTCGCAGCAGGTGGTCGATCACCTGGGACCCGAGGTTCAAGTCAATGCGGTTGGTGGTGTCTGCGAATAAATAGGTGCGTAACCAGGTGAGCGCCCCTTCAAACAGGGCGACTAAAACCATCAATATACCCAGGATATCCAGGGTTTCTAGGCTTCTTTGCCCGATGACTTTATCGATAATCACCTGAGTGATCAGGGGGTTGGCTAACCCAAAGAGTTGAATGAAGAAGGAGGCGAGGAAGACTTGGACTAAGACACTTTTATATTTGCCGAGTTCGGGAACGAACCACCAGAAGTTAAAGGTGTCTTGTTTGTCTTCTGCGGGAGGGACGAGGAGGAGGACCTGTTCGGTGCCTTCTTTGCCTTCTTCGGTGGGGGTGACGAGTTGCCACTCCTGGATAAATTTTTGGGGTTTGCGGCGAATGAGCCCTTTGGAGGGGACTGCGGCAACGATTTCGCGATCGCTGACGCTGAATAAGAGGGCGAAGCTATTTTCCCACCGAATCATCGCCGGTGCTTTGAGCCGGGAGATGACTTCTACCGGGACGGTGACCAACTGCCCGTTAAATCCCATCATGGCAGCAACAGACCCACAGGATTGTAGGGTCAGTTTGCCGTGGGAGTTATATTGATTTTCCAAGACGCGCTGAACGACGTCACGGCGCACCCGAATCTGATATTGTTTCCCCAACATTTGAAAACAGGCCAAAGACCCCTGAATAGGGCCTCTTCCTCGGATGAAGGGATATTTAACTTTACCGGGTGGGGTGTTCTCTTCGGCTTCAATCTCCGGGGGGCGATCGGGGGCGTAGGGAATGGGATCGACTACGGTCGGGGTGACGGTCGGCGTGGGGGCGATCGCGCTATGGGAATCAGCGATCGCACCCCCATTGTTTTCGGGGGTTACCGCAGTTCCTGCCAAATCAAACAGGGGTAAGCCCACCACTCGGGCCCCATCGGGACAAGGGAGTTTCCCAATGGTGTTGGCATCCACAATTAGGCGGCTGCCTCTGTTAAATTCGCCGATGGTTCCGCTACTGAGAAACCAGAGGCGATCGCGATCAAGTGCGGTCAGATTAGCTTTCCCTTTTGGGATGTTAAGGACGACTGCCTGGGGATGGAGTTGCAGGGTCAAGTCTTTGGCATTGGTGGTCGCATCGGCTCGGCGCTGAAGTTCCCCGGAGAGGACCTCAAACACCTCATTTAAGGCGGCCTGTTGATCAAAAGCTTCTCGGAAGACCTTTTCGGATTTCACCTGCTCTAAGAAGGTACTAGCCCGGATGCAGACACAGATCACTTCCCGTGAGGCGATCGCACTGTCTACCGCCACCCCCCGCAGCAAGCTACCCCACCCGAGAATTTCTCCCGGACCGGCTAACCGCAAACTCACCATGCTTTGGCTGCGTTCATCACGGGCCAATTCCCGCACCTGGCCCTCGTAAATCACCGCCACTTGAGTCGGCATTTTGCCCAGCTCAAAAATCGGTTGACCCGTCCGATACCGCAACAGTTCGCAATGGGTGGCCAGATTTTCCAAAGCCCGATCGCTCAGGCGATCAAAAGGGGCCGTTTTCTTTAAAAATTCTGAAATTTGAGAGAGATCGATCGTTGATGTCATGATGAAACAAACCTGCGCCTAACCCGCGATAGACTGCAATGACCCGACTTTTTGCACCTGTTCTCGCCACCAATTTTCAAACATCTCGTCGATTAATTGCCGACGCATATTGTCATCCAGTTGGGCTGGAATAAATTTTTCTAATCGAATAATCACGAACCATACGTCCAATTGTCGAGGCGGCCAGAGTTGCCCCGGTTGACTAATCGACAACAGTTTACCAATTAGGGGATGGGGTTGAGACACCGGAACAGGTCCCAGCATTCCCCCAGTTCTGCTTTCTGGGCCTTTTGAGTATTCGGCAGCCGCATCTGCAAAGCTTTGTTCCCCTTCAGAAATCCGAAAATAGATTTCTTGGGCTAGACCCGCATCCTGTGTCCGAATTAAGGAGTAAACCACTTTATCCAGGTCAGTTTTGCGGGTCATAAAATAACTTTGAACTTTTGGCCCCCAGGTTGTTGTCTTGAATTTTTCTATCAATATCTGTCGCACCACAGACTCCTGCATCTGTTCTTCGGTCATGCCTTGGCTTTTAAGCCACGCCTCCCGGATTTCAGGGGAGGTTAGCTTTTGCTGCACTGCAAAGTCTTCAAGCGCTCTTAAGCGTTCTTCATCGCTTGCCGTGATATTTGCCTCGGCTATTCCTTGATCTAGGACGACACCCCGACAAAATTGCTGATCTAACTGATACCGCTTTAATAAGGCCGGTATGTCTTCTGCTTTAATCGTTATGTCGCCAACTTGGAAAAGGTCACTCATGTTCAACCTCTACAAGACCACAAATATAACCAATCCTAGTTGGCATTGCCAGCACTTTTTGTTTCCTGAATTGAGTTTTGGGTTGGGTTTCGGGCAATTGGGTGATGCTCTCCCATCATAAAGGGGCGGTCAAACTCGCTTGGATGCCACGATGGGATGGGTCGATATCGACTTACCCCTGGAGAAGGGATCAAGGCATCACAGATAAACTGAATCCGGCATATTCCATACATCGCTCATCCCATCGTTAAGCGTTGCTCCTGTTGTTGTCTGACCTTTCCCGATTGCCGTTGCTGCCCTGAAAAAAATTGACGGCTCTTTACTATCTTAGTAGATAGGCCGTTGAGTTCTCTCTACTACCGGGGACGCTAGTCAACCGGGATTGGTTTCTTTAAACAGGTTGCCCACCTTAACCGGGTCAGACTACTTTATGTCCCGGAGTGCTATTTTTCCTTGAACTGGGTTCAAATTTTGGCTTTGAACCAGTTTTTCCAAGAGTGCTCCGATTTTGGCGGAATAAGCTCGGGTATCCACACAGGGACCTTTGTTCGGGAAACCCTGGTGAAGTTGCTGCCGATACTGTTCCCGTTGTTTCGGGTTTGTCCCTAGGGAAATAGCTAAGTCAATGTAGGCAGATTCACTCTGGGCAATCCATTCTCCAAGCTGCAACTCTCGCAATAGGGCCGACGATCGCCGGGTTTGTGGGGCTTCCCCCTCCCGAACTACCATCGGCAGTCCCACTTCTAACGGATCGATTAGGGATAAATCCCCCGTATCCGGGTAAGCGTCTAAATACAGATCGGCTTGCTGCAAACTGTCTTTCAGTTCTTCTAAAGACTTCAACTGCTCAATTACTACGAACCGCCTAGGGTCAATTCCATATCGCTGGAAGACTATCAGGGTCTGATTATCGTAGGGACTGGTGCGATAAAATTTGGCCCCCATTGCTCCAAACGGATATAACACGAGAATCGAATTCGGCACGGCGGTCAAAATTTTGGCCCAGGTTTCCCGAATCTGAGGACCGATTTTGTGGGTAGTGGCCCCGGAAATGAAGATGATGGTTTCCTCTGGAGTCCCCCAGCGGTGGCGCGTCGGTTGGATTCGCGGTTGTTCCCGGGTTTGGGGACGGGCGAAACAGAGTCCGGACCCTTCCACGGTAACCACTCGTTCCTGATAGTAGTCTTGGAACCTGGGTCCGGCGATCAAATCCCCGGTAATGTAGTAATCCATCTGCCGCAGTCCCGTGGTAGTGGCGACCCAGGCCCCGGTACATTGGACCCTAGCTAAGCGGTGGCAAGCTAAGAGGGCGATCGCTGTCGTATGACTGCTAATGTCGCTGCCAATGAGCAGAATATCCAAATCATCCCCGCGAATTTTCTCTACTTGTTCCCCCAATTTCTGAGGCAGCTTCACCAAGCTATGCGCACAATTTTGGCAGGTTTGTTGCAAGGGGGTCTCTTGCAGGGCGATCGCATACAAGCGGACCTCAAATTTCTGTCGGTCTAAATGCTCAAAGGCTGCCAAAGTAACCAGGGTTTCCTTTGCCGCAAAAAAGTTATGTTGCAGAATTCCCAGACGAATTTTCCCCGCCGAAGGGGGACGAGGGGGACAATCATAATCCAGAGTCTGCCCTAATTTTTTTAGGCTCAATTCCAGAATTTCTCCCCGTTTCTGGGCAATTTTTATCCCATTCCCTTCCCAGGCGGATAGGAATTTAAAATTATGGGATTGGATAAAACATAAGGCTATATACTGCCACAAGTCTGAATGGGGATTCTGGAACAGATGGGAATGGACATAGTTAACTAATCCCTCCAGGTAGTGAAAGTATTGTTCTGGTTCTCTTTGTTCAGAAAAAGCGCTGGGTGTTGCAAATAAAAACTGCCAGAAATCCGATAAAAACCACTTGGGAATCGCCGCACCGTTATAGGGTAAAGGAAGTTGATAGGCATCCCGATATAACATGGCTACGAGAAAGGATTGCATCGCTTTGGGCTGATCCAATCGGGGGCTAATCTCTGAATTTAACCTGTGGATGAACTCTCTTTCGCTATCCGTCAAGGGTTCATTTTTTACCCCTTTATCTAGCAGCATTTTAGCGTCGATACCGACGCCACTCAAATAGCTGAGTTTGAGTGGCTCGCCGGTTAAACTTAACCAGCGATCGGCGATTTGCTCTCGCAGGGGACGCAGACAGGCGGGTTCATACTTCCTCGGCACTTTGGCATCATGCAAAATCGGTTCACTATTCCAAGGGTCGTAAGGAATCAGGGATTGAGCAGACAATTGGGGACGCATGAAGCAGGTTCCCCGGCGATTGAGCATGGAGGCAACAAAGGAAAAGGTGCTGTTAGAAATCGCTAGAATATCGCAATGACTCAGTAAGTAAAAATCGGGATAAAAGTCAGCTTTCGGTAATTCGGCCCCCAGGGATTTGGCGGTAATGGGTTGATATTCGGCAAAATACGGCAGGACTTTTTCGGGTTCGTCACTGGCAATGAATAAAATTGGTTGTTCCACAGTAGGCCAAATTTTGGCTAACCAGGTTTTATACCAGATAAGAGGGGCGATGAAAAAGTAGGAAAAGCCATAGTCTTTGAGTCGGATATGCAATCCGATAATGGTTTTGCCTTGGGAAAGGAGGCGATCGCGCACTGGCTCCAGTTGTTGTTTCACCTCAAGGACGGGTTGAAACAGGCGACAAAATTCCTCTTTATATTGGGAATAATATTGCGTAGAAAACTGAAAATACCCCCAAATATCAACATTTTTTAGGGGAGTTTCCCGTTGCAAAATCGGCGAGTCCTGGGTGCGGCTGCTGATATCTTTAAATTCAGGTAAATTTTTAGATAAGGGGGGGTCTTGATGTCCAAATAAATACTGTCCAATCCACTGGGGAGTTTCTACCCGCAGATGATGGGTTTGAGCATAAAGTTTTAAAAACCCATACTGAAAGATTTGATTAGCAAACCTTCCATTAGTACCCAGGGTAGACAGGGTGATGAGCGGCTTTTTTACATAAAACGCATCTCCCCAGGAAGGATGATAGGGGGTGACAGTAGCAACGCCCTCAAAGTCGGATTCCGCTAATAATTCATCGATTTTGTCAATTAATTGCGTCCCTTCGTACAGTTCCTCGTAATTGACTTCAGTATTAATCGCTTCTATATGTTGCAGCAGATTTTTGGCCCCTTGGAGTGCTAAAAATTCTGCACCTTGGATATCTAAATTCAATAGATTAAAATCCGCTGGATTTAAACCTAATTCTTCCAGCAGTGTATCCAATGTTTTACATTGGACAGGAATTTGATAGGTTTCTTGAATCTCGGGGTAATACTCTTTAACCCGTTTCAGGGGTAAAATAGAACTGGCTGCATCCATTGAGGTGACGTGCAAGGTTGCAGTTCCGTTGACATTGGAAATGGCACAATTCACCCCGATTAGGTTGGGAACGCCACTTAAGTTAGCTTTTAAGATCTGAAAAACGGCGGGGTTGGCTTCAATAAATAAGACTTTTTTAATGCCAAGTTTTTGATAGGTTTTTAGTTCTTCTCCTTCATTCGCCCCCACATGAATGACTCCTTGAGGGTTGATAGAATGCTTCTCTAAAAGTTGGGATAAATCCAACATTTTTGGATCAGGAGGGGAACTCTCCCGACTAGAGGGCATCCCCGGTTTGAAAGAGTCTTGGGGAATCCTCTGGGGATAAAAGCTAGAAATAAATTCTTCAAAATCGTCTAAATTAACAGAATTAGAGAGTACAGTTGTACAAACTTGAGGAAAACTTTTAACGCCAGAAAAAGTTTTAATTGGTTCTACTAAGGACTGATTGATGGTGGGAAAAGGACCGGGTACATCATGGAGAACAACGACCCCCTGATCTGCTAATAGGGTATGAGCCAGTTCTAAACAGATAGTGCGGACGGGACAACCGGGATAAGTGCGCCCTTTTATGGTTACTTCGTCTTGGCGATCGCCTGCATCGACAAAGATAATATCAAAATAGCCTGGACCATATTTCAGTGGGTATTCGCAATACTCTAAAATCTCTGATTCCGTCCAGCAATGTCCCCCTAAATAGGCTTTTCCTTCTTCACTTTTAACCTGAATTAATCGATAGTCAATATCGATGCCTTGAGCAGATTGGACGATGGGCGCAAATTTTTCATACCACCCCGCATTATCTTCCACAGAGACGATCTGCTGACAGACTAATGATTTGATAAACTGCTCTGTGTTACATCCTGGCCCATACTCTAGGACCCGCAAGGGACGTCGTTTTATTTTATACTGATGAATGATGACATAAGGCAGAAGATATTTAAAGGAATGGACAATTTTAGAGGACCCTAAATTGACCAGACTTTGGGCTAATTTATGGGAATAATTGAGATAAGGCTGACATAGGGATTCTAGGTTAATTCGGGAGGTAATGTGGCGAGTTTTGCAGGCGATCGCATTGCCGACATGGGACAGGGGATGAAAGATCTCGGCCAAGTTAGTAATCTCTTGAAGTGCCAAAGAGTAAGGACGGGGTAAATCCCGATCAATCAGCACTAACCATTCATACCCTAGGGCTTTTAGTACCTCTAAACAATCCAGGGTGTTCTGAAAATATTTAGGATTCCATCCCCCTTCCTGACTTTGGCGATCGCCTCCTCCCCCATATTCAAATTGCACCAAACTGGGTAACGTTTGGGGGGGAATCTCCCGCAGTCCATTAATAATTCCAAATTCACTGCCTTCTGTATCAACTTTTAAAATAGAAAGCCGCTCAATTCCTCGATTTTGTAGTAAAGTTTTTAACGTAAACGCAGGCACCTTTAGGCTGGCTAGGGTTCTCTTCTGATGGGGAAACTCAGACTGTTGCGGGTTGACTACTCCCCACCAATCCGGATTTAAGGAGTTCAAATTGACATTAAGCTGACCTTCATATTCCCCCAAATACAGGGTGACTTCCCCATTTTTCTCGGCGATCGCCGCTTGTTCCAGGGGGACATTCAACTGCTGACAAGTCACCCGTAGTTCCTCTGCTGGGGCCGGTTCCACTGCCAAGGTGGGAAACCCAGCTTTGACAAAATCTACAAAATAATAATCCTGGGTTCCCACTCCAATTTCGATCGCCGTCCCCTGACGTTCTGGATCTAAAATTGTCGCAAAGGTCGTCATTAACTCTCGTGAACAAGCCTCAAACTTCATCGGATTAAAGCCTAAAATTTATATGCGAATCCTATTTACCCTGGCTCACTTTTTCAACCCGGATGGGATTGGCAAATATGGTGCTCAACGCAACGATTCCACTCCGCGCATTCAAGCACTCACCCAAAACCTCACCGCATTGCACCAGTTATTTGGGAACTCCCAGTATGCCACGGATTATGCCAACCGGGTTGCGATCAGCGCCAATCAATCCCTAGAGACTCAAATTGAGATTGTGATTTGCACGACCCAAGGCTACCATATTCTCGATCGCCTTCCCCTCCCCTCCCATTTGTGGACCCATCACCCCACGGATGCGGAACCGCTACTGCTGGGATTTGAGTGTCAGGCCCTTTTGAGAGAACGCTTAGGCGGGTATGATTATTACTGTTTTCTGGAAGATGACCTAATTTTGCAGGACCCCTGGTTTTTTATCAAGCTGAATTGGTTTACCCAACAAGTAGGCGATCGCAATCTCCTCCAACCCAACCGCTATGAACAATCCACTCACCCCGGCATCGGCAAAATTTACATCGATGGGGAACTACACCCCCAAATTACTGCACCCTATCAAAATGTTACCGAACAACCTCAACTCACCGGCATGATTATGGGTAAATCGGTCACTTTTCAGCGCACTTGTAATCCCCATTCGGGCTGTTATTTCTTAAATGCCCGACAGATGGAATACTGGGTGCAGCAACCCTATTTTTTCGACCGAGATACCCGGTTTGTAGGTCCTTTGGAAAGTGCGGCGACTCTGGGAATTATGCGGACGTTTAAGGTTTATAAACCGGCACCGCCAAGGGCTAATTTTTTGGAAGTGCAGCATTTTGGGAGGGTTTGGAGTGAAAAAATTAGTCAGTTGGTAAGGTGGGAGGGGGAGGGTTGAACCACGGATTTCACTGATTGTCACAGAAGAGATTTAGAGAAGAGATTTATGACTGATTTTGATTATTATGACCGGGTGAATCCGGATTTGTTGAAGGTTTTACCGGCAGATGCAGGGGTGATTATTGAGGTGGGTTGTGGTGCCGGAGCGATGGGGGCGCAATATAAGCGGATTAATCCTCTTATGCGTTATGTTGGGGTGGAAATTAATGAGGGGGCGGCAGCGGTGGCAGCGCAACGGTTAGATGAGGTAATTGTTGCGAATGTTGAGGATTTGGAGGATGAACGGTTACAGTTTGAGCCTGGGTCGGTTGACTGTTTGGTGTATGGGGATGTGTTGGAACATTTAATTGATCCTTGGCGGGTTTTGCAGCATCATGTGAAATGGTTGAAAGATGGGGGTCAAGTTTTGGCTTGTATTCCCAATATTCAACATTGGACGGCGATTGTTAATTTGTTGCGCGGGAGTTGGGAGTATCAAGACCAAGGGTTGCTCGATCGCACTCATTTACGATTTTTTACGTTAGATGAGGTGAAAAAGTTATTCCTTCAGGCAGGTTTACAGAGTTATGAAATTCAAACTCGCGGCAGGAAACCCCAGGCGTTTCAACAGTTCCAGCAGTTAATGGCCCCGGTGGTTCAAGGGTTAGGAATTGACCCGAAAACGTTTGAAACTCAGACGGGGGCGATTCAATATGTGGTGAGAGGAATTAAGTCGGAAGTGCCGCCGAGACGGTTGTTAATTCAGACAATTATTATGGCCCCGACGGGGTGCGATCGCCCTCGGGTGTTGGAACCCGATCGCCTCAGTGCGACAATTCCAGGGGTGCGAACCATCTCGGATGTGCGATCGGCCAATGTGAATGCTGCACTGCCTCAAGAGGAAAAAGTATTTATCTGGCAACGCACCATTATGGACTATCCCGAGGATGTGGTCAAACTTAAACAACTGCTGCAATTAGGCTATTTAATTATTGCTGAAATTGATGATGACCCCCTGCGCCGTCCGGAATATGAAAAGAACCTCTTTTTGAGTTATCGCGGTTGTCACGGTGTGCAAACTTCTACGGAACCTTTGGCGGATTTTTTACGCCAATATAATCCCAATGTGGCCGTCTTTAAAAATCAATTGGGCTATTTACCACCCAAGCGAACTTATTCTGATGATCAGACTTGTACCATCTTTTTTGGGGCGCTCAATCGCGAGGCGGATTGGCAACCCATTATGCCAGAGTTGAATCGAGTTCTGCAAAAATATAAGCAGCAAGTCCGGGTGAAAGTGCTGCACGATCGCCAGTTTTTTGAGCAATTACAGGTCAAGAATAAGGAGTTTTTGCCCTTCTCTCCTTATGAAACCTATCAGGAGGTATTGCATAGTTGTGATGTAGCGCTGCTGCCTTTAACTCCCACGCGGATTAATAGTATGAAGTCGGATTTAAAGTTTCTGGAATGTGCCGGTCATGGGGTGGCAGTGGTGGCAAGTCCTACGGTCTATGAAAACACGATTATTGAGGGAAAAACGGGGTTAATTTATCGATCTGAGGGGGAGTTTGGCAAAAAGTTGGAATCTTTAATCCTGGATCTGGATTTGCGGCGGGGTTTAGGGCAGAATGCTTATCAGTGGGTGGCTGAAAATCGCTTACTCTCGCAGCATTATCGGGAACGTCACCAGTGGTATTTGTCCCTGCGCGATCGCCTCCCCCAATTGAATCAGGAATTGCGCGATCGCCTACCGGAATTGTTTGAAGATTAATCTATCGCAATCCTAAATGATGGGTCCTCGTGAGGTGGCTGAAGCCGCGTCCCGAGGAGGACCTAGAGGTGTAACATCCCCCCATCTCCCCTTTATAAGAGTAAGTTTTTTACGCTTAAGAGCACCTCCGGTCCCCTCCCCTCTGTCTTGGGGAGGGTTAGGGTGGGGTCCTCCTGATGAGGCGATTCCCTACGGGAGAGCTTCCGCTTACCGCCACCTCACGCAATCATGAGAGGCGATCGCCGCTGTATTTAGGCTGTTCCAACCTCTTTCTTCGTGACGTGGCTTGGCTACCTCAAGAAGACCCCACCCTAACCCTCCCCAAGACACAGGGGAGGGGACCGGAAGTGCAATTAATAGTAAGGCAAATCCCCCATCCACCCCATCCCGATGGCGGTCTCGATGGCGGTCTCCCCCATCCCCCAAGGACAAATGACAAATGACAAATGACAAATGACCACTCTAAATTTACATCTATGAAAATACTGATCACGATCGCGCATTATTTCAATCCCGATGGCGGTGGGAAACATGGTTCTCTCAGCAAAGACCCGCGATCGCGGATTGTGGCATTAAGTCAGTCTTTAACCCACTTAGGCGCAATTTTAGGGAAATATCAAGGCGTCCTGGACATCGCTAAATCTCTAGCAGTCCCAGCGAATCAGGGCCAATCCGTGGATCTTGACATCGTGATTTGTACGACTCAAAATCGCCATGTTTTAGATGAATTGCCGGTTCCCCATCAGATTTACAAGCATCACGCCACCCAAGCGGAACCCTTGATGCTGGGGTTTGAGTGTCACGCCCTGTTGCGGGATAGTTTGGGTCGCTACGATTATTATTGCTATTTGGAAGATGACCTCATCCTCCATGACCCCTGGTTTTTTATTAAATTAAACTGGTTTTCCTCCCAAGCGGGGGATTTGAATCTGTTGCAGCCAAATCGCTATGAAATCTCGCCTCCGGGTCGGGTGGGTAAGGTCTATATTGATGGGGATTTATTACCTAGGGCTACGGCCCAGTTTCAGAAGGTGCAGGAGCGCCCAGAGTTGAAGGGAAGTATCATGGAGCAACCTGTGATCTTCCAACGAGTGCTTAATCCTCATTCTGGATGCTTTTTTCTGAATGCCAAACAGATGGCTTATTGGGCTTCCCAACCTTATTTTTTAGACCGCGATACCAGTTTTATCGGCCCCTTGGAAAGTGTCGCCACGCTGGGGATCATGCGAACTTTTAGAATCTATAAACCCGCTCCCGCTTATGCCAGTTTCCTGGAGATTCAGCACTTTGGCACCGCATTTCTCAACCTAATCGGTCGAGGCATTAATATCTCCCCCGGATAAAAAAGCCCCATCCTCCCCATCCTCCCCATCAACCAAGGACAAATGACAAATGACAAATGACAAATGACCCCCAATAAAAGAGCCACAGATGTTATTCATCTGTGGCTGTCTCATTACGAGGCGTTTATGTTAAGCGCCATTTAGAAGAGGAATATGTCATTCCGGGTAATCGTACCAGTCTGGATAGTAGCAAGGGTGATCACGTCATTGGTAGTGGTACCGGCGTCCGCGGTCGCACCATTTGCATCCCAGATCAAGTACCCACCCTGATTGGTAGGGTTGAAGATGATCGCCGCAGGGGTGTCTTTCTGGAGCAGGCCCTCGAAGCTACCCCCATAAGGCACGTCTGCCTTGGTAGTGAAGAAGTCGATGTCGGTCCGCAGTCCAGCGATCGCCTCTTCGTCTAAATTAAAGCCCTCAAGGCTGAGGTAGATTTTATCAGTACCACTCTGGAAGCTGGTGATGGTATCACCGCGGTTGGTGTTGTTTCCTGCGGTAATCACACCGTTCTCCACTGTGACGTCATCAAGGGCATCAGCAATACTGGAGAAGAGGAAGGCATCGGCTGCACCAGCAGTTCCAATCAGGCTATCCGCACCGTGGAACCCTTCCAGGGTATCCAAGCCGGGACCATCTGCGCGGATGGTATCCCCTTCTTCACTTCCTACGAGGAAGTCATTACCGCTACCGCCCATCAGGGTGTCATCCTTAGACCCGGCAACCAGCACGTTATCGCCTGCGACAGCAATCAGCAGATTTCCACCGCCACCGTTGCGGGCGTAGAGGGAGTCATTGCCTTCGCCACCGATCAGGGTGTTGTTTGTGCCACCATCGAGGATTAGGGTATCGTTGCCTTTGTCCCCTGCTAGATAAGAATTGGATTTCGATGCCACGATGGAATCGTTGTCTTGACCACCGTACAGCGTCACCAAGTCGGCTCCACCAACTAGGGAGTCGTTCCCTTGGTTACCAAAGCCCATGCTGGAGGCTCCGCCGACGGATAAGAGGTCAAGATTGTTTCCAGCGATCGTGTCATTGTCTTCGATGTTGCCACCAATTAAGGTATCGCGCGCACCGCGACTGAGCATCGAATCGTTACCTTTATCTCCATACAGGAGGTTGGTGCCGCCACCCACGATTGCGGTGCTACCCGTGACTTCGGAGTAACCGGAAACCACGGTGTCATTATCTTGTCCACCATATAGGGTGCTCCGAGAGAACCCGGTGGTTTCTAAGTAGTCTGCGCCAGTATTCCCGAACACCAGGACCTGACTGCCTCG
Source organism: Laspinema olomoucense D3b (assembly GCF_025370785.1). GTDB lineage: Bacteria > Cyanobacteriota > Cyanobacteriia > Cyanobacteriales > Laspinemataceae > Laspinema > Laspinema olomoucense. The sequence continues at coordinate 83,213 of NZ_JAMXFA010000024.1, forward strand.
GTTGAACAGGGAATCATCCCCCTCGGCCCCGGTCATGGTCTGGCGTCCGCGATCGCCACCGTAGGAGTAGATGTAATCACTCCCGGTTCCGCCGTTTAAGAAGTTGTTGCGAGGATACCCTGCGAGTGCGCGTTGCGCCCCTGCTACGGTGTTAACGCCCTCTTCCTCTAACCCGAGTTCTAGAGGAGCATCTTTACTGAGCATGAACAGGGAGTCGTTTCCTTCACCCCCAATCAGGCTGTCGCGATCGCCGATCCCAAAGATGACATCATTGCCTTTGTCACCGCTGAGATAGTTGCGTCCGGGGTTTCTGGGAACCGCTACGCCATCTTCTACAACGACGCCCACTCCCAAGCCTGCTGCTGCACCTGCACCCGATCCACCGCCAAATAAGAACGGAGGAACGAAGCCGATGCCACCAATGGTATCGGGAACGAAGGCTGCGCCTCCACCCCCGGAACCTGAGCCACTACCGGCGACTTCAATCACCTGGATCGTATCGTCGCCAATACCACCGTAGAGGGTATCTGCACCTAAGCCGGAGCCACTGATGAAGTCATCTCCGCCGTTTCCAAAGGCGAGGTTGCCCCCTAGTCCGTTACCAAAGTTGAAAATATCGTCGCTGTCTTCTCCTCGGTTTTCGGCTTGGTTGTTGGTGCCACCGTAAACCGTGTCGCGACCTAAGCTGCCTCGGGCTTCATACCGATCTTGCCCTAAGTCGCCGAAGAAGACGCTCCCGCCTCCTTTGCTCACCAAAAAGTCATCGTCTTGACCCCCATAAAGGGTGTCTCCTGCGGTGCTAGAGGACAGGGAATCATTTTCTGTATTCCCAAAAATTAAACTCCCACCGACGGTATCGGTGGTAATAAAATCGCTTCCCGTTAGGCCCACAACCGTATCGGCGCCTAGGCCAAACGAAGCTAAATCTAGGGTATCGTTCGGGTTTAACGGGTTTGTATCTAGTATTCTAACCATTCAGTTTCTCACTCCTCATCTGTTTCGTGTCGTCCTTGTCAAGTCTGCTCAGGCAGCTAACCTAGGAAACCCTTGACTTCGGTTGAGTCGTCTGGACTTTCTGTCAGCAGCAAGTCTAGCCCAATTGGGTGCTAATGTCTAGTCTGGCAAGATGGCAAAAATTTAGCTGTTCCAACTGTGACCGATTAGCATGGCTCATTGATTTTAGCTTGACAATGCTGGGGTGCACGACTATGATACCAATCCGAGAGTTCCCTTTCCTTAAAATGGCTCAAAATGCCTACCCAGGCAGCTCTTATTCCTCTATTCTGTGTTTTCTTTTTCTGACCCGGCAGATCGCAGGAAAGTTTATCAAATAGGGGGCCAGTCGGCCAACCCTCCAGGGGGGAACCCGGGAAAAAACCTCGCTGTGACTTGCAATTATCGGGTTAAACGGGGTTAAGAGGATTTAGGGACTGCTAGGGGTGGGAACGCGGTGTTCCAGAGGCGATCGCCTCTTTTGTCCCTACACCATCAAAGCTGGACAGATCAGCACCGCTCCTAGGGGCCATTCGCTTCGCTTGATTTAGAGAACCGAAATCTCTTGTCTTTACATTATTGATTAAACAGACGCAAAATCTCTCGTTTCTACATTAATTGTTTTAACCGCATGAGTTAAACCACCCCACAATTTTTCATCTCTACTCCGATTCTCAAAGAGCGCAAAGACTAGCCAACCAGATTTTACTGTAATCTTATATACGATCCCCGAGGGGGTTCTATAGGGAATTACTATAAATCGGAGAAAATACGGCGAATTATTACGAAGTTGTTATTCTGGCGGTGGACAGGGACGATGCCATCAAGGGCGGGGCATAAGGCAAAGTAGGGGCAGGGAGCAGTTTTGATTTAGGATTGCTATGGGAGTCAAGACCGAAAATCCGTGGGGATGAGGGAAATATCTGTGGTTGATCTGGAAAAAGCTGGAGTTTGGATCCAGCGCGGCAATCAGTTGAGAGCACAGGGGCAGTGGTCGGGAGCGATCGCCTTTTATCAAGAAGCCCTGAATTTTAACCCGGATGCGGTTGACGCTTATTGCCAACTGGGGGACCTCTATTGGCGGCAGGGCCAATGGACTGAGGCGATCGCCTACTGTCAAGGGGCGCTCAAACTGGACCCTCAATCAGCCCATGCCTACAAGACCCTGGGCAATATCCTCCAATCCCAAGAAAAGTGGGCCGCATCGGAACGCGCTTACCAACAGGCGGTACAGATTATGCCTGAGTTTGCTGCGGTTCATGCTAATTTGGGGAGCCTCTACTATCGCCAGGGGGAGTCTGAACGAGCGATCGCCTGCTACCAAAAAGCACTCACCCTGGAACCCTCCCAAGCTGGCATTCACTGGAACCTCGGGACCCTCTATCACGATCTAGGCCGCTTAGGGGAGGCCCTGGAGTCCTGGCAGGAGGCATTGCGCCTGGAACCCTCTATGGGAAACGCCGAACGGCATTTAAAAATCGGAAATACCCTCTTAGCACTGGCACGAGTTGAGGAAGCGATTCACCACTACCAACAGGCGATCGACCTTGACCCCAACTTTTCCTCAGCCCATTCTAATCTCGGCAACGCCCTGATTCAACAGGGGTCCTTAGGGGCAGGGATTGCGGCCCTGAAAACTGCCCAATCCCTCAGCCCCCAGTCACCCGGAATTCATTACAATTTAGGTCAAGCCCTTCTACAACAAGGGCATCAGCATCAACAACTGAGTGGATCAGCATGGCAAGAGGTCGTGGACTGTTTTCTACAGGCGATCGCCCTTGATCCAGACTTAATCCCAGCACATCATGCCTTGTTCTATCTAATTCGGTCGCGAGACCCCTTCGGAATCGACTTTGACTCCCTTCTACAAGCTGCCGAAGACTATTTAAGCCGCGCCCAAGGCCCCACTAAACTGTTAGCTGCCCTGCCCTACCTCTCCTTATGTTTACATGGGGGATATAGCGAATTAGCTCAAGAAACCTTTCTCACCCTAGAAACACAGCTTCAGTCGGACCTGGATCGCCTAGACTTCGACTCGATCGCCTTGCTTTATTCTCGGCTGATGTTTTCTCAACCCCATCTGCGCGATGATGCTAGAACCAATCTAACCTTAGCGAAACTGCTGGGCGCTAAAAATCAAGCCCGCCTCAACCAACAACTAATCTCCTCCCCCCATCCCCCCACTCTTCCCCATCTTCCCCATCCCCCCACTCTCCCCCATCTAAAAATCGGCTTCCTCTCTCCTCATTTCCGCCGCCATTCTATCGGATGGTGCAGTGCAGATATTATCCGCGAGTTATCGGCCCTATCTGCTGAAATCTATCTCTATGTGACACAAGTACAAGCTAGGGATGATAAAACCGAAGAGTTCCAGAACCTAGCCACCCAATTTTATCAACCGCAAAGTGGTGATTTTGAATCGGCGCGATTAGAGATTTGGGAGCAAATTTGCCAGGACCAAATTGATATTTTAGTGGATTTAGATTCAGTCACCTGTTCTGAGCAGTTAGAAATTTTGTACCATCAACCTGCCCCGATTTGCCTATCTTGGCTGGGATTTGATGCCCCTTTTTTATGTTCATCTCATTACTTTTTAGGCGATCGGCACACCCATCCCCCAGGTATTGAAGCGGATTACATTGAGCAGTTAATCCGAATGCCCGATTCCTTTGTGGCGGTTTCCGGATTTAAGCGGCAATCCGTCGAGCGAGAAGTGGTCCGGTTGAGCCTAGGAATTAATTGGCAACAGATTGCCTATCTCTGTGTCGCGCCCGGTAAAAAACTGAATCGGGAGTTAGTTTTAGCTCAAATTGAGATCCTTAAGCAGGTCCCCAATAGTGTGTTAATCCATAAAGGCGAAGGAGAGCGATCGGCTATTGGGCAACTCTATCAACAAGCCTGTGCTGAGTTAGGAGTACCCAACAATCGAGTTATTTTAATATCAAGAACGCAAACCGAAGAACAGCACCGGACTATCTACGAATGTGCGGATATTTTATTAGATTCCTATCCCTACAATGGCGGGACTCATACCCTTGAAGCCTTGTGGTTTAACCTACCCCTCGTCACCCGGGTGGGAGAATTGTGTCTGGCGCGGATGGGATATTCATTCCTCAATACTCTAGGCATTGAGAGTGGAATCGCCCGGAGTTGGGAAGAGTATATAGAGTGGGGAATTCGGTTGGGGCATGAGGTTAAAATTAGGCAAGATATTCGGCATCAATTAATCCGGTCTAAGCAACCTCAACACCTATCTCATTTGTGGAATCCGGCTAAATTTGCTCAGGATATGTATGGCATTTTTGAAGAGCTAAAAAAACAGCAAATCTCTGTCAATTAAATCACTAAAGAAGGATTTACCGAATTATGGCTGAAATCAAACAGGAACAACAACATCCCCAAGCTCGTAAAGATCGCGAGACTCTGGATAAAATTTTAGCAGGAGATCTAAACGAATATAATCTGGCGGAATTAGCTCGATTGCGAATTCGATATCGAGGATTTCCGGGTTCCCGGGATGTCTGGAGTGACATCGAAAAAGTGTTATCCCGGTGGAATATGACTGAAGAGGATTTATTTGAAAAAACCCGCGAGATTCACCGGAAAGGTCGAGTCTATCGAGCGCAAGATAGTGATAGTGAAGATTGGATGTAATCGGAGGAGAGGGGTAGCAAGAAACCGGGTTTTTTTTATCAATTTATGATGAAAAGGCAACAAGTTTTACGGAAACCCGGTTTCTATCCTGGGGGACAATTAATTCCGATTAAACATTCACCCAATCCGGTAAGGTTTGGGAGGAGAGGGGGAGGCGATCGCGCTGTTGATATAACAGAAGGGCTAGGACTGCATTCATCCCCAAGGGCGCATTTAGTCCGGAGGTCAGTTTATCCATTAACTCCTGAACAAAGGTCTGTTCTGTAGCCGGTAATGGCTCATTTTGAATGCCACTGTTGAGGACACTTTGATGCGCTTTGCCGAGTTCATAGGTATAGCATTCGCGCAGGCGATCGCTAGGTATTTGCAACCACAACTCAGCAAATTCTCGCCGCAGTTGGAGCAATTCCCGGTGAATAGATTCATCAGACGGGTCAATATAATACAGGTTGGCACAACCGATCAGGCGATTGAGAAATTCCTGAGAAACAGAGACTGGTGTAGCGGGAGTAGGGGTAGATATAGCACTCGCCATTGCACCAGAAGTCTGTCCCTTTTGAAACAATTGCTCAAACAAATTCCCCATTTTCTGGCCGTAGACAGCACTATCTAAAAAGGGCGGATTTTGCTGCATTTTTTGCTGGATTTGCTGGCGATAGTGATGGCGCAGTTGCGGGTTTGTTGCGAGTTTAATCGCTAATTGGATATAACCGGGTTCGTCCTGGGCGATTAAATCAGCAAGGTGGATTTCGCGCAGGAGTGCAGAAGCTTGGCGAGACCTTAAGCTACTTCCTTCCCAGGCGATCGCTGGAATTCCCAGTTGTAACGGATCTAGTAAAGAAGTTGCCCCACTATAGGGATAGGAATCCAGATAAACATCGGCAAGTTTGACACATTCTTTAATATCCGCTGGACTCGGCAGGGTATTAATCAGGACTAACCGACGTTTATCGACTCCATTTTGAGCAAAAATTCGGTGGATTCGTTCCAAAAAGGGGAGGGCTGGATAAGAGGAATTCCAGGCCGGACCAAAGGGATATAAGACTAAAATAGAATGGGGAACGGCGGCGATAATTTTAGCCCAAGTTTCGGTAAGTTCGGGAAGAATTTTGTAGAAGTTAGCCCCGGACATAAACACCACCGTTTCCTCTGTTGCACCCCAGCTTGCCCGAGTTGGATTGACGGTGGAGGCGGGTTCAGGTAAAGGGAACCGGAAACATAATCCCGACCCTTCAATATTGACCAGTTTCTCGCGGTACTGTTCACTGCTGGTAGTCGTGGGGGCGGTTAAATTGCCAGCAATATAGTAGTCAATATTGCGAATGCCGGTGGTAACCGGGGAGGCAATTGAGGTGACTTGGACTCGGGCGAGTCGGTGTTGGGCGAGGGCAGTTAAGGGTTTATTAAGTTCGGTAATATTGGTGCCAATGAAGAGGATATCTAAGTCCTCGTTGCGGAGGGTTTGGACTTGTGCTGAGAGGTTTTCTGGCAGTTTCACGAGGCGATCGGCTCGACTTTGACAATACCATTCGAGTTGACTGCCATTGGCCCAAGACGCATAGAGGACAATCTCAAACCGATCGCGATCCAGATGTTCAAAAACTGGCAAGGTTGCAAAAGTTTCCGTTGCTGGATTGAAATGGTCCCTCAAAATTCCCAGGCGAATTTTGGGGCGATTTGGGGAAGGGGTTGGGAAGACATAATCCACTTCAAAACCCCTATTTTTGAGTGCCCATTCAATAATCTCCCCTCGCTGACTGTAGACAGATTTGAGGTTAGCAAGGGTGAAGTACAAGGGCGCAAAGTTAGCATTTCCCTGGGTGAAAAATTCAGCTACGCTTTGCCAGAGGGCTGAGTCAAGATTACTGAATATTTTTTGATGGACATATTCTAACCACCCTTGGAAATGGCGATAATATTGTTCGACTTCTCCGGTTTCGTGGAACAGGGTAGGACTAGCAAACATAAATTTGAGATAATCCTGGGCGAACCATTTTGGAATCGGTGCGTTTTTGTAGGGAATGGGGAGGTGATGGGGATAGCAATAGAGGGTGGCAGCAATGAAGGATTGCAGGGCAGTGGGTGCATCAAATCCCTGGGCAATTCCCACCGAAAGTTTACGGATGAGTGCTTGTTCGCTGGGGGTAATAGCGTGATGTTTGATGTCAGTATCTAGCAGGGTTTTATGGGCCTTGCCAAGTTCACCTAAATAGGCGGATTGTAATTGTTCTTCGGGGGTATTTAACCATTGCTGGGCCAGTTGTTGGCGGGTTTGCTGGAGATCAGTTAAAGTTTCGGGTTCTACAGGGGTGGGGGAAATGGGAGTGGCGATCGCCTCTTTCCGTGGGTTTTGTGCTGTAGCAACTAAGGTTGAACGGACAATTTCGGCCATTTTTGCCCAGGAAAATTGGTTGGTTCGTTGAAATCCAGCGGCGATTAACGGATTGCGAACTTGGGGTTTTTGAATCTCCTGCATGGCATTGACGAGACCGTCGATATCGTTGTCATTCACATAAATGACCGATTGTCCAGCAACTTCTGGAATTGCCCCATTTGGACAAGTAATAACTGGGCATCCACAAGCCATTGCTTCGAGGATAGGCAACCCAAAGCCTTCGTATTTTGAGGGATAAATGAGAGCCACTGCACCGGAATAAGCTAATCGCAACTCGCGATCGCTCAAATGGAGAAGGTGGATCTGAGTATCGGTGACGTAGGGTTGAAATTCCGCTTCTAATGTAGCTATGCCTCCCACACATAGAATCTGAAATTCTCGGCGGGAGGGGAGTTTTGCGAATGCCTGGAAGAATAAGATGGCGTTTTTATAGCTATTAATATTACTGCGGCTACCGACCCATAGAAAATAGGGTTTCGATATGTTGTATTTAGATTTAAAAGAGTTAATTTCCCCTGGGGGAGTCGGGGCAAATTCCGGATGAATTCCGCAATGGGCAACCGTCACGCGATCGCCAGGAATTTCCGGGAAAAATTTAACCAAATCTCGGGCGGTTTGTTCAGAAATGGTAATATAGGCAGAACCATGACGGATGCCGTGATGTTTTTCCCGCCACATGGGGGAATTTAAAGCGGTTGGATACCGTTCAGGAATCATGTCATAGGCCATGAACACCGAGGGGGTACTTAGGGGTGTAGTGTAATAAGTGGAGATGAAGATATCAGCGCTTTCTTCATCACAAATATCCTGCAACAAGCGGCGATCGGCCTCGGTATTATTATAATCATAACCCTGAATACACAGATATTTAATACCCGGAATTCTAGGGGCAGTTCCAGCGCGATCTAAGAATAAGAGTTGTTTGGCAAACCCCGTTTTAACCCATTCTTGCAAGAGGGAAGTCCAAACCCGAGCGATGCCGGTGTTGTTAATTTGATAGAAGACTCCATCAATGATAGCCGTGATTTTTTGAGTTGCCAAGGCAACGGGAGAGCAATGGGTAAATTTTTTCATACGTTCTGCTAAGATTTGCGGGGAAAACTGATGAGCAATGGTCTGCCTTGCTGCTTGTCCTAACTCGCGACATCGTTCCGGGTTGCGCCACAATTCCAGGGTGTATTTGGCAAATTCTTCGGCATTTTTGGCAATTAAGCCATTGACTCCATGTTCTATGGGTGAGCTTTTTGCCACATTTTCCAGGGCAATCACCGGGACTCCATAGGCCATTGCTTCTACAATTTTGACTTGCTGACCCGTTCCCCCGATGAGAGGACAAATGGCAAACCGACTTTCAGCATATAGAGGTTTAATCTCCTCAATAAACCCGACCAAATCGATACCCGGGACCGGGGCTAAATTTTTGCAGCCTTTTCCTAAGACTTTTAAGGTGAAATCGGGGCTTTGCTGTCGCACGATGGGTAATACTTTGGCGGCAAAATAGAGATACCCCTGGACATTAAAGGGATTATTCCCAATGGCAAGCAAGGGAAATCCTGCATAAGTATTCGGCAAGGTTTCTGTCTCGAAGGTCATGGGAACATACTCAACCTGAGTCTGTTGGGTATTTTGTTGAATGCTTTCGGCTTCCTGGGAGGAAATGGCTAGGGTATAGTCGTATAAATCAAAGATTGCATATTCTTCGGGCAAGGCTTTAAGCTGAAGTTGACTGTAAAAATCTTCCCTTAGGACTTGGGCATCAATCTGTTTGGGGACGAGGGGATTTTGATGCAAATAACGCCTGAAGGCCTGCCCCATTTGTAGATTTAAGGTAAATAAGTCGATCGCATCAATAATTCGCACCGCTGACTTAAATTCATCCCCTTGGACTAACCGGCCCCAGAGAGAATAGTTGACCAGGACAATTTGGGGCTTGAGCGCCTGAAATCGCTGCCGAAATCGTTCCCGCAATCCTGGGGGAGTATAGTAATCTGCATTAAATTGGCCCGGATTGCGGTTGCTGATTTCGTTGCTATACTGACGATCTCCTTCGGTTCCGGGATACACTTCGACCTGAATCCCCATGTTCTCCTCCAACCCCTGGATACTCTTTATATCCCAAGGGATATCTGAGAATAAAGTCGAACTGAATAAGGTAATTTCATAGCCTAACCCTTTCAGGGCATTCACCATTTCCATACAGCGTTGATGAGCGCCTGTTTTGGGGGGATAGGGATTGTGGGGAAAAAATATTAGGACTTTTTTGTCCGAAGATTTGGATAGACTATGGGTCTGAGTTTCTGGGGCGAAGGACGGTAAATTCAGAACCTGTTTAACCGGAGGTTTCTCTAAAACAGCGGCAAAGCGTAAATAACAGGATGAATCAACCCCTTGAGCATTTTTGATGCGGTAAATTTTCAGAGTCAGACCGTTTAAATTTTGGCAGATTCTCTGCACTAAATGTTCGGGGTCATAAAATCGCCCATGTCGATTTTGCCATCCGCTTGCACAGTAAATCACCGCATCCAGTTCAAAGTTGACCCCGCCCGTTGAAATGGCTGTCACTGGATCTGTTTGAATGGCATAGTCTTTAGCTAAATAGAGGGGAAGAATGCAAACAGCCCCCCCGGGTTTGAGCACGCGGGCGACTTCACGTACGAACCCGATATCGGCATCGCCTTCAAAATGCTCAAAGGCACAATGTAAGGCCATTTTGGTGGCAAAACTATCGGGAACTGGCATCTGGGCGGCATTTCCCCCGATGCGATCGCCGTTGATTCCCGGTGGGTAGGAAAGGTCTTGACGATAAGTTTGTAATCCAAATAGACGGCGATAGATCTCTGGGACCGGACTTTTTTCGCTCCCAATATCAATATAAATATCGCGATTGCTCAGTTGTAGCAGTTTCGCCGCCACATAATGTTCTAGAGATTTTTCAACGCGATTGAAAGCGTAATATTCCGAAAACTCTTGTAAATAATTTCCCGATTGGAAGTAGCGCTCATACTCGGAAATATCAATTTCATAATCCTCCACCTGAATCCCTAACTGTTGAAGGCGATGAATAATTTCGGCTTCGATTTGGGGACTAGAAGAGACCGCCCCTTTTTTCTTCGGTTCGGGGATTTGATGATAATAACTTTCTGGGTCTAACGGATTTAAAGGCTTGGCCGATAATTCTCTGACATCTTCCTTGCAGAACCAAACCCCGGTCTCGTCAATGATTTGCAAAGGAAAGGTCATCCCTCCTGCGGTTTGAAAATCATTGATTGCTTGCTTACACCCTTCCCAAAAGCCATAATCATCAATCTGAATTATCCCCTTGGGAACTATGCGGTTGTAGAGAGTATTAAAAATAGTCAGGGTAGACTCATACCAGTCTGCATCGGCATGAAGAAAGGCGACTGCACCGATGGTGGACTCGTATTCTGGTAACGTCTGTTCAAACAGCCCCGGTACGGGAACCACAAGCTGGCTCACCCCGAGGGTGCGACAAATCACCTCTAAATTTTCATCTAAAGGCGCTTGTAGGGTTCCTGCACCTAAACCCGTGAGATTGGCGGGAATTCCCTCATGGCGATCGACGGCAGTGGGATCGGGCATTCCCGTAAAGGTATCAAAAGCATAGAGGAGTCGGGACCGAGAACTGTAACGTTTAATGACAGCCGCTAGTAATGCCGTTGAACCCCCTTTGTAGGCTCCGCATTCCACAAAGTTTCCAGGAATATCAGCTTGACAAATGTGTTTAGCCCGAGAATAAAGGGAGAATAACCGCGCTTCACTCAGCAGGGTATAAGGACGAACTGCTGCTAAGATTTCTTGAAATTCTGTTGTATCTGTTGTTTCTGTGGTGATTCCACTTACGGCGTAGCCTTGCAAATGGGTGGGTAACGGCCAATTAATTTTGGGGTCAGGTTTGTGGTAAACTGGCTGGACTTTTCCCCGCCATGCAACGGCCATAATTTGCATTGTTTGGTAAACCAGGGTGTTCCATCCTTTTTGCTTAAAATAATCTAATCCTCTGGCGACATCAGGAGAGGCTAAATCATGAAAGAGGATTAAGGCATCTTCTGCCGCTAATTTTTCGCAGGCGATCGCATCCTGAAGCGGGCCATCTCCTTCGTGATTGCCATCAATAAAAATTAACGACCATTTCTGTTGTTGTTTTGCGCCGAGTTCTTCCACTTGCTGCGGACTATACCCAGGGAGCAAATTGATGCGATCGCGTACTCCAGCCGCTGCTAGAGACTGAGTGACACTTTCATAAATTTCCGGACGACTCAGCAGCGGATCAACCACATCTAGTTCAACCCCAGCGCTGGCAATATGACAGGCAGACCATCCCAGCCAACAGCCTATTTCTAGCCCTTTCTTGCCCTTAAATTTGAGGGCGCTGTTATAGAGAATATGAGCTTCATCGGGATTCAGAAATCCAATCACGGGTTGCCGCTTGTCTACATACCAGTTATGGGGGATTTCTCGCCGCAGATAAGGCCAACTACAATTATCGGTATTCCCCATTACCCTATTCGGAAAATAAGGCTCTAAATTAACCGTTTTTAAGCCCGGAGAAATATAATCTTTTTTATTCATCAATACCCTTTGAATGGTTTGGACAGTTTCATCAATCATCCGGTCTTCCCGAAACAGTTCACAAGCTCTGTGATAACACTGGAGACCTATTTCTTTCCTTAATTGGGGATTTTCAGCCCACTGCTGAAGGGTGTTTACTAACTCTTGCACCGTCCCGGGAGCATCGGTTTTGGGATCCGGGAGTAATTTTCCAGTCTTTCCCAACTCTTCCGGAATTCCACTCACTGCTGAAGCGATGATGGGCAATCGTTTTGCCATTGCCTCCATCACCGCTAAGGGCATTCCCTCATAGTCCGAAGGCAATACAAAAATATCAGCCATGTCTAATAAATCCGGGATATCCCACCGTCGTCCGATCGCTTTGACGTGATGGGTTACCTGGAGTTGTTCTAAGGCGTTTTTAATTGGAGATTCTAGTTCCCCTGTACCCGCCCACACAAAGTAAAGATTTTCCCACTGAGGGCTATGCTTGAGCTGGGCGATCGCTTGTAACTGATAGTTCCATCCCTTAAATTGATCTAACCGCGCTGCGGTAAAACAAACCACAGCCTCTGGGGGAATTTGTAACTCTTGCCGGAGGCGATCGCGATTCTGTGCCGAGGGCGGTTTAAAATACTCAATGGGTCGGCCATAATAAATCACCTCCCCTTTGTTTCTCGGCAGTCGAAACCATTCATGCAGCACCCTCAAATTTTCCTGGGAAACCGCAATCACGGTCTTCGCTTCTTGATACAAATGCTCTAGTTCATCAAAAGATACCGGAGAAGTTGCTGCGGGATAGGGAGCCACAAACCCAACCACGACGATGTAGGGGATGCCGAGGTGAGTTGCTACTTTTTTTGGGGCAAAATTAGCTAACGGCCAAGAATCACTAAAGATAATTAAATCGGGCTTAACCCGAGAAAATATCTTTTCAGGTTCCTCAGTTTCCTGTAGCGTTAATTCAAAATTTTTATGGGTATCGTAACTGAGCCAGAAATGGTTAATTCCTAATTGCTGTTGTTGCTCAATTAAGGGATTATTTTTCTGGGTTTGTACGCTGTTAACGTGATAACCTTTTTGGGCTAATCCAAATAAAATTGAGTGATTGTAATGGGCGACCCCGCCCAAACCATGATCATCACTATAAAACAGGATATGCTGAGTCATCTTCCCTTTTAAAATAACAGGTTAAATATCCGGGGGTGTGGTGAAATTTTACAGTTTGCTCATTTTCATTCTAAAGGGTCGAATCCGGAAAGAATGCGATCAGGACCTCCGCAAGGGTGGGGATGTACCCCGCCTTAGGGTAAACACCTTTGAGTTGCGTCAGTCCTAATATAAATAAGGTTGTTCGGTTAATCCTGCTGGAGCCTATGAAGAACAGTCTAGTCTCTGTGCTTGGGGTCTGAACCGATCTCGATTAACCCACCTGTTCTAAATACAGATTGAGGTCCTCGACTAACCGGGTGAGTTCCGCTTCGGTACTCAGGCGAATGCGATCGTCCCGCAGGGTAATCAGCACCTTGGCGGCAAAGGGGGTGGGGTAAATATTGGGATTGCAGAAAATTTCTAAAAACACATCCCCGGTAGAACGATATTCCATTGGTTTTTGCGGGGTTGGTTTCCCGGAACCCGTACCGGGGGTTGCTTTCGATGCCACTGCTTTAAGTTGCTGCATCAGGTCGTTAATCGCCGCCTGCAAGTCCCGCGCTGCTTCGGGAGAGAACCGAAACGAGACGGAACCCTCGACTAAATTTAGGGTGAGTTGAGAACCAGACATGAGGGATCTACTTTTAATATTCGGTTTCTTTATGGTAAGGGGGAAGGGGGACATTGAGATCTGTGAACTTCCAAACAAACCCAATGCCCTACAATTTTTGTAGGTTGCATAAGGTAAAGATCCGTGGCTACAGATAATCGGGTTGAAGTTCGCCGGGTACTCCTGATTACCCTGGGCTTAAATTTGGTCGTGTTGGCAATTAAAGCAGTCGTGGGCACCTTGACGGGTTCCCTGAGTTTGTTGGCGGATGCGTTGCATAGTGTGACCGATAGTGCCAATAATATTTTGGGATTGGTGACGAATCATTTCGCCTCTCCCCATCCCGATCGCGAACATCCTTATGGCCATCAGAAGTTTGATGCAGTAGGGGCCTTGGGGATTGCGGCCTTTTTGGGGGTAGCCTGTTTTGAAATTCTCAGCAGTGCGATCGAGCGCATTTTCTTCAAAGATGGAACCCCGGTGGAAGTTTCCCCCAGAGACCTCTGGATTTTGCTGATTGTGTTGGGAATCAATATCTTTGTCGCCTTTTATGAACGGACAATCGGTCGGCGAATTGGCAGCAGTATTCTGATTGCCGATGCCAAACATACTATGAGCGATGTTTGGGTAACCATTGTCGTGATGGCGGGTTTAATTGCGATTACCTTTGCCAGTCGCTGGCCTTGGTTGCAATGGGTGGATGTGATTTTGGCCTTTCCCGTGGCCTTGTTGGTGTTTAGAAGTGGCTGGGAAGTGTTGGCCGATAATTTACCCTGGTTGGTGGATCAAATGGCGATCGCCCCCGAAGCAATTCACTCCATTACCATGCAAGTTCCCGGCGTTCTCAACTGTCATGATATTGCCTCTCGCGGTGTGGTCGGACGTCAGGTTTTTATTGAAATGCATCTGATTGTTGATGCCAAGGATGTAGAAACTGCTCATGCCATTACGGAGGAAGTGGAAGCGCGGTTACAAGGGCGATTTTCCCCGGCCCGGATTTTGATTCACATCGAACCGCCGAGTTATCAATCTCCCGAGATTAGCTATGCGCCGGACTCTCCTGAATCCCGAGAATAAGAGAACTCCAAAAAATAAAATACCCAAAAACCCCACACCCTGAAGGGTGGGGCGTTTGCGTACAAAGCCCGAGAAGCGCGGCGTCATACAGTCTTGTTAGGTGTTTAACTATCGGGATTTGGATGATTTATTTGTTGGGACACCCTAATGCCTAGGCTGGGCGATCGCCGGGATAACCTCCCTTGGAAATCTCGCTTAAAACATCAGTCGTTTTCCACAGATTGACGTCAGTTTTCCACAGATTCAGGGCAGTTTTCCCCAACAATTAAAGCGTTTCTAGGTTTCCAGATTGGTAAAAAAGTGGGTTATTTCTCTCTGAAATATTGTGCCAGAAACCTGCTGTCTGGATTGGGTTCCCGCAGTCGGGGTAGATTGAATCTGACTTTCCGCGACTGGCAGAGATTCCCCTTGAACGCACAGGCCTCCCGGGGCAGAGTTTGGGCCAATGCCGTCCAAGGACTGCAAGCGCGACCCCCTCGGATGCTTCATCTTTCTTAATTTTTTTTTACAATAAGAATAATGTCAAGCTAACTGCCCCCTGTTTTTATGTTGTTACAACCGACTCAACGCACGAAACTCGATGAATCCGACGATCGCCTGTTCTATTCCTACCCCCGATTCGTCACCCATGTGGATGATGGATTCATCGACCAACTGACCCATCTCTATCGCGATCGCCTCAAACCCAACAGCCGCATCTTCGATATGATGAGTTCCTGGGTCTCCCATCTCCCCCCAGAAATGACATGGGCTCATGTGGAAGGTCATGGGCTCAATGAAGAGGAACTCGGGAGAAATCCTCGTCTTAACCATTATTTTGTCCAAGATCTCAATGACAACCCCCACCTCCCCCTAGAGGATCAAAGTTTTGATGCGGTCCTGAATGCGGTTTCGGTCCAATATATCCAACATCCCGAAGTGGTGTTTAGCGAAATTCACCGCATCCTGAAACCGGGTGGCATCGCGATTATTAGTTTTTCCAATCGAATGTTTTATCAGAAAGCGATTCAAGCATGGCGCGAGGGGGACGAAGGGTCTCGCGTTGCCCTGGTGAAAAGTTATTTTAAGGCAGTGGAAGGGTTTTCTAATCCGGAAGCGATCGCCCGAAAGTCGGATCTCCCTTCTATCTTGCAGTTTATGGGAATGGGCGGTGGCGACCCTTTTTATGCGATTATCGCCCATCGTTTACCCGCATAGCGGAATCCCTCAGAGTTTCGCAATCACCGGATTCTACTTCTTCTGTCGTCGGTGAGAGGACCCTCGGCAAATGCGGCGTTAGAGGGTGGCCAAAATCTTCTCGACTTCATGGCATAATGCTTCGTGGCAATGAGCATTACTGGCGATCGCGCACCCCCACTGATTCACATCTTTTTGGTTATAGCGCAAAGGGGTCCCATCCACAAAGGTTAACCGGCCCCCGGCTTCGGTCAAAATTAACTCTGGGGCCGCAAAGTCCCAATCTTTGGGCGCACCTTTGCCCGAAAGGGAAATAAACCCATCCACTTGCTGTTCCACAATGGCGGCAATTTTGCACCCGATACTCCCCATATATTGTTGGGTTTGGCAGGGTAAGCGTTGCAAGAGTTCGTCCAATTTCTCTCCTTTGCGGGTCCGTCGGGTCAGCAGACATAAGTCTGGGAGGCGATCGCGCCCAGAGACTCTCAGGGGGGTGCGATCGCCGGAACGCGTTTCCACAAAAGCACCCCCTCCACGTTGGGCATAATATAATTTCTGGGCGGAAGGGACTGCCACCACTGCCACCACGGGTTGCCCCTCATAGACTAAGGCAATATGGACCGCATAGTTAGGGTTTTGCTGAATGTAGGCGCGAGTGCCATCGATGGGGTCAATAATCCAAACCCACTGGTGCGCGCGGCGATCGCCATTGCTATGGGATTGATAACTTTCCTCACTCAGATAGCCAAACTCCAGACTGCCAAAGGCAATCCGTAATTTTTGCAAGATATACTCGTTCGCCGCTACATCGGCATTGGTGACAGGACCTTCTTTTTTTTCCCTCACCTTCAGTTTCCCAGCAGCATCGGTATGATAATAGGTCAGAATATCCGCACTCCCCCAACCAATCATCCGGGCGATCGCTCCTATCTCTTCCAATTTATCTAAGCGATTGTCCGTCATCGGTGTTCCTAACTGTTTGCTTTTGCTCATTTTCCTCTTGGGTGATTGGCCTAATTTTACAACCCTCTCCTAGTGATTTATCCGGTTTTTTTATACATTTGAAAAGGGCAGCTTATCTCGGGTTTAAAATTTAAGCTGACCTCTCCATCCTAACTTAACCCATGTTTTCTTGATTCAACTAAACCAGCAGGAGTCCCACGCTCTAATCTTTGATTGAGCGTCGGGAGGAATGCTGGGTAGAGTTTGGGGTTCGATACCCCACACTCTGCAAAATAGTATGTAATTATATACATTGATAACGTTTACCACTTAAAAAATGAGTCAGGTACTTACGGTCTCTTGTAAATTGATGGTTACACCACAGCAGGTAGAAAAACTTGATGCGGTGCTTGCTGCTTTTGCAAGTTGCTGTGAGTTCGTGAATGACAACACCCCTGAGAAACTGACTAATCAGATTGCTGTCCAATCCTTAATCTACAAGGAAGCTAGAGCACATTCTGGTCTGTCTGCGCAGATGACCATTCACGCTATCCGGCGAGTTTGCGCGAATCGCAAGACGGCAAAGCAAAAAGGTAGACCCGTCAAAGGGTTTGTTCCAACCTCTGCTACCTACGATAGTCGCACCTTCACCTTCAAGGAAGCGGATTGGATGGTTAGTTTGACCATGCTGAAGGGTCGAGAAAAGTTTAAACTCCACATTGGTAACTACCAGAAACACTTACTGCAAGGGCAAGCACCCAAATCCTCAACCCTGGTAAAACGGAATGATGGCAGTTTTTATCTAAACATTCAGCTAGAGTCTGAACCACCAGCTATCCCCGATACGGATAATGTGTTGGGTATCGACCTTGGGAGGACAGATCTGGTCTGCACATCCAAGGGAGAAAAATTCAGCGGCAAACAAATCACGCAGACTAGAGACAGATACAGCCGTGTACGGGCTTCGTTACAACATAAAGCATCCAAAGGCACAAGGTCTACTCGTCGTAGAGCGAGGCAGATTTTGCAACGGTTGAGTGGACGTGAACGAAGATTTCAAGCATGGTTAAACCATACCATCAGCTATCGACTCACTCATAGCGCCAAGGCATCAAATCAGGCGATTGCACTTGAAGACTTGACGGGCATCAGAGAACGTACCAATGAATTGCCACGCTCTAAGACAGAGCGACGACAGTCTAACAGTTGGGCGTTCTATCAGTTGCGTCAATTCTTGACCTACAAAGGAATAAAGTTTGGCGTAGATGTCCGGATAATAGACCCTCGCTACACCTCAAAGACTTGTCATTGTTGCAAAGTAATTGGCAACCGACAAGGCAAGAAATTTGAGTGCCTAAATCTAAAGTGTGGATGGGTCGGTGATGCTGATGAGAATGGAGCGAATAATATCGCTACTTTGGGGGTTATTGTAAACAACCCCAGAGGCTCCGAGGT
>NZ_JAMXFA010000025.1 GCF_025370785.1 Laspinema olomoucense D3b
GGAGCCGTGTGAAGGGAAACTTTCACGCACGGTTCTGAAGACGAGTCGGGTGGGCGACTGCCCGGCTTAGTTTAATCGGATAGATTTTATCCATCCAGTCAACTCTGTTCTAATTGCGACCATCGTCAAAAAATGCCGTTAAGCCAGCGGACTTTTGAATGTCAGAACTGTGGTCTGGTGATAGATCGTGACTTGAACGCCAGTATAACGTTAGAAAAATCGCCGGGCTTGGGCGATTACACTTGTGGACGGGGTGCTGCTGACAGTCCCGGACGAAGCAAGAAATAAACATCAATATCCGGCTAGGTCCGGGTTTGTTTAAGTTTTATAGAGCAGAAACTAACCAAATGTTCGCACCCAAACTCGCATTATTAACCCTTTCAGCGATCGTCCTGTCGATCGCCCAAGTTCAAGCGCATCAAACCGTAGATCTGGAAATTGGAACCTACCTCGAACAATTCAAAACCGAAAAAGGAGCCAACCGACGAGAAGCAGTAAAAGGATTGCGGCAGATTGGGACTCCCGCAGTTCCCCTACTGATCACCGCATTGCAGGATGCCGATGTAGGAGTCCGAGGAGGGGCCGCATTTGCCTTGGGTTCGATGGGTTCTGATGCAGAATCCGCCATTCCGTCCCTGATTGCTGCCTTAAATGACTCAGCAGAGTCTGTGCGTCTGGATGCTGCCGTGGCACTTAGACGAATTGGCACCCCTGCCGTGGAGGCACTCGCCACTGCCTTGCAACACCCAGAGATAGAAGTTCGTCGGGGTGCTGCCTTTGCCTTAGCGGGAATTGGTGCAACCGCAGAACCGGCGATCGCCCCCTTAATCAACGCCTTACAGGATCCAGATGAGCGCCTCGCCTGGAATGCTGCAGTTGCCTTGCGCGCAATCGGGTCCCCCGCAGTCCCCGCCCTAAAGGAGGCCCTGACGGATGAAAATCCGCAAGTCCGGAGTTCCGCTGCCTTTGCCTTGGGAAACCCCACTTCCCCCACTACTGCCAATCTCTCCCCAGTGGCACAAGAGGATGGAGAAGTCCCAGAAATTTGCCGAATGTTGCCGAATCCCTTGTCCCCAGATTTGAGTATCTGTGAAGCAATTCCGATTCTGGAACGTCCCGAGGAGTTGCGCCAGAATCTGGATCAAGTCAATCCCAACCCCTGTAACTTTTCGCCGAATCCCTGCGAAAGTGCTCCCAATCAGATTGACTCCTCTGTCACCCCAACTCGCCGCTTGATGTAATTCCATCAAGAATTCCTCCCCATTTGTAGGAACGACAGAGTGGTAATAGGAATTTCCTAGGACGTCAGTAGGGTAAGAAATAGAGAGGACAAGAAACCGGGTTTCTTACCCGAATTTGGTGCTCATTACCAGAAATTCGGACAAGAAACCTGGTTTCTAACCTCTTGGGTACTAAGGTCCCTAGGTTGTGTTGATCGCCTTTCCCGCAATCCTGTCTCAAGGCGATCGCCTCTTTCAGAATTGAGTTGTGATGCTTTATCCTTGCCCTGGAAATTCGCTATACTCGAAGAGAGTTGAGAGCGAAGGTCCTGATGGGAAATAATCGAAATCAACCTCAACCTGATGATGCCGTTTTGGGGGGACAACACCCGGCCCCCATAGGTGCTATGGTTTTGGGGGGGTTAGACGGGGTAAAAATGCGCTTGGCTTCGCCTGTGGTAGAATATCGCATTACTGCCCTGTCAGAAGCGCTTCGGTATGGAATTGATGGATTAGATTTAGTAATTGATTCGTTGCGCGATCGCTCTTGTAAAGTGCGTCATGCAGCTTATTTACTCCTGGAAAACCGCACAGAAACTCGGGTGCAACACGCTTTACGGTTTTACAATTCTCATCATACTTTAGTCAATCGCATTGTAGAACCCGAACCTGTAGCCAATCTTGAGCAGATTGATACCATGATGCAAAATTTGGAACAGGTGGAGGGAAGTAAAATGGGTAAGCTGGTTGACCAATCTCTCAGTTTAGTCCAAACTTCTGAAGGACAAGATCGCATCAAGCATTACTTATTAAACGGGACTGCTAAACAGAAAGATTATGCCGCTCGTTATTTTAAAGAAAAGGGCCGAAAAGATATTTTAGTGGAAGCTTATCAACAGCATTATTTAAAGTCAGAAAAATCTTTATTGTCTTAATTTTTATTTCCGCCTGTGTAGAATGGCTAAAGTTGAAAAGCCCTCAGTGGGATTAAAGTGAGGGCTTTTCAAGGTTTTACACTTGTTTAAACCGACTCTTCGCCTCAGTTAGCGCTTGCCTCACCTGTTCAAACCCGGTTCCCCCATAGCTATTGCGGGCGGATACCACTTGTTTGGGTGCGATCGCCGCATAAATATCCGTCTCAAAGGCGGGATGCAATGCTTTCCACTCCTCTAGGGTTAAATCTTTTAACAATTTCCCCGCTAATAGAGAGGTTTTAACCACTTTGCCCACCAAATTATAAGCTTCGCGGAAGGGGACGCCTTTGGCGGCTAAATAGTCAGCAACATCCGTGGCATTCGAGAAGTCTTCGGCAACAGCTTCAGCAAGGCGTTCTTCCCGGAATTTGATGCCTTCACTCATTAAAATGGTCATCGCTTCTAGGCAAGCTTTGACAGTTTTTACAGCATCAAATAAAGATTCTTTATCTTCTTGCAAGTCTTTATTGTAGGCTAAAGGTAAACCTTTCATCAGCACTAACATTCCTTGCAAATGTCCGAAAACTCGGCCTGTTTTGCCGCGAACCAATTCGGGAACATCAGGGTTTTTCTTCTGCGGCATGATGCTGGAACCTGTGGCACAGCTATCAGTGAGGGTGATAAAGCTAAATTCTTGCGATGCCCAGAGAATGACTTCCTCCGATAATCGACTCAGATGCACGAGAATGAGGCTAGAAGCACAGAGAAACTCGATCGCAAAGTCGCGATCGCTCACCGCATCTAAACTGTTATTATAGAGTCGGCCAAACCCGAGTTCTTGGGCGGTGAATTGCCGATCAATAGGAAAAGTAGTTCCCGCTAAAGCACCAGCACCTAACGGGCAAATATCCACACGCTGATAAATCTCTCCTAACCGTTCCCAGTCGCGCTGAGCCATTTCAAAATAGGCGAGTAAGTGATGCGCCAGACTAATCGGTTGGGCCCGTTGCAAGTGGGTATAACCGGGGATTAAGGTTTCCACATGGCGATCGGCTAGTTCAAGCAAAACACTTTGAAAGTCGCGAATTTGTTGCCGAATTTGGTGGATTTGGTCCCGGAGGTACAGGCGGGTATCAGTCCCCACTTGATCATTGCGCGATCGCGCCGTATGGAGTTTTTTCCCCACATCTCCCACCAGTTCCGTCAACCGATGTTCCACCGAAAAATGGACATCTTCGTCATCGATTCCGGGTTTAAATAACCCTTGGCGATATTCTTGGCCAATTTGTTCAAGTCCCTTAATCAACTTGTCCGCTTCGTCAACCGAGATGATGCCCGTTTTACCAAGCATTTTCGCATGGGCCATCGAGCCGGTCAAGTCATACTCAATCAGTTGAATATCAAATCCGATACTCGCATTGAAGCGGGCGATCGCCGGATGTAATGCACCTTCAAATCGTTGACTCCAGGTTTTTTGTTCTGTCATGCTCACTTAACCGCCTTCTTAACTCGCTCACCAACACATTGTTACTCTTTTCCGGCCTGATATTGTTTCTCGTTGGAGATAGTATCCCAGACAAATGACCCGTGACTTTAACCGCCTCGGAATCCCCGAAATAGATAACCCAGAACCATACCAATGATTAAGGCCCAAATTTGTCCAGTGGCAACAAAGTTATCCCAGCTATTTTTAATTTGACCCATAATATCCGGGTTGCTGACTTGTTGAGCCAGGACGATCGCCTGCCGTAAAGATTCCCCCATCAACCCCCACAGGACTTCGCTGCTGTTGGGAGGGATAGCCAATTTAGCAATTAATTCGTGAATGCTACAAAAAAATATTGTCATGAGTTTTTAACACCCGTAACCGGGTATGAAGAGGGCTGTTTGCAGTATGCCGGATCAAGTTCACCCTGTAAACGACCCGATCGCAATTCTTCCCTGAACTGGCAACACCGGGCCCGGATAAATCCCCCGCCCCTCCTCAAACCCCCTTTCTCCGGATGCGGCAGAGCCACCTCACCAGGAACGGCCTTATTTCTAAAGACCCTCCCCACTTCAAACCCCTCCTCGATTGTCCTTTGCAGACCCCATTTTTGAGCTATCCTCCTCCCCCTTGACCTGCATCACAATCAGGGTCATATCATCCGTATTTTGCGTATCCGGGCCGATAAAATGCCTAACGCGCTCGAACAGGTGTTCTAAGATAGCTTGGGGCTTTTGGTAATGTTGACAAGCCCATTCCAAGGCAGCAGTCAGGTTTTCCTCATCAAAGCGATCGCCCACGTGATTACTAGCATCAGTAAACCCGTCAGTGTAATAAATCAGCGTATCTCCAGGCTCTAGCTGAATCTGAGCCTCTTGATACTGCGTATCCGGATCTAATCCAATCAACATCCCCAACGTATCTAACCGCTGAATCGTCCTTGTAGAAGCCTGCCATAACAAAGGCGGATTATGTGCCGCATTGCTATAGGACAAAATCCGAGTTTCCGGGTCATACTCCGAATAAAACAGAGTGACAAACCGATGAGAATTCTCCAAATCCGCATACATCACCCGGTTTAAATGCTGAAGAATTCGTGAGGGGGAATGACCGTTAAGGACCTCTGCCCTTAACATTCCTCGGGTCATCGTCATAATCAACCCGGCAGGTACCCCTTTCCCCATCACATCGCCAATGACAACGCTCCAGCGTCCGTTCGGTTTTCCGCCTTGATTTTTAGATTGGGCAAAGTCGTGGGTTGTGGGAATAAAATCGTAGTAATCTCCCCCCACCCGATTGGCAGTTTCGCAACAGGCAGCCAGTTCAATCCCGTTAATCGTCGGACATTGACGCGGCAGGAGTCGCAGTTGGATTTCTGCCCCAATTTCTAATTCTCGGTCCAGTCGTTCCTTCTTGCGCAGTTCTACGGTCAACTCATCATTTTCGATCGCCACCGCAGTTTGATCCGCCACTAACCGCACCAACTTCTGACGCGTGGGAGTCCAAGTATAGTCCGGGTCCCGGCTGAACACATACAGGCGACCACGTTCCGTATTTTTAACCAAAATGGCGGTGCCAAATAACTGCACATCCGACCCCAAATAGGGCGTCACTTGATAATCTAACGCCGAGGGAGGGAGGCTTGAGGCGGCCAAGTTAGAATCATCCATGATTTGACGAGTCAGGTTTTCTAAAGCCTGCCGAATATCATGGCATTCATGGCCATCCTGACAGTGAAGTTGCTGTAACCTCACTTGACCATTGGGTTTAAACAGGATCAATGCTCCCCCATCTGCATCGGTGACCCGACTCGCCACCAGGGGAATCAACTCCAAGAATTGATTCAAATTGTTGAAACTGCGTAGAGCAAATCCCAAGGATGACAATAAATCTTGGACTTTCTTTTGTTCCCGATGCAAACGTGCCACCAGTTCTTTGAGGGCAAAGACGGGGGTTACATCTGCGGATGTGCTGCCGTTGTCGGGTACATCTGGCTGAAATGGCTGTCGAGGGAGAGGCAAAGAAGTCATTGAGTCAAGCTCGCTCCAGCGGGAGTGATTATATCTTTTGTTTGGGGGTGGAAATTACTCCACACCACAGCGTTTGGTGTTAAAGAATAGCTGCCAATTGGCTTTAACGATCGCCCTTGATAGATAGTTTAAGGACTCAGTATTTTAAAACGGTTCTAAATTAACCCTTATGCAACCGATTTGAACTCGGTTGCAAGATAATATTCGCGGCAAAAGGTAGCAATTCGAGTGATTGGCATCCGGGACACTCCCCCCAAGGTCTTGAGCGGGTTGTCAAAAAACTCACACCATCGGCGATGCTAAGCGCGGGGATGGACTGCTTTTGTATCACGCAGGCTGCTGGAAGGTGATGATTCCTCAACCCTGAGCCGACTGCACGAAGCATCAATCCAGATTTCTACAGACATCCCCTTAAAGTGGATTCATGATAGCGCTATTTATAGGCTCTGCCAATCCACTGATGGGGGGGTTTTCCCACCTCGATTCCTCAAAAAAGCGATCGCTGATTTGTTCGATTTGTTGTCACCCATTCCTCAAAGCCAGACTCGACCCGGCGGGCGAGTGACCCGCCGGGACTTCCCTGCGTCCAAACTCTAAGTCCCATGACTTGAGTCCCTTGAGTCTGAAGGTCTAACGTCTCTATTCTTGCTCTGGATACTACCCACCAATCAATGCTTCGACAAACTCGTAGCTGGAAAAGGGGCGCAGGTCTTCGATTCCTTCACCGGCACCGATAAAGCGAATGGGTAATCCCATCTGCTGCACGATCGCCAAGGCTATGCCACCTTTAGCAGTTCCATCCAATTTTGTCAAGATCACCCCACTCAAATTAATCGCTTCCGAAAATACTTGAGCTTGACGGAGGCCATTTTGTCCCAGGGTTGCATCTAAAACCAGCAGTGATTCTACCACTGCATCCGGTGCTTTTCTATCCACGATTCTACGGATTTTTGCCAATTCGTCCATCAGATTCTTTTTATTCTGCAAACGTCCGGCAGTATCCACCAGCAGCAGTTCGGTCCCTCGGGCTTGTGCGGCTGAAATCCCATCAAATACCACCGCTGCGGGGTCCGAATTTTTCACCGGGTTGGCAATCACTTCCACATCGGCGCGACTTCCCCAAACCTTCACTTGCTCCACTGCAGCGGCACGGAAGGTATCGGCTGCGGCAATCAGGGTTTTATAACCGGATTGTTTAGACAGGTGCGCAATTTTACCGATGGTAGTCGTTTTACCCGCCCCATTGACTCCGGCAATCACCCAAATATTCAGCGTCTCTTTCTCAGGGACAAAGTTAGCATTGTATTTTTCCTGAAAGGGGCGATCGAGCATCTCCCGGAGGATTTTTTTCAGGTAGGCGATCGCCTCTGCCGGGGGGAGTGCCTCTTCTTTTAACTTCTGCTGGAGGGCCTCGATAATCAAGTCCGTCGCCTCCACCCCGACATCTGCCTGCAACAGGGCTGTTTCAATTTCCATCACCGCTGCTTTATTCAGCGGCCCCTGTCCCACGATCGCCCGCAGTTGGTTAATTAAACTCCGACGGGTTTTATCCAAGCTCTGCCGTAACTTCTGTAACCAGGTAATTTCTTCAAGGGAAACCTGATCCGCACGGCGTCCTTGCGCCGCCAGCACTTCCGCTGACCACAAAAAGCCCTCATCAAACGGCAGTCCGGGTATTTCTGTCCCTTCATTATCCCGTTGTCCCGCAGTGGTGGGCCGTCTGAGGTCCTCCTCTACCGGGGCCTCCACCGCCGTTTCCTCTAGCCGCTGCATTCTCGCCTGTCGTTCCGCCTCCGCTCGTGCCAGGAATGACACGGGAGCCGGTGCTGGAGCAGCAGGTTCCGAGGTTTCCGCTTGTTCTGAGGTCTCGATAGCCAGAGCCGCTGCCGGTTCTCTAACCTCCTCTGGAACGGCCTCGGTTTCCGGTTCTTCCAGTTCTCCCTCAGCTTCCAGTTCTCCCTCAGCTTCCAGTTCTCCCTCAGCTTCCAGTTCTCCCTCAGCTTCCAGTTCTTCCTCAGCTTCCGGTTCTCCCTCAGCTTCCGGTTCTCCCTCAGCTTCCAGTTCTCCCTCAGCTTCCGGTTCTCCCTCAGCTTCCAGTTCTTCCTCAGCTTCCGGTTCTCCCTCAGAAGAAACCTGTTGCTTTTGAATATTTTGATAAGCAGCTTTAGCCCAGTTCAGATAATCTTCGGCAACATCTGGGGTCGTTTCCTCAGCATCAGATTCCGGCTGCTTAGCAGTCGGTTTTGTTGCCTGTTCTTGTTCTTGTTGTTCTTTTTCGTTGAACTGACGGCGGAACCAATTAAACACCATAGCACTTACCAGCAAGAGAGCTTTGCCGACTATTTTAGAGGGTCGGGTAGAGATTTTTGAAGAGAAATGGCCGGGGTTTTATCCCCAGGACAGGATTAAGACCCTTGCGCGAGAACCCAGGGGGGATAAATTATTCTTGGGGCACCGTCTCATGAAACTGTTCCGTGACCCGACGCAAGACGCCATTGACAAAGCGATAGCCATCTTCACCGCTATAGCGTTTGGCTAATTCCACCGCTTCATTGATGGCGATGCGTTCTTGGAGTCCCAGATAGCGCATTTCAGCCACAGCAATTCGCAGGATATCGCGATCGATTCGAGCAATCCGATTCAGTTGCCAATTGACGATCGCCTGTTGGAGAATGGCATCAATTTCTTCGCGATGGGCGTTTACCAGGGTCAGGGTTTCTAAGGTGTATGCCTTGACTTCTTTTTGGTTCGTCAGTTGCAGAAACTCGGGCAATTCCATTGCCATTGCCACGCGGTTAATCGCAGTTTGGGTGAGTTCTACGGCTTCGTAAACCATTGTGCGAGAACTTTGCACCGTGGTGGCTTGAATTTCGCTCCCTAAAAGGCGATCGTTGCTGCGTTTGAGTTCAGCAGCAGCGGTTTCTAGGATATCGTGGACTTCATTGGTGAGGGCGCGAACCGCAGCGAGGACTAGATCGGAGAGTTGTTGAGCGCTGAGTTTTTCCAGATTGGAACTCAGCTGACTCATACTCAGCAGGGCGAGTTCACGAGCGACTCTTTGAGCTTTCATAATGCTAGGAGTTAACTTGGGTGGGTTTAGATATATTCTTTTTCTTCTTCAGAAAGGAGGGCCTGCCGTTTGACTTCTGTTGTGAGTTCCTGTAGCTTGCGATCGCTCGATGGAGGTAGGGGCAAGGGTCCAGTCATAGGCGAGCTAACAATGCCACCGGAGACGATGATTTTAAAGGCATCTTCCACGGACATGGAGAGGTTGACCACTTCTTCTTCAGAAACGACAGCATACCACCCACTGGTCGGGTTAGGCGTGGTGGGAATAAAAACGCTGACCATTCCCCCGGATAACTGGGATTGGATGTCTGCGGCGACACCCCCTGTGACGAAGGCGATCGCCCAGATTCCTTTGCGCGGATACTCGACTAAAATCACCCGTCGAAATTTCCCATTAGAATCTTTCAGAACAGTTTCTAAAATTTGCTTGAGGGTTTTATAAACTGAACCTGCCAGGGGAATGGCTTGCAGCACTCGTTCCCCCAAGTCCAGCAACCATCGTCCGGCAATGTTGCGTGCCATCAAACCAATCAGCAGAATACTCAGGAGGGGAACCGCCAAACCGACGCCTAAGTTAATCAGGATGACTAAAATCGGGTGGAGGTTATCGAAGGGATTAAGCTGCTTGGGAATACTGGTGAGCAAATCGATCACCCATCGGGCAACCGTAATCGTGAGCCAGATGGTGGTTGCCAGGGGAATGATCACCAGCAGTCCAGCAATCAGGTCATTTTTTAAGTCTTGTTTAAGGCGTTGGATCACAGCTTACCCACTCTCCTTTTGTTCCGAAACATTACGCGATCGCCACTTTTAACTGCTTGATTATCACCAAACGGTATCATTTTCGGTCTCCAAAAAACCGTCGGAGTTCAGCCACGAATCCCTTCCTTTCCGTAAAATCCCTTGGCGGAGTCAGCAACGGTGAGGGATGAGACTACCCAAAGAGTGAATCGCCACCGAACCCTGATTCTTTGGGTTAGAACTCCGGCGGGCTTTTTAGCCCCGGAGTCGGCTTGAATGAGCCTAGGCTGAATCCGTCCCGGTTTCTTTGCAGAAACGGAAAAAGCATGGAGTATCTTCTGATACTATACCCTGTGCCCTGAGCAAAGAAAGTGTCAAGTTCAACTCAGGCCCTTCTCTAATCAATTGTAAAGAATTATTGCCAACTGACCGGCATCTTGATTAAAAAAACTTTCTGCCTGAACTCAGAGCCCAGTCCCATCTGTAGTCAGATCAACAAACCGGCAGAGATTGGACGCCCTGCCGGTTGTTGTAAAAGCACCGATACCCTAAGAATTAGGAGGGGTTGGATGTGGTGACATTGCTGGCGGGTTGGGGGTCTAACTGCGGCGTGGGTATATTTTGGAGTTCCCACACTTTGAGCAAGATCAGATATTCATAAAATGCCTGTAAGGTACACCAAGCAAACCCACCACGTCCATCGAGGATGCCCCCGAGCATAAAGTACATATAAATAAAGCGCAACAGGGGACGAAAGGGCAGGCGCAAGGAGAGATCTTTGAGTGCTCGGCGTTTTTCCACTTCCGATCGCCCAAAGAAGAGATTCTTCCAGGAGATTTCTCCTTTTTGCAGTTGGCGCAGGGTTTCTTTAGCTTCATCACTGGAGTAGCGGTTGTGTTTGTCCAACCAGCGACTCAATCCTTTGCTACTGGTGTAGTGGGGATAGGTTTCTTTTAGAAAGCCCGTAGGACCATCACAGACTTCCCGTTCCGTATGTCCGTAATCCGTGAACCATACCTTGTCTTTGCGGAATAAACGGAGTTGATAGCGGGGGTACTGGGTGCTGTAACGAATCCATTGGTTCATAAACATGACGCGCTCGGCGACATAGTAGCCGATAATTTCGTCGGGGTTGGCGATCGCATTGAGACATTCCTGGAATAATTCTGGAGTCATGCGTTCATCAGCTTCCAGGATGTAAACCCATTCATGCTGGGTGGGAATCTCTTGCAGCATCCAAGTCCGTTGTTTGCCGTGACTTTCAAAAGGATGCTGAACCACCTGTACCGGATACTGACGGGCAATCTCCACGGTGCGATCGCTTGACATCGAGTCCACCACGATAATCTCATCACTCAGCATGGCGGACTCGATGCAAGCAGCAATATCAATTTCTTCGTTATGGGTCAGGATATAAATCGAGAACATGGGGGGCAATTGCCAATAATTGGCTGAATTGTGAATAGTTATTGCCATCGGCGATCAAAACTTGTCTGCAACGCCGGTATGGACCCGTTAGTTGAACCACACCACCCTTTCAGGGCTGAAGGGTTGCACCGGGTGAGCGCCCTGACGCACCCATTTCGCCCTAATCGTAACTCACCCGAGACGATTGTAACGAGGGCAACCTCGCCACCTTAAAAGACTTAAACTTGAAGAGGATGAACAGCAGGCCGACTTGCCGACTTGAGTGGGTATCCCTGAGTGATGCCTGAGTGGCGATCGCCCATTTCCTCTGCTAACGACCCATCGATTTACGCCGTCCTCCCCCTACACTCCCCATACTTTTTAAACCCGTCCAGCCAATAATGCTGTAAGCCACGGATAACAACAAACTACTAATCCCCGTTTGCACAGCTAACTTGGTAAATCGAGTTTTGGTCTGACTTTCCAGTTCTTGCTGACGAGAGCGAATCTGGGTGAGTTGTTGAGTCCGAAGATTCTCTGCACTAAATTGTTGATTGAGAAACTGATCCAAGGCTTGGGGATTTTGCTGAAATTGTTCCAGTAATTCCTTCTCTTGTTGCGGCACGTCCGGACTTTGTAGGGCTTGGTTCAGTTGGTCTGGATTCGATAGCAATTGGCGAATTTGTTCTCCGATCGCGCCCCGGCGTTGTTGAATTTCGCTCTCCACGTTCTCATTTTCTAGTTGGCTTAATATTTGCCCTTCGGTCTGGCTGGCTTGTTCTCGAATCTGCTGCAATGCCTCAGAACGTTGCAGGCGCACGTTATTCAAATGCAGGGGAAATACGACTAAAAATACCAACCCTAGAATTGTAGACAACACAAAGGCCCAAAATCTCAAATCTTGGAACGGGTTGCGTTTAACCGCACCACCCCCTTCAGAACGCTCCATCCAAGCCCCTGTCACTAAAAAAGCTATCCCTACTAAGGGAATAATTCCTCGTTCTACAATTTGAGCTGCATAGGCAATTTGCCATTCTCTTGATCCGGGCTGAAAGGGAATGGCTAAAAGTACATAATCCACTAAGGAAGATACAATTAAAATCACCCCGATTACTTTTAGGGACATTGAAGCTACAGACTCTTGATTCATGATTCTCCTATAATTTTCCAGATATATTCCCCAACATAGGGAAAGTTTTTCTCTTCCCTTTCCACTCCTTTGTGGATGGGTTTTTACCCCGATGATGTTGACTGAATTTCCGGGGTATAAACAAGGGGACCTCGGTTTTGGGATTCCCCTAAAACCCGTGGAATTGCTATTCCGATTGAGGGTTTACCCTTAAACTCCTTTAAATCAATCCGTCCTGATGGCCACAGCATACTATTAATAGGCCCGGTTTTGGAATTCATCAAATGAGTTTCACGGGATGCCACCCAGGTAAGGGTTGATTGATTGAATCCTCCGATTTAAGTTTAAACTTAAATTCAAGTAATTTTAACCTCAATTGGGTAAAATTTACCCAAAATTTATGGTGGTTTTTGGCGGGGGGTAAAAGCCATCCCAAGGGATTGAGGTTCGGTTGAAGGATGCCGGGACAGGAGGATGGATTGGGGCGTTGACCCCGCACAGACCACTAAATCAAGTAGAGCTTTCTTTATTTTAGGGTGGCGCTGCGATACCAATGGGCTAAACGAGCCGGTGAAATCCCCAAATAATATCCCACAATCATCAGTTGATTGATCCCAGTGGTTCGTAGAATGCCCCATTTCTGCCATCGTCTGGCACTGGTGAAGGCGGGGAGGGGGGCGATCGCCAGTCTTCCACGCCGTTTCAAGCGGCCCACAAAGTCAAAATCCTCCATGATCCCCATCTCGGCAAATCCCCCCAGTTCCCAAAAGGTGGCGGCGCGCACAAAAATGCCTTGGTCCCCATAAGGCATCTGCCCTAGGCGCGATCGCCACTTTACCCCCCATTCAATCACCCGCAGCAAGGGTTCTGGCCCCTCAATCCTCAATTCAAAGGCTCCCCCCACCACCTTGGGTTCCTCCAGGATGCGCCGGATCTCCCTGTCAAATCCCGACCCCAACCGAGTATCCCCATGTAAAAATAGCAGGATTTCCCCCGTTGCCTGAGCAGCCCCTAAATTCATTTGTCGCCCTCTCCCGGGTTCGCTACGGACAACGGTGACCCCATAAGATGCTGCAATTTCCCGGGTGCGATCGCTCGATCCGCCATCCACTAGGATAATCTCTACATCCGCGAGTCCACAAACTCCCGCTAAGGTAGCCCCAATCCCTGCTTCTTCATTCAAAACCGGCAGGATAATTGAGATTTGGCCCGGATTGGGTCTCAGGAAGAATTGGGACCCTAAAAAAGCTAAATCTTCCGGGCGATCGATATCCCTAAGTTCCGGTAACTGCGCCACAGTCAGAGACTCAGAACTCGCCACTGCCAAGGTTTGGGCCAAAACTTCCCCAGTCCCCCAAGCTATCCCTTGGAAGAGTTGCGGAACGAATCGAGACAGTCCAATCAGGTAATATCCCCCATCTATTGCGGGTCCTAACACCAAGTCATGAGAGTGCAGGGACTCAAAAGCTTGCATGAGGAGCTCGGCATCCAAATCCGGGCAATCAGTGCCAATGAGGACCAGGCGAGAGCATCCCGCCTCAAATGCCTCCTTAGACGCAGCTTTGAGGCGATGCCCCAAATCTCCAGGAGACTGGGATAAATACTCCCAATCTTCCCCCAACCACCCTTGCATCTGTTCCAGGCTTCCCCCAGTAAATCGCACTTCCACCGCGATCGGTTTCGGCATCTTTTGCTGCAACCCGTCTCGAACCGTTGCTAGGGTATGTTCCCCCAATTGTCGATGTAAGAGCGCCGCCCCCCTTGCCCCCAATGCAGGAATCAGCCTGGTTTTAGTCATTCCAGGATAGGGAAAGCGGGTAAAAATAATTAGGCGATCGGGGTTGGGGTGATCAAGCATGGGGATGGGGGGATGGGGAGGATAGGGGAGATGGGGGAGATAGGGGAGATAGGGGGGATGGGGGAGAGGGGGAGATAGGGGAGATGGGGGAGATAGGGGAGATGGGGGAGATAGGGGGGATAGGGGAGAGGGGGAGGATAGGGGAGAGAGGGAAGAATAATCGACCTTCCCCACCTTCCCCACCTTCCCCATCCTCCCCATCCTCCCCATCCTCCCCATCTTCCCCATCTTCCCCATCCACCCCATCCTCTCTTGACCAGATTGCCTAAAATAGGGTGGAAAACCCTCATTTTAATCCAACGGGATGAATCATAACGTCGAAGTCTTAGCCGATAAAACTGCCCTAGTTGAGCGATCGCTGGAACTGGTGCGGGCCAAAATTGACGAAGCGATTCAACAGGGCGATCGCTGTACCATCGCCCTGGCTGGTGGCAGCACCCCCAAACCTTTGTATGAATCCCTTGCAACCTTAAACCTTCCCTGGGAAAAAATTCACATCTTTTGGGGGGACGAACGCTATGTCCCCCCAACGGATCCTGATAGCAATCAGCTCATGGCACGTCAAGCATGGCTCGATCGCGTCAGCTTTCCGGAGGCTAACATTCACCCGATTCCCACCCAGGGAGAAGATCCGGCTATGGATGCCCAGCGCCATGAGGCCCATTTGCAACAATTCTTTACCATTTCTCCGGGAGAGTTCCCCAATTTTGATATCATTTTGCTGGGAATCGGCGATGACGCTCATACGGCCTCCCTATTTCCCCATACCGAAGCCTTACAAGTGCGCGATCGCCTCGTGACCGTAGGCAATAAAGACGGACAGCCCCGCATCACCTTTACCGTTCCCCTAATTAACCACGCCCACAATGTCTTCTTTCTGGTGGCTGGTGCCTCCAAACAACAGGCCCTCGGACAAATCTTTGCTGACGAAGCTGACCCTCTAACCTACCCGGCGCGGCTAATTCAGCCTTTAGGCGAGTTATGGTGGCTATTAGATGAACCGGCAGGACGGGAGTTAGCCATCTAAACGGTCTATCCCCTATAGCACGGCGGCCTGATTAGGCCAGAGGTCCAATGGACTTTTGCTATCAACCGATCGTTGCTATTCTCTCCTGAAGCGATTGAACCGCCGCAATAGCAGCAGTTTAAACCTGTCTTTTCTCCGATCGTATCGCAGCGAGAACTTAACGAAGATGATAGTTTGCCCGAATTGTAACCACCAAAATCCTGATGGAGCCATCCAATGTGAGGCTTGTTTGACTCCTTTGCCTGCCACCATGAACTGCCCCTCCTGTGGCGCAACGGTCCAAACTGATGCCGCCTTCTGCGGTCAGTGTGGCTATAATCTCCAGGTCAATGCTGCTGAGGAAAGCTCCTCCGTAGAATTCCCCGAAGCTGTACCCACGGTGGTTTCTACGGCTTCGGGTTCCTCTACGGGGTCGCTCCCGGACCTAGACCCCCCGGAACCCTTGGTCTCTCCAGACCCCCTGGCCGGATTTTCTACCTCGGAACCGGAAGCAGCGAATCCTCCGGCTTTCGCACCTCCAACTCTCCCCACTCCGCTACCGACTCCGGACCCGACTCCGGCACCGCCTCCGGTTGCTACTCCGGATCCCACTCCGGCACCGCCTCCCGTTACCACGCCGGTTGCGAGAAGTTCGGCAACTCAACTTCAGGCAATGCCACAGGCGCGACTGTTCCATGTACAAACGAATACCCCGATAGAATTACCCTCCACTCTCTCCGTCGTTCACATTGGCAAACCTAATGATATGGTTCCCCCCGATGTAGATGTGTCGGGATTTCCCCATTCTGAGGTGGTCTCTCGAATTCATGCGGATATTCGCGTCGAGGGAACTAATTACTTTCTGGAGGATGTGGGCAGTTCTAATGGCACCTATGTCAATAATCTGCCGTTACCCAAGGGAAACCGGCAGCTGCTGCGTGCGGGCGATCGCATTGCTCTGGGCAAGGGAGATATGGTCACATTTATTTTCCAATTGTCTTAAAATCCAAAACAGTGGTACAGGATTAGTTCCGGATCAAGTCCAGGGGACAAGAAACTGGGGGTCTGCCCTTTCTTTGTTGCTAGATCCCAGAGATTTGGTCAACCAACCCGGTTTCTAACCTTTGCTGTACCCAGGTTTTAGGAATTGACCACTTTTTTCCCGGCTGACAGACTCACCGCCAACTTTTTCTAAGTCAGGCCGGGGTTTTGTTAGCCGGACCAGTCAACCCTCGATTTCTATTCCACTTTAGAAGAAACCCTTTGTCTTCTTTACAAGGGAGATCATGGGAATTGAGAAAGGGCAGGGTGACAGGGCTATCTTTAATTGGGTCCTTTTTTTACCGGGAAATGTAAGTACCCTGTTGCGACTTTACCTTAAGCCTTTGTTATCAAAGGTAGATCTACTGTATAGGGATGCTCCTGTGATTACATTAACTTTATTGCATCCGATTAAGTCTACGCCGATTCAGAGTTGGAAATTTGACAACGAACCTGTAATTCGGATTGGGCGGGCGACGGATAACAATGTCGTACTCTATAGCGCTGTTGTGTCTCGACATCATGTAGAATTGCGACGGGCCGGTCTCCAGTGGAAAATTATTAATCTGGGCACGAATGGGACCTATCTGAAGGGGTCTCCCATTACTCAAGTGACCGCCGAAGATGGGGTGATTTTTTCTCTGGCGCGATCGGGTCCGCAAATCCAAATTCATCTGTCAAAATATCAGACTAAAATCTCATCCGACTTTCAAAAATTGGAGTCTGAAATGCGTCTGCCTGAACCGGATTCGGATACGGTGACTGAGGAGGATGTCACCCTACCCATTCCCCTTCCCCAAACTTGTTTGGAACCGGAAGTGGCAAAAAAGGGTTATCCATCCTGAGCAAGGGGCTGATTCCTCTACGATTTTGTTAGTATCGGTTCATAAAGTAGCAGCCAGACTAGAGGGAATTCGCCATGAAATGGGGAGCGATCGCATCGGGCTATGTTGCTTCCCTTAGCGCCCAATTACCCCCCCAGGGTAGCTCTGATCACTCTTGTACATTGCTCCCTCTAGCAGACTACGGGAAACGAAGGGTTTGTGGGCAATACCTCATGGTTTTTAACCCGGTGCACTCAGGGGTCTCATGTCAATCATCCGCCTAACGGATGAATTTTTAATCCATAGGAGTTTTAACATGGCAATCGAACAACAGGTGATTCAGTATTCTCAGTTGATTAATCGTCGCATTATTGACCGCAGCAGCGCCGAAGAAGTAGGCCGACTTGATGAACTCTGGCTCAATGCCAAATCCCATCACGTTGTCGGATTTTCTTCCAAATCAGGCGGCGTTCTAGGATTAGGGGTTAAAAAGCATTCTTTTTCTTGGGAGCAAATTTATAGTATCGGTGCGGATAGTATTTTAGTCAACATTAATGCTGAGGCGGAAGAACCGGAAAAGTCCTCGGAAATTAGTTCTCCGATTATGGGTCATGAAGTCTTGACGGATAGCGGAAATACGGCGGGTGAATTGCGCGATTATATCATTGCCACTCAGACTGGGGCGGTGGTGGGTTATCTTTATAAATCGAGCGGTTGGCGGGGTGCGGTAGAAGGGACTTATCTGCTCTCTCCGGACGATATTTCTAGCATCGGGAGTAAGCGAATTCTGGTTATTGATACAGCCATCCAAGACCCTCAACCCTATACCGATGGCATGAATCAAAAACTGAATAAAGTGGGCGAGTTGCTGAAAGATGATTATACTAAAACAATGGGTGATTTGCGCGGATTAATGAAGGGAGCGCAAAATATTTCGGAACAAGCGAAAATTAAGGTGCAAGAAGTGGCGGGACAAGCGCGAGAAGGGACTATTTCCTTTGCAGAACAAGCGCGAGAAGGGACGGTATCTTTTGCGGAACAAGCGCGAGAAAAAGCAAGTGAAGTAGCGAATCAAACCCGCGATCGCGTTGCAGAAATGAGAGGAGAATCGACCGCGACTCCCATTCTGGTGGAATCTGAAGTGGTCCTGGAACCTAAAGTGGTCTGGGAATCTGAAGGTGTCATTGAATATGAGGTGATTTCCGAGGCACCACCTCAAACGGAAAAATCTGAAAATTAGTCGAATTAGATTTTTTTCCAGGCTGTAGCCGTTGTTTCTTTAGCCGGTAAAATAGGGAAAGTAAGCTCGTTAACTCCCTATTTTACTGGGGGATATTCGGTGTAGTGATTGAAGGGAGATAAGAGGGCGATCGGCTACTCTTCCATAAAATAATCTGAATCTACCTTCTTAATTTCATAACTGACGACAGGGCTAACACCCACGTTATATTCTATCATTAATTGGGCGAGCTTATCTCCATCTATTAAAATCACTTTTTTATCAATTCGCTCTACATATTCTTGGGCATCATTGGTGAAACTAGATGAAGTAATAAATATCCCTTTTTTAGCCCGAAATCCTTCTAAAGCACCCGTAAATTTTTGAATTTCTGGCCGACCAACTGGATTTTGCCAGCGTTTTGCCTGAATATAGATGACATCAAGTCCCAGTCTATCTTCATTAATTAAACCATCTACCCCTTCATCCCCACTACGACCAATCACCTGACCCGCATCTTTCCTCGTTCCTCCATATCCCATCTTTACCAACAGGTCAACCACTAATATTTCAAAAAATCGAGGTGAGCCTGCTTTAATCTGTTCAATTAAATCAGAGGCTAAAGTTTGATTCAGTTTCTGGAATGCCGATTCTAACTCTTCTTCAGGGGTGGTGCTAGAGTTGGTATCCGATTCTAAATTAGGAGAGCTTAAATCTTTTTTATTCTGCTCTTGAAATTCTCCAAAAGTGGGGAATTGCTGCAAAAATTTTGTGTTGATTTGTGGGGGATGCTCGTTCCAGATTTTTAATCCTTGTTCAGTGATTTTAAAATAACCTCTTTTCGTTGTTTCCAGCAATCCTGCCTTGATTAAATAAGTTTTGGCCCAACCCACCCGATTAGCAAACCTCGACTGTTTACCGCTAGGCAAAAGTTTTGTACGTTCTTCGTCAGAAAGCGCAAAAATTTCACTTAAGCTATCAATCGTTCCCCGTAGTGAATGCTCTTGTTCATCGGCCAATAAATTTAACAAAGGTAGCATAATGGATTGAAAATCTGGGATAGTCATGCCGTCTTTTTGCTGAATATGGACGTGCTAACCAAGGGAAAAACGTTTTTCCCCTTGGGTAGCAGCTACTCGGCGGATGTTCTTACCGAGGTTAGAAAAACTTGGAATTCGGCGAGGGAGGCAATGGCGATCGCCTGCCACAATAGCTGCTTAAGGATATCCATCTCTTCAATCCCGTTAAGCGCCTCGGCGATCGCCCCCTTTTAATTTGCATTAGGTGAGTCACCCCACCCAACCCTCAAATCTACGCGCCTACAGATTCTTTCGCCGCATACATCACTTCTAAAGAAATCTGGCTGAACCCTCGTTCCCGCGCAAATTTCTCCGTGTTCCGCTTCACTTTACCCCGCACAAAACCCGGAACCTTGTTCAATTCTCCTTGTGCTTCCTTGGTCCAGTTCAAGTCAGAATCCGCAGAAATTGTTTTCTGAATCACCTCTTTGGTATCATGTCCCCCAAAGATTTCCAGCAGGTGGTCTTCCATTCCCAAGGTAAACGAGTTATAAACCAAATCCGTGACTTGATTTGTCCCTTCATATCCGAGGAATGGTTTATATCCTATCGGGAAGTTTTGGATGTGAATCGGGGCGGCTATCACGCCACAAGGAATATTTAAACGTTTGCCCACGTGCCGTTCCATTTGCGTACCAAAGATTGCTGAAGGTTCAATGCGGGCGATCGCATCTCCGATTTCCCCATTATCTTCACTAATCAGCACTTCGTCACAATATTCGCTCACCTGTTGCCGGAACCAGTCGGCGTCATATTTGCAGTAAGTCCCGGCTAAAACCACATGAATTCCCATTTCCCGCGCCAAAATTTTGGTCATCGCTGCGGCATGGGTATTATCCCCAAACACCACTGCCTTTTTACCTGTTAAATTCTGGCAGTCAATGGAGCGAGAAAACCAGGCTGCTTGGGAAACAAACATGGTTTGATGATTGATAAACTCTTCATAATCCACATTCGCCCCTTGCTCATTAATCACCTGCTGAATCTTGCGAATACAGCGGGCAGTTTCCACCACTCCCATCGGCGTGATATCCACATAAGGCATTCCAAATTCTTCGGCGAGATAATGGGCGCTCATCATCCC
Organism: Laspinema olomoucense D3b; assembly: GCF_025370785.1. GTDB lineage: Bacteria > Cyanobacteriota > Cyanobacteriia > Cyanobacteriales > Laspinemataceae > Laspinema > Laspinema olomoucense. The sequence continues at coordinate 20,108 of NZ_JAMXFA010000025.1, forward strand.
AATTTCCCGATAAGGAACCAGATTAAACCAGGCCCGAGGCAGGTTTTTCAAGTCATTAACGGAAGCACCTTCGGGGATAATGGCATTAATTTCAATGCCCAAATCTGCCATTAACTTCTTCAGTTCGATGCAATCATGCTGATTATGGAAACCCAGAGTCGTTGTGCCGATGATATTCACCGAAGGTTTTTCGGTTTTGCCTTCAGCAATTTCCCCTTTTTTGCGACCTTTGGCGATATAGAATTGCAGAATTTGCAGGAGGGTTCTGTCTGCTGCTTGGAGTTCATTCACCCGGTAATGATTGACATCTGCCAGCATGACATCGCCTTTTGACTCCATCTGGGCCCGATCTACAAAGTTTTGTAAATCTTCTTGGAGAATGCTAGAGGTGCAGGTGGGGGTGAGTACAATCAAGTCTGGGGTTTCTTCTTGGTCCTTGCGAACGATATTATCGATGACTTTTTCTTGGGAACCCCGAGCGAGAACGTTGCGATCGACGATACTCGTCGTTACTGGGGTATAATTCCGCTCCCGCTCCAGCATAGACCGCATCACGTTAAAATAGTCATCCCCAAGGGGCGCGTGCATGATGGCATGGACATTTTTGAAAGAACTTGCAATGCGGAGGGTACCAATATGGGCGGGACCTGCATACATCCAGTAAGCCAATTTCATTTGAGTGTTCTCCCTTGTTCGGTTTAAATACAGCGTTTTGAGCGCCTGCGATAAGCTGTTGTTGATTATCTCAAAATTCCAGGGGTTCTGAGAGGTGACTTTTTCAGGTATAAATTCCTAGGAAACGTCGAAAGACCCTAGGCGACTGCGATCCAGGTTAATATTAAAACAATCTTTTTGTTGTTTTTGTAAAAAATATTAATATTTTGATAACTTCCGTAATTTTGGGCGGGGTTGGGCATTTTGAGGAGGGGGGAGAGGAAGAAGCATAGATTAGAACCACAGATTTCACAGATTTTCACAGAGTTGAATCCGTGAAAATCTGTGTAATCTGTGGTTATCACTCGATATATTCGACTTCATTGTTCTGATGAGAAAACATCATCGATTGAGTTAATATTACCGGCAGCAATATCTTGACGTACCATTTTAGCTAAAGCATTCCACTGCCGCTCATTCGTGGCTTCAAAGCGAGATTTCCACTTCCGCTCATTTTCAAGTTCAGCCAGGAGACGAGAGGCGATCGCATTCTGCTCTTCTTCGGTCAGCTTCTCTATCTCTGCAAGCACATACCGAAGTAATTCAGTCATCTGTAGCAACCTAAATAGTAATCAGTTTCGATTTTCAATAACTTGGAGAGAATCTATTGATGAATTTCTCGCGTATTTTTAGGTTCTCCTCTCTATCTAGTTATCATTTGTTCGATTCAAATTAAAGTTTTGAATAGTAAGGTCTGAAGGGAGGGGCATTTTTATTTGTAGAAATACATCAATTTTTATTTCATTATTTTCGCAAATAATGTTAGTGATGTGAACGCCCCCGTTCTCCGAGGCATTTGTATTCTCAGCTATTTGAGGCCGCGATAAGCTTTTATATCCAGCTTCATCCAACCATTCGGTGACATTTCTCCAATTGTCTATCTTTTCGCTCTCCCGACCCACCAGACTTTTGACATATTTATAGAGGGTTGCACATAAGTCAGTTTCCACTCCCCTGGAGTTCTTGCCTAGCTTTTCCGCAATTTCACAAGGGCTAAAGCCACAAAGTAAGCCCCGCAGGTGCAGCTTTTCCATCGGAGTCAGGCGCTTACCCTTTGCTGAAGCCAGATCCATATAGAGAGTGTCTAAGTCCCAGTGGTTCTCCGCTTCTACAAATTGTTCATCTGTTACTGCCATCACTAGGCCCCTTCTTAAATTCCTAACAAAATCCTAGCATAACTCCTGACGTTTGTCAGTTGAAAACTTATTTTTGTTAGCGTACAGTAAGTAAGAAAGGAACAATACAGTAGTTTTAACCTCGACAAAATAGAGGATGCCAACCTTTGTTGTTCCTGAGATTATTTGACCTGAAGATATCTTAAGTAAAACAATAGTCAAATTATATTGAGGACATACAGATGCCTGTAGGAGAACCTGAGCTTGTTACCAACCTAGAGCCTCGTTGTCCAGTGATTTTATTGCTCGATACATCCGGTTCTATGTGTGGGAAACCCATTGAGCAATTAAATACCGGAATTGCTACTTTTAAGCAAGAAATTGAAACCGATAATATGGCTACACTTAGGGTAGAAGTTGCTATTATAACTTTCGGTTCTAATGTATCCATGTTTCAAGATTTCACAACAGTTGATAACTTTATTATATCAAATCTTACTGCAAATGGAAATACTCCAATGGGAGAAGCAATTAATTATGGTTTAGATGTTTTAGAAGATCGCAAACAAACCTATAGAAATAAGGGAATTCAATACTATCGTCCTTGGGTTTTTCTAGTGACAGATGGAGCGCCGACTGATTCTTGGCAAAATGCAGCACAGCGCGTTAGAGACGGTGATCAACAAAAAAAGCACTTGTTTTTTGTTGTGGGGGTACAGGGAGCAGACATGAATATTTTAAGCCAAATTGCTCCTTCAAATCGTCCACCTTTAATGCTCAATGGCCTCGATTTTAAATCCATGTTCCAATGGATAAGTGCTTCTGTAACACAAGTATCCCACAGTAAACCAGGAGGACAACAAACAACACTTCCTCCGATGGGATGGGGTCAAGTTAGTATCTAAACTCTTAAGGATGTTTTATGACCTGGAAAGCTATAGCAGAGTCAGCAATAGGAACAAGTCACCAACGACAACAAATAGTCTGTCAAGATGCCGGAGATTATGTAGTCGTTGGCAACATCCTTATTGGCGCAGTAGCTGATGGGGCTGGTAGCGCCACATATTCTGACATTGGCTCTAAATTGGCAGTTAAATCGGTAATATCCTATTTAACTGCATGGGTTAAATGGCGAAAAAACCAGTTTAAATTTAAAAGTTTAAACTTTCCCCTATCTGAACAAGAAGCTGAAAAAATTTTTATTAAAACTCTAAGTAAAGTTTTATCAGAACTTAATGAAGAGACGAAAAAAGGGTATGCGCTAAAAGACTTAGCTTGTACTTTATTAGTAGTTATTGCTACTCCTCAATGGATAGCTGCTATGCAAATTGGCGATGGGTTTATTGTAATTAGAGCAGAAGAATCAGACACTTATCAACTATTGTTCCAGCCTGAAGAAAAAGAATATCCTAACGTAAGTACATTTGTAACCTCTAATGATGTTTATAATAAAATGCGGTTTCGTATAATATCAGGCCAGCAAAAATTCATCTCAGTTTCAACTGATGGTTTAGAAAGATTGGCAATTGACATGAAAGACTTGAGCAATTGCATGGCATCAAATAATTTTTTTAAGCCCTTTGAAGAAGGGATTACCACTAGAAGTCAACAAGAGGAAACTGAGTCTTTGCAACATTGGTTAAATTCTCCAGAAGTCAATGCTAAGACAGATGATGACAAAACTTTACTGGTTTGTCTGTTTGAATCTGGTCCTTCTGCCGGTCCTATATTTCATAATAAAAATTTTTACATTGATTTCTACATCCAAATTTTTATTGCTAGTGTAACAGCGGGATTTATTTGGAACTTCCAATATCATTATTCGCAATGGGTCCTTGGTAATTTTGCATCAGCTATTTTTATCTGGACTTTTATCATATTGTTGTCTATATATTATAATTGGAAATTTTTTGAAGTTATCAATTCAACTAATATTTCGGGCAAATATACAAACAACAAATTTCATATTTTATTACAACTAATGACTTGTGTGCTGGGTGCATTTATAGGCGCTTTAATTTTATATTTTATGTGGATTGGTTTTTTACATCCCCATTTTTCGATTAAATAACTATGATTAACTACCATGATAGTAAAGGTAAATCTGTTACTTTAATAAAACTTCTTGCGAAGAGTGGAGAGGGAGAAATTTGGACAACTAACCGTAAAGGATTGCTCGCAAAAATTTACCATTCTCCCAATTCAGTCCGTCGAAACAAGGTGGAGGCTATGATTGCAAATCCCCCGAAAGATCCAACCAAAATTCAAAATCATATTTCAATTGTTTGGCCAAAGGATTTGCTGCTGAAAACCAGTGGAAGTTCTTTTGTAGGCTTTTTAATGCCTTACATTGTAAATTCTAAAGAGCTTTTATGTATTTATAATCCAAAGCTTCGTAAAAAACAAGCTCCTCGTGTTAACTGGTATGGTTTACATATTATTGCTAAAAATGTCGCATCAATTCTTCAGGCACTTCATGCCAAAAACTATATTATTGGAGATATGAAGTCGCAAAATATCCTGGTCAATGAGCGAGGCCAGGTTTCTATTATTGATACAGATTCTTTTCAAATTACCGATCCTCAAGGAAAGGTTTATAGGTGTTCAGTCGGTTCAGAAGGATTTACTCCACCTGAATTGATTGCAAAAGAGCTATCCACCATGACTCAAAATCGATTCCATGATCGATTTAGATTAGCCGTCATAATTCACTATTTGCTGTTTGGATATCATCCTTTTATGGGCCGGTGGATAGGAATTGGAGACCCTCCTGGTTTGGATGAATCTATTAGTAAAGGATATTGGCCTTATGGTTTAAATAGTAAGTTTACCCCCAGTCAAAATACGATTCCGCTTCATGTAGTTCATCCAGAAATAAAAAAATGTTTCCTCAAATGCTTTAATGAGGGCCACACTTCTCCAAGTTCTCGACCCTCGCCACAAGATTGGGTTAATGCTTTAGAACAAGGGATTTCTGACTTAGAGACTTGTAGGAAAGTAGGGAATCATTCTTACAGTATAACTTATGGTCGTTGCTATTGGTGTGAACGCGCTAATCATCTGGGAACGGATATCTTTCCAAGTGTTACGAATCCCATTAAACCTCCTAAATCTAACCAAAAAATTTCATCCCTGTTACGGAGACTACCACCACTGCCACGGTTACAGCCCCTCCCACAATTACGACTGCTACAAAGGCTCCCACCACTGCCACCACTCCCACAACAACTATATTTAAAAGTAACGTGGAAATCAGGACTCGTAGTAACCCTCTTGATTTTAATTATAGGATGGCAACTGAATGTGTTTGGATTGAAAAACGAAATTTGCACAGAATGGGGTAATAATTTGCCCGAAAAACTTTGTCGATAGGTATTGTTAATAGCTCAAGTTTCTCCTGAATCCTGAATTGGCACTAGAACCCCGATCGCATTCAGCACTTCTGGAATATTTCCTTTCAGTCCCCGGGCAAATTCTAACGCCAATTCCCCCGCTTTCAGAATATCCAAAAGTGATGCACTATCCCGCGACATAAATCATCTGTGCTGTTTCTAAGATTTCTTGCTGACGAATCCAATTAGGGCTTTGCTCGATCGCCTTTTTGGTGATTAAATCAACCGGACGCTGTAGCCAAGTTTCCAGTTCTCGTTTCATCCGCACCAGTTCTAGCAATCCCCAACCCGCATTCGACTGAAATTTTACCATCACATCAATATCACTATCGGGCCGAAAATCCTCCCGCAAAACTGACCCAAACAAGTAAAATTCCTCAACCTTCCATCGCTGACAAAATTCAGCCATTTTTGCAGGAGGCAGTTCGATAGGGAGTTCTCGATTTAACGGCAATTTCTGTATAGCCATATCCCCTCAAATTATTATTCAAATAATCCTATCCAGGATTAACCGGATAATTTTAACCGTTATTCGCCCCGTAAATGGCCTCTTTTTGTGCGGCGACTAACTCCTGAATTCCAGATTCAGCCATATCTAAAATGCGATTGAGTTCGGTGCGATTAAAACTGCCTGCTTCGGCAGTTCCTTGTAATTCAAGAATATCCAAACCATCGCTCATCACCACATTAAAATCAATATCTGCCGCCACATCTTCTGGGTAGTTGAGGTCCAGATAGGGTTCACCCTCAAATAACCCCACGGAAACAGCGGCGACTTGGCGACAAATGGGCGATTGTTCTAACTCTCCGGTTTGCACCAGTTTCTCGATCGCCAAGGCGAGGGCCACAAATCCCCCGGTAATCGACGTGGTTCGGGTTCCGGCATCCGCTTGGAGGACATCAGCATCAACCAGAATCGTCCGTTCTCCCAGTGCTTTTAAATCCAGTGCAGCGCGTAAACTGCGCCCGATTAGGCGTTGAATCTCTTGGGTGCGTCCCGACAGTTTCATGAATTCTCGGGATTGCCGTTGGGGGGTGGCACCGGGAAGCATTCGATATTCTGCGGTTAACCAGCCACTGCCTTGATTAGCGAGGAACCGGGGGACTCCGGGTTCGATGGTGACGGTACAGAGGACCTGGGTATCGCCACAACGGGTCAGGACGGAACTGTTTGCAAAGCGGGTAAAGTCTTTTTCAAACCGAATCGGACGCAGTTGATCCGGTTTTCGACCATCGGGACGCTGCCAAATCATGATTAAGGTTGCGTTTTGTTAGGGTTGACCGTTTTCCAGATTTCTTCATGGATTTCTGCCGAGGGCCGATCGCCATCGAGGGTGAGGAGGCGACTGCCATAGTCGTAGTAGTCCAAGATAGGGATCGTGCGTTCTTGGAATAACTGGATCCGACGGCGCAGAAATTCTGGTTCGTCATCGGGACGCCCTCTTTCCGGTCGGGTCTGCGATCGCTCTAGGGACCGGCGCATTAACTCCGCATCGGATACGTTCAGCCAAATCGCCCAATCTAAGGGCTGCTGCAAGGATTCCAGTAAAAAATCCAGTTCTTCCGCTTGGAAGGAGGTGCGGGGATAGCCATCCAGTAACCACCCGTTTGCGGTATAGGGTTGGGTTAACTGTTGCCGAACAAATTCAATCATGATCGGGTCCGGGACCAGTTCGCCTCGTTCTGCATAAGGTTGCGCCTGCCTGCCTAATTCAGTTTGGGCGGCGATCGCCTTAAACAGGATTTCCCCGGTTGAAATGCAAGGAATATTCAGGCGGCTGCATAGCTGACTCGCCTGGGTCCCCTTTCCTGCTCCTGGCCCTCCCAGAATTACCAATCTCACGACAAAAACTCCTCATGTTAGCCCAAAATAGACTCTAACACTGTTCCCCTTCCCACGGAACAAATCTTAATTTCTCCCTAACTTGTCCAAAGTTCCTACGCCTCGGGCATTTCGCCGAATTTTGTACATTTAGTGTTTTTTCGTGGCATAATCTGGTTACACTACACTACATATTGAATCGACTGGAGTGCCAGAATTCACTTTCTGGCCCTTAAGTCGGTCTACCCTTTACGGTTTCTTAACCCATCGGAAATATTGCCACAATGATTGCACAGCTTGAAAGTCCCACCCTCGATACCCCTTGCCGTCTACCCTACGCGGTGGAGGGGTTGTTACAAGTTTTTACCAGCAGCCACCGTAACTTTTTCACCAGTGTGATGGCCCAGGCCCTGAGAATTTCGGGTCAGGGGACCCCGGTCCTGGTTGTCCAGTTTCTCAAGGGAGGAATTGGTCAGGGTCCCGAGGCCCCGGTTCAACTCGGACAAAACCTGGACTGGGTTCGCTGTGACTTGCCTCGCTGCATTGATACGCCGGAGTTAGATGAAATAGAGGCCGGTTCTCTACGGAAATTATGGGACTATACCCAACAAGTGGTTTCTGAAGGAAAATATTCTCTGGTGGTTCTGGATGAGTTGAGTGTAGCCATTAGTTTTGGCTTGATCCCCGAAGCGGAAGTTTTAGAATTTTTAGAAAAACGCCCGAGTCACGTTGATATTATTTTAACGGGACCGAATATGCCCCAACCCATTTTAGAATTAGCGGACCAAATCACTGAAATTCGCCGCAGTCATCGTCCGTAGGAGAGGTAAGAATTAAGAATTAATGGGGGGTTAACTCTTAATTCTTAATTCTTTAGAGGAGGGATGGGGTTGCCACGGAGGTTGGGTTCATCAGAAAGGTAGCGGCTTTTTGGGCGATCGCCTCAGAAATATGAATTTGTTTGAGGGTAACTAACCCATCCTGAATAAACGAATCGCGCACTAGCAAGCTGTTCCCACTGTTAAATCCCGTCTCGAAAAACACTTCATGAATTCCGGCGGAAATAATTAATTTTAAGCAAGATAAACAAGGTTCCAGGGTGACATAAATGCTGGACCCTTCTGTCGAAATTCCATGTTTAGCCGCTTGGGCGATCGCATTCGCTTCTGCATGAACTGCCCGCGATGGCATCGTCTTACTTTCTGCACAGCTACTCAATCCAGGATAACAGTATCCCTGGGCCGTACAATGGGCCGTACCCGATGGGGAACCATTGTAACCCGTTGCCACAACTTGCTTATTTTTCACAATCACTGCACCCACGGGAAAAGCAAGGCAAGTTGAGCGCATCGCCGCCAATTTTGCCAACATGATAAAATATTCATCCCATGTTGGTCTCAGTTCTTCCAGTTCCATTAATTTCTAGCTAACCAATCGTTTCTATTCATAGTAACAGTTCGGGGAAGAAAAGACTAATAAATTAGGGTAAAAATTATCGGTTTACAGGGTTTTAGATACTGCTGAAAATGAAAACCTGCCAAAGCGTTTACCACTGTTATTTATACGGCCTGAGTCGGGGAAGTAACCTATTGATTTTTATCCCACAATTGATTAATATTATCTAGTTCTGCTTGCCTGGTGGATTGCTAATTGAGATAGCGCCCAGAAAATTCCTGAGTTAGAAGGTCACTAAACCCCCCAAGATGAAACTAAAAATTTATCCCTTACATCCGGATGCAATTATTCCAACTTATGCCCATGATAATGATTCAGCAATGGATTTATCAGCGAATGAGGAGGTGACGCTACATCCGGGAGAACGTTCATTAGTTGGAACTGGAATCGCGATTGAGTTACCGCCTTTGACGGAAGCACAAATTAGGCCAAGAAGTGGGTTAGCTTATAAACAGGGGATTACGGTTTTGAATACGCCGGGAACCATTGATGAAGGGTACCGGGGGGAAATCAAGGTGATTTTAATCAATCATGGACAAGAAGTTTTTCACATAGTTAAGGGGATGAGAATTGCTCAAATGGCAATTACTCCAGTTTTAAGACCCGAAATCGAGGTAGGAACCACGGAAATGATGGCAACGACAAGAGGTACAAATGGGTTTGGATCGACGGGGGTATAGAGAGGGGGTTTATCTCTCTATACCGTCCTTAAGTTAGGGAGATAAACGACCTTTTTTGAGGCGATATTTCTCATACCATTCTGCTATAGCGGGGACCCATTCTTGAAAATGCGGCCAAATCAAATCGCAGAGTTTTTGGCATTCGAGTTGGGCGTCAGGTTTGGCACGCAAATCGAGTAAATGCATCAGCGATCGCGCATTGAAGGAGACAATCCAGTGTTGACGGACATCAAAGGGAATAATGCCTCGGGCGTGTTCTTCTGATGTCCCTTCTTCAATCAAAATTTGATAGCGTTTGGCAGCATCTAAACACCAAGCTAAATCGCGATCGCGTTGTTGTTGGGTATATTCATAGCGTTTTCCCTGGCGATCGGTATAGTAGCCAACGGGACGTAAATAAAACACATCTTCAATATCTCTAATCCTTTTTGCAGCATCAATAATCCTATTTCCCGTGTATCTATTAGATTGTACATCGAATGAAATTCCTACGCGATGAGTCCTAATTTGCTGCATGACGCTATGGGGAAAAAAGCCGCAATTGAACACAATTCCCACGTGTTCAATCGGTCCATAATGACCTCGTTCTCCGGCTAAAAGACGCTTGACGATGAGTTCCCCACATTTGGACTCGGACGGCCAAGAATCTTGGTCATCATATACAAAATCCTCGCTATAATCTTGGTGCATTGCTGCATAAATGACTTGCTGAGGATGGGGGGTTTTGGTAATTACTTCTACTCGAAATCGATCCATGATTTATCCCTAACTTCTGAATGACTTAGCCTGGGGGAATTCCCCATTCCGTATTGCTGTTGAGTTGCAATTACCGGGTTGGTGGATTGGCCAAATTTTTTATCCTATCATGATATGGCTGTCATGGGACACTTACAAATTGGCGATCGCCTCCGCAAATTTCTGGAAATTCTCCGGTTCCTGTTGCGATGCCAGGACGAGATACTGTAGGGAGACGATCGCCAAGTCTGCGGATAAGCTACATTTGCGCCGATCGCTGACTCTCCAATCCTGGTTGACGAAAATATCCTCTAGTTCTTTATAGGCATCTCTAATCGCTTCAAAACAGCCTTGATAGCTAGATATCTGCTGCCATTGTTCCGATGATTCATACCGTTGAATCAGTAATTTAGAAGTAGGGTCGAATCCTTCGTTATGCCAGTAGGTTTGTAAGTCTTCTGCTGCCGAATCGGGTTGAATAAACTCTTGAAACATTTCGGGATAATGTTCCGCCAGATAGGTTAAATATTTGGTCGAATAAACCGCTAAATCGGCAAAGGTATCCAGTACGGATTCGTCTGCTGTGGGTTTGACATTTTCGGTGAACATGGTTTCGAGTCGGTCATATTTGCGGGAAATTCCAGCAAATACACCGAGGGCTTCTCCGTGTTTTTTCCAGCTATTTTTATAAACTAGGGTTTTCTTGTAGTGGAGTGTACTTAATAACTCGAAGATGCTAGAAAAAGAGTAGGAGTGAGTCGGTTCTGTTCTTTGCCAGAGATAGTCGAAGTAGTCTTTTTCCTGGGGTTGTAAATGAATGCTTTCGCGGTTGTTCCAGATTCGGGCAAAATACTCGACTGCGGCAATTTTGAAGTCGTTTGGAGGTAATTTGGCGATTAATTGGGCAATTTCTTCCGGTTTGTCTCCATACTGGGAGCGATTGTAAATATACAGTAATTCTAAGCTATTTTTAACTAAATCATCGGAAATGTTGCTAAGTTCATCAGTTATTTTAAATGACTGTTGCCGCATTTGATGTTCTAACTCAAACCAGCGTGATAGGGTACTATCAATCTCGGGAAAGGGGGTGGTAAATTGAGGGGGTGTAAATCCAAATTCATACAAGGTTTTGGGGGTCAAAGAGTCTAGGACCTTTTGCGCCTGGTCCCGGTGGCGATCGCCGAGATGCAATTCGCTGATGAAGCAGCAAAATTCACCCACTTGGGTCCCCGTCCAATAGGCGACTGCTTCCTGAATAATGCTTAATCCAAAAGGATTAATTCCCGAAGTCCCGGAAAACATATCATGAGACTGTAGACAAACATTTAGATGCAGTTTGCCGTTTCTGATTAAAAATTGCATCCAATTCTGGGCAATATTTCCAGAACTTCTGGATTCTTTTAATTGAGTTTCCGATAAATTAATTACGGCATCGCGGCTACTGGAATCAATGTTCAAAATGCAGACAATTTTTTGAATTTCTTTATTCAGATGCCACGATTTAAAAGTCGAATCGTCACTGGAACCTTGAAATGATTCCTCTTCAAAAAAGTCAAGGGATTGGGGTAAATAGTGATATAAAAATCTTAAATCTTTACGACCGGCCATTTCCCAAAAAGTGGCGGCAATTTGAGCAAAGATGTTACAGTTAAGATTCGGAATGATATCAACTCGTTCGCGGGGGGAGGTGATTTTAATCAAGCGCGATCGCCCTGCTTTAAGTTCTACATCGCCCCACAAAACTGTTTCATTTGACTCTAACAGTGCTTTGAGTTCTGCGTAGAACGCCTGAGTGTTATTTCTAAACATTTTTATACACCTTTTTACTAGGATGACTTCGGAGAATTTAGGGTCAATTGGATATTAGAATAATCCAGATAATTCCAGGCTGTAACTAAAATTTTAACTTAAAAACACATAAAATTTTGCCATTTTATGGTATATAAATTACTTGTATTTTCCCTAAAAATTAAGCAGATAATGAGAGAGTTGAGCCGGGTTATTATGCAGCATGGCCATGAAAAACTAGGCCAGAACTAGCTGGACCGATCGCGATGTTCAATATATCATGAAAGTGACACAATAGAAAGAAAGATTGAGGGCTCGCTCACCAGGCTGCCACGGACCCAATGACTGACAGCTAATTCCGGTTAGGGTTTCAAGAGGCGATCGCCGGGTTTTCCCTTATTCTGGCTTGGGGGGTTCATGTTCCACTACAAACACATTGGCATAAAGATTAGCAATAATTTGTTTACCCTGTTGAGTCAACTCCAGACAAGTCAACCCATCTTTAATATATTGATGAACCACTCCCCAATAAAATTTAGGATAATTCTTTCTGAGATCTCCGGGATTTCGATAGCCAACCTTTTGATTAAACCCCGTTTCCTCAAACTCATAAAATAGCCCAGAAATCTTCTTAAGATACCGGGGATCACTCAGTTGACCAATGAGGTCCGCCGCCCGAACTAACCCAGGATAGTGCACCGTATCTTGGTGATCCGCCTCTGCTGGAACCGGAAAACGAGTCAGTTCTATGTTGAGCTTAATTTCCTCAGAATTGATTAACTTATGACCGCCAAACCGTTCCTCAATAAACAATTTCCCGCGATCGACATGGTAGGGCGTCAAACTGGCATCAGTGCAGCCCGGATCCAGAGAAACCATTGTACCATTGATGCCCGTGGCATACAATCCCTCACTATCGTCTCGGCAAACCCCCTTAACATAGCCAATATCATGGCATAACAAAGAAATGGTGAAATGCAGCCAATCTTCACAAGAAACCCCGCCTTCGCGGATGTGTTTACCTCGGAGAATTTCCTGCCCGACGAGGGTAACCAAAATGGTATGCTCGACATTATGATAGAGGGCGTCACTATTGGCAATATTCTCTAAAGCCATGCCTCCGGCCCAGGCAATAATGTCAGCATAGTCGGGCTTCAATCCGCCATACATTCGGTAATAGCCTTCGCGCAGTTTTTCAACAAAGTCGGAAATTAATATCTGTGTAATGCTGTACATATTGCGTGGTTTCGCTATCAAGGCAGGCTATAGGGTAGGAGTCGGAAAAGTTTCGCCCGGGTCCCCTGGCTGCGATCGCCCTGGGTGTTCTGTGGACCTTCTAGGTTGCGGTTTGACCCCACTCTCCAGGGTCAGAGTGAGTTGGCACGACCACCCAACCCGTCACTCTAGTGGAATGTCAACTGCCCTTGTCTTTACCCATAATATTAATGATAATTGTCCCGCTAGACCAGTTGTGTTTTTAGGATCGAAGGGGCCTTACCCTGGATTAAGGAGACTTTAAAACATCAAATCTTCCAGCACAGATCCCCCCAACTCTTCCCGCATCAGGGAGATCAGTTTTGGCAACCGCTTTGGCACTCCCTGGGGTGGGTTTGTTTACGGGAACCTCCCATCCCGATTTGCAATGGACTGGGAAAGGGGTGTTTATTTGGGGGTTGGGGATAGGACGAAGGGAGATTATCCCGGGGATATTGCTGCTAGGCTGCTTTGTTCTGGGGATGAAGGCCAGCCTTTTTAAGTTTTAGAGTGAAAAAATCAAACAAGGAAACATCGACGCTGAGGCCGTTCTAGGGTCGTTCCAGGGGTTCGCAGAGGGAGACTTGTGCCTCGGCGATCGCCTCATCAGAGAATCCCAGTTCATGCAACAAATGCCGCGCCTGCAGTGGGGTCAGGGGGGACGTTTCCTGGAACTGCGCCACCTCAGTTAGCCACTGTTGAAACTGCATCAGACTGACGGGTTGGGAGGCGATCGCCTTGGGTTCTCCTGAATCCGGGGTTAAATCCGCAGGTTGGGTTTTTAACAGCAGGATCAACTCACGCACCTGTGCCAGTTGTTCCGGGGTTAACCCCTCTAACTCCAGCCGGTCCCCTTCGCTGCCAGAGAATGCTGGATTTCCCTGTCCCCTCATGTTTTTACCTTTGGGGTGGCGCGTAGCAATTCCGGCCAGAAACGCACCCAAAATAGTCCCCGTCCACAATCCAGCGGTGCCACCTTTGAACATTGCTGGGCTATGTTGCACCCGGCATAAGGTATTTAACCACACGTGAGTGCTGGTATTGCACTGTTGAGCATGGGCTAACCACCGCATTTGCCCGCCCCAAAATGAACCCAAGGCACCGGATAATAGAGCAACTACAGTGCAGACCAACATCCGTTTTTTTGATTTGTTCATAATTTATGAATCGGGGTGGCTTGAGGGTCAATTTCCGGGTGATGGGTTGCGATCGCCCTCCCCTTACAGTGATTCGCCAACCGAAGCAACCTAGAGGGGAGGGGACCGGAGGACCGGAGGACCCCACCCTAACCCTCCCCTTGCTAAGGGGAGGGGACCGGAGGGAGGGATTGGTTCTATTTGAATCAGTCTAGCGAATCCCTTAATGCATCAGCCGGTATTTCTCATTCCGGCGGCGATGCCGTTAATGGTTAACAAGGCACCGCGTAGTAATTCGCCCTTGCTGTATCGGGAGTGAATCACTCCAGTCACCGACTGACTTTGATGTTCGCGCAGGCGTTTGAGTAGGGAGACTTGTAATAAACCCAGGGGAACGATGGTGGCATTTCGCAACTGAACCGATCGCTGGAGGTCCGGGTCTCCATCTAACAGCCGTTGATGTTCGGTAATGGCAAGCACTAAATCCCGGGTTAGATTAAATTCCGTCGCAATTTGAGTGAACAAAGCTTCAAAGCGATCGCGATTTTCCGGTTGGGTGAGTTCCCGGACATAGTGATGAGCAATTTCTAAATCCACCTTGGAGAGGGTCATTTCTACTTTAGAAATCACCATTTTAAAGAACGGCCATTTCAAATAGAAATAGCGCAGGAGTTTTAGATGTTCTTCCGGTTCCTTTTCCAGGAAATTATTGAGCGCGGTTCCCACTCCATACCAAGCGGGGAGGAGGAAACGAGTTTGCGTCCAGCTAAAGACCCAAGGAATGGCTCGGAGGGAACCTAAATCCCGTTTGCCGCTACTGCGTCTTGCGGGTCGCGAGGAGATTTGTAACTTGCTGATTTCATCAATGGGAGTGACTTCATGGAAGAAATCGATAAAATCAGGTTGTTCATAAATCAAGGCGCGATAATGTTGACGAGAGCGATCGGCTAACTCCTCCATGATTTGATTCCAGGCTTCGATATCATCAAAGCCCGAACCCAGTAAGCTACTTTGAATCACCGCACTGGCGATAGTTTCCAAGTTGTAAAGGGCTAACTCGGGTAAGGTGTATTTACTGGCTAAAACTTCCCCTTGTTCGGTAATTTTAATTCGCCCGTTAATACTGCGACCCGGTTGAGCTAAAATCGCCTCATAAGCCGGACCGCCCCCGCGACCGACGGATCCGCCGCGACCATGAAAAATGCGGAGAACAACCCCGTAGCGATCGCCAATAATTTGTAAGGCTTTCTGGGCTTTATGAATTTCCCAGTTACTGCTTAAGAATCCCGAATCTTTATTACTATCGGAATACCCCAGCATCACCTCTTGCAATTTAGGAACCTGAATGTGAGAAGATTTCAGATTAGAAATGTTAGGGACATCAGTTTCGTTGACTGTAACCGGCAGCGATTTTTGATACCCGCCCGAGAGTAAAGCATGATAAAGGGGAAGTTCAAACAGGTCCTGAATGACCGTCGGCGCGCGTTTTAAGTCCTCTACAGTTTCAAATAAGGGGACAACTTGAATTGTGCCCATCCCTGTAGCGGGGTCATAAAGACCGGCTTCTTTAGCAAGGAGGAGAACTTCTAACAAATCACTGACATCATGGCTCATGCTAATGATGTAGGTTTGACAGATTTCCAAGCCAAACTCTTCTTGAAGCGCCCGCAGCATTCTAAAGGTGCAAATAATCTCGCTAGTTTGCTCAGAAAAGGGCAGTTCGGCGGGGATTAAAGGACGCCTGGTTTTTAGTTCAGTCGTCAACCAAGCGGTTTTTTCAGCTTCTGATAGATCGGTGTAAGGCAGGGGTAAGATTTGCAGGTAGTCCGCAATTTCATTGATGGCTTCACTGTGGCGAGAGGACTCTTGCCGAATATCTAAGTGCGCCAAAATAAAGCCATAGATTTCCACTTGACAAATCAGGTGTTCCAAGTCTCGGCAGCTTAAGCCGGTTGCGGCTAAATTGCGGTGAATCAGGCGTAATTCGTCGAGAAATTCTGCGCCTGAGTGATACATTGGAGCATTTTTGATATCGCTCAGATGGCGATTCCAGTCGGACTCGGTGTAAAGACGCTGATTGCGATCGCGGGTATTTTCTAAGCGATGGCAGATATAGGCGAGTTTTAACCGATAGGGTTCCTGTCGATAGCGAATGGCCAGTTTCTCATAGATGTCTGGCATTTGCAGTCGGTCTTGTTCCAGGGATTCGAGGAGTTCTGGTAAGACGTCACTCCAGTGCAAAGACAAAGACAGGAGTTGAGTCAAGCGATCGAGGGAACCCATGTATTTGTCTAGGATTAACTGCCGCTGATAGCAGGCGGTTTTCCAGGTAATAGAAGGAGTGCAGTAGGGATTTCCATCGCGATCGGAACCGACCCAAGAGCCAAATTTGCAGAAATTGTAACGGGGGGGTTGCAGATAGGGAAATGACGCTTGTAACGAGCGTTTTAACCGTTGATGAAGTTGAGGTACGGCGTCAAATAGCACCTCTTTAAAATAGTGGAGGCTATAATCTACTTCATCGAGGACGGAGGGTTTAAACTGATGCAATTCGTCAGTTCGCCACCACAGGCGAATTTCTTCAGTCAGCGCCTCTAAAAGGTCTTTAGTTTCTCCAGATAGGGTTTGGCTATCCGGTTGCCCACCTTCTTGTAGGGTGTCAAGTTCTTGCAAAATTTGAGCCAGCCGCCGCTGTTTGGTTCGCAGGGTATGACGAACAATTTCCGTGGGGTGAGCCGTAAAGACCAAGCGAATATCCAGACTTTCCATGATTTTCTGGATTTGCTGCGGCGGGACATTCAACTGCTTTAATTTGGGAAATAAAGCGGTGAAATTAGCTAATTCTCGACGGCGAGTAATGGTCTGACTGGTAAAATAAGGGCTTTCTTTGGGAACGTCGAATTGCTCAGATTCAGGGACAACGGTGTTAGAACCCGCACCTCGCAGGCGATCGCGCTGCTCGTAATGTTGTTCGACAATGTTAATCAGTTGGAAATACAGTGCAAACGCACGAGCCGCCCTAATTGCATCATTGAGGTCCAACTGTTCTACCAATTTCAGAACACTGGATTCTGCAAAATTGCAAGCTTGTCCCTCGGAGGAATACATCGCTCGCAATTGCGCCAGTAGAACCACTAATTCCTGACCGCATTCAGTCCGCAGGACGGACTCCCATAAGTCCTCGACGACTTTGAGACGATGGCGTAAAAATAAGTCGGATGAACTAACTGTCATAACAGAATTTGAGGGTTCGAGTCGTAAAGTCATCAGAACCTCCTGAACGATTGGAAAACACCCGGTCTACACTGGGTAAAAAACGACTCAAGGGACTGTGATTCCGGTGAGGGAATGAATGGTATTTTTGCGCTTAAATGGGTAAAGTGGTGAACCTCAATAAACCCAACCTGTAGTTACCTAATTCAGACTAAAGAAAGGCGGTTATTCCCGCCACACCAGGACAACCCAGTGTTTCTGTCCCCAATTCTATTTTTACTTTGATTCGGTTCACTTTCCTTCAATCCAATTCCTCAGAGCGCGGGTCGAGGTGAACGGGTTAAACTAGCGCGTTGGTTGTCAGAACACCGTAACGGTGCCGCCTTGATCAGGAGCTACTATAATTTAATCGCGCTCCAGGCGCGGCCCGTATCTTTTGACCGAATTAAGCACCTGTGCCGGGACAGGCTCCCAACGGGTTGACCCCCCTGGTTCCAAGCGAGGGACTCGCAAGGCTCTTTCTCGGGGTGGTGACTCCAAAAAGTTGAGTCGGTTAAAACCAAAGGCGAGTCTGCGCTATTCTGCAAAATCCAGGGATAACCCCCGGTTTGTTCAGAATGGGATGCGCTGCCCAACCCCGCCTGAGCTCAGGTCAGATATTAGCTAATTTTAGGGTTGATCCTGGGATTTTTAGCAGGCTTCGTGCCGGGAGACGATCGCAATCTGGACGGACTCAGTTTACCCCCTAACTGCTCCTAAATCTCGCTTTTTTGTCGATTCAGTCTTCTAAAACTGCCTAGGATGAGCGGCTTTAATCAACTAGATTTCCTGACAATTGCAGTCTCTGGCGCTGGAGAATCCTCCAGCAGACCCCCGGGGTTCGACCGTGAATTTACATAATGATTAAAATAGAGACAGGACCCGGGCATTTCACCCGGGTCCTGTCTCTGGGTTGAAGAACATCAAGGGGTCCCCCCAAGCTAAAGCCATTGGCTGGAATTCCTCCACCGGCGATCGCCGGGGGTCTAGCTCTAGGGGCCCCTGGGTTGAGATTCAGTCCTCCTCAGAATGGGGAAAATTCAGGACCGGGAGGCGATCGCCTCGAAAGACTTCTTCACTCGCCTGACCCATTGATTGCAGCATTTGACTCACGGCTTTTCCCCCCAGCAAAGCCCCTAGGAATGGTGGGGTGAGTAAAGTAATCAGCAATTCTGAGGAAATTTTGACAACTGGTTCCTTGGCATCGGGATTTAAAGACGTAGGTTCACTATTCGGTGAGTTCGATGAGTTCATAGGGACCTCTTTTCTAGCTTGACAACATTATTAAAATGAGAATCGGAGAATGACCCGGTTAGGTCATCTCAACTATGACAAAATTTACCTTGAACCCACAAGAAGGCTCGCGCTCGACCCTCACCTGTTCGGGTCGAGATGAATGGTGATGATCGACGGTCGGCTTTTATGGTAAAATTAACCCACAATTATCGGAATCCGTCGAGAGTATGCTCGTCCTTGAAGCCAAGTTATACGGCTCTAGTCAACAGTTCGCCATCATCGATGAGATGATTCGCACTGCTGGCTTTGTCCGTAATAAGTGCTTGCGCTTATGGATGGATTCCCCAAGAACTGGACAATACGACCTGTCAGCTTACTGTAAGGTTCTCGCATCTGAGTTTGAATGGGCGGGAAAACTGAACTCCCAGGCTCGACAAGCCAGTGCTCAACGAGCTTGGAATGCAATCAAGCGATTCTACGACAATTGCAAAAAACAGGTTTCAGAGAAGAAAGGCTATCCCCGTTTCAAGAAGGCCCGTTCGGTAGAGTACAAGACCAGCGGTTGGAAACTCTCTGAAGACTGCCAGTCTCTGACATTTACCGATAAGTTTAAGGCGGGAACCTTTCGGATCAGAGGAGCCTTGGACCTCAATTACTACGATAAATTTCTCATCAAACGAGTCCGAGTCATTCGTCGGGCTGACGGGTATTACGCTCAGTTTTGCATCCAGTGCGATAAAACTGAGACCGTTAAGCCCTCTCACCGGGCCGTTGGTTTAGATGTGGGGTTAAACCATTTCTATACTGACAGCGATGGCCAAACCGTCGAGCATCCCCGATTCTTGCGGAAGTCGTCCCAGGCGCTCAAACGCTTGCAACGACAAGTGTCTCGTAAGAAGAAGGGGTCTAACAACCGACGTAAAGCGATTAACCGACTTGGACGAAAACACCTCAAAGTCCAACGCCAGCGTAAAGATTTTGCCTCGAAGTTGGCAAGATGCGTCGTGTCATCTAACGATGTCGTGGTGTTTGAAGACTTGAGAGTGCGAAATCTACTCAAAAACCACAAGTTGGCTAAAAGCATCTCGGATGCTAGTTGGAGACAATTCTTTGAGTGGTTGGAGTATTACGGGAAAGTATTTGGCAAAATAGTCATTGGTATTGCTCCTGAATACACCTCCCAAGAGTGTTCCGCTTGTGGTGAAAGGGTCAAGAAAACCCTCAGCCACAGAACTCATGTTTGTTCATGCGGTTGTGTTCTTGATCGAGACCATAATGCCGCATTGAATATTTTGGCGAAGGGTTTGGTAGCAATCGGTAGGGGCGGGCAGTCCCAAACCGCTGGTCTGAAACCAGAAAACGCCTCTGGAGAGATTAACCTCTGCGGGATGAGTGAGAGCTTATCTCGTAAGTTGATTCGGGGAAGGAGGAACCCCGCATCGTACCCGCTAGGGTCGATGTCGGGAGGATGTCAGGAGTTATGCTATTTGGAGCAAACCCAGTCCGTACCCCTCCCCACTGGAAGGGACTTCGGGCCATCCTCGGGACTTCAATCCTGAGAACTGAGAGGGTCCATCAAAACATGACTGGGTAAACCGTGTAAACGACGGGGTTTCAGACCCGTTTTGAACAGATGAGGAGCGGGGAGAGGAATCATTCATGGTAAACACACAGGAGCTGGTGCAGACTAATACAGGGATAACCCTAACCCAATGGGCAGCCCAAGCCCTAGAGGTGCCGGGGGAAAACATTCATCTGCGTTTCCGTGGAAACACGCTGCACATTCTCTGGGAAAGCGAAAGCTGTCCATCGATGGCGATCGCCGTCGCCAGACTGACGGATGCCCTCAAAAAACAAGGCATAGACAGCCTCTTACCCCCGGATCATCCCTCCATTGAGGAAATCTTCCTCTACGGTCGCACCCTGGGGACGAAGCGTCCAGATTGGAGTGTGCGAATTGAATCCAGTCACCCGACTTCCCCGACACCTGCGGACTTGCCGTCCTCGGAGAATGGCCCCTCCTGTGCCGAACTCCAACCCACTCCAGCACCTCCCCCTACAGAAAATCTCCCCTTTTCCATTACCGATGCGCGGATGATGCTGAAGGTTCAAAGTCGTGCCTCCCTGGGAAATCCCGAAGCTGAAGCGCTGCTGGCAAAAGGGATGGCGCGGTATCTCACCGAAGCCCTCAGCCTCTATTCTGTCTCGGTCAAAGTCCTGATCCGGCCCCTGAAACGGGCCGCTCGCACCTGGGGCGATCGCCCCTATCCCCCTCGTCGTCTCTGGATCTTCTGTCAGTCCCCGGATTCCCCAGACGCCACCCCCCTCGCCTTGCCGATCGCCGAACGGTTGCGAGAACTCCAGTTAACGGGATGCGCCGATGCTGCCATTCTCGGACGCACCACCCCCGACGGCAAACCGGAATTGCTCCTCCGGGTAGACCTCACTCCCACTACAGAACGGCTCACAAGCTGGGCCAAATGGGGGGATATCCCGGCCATCACTCGGCTGTTAAATCAAGCTGTTGCCTCTAAGGGTCTGGAAGTCGGCGCGGTCCAAAAAGACGCCACTCTGCATCTATTTTGCGGCAACTCTACCCCGGACTCAGACCCCACCGCCACGGACTCTCCCCTAGCCGCTGCCGATAAATCCCTCTGCATCGATGCGATCGCCCCAATTCTCAAATCCCTCGCCCCCCAAGGACTCCACGCCGTTACCCTCTATGGCTGTCGTTACGGTCGCCAGCTTGACACCCCCTCCAACGCCCCACCGCTGTGGGTCGATTGGCTCGACTTACCCGCAGCCCGGGACCCCCTGCTGGCCCTCTCCCCCCGGGAACTCGCCACCCAAGGCAACCTGGACGCCCTCCAGTTCTTGCTCGATCGCCTCGTCAATCCGGAACTCGATGCCAAACTCAACGGCAGTGGCCTTTCCGTCTTCCTGCGCCAAGACCCTGACCTGCTGCATATCATGGTCGAAGGCTCCACCTGTCCCGACCAAGACACCCTCGCGCCCCTCGTCCTGGAATTCCTCCAGGATTTGAACCTCAATGGGGTCGAGGAGCTTCGTCTGTATGGTCGTCGAGGGGGGGATAAGCATCCCTCCTGGCGCTACCATACCCCCATTTTTGCCCCCTCCAGCCTCCTCCCCCTAGAGCCGGAACCGAGTCTATCCACCCCAGAAGACCCGACTCCAGAACCGCTAGAAGGCCCGGAACCTGAGTTAGCCGAGGAAACTCCCGAACCCGCGATCGCCTTTACCCACGGCGATCCCGATGCTACAGAGGACCTCCCAGAAGCCGTAGAGTCCATGTTTGCCTCGGACCCACCGGAGGAATTACAAGCCTGTCTGACTAAACAAGTGATCCCCCTGGCGCCTCGGGAGCGTCCCTCCCCGGGTTGGGTCACCCGCTTGCTGTTGCTCACGGGTTTATTTATTCCCGCTAAAACCTTCCGTCGCGCTCCGGCAAGCAGCGGTAAAGTTGCCTTCATTTGGGGCTTTCTGGGTTTATTAGTCATGTTGCAGACCGATTTGTTCTTGGGTCATGCTGCCTGGTTCCCCGTCTCCTCCTCCCCTTCTGCGGAAACCGCAACGGTGTCAGGAGAACCGGAGGCAGACCCCAATTCCCTACCGGATGCCAGTTCCCAGGAGGGATCCAGCTTTGGTGAACTCTCCCGGAATCCCTCGCCAAATGAGGATGACCCGATTTTTAATGGCTCTAGCTTTACGGACTCTCAGGAGGATCCGGCGATCGCCGTTAACCCGGAGACGGTGCCAACCTTTGACTATCCAACCTTTAACTCTCAGCAGTTAGATGAACAACTGCGGTTGTATCTGCAATATTTAGCTACCTCGGGTGCCCCGGATGTGTTGATTATTGGCAGTTCCCGGGCCTTGCGCGGGGTGGCTCCCATGACGATTGAGGAATCTCTCTCCTCCCGTTATCCGGGACTGAAGGTGTTTAACTTCGGCATAAATGGGGCCACAGCCCAGGTGGCTGACTTTGTGGTTCGTGAACTGATTCCACAAGAGCAATTACCAAAACTGATTCTTTGGGCCGATGGAGCCAGGGCCTTCAATAGTGGCCGGAGCGATCGCACCTTTGAGGCAATTTCCCGGTCCCCCGGATATCGTCATCTCCTCCTCGGCAATCGACCTCGGATCCCGGAAATGGCGAAGGATGATGATGCCAGTCAGTCTCTCTCCTCCCTAAGTGAATCCCTCGTCCAACGGGCTCGGACTGGGTTAAATGTCCAGGAAAGTTATGAAACTCTAGACCAGTGGATTAATGAGAAGCTGGCATCCCTGTCGGCGAATTATCAACAGCGCGATCGCCTCCAAGGTTTTCTGCGGGGTCAACTCCTCTTACCCCTAGCAGACATCGCGAACAATTTCATTCCCGAACCCAGTCGTCCCTCACCGGAGGCGATCGCGGAAACCACCACGGACCCCACATTCGATTCTGTGGAACAGAGCATCATCGCCTTGAGTGAAGAATCCGCAGCGTTATCCGGTCCGGACACCCTCGAACCCTCCACCCTTTCTAACGGGTTCTTACCCTTGTCCGTGCGGTTTAATCCCATGACCTACTATGAAAAACACGCTCGGGTTTCGGGGGACTATGATGCAGATTACGAGTCATTCCAACTGGTGGGAATCCAAACTGCTGCTGTCACCAACCTGCTGGAATTTACCCGCCAGCATCAGATTCCCTTGGTGTTTATTAATATGCCCTTAACTCAGGAATATTTGGACCCAGTACGTTTAGAATATGAACGGGAATTCCAAAAATATATGCTGAGTTTATCCTTAGAAAAAGAAGGACTCAGTTTCCGGGACCTCAGTCAACTTTGGCCGACAGAAATCGATCGCTTTTCTGACCCCAGTCACCTCAACCGCTATGGTGCACACGAGGTTTCTAACCGTTTATCCCAAGACCCGATGATTCCTTGGCCCCAAACTCAGTGAGAATTAACAGGGAATAAAACCTCAACTCTTCTCCCCTGTTCGTCGTGACGTTTAGTTGTCATTTGGATGCGCTATTCGGGTTGAGAAAAACTCCTATTTTCTCTCTATAAACCTGAATAAACGACTAAACTTGTTACTACAAAGAGGGGAGAATCGCTTAAATTTTTTTAGCCCGGATGAGGGAGGGAAGCAGAGGATTAGTCCCGACGAATCCAGCTTAATAGCCAAGAAAATAGGGCAAAAACAATTGTCCCTACGGCAATACTAATGAGGATCACCATCATAAATAAGGCGATGGAGGGGGAGCGATCGGGGGGATTGAGGGCGGTGACGGGTTGATCTAAACTCAGGTAAATGGAACTGGCAGCGACAACGGCAGCAGTTCCGACTCCAACGGCGATCGCTTCGAGTTTGGTTTCCAGATGTCGTTCGCGATCGATGCGTTCGATTTCGACAATCCCCCGGATCGTGGCGATCGCGCGATCGACCAGTCCCTTGCCATGCACAAAATAATCTAAATCCGCTTTAATTCGTTCTTGAAAATAAGGCACTTCTTGTCTCG
Organism: Laspinema olomoucense D3b; assembly: GCF_025370785.1. Taxonomy (GTDB): domain Bacteria; phylum Cyanobacteriota; class Cyanobacteriia; order Cyanobacteriales; family Laspinemataceae; genus Laspinema; species Laspinema olomoucense. The sequence goes on from NZ_JAMXFA010000025.1 coordinate 44,217, forward strand.
TAAAATTCTCCACAAAACTTAAATCAATCGGTTTTAAATAAAACACATCTAAATTTTGCTTGCGCTGAATTTCATCAAGGGCGGCATCGTATTTTTTAGCATCAATGGCGATGGTATTTCGATTTCGCTCTAAAACCTGCTGGAGTCGGGAATACTCTAAGGCTAATCCAGGCATAATTTTTAGTTTTTGCTTCAGGCTTTCTAAATATTTATACCCCAGTCTTTTATTCGGCACTAAATTAGAGATTTGTTGATTAACATCCGAAATAATCCCCTCAATTTCCTCATACTTTTGATAGGTTTCCTGGTATCCCCTTCGAGTAAAATCAAAACTGGTTAATATTTTATTGCGATAATAAAACAATTCAATTAAATCCCAGTAGGCGGATTCAAACTTGCGTTTGAGGGTATCATCTCGAAAAAATAAAACTAAAATGTGCCGATAATCGGACTGACTTTCTAAAGTTTCAATATCTCCAAATTCAAAAATAGGGCTGCCAAATAACCGACCTTTATTGCTATAAGAAGGCCGCTTTTTGGGGTCTTCAATCAATTCCTCCACACATTGACAGGCCAAGTTCTTTAACCCTTCGGGAGAAAACTGCTTTTGCTCCTCAGTTAAATCCGCAGTTAGGAGAAGAGTTTGACCTAAAGAACTTTGGATAAAGTCGGGGAGTAACAGGTTTGAAGGTGTATTAAAGTGACCATAGATTGAAATAGGAACGGCGTCAGTTTGGCGCTCATTTTCTTTTTCAGGCCGCCGAATATTCAAGGCTAAGGCATAACTATCATAAACCCGACGGGGACAAGCAATCCCCGTAAAATTAACAGGATATTCATCCACTTCCAGGGTTCCTTTAAAGTCGATTAGGCCGTTTTTGTGGAGATTGACGATATTGCCCGGTCCTTCTTCTTTGGGGTCGTAAGCCTGTTCTCCTTTGGGTGCATAATAACCCAATAAATCCAGGGGAGCATCATACCCATATTGGTTGAGAATTTGCCCCAGTTTTTCCCATAACTTTTCGGCCCCTGGTAAGATTGGAGCCTCAGAACGAATGCCGCTTTCATGGCGCAAATGGAAGGCAAATAAATGAATGTTTGGGGCGTTTACTTTTGGAGGATTCATCACTAATTTTCTATATTTTTTGATTAATGCTGTTGCCAATGAAAGGGAAAATTTGGAAAATTCCCAGCATGGAGACTGATGGGTTTGGTTTAAGTTCCATCATTTAGATTCCCGCTCTTGAGCCGTTTCAAACCCTGGTATTTTAGCGAAAGGGTTTATTCCGGGCCATCCGTCGAGAGGGGGAAAGTCTGATGTTTTGCTGAGGGCTTCTCCGGCTTTGCCACGCCTATAGCTAACCCGCGATCGCCTGCTTAAGGAACTTTAATTTATTTCATGAATTGCCTTGATAATTGTGATAAAATGTTAGACTTTTAGGTTAGAGGGTTTTAGCGGTTGGTAGAGGGAGTGGAAACCTGGGAGTTAAATTTTTGTATAAAATTTAATAAAACAGCAGAAAATCTCCCATCCATGAATGGTTAAACAGGTGAATGAATCCTTGAATATTTGTGCAGCCCCACCCTAGAGCCGATCGCGATCGCTCCCTGGATTGATTTTATCATCCCCTTGCCATCAAAGGGCGATTTTTAAACCCCGTTGACTCCCCTGACAATCCGTCAATATCCCTCAGCTTCAATTTGCCGAACTGCCGTGAGTGCAGAATAACTCACCCCAGCGGTTCCTTCCCCGGGATGGGTGGAATCACCCACTAACCACAGATGCGGAATTGGGGTCCGAGTGGCTAGTCCAAAGGGTCCAAATGTTGCCACACGCTGCCCCACACCTCCGACAATCCCGCGATCGCGTCCGGTAAACCGGGCAAAGGTACGCGGCGTCGCCGATTCCTGATAGACGATTGTCTCTGGATTCAGGGCAAAATACCCGGCCAAACGGGCGATCGCCTCAGTTTCATACTGTAGTTTTAACTGGGAATAATCCTCACAATTGGTCCAAATTTGGGTATCCGTAAACGAGGAAGCAGTAATCGTTGCCATACCCTTGGGCGATCGGCCATCTCCCACCCGACTCACGGACACAAATAAAGAATTATTCTCCCCAATTTCTCTGCCATACTCATACAAAAATTGTAAATGCGGCGGACAATTCTCGGGAATCGCTTCCTGTTTCACCCCCAAATAAACCACAAATGCCCCCGACGCAGGGGGTAAATTCTCCACCCGACGCCGATACAACTGCTGAAATAAGTTTTCTGAACCTTTGGGCAACTCCACTAGGTTGATGAGATTTTGTACCGGCACATTAGCGACAATTAAATCCGGTTGTTCGGTCCAAATCTCCCCAGTTTTTTGATTGAGAATCGTCACTGTGGATGCGCCGGTTTCCGTGACCTGAATCTGTTTGACCGTATGGCGCATGAACAGTTCGCCCCCATGTTTTTCTAACCCTTCCACCAGGCGATCGCTCAATACCTGCATACTCCCTTTTAAATGCGATAACCCTTGGGGAGATTGGGACACCCCTAACGCCGTTGCTGCATACAATAACGCCGTTTCCTGGGCATTTACCTGGGAATATAATTTCAGTTGCAAATCCAGAAAAGTTTTCAGCCGCTTGTCTTGTTTTAATCCCAACCATCCCAAGGCATCCTCCACCGTCATTAAGGTAAAGGGAACCGTAACCATCGTATCGGGACGGAAGGCTTTAATTAACTGCCAAATATCCCAGAGATTCCTCGGAGGTAATACCGGATCTCGCCCTTGAAACTGCCAGGAAGCCCGAAATAAAGTAGCCATTAACTGCCAAAAGGTTTCGCTACCGGGAAACTGGCGCTGCCGTTCCATTTGCCATTGTTGCGGGTCCCGCCAAATATTAATCGGGGTGGTTTCTCCGGGCAAAAATACCGCGCAGGCGGGGTCACAATCGCTTGCTTCGGGTAAATTGATTCCTAATTCTGAAAAAATCCGGTGATGAATCCCCCCCGGTTCTAATCCAGCTACTTGTGTTGCGCCCACATCAAAGATAAATCCCTGTCGCCGGAAGGTCGAAGCGCATCCCCCGGGAACGATCGCTAGGTCAAAAACCCGCACTCCATAGCCTCTTTTGGCTAATAATGCCCCGGCAGTTAACCCGCCAATTCCTGCCCCAATAACAATAACGCGAGGTTTGTTTTTACCCTGATGATGGCTTGACATTCGAGATAAGCTTTACATTTTTTAATACTTTTTTAATTGTAAAGGATTTTTCAGAATTTGGGAACGGTGGGCGCGGGGCCAAAATTAACAAGTCAGCAGGTCCAGGGGCTGATCCCGACGGTCTCCCCCATCTGAGATTGGGGGATTTTAGCCAGAATTTAATAAGAAGCAGTCTTTAATTTCCACAAAAATTGGGCAACGGTTAAGGGGCTGTAATTAGGGCGAATGGCTTTCAATTCTGAGTCGGAGATAGAGTGAGCATAGTAGATGATTCCCTGATAGGGTGAAGGCGATCGCAGTGTGAATTAGACTAGGATGGTTGTGCCGACTCGAAGCACTTCCGCATCAGATTCTGACTCTACAATATCAAGTTCACAGGCGAGGTCACTGATTTCCAAAATGTATTGGACGGAAGTATTTAAGTTGCACAAACTTAAGCGTTTGCCCGTTTTGCGAACTAGGCGATCGACCGCCAATAAGGTGCTGACGCCACAATGACCCAAGGACTTGACCCCGGCCAAATCAATGAAATAATGGTTATAGTTTTCTGCCACTAAAGCTGCAATTTTTTGCTGAAGCATGGCGGAGACTTTTACATCTAAATTGCCCTGGGGTTTAACAATGACGTTCATGCTGCTTGTCCTCCAAAACGGTCCATTGAATGGTTACCCTGATTAGTAATTCATCGGATGCCCCTGATAAAGTCAGCCAACGGGTGTTGGTTTTTACTGGATGAGGGAAAAATCCTCTCTGTTTTTATTATATGGGGCTGGGGGGATTGGGAGGATGGGGGATGGGGAGGATGGGGAGGATGGGGGAGAATTGGGAGATATAACGGGTTAACAATTCCAGATATTGGGAGATGTAATAGATAGAAAGGCTCCCTATTTGGGGCGATCGCCTTGGGGTGAAGCAGCTTGGCAAGGGAGAAATCAGTGATTGTGCCCTCCCCATTGCGTAAAGAATGATTAAGATAGAAGAAGAAATCTCAAATAAACGAGTATCTAATGACTTCAACGCTTGTTAAGTTTTCCTCTCTCCCTCGTCTGAACTGCCCAAAAATTCATCGCCTGTCCAATGGATTGACGATTATCGCAGAACAGATGCCAGTGGAGGCGGTGAACCTGAGCATTTGGGCAAATGTTGGTTCGGCGGTGGAATCCGATGAGATCAACGGGATGGCCCACTTTTTGGAGCACATGGTTTTTAAAGGAACCCAACGCCTTGAAAGCGGGGAGTTTGAACGGCGCATTGAGGAACGCGGTGCTGTAACAAATGCTGCTACAAGTCAGGATTATACGCACTACTATATTACCTCTGCGCCCCAGGATTTTGCCGAACTCGCGCCTTTACAAATTGATGTGGTTCTCAATCCGAGTATTCCCGAGGATGGATTTGAACGAGAGAAACTGGTGGTTTTAGAAGAAATTCGGCGATCGGAGGATAATCCCCGTCGCCGGATTTATTCTCGGGCAATGGAAACTGCCTTTGAACGATTGCCTTACCGTCGCCCGGTTTTGGGTCCGACGGAGACGATCGCCGGACTGAAGGCACAGCAGATGCGGGATTTCCACGGAACTTGGTATCAACCGCGATCGCTCACTGCTGTTGCTGTGGGCAATTTACCCGTGGAACAATTAATCGAGATTGTGGCACAAGGGTTTGAAAAAAACGGACGTCCCGCCTTCTCTCTTCATCCAAACTGGCAACTTGCCACCGATGACGAACAACTCATCCTTGAACCGACTCAAGTCATCGGCGCCACCCCAGAACCGGCATTTCAGAACATCGTCCGGCGGGCATTCATTGATGAAAAGCTGCAACAGGCTAGACTGGTGATGATGTGGCGCGTTCCGGGATTAACGGAATTAAACAAAACTTACGCCTTGGATGCCGTCGCCTCGATTCTGGGACGGGGACGGATGGGACGGTTAGTCCAGGATTTGCGAGAAGAAAAAGGGTTAGTTTCGGGCATTTCGGTCAGTAATAGTTCCTTTCATCACCAGGGGATTTTTACGATTTCTGCTCACTTGCCCTCAGAAAATCTGGAGGAAGTAGAAGCGGCAATCCAGGAACATCTTCGCCGATTCCATCGCGAAGTCGTGCGTCAATCGGAAATTGATCGCATTGTTACTCAGGTGGTGAATCGGTTTATCTTTAGTAACGAGACCCCCAGCGATCGGGCCAACCTTTATGGATATTACCATTCCCTGATGGGAGATTTAGAACCGGCGTTCAATTATCCCACTCACTTACAGTCTCTCACGCCTGAAGACATCCAGCAAGCGGCAATAGACTATCTGTCTGCGGATGCTTATGGGGTCGTGACGATTAAACCGGCTGTATAAAACACCGAGTCCACAGGTTAGGAAGACGCGAATTATCGCGTCTTTTGTATTTTATGAAGACTTGCGATCGCCAGAGTTTTTGGTAAACCCGATGGGATATAATTTGGGGTGGTGAAACCCTAGAGAACGCTAGATCGCGATCGCACCGTTGCTCTGTTCATCCGCTATGTCACCCTACCCCTTAAATTGAATATGGATGCACCAAATTTCGCCCTCAACCGATTATGCAGACATTTGGCCGGTTATCAATGCGAATTGTCCGAAATCAATAACTCTTTACTGATTGGGTCAATCCAGAATGGATCGCTTGAACTGGATTATTATGTGGATGTCGATGATGAATTTTATGAAGAAATTCTAGAACTCCTCGCCTTTTACGACTTTGCCCCCTTTCTATCCGCCCTGCGCCTGTCGGCCCCAGATGAAGGCATCAACGGAACGCGATCGTGGAATTTAGAACCTTTAACCCGAGGAGAAGGAACCTATCAAAACCTGAGACTTTTAGACATCCAACGCACCCGACTGGAACATCACCATCCCACCACTCTCGGCCACTTTGCCGAAGATGGCATCGTCCCCCGACTCCTGGATAAAATGCCCAATTTAGAACAACTCTCCCTTCCCTGGACACCCAGTCTTGCCTTTTTTGACCGCCCCCCTCACCCCTTAAAACATCTCACCCTCCAAACCGGCTACCATACCCAAGATTTTATTCTAAATTTAGCCCAATCCACTTGCTTTAGTCAACTAAAAACCCTAGATTTTACCGACTATTCCGAAACCTATATCCAAGATTACGAACAACACAAAACCCCAACATCCCATTATTTCCATCTCTTTAATTCCAACGCCCTCCCCCATTTAGAAAGTCTAACCCTCAGATATTCCCTTTTAAATGAAAAAGAAACAGCAGAATTAAAGAAAACCCCATTAGGAAGCCAACTAGACCTCCTGAAAATTATCCCCTGTTCCTACTAACGACTTGCTGTCGTTAATTGGGGCAGACTAAACACTCTTCTCTTTTTGGTCACTTCAGGTCGGTCAACGAATCGGAACAATCCAGGGCTGTAGTGTATTAAAATCTACCTCACTTCAGGCGAGTCAACTCCAAATTTTCAGTCCGGAGCTCAAGCGTTCATTTTCTCACATTCAATTAGCGAAGTTAATACCCTGTAATATTCCTCAAAGCGTCAAGTTGACAAAAACGGGTTTTTATGCTACTAGCAATTTACCCTACCCAGAGAAAATTGCAGCCCACTTCCCCCGGAAAAGGGAGAGATTTGCAGAATTCGACAATTATGATTGCCTTGTAGAGGCGTCCTTTCTATGATGAGGGAAATCCCCTGCAGTTAGTGTGAGGAAATAATCGTGAACCTGGAATATCCCGAAGATCTCAAATACCTTGATAGTCATGAGTACGTCCGCTTGGATGGAGAAATTGCTACCATAGGGATCAGTGCCTTTGCCCTGGATCAACTGGGGGACATCGTGTTTGTGGAACTGCCTGATATTAGTGAAGCCCTGGAAAAAGGCTCTACTTTTGGTACGATTGAATCAGTTAAGGCAGTAGAAGACCTCTATGCCCCTATATCCGGAACCATTGTAGAACGGAACAATGAAGTGATTGAAGCCCCAGAACTGATTGGAGACGACCCCTACGGTGAAGGTTGGTTGCTGAAGGTGCGGATTAATGACCCGGATGAACTTGAGGAGGCGATGTCAGCGAATGAATATCGCGCCCAAGTTGAAGGAGAATAGCTTTGGGTTTGCACCACTCCCGTCTGAATTGCTAATATCAGCCCCCCTCCGGAACCGATATAAGAAAGTTTCAGAGTAATAATGCTTCCGGTGATGTTGTAGAGGCGCACCCCGGTGCGCCCTCCCTGTTAACCCCTCTCCCCAATTCCCCAACTCATGCTAAATTTAGAGACAACCGTGAACGACACAGATTTAGTCAGACAGTCTCCGCCTAATCCCGAATCTCAACCCGTCATGACCCCCGATGCTTTTGTCCACCGACACAATGGACCCTCCTCGGATGAAATTGAGCAAATGTTGCAGGAAGTCGGGTTTTCCAGTCTGGATTCCCTGATTGAGTCTACGATTCCCAGTCGGATTCGCCGCAATATCCCCCTGAACCTCCCCCAACCCCTCAGCGAAACTGCCGCATTAACCTATCTCAAGCAAATCGCCTCCCAGAATCAACTATTCCGGTCCTTTATTGGCATGGGATACCATGACTGCATCACCCCGCCAGTAATTCAGCGGAATATCCTGGAAAATCCTGGGTGGTACACGGCATACACCCCTTACCAGGCAGAAATCGCCCAAGGACGATTGGAGGCCCTGTTGAATTTCCAAACCATGATTGTGGATTTGACGGGGTTGGAAATTGCCAATGCCTCTTTGCTGGATGAGGCAACAGCAGCAGCGGAAGCGATGACCCTGAGTTATGGGTTTTGTAAAACCAAGGCAACTGCCTATTTTGTCAGTGAGGATTGTCATCCCCAAACCATTGAAGTGGTCCAAACTCGCGCTAGACCCCTAGGGATTGAGGTAATTGTCGGCAATCCTAGACAATTTAATTTCGATCGCCCGGTGTTTGGGGTGTTGTTACAATATCCGGCAACCGATGGCGCGATTTATGACTATCGGGAATTTATAGAAAAAGCTCATACTGCGGGCGCAGTCGCCACTGTGGCAGCAGATATTTTGAGTCTAGCATTACTCACCCCTCCCGGCGAATTTGGGGCCGATATTGCTGTAGGAAGTACCCAACGGTTTGGAGTCCCCTTGGGCTATGGGGGACCCCACGCCGCCTATTTTGCCACTCGCGACGAGTATAAACGGCAGGTTCCGGGACGAATTGTGGGAGTGTCTAAGGATGTGAATGGCGATCGCGCCTTACGTTTGGCCCTGCAAACTCGCGAACAGCATATCCGTCGGGAAAAAGCAACCAGCAATATTTGCACCGCCCAAGTCTTATTAGCGGTGATTTCCTCCATGTATGCCGTGTATCACGGTCCCAAGGGCATTAAACGGATTGCCGAAACCGTCCATCACCTCACGGTAATTTTGGCCGCCGGATTAAACCGTCTGGGATACAGCATGGGTTCGGAACCCTTTTTCGATACCTTGCGGGTGGAGTTGGGGACCAAATCCCAGTCCCAACTTCTTGCAGCAGCAGCGAATCATCAGATTAATCTCCGGGTTCTGGATGAAACCACCCTGTCCATTAGTTTAGATGAAACAACCACCCTGGAAGAATTAGAGAATCTCTGGCAGATTTTCGCCAGTGGGGAACCGTTGCCGTTTACGGTGGAACAACTCGCCGGGGAAGTCAATAGTCGCTTTGACTCCACCTTTGCGCGAACGAGTAGCTATCTCACTCACCCGGTGTTTAATCGCTATCACTCAGAAACGGAACTGTTGCGCTATCTGCATCGCTTGGAATCCAAGGATTTATCTCTCACTACTTCGATGATTCCCTTGGGTTCTTGTACCATGAAGCTGAATGCAACGGCAGAAATGATTCCCATCACTTGGCCGGAATTTGGAAAAATTCACCCGTTTGCACCAACTGCCCAAACCCAAGGATATCAGATGTTATTCCAGCAGTTGGAGGCAGGGTTAGCAGAAATTACCGGATTTGCTGGGATTTCTCTGCAACCGAATGCCGGTTCCCAAGGGGAATATGCGGGATTGTTGGTGATTCGTCAGTATCACGAACATCGCGGGGAATCTCATCGCAATATCTGTTTGATTCCGACTTCCGCCCACGGGACGAATCCAGCAAGTGCGGTGATGTGCGGGATGAAAGTGGTTCCCGTTGCCTGTGATGAAAATGGAAATATTAATGTTGAGGACCTGAAGGCGAAGGCGCAGAAGCATTCTCAGCACTTGGCGGCGTTAATGGTAACGTATCCTTCCACTCATGGGGTATTTGAGGTGGGGATTAAGGACCTGTGCCAGGTTATCCATGATTGCGGTGGTCAAGTGTATATGGATGGGGCAAATATGAATGCCCAAGTGGGGTTATGTCGTCCCGGGGATTTTGGGGCGGATGTCTGTCACTTGAATTTACATAAAACCTTCTGTATTCCGCATGGGGGTGGCGGTCCGGGAATGGGTCCGATTGGGGTAATGCCCCATTTAGTACCGTTTCTGCCCGGACATTCCGTGGTGAATCTGGGCAGTGACGAGGCGATCGGGGCGGTTTCGGCGGCCCCTTGGGGAAGTGCGAGTATTCTGCCCATTTCCTGGATGTATATGGCCATGATGGGTTCGGCAGGATTGACCGCAGCAACTCAGGTGGCGATTTTGAATGCGAATTATATTGCCAAGCGGTTAGATCCATTTTATCCGGTGTTGTATAAGGGTAAAACGGGGTTGGTGGCCCATGAGTGTATTTTGGATTTGCGATCGCTGAAAAAATCGGCGGGAATTGAAGTGGAGGATATTGCTAAGCGGTTGATGGATTATGGGTTCCATGCGCCTACGGTTTCTTGGCCCGTAGCGGGGACAATTATGGTGGAACCGACGGAAAGTGAGTCTAAGGAAGAATTGGACCGCTTCTGTGAGGCAATGATTGCGATTCGGGAGGAGATTCGGGCGATCGAGGCGGGGACGATGGATGGGGAAAATAATCCGTTGAAGAATGCGCCACATCCGGCAACGGTGGCGATCGCCTCGGAGTGGAATCGTCCTTATAGTCGGGAACAGGCAGTATTTCCGGCCCCTTGGACGCGAGAACACAAGTTTTGGCCCTCGGTGGGACGGATTGATAATGCTTATGGCGATCGCAATTTAGTCTGTTCTTGTTTACCGATGGAGGACTATTCCCAAGAGTAATTTCAGGGAACTGAAAAGCTAGGGAGAGGATGGGTGCGATCGCGCCCATTTTCTCCCTGGAATTTTCTCTGATGACGATTTAAACTATCTGGAAAACCCGGGCATTTTTACCGGGAATTTTCTCTGATGGAGATTTAAAACCGGGTTAATTTGAGAGATTCTGAGGAGGGGTGTGGAGAGAGAGAAAGTTGCGATCGCCTCGGGTTAACACTCCGCAAATAGGGGTCACTCGCCTCTGAACCCAAGTCACCTACAACCCATACTACAGAAGGCGATTATTTGTCTCAACGGTTAGATTGGGCGATTTTAGGGTAGTCGGGAATGGATGAAACCCTTTCTCCTTACGAACTCAAGCGGGAACATCTTTATTTTTTCCGGATACCGGGAAAATAGGGAACCCATCCCCCAAGGGAGACGTCTCCATGTCGGAGTGCCTAATAATCACATCGGAAACCTCCCTCAACTTGTCCCTCTTATTAAATGTACTTACTTCTCGTTAAAACCGAATCCCTGATTCTAAAAATTATTGATTTGTGCCCTACTCCGGAAAGAATCGCGTTTCACAAAATTGTCACTTTATTATAGAGACTTAAGTGAACTTCACTTACTCAGTAGTTAAAGGATAAAATTATTAGAATATTGACACAAATTAGAGATGAGAGACCCTAGAAATTTCCTCCCCTTCCGAAACTTTAGAGGTCTCTTTTTTAAAGAAATAACCCTGTGATATCTATTTTTAAATTTTAGTTCCCGATTTTTTTTATTTTTTTATTCTTTAATTGTCTTGAAAAAGTATTTATAAATCGCCCCTTATTGCTCAAATTGCTAAATTCCTTAATGACAGGGAATCTTCAGACTAATAGATTAATTTTACTAGACCTTTTGCCGAATTTCCCAACTCCGCCCTACCTGAAAGCAGCAAAATCGGTAGAGACTGATTCCCTAAGATGCAAAGGGTCTAAATTTTTAGGGATTATTAATCTTTAATTGCAATCATCAGTTTCCCCAAGCATCCCCTAGAATACTCTGGGAGAGAGGCTTTCAGGCAAAAAGGAGTCAGAAATTTCGGGCTTTATTCTTCCCCTAATGTGCTGACGTTTCAGGGACTTGCTTAACCTTGATGGCCCGATTAAACTTATAAAAAAAAATTAAAAATCCGCAAAAATACCGAAGCCAACTGATCATGATGTTGGGTAAGGTGAAACGTAGGTTCTACAAGTACAGAAAGGTTCCGTGCTTTAAATTTAATCCGATAGCGCTTGCCTAGAAAATAAATTTAAACCTTCGGAAACATTCCCGGAATAATCAAGTCTAACCACTTAACGGGAACATCCTGGATTTGGCAAATGTCAATGAAGGGAACAAGGGAAATCAAAATCTGGTCTTTCCTTGATGTACAGCTTTATAAGCAGATAACTCATGATACAACTCGGGGTGTTTAGCAGTGGACATCATTATTAAATTAGAAAATTCCCAAGTTCAAATTAAGGATGATGCTCAAGATGTCCTCCGACAATCTAAGCGAAGAAATAAACATTCTAAATCAGGGAATCCCTACCTCTTATAGGGAGCATCTATAGCGAAATCAGTCCCGGGAACGGGAAACCCGGCTTTCCGTTTCCCCGACGCAGTTCCATGACCTTTTATTGACTCTCAAACACTGGAGCTCATTTATGTTGACCGAACAAGAAATACGCGACCAAGTAAACGGCACCACCACTGACCCAGCAGCCACAGCACCCCAGGATGGGACCGTCGTGGTAACCGTTACTGAAACCCCCGAGGAAGCAGCAACAACGGAACCAACTATGACCACCACGGATGCGACTCCTAAAGAACCTGTAACGGAAGAAACCACAGCAGCGGCGACAGGCGACGGAACAACCGCAGATGATGGCACCGCCACGACGACTGCTGTTGTGCAAGATGACACTGTTACCACAGAAGATGGCACCGCCACCCAGCCGGACCTGATGACCATGACTTTTCTGGCGGGAGAGGCCCCCGAAGATGGCACGGTCTCCGATGCTGACTTGGCTGCCATGAGTTCTGTTGTAGACGATGGCACTACAGAAGATGCCACCACAGAAGATGGCACCCTGACCGACGGTGACCCGATCGCCACCACGGCCATTCCCGCAGAAGGGACCGAAGGTGAAGCCACCCCAGAAGATGGCACCGTCACCGAAGAGATGGTGCAAATCACTGCCATGACGCCAGAAGAAATGGCACAAGCTGAAGTCATCAAAGAAATAGAAGATTCCGGCATATTTCAGGAAGACTTCTATCTGGCCATGCATAGCGACGTTAAAGCAGCCGTCATGCGCGGAGAAACCACGGCGATTGAGCACTTCGCCCAATTTGGGATGACAGAACTCCGCAATTGCAACGCCTTTATCGACTTCAAAGGCTACCTCGCAAATAACGCAGACGTTGAAGAAGCCGTCGAACAGGGCCAGTTCACTGCCTTCAGTCACTTTGTGAGCAAGGGCCAGTTTGAGAAACGGGTCGCCCATGCCTTGTTCAAAGCGGAAGAATACGAAGCCTTCCATCCAGACGTTAAGCAAGCCGTTGCCGAGGGTAAAACCACGTCTTGGGGTCACTTCATGCAATTTGGCTGGAAAGAAAACCGCAAGTTTAGCTCATTCTTCAATGCTGAATATTATCTCCAGCAAAATGGTGATGTTGCACAAGCGGTAGCCGCCGGTCAAACTACGGCGATCGAACATCTGTTTGAATTTGGCCTGAAAGAGATGCGCAAGATCCACCCCTTGATGGACCTCAAAGTGGTGGCCGAAGCCAACAGCGAGAAGATTAAGAGCTTTTTCAACGTGAGTGAACTCTCCGCCCTCAGCGGATTTGACCTCATCTCTTATGCCTTCAATGTAGCGATTCCCCAAGGATTGCCAACCTCTGAATCCTTCAGCTTCAGCAGTCTGGAATCTCTCTTTGGGTCTCAGTTGACCAGCATTTTCCAGGTCAGCAGCTTCTCGCAAATCACCATCGAGCAACTGTTCACCTTCTTCGGTAGCGCGGAAGGTCAGGAACTCTTAGGTAGTGCCGGTGGCGATGACCTGAGTGAGGGCAGCGGCAACAACCTCAGCGGCAGCGGTGGCCTCGACGGTGGTAGCGAAGACCTGGATGACGATGAGGGAGATGACGCCCAAGACGGATCCGATCAACCCCAAATCGTCTTTGATATCCCCAGTGCCGGTCCGGGTATTCCCACCAATGATGGCGGCGGCCAAACTCCAGAAGAACCGGGCGAAACTCCAGAAGACCCCACCAGTCCGCCTCCTGCACCGACTGCGTTATTCAACCTCCAATACGTTGTCCAGAACAACCTAGAGCTACTCCAAGCACAGTTTGCCAGCTTTGATTTCAGCAATTTGACGGCAGAACAGGCCGCGCAAATTCAAGAATACGCTGCTGCCGAAGGATTGGCTCCTTCCGCCTTCGTCAACTTGAGCTACTTCGAGTCTGTGGTCAAAACTCAAGTTGAGACCAAACTCCTAGAGCAAGGGATGACCCAGGAACAAATCGCCAGCCTCAGCTTACAAGAGTTGCTGGAAAAATCCCTGGAAGTGGGATTGAGCCCGACTCCGTTAATCGATTTGTCTTACTTCAAATCGGTTAACAGCACCCAACTGACGGAACTGTCGGCTAAACTCGGAGTAGATATCTCGACCTTCACCAACCAAGAACTGTTTGAGTTCATTGTGAAAGAAGGTATCGCAGCCGGTTTAAATCCGTCTCCTTTCTTCAGTGTTGACTACATCAAGAACCTCTACCTCGAAAACATTCGTGAGTTTTACAGCGTCGAGAGTATCTCGGAACTTGAAACTCCTGAAGTTTTGGATCATGTCTTCAGTAGCGGTAACTTCGTTCTGGATCTGAAATTCTACCGCACCAGCTACACCGTAGAACTGGATGCCCACGCCAAAGAATTGTTGGGTGACCCTGCCGCCACTGGGGAAGACCTCAGCGACGATCAGGTGAAAGCTTATGCCTTGGGTGAAGGGAAGGACGCCGGTTTACAGACTTCTCCATTTGATATTGAAGGCTTCAGCGTACAGTATGAGGCGGAACTGAAGGCGTTCTACGAGGTAGAGTCGGTTGAAACCCTCAGCCAGTATGAAATTTACAGCTTCATGGTCACCGAGGCGATCGCCCAAGGACTCAATGTTAGCGAATATATTGAGGTCTCCTACTATCAAAGCACCTTTGAGGCGGCCCTCATTGCTACCTTTGAAGTTGCTTCGATTAGTGAAATCACCCCAGAACAAATAGTCAGCTTTGTGTTCGGTGATGCTGCTCCCTTCGTTGATACCGACTACTTTAAGCTGAAATACGGTGAACAAGTCACCGCTGACGGCACCGCTGTTAAAGACCTCACGGGTAAAGAACTCCAGTTCTACATTTTCAGCGAAGGCTGGGAAGCTGGATACACCAGTCTGTCTGCCTTTAACCTAGAAGCGATTAAGGCTGATACCACGATTTCCAGCCAACTGCTGACCTTCTACGGTGTCGCTTCTATCGAAGAGGTTTCTTCCTCCCAGATTGTCACCTACATGACTGAGGGAGCCTGGAAAATGGGCATCGACCTGTCGCAGTTCGTTGCACCAGAAGATATCGAACTCTATCGTGACCAAAATGCTGCCCTCCTGGCGGAATACTACGGCATTGAACTGGCGCAGGTGGAAACCCTCAACAGCGAACTGGTCATCGACTTCCAGTTTGGCGGGGCCACTGAGGTTGCTG
Source organism: Laspinema olomoucense D3b (assembly GCF_025370785.1). GTDB lineage: Bacteria > Cyanobacteriota > Cyanobacteriia > Cyanobacteriales > Laspinemataceae > Laspinema > Laspinema olomoucense. The sequence continues at coordinate 59,393 of NZ_JAMXFA010000025.1, forward strand.
ACTTAGAGTACATCCGCGAGACCTTGGGTGCAGAAATCCTGGCAGCGGTGACGGCAACAGGCAGCACCATCACTGATGTGAGCCAACTGACCAAGCTGCAAATGGTCGAGTACCTGTATGCACAGGAAAGCTTAGAAACGGTCAAGCTGTCCGCCTTTGATGTAGCCGGATATGTAGAAGCCAATGGTGAGGCGATCGCCGAAGCCTTGGGGATCGAAGTTGAAGCCCTCAGCCAGATTGACAGCAAGCAAATCGAGCAGTTCATGCTCAAAGAAGGCGTGGAACTCGGTCTGAGCTTAGACGGATTGGTGGACACGGCTTATATTCAAGAGGCTTATGGCCTTGCGATCGCCGAATCCCTCAACATCACCGTAGAGGAAGTTGCCAGCCTCGACAGTGCCGCCGTCCTGAACTGGGTCACCACCGAATTCTCTGCACTGGATGTGAACTTCCTCGCCTACCAGTTTGAGCAACTGACTGTCGAGCAACAAACCCAACTGTTGACGGGATTAGAAATCACACTCAGCGAAGGTGCTTCCTTGAGCGTGGAACAAATCCTTGAGATTGCCTACAGTGAAGAATTCAAGGCTGCCTTAGCGGTGGAAGAAATCAAACTGAGTGCGATCGATATCGCCGCCTATCTGGCCGACAACAGTGAGGCATTAGCAGCCTTCTACAGCGATGAAAGCAGCCCTGTTCAAGTCAAGAGCGGTTCCTTCAAACTCGGTAAGAGCGGCTCATTTGGCTCCTTGAAATCGATGAGTGGTTCCGCTAAGTTCAAGAGCGGTTCAATCAAGCTCAAGAGTGGTTCTCTGAAACTCAGTGGGGCGATCGACGAGGGTGGTGAATTCGATGTAAACACCCTCACTGATAAGCAAATCATGAAGTTTGCCCTCACTGAAGGCTTGAAACAAGGAATCAGCCTCACCGAGTATGTGGATGTTGAGTACCTCAAAGAACAGTTCAGCGTTGACCTGGCGCAGCACTACAATATTGAAGTGAGTTCCGTGGTTGACCTCAAGGAAGAACTGGTTCTGGACTTCCTCTATGAGGGCGGTCTCTCTAGTGAGATTGACTTCGAGTTCGTCCGTACTCAGTATGCAGCGCAAATCACCGGCCAGTTTGGAGTCGCGGTTGACCAAATCACCGATGCTCAAGTCCTAGAATTTGCTTATGGCCAGATTGCTTCGGGAGCAGACTTCTCCCCAACGCCGGTTGATGTTGAAGGATTTGTGGCGGAATATGGCACTCAACTCCTGGAAATCGCTGGTGCCTCCTCTACCTCTGGTGTCTTCAGCAAGTCGGATATCGTCTCCTTCATGTTCAACCAAGCGTCTGAACTGGGAATTGATGTTACCCAATTTGTTGCGATGGATTACTTCACCGAGAACTTATCGGATACAATCCTAGCGAACTACAGCCTGGAAAATGTCTTCAATATCAGTGGTGAGCAAGTTTACGACTTCATGACCACTGAAGGTATCGCTCAAGGGTTAGAGACCTCCGCTCTGGTTGACTTAGAGTGGTATAAAACCAACTATGCCACGGTGCTGGAAGAAGACAAAGCACTAATCGACGTCGATGCCAACGGCGAAACGTCTAACGACGAACTCTTGGATTATATAACGGGTGCCGGGTTAGAAAAGGGTCAAAATCCCTCGGAGTTGGTTGACTTCGCGTCCTATCGGGCGGAAGGCTCGGCCTCAGCGCAAGCCCTGCTCACTTGGGCTAATGCTTCTGCCCTGGAACAAGTCACCTACTCAGAAACCCTAGAGTTTATGATGACTGATGGAGCAGAAGCTGGGTTCAATCCCTCTGCTGGTCTGGATGTGAATGCACTGAAAACTCAAAATGCTGAAGCTCTGATTCAGTTCTACAGCGCCAGCGCCATCACGGAAGTGACCAACGTCCAAACGTTGAACTACGTCTTGGGTTCCGGATACCAACAACCCGCAGAACCCCCCGTGGTGTAACATGACTCACAAAGAGGGCGGAGGCGAAGTCGCCGCCACCCTCCAACGGACAACGGGGGCTAATCTAAGTAACTCCAGCCCCGGTTGACCACTATAGGCCACCCACTTGCTCAACATTGCTAGGTGGGTGGCTATTTTTATGGCGGTACAAGTACAATATCGGATACTAATAAAGAGCAACGACTTATGGCTTGGCAACCCGGAGAACAATTACTCAACGGTAAGTACACCATCGAATCCCAACTCGGCCAAGGCGGCTTTGGGATTACCTATCTCGCTCGGGACGATCGCAATCGCCCTTTTGCCATTAAAACCTTGGGGCGAAAAGCTCGCTTTACTCAGGAACTCGCTCAATATAAGGAAGAATTTCTCAAGGAAGCAGACTGTTTGTCGCGCTGCATTCATCCCAGTATTGTGCGACTTGAAGAGGTGATTGATACGGACTCCCTCTGCTGCATGGTGCTTGAATACATTAATGGTACGCCTCTGGCCCAGTTAGTGAGGCAAAAAGGCCGATTATCTGAACGGGAAGCATTATTTTATACATATCAAATTGGGGATGCTCTGCGCCTGGTTCACGAACAAGGCTTCTTACATCGAGATGTCAAGCCGATGAACATTGTCTTACGCCAAGAGCGATCAGATGCGGTATTGATTGATTTTGGATTAGCCCGGGAGTTTTCCCAGGATGGGGTAGACATTCATCCCAAACAAGGGTCGCGGGGATTTGCCCCTCTGGAACAGTACGATCTCCGAGCATTGCGCGGCGCTTATACGGATGTATATGGATTAGCGGCTACTTTATATTCCCTATTAACAGCTAAAGTCCCCCCATCGGCCAGTGCTCGCGATCGCAGTTGGGTCAAAAACCAAACCGACCCCTTGCTCCCCCCAAAAACTCTCAATCAGTTGGTGAGCGATCGCGTTAATTCAGCTATTCTTAAGGGGTTGGCATTAGTCCCGGAAAATCGCCCCCAGTCCATCAAGAGTTGGTTAGAATTACTCTCAGACGGCGCATCGCCTTTCTCCCCCCAACCCGGTGAGATGACACCCGCCAGCCCGGAAATCGCCAGTTCCGTCTCAGCAGTCGGCATGGACTATACGACCCTAGAGAGCCTCCTCGCTGCCGGTCAATGGCAGGAAGCTGATCGCGAAACCGAGGCACTGATGCTGCGAGTGGCGGGTCGAGAGGCAGAAGGCCGCCTCAACATCGAAGATGTCAAACATTTTCCCTGCCGAGACCTCCGCACTCTCGATCGCCTCTGGACCGAATATAGCAATGGACATTTCGGCTTGAGCATCCAAAGACAGATTTGGAGCGAAAGCGCAGAAGACTACGAACAATTGAGCGATCGCCTCGGATGGCGAAGCGATACTGAATGGGTTTCTTATGCGGACCTGACCTTTGATATTACCGCACCCATCGGACATCTTCCCAGTTGGGGACGGCGCGGTCGGTTATGGTCATTTTTAGCCACCCGCCTAAAAAAATGTAGCCTCTAAAGGAAAATTTCACCCCAGGGTGCATCCTTGAGATCTCCCCTAATTCCTACCCAATTGATCCCCGTAATTTCCCCCAGGCGATCGCCGCGTCCCAGATTGGGTATTCAACCCTGAGTCCTCTCCACTCCCCCCTACTCCCAAAGGTCAACCCAGATCATGCCCAGGTTAGGTACAATTTTCTACACAGCCCTTCTGGGCTATTCCAATCTTGCACAGCAGTAGCTTCCTCTGCTTTCTCAAAAACCATGAACCCCGAGCCAAACCCTAACTCGTCCAATCCCAACCCTAGAGACAACTCCTCTTCCGGTAACCCTTCACAGAGAGGAAACAACCCCATTACTCCCGAACAACCCCTGGACTCGATGGGGAATGCCACCCCTGAACTCCAGCATATGTCCAGTTATAACCGGGTCACCAGAGAAGGGGTAAGCTCATCGGACCTATTATCAGAGTTGGATGAATACCAACAGAACCTGGGAAGACAACAGACCTCGGGGATCACCTTACCCTCCCTGGAGGACGACCCCCTCCCTAGTAGCCCTGGGGGAGTTCTAGTTTTAGTCGCGATCGCCCTGATGGTCTTCGGTCTGGCGATCGATAATATCTTCCTCGGGTTCGCCGGTGCCATTGCCACCTTTGCTATTTCCCTGCGTATCATCTGGCCGAACTGGAGTCGGATTTGGATCCAGTTGGTCCCTGATCCTTGGCGTGCTGTTGTGATTGCTTTTGTGGGAGTGCTCACGGGGATCATCGGCCTACTGATGCTCAGTGGATCCAATAAGGAACCGGGAAGCCGGAATATCCAGATTAACTGGGAGGCGATCGGGGCGGTTGGGGAAATCGTCGGTGCGTTGGGTCAAATCTTGATTGCCATTATCGCTGTCTATGTGGCATGGCGACAGTATGTCATTTCCAAAGAACTGACCATTCAGCAAAACCGGATTACCCAACAACAAACCATTGATACCTACTTTCAAGGGGTATCTGACTTAGCCTTAAATGAAGAAGGATTGCTAGAAGACTGGCCTCAAGAACGGGCGATCGCCGACGGCAGGACTGCCGCGATTCTCGCCAGCGTTGATAGTGAAGGGAAAGCCAAAATTATCCGATTTCTCTCCCAGTCTAAACTCTTGACCCCCCTCATGCGCGATCGCCATCTCGGTCGTCCCATCCTCGACGGAGATGGAGGCTACGCAGAAGACCGGGTTGATGGAGTCCGCGTCATCGCCCTCGGCGTGATGTTAGCGGGTGCTGACCTCTCCTCCACGGATCTACGTTGGACTGAATTGACCGAAGCTAATCTCGTTCGCGCCAATCTCCAAAAGTGCGATTTGGTCAAAGCCAATCTCTCCCGGTCTCTGTTGTATGAAGCCGACCTTTCTAGTGCGGACATCAACGGGACTCGGTTCTTCTACGGACCTGTAGAAACCGCTTCTCCGCGCAGTCGGACCAAACGGCCCAATTATCAAACTGGGGAACATACCGGCGCGGTCATCGAGAAAGCCAATTTCTCTAAAGTTGAGCGGATGTCTGAAAGTCAACGCTATTATATCTGTGCCTGGGGCGGTTCCCAAACCCGACAAACTGTCCCGGGGGGGTGCGAAGGCATTCCTAATCTCTTAGGCCGATAAAGCGACACCCGTTAATTTTTAGAATCAGCCCAGGCGATCGCCTTGATAACGAAGAGTGCGCGATCGCCGTTGTTAACCTCCTACCGCCTTCCCTATTCAAAAATAATCCGAGGGCAAAATCCCTCGTTTTTTCCGCGCTTGCATCGCTTTTTCTAACAGGTCTAACAGTCCCGGTGCTTCTTCCTGTAATGTTAACAGGAGCCGTTCTCCAATATCTTCATCCCCCGGGTCCTTCCCTGTTTCCATGACGGTTTTAAGCCGAGGCATGGCAATATCATCCACAATTTGAATTAATCCACTCAAACAGCGATTAAATTGTCTCTCGGTTAATAGGGAATCTTCTAAGGGAAATTCAATAATAGCTCGGATTTCTCCATCGGTCGGGTCATATTCCCATTGCAGCATTTTGGTTTCCCAGGAAATACATAACATGGTTTGGAGAATGGACTCTTTGTAAGGATGTTGGTTAATTCCCGATATGACTTTCGGCGCAAACAATTTGAAAAATTCTCCTTCTTCATCGAGTTGAATCACGATGGGGAAACTTTCCAGGTTTTCTGCTTGGACGCCGGTGATAATCCGATGATGTTCTGGATCAACCTCATATTGCCAAGCCCGGTTGTCAAGATAATCGGCGATTTGTTGGAGACTCGCGCCCATATTAACTCCCTTTGATTGCAGATTGGAATGGTTACGTTTATCTATTTATCTATTCTATTAGCCACAAAAAAGACAAACCCGAGAGTGCCTCTTTTATCCTAGCCGGAACAGGGGGATCATGAGCGGGCGATCGCTACCTTGTCCCCGGTTGGGTTTACTGCACCCTGTTAAAGATTGGGTTCTGACTCTTGTTCTAAGGCGATCGTCTTTCCGGTTTCAGAGGCTAGACGCGCAGCATCAGCAACTTTGAGGGTATAGAGACTGGCCCTGGGGTCAATATATAATGGGGTCCCTTGGGTTAAATGATCCAGGACCATCTGGGTATCTTTGGCAAATAGCCCCCGCCGGGTCCCTACTTCAAGGGGGCTAATGTCACCTTCCCGCACCAGTTGACCCTGATCTCCATCAAATATCAAGGTTCCCTGACTTCCATGCACTTCTAATTTTCGTTCGCTGGCGCAAAAGATTTCTCCTTTGCCATAGAGGACGGAAGCGATCGCCCCGTTGGTAAACCGCAACTGAGCGCTACATAAACAAGCCCGAAAATACTCCGGTTCGGTTGGCACCTCCCAAAACCGGCTTTGACAGCTTACTGTGGCAACTTGTCCCAAGACATCTGTCAGGCGATGCAGACGAGAGAGGGCCGCAGTCAAGGGAAAGCCCAACAATTCTCGGTTATAGCTCCATTTGCGCCCGACCAACTCTTGGGGGTTGAGGGTACTGTACCGGGCATAGGCGACGTCCCCCACTTCGGACCAGGACTGTTTCAGGGCCTGATGAACTCCCCCCAATAGTTCGATATGTTCCACATGAAGCAGCCGTTGCCTTGAGGTTGCTAAGGCGAGCAGGTCCTCAGCTTCTGCGGGATCCAGACAGAGGGGATATTCAACGACGACATGGCAATCGGCTAATAGGGCCGCGCGAATGATTGCACCGCGATCGCGATTGATATTGCAAACAATCACCAAATCTAGGTCCCCCCTGGCAATTAAGTCTTGCCAGGAGTTCATGGCAGTGCTCTGATGGAGTTGGGCAAATTCTGCGGTTTTTTCTGGAGTATGTCCCGCTACGGCCACTAAGCGCGATCGCTCATCCTCTTGTAGGGTTTGCCCTCGGAGTTTTGCCACAAAACCTGTACCCACGAGACCTACCCGAATCGGGAGGTGGGTGATGGGGACTAGGGAGGGCGATCGGTTCGTACGGGGACTAGAGGAAGTCGTCACGGTCTGAGTTTGCTTTCTTCAATAAAATCGATACTACTCTAACTTTTCCCCTGTGGATACCCGCCCTAACTTTCCTGTGGGGCCTTCTTTAGGTATAAGTAATCAGGATTAAATTAGAATTTTTTATAATAAATTTTGTTGGTATAAAGGAGCAACCGGGTGTTGCAACCTTTGATTTTTCCCCTAATATCAGAGAAAGGCTGATCCTACCCGCAGACTGGCGCGTTAATCAAGGCGTGACCTCTGCATTAGCAAAACTTATAAGCCTGTCGATTATCTGGAGAAGATCACTAAATGGCAACTTACAAAGTCACCTTAATCAACGAAGCCGAAGGTCTCAATCAAACCATTGACGTGGAAGATGATACCTACATTCTCGATGCTGCGGAAGAACAAGGTCTCGATCTGCCCTATTCCTGCCGTGCTGGTGCTTGCTCTACCTGTGCAGGCAAAATTACCAAGGGTACTGTTGACCAGTCTGACCAGTCTTTCTTAGATGATGATCAAATTGAAGCTGGTTATGTCTTAACCTGCGTGGCTTACCCGAGTTCTGACTGTACGATTCTGACTCATCAAGAGGAAGAACTCTACTAAGAGAACTCCCCCCCTTAAAATTTTCTCATTTTCAAGAAGTAGGGGCGCACCGTTTGTGGTGCGCCCCTATTGTTGATCTTAGGGGGTTGGGCAATCTCTGGAGTGGCAATAACTGGCAGGGGATTGATCCCCCATCGGGTGTTGCTGCAACCACCCCGTTCAAGGGTTTAGGGAGCTAAGGGATCGCGCCAAAAGATAATATCCTCAGAAACGGGTTGAATTTCGGTGCCGGGATAGTAGAACTTGAGTATGCGATCGCTGGTCCATCCTAATTTCGCGAGTCGATGGGAACCACTTTGGCTCAATCCCACCCCATGTCCAAATCCCCCCCCAACAAAAACATACCCCTTGAAGCTTTTATCCTCTCCATACATCCGTTCTAGGTAAAAAAATGTACTTAACGGTGCCCAGAAGGCTCGCAGGATTTCATCTTTCACCAGTTTGACGGACCCCTGGTCTGTGGTGACATTAACGGCGATCGCTCGACCGGCATTGCTTCTTTCCACCACTTCCACCGCCTGAATGGTCTGGAAATTGGCCTGGGGATGCTGCTTCTCCTGAAGATAATCCTTGAGGTTTTTGTTCATTTGCGCCAGAGTGCTAACTTCGCGCCACCGAAATACATCCCACTCTTCTTCATTAAACCCTTTGTCCAGGGTAATAAACCGGCGAAAGTTCTGCTCGTTGGCTAAACTGTCGCGGGATAAGTCCCAAACGTTGCCTACGGAGTCGAGGACCGCTCTCAAATACGGGCGATCGGCACCATCCCACATATCCTGGAAAGGGGCGGTGATCCCCCCGGTGGTGGAGGAATACAGGGCGTCAATTAATTCATTGTTATAAGTGAGCACTTTCCCGGCAGTGGCGGCGATCGCGCGATCGGACCGCTCCCAGGTCTCTCCAATTCCTTTATAAACCTGGCATTCTGTATTGGCACATAACTCGTAGTTATCGATCACAAATCGTCGCAGGTTCCGCAGGACATAGGTCCGAGCAATAATCGCCTGAGCTTCTACTGCGGTATAAGGTGCTTCTGCGCCAATTTCATGGGGGACGACTCCCCGTAAATACTCTTCAATAGGGACCTTATTAACGAGGGTAAAGGTGCCGTAGGCATTGGGTTGAACTCGCAGTTTCCCGGGATACACCGTGGGGTTGCGGTCCTCTTTTCCTCGGCTAACCTGAATCCGATCCTTACCCGCCCAAATTTCTAGGCGATCGCGATTATAGCGGAACCCCTCAAAGACCCAACTGGGTTGGGGTTTCTGCTGCACGATCGCCGTATCTAAAAAGGCTGTTTCATATCCTTCAGCTTGCAGATTTTGCAGCAAGAACCGCCGCAATAACGGGGTCCCATAGACCTCGCGCTTGGCCCAGACTTGCCAGCGTCCCGGATGGGCAATTTCTACCTCAATCCCCTTGTTTCGCCATTCATCGGCATTCTGTTCCGCATTCTCGAAACTGCGATGGGTACTCAATACCAGCCGTTCTTCCAGGATGGGTTCGGCTAGGGGTTTCATGATGATTTCTAGCTGCATCTGGCTCACTTCCTGGGTTTGAGGCGTCCCATCACCCCCCTCAAAGCGCACATAGAGGCGATCGCCCTCTTGGGCTTTCAGAATGAGCTTATCTGTCGGTTTGCTGCCAAACCGCTGCACAACCCCTATCTCCAGTTCTCGATTCTGCACCTGATTGGCGCGTACTACTTCCCCGGGCAGGCCCCAGAAGCACAGGACTGTGAACACCACCCCAGATATCCGCCCTAACCATTGGCCCCCCATCCGGTTCACCGTTGGAGTGACAGGAGTCGGTTTTGGTCCCCCAAACTGGCTGATAGCTTGACTAGGAGTATTTCCCGGGCGATCGCTGAGGATTTGGGCATGGACCCCCGCATTCCGTTCTTGATATGCTGTTGATTTCACCGTTCGATCCCCTTTGGTTTCGTTTAAATATCAGATCTAAAGTCTCGACAATGGCCTAATTTTCCTTACCCAGCAAGAATTTCACACCCTTAACCTCGTCGAACTGGGCGATCGCCTTGCAAGGCGATCGTTAATTTTATCCCCTCATATTCTGGTCAAAATCCCCCTAACTTTCAACCTATTTTCCCCCCATCCCCCAGTACGAATGTCATTTGTCCTTGGTCATTTGTCATTTGTTATTTGTCAAAGGACCAACGACCAAGGACCAGTGACCAACGACCAATGACCAACGACCAGTGACCAACGACCAATGACTCCATCCCCCTTGTTGCAACTCATACTCATTCCGACTATGATATAAGAAAGCCACCTAAAACCCAAAAATCACAATTATGAGAGTCCAAGAAATTGCGATCGCCAAGATTCGGCGTCCCTTACCCCGCCAGAATGACCAGGCAAAAGTACAGAAGCTGATGGAGTCCATCCAAGAAATCGGATTATTAGAACCAATTGACGTGTTAGAAGTAGAAGGGGAATATTACGGCTTTTCTGGTTGTCATCGCTATGAGGCTTGTCAACGCCTAGGCTATGAAACCATTCGCTGTAACGTGCGTCGTGCTCCGCGATCGGTGCTAAAAATGCACCTAGCCTGAGTCAATGTATCCGATAGAGGCGGTACAGTATTCCCTCAAGGGGGCGGTTGCCAGGTTTCTGGACCTTTCTGTGTTCCCCCGCCAGCAGGGTGTTCTCAAGAAACCCGCCTTCCCACCCCTACTGTACCGATGCTGTAGTCATCCCGTTAACAATATACTCGTTCTAAAGGAGACCGAATCATGGGAAAAGATAAAGACAAAGACAAAGATAAAGACAAAGATAAAGATAAAGGGTCAAAAATCAATACCGGCATTAATGCAGAAGACCGGCAACAAATCGCAGAAGGATTATCACGACTTCTCGCCGATACTTATAGCCTCTACTTGAAAACCCATAATTTCCATTGGAATGTTACCGGACCAATGTTTCAGACATTGCACGTGATGTTTGAGACACAATATACCGAATTAGCTTTAGCCGTGGATGCGATCGCCGAGCGGATTCGGGCTTTGGGATATCCAGCACCCGGGACTTACAGCGAGTTTAGTCAGTTAAGCTCCATTGAAGAAACCCTCGGAGTTCCGAAGGCGAAAGAGATGATTCAGTTGTTAGTTGAAGGACAAGAAGCCGTAGTGCGGACTGCTCGTTCTGTTTTCCCCACAGTTGATGCTGCAAACGATGAACCCACCGCTGATTTATTAACCCAGCGGATGCAAATTCATGAAAAAACCGCTTGGATGTTAAGAAGTCTACTGGAAGAATAAAACATCGGTTAAATCCTGCCAACTCGAAACCATAAATCGGGTTTCTAGGTGAGGCATTACATACAAACCGCGAAGATTCCTTCGCGGTTTGTAATATGATGTTCAAGATGACATTAGATTGATCAACTCGAACTCATGAGTGATACTCCAGACGCCAGCCAACAATTACAAGGGTTAATGCAACGGGTGGGAATCTCCAGTTTTCGCTCGCTCGCTCGTCAAGCCGGGGTGTCTCACTGGCAAGTGAGGCAACTGCGCCAGGGAAAGGCGTTGCAGATGCGTGTAGAACCGTTGCTGGTGCTGGCTAATGTGCTACAAGTCACCCTATCCGAGTTATTAGTGAGATGTGCTGGAGTGGAGGCCGTAGAACCCCTTGAGCCGAGTTCGACGGTGCAAGCGGAATATGAGCGCCTTCTGGTGCAGATGCAGCAACAACGGGAGACGCTGTTGCAGGAATTTCAACTCAGCAGTTTAGATATTTTAGAGTCCTGGTTGCGGAATTGGCCTACTGCTGCTTATGCTGCTACCCAAAATCCGAACTTGCCTGCGGTGCGTTTGCTGCCGTTGGTACATCCGGTGGAACGGTTGCTGCAAGAGTGGGGAGTGGAGGCGATCGCCTCCGTGGGTTCGGACATTCCATACAATCCCCAGCAGCATCAGTTACGGGAGGGAATGGCTCAACCCGGGGAACTTGTGAGAGTCCGCAGTACCGGGTATCGCCAAGGGGAGAAGCTGCTTTATCGAGCCGAGGTCAGTCCCCGACAGGAACAGGGATGAGGGAGAAATTAGCCTAGAGGTCTGATGGAGGGGATGGGATTGAGCCATCGGAGGATTTCATCTTTGAGGCGAACGGGTTCGCGATACATTTCTTGGCGGACCCATTGGGCGATCGCATCAAAAGCCGAGAATTCCGTCCCCGATTTCCAACCCGGGTCTTGACTTAAGGGTGTGAGATGATTTCCCGGGATAGTGAGCATAGATACCAGGTCAGGAAAGCGCTCTTTCATCACAGGAAATAACAGCAAAGTTTGATCCAGGGTATCATCTTTAAATTTGACAATTAGATTCCGCTTAATTTGATACTCTCTGGCAATAATTTGGTTAGTTTCTTCTGGGGAAGGAGTAAATTCAACGGAGAAAGCTGTCGGCAATTGGCCTCCCCAAGCTGTGGGTAATTGTTCCACTAATTCTAAGAAAGGAATGGAACGACGGGCGGGGTAATTATTATAGGAAATGAGGATATTCCCAGCGCGATCGACGTCAAATAAACTACCGATTAGTAAGTGAAGTTTACAACCCATGCTATGACCGATTCCATAGATGGGTAGATAGCGTTGAGGCAATTTACCAGACAGGCGCAATTGTTCCACACACCACTCGAAACGGTCCAGGATATCAGAGGCGATCGCACCGTGGTCGAAATTACTAACAAACGGCGTAGCGATAATCGCATATCCTTGGAGACTGAGTTGTTCAAGTAACCATCGATAGGTCACTTGAGGCGCTGCCGCCAGGAACGCGCCCCCCAGGAAATGAATAATGCCCCTTGTCCGGGGAGGAATATGGACCCAATTACCGGAAATTTCTTGCCAATTCATGCCTAAACTCTATAAAAGTGCAGTTATTCCCTAATTTTAGGCGATCGGCAGGGTGACTTCCCACTCCACAGGGTCTCATCCGCAATTCGGTGGTTGGTGGCGTGACAATTTCAGCCCCAAACTCATGAGTCTGGGGACCGCTATAATGGGTGAGATTTAAAATAGGTTTACTGCTTATCTTCACTCTTTTTTAGGTGGAGGTTCAGGTGATGTATGAGTTGAATTTTGCGTAAATATTACCGATTGAAACGGGGAGATTGGGCTATACTGGGGAAGAGAATGCCTTGGGGCGGCCCCTATACTGTAAACCCAGATTACTCAACAGCCAACCTTGGCAAAACCCTCGGAGGCATTCCCAAACCGTTCAGGAGAAAACCGTTATGACTCCCGCAATTCAATCCTTGACTGAGATTACCCTGGAAGACTTCTTGCAGTTACCCGAAACCAAACCTGCCAGTGACTATATCAATGGAGTAATTTATCAAAAACCAATGCCACAAGGAGAACATAGCCGATTACAAGCTCGTCTTTTATCCTTAATTAATCAACTTGGTGAACCTCAGAACTTAGCTTCTGCCTTTCCCGAGTTACGCTGTACATTTGGTGGGTCTGCAATCGTGCCAGATATAGCAGTATTTGAATGGCACAGGATTCCCCGAAAACCGAATGGCAGAGTGGAAAATCGATTTACAATTGCACCGGATTGGACGATTGAAATTTTGTCGCCTGAACAATCTGCAAATCGGGTCATTCGGAAAATTATGCTATGCCTCAATCAGGGTACAAAACTGGGATGGTTAGTCGATCCAGAGGATGAATCGGTATTAATTTTTAAACCCAATCAAAACCCTGAATTAAAAACTGGAGATGATGCGTTACCCGGTTTAAGTGTATTAACCGATTGGCAATTATCAGCCCAAGATTTATTTGGATGGCTGTATTCATAGTAAACATAGGAGGAAATAGGGCTGGCGCTTGCTTTCCAAAAACGAACCTAATCTGTAGGGGCGACGCGAATCGCCTCTACAAATATAAATGATTATCTCCTTCCCCGCATTAAAGCAGAATCGGATATTCTGCCTGTTTTAAGGAGCTTTATAAAGTGGAAATTCTGGGTAAATTAAGTTTTTATTGATTAAATTTTAAAAAAATTTCTAGTTTTCACAGAGAAGAAATAGTGTTCAATATAATCTCTATACTCTTTCCTATTTCAGGCAAAATTACAAAATGAGGGTTTTTAGCAAAAAAGAGGTAAGATAGGTTGTAGGGCAAAAGCCCTCCCACTGAGAACACCCTCAAATTAGTGCTACTACAGAAAAAAAGTGCCACGGATCTTTGATAATATTGAGTTACACCTCCACTCAGCCCTTCGAGACACGCTTAAACTCTCGTATCGGGCAGATTTTTGCGTGGGTTATTTCAACTTGAGAGGGTGGCAAAAGATAGATGATTTGATTGAGCGTTATGTTGGGGGAGAGGGGTCTTGCTGCCGTCTGTTGGTGGGGATGCAACGTCTGCCGAAGGATGAAGTTCAGGCAGCTTTTACCTTGGGTCCTAGTGAGGGAAAAATTGATAATAGTGGAATTTTGCGGTTTAAAAAACGGATGGCGGCTGAATTTCGTCAGCAGTTGGCGATCGGCGCACCGACGAACGACGATGAAGCGGGATTACGCAGGGTTAGTTGTCAAATTAAAGCCGGAAAACTGGTCGTTAAACTATTTTTAGCCCACCCCCTTCATGCAAAACTGTATCTGATTCATCGGCAAGATCCAAATAGTCCGATTGTGGGATTTTTAGGCAGCAGTAACTTGACGTTGGCTGGATTGCGATATCAGGGGGAATTGAATGTTGATGTTTTAGATTTTGATGCTTGCCAGAAGTTGCAAAAGTGGTTTGATGATCGCTGGGAAGATTTTGGCTGTATTGATATTTCTAAAGAACTGGCGGAAATTATTGATGAAAGTTGGGCTAGGGAACAACTGATTCCACCGTATCATATTTATTTGAAAATTGCTTATCACCTCTCTCGGGAGGCGATCGCCGGACTTTCTGAGTTTCGGATTCCTCGGGAATTTAATGGTTTATTTGACTTCCAGAAAGCAGCAGTGCAATTGGCTGCCCGTCATGTTACCAAGCGGGGAGGGGTTTTGGTTGGGGATGTTGTCGGTTTGGGTAAAACTCTGGTGGGAACTGCCCTAGCGAAGATTCTCCAAGAAGATTGCCTGTTAGAAACTCTGATTATCTGCCCGAAAAACTTGGTTAAAATGTGGCAAGATTATGTAGATAATTACCGTCTTTATGCTAAAGTATTACCGATTAGCCAGGTGCAAAATAAACTGCCTGAGTTACGCCGGTATCGGGTGGTTTTAATTGATGAAAGTCACAACTTGAGAAACCGGGACGGGAAGCGGTATCGCGCCATTCAGGAATATATTGCGGCGAATGAAAGCAAGTGTATTTTTCTGTCCGCTACCCCTTATAACAAAACTTATTTAGATTTATCTTCCCAATTGCGGTTATTTGTTTCCGAGGACCAAAACCTGGGATTTCGGCCCGAGGCACTGTTGAATGAACTCGGAGGCGGGGCGGTAGGAGAACTGGAATTTATCCGCCGTCATCAATGTTCGGTACGCTCTTTGGCGGCTTTTGAAAAGAGCGACCATCCGGATGATTGGCGCGAATTAATGAAGCATTACATGGTCCGCCGAACTCGTTCGTTTATTAAAGAAAATTATGCTCAAACGGACGGCGAAACCGGGAGAAAATTTTTGAAATTTCCCGATGGAAGTCGTTCTTATTTTCCCGATCGCGTTCCAGCTACTCTCAAATTTCAGCTTGATTCGGCTGACTCCAATCCCTATTCGCGGCTGTACTCCGAGGGGGTGGTGGATGTGATTAATGCCCTGACATTGCCTCGGTATGGATTGGGAAATTATATCCAGAAAAAACAGAAAGTTTCCCCGACGGAAGCGGAACAACATCAACTGAATGCTCTATCTCGTGCAGGGAAGCGGTTGATGGGATTTTCGCGGACTAATCTCTTTAAACGCTTAGAAAGTAGTGGCATTGCTTTTATCCAGTCTCTAGAACGTCATATTTTGCGGAACTTCATCTATTTATATGCCATTGAAAATCAGTTAGATATTCCCATTGGGACTCAGGATGCGGAGTTGTTGGATACGCGCAATAGTGATGAGGATTCGGATTCGGTGACGGCGATCGCACTGGAGACGGACACCGAAGAAGGGGAGAACCCCTATTTAGAATTGGAAGATTTGTTATCCCTCTCGCAAAAAATTTTCAAGCAGCGAGCACAGGCGGTTTACCATGACTATGAAACCCGCTACAAACGGCGGTTTAAATGGCTCAAAGCGGCTTTATTCGATACCAAAGCCTTGAAACGGGACCTATTAGAAGATGCGAAAGCCTTGATTGAGGTGTTGCAAAAGGGTGGCGAGTGGCATCGGCAGCAAGATAGAAAATTCGCAGCATTGGTGGAGTTGTTAACCAAAACTTATCCCCAGGAAAAGGTGCTGGTTTTTACTCAGTTTGCGGATACGGTACGCTATTTAACGGACAATTTAAACGCCCTCCAAATTCCAAGAGTGGCGGGGGTTACGGGTCAATCTCCAGACCCTACGGAATTGGCAAATCGCTTTAGTCCGGTGAGTAGTGGGAAAGTGGATAACATTAGCCCGGATCAAGAATTGCGGGTGTTAATTGCGACGGATGTTTTGAGCGAAGGACATAACCTGCAAGATTGCGCGATTATTGTTAATTATGATTTACCTTGGGCGATTATTCGACTGATTCAGCGGGCGGGACGGGTAGATAGAATTGGGCAACAAGCTGAAAAAATTCTCTGCTATTCGTTTTTGCCTGCGGAGGGAGTTGAACAAATTATTAATCTGCGGGGACGCCTGAAGCGTCGGTTACAGGAGAATGCGGAAGTGGTGGGAACCGATGAAATGTTTTTTGAGGATGATGATTCAGGGGTTTTGCTTGACATTTATAATGAAAAATCTGGGGCATTAGATGGGGAAGAAGATGGGGAAGTGGATTTAACCTCTGAAGCGTTCCAAATTTGGAAAAAGGCGACGGAAAATAATCCAAGTTTGAAAAAGACAATTGAAGAAATGCCGAACGTGGTGTATTCCACTCGCGCCCACAGTCCAACGCCGGTACAGCCGGAGGGGGTTTTATTGTACATGAAAACGACAGAGGGTAATGATTCTTTAATTTGGGTGAATCGCGAGGGAAATAGCGTGACTCAATCCCAATTGGGGGTGTTGCGGGCGGCAGCTTGTGACGAATTCACCCCGGCAATTTCCCGTGATGAACAGCATCATGAATTAGTTAAAAAAGGGGCGGATTTGTTGGCGGCAGAGGAGAAAAACTCTGGGGGTCAGTTAGGGCGACCTTCTGGGGCACGTTTCCGCAGTTATGAACGGTTGAAACGGTATGCCCAGGATAAGCGAGAGGCGGCTTTTGTTACCGATGAATTGGTGAAAGCGATTGATGAAATTTACCGCTATCCCCTGCGGCAGTCGGCAACGGATACGTTGAATCGGCAGTTGAAAAGTGGAATTAGCGATCGCCACCTGGCGGAGTTAGTGGTAGCATTAAGAATGGATGGCCGATTGTGCATTGTCAGTGACGAAATTGAAAAGCGAGAACCGCAAATTATTTGTTCTTTAGGATTGTTTCAGGAGGGATAAGATAGGCGGATAAAAAAGCTTAACCTTTGTTTTAAGTCGGTTTACGGATTGACCCAAATCCGGAAATGATGTACCCCACTGATTAATGTTCTGAGGAAACTAACGATGACGATTGACTTTCAAAAAGCTCGCCCCCTTTTACAAGAATTTCAGTTTAGCGATTTGTTCGTTCAGCAATTAGGATGGTCCTACCCTGCTGCGGATAAAAGCGTCAGAATGGAAGTGGAGGGGCAAGTCTACTCTAGATCGCCCGTTGCGGAACTGTCGGGGGTGGGTGTTTTTGAAGTCTTAGCAGAGAATGGGGAAATTCCCAATGCCACGGCGCGGATGGCAATTTATAAAGAAATTGCGGAGTTGGTTCGGGAAAATATGTTAATTTTTGTGGGTAAAAATCGGACTCAATGTGTTTGGTATTGGGTGAAGCGAGATGGGAATAAACTGTATCCTCGGGACCATGTTTATGTTAAGCGCGAACCTTGCGATTTGCTGTTAAGTAAGATTAGCGCCTTATACGTGAGTTTGGAGGAATTGGAATCCCTCTCGGTGATTGATGTTGCTCAACGGTTACAGGCAGGATTGGATGTTGAACGCATTACTAAGAAATTTTTTGAAGACTTTAAGCAACAGCATCTTGAGTTTTTAAGTGCAATTCGGGGGATTGACAAAGAAGGCGATCGCCGCTGGTACACTTCGGTTCTGCTTAACCGTTTGATGTTTGTTTATTTCTTGCAGCGCAAAGGATTTATTGATGGAGGAAAAACCCTCTATCTTCAAGAAAAACTCACGGAAAGCCAGCAGCGAGGGACCGATTTATTTTACCGGGACTTCCTGCCTGCCTTGTTTTTTGATGGGTTTGCTAAACCTGTGGACCAGCGATCGCCTGCGGTGATGGCCCTGATTGGGGATATCAAATATTTGAATGGGGGACTATTTCTCACCCATCAAATCGAACAAAACTATCCCGATATTGCAATTCCTGATGAGGCTTTTGAAAAGGTTTTTGCTTTATTTGCAGGCTATTCCTGGAATTTAGATGATACCCTGGAAGGCAAAGAAAACGAAATTAACCCGGCAGTTTTGGGGTATATTTTCGAGAAATACATTAACCAAAAAGCCTTTGGGGCTTATTACACCCGGGCAGAAATCACCGAATATTTGTGTGATAAAACCATTAATAAACTGATTTTAGACCGCATTAATCAAGCCAATGCACCGCGTCAGTTTGAAACGATTACCGAACTGTTAACCAAACTGGATGCCAAACTCTGCCGTCAATTGCTGGAAGAGATTCTTCCCACCCTCAGTTTATTAGACCCTGCCTGTGGTTCCGGTGCGTTTTTGGTGGCAGCCATGAAAACGCTGATTTATGTCTATTCTAATGTGATTGCTACAGTTAAAGTTAGAATTACGGACCATTATCTCAATACCTGGTTAACTCAAGTTGAAAGCGAGCATCCTTCGCTTAATTATTATATCAAAAAGCGAATTATTACCGATAACCTCTATGGGGTGGATATCATGGAGGAAGCCACGGAAATTGCTAAATTGCGGCTATTTTTAGCTTTGGTTTCTTCCGCCCATAATGTCAAGGAATTAGAACCTTTGCCGAATATTGATTTTAATATTATGGCGGGAAATTCTCTGATTGGCTTAATTCGGGTGGATGAAACCGGGTTTGATGCGGTCAATTCTGGGACGAAGGGAAAAGGCAAAAAGAAAGATTCGGAACCCGTTGCTTTCCAGGGAAATTTGCTGCAACCCTTGGCAGCAAGTGCTTATCAAAAGATTTTAACCGATAAAAATGATTCGATTGATTTATATAAAAAACACGCTTTTCAGCCTGGGGAACAAGAGGGAACCTCTCAGGAGTCGCGGCTGTTAATGTTGCGGGGTCACATTGAACAGTTAAATCGGGAATCTCAGGATAAGTTAAATCTATTGTTATTGGATGAGTTTAGCAGCCGCTTAGGGATTAAGTATCAGGAGGTGCAAATCTCGGGGAAACCTAAGAAGCGGGTATTAAAAATTGATGACATTGCAGCATTGAAGCCGTTCCATTGGGGATATCATTTTGATCGCGTCTTGCAACGCGGGGGATTTGATGTCATTATTGCCAATCCGCCTTGGGAAATCTTTAAACCCAATGCTAGAGAATTTTTTCTCCAACATAGCGAATTGGTGAATAAAAGCAAGATGGACATTAAGGCATTTGAGAAAGAGCAAAGTCAAATTCTGGAGGATCCAAAAATTGCGGCAGCTTGGCTAGAATATCAAAGCCAATTTCCTCACTTGAGTGCTTATTATCGGTCTGCGGAACAGTATCAGAATCAAGTTTCTATTGTCAATGGCAAAAAAGCAGGGACAGATATTAACCTCTACAAACTGTTTTTAGAACAATGTTTTAATCTGTTACGTCCGGGGGGAGAATGTGGAATTATTATTCCTTCGGGAATTTATACAGACTTAGGGGCTAAACAGTTGCGAGAAATGTTGTTTTCACAAAGTAACATCGATGCACTATTTGGACTCTCAAACGAAAAATTCATTTTTGAAGGAGTCCACCACAGTTTTAAGTTTTGCCTAATTACGTTTGCTAAAGGTGGAGTAACTGATTCATTTTGGGCGGCATTCCGAATCCATCCCCGTGAAGCGATTAGAATCAACCAGTTAGATACATTTCTAAATAATCCAGATGAACATCTAGTTATTTCTCTACCTTTGGTTCGTCGGTTGTCTCCGGACTCGCTTTCCGTGATGGAGTTTAAATCGGATGTCGATATCCAAATTGCGGAAAAAATGCTCAAGTTTCCTTTGCTAGGCGAAAACATGGCGGGAAAGTGGAATTTGCGGTTAACTTCTGAATTCCACATGACCAATGACAGTTATTTATTTAAGCAGCAGCCAGGGAAAGGTAAATTCCCTCTTTATGAAGGGAAAATGATTCATCAGTTTACTCACCTGTATGCTGAACCCAGGTATTGGGTGGATGAGGGAGAAGCTAGAAAAGCCTTATTAGGAAAAAAAAGTACAGATAATAGTCAAAAGTTAGATTATCAGTGTTATCGCTTTGCATATCGGGCAATTGCTAGAAGTACCGATTCTCGTACTTTGATAGGGACAATACTGCCTAAAAATGTTGTTTGCGGTCATTCTCTTAATGTTGCCTCAGCTATTGAAAATAACCAGTATATGCTGTTAATTTGTGCTGTATTAAATAGCGTATGCTTTGATTTTGCATTGCGTCAGAAAGTTTCCGCAAATTTAACGCTGTTTTTCCTTTACCAAACCCCAGTCCCGCGATTAACCGCAGCCGATCGCTTCTTTGCGGAAATCGTCGATCGCGCTGCCAAACTTATCTGTACTACTCCAGAATTTGACGAACTGGCGCAGGAAGTGGGGTTAAGTTCGCACCAAGACGGCGTAACCGATGAAGGCGATCGCGCCCAACTGCGGGCAGAACTTGACGGGATAATCGCCCATATTTACGGACTAAATGAAGAAGAATTTACCTATATCCTCAGTACCTTTCCCCTAGTTTCTGAATCCGTAAAAGAGGCAACCTTAGAGGCCTATCGTAATTTTGCCCCCCTATCCGGTGACTCGGAAATCATCAACTTAATCACCCAAGGAGAAGGTCATCAGTTAGAGTTTAAATCCACCGCCCGTTGGAATTTACGGGAGAATAAAAAAGACAAAGCAATGGAACATGAAATCGTTAAAACCGTGGCCGGTTTTCTCAATGCCAGCGGCGGTACATTATTAATTGGCATCAATGATGACGGCGTACCCCTCGGATTAAAGTCTGACTATCAAACCTTGAAAAAAAGTAGTCCCGATGGATTGGCACTGTTTTTAAATAACGATTTACTCCTGCGAGAAATTGGCAAAGAGTGCGGCACATTGTGGGAAATTACCGTCCATCAAGTCTCCGGATTTGAACTCTGTCGCGTGGTGGTTCAACCTTCCCCTAAACCCATTTATGTCAAAGTTAAAGACAAAGCAGGGAAAGAGGAAGATTGTTTTTACCTTCGCAGCAATAATTCCACAGTCAAACTCAGCCTAAAAGAAGCAGTTGAATATGCAAAGACGCGCTGGGGGTAAGGGAAAAATTTATGAGGGAACTCCAAAAAATAAAATCTCCAAAATGTTCGTTCGTAGGATCAACGGAGTAGGGGCGCAATGCGCAGGCCCAAAAGAGGGCCTGCGCATTGCGCCCCTACATATAGGTTCGTTTTAGCTGAACGTTTGGAGGATTTATATTTTGTAATCCCCTGATGCAACTCCCTAACTCCTACCCACTGCCTCGGCAATATTTCCCAATCCATTCTCCTCTAATTTCTGCACCAATCCTGCTAAAATGCGCCGGACCATCCAGGGTCCTTCGTAAATTAAACCCGTGTAAATTTCTAACAAACAAGCACCTGCTGTTATCTTTTCCCAAGCGTCTTCAGCCGTGAAAATTCCCCCGGTGCCGATGATTGGCAGTTGTCCTTGGGTTTGTTGATGAATATAGCGGATAATTTCAGTCGATCGCCCTCTTAACGGTGCACCACTCAATCCTCCCGCTTCTTCCGTAACCGGGTTTCCCGTTAACTTAATGGTTTGGGTTTTTAATCCATCCCGGCGAATCGTCGTATTCGTGGCAATCATCCCCGCTAGTTGATAGGTTTGAGCCACGGTTATCGCCTCGGAAATTGCTTCCCATTCCAAATCTGGGGCAATTTTAACTAATATCGGTTTAACCCCTTGATTTTCCTGTTGCAAGGCGTCTAAAATCTCCGCCAGTTGTTTTCCTTCTTGCAGCGATCGCAATCCTGGGGTATTCGGTGAAGACACATTCACCACAAAATAATCCCCGAACTCTTTCAACAGCCGAAAACTGCCTAAATAATCCCCTGGTGCTTCTTCTAAAGGAGTAATTTTGGACTTGCCTAAATTAATCCCAATAATCGGCTTTTCTGAAGTAACTTGTCCTTTATCTTTATCCGCAATCAGGCGTTGTGCTAAAGCTTCTGCACCATTATTATTAAATCCCATGCGATTAATAGCGGCTAAATCTTCGGGTAAGCGAAACATTCGGGGACGAGGATTACCCGGTTGAGCATGAAACGTCACCGTCCCGAGTTCAGCAAACCCAAACCCTAAATTAGACCAACTTCCCCCTACTGAACCATTCTTATCAAATCCCGCAGCTAATCCAATGGGATTGGGAAACTTAATGTTCCAAAGAGTTTGTTCTAACCGGGTATCAACAACCGTAGAACTGCGATTTAATTGGGACAAAATCGTGCTAATCGTGGCGCGATCGCGATTCCGATTCAACCACTCCATCACCTGCATCGTTTGATGATGCCACCACTCCGGATCCGGTTGCACTCCTGAAAAAATTAGCGGACGTAATAGAGTTTTATAAATATCCAAGGTTACAGATGTTAGGTAATTTTAAAAGAGTTTTAGGAGGGTTGACGTCAACATTGGGACCCCCCCTAGCCCCCCCTTGCTAAGGGGGGGGACCGGAATATTTCTTGTCCCCTCCCCTTGGCAAGGGGAGGGTTAGGGTGGGGTTCTTCTTACCAGGAGGGGACCCCCCCTAACCCCCCCTTGCTAAGGGGGGGGACCGGAATATTTCTTGTCCCCTCCCCTTGCCAAGGGGAGGGTTAGGGTGGGGTTCTTTTGACCCGGGAGGGGACTGGAATACCTCTTGTCCCCTCCCCTTGGCAAGGGGAGGGTTAGGGTGGGGTTCTTTTGACCCGGGGGAAGACTGGAATACCTCTTGTCCCCTCCCCTTGGCAAGGGGAGGGTTAGGGTGGGGTTCTTCTTACCAGGAGGGGACTAGAATACGGTTTCTTGAGCAACCTTCCGCTTTACCGTTCCGCCACAGCAGCTTGTGCTTGTTGCATTTGCGGCTGGAATTGGAACAACGAATAGACCACATTCCGACGAATCGCCGTCATCATGTCCAGGAACAACTCATACCCCTCACTCTTATACTCCAACAACGGATCTTTTTGACCGTAACTCCGCAACCCAACCGATTCCCGTAAGGCATCCATTTGTTGCAAATGTTCCCGCCAAAGGGTATCAATTTGTTGCAGAATAAAGAATCGTTCCGCTTGTCGCATCAATCCCGGTTGAATGCGATCGACTTGCGCTTCTTTCATGTCGTAAGCAATCCGGATTTGTTCATGAAGGAAGGTTTTAATTTCGTCAATGGATAAGTCTTCCAGTTGAGACGGTTCCAAATCCGCTAACAGATAGACAAACTCTTTAACCTTATCCACCATTTGATCCAGTTGCCATTCTTCCGAGGGTAAATCGGGGTTAACATAAGCTTCCACGATATCATCCATCGTTTGTTCGGCGTACTTAATCACCTGTTCTTTCAGGTCTAACCCTTCCAAAACTCGGCGACGTTCGGCATAGATGGCGCGACGTTGGTTGTTCATCACCTCGTCATACTCAAACACCTGTTTCCGGATGTCGTAGTAGTAGGTTTCCACCTTTTTCTGTGCGCCTTCTAGGGAACGAGTCAGCATTTTAGACTCGATCGGCATATCTTCTTCCACGCGGAACATATTCATCATGGATTCGACACGCTGACCGCCGAAAATCCGCAATAAGTTATCCTGTAAACTGAGGAAAAATTTGGTAGAACCGGGGTCACCTTGGCGTCCGGCGCGTCCCCGTAATTGGTTATCAATCCGGCGAGATTCGTGCCGTTCAGTCCCGATGACGTGCAGTCCACCGAGTTGAATCACCTCTTGATGTTCACTGCTGGTAAACGCCTCGTATTCTTCGCGAATTCGGTTGTAGATATCCCGGAGTTTTTGAATCGCAGGGTCATCGGTGGGGGCTTTTTCCGAGGCGACTGCCACTTTATCTTCCGCCTCTAATTCCGCCAGCTTCCGTTCTCCATATTGTTGGACTGCAAACTCTACCGCTTCCTTGAGTTGCTGTTCCGTTTCCCGAGAAAGTTGGGTGGGGAAAATTTGCGGTGATACTTTCCAAGTTTTCACTTTTTTATCAGAAGTTGCCGCAAACCCTTCCGGTTTATTATTGCGGGAATCTGTCCCAGCAACTTTTAGGGCATTCATATCCCCCTCTTCCTCCGGTCGCACAATGCGAGGCAGCAGATATTCTCGCACTTTCAGACGGGCCATATATTCGGCATTACCCCCGAGAATGATATCGGTTCCGCGACCCGCCATATTGGTGGCGATCGTCACAGCACCCTTGCGACCCGCTTGGGCCACAATTTCCGATTCCCGTTCCACGTTTTCCGGTTTAGCATTCAGCAGGTTGTGAGGAATCTCCAGTTGATTCAGCAGTCTACTGAGTACCTCAGATTTTTCAACGCTGGTGGTTCCGACCAACACCGGACGTCCCGCTTGGTGCATTTCCGCACATTCTTGGGCGATGGATTTCCATTTTCCTTCCTCACTTTTATACACCACGTCGGACATATCTCGACGCTGGAGCGATCGGTTGGTGGGAATCACGGTCACTTGGAGGTTATAAATCCGCTCAAATTCTGCCTCTTCGGTTTTGGCAGTTCCGGTCATCCCCGCTAACTTAGGATACAACAGGAAAAAGTTTTGATAAGTAATCGTCGCCAGGGTTTGAGTTTCCGGTTGAATTTCCACTCGTTCCTTTGCCTCGATCGCCTGGTGCAATCCATCACTCCAGCGCCGTCCGGGCATCACCCGTCCGGTAAACTCATCCACAATCACCACTTCATCCTGACGGACGATATAGTTAACATCCTTGATAAACAGTTCCTTGGCTTTAATTGCATTAAAAATATAATGCGCCCAAGGATCTGCCGGGTCATACAGGTCCGTCACCCCCAGCAATTCCTCAGCTTGGGCAAACCCTTCATCC
Source organism: Laspinema olomoucense D3b (assembly GCF_025370785.1). Classification (GTDB taxonomy): domain Bacteria; phylum Cyanobacteriota; class Cyanobacteriia; order Cyanobacteriales; family Laspinemataceae; genus Laspinema; species Laspinema olomoucense. Next base: position 84,454 of record NZ_JAMXFA010000025.1, read on the forward strand.
GTCAGCAGGATATTTCGGGCTTTTTCATCTACTTCATAATGCTCCTCAGCATTCAACGCCATCGCAATCTCCGTGGCGCGGGTATATTTCTCCGTGGGGCGTTCAATCTGTCCAGAAATAATCAAGGGGGTCCGTGCTTCGTCAACGAGCACCGAATCCACTTCATCGATGATGCAGTAATTGAAGGGACGCTGCACCACCTCTGCCATCGAGGTTGCCATGTTATCCCGCAGATAATCAAACCCGAGTTCAGAGTTAGTACAGTAGGTGATATCGCAGGCGTAGTTTTTCTTGCGTTCCGTCGGGGACATTCCTTGCTGAATCAGTCCCACCGATAACCCGAGGAACCGATGCACTTGTCCCATCCATTCCGCATCTCGTCGGGCGAGATAGTCATTAACGGTAACAGCATGGACGCCTTTGCCATTTAATGCGTTTAAGTAAGCCGGTAAAGTAGAAACGAGGGTTTTCCCTTCCCCGGTTTTCATTTCGGCAATCTGTCCCTCGTGCAGGATGGTCCCCCCAAGCAACTGCACATCAAAATGTCTCATCCCCAAAACTCGCCTAGCGGCTTCTCGGACCACCGCAAAGGCTTCGGGGAGGATGTCATCCAGGATTTCTTTTTCTTGAGCGATGGTTTTGGCTTTGGATAGCTGTTCCTTGAATTCTGCTGTCTTAGCCGTTAGTTGTTCATCGGTGAGGGCCTGGATTTCTTCTTCAAGGAGATTGATATCAACGACGATGGGTTGATATTTTTTTAACTTGCGTGCGTTGGGGTCGCCTAGCAGATTTTTAAGCATATCAGGACAGTAGCACTACTTTTAAGAGGGTTTGATTCAGCCAGTTTTATGTCCCGTATTTTACACAGCTTGGCTGACGGGAGTTTGAACTGATATGAATTTTATCATTTCTACCGAACGGATGAGGGAAGATGGGGGATTGTCATTGGTCATTGGTCATTTGTCATTTGTCATTTGTCATTTGGTGGTTGGTCCCCCTGCTCGTGACGCGGCGTGCCGCCCCCTCACGAGGACCCATCTCCTGCCCCTCTCCATCGTCCCCATCCTCCCCATCTTCCCCAACAACCAATGACCAATGACCAATGACCAATGACAAATCACTCCCCATTCTCCCACTCAGGGGTTAGGCTGCGAAAATTGTATTGCTCACTCCCGGGATGGCATTGGATGCAGGTTTTGAGGGTGAGGGACTCGGGGAGTTCGACTCTCGGATGGAGGGCTTTGAAATAGTTGGAGTCGCGGATGCGATACGGGAGGGGAGTGTCAGGAGTTTGGAGGCGGGAGAAGACTCTGAGGTAGTTCCAGATGACGAGACGACCCGGATCGACCAGGGGTGGGATTTGGATGCCGTAGTGGTTGGTGTCTTGGATGATATCCCGCCAAGTTTCAGTTGGGAAGATGGCTGGAGGGACGCCAATATGGCAACTGGCGCAGTTATTTAGGTAGAGTTCTTGTCCGAGTTGCAAGGTTTCGGGCACGGGATCTACGGTGGTGATGGGAGGCGGTTCGATCGCCTCGGCGAGTTGCCAGGAGATGACAACACTCCAAAACAGGAGCAATAGAAACAGGACGAAGGGCGATCGCACCCCCTGCCGCCGGAGGATTTTTGTTCTTATAAACCTTAATATCATGTTCATCATGGAGCGCAAATTGATACCTCAAGCTAGAGGGATGGATGCTGGAACCTAACTGAATAGCCTCTGGTACTCAATACTCCATCCATCCCATTTAACCGTTAAGGAATGGAAACCGATCGCAAGAGTTGCTCCACAATGGTTTTAGCACGACGTCCTCCGGAAGGAATCAGGCGGTGGCAGAGGACATGAGGGGTTAAAAATTTGACATCATCAGGAACAGCATAATCTCGACCCTCCAGAAAAGCCAGCGCTTGGGTAGCGCGTTGCAAGGCGACTGCACCCCGGGGACTGACCCCTAGGGTGATCTCCTCAGACTCTCGGGTAGCGCGGACTAAATTGACGATGTATTGCTGCAAGGAGCGATCGACCCGTACCTGAGAACAAAGGCGCTGTAATTCCAGGACTTCATCCAGTTCCAGGCAGGGTTGCAAATCCCGAAAGTTTGACCCTTTGTGTTCCAGGCGCTGCAACATTTGCAGTTCTTCAGCTTCACTAGGATACCCAATGGAAAAGGACAGCGTAAAGCGGTCCATTTGGGCTTCCGGTAAGGGAAAGGTGCCTTGATACTCAATCGGGTTCTGAGTCGCAATCACAAAAAAGGGATGGGAAACGGTCCTAGCAAGGCCATCGACAGTGACTTGTTGTTCTTCCATCACCTCTAATAAGGCAGACTGGGTGCGGGGGGTGGCCCGGTTGATTTCATCTGCCAGGAGAATATTGGTAAAGACGGGACCGGGAAGAAATTGAAACTCGCCCTTATTGGGATTCCAGATATTAGTCCCAGTGATATCGGTAGGTAAGAGATCCGGGGTACATTGGATCCGTTTAAAGTCTCCAGCGATGGAACGCGCCAGAGATTTAGCAATCAAGGTTTTGCCGACGCCGGGGACATCTTCGAGCAAGGCATGGCCCCCACTGAAGAGGGCCACGAGTACGAGGCGAATGGCATCGGTTTTGCCGACAATGGTTTGACTGAGGTTGTGGGTTAGTTTTTCTACACGGTCTCTCATAATTCGCTCAATATCACCCAGAGTTATCTTGGTAAGCGGGATTTATACGGAATCCGGTTGTGATAGGTCTATCAAACCCCACACCCTCAAGGGTCTGGCTCTACGGATGAAGCCTGCGAAGGCAGGCTCAAGAAAAAATCGACTTTTAACAACCGGATTTGGTATGATTTCGGACTCGATGATCGGGCATGGAGAACAGATCCCTGTTACCAGCTTACGGTTAAACTGGGTGATACTCAATGCTGGTCCTCATTACTCTGTAAAAACCCAGTATGAAGAGCCCGCCTGCGCGGGCTATGTCCGTAGAACCCCACCCTTTCCTTACGGAACGCTACACGAACAGGGTGCGGATATTTCTGGGCTACTCCTGGGCACTTAATAGGGTTCGGGCGGTGTCGCAGTCGGTTTGGATTTGGGCTTTGAGTTGGTCTAAAGAGTCAAATTTTTGTTGGGGACGCAAAAAATGCTCTAGGTGCAATGTCAAGCTTTTCCCATACAAATCCCCGGACCAATCTAATAAATGCACTTCGACGGTGGGGGTAGCGATCGCATCGACGGTGGGACGAGTCCCGATATTCAGCGCACCCATCAGCCCGTTTTCTTGATTAAGGCTGGGTAAACCATAAACCCGAACCGCATAGACGCCGTGGCGGGGTAGAAATTTTTCCGGGGGAAGTTGCAGGTTAGCCGTGGGAAATCCAATGGTTCGGCCAATCTGCTGTCCATGCACGACTTCTCCGATCAGGCTGTAGGGGCGGCCCAGAATGGAGTTGGCTTGAGGAAGGTTGCCTTCGAGGAGAGCTGCACGAATGGCAGAACTACTAATGCGATCGCCGTTGGCAGTTTGTAAGGGAACGAGGTGAACTTTAACCCCGTGACGAGCGGCGATCGCTCTGAGTTCGGTGACAGTCCCTGAGCGTTGCCGCCCAAAACAAAAATCTTGCCCCACACTAATCTGTTGAGCGTTTAGCTGTCCCACCAGAATCTCTTCCACGAAGGCTTCCGGGGTCATATTGGCTAAATCCTGGTCAAAGGGCAGCAAAACGAGCTGTTGAACCCCGATTGCTTCTAAATATTTGACCTTTTCACTCAGGGGGGTTAACAGACTACGCCGTTGCCCGGAAAAAAATTCCTGGGGATGGGGATTAAAGGTAACGACGGTTGGATAGGGTTCTAAACTTGTTTCCTCGGCATTATTCACAGATGCCTCGGGGTTGGGGGGGGAATTTTCCCCATAGCTTTCTCCCGCCAGAGGAGGGACAGAAAGCGGCTGACGGCGCAAGGACGGACTTAAAATCGGCTGCATGACCTGTCTGTGTCCCTGATGAATGCCATCAAAATTTCCCAGGGCAACAGAGGCGGGAGTCAGAGCCGTTGTTAGAGAAGAGGTAATCCACACAGTTTACATTTTTACACATAAATGGGAACTCCCCAAACTCTATCTAAAATTTTTTCAGCCAAAGAGCGCTCCCCTCAAAATTCCATTAGGCGATCGCCCTTAAGCTAGGGTGATGCTTCAGCAGCGACTGGACACTTCAACCTCTACCTCAGTGGTGTTGAAGCCTCACCCGTTCTCGTTTAGACCGACTGGTGTTGATTAGACGGAGGCTTTTGCCTGTTGGGGTTCGTGAACCGCTGGTTCTTCCCCGGGAGTAATTAACTGGACCGAGAGCCCCTCCCGTGCCATGAGCGAATTCGGAAACAGTTGAGCCGCTTGCTCTCCGATCCGATCTAAGAAATCATCATTATGCAAGGGGTCATGATGGAAAATCACCAATCGTTTCACATTGGCTGCTTTCGCAACTTTGACCGCTTCCTGCCAGGTTGAATGTCCCCAGCCGACTTTACTGGAAGTGGGGGAGTTGTACTCGTCATCACTATAGGTCGCATCGTAAATCATGACATCGGCATCGCGAGCTAACCAGAGGACGTTTTCATCGAGGCGATCGGGGAAATGTTCAGTATCCGTAATGTAAGCGGCGACATACCCACGCCAGCTTACCCGATAGCCAACTGCCTCTCCCGGATGATTGAGGAGAGCATTTTCAACCTTGACCTCTCCAATTTGTACGACTTCGCCAATTTTAATATCGTGAAATTCCAGTTGAGCACCCATAATCTGCAACGGTACTGGAAAATTCGGGTGCAACATTTGATCGTTGAGGCGTTGCTCGATGGTGGCTCCATTCGGCGCGACTGCTCCATGAATGCGGAACCGATTATTTTTAATAAAAGCCGGTACAAAAAAAGGAAACCCCTGGATATGATCCCAGTGGGAGTGCGTGAAGAACATCGAAGCTTTGACCGGCATCTGCGATAGCAGGGATAGTCCTAGAACCCTTAAGCCCGTCCCTCCATCAAAAATTAGGCGCTCACCACCCACTCGCATCTCAATGCAGGGTGTATTACCACCGTAGCGAACGGTTTCGGACCCGGGACAGGCTATGCTCCCTCGCACGCCCCAGAAGTGAACTGTGAATTGGTTTTGCATCTCTTGCATGGGTGTATTTCGCTTGTAGTCGCAATGGGGTCTATCAGTCAGGTTGTACGTTTCGGCTAAATCTCTAAGAAGGAGAAAATAGAGGTAACTATATTCAAAGTTAACCAGGTTTTAGAAAGATCAGGCAGCATTCTCCTGTTATACCCGAAAAAGTGGAAATTCGGATGAAGGTTACAAACTTATTTAACAATTTCAAACTCCTTGGGTGCTAAGGATTGACTGGGGTGGGGTTCTCTGGCTAGTTTCATTTTTCAGGGTGTGGAAACCCGGATTGGGGTATCTGTGCGATCGCGATTTGGCTTCGGTTTAAGGGTCTTGCTGCTGCGGTCTTTGAGTCGGTGGGTGATTGACTACCCGGGGTGATGAGTTCAATTCCTGCTCACTCCTGGCGCTTCACCACCGGCAGATGTTGGCCCGTTTTTGGATCAGATTTCCCACTCACCCTGTTTACCCTGAATGGATTGAATCTTCACGGTTACTCAGGATTTAGGTTTGAGGTGGCGATCGCCATCGGGGTTGATGCCCTGGGGGAGATTTCACCCCACCTCGTGGGACACTAAAAGAAACACTCCCATCCACCCTGGATGCGTTCTGAACCCTCTGGCTGCGCTCGGGCTACCCTCCCTATCCCTTCAAGGGTCTAAGGAGGCCAAGACTCGGCTCTAGCTGGGGTCAAAGCGGGCCAATTTGAGGAACCCACTATCCCCTGGGCGAAAGTTATCCCGGTGGGAACGGGTAAATCGCCCCATTTTCCTGATGATAATTGAGGGGAGGGGGGTAGCGGATGCCCGCTGGCGTCTCGGGTTCTCCCTGTGCCTTGCTTTCCCCTATTTCTACTCTCATTCTACTCTAACAAGATTGATAGGCAAAGACTCAGATTAATTATAAATATTTTCCGGTTTGAATCGCTGTCCCCTTGAGTTGATAGGCTTAAACCCCTTTTACTGTTTGAGCTTTTTTAGGTCAGTAAGTGGCGGCACTTGTTAATAAAAATTGGTAAGGGAGCTTTGACTCCATCCCAAGCGGCCTTGTTTAATCCTGGTTTTATTCCTAGACTGCTTGATCTTCCCCTATGATCATCCCATATCGGCCCCCATTCAACTGATGATCAAATGACCGGGCTGAGTCCGACCTCCTGGGGAGGGCCGTTGAATGGCATTGTCTTTACTTTTATTATTATATAGCAGGTTGAGTTCAGACTGGGGTCGAGGGGGAACTTTAATTAACTGGGTAGTCCCGACTGAATGGAGGGGAGATTGTCCGGATTTTTCTAAAATTTGGCGATTAAATTAGCTTGAAAATAAGATATTATAAAAATAGCAGACTAATTTCTACCTTTCTACCTTCAGTGATGGGCGATGGATGAGATGGCAGAAGCGGTTAAAGCTCAACCCTTAAAGCTGACTGCGATCGCCCCGAAGGACTGGGTAATCCGTCCGAATCCGTAGCACCGGCTCAGACTCCAGGATAGTCAGAACGATAGGCCAGAATTGGGGAGAAGCGGTGGAAATTTGACCTCATCTGGCTCAATTGAACAACAACTCCCCCTTAATATTCAGCCAACTTTTAACTGACAAGCCAACTAAATCATCCCGCCCGGATAGTTTCAGTTTCGCACTTTACCCAACCCGTTCTCATCCCTCATTTTAAAAATCCAGGGATGAGGATTGGCCAGTTCACCCCAGGCGCTGCCTATCCCAGTTAGATGGAGTAAATCACGACACTCACAGGACTAGCGCTTTACCTCTATCTGTGTAGGGGCATCGTAGAGAATCGCCCCTATATTTAAGGTGGACTCAAAAAATATGCCTAAGTCCTGCCATTGTTCCAAAAAACCGGAGTGAAGAGCGCTACAGGGTCTTCGGAAAATGAGAAAATAGCAACAAAAGTTAAAATTTTGGACATTTTCACCGCATCGTGATTCCATGACAGCCCTCCCTCCCCCCGATCTGTTACTTCCTGGGCAAGCCCCTCCTGCCCCTTCCAAGTCCTCCCTAACGAGTTTTCTGAACCGATTGCAGCCCACCCCAGAAACGGTTGTGCTTCTCCTGGCCGTCTTCATTGGAAGTAGCACCGGGATGGGAATCGTCACCTTTCACTACCTGATTCACCTGATCCATACCGTGATGCTTGAGGATGTCATGGGCATCATTTCCCCAGGGGGACCTTGGACCTTGGCTTGTATTCCGGCCCTGGGGGGCGCAGTGGTGGGGTTGATGCGCTGGCATCGGCCCGATTTTGGTCCAGGGATCTCAGCTTTAATTGCGGCAACCCAGGGCCTCCGGGAACTACTGCCCCTGAGACCTGTGACCAAAATGGTGGCGGCGTCGGTTTCCTTGGGGACCGGGGCCTCTTTAGGGCCGGAAGGTCCTAGTGTGGAAATTGGGGCGAATTTTGGGATGCTGTTGGGGGAAGTGCTGCAAGTGTCGCGAGAACGCCAACGCTTGCTGTTGGGTGCTGGTGCCGCAGCGGGGTTAGCAGCGGGATTTAATGCCCCGATCGCCGGGGTGTTTTTTGCCTTGGAGGTGGTCCTGGGGACCACGTTTGCAACTTCGGCAGTGAGTGTGGTCTTACTGGCGGCGGTGGTGGCAGCGTTAATTGCTCAAATTGGCTTGGGTTCTCAACCAGCTTTTACCCTGCCGATGTATGACGTGCGCTCTCCATTGGAATTACCCCTATATTTAGGTTTGGGTTTATTGGCGGCAGGAGTCTCGATCGCCTTTACGGAAACGATTCAATTCGCCCGTCACTGCTTTCGAGGAGAGGTGCCGCTAGTGAGATGGCTGGGTCGAATTCCTCGCCCGATTCATCCGGCGATCGGGGGAATCTGCGTGGGGTTAGTGGCGCTGCAATGGCCGCAAATCCTGGGAATTGGTTATGAAACCGTGGAAGCGATGCTTCAGGATGTGGAGTTTTCCCTGCCGTTGTTAATCATGCTGCTGGTGGTCAAGTTGGGGATAACGGCGTTCTGTCAAGGGAGTGGTTTGGTGGGAGGGGTATTTGCTCCGGCCATGTTTTTGGGGGCTTCCTTGGGTTCAGCCTATGGGAAACTTTTAGCCGCCAATTTACCCGCGATCGCCTCTCATATAGCCGCCCCTCCGGCTTATGCAATGGTGGGAATGGCTGCCGTATTGGCGGGAACGGCTAAAGCACCGCTGACGGCTATTTTATTGCTGTTTGAACTCACAAGGGATTATCGGATTGTACTGCCTTTGATGGCGGCAGTCGGTTTGGCCGCTTGGTTAGTGGAAGGGTCTAAGGTTCGCACTGATTCGGAGTTAAATCCAGAACAGATGGGGTTTAATGTTGCTCCCGATCGCAATGTGGAGATTTTACAACAAATGTCCGTGGCGGCGGCGATGCATGAGTCGTTTCTAATCTTGAAGGCTACTCAGTCCGTGTTGGAAGCCGGGTTAGCCTTGACTCAGGGGAAGTATTACAGTGCTTTGGTGTTTGATTGCACCGATCGCCTGATTGGAATTATTAGTTTACAGGATATTGAGCGGGCGATCGCCTTGGGAGAACGACCGACAAGTACCCTGGTAGAATCAGATTCAGTGGCAGTGCCTTGGATTGAACAGGCGATCGCAGAGATTTGTACCCTAGAAGTTTTGTATGCCTATCCCGATGAGTTGCTCAGTGAAGCGTTAGACCGCATGGCGGCCCGAGGATTGCGGCAATTACCTGTGGTAGACCCGGATGATCCACATCGGGTTCTAGGGTTGCTCGATCGCGAGGGGATTTCTTTAGCTTGCAATGTTGCTGCGGTTTCTGAGGCATTGGCACCTTATGTATTGTTGCCCAATGCTGCACCGGCTGTGGAGTTATCGGAAGGCGATCGGGCAGCTTAGGGAATTCCCAATTCTACAATTTTCAATTTTTCTGAGCACAAGGTACTCCCTTGTGCTGTTTGTTTGGGGTTGGGTTATTGATTTTTAATGGCGATTGTAGGTGGATTAACGGTTGCTAAATTTAGGCTAGAGTTTCGGCTGATGTTGCGGTGGCGAGGGCAGATTGTTCGGGAATGTGACCCATCGGGATAGTCTTGCAAGGGTCCGGAACGCGCGATCGCGGTGGAGCATCAATTTTTCTCAACCCTTCTATTGAAGGCGATCTATATATGTCAGGTATCGAGCGCGACAATTGCCTGGACTGGTGGCCTGGATTAAGAGGAAGAGGAATTCCAAATCGTCAAGAAATCCCCCTTTAGGGGAATAGACAGTTAGGGTTGGAAGGGTGATATTTAGGATGCGGACTCCAGCATCTGGGGGAGGATACAGGGGAGGGAATAGGCTGATGCAATCCGCTTGTTCGCGATCGCCTGATTTGAATTAACTGGCCCGCCAGAATGCTAATCTAGTCCTTATGCCTGTTTCGCGAAGGAACTCAGGGCATTTTTTCAGAAAACGCCATAGTTTTTGAGGGATTTATCAGGGTTTCATCGGGTCCTTAGCCTGAGATTGGAGGATAGACCGAGGGAATGAAGGGGGTTAAAAATTGAGGAATAGACTTGACGGGATGGTCCAGGTCCTGATGAGATGCGATCGCTGAAGCTGGGCTTTTTTACCGGGGCGATCGGCAAGCAGACCTTTTCATCTCCCGGCCAATGGATGACCCGGGAATTGATAGATTAACCTCCAATCCAACACCCGCCCCAGCGCTTCTTCTATTGGGGAGGATGGGATTGAAAGCGAGGGTGCGGTTATGGCAGGAGTGAAAGCAAAATTAAAGCAGTGAATCCACGGAGATTACTGCCTACACCACTGATGGTATTGAATTAGTTTCCCCTTGACTTCAGGAGGCATTAATAGCACAGGGGTGAACTCTTTAGAACTAGATGCGGCAAGGATTTTGGCACTTGCCGCCGCCATTGACCAAGCTTCAGAATTACTCAGGATACTAGGTAAGGGTTGGGATACAACCCTCTTTGTCCTCTATCCGATGAGTCGGCTTTCTGTCGCTCGTTTAACTGCGGCGACCTGACTGGCAGTTGCCGTTACAGAATCGCCGTCTGGAACTCATTCCTCGTCAGAATCTTTATCGATTTGACGCAGGTGAATGTGTTTGCGTCCTAGGGAAATTTCAAATTCATCTCCCGGATTGAGATCCATCTGCTTGGTGTAAGCCGATCCGATCAGTAAGTTGCCATTTGACTGGACGCTAATCCGATAACTGGCACTACGTCCACCACGACCTTGACCATTTTGCTTGCCATCGAGTTCAATACCCTCAGCATCAATCAGGGCATTGAGGAATTTCATCATATTAACGCGCTCTACCCCATTTTTTGTAACGGTGTAGTAGCCACACTCTCTGGCTTTTTCTTCCTTGCTGAGGTTCTCTAGATCTTTGACTTTCTGGAGAAGATCTTCACCAACTAGGGGTTCCATCTTTTTCTTTTTACTCATTGACTTACAACGACCGCCATGAACAATAGGGCTAACGAATTCTATTTTAGCCGAGTGTTGCTAAAAATTAGAACTTTTTTTTTCGGGCAGTCAGGTTATTAAACTATATTACACGAATCAGAGTGGGTAGTCACGAGATTTTTATCCTATCTGTGGCATCAGGAATGGTAAAGGCTTCACCGGAATCGGCACAGGTGAGTGATAGGTAGCGGTGGACTGATAAGAGGTACGGCCCGGTAGAAGTCGAATTGACCCTAACCTATCTGAGGATAGGCCGGGCTCAGGAGTGAATTCTGGCCTAAAGATCGGTATGATAAACCAGAAAAGCTCGGTCGAAGGAAGGTAATGGTCTCGAATCGAGTTGTTTAAAGGCAGATGAAAGAAGCGCGATGGATTGAAGAAGGGGTTAATATCGGTCAGTTATGCCGGAAATAGCCACTGTGCTAACTGAGTCATGACTCAAAGCGGTCCCGAAGAGAATGAGGCAGTAAGGGGAGAGTTAGAGGGGCATCAAGAGCAGTTGAAGGGTTTGGTTTGAAGGCTTAAGTCCGGTTTCAGTCGGGTTAGCAACTGACTTTTGGAACGGGCTTATGTCATCTTATGCCAATTAGAATCAATTTAGAAAGCGTTGGGTTAACCCGAGGCAGATTTTGTTTGTAAAGGTTGCTTCTAGTGAAGAGAAAAAAGATGCTTATCCTTCAGCAGTGTCTTGACGTCTTCGCTTTTTTACTATATAGACGAAATAGAAGAGAAGGGCTATAAATGCCGGAGGGAAAGGGGTCCCCGGGAGAGGAGAATAGATAAATAGGGTCGGTTCTGTCCGATAAAACGGGGGAGAAAGGGCAGCTATCCCGTTCAGGGAGAGAAGATTTAACTCAAGGAAGGGGGGATACTCCATTGCAGAGGCGATCGCGTTGCTCGTTTGACAATTGGAGGGGTAGCTGGGTGGAAAGTAGCCGATGAAGGGAGGAGAATATTTTCACTATAAATCCCTCTTCCGTTGGAAAAGCGTTATAACCAAGTTTTGATGCACTATCAGATTCTATTCAAGGGATGAAGCTAACAACCCGAGGACACTATAGCGTTAAGGCGCTGCTCGATTTGAGTTTACAGCCACAGTTTGGCCCAACTTCTGTAAAAGCGATCGCCGATCGCCAGGATTTACCCGCCCCTTATCTGGAAAAATTATTGATGGAAATGCGTCGCGCTGGTTTAGTCAAATCCCTGCGCGGTGCTACCGGAGGTTATCAACTCGCCCGACATCCGGCACAAATCTCTTTGGGTCAAATTTTAGAAGCGGTTGGAGAAACGATTGATCCATTGCCTAGATCCTCTCCGGATAGCGAACAAGCGGAGGACTGGGTAACCGATCGCCTCTGGCATCGATTACACCAAAAGTTAAAGGAATCTCTCTATAGCATTTCCCTGGAAGATTTGTACTTTGATGCTAGAAGCTGGCAAGCGTACCAAGGAGAAGAAACCAATTTTGTGGTATAGCCAGTGGTGGTTTGATTCCGCTGTTCCCTACGGAAAATGAGTTTTTAGACTCACCTTGAAGCCAAAAGCACCGATCGCTAATAATATAGATGAGTTAATGTTGTCACCGATGAGGTTAGCTGTATCGATCGTGCAACCGAGGGAATTTGCACTAGGCGTTCTGGCGATCGCCGCTTATCTGGATTTTTTGATTGGCGATCCTTGGGGTTGGCCCCATCCAGTTCAGGGCATGGGTTGGGTGATTTCTCACTATAGTCAATGGGTTTTAAACCGCTGGAAAAACCCGGTTATCCGCCGAATTGCAGGCATTATTCTGGCGACTGGTGCAGTCGCTTGCACCGGATTAATCGGGTGGGGAATTATCCACGGGTCCTATCAGTTACATCCGCTATTGGGACTGGCGATCGAAAGTATCCTCTTAGCGAGTTGTTTTGCGGGTCGCAGTTTAAGAAGCGCTGCTGAAACCGTGTTAACACCCCTAAACGACTCCGATTTAGAAACAGCGCGTCAAAAATTAAGCTTATATGTAGGCCGAGATACAGACAATCTCAGGGAATCTGAGGTGATGCGCGCGGTATTAGAAACCGTTACCGAAAATGCAGTGGATGGAGTCATGGCACCTTTATTTTATGCGATCGCCGGTTCCATGATTTTTCATCTTGGGGCCTTACCCTTAGCCTTCGCCTATAAAGCCGCCAGTACCCTCGATTCAATGGTCGGTTACCGGGATGAACCCTATACCGATTTAGGATGGTGTAGCGCCAAACTCGAAGACATTCTCACCTGGTTTCCCTGTCGCTTAACAGTCATTACATTAGGACTTTTAAGCGATCGCCTCCCGGACATTTGGCGGATCTGTCAACGCGATGCCACCCAAGACCCTAGTCCCAATTCAGGTTGGAGTGAATGCACCTACGCCGTCATTCTCGGCGTCCAACTCGGTGGCATCAATTACTATCGCGGCATTCCCAAACCCAAACCTCTCTTAAATATTCCCCTCAATCCCATCACCCCAGACCGAATTCACCAAGCTATGTTACTCACACGATGGTGCTTTTTAACATGGTTAAGCATCACCATCAGTTGCTGGTTCCTCTTTACCCAGTTTTCAGGGTGATCAAAGGGAGATGGGGAGGATGGGGAGGATGGGGAGGATGGGGAGGATGGGGAGGATGGGGAGGATGGGGAGGATGGGGAGG
>NZ_JAMXFA010000026.1 GCF_025370785.1 Laspinema olomoucense D3b
CAGACGGCTGTGCTCTAACTCTATAATTTCTCCTTGTCAAGTACAATTTATACCAAATTAGATGAGCTTACCCTGTATCCACGTATATTGGTAAAATGGTTAGTTGTAATTATTAAAAATAAGCTTAGGGAAACAATCCCATCCCTGACAGCAGAACAATTAAAACAAAAAATTGATAGCAATGAACAATCTTTTGAAACGTTGGCGCGGAAGCATTCCATCGCCCAGGAAGCAAATGCTAATGGAATGATGGGGCCAGTACGAGTCTCTACCTTGCCGGATGGTATCAAAACTGCCCGGGAAAATGCTACCCCTGGCGAGGCGATCGCGCCTGTGGAATTTGAAGGCACTTATGGATTGTTTCGGGTTGAAGAAATTCTCCCTGAACCCGAACTGAACGATAGTTTAAAACAAACTATCCGTAACCCCTTGTTTGAGAAAGGGTTGCAGGATAAACTAACAAAGATGACCCTTACCTTGGAGATGGATTGAAAACGGTGAAGCCCCCTGTTTATGATATCAAGCATCTACTCGCGCTCACGGTGACAATTTCTCTGGGTTGTTTTAGTACAACTCACGCCGCTTTCTCTCAAATTGTACCCGACGCTACACTTCCGGAAAATTCCACTGTCAGCCCTAATGGGAATATCATTGAAATTAATGGCGGCACCGTTCGCGGCAACAACTTATTTCATAGTTTCCAAGAATTTTCTCTGTTCACAGGCGAAACCGTATTTTTTAATAATAATTTAACCCTGGAAAATATCTTTTCCCGCATCACGGGCGGCAATCCTTCCAATATTGATGGGGTAATTCAAGCCAACGGTGCGGCAAATCTATTTTTACTTAATTCTAATGGCATCGTTTTTGGCCCTAACGCCCAACTCAACATCGGGGGTTCATTTTTAGCTTCAACCGCAAATCGCCTCAACTTTTCTGATGGGAGTTTTTTCAGCACCCAACCCACCCCGAGCGATTCCTTACTAACGATTTCGATACCAACCACCTTGCAGATGGATAACAATTCTGCTGAAATTCGTGTGGAAGGGGCGGGTCACAATTTTAGTTTAAATCCATTCACCGTAGAAATTATTCGAGGTGAACTTTCTGGAGGGTTAAGGGTACAACCGGAAAAAACGTTAGGATTTGTTGCAGGAAACGTTACTTTAAACGGGGGAAATCTAATTGCTGAAAGTGGAAATATTGAACTGTGGTCCGTGCAAAATGGAGCAGTTCAGTTCAACAATTTTAACGGACAATTTCAACTGGGAAATTCAGTAACTCCTCCGGAATATGGCACGATTCAACTTTTAAATGCTGCTTCGGTTGACGCCACGGGTTCCAGGGGTGGCCACATTCAAATCCAGGGAGGACAACTGCTGCTTACTGACGGTTCTACTATCTTAAACCAAACTGAAGGAGGGCAAACCGGAGGCGATTTGATTGTTAGAACATCAGAATCAGTAGAATTAATTGGCACTACTTTAGAACCGAGATTACCCGAAGGATTTTTAGAATCCTTAGCAGGAGAAGATGGAGAGATTCCCAGTCCGGAAGAATTGCCTTTTCCGCCGGATGGCTTGGTTTTTCCGACGACTATGGCAGTGGAAACAGTAGGAGAAGGAAATGCTGGCAATCTGCTGTTAGAAACGGGACAGTTAACGATTTTTGATGGCGCTTCAGTTTCTACTTCGACATTTGGAGCGGGGAATACGGGAACGCTAACAATTCGCGCTAGAGAGGCGATCGCGATTGAGGGATTTTCTATAGATGGATTGCCTGCTGGTATCTTTTCCACTGTCACCCCGGAAGTAAGTGGTTTGGGACAAACGATGAGTATTGAAACTCGCGAACTAACCATCGCAGTCGGAGGAACAATTGCTACGGGCACTTTTGGAACGGGAAGTGCCGGAGATGTGACGATAAAAGCGGCTAATTTTGTTGAAGTTCTTGGAGGCGTTATCTCTTCCCAGACGGAAGGATTGGGTTCTGGTGGTAATTTACTCATTGAAACGGGGCGAGTTTTGGTCAATGATGGGGGTGGAATATCAGCCTCTACTTTTACAGAGGGAGATGCCGGAAATTTAGATATTCGTGCGGTTGGTTCCGTTGAAGTTAGCGGAGGATTTCAAACCTCAGAAGATGAATTTTTTCCGAGTGGTATCTTCTCTCAAGTTAATTTTATTACCCAGGAAAATCCGGAAACTCAAGAAACGCAAATTTTTCCGGCGGTGGGTTTTGGGGGAAATCTAACTATTGACACGCAACGAGTAATTGTTGAAAATGGAGGCTTAATTTCCGCCTCTACAACCAGTGAAGGAGCCGGAGGAACCCTTAGCATTAATGCTACGGAGTTTATTGAACTCCGGGGAATTGCGCCGAATGGTACTCCTAGTGGCTTATTTGTGATTACGGAAGGAGAAGGAACGGCGGGGAATGCGATCGTTAATACTGCTCAATTAACCGCAACAGATGGCGGACAGATTGCCGCTTCTACATCGGGTTCGGGAAATGGTGGCACGGTGACAGTCAATGCCACGGAGTTTATAGAATTGCGCGGGGTAGGAATTTTACCCAATGGAGAAGTTGCACCCCCGGTTGCGGTATTAGCAGATGGAACCGTCGCACCCACTGATGAAGATGATATTTTGCGCAGTGGAATTTTTGCTCGCAGTCGAAATCAGGGGTTAGGAAATGCAGGGACGGTTAACGTAACTACTAATGAATTAACCCTCGCTGATGATGCCACCCTCACAGTCAGCAGTCGTCTGGGTGCAGAAACTGCCGCTGCTGGAGATTTGAATATTAATGCGGAAGAAATTAATTTAGACAAAGGCATTCTCACTGCTGAAACCAATGCGGGAGATAGCGGCAATATTAATATAGAAAGCGAGATTGTCCTGTTAGGCGATCGCAGTCAAATCACTACGAATGCTGACAGTACCACCGGGGGTAATATTCGCATTGAGACAGATATTTTAGCGGCATTGAACAATAGCGACATCACCGCTAACGCGCGACAAGGGCCAGGGGGTCGGGTTACGATTGAAGCACAAGGTCTTTTTGGTACCGAATTTCGCGATCGCGAAAGTTTTGCCACCAGTGACATCACCGCCACTTCGGAACTCGGTCCCGAATTTGATGGAATTGTCGAAATCAACACCCCCGACATTGACCCCAGTCGTGGGACGGTGGATTTAGAAGACGACATCGTAGATGTCGCCTCCTTAATTGATCGCGATCCCTGTCGCATTGTTCAAAACAGCGAATTTGTCCAAACCGGCAAAGGCGGTATCCCCCCCAGTCCCACGGATACCCTCACTCCTACCGATGCCTGGGAAGATTGGCGCGTCTTACAAGTTGAAGAAACTCCCGCTACCCTAGAACCCATCCCCAACACTCCCTCACCGGCACAAACTCGCCGCATCTCCAAAATTGCAGCAACCGGCATGAGACTCACCGATCGCGGTGAACTGGAACTGATTGCACCGGAATCTGCCGTTCCCCTCACGGATCAATCCTCACTCTCCCCCGGTTGCCTCTCGGCACAACAACCCAAAACCCTCCCTGCCACCCCCATCGCTGCCGTTCCCGAAACCCTTACTGTTGAAAGATTTGAACTGCGCGACAGCAGTGCCATTTCCCCGGAACAACTCGCCGCGATTACCGAACTTTACAGCAACCGCAATCTCACTTTTGCAGAACTTCAGGAAGCAGCAGAGGCGATCGCCCAGTTTTACCAACAACAAGGATATATCGGTTCCGGTGCGTTTCTTCCTCCTCAAATCGTGCGCGATCGCGTTGTCACCATTCAGGCGATCGAAAACCGTCTCGAAGATATCAGCGTTACCGGCAACTCCCAACTCAACAACCAGTATGCCACCTACGTGAGAAACCGTCTCAAATTAAACCCAGGGGACATCGTAAATGCCGACACCCTATTAGAATCCCTCTACCTGCTGCAATTCGACCCCCGCCTGGAAAAAATATCGGCTGAACTTGCTGCGGGGGTTGAACCTGATACCAGCTTCCTCGCTGTTAGAGTCGAAGATGCGCGATTTTTTAGCCCTCAATTGGCAATCGATAACGGGCGATCGCCTTCCGTTGGCAGTTTGCGTCGTCAAGCACAACTTACCCAATACAATTTGTTAGGACTCGGTGACATTGCCACCTTCAACTATGCCAATACCGATGGCAGTAACAGCTTAGAATTGGGTTATGCCGTCCCCCTCACTGCCAACAATGGCACCCTCAGTTTCCGTTACAGCACAGGAGATAGCAACATCGTCGAACCGCCTTTCGATGAAGTGGATATCGAAGCGAATTCTCGCACCTATGAACTCACCTATCGCCAACCCATCCTTCAACGGATTATTTCTCAATCTCCTACCCAATCCCTCCAAAATGCCAGTGACTTAATCCGCACAGAATTGGCGTTAGGAATTACCGCGTCCCGTCGTTCAAGTGAAACTTCTTTATTAGGGGTGAATTTCCCCCTTTCTCCTGGTGCAAATGACCAGGGTGAAACCCGGGTTTCGGCGATTCGATTCTTTCAAGATGCCTTATGGCAAGACAGTCAACAAATCTTGGCAGCGCGATCGGAATTCAGTTTAGGGGTAGGATTGTTTGATGCTACAATAAATGACAACGAACCCGATAGTCGATTTTTGGCATGGCGGGGACAGGGACAGTGGGTACGCCGAGTCGCGGGACTGGGAGGAAAACGCCAGGATCCGTTACTCATCCTACGCGGAGATCTCCAATTAGCGACCACTTCTTTACTCCCATTAGAACAGTTTAGCGTAGGCGGCTTCAATAGTGTCCGGGGCTATCGCCAAGATGCTTTACTGGTGGATAATGGTGCATTTGCTTCCCTGGAGTTCCAATATCCCCTTGTCGAGTTTCCTAAGTGGCAAGGCAGTTTGCAAGTGATTCCATTTCTGGATCTGGGGGTGGGGTGGAACTGGGATGAAGGAAATCGCGCGAACCCGGATAAAAATACGTTACTTTCTACCGGATTGGGTTTACAATTACAACTGGGAAATGATTTCTCCGCTCGCTTAGACTGGGGAATTCCTTTAGTTGAAATTGATTCGAGGGACAGAACGTGGCAAGAAAATGGGCTGTATTTTTCCGTGAGGTGGAATCCCTTTTAAAGCGGGGGTTTAGATTCTTCCTGTTAGGGATGTTGGGGGTAATTTTCGCTCTCGGCATCCCGGTATTGGAGATAGCACAGTCACGGGAAGTGTCCCAGACAATTTCACCACAAGCAACGCCTCAGCAATTAATGGAAAGAGGCAGGGAATTGTATCGGCGCGGTGGCTATTCTGACTATTCTGAAGCGGCAGAAATATTGCGACAAGCAGGGGATATTTATGCAGCAGAAGGCAACCGTTTAAATCAGTCTTTGGCATTGAGTTATTTGTCCTTAAGTTATCAAAAATTGGGACAATGGGAAGAAGCGCAGCGGGTGAGTGATGCTAGTCTGCAATTAGCGGGGATGGGAGGAACGAGAGGCGATCGCATTGCTCGTGCAGTAGCATTGAATAGTCAAGGTCATTTATTCTTATCTTTGGGAGAGGCAGAAACTGCCTTTGAACGTTGGCAAAAAGCCGCCGATGAATACCAACAACTGAACGATAAGGAAGGAAAAATCGGAGCGTTGGTGAATCAAGCTCAGGCGTTAGAGCAGATGGGGTATTATCGGCGATCGTGCAATACTTTATTGCAGGCAATAGGTGCAGAAAATCCGTCTTGTGACGAGATAAAAACCGAGGAAGATATTAAGTTGTTGCAAAACCGTCTGGCAGCAGAAAACAATGGGGGACTTAAGACGATCGCCTTGCGGAGTTTGGGCAATGTATTGCGCGCGATCGGCTATTTGGAGCAATCCCAACAAATTTTAAATTCCACTTGGGAAGTAGTTAGCCAAACTAATTCTAACACCGATAAAAGTTTAACTTTATTTTCTTTAGCCAATACCCAAAAAGCGTTAAGTAAGCAGCAAGAAGAGTATGGGGATAACCCAACCGCTCAGAATTATCGAGATAAAGCGGTACAAAATTATAACCAGGCGATTACCCTTGCACCTTCATCCCCTATCAAACTCTTAGCTCAATTAAATCTCTTCAGCTTGCTGCGTCAATCAGAAACTAATACAAAAGAATTACAAACCTTACTGGCGCAGATTCAATCTCAGATGAGCGAGATGAGACTGAGTAAACCGCTGGTGGAAGCGAGAATTAAGTTAGCCTGTAGTTTGATGCAGTGCGAGAAATTGGTGCAGGGAGAAACAGCAGAATTAGAACTGGTTTCCATTGAAGAGATTGATGGATTATTGCAGCAGGCGCTAACAGAAGCGGAGACATTAAAAGATGCGCGACTGAAATCTTATGCGATAGGGACTCAAGGGAAACGGTATGAATATTTCGTGCCACCGCAAGCGCAAAAACAGGGAGAAACTACTACTTGGGAGAAAGCGAAGACTTTAACCCAGGAGGCATTAGAGTTAGCGGTAAAGAGTAATGCACCGGAGTTAAGATATCAGTGGCAGTGGCAGATGGGACGGTTGTTAGCGGGTGAAGAAAACCTGGAAGATGCGATCAATAACTATACCGTTGCGGTGGAAACCCTAGATTCGCTGCGAAATGATTTATTAGCAGTTAATACCGATGTGCAGTTTTCATTTAGAGATAATGTGGAACCTATGTATCGGCAGTTTGTGGATCTGCTGTTACAATCTGCCGATGGAAATCGCGATCGCCTGCAAAGTGCAATTCAGTTTATTGATGCGCTGCAACTGGCTGAACTCGAAAACTTCCTGCAATGCAATCTCAGCGTTTCTAACTCCGGACAATTGCTAGATTCAGCCGCTCGAATTGAGCGATCGCTGAATGAAATTACCCGAGATGCTGCACTCATTTATCCCATTCTCTTGCCGAATCGGATAGAACTTTTGTTTAAATTACCAGCTCGACCCTTAGAACGTCATATCGTTCCCATTTCTCGGATAGAAGTGCAAGAAAATGTCACCCAACTCCGAGGTAAACTAGCCAATCCTTCATCTTTAGCAGAGCGGTTAGAGAGTTCTGATAATCTTTACCGCTGGTTAATTCAGCCTCTGGAACCCAGTTTAGAAACTAGCACTGAAATCAAAACTTTGGTTTTTATCTTGGACGGGGAGTTAAAAAATATTCCCCTCGCCGCATTATATGATCGCGCAACTGAAAAATATGTAGTGGAAAAAGATTATGCGATTGCTCTCTTGCCCAATTTACAAACTTTTGACTTAGAACAAAAGTCAGCCCAACGCCGGGTACTGGCAACAGGAGTTACAGAAGCTCTAACAGTAGAAAATAAAAATTTTCAAGCCCTTGAAGTCCGCACGGAACTAGAAAGTATTAGCAATCTAGTTTCGACTCAAATTTTATTAAACTCCGAGTTTACCCAGCCCCGCCTAAAACAAGAGTTAAATATCGGACCCTTTTCCATTGTCCACATGGCAACTCATGGACAATTTAGTTCAAATCCCCAGAATACTTATATCTTAGTTTATGGTTCAGCAGACTCCACCGGTGAATTAATTCGCTCTAACGAATTTGATAGACTACTTCGCGATCGCTCTCCCTCTACTACCATTGAATTGCTCGTTTTGAGTGCCTGCAAAACCGCCGATGGAGATAACCGCGCTACTTTAGGATTAGCGGGGTTAGCAGTCCGGGCAGGAACTCGCAGTACCCTGGCTACCCTCTGGCGAGTTCAGGATGACTCAACCACTCAACTGATGAAACAGTTTTATTTGGAATTTATCCAAAACGGACTCACAAAAGCTGAGGCACTTCATCGCGCTCAAAAAGCTTTATTAGAAAATCTTAACTATCAAAATCCGACATCGTGGGCATCTTACATTTTAGTCGGAAATTGGCGCTAAAGTTGCCCAGCTCTAGGAAGGAGGACAGAGCCTCAATAAATGGTGTAGGTTTAATTGATAAATTTCCCCTACACCCAAAAATAGGAGACTGATAGCTATACTACCAAAATGCTCTTACTCGTCGGCTTCTCCACTCACCACTGGGTTAATCAATGGCTCTTGACTCAAGTGTTCTCTGCCTAACGCTTGCAACAAATTCTCCCACGCTTCTTTAAATGCTTGGTTCTGGGGATTAGAGGCATAACTTTGAGCCACAAGGCTAACGGCATCGTACCAAATTCCCTCATTCATATAGGTGATGTATTGAGGAATCGAGGGATTTTTTAACGCAGCCTCCAGTTCTTCCGTCATCGGTTTGCGATGAATCCAGCCGTTAATTTCCACGTCTGGGCCATCAGTCCGGCGTTCTGAACAATAGGCGGTAAGATACCATCGATAGGTTTGATTAACCTCTAAAGCATAATCAGCCTCTTCGGGAAGCCTCAGTTGGATAATTCCTGGATTTTCACTGGGTTCTATTTGAGTTTTATAAATGGTGCGGCGTTCGCCTTTGTCATAGAGGGAAAACTCAATCAAATCCAAATTTTCTGGGGAATAAGGATTATAAAAGAAAAAAATCGGATATTCGCCTAGGGTAAAATCACTCTCGTTTCCATGATTAATGGCCGTTAGAGGTGTTTCCGTTGGTGGACAAGTTGATTCGGGTCGGCTTCCCGCTGGTTCAGAAGTTCCTCGTGGAGTTCCTGGATCGTTTCGTGGTGCGCCTTGGGCTACTTGCTGTCGTCCCACTTCCGTGCTCATGGAGCCCGGAACCCTCAGCATACTGGTCAGAGGAAAAACGCTCGCTAATAACAATTGAATCAGCAGTTTCATCATAGAAAATAGAAAGAGCAATCAGTGCATGATTTTAATCAAAAGACTTCAGCTTGAAAAAGGTATAGAAAGTCAAGCAGAAGGTGGGGGTTAAGAGAGTTAGAAGGGGGGGGATTAGTGGAATCCAGCCCCCTTGAGTTAAAGCCCACAAACAGATTCCATATAATATCAGAATAGCACCGCTAAGGGCTATCCATCGTTGTAAGGGTTGAGGAAAAAGCCAGACGAGCATTCCACCCAGAGATGACCATAATAACACCCAAAGTGCATTAACCCATTGAGGCCACCACCAGATCGAGGGCCGCTTATTTTCGCCCTTCAATTCGCCCTCAACACTACTAAGAATCTGGCTCACTACATGGGCATGAATGTTTAACCCGTTAATTTTCCCATAAGGGGTAGAAAACGACCTCTGTACCGTTGGAGCGGTCACACCAATCAAAACCACCTTTCCTTCAATTCGAGATGGCTTAAACGGATGGCGTTCTTCCAACAGATCTCGCACGGTAATTTGGTGAGCAATTTGATTCGGATCTGGAGTATGGCGATAACGAATCAGTATTTGATTGCCTTTGGCATATTCTCGCAAATTCTGGTATCCACCACTACGATTTGCGAGGGTTTGGATCCGAACTGGGTTAAATTTTGAGTCGCTATGGAAGAGGCTCAGGTCAATAGAGTGATGAGCTGTTAAATAACGCTCCACTAAATGCCAAACTAACGAGTAAGGAGTATGACATTTCGTCGGTTCGGGAACGGGATTATCACTGCGATATAAGAGATAGCGACGTAAGCGATTGTGCGGTGCGAAATCCCGATCATCAAACACATCCAGAAAGCCCACTTGTTGATTGCCCTCTAAGAGTCCCGGTAAAGGCGCTGTACTATTATCCAAACTATTTCCTATAAAACAGACTAAAGCTATATTTTTAGAAGCGTTTATATGATTGATTAGGGTGTCATGGCCACCGGAATAATTTTTATTTTCAACCGGCTGGTCCCGGATAATATTCAAACCTATGGCTGCTGGGTTATACCTGTTTATTTTTTCTAAAACTTCTGTTAAAATAGCATCGGGTAAAGGATTTCCATACAAGCTCAGATCGGTTTCATCAGCTCCCACAATTAAAAGCCTGCGATCTATATCTTCCACGGGAAGCCGCCTCATTAAGTGGTCAAAGGCTTGCAGTTCCCAACTTTGAAGTTTTCCTTGCCATTGTGCGCTTAGAACAAACAGCGCGATCGCAAAACTTACGGCTAAGGAGCGACCCAGTTTTCTCCATCCAATTTGATGACGGCGAACTGGAGAACGAGTGAGTTGATCCGGCGCTGGCTGTTCCCGATCGCTGAAAATACTTCCAGAATTGCTTACCTCTATCGGTTCGGAAATAGAAAAATTTTTCGGTTTCCTCCCGCGCAACTCCTCCCAGGTTGGCGGCACTTCGGCGGGATTCTGACAGATGATCGGCAAGCCGGTACATCCTGGAAAATCCAGAAATTCTTCTAAACATTTTTGCGATCGCCTGACTGCCGTATATAAATAGGCTCCAGCGGCATATTCTTTCAAAAATTCTTTTAAGAAGCACTGCGCCACCTGATCTGGAACGGGTTCTTTCATCACGATTGCGACTGGCAGTTGCAACGCCGCCAGCTTTTGAGCTAATCCTAATCCGTCACAAGAATTAAAAATTGCTAATTGCAACCCCTGGCGAATCGCCTCCTTTAAAGCCTCCTTAAACTGTCCAATTTCTAGGCTTTCACGTTCATTTATATAAATAATTCCCTCATTCCCTTTCGTTTGGCTATGACCGGCAAAAAAGAAAATATCCCATCCTCTCTTATCCCGTAACTTCTGAATGACTTCTGCTGCCGACGGTTGGTTTAACGGTTCTAACTCTACATCCGGCAGTTGCGCGATCGCCTGTTTGTCCGGTTCCAAATCAATGTTCTCGTTGTTGCCAAACACCGCCAAAATCCGCACCACAGCGCCTTGCTTATCACTGCGGGCGATCGGCTTGGGTTTCTGATACTCAAGCGGACTAAACCCAATTCCCACCTCGGGATACTTTATATTGTCAAATACATCCCATTCCAGCCAAGGCATTTTCCATAATTGGGGATCAGCTTGAATCATTATCCGAACGTGGCCTTTATTTTCCGCTAATTCTTCAACGACTTTTTCTCGGATTTGTTGCCATCCTGCATCAACAGTATGCAAAAGCCAAGTTTTCATATTTTGTTCTAACAACTTAGCAAACTTGCGGCAAGCTTCCAGATCGTCATCACCGCCCACCTGTTCAGGTAAGTCGTCCTCAAAACCCCAGTCCAACTCCTCACCCCGATTTGGACTATTTAACCGGCAAAAACGCGTTTGCCAGTTAAAATAATATCCTTCCAAATGCAGATGAGGTGGAAGATAACCCGACTTATCTACAGAAGGAAAACCGCCGCAGTCGTGCCAAACTTGTAACCCCACAGAAAATCCGCTGTCAAAATTACCACAAATTATTTTTAAAACAATCACTTTTTCCATGACTGTAGCTCCCTATTAATTTGCTTGAAGGCGGCAGATTTTAGGCGACAAACTCCTCCGTAATGCTAACCTCATTCAGTGAAACTCTGACCTGAAATCGAGTGCCAGAACGCGGACTAAACCGCAATTGAATCAAATTATCTGTCCCTTCTCCTTCCTCATCACTTCGAGTTTCCACTTCTCGCTTCGTTTCCCCCGATTCCGAAAGCACGCTCAATTTTAGATGGGGTGGCAATTTCCTTCCCTCAATCGGTTGGACTTGCAAAAACACGCCGAGTTTGTCATCATTTCTGGGCATAATTGCCACAATCAGCGCCACGGAATGACCCTCTAACTGCATTCCAAAATCCAGGTATCTAGCTTTTCTAATTCCTGCTTGAGGATGACCTGGACTAACTTTACCCAAACTTAGTGCCGCTTGCCAACGGGTTTCTTCATCGCGAGCCGTATGCAACAATTGGATTAAGGCATCGATCGCCTCGGGATTACCCACTCCAAGTTCTCCTAATACCCCCGCAGCATGACGACGAGTCTGTTCGATTTGGTGGGGTTCCAGCAACCGAATCACCGGCGCGATCGCACCCACAACGTCTCCTTTTCCTCGCACTGCGCTGGGTTCCGGTGGAGATACCAACGCCTCAAACTGTTGCCATCCATCTTCTAAGGTATTCTTTCCCAATTCAAGCACATTCTCTAACCATTCTCGTAATTTCACCGGCGTTGTTTTTGCCGCTACTGTCTCTAATTGTCCCATGCGCCGATCGCACAGTTGTTGTCTGAGGCGATCGTCTGTTAGCAGCGCTGCCCATTTCTCAAAAGGTACTTGTAATTGTAAACGCGGCGAATACAGGGAGGCATCTCCCAACTGCTCTAACCATTGTTTTGCCTCTATTTCTGATAACTGTGGCAACGGTTTCACCGCTTCGCGCACTTGAAGTCCCAAAGTTATCTCCATGACCGTTAAATCTTCAGTTAATTCTGCCAGGGGGACCGAATAACTGCGATTGTTTGCATCATATTTTCCTTGATTTTTTACCTGGCGATGAGTAGCAAATCCCTCTACTTCGAGCCAACAGTCATCTTCATCCCCTTCCAAACTGACCTTCACCGCTAAATAATAATCTCCGATCCAGTTGGGATTGTCTACCCATTCCTGGGGTACGATTAAGGATTCGGGTTCTATTTCATCCGATGGAATCAGAATTAAGCGAGTTTTACCCAGTTGAATGGCAGTACCATTGACGAGTTCTAAAATACTAAGTAATGTGGCTTCACTCGGCCAAATTGAGGGATTAGGTAACTCTTCTTCTAATGCCCATTCCTCCACCCAAGGTAAGAAAGTTTTGACACTCAGCCAGTTGAGATAAGCCTGATACCGAGCGATCGCATTAGAATGGCGATCGGCAAGCTCCCATCCTAATTCTTGGTCATCCGGTGCAATCTGCAACAGTAACGATTCTCTTTCCATGCTGCTTGTTTGTGCTAGACTAAATCTCATTTTCTTGTACTCCTGCTTCAAAAACATAAAAATTTTTTAACCAATTTTCTACAATTTGATTAATCTTCTTCCGTTCTTCATTTCCAGTTAGGGCAATATCCAAGCAGTCGGCAGTCCACTGGATTAAACCCTCTTCTAGTTGACATCTTCCTTCCCACAATAGAGTAAGCTCTGGGGCTTCACTTTCTTCCCGATTTTGCTCTATCTGTTCCCGAAGGACGGACTGTTTATAATAAAGTTGCAAACCCTCCTGAATGCTATCTGGAAGCCCCTTAAGTTGATGGATTAATGCTTCTTTAAGGGGTGTTTGATAAAAAATATGCAACCAGTGGTTAACATACTCTTTCATCCACTTCCCTATACAGTTTAGTAAAAAAATATGCAATTGTGTTTCAATAGAGGCAAGTTTCGCTTTGACTTCATCTGCGGAACATCCCCAGCGATCGCCAATTACGCTAACAACCAGTTTTTCTCCATAACGCAGGGACAATAACTCTCGTTCTGCTCCAGTAAGCTGTTTTAAAGATTCCACTAAAGCCGCGTGAATAATATCCGCACGATTGGGGGAAGGAAAGTATTTCTGCAACCACTCCGTAACATAATCAGACACCCATCCTTCGGGCTGACTTAATTGAGTTAAAGCCTTCAAAAGCGGTTTTGTATATTTATTCGTCAGGTCCCGACTGACTTTACATTGTTGGATGCCACACAGAACAGCAATCTGCTTTTGAGTCAAGCCAAATCCGTATTTAAGCGGCAGAATTTTAGCTTTGTCGATTAACCAAATGCGTTCGCTCAGTGGCACTTCGATAATATTCCCACACCGTTTTAGTTCGGTTTCCAAGAGTTGCTTAATTTCCTCGGTTTGATTAAACCATGCCAAAGATAGCTCATCTTCCCCGAATTCCCCCCAAGCCGAATCTTCTGGTTCGGTTTTGGGGTCAGCAATTTCTATTCCTAGCTTGGCATTTAGTTCGTCAAGAGAACAGGTTTGATATTCTAAATTTTTGCACTCTTTTACCGCTTCAAAGCAGCTTTCCATCCAGCGTTGAATCTGTTCTGCCGTTACTGGATGGGGATTAGATGCCACTTCAGGCGGTGCGGAAGGTAAAAGCCTTTCGGCATTATAACAGTGGGCAGTTTCGGCAAAATCTTCCGGTTGGGGGAGCGGCCAAGTTTCTCCGCGTCTTCTCGTTCGCCCTTTAACTCGGTTGAAAAAATAAACCTTGGTGAAATATTTCTGGGCAAAGAGAATCTGCGATATTTCTCTTTGTCCATAGTGGGCAGTTTCCAAGGCATTTAATAATTTTTTTTCAGACGTCTTGCAGACTAAGCGCCAATATGAGTAGCGGCCCACCGCAGTTTCGGATTTAATCGTTCTCGTTAAAACTTCGTGCAAGTAAGTGGAAAGTTTGGCGCTTCCTTTGGTTTGAAACTTCCTTAAAATGTCTGCCAATTTTTTGGGATTATAAATAAAGGCGCGGGCAATTGTCAGGGTTTCTTCCCAAGACACTTGGGAATGTTTATGGGCGATCGCTTTGGCCGCTTGATGACAAATGGATTCATAGTAACTCGCTAAATGTTGGAATGCCAATTCGTGGCGATTGGCCGGTTCCCACTCTTGTGGCGGCGGGGGATTGAGCGCGAAATTTATCCAGAACTGTTCTAATTGTTCTTCTAAATCCCCAGCGTCGCGCAACCGGGGAAAGTGGGGGTCGTGGGCAGCATATCGCTGAAGGTTGCGCCTCAAACGGGGTTCTGCTATCCATTGCAACACCACACGCCCCTGGTGATTATCCACCATCAGATAGGTAGAAAATCGGTCGGTATTATTGGACCGTTGGGGTGGGTTGGGCATTCCATCGCGCTGGAAAGGAGTTGACATTCTTGTTCTGCCTGGGGAAATCATGTGAGATACGGGAAATGAGTTTTTTGACGGCTATCGGTTTACTAGGCGACTCCGCCGTGAATTATGCAAGGATGCTGCCAATGTTGGCTGACTCTAGCAGATGGACCCGCGCGATCGCTACTGGGGTCACACCCCCTTTTAGGTAGTTTATTAATAATCTGTAACTCAGCAAAGGAAAAAGTTTTCTATCGTTGCATATTTGCTTTTGCTCCATCCCAGTGACTTTGTTGTCGGGCGATCGCCCTGTGTCTCTCAGGCCGAGTGTAAAGGAATGTTACAAACAAACCCCTCAGCCGTAAAAGTCGCGGATTTTTACCCAGAGAAGAAACACAGAGGTTGCTTAATCACGCGGTTGAAAGCAGAATCCTTGGCTTCGCCCACTGCATTCAGAGAACTGCTCATAGCGGGGGCCCGGTTGCAGAACAAGATGCCCCAAAGCATAATCACTAACCATTGAGACCCATCCTCACGGCTGAATGTGGGCCGTAGACTTTGGAGGATTTGCTCAACTCGCTGTTGAGTGTGCTTAATAGGAGCACTGGTTAAGCTTAGACTCTTGAACAGTATGACTTAGGGACGGGTTTTAGGCCGGTCCCTTTTTTTGAGGCCCCATGAAAGACCGAGGAGGGGTTATACAGAACTTTTAACTGTCCAGTAGAATAACATCATTGAATTTGTCTCTAGTAAGCATTTAGCGAATTAGAGATCCAACAGGCGAGGAATCGCACCTACTATAGTTGAGCAATAACCCATGAATCAATCGAACGCCGAGAAATCGATGTGCCAAAGAATGCTGGCAGGAGAGCCTTATCTGGCAACCGATCCCGAACTGGTGGAGTTGCTTGTGCGATCGCAACGAATTTTACATACTTTCAATCTCTCAGTTCCTGATGCCACCGAAGAACGACAATCGCTCATCCAAGAACTGTTTGGGGCGATTGGAGCAGGTTCTGAAGTTAAACCTCCATTTCGATGCGACTACGGCTTTAATATTTTTGCAGGGGAGCGCCTGTTTATCAACTACGATTGCGTAATTCTCGACTGCAATACAGTCCGCCTGGGCGATCGCGTCCTGATAGCACCCAAAGTGCAAATCTACACCGCCACTCATCCGCTCAATCCCACTCAGCGCCAAGAGGGATGGGAGTCTGCTTTGCCAGTGGAAATCGGTAGCGATGTTTGGATTGGCGGAGGTGCGATTATCTGTCCTGGGGTTACCATTGGAGATGGCGCTACCATTGGCGCGGGGAGTGTCGTGACGCGAGATGTGCCGCCGAGGGTCGTGGCGGCGGGAAACCCCTGTCGGGTGATTCGCCACCTCGATAGTGAGATCCCATAATCCGTCATCCGTTTACAGCTTTGTGCCAGAGTCGAATCAATGCCAAGGGTCGCACTTTGGAGGGACTCCACTCCGGCGGTTGAGACAGGCGATCGCCTCGCCACAGACAGACCCGAACGGAATTTTCTAATCAATTTAACTTGACCCCAATGCGGTAAACAGACCAAAATAGTATCCAAGCTACCCTTCCTTTAAAAAAATCCCATCCCACTGATAGAGCAACCCCTCCCTGTTCAGTCTTTACAATGGGGAGCGCAACCTCGACGCCATTCAAGTCCAGGAATCCCAAAAAGGAGCATCAATTTATGTACAAAACAAAAGCTTATTCCGCTGCCAGTGCAACATCGCCCCTAGCCTCCGATACTATCCCAAGGCGCGATCCCACCGAACATGACGTCCAGATTGAAATCCTCTACTGCGGCATCTGCCACTCCGACCTCCATTCGGTGCGCAACGAGTGGAGCAACGTCATGGCTACAGTCTATCCCATTGTTCCCGGTCATGAGATCGTGGGCCGCGTCACCCAAGTTGGTTCGGCAGTTACGAAGTACAAGACGGGCGACCTCGCTGGGGTCGGCTGCATGGTCGAGTCGGACGGGACCTGCCCCCATTGCCAAGACGGTCTTGAGCAGTTTTGCTCAAACCTGACCCTTACCTTCAACTCCCCGGACAAGCACCTTGGAGGTGTTACTTATGGGGGCTACTCCGATAGCATTGTCGTGGATGAACGCTTCGTTCTGCGCGTTCCCACGAACCTCGATCTCCCTGGAGTCGCGCCACTCCTGTGCGCCGGAATCACAACCTACTCGCCCCTGCGTCACTGGGGGGTCACCAAGGGCCAGAAAGTTGGCGTAGTCGGTCTTGGCGGATTGGGACACATGGGTGTGAAATTTGCTCATGCCTTCGGTGCGCAGGTCGTTGTCTTTACCACCTCACCCAACAAGACGGAAGACGCACTCCGCCTCGGTGCTGATGAAGTAGTCATCTCCCGCAATACGGACGAGATGCAGAAACAGGCGGGTAGCTTTGATTTCATCCTCGATACGGTCTCGGCCCAGCACGACATTAACGCTTATCTCAACCTACTGCGCCCTGATGGGAACATTACCCTTGTCGGCGCACCTGAGAAGCCTCTGGAAATCTCAGCATTCAACCTGCTCATGGGCCGCCGCCGTCTCTCCGGCTCAAATATTGGTGGCATCCCTGAAACCCAGGAGATGCTGGACTTTTGCGGCGAGCATAACATCACTGCTGATGTTGAAGTTATCCCCATCCAAAAGGTCAACGAAGCTTATGAGCGACTGCTCAAGTCTGATGTCAAGTACCGCTTCTGTATTGATATGGCATCGCTTAAATCGGAATAGTCCTCAATGAGGCCACTTCCCCTGACCCGCATAACGGACAAACCACAGAAAAAATCAATTTTTTACCAGGGGATCATTTGAGGAAAGCAAGTATTTACTCGGCCCCGGGTGATGTACGCATTCATAGGGTTCCCGAACCTGTAATATCAAGGCCGTTTGATTAACCTAAAAAAACAGTTCTTTCTCTTGTGCCCCATCCGGGCAAAGGATGGGGGGAAAGGGGGTTAGGTCTGTATGGGTGCGCGTGCAAATATGATATGATGCTAATTTAGCTCGGCGCGAGATGCAGGTAAATCAAGTGTGGGCGATCGCCGGTTTGATAATTTGCCCTTTTATTTTCCTGTGCCTCTTTTTTTTGATGGCCAACGGCCCCGAAAACTCTAAGACGCCTCGGGTTTGTGAACTACTGCGGGAAGGCGGCAGGTGAAACTAGACCCTACTCCGGGTTGACTTTCTACGGTAATACTTCCCCCCATCATCTGACAGAAATTCTGACCGATCGCCAACCCTAAACCCGTCCCCCCATATTTGCGGGTATATTTCTCATCCGCTTGGACGAAAGGCTGAAATATTTTCTCAATTTGTTCTGGAGTCATGCCAATCCCCGTATCAGTGACGGTAAATACAAAGATTGCTGCATCGGGATTTGGGTCCAGTTCTCCATTGACGGTAACGGCTTCAATCCGCTCTACGGAAAAGGTAATTTGTCCATTGTGGGTAAACTTGGCGGCATTACTGAGCAGATTAAACAGCACCTGCTTAACCTTGGTGCGATCGCCAATCATCGTCCCCAGTTCATCCCCATACTTTACCTCTAGTTGATTGCTATTTTTCAGAATTGATAAGTGGGTATTGCTTTGCACTTCGGCAATCAGGGCCGTCATATTAAACCGTTCTAAATAAAGCTTTGTATGACCCGCTTCAATTTTAGAAATATCCAGAATATCACTAATAATTGTGAGTAAATTCAAACCGGACTGATGAATTTGCTCTAAATCCGACACAAACTCCTCTAATCCGTCTTCCTGAGCTTGATCTCGCAACAGGTCACTATACCCAAGAATCGCATTTAGGGGTGTTCGCAACTCATGACTCATGGTGGCTAAAAACATACTTTTAGCATGACTCGCCGCTTCAGCGGCTTCCTTGGCCTGTTCTAATTCTAATTGAGTTAATTTATTCGCCGTAATATCCCGAATAATTGCTAAGACTTGTTGATGACCGCTGACCACCATGCGGACTTCAAAATAACGGCGGGTTTCATTAATAAACCAATCATATTCAAATACCTGAATATCATGGGTTGCCAGGGCAATCTGGACATATTTAAAATACAGACGGGCTAATCCTGGGGGTAAAATACTGTCGAGATTTTGAGTTAATAAGTCTCCCGCCGGTCGCAGCAGGGTATCCCCCCTGCCCCCCTTAAAGTCCATGAAAGTCCCGTCTTGACTAAATTGCAACATTAAGTCGGGAATCGCCTCTAAAAGGGCGCGATTTTTGGCTTCACTTTGGTGCAGAGCTTCCGCACGCTCCTCTAGGGTGGCGATCGAGGTTTTGAGTTGCTCGGTCATGCTATTAAAGGATTCCGCCAGCAGGAAAAGCTCGTCATGGCTGCCCACCACGATGGTTTGATCCAGGTCCCCTTCGGCAAGGCGCTCAGTCGCTGCGGTCATTTCCTGTAAAGGTCGGGTGATGGAACGCGCCAGGAATAAGGCGAAGAGGGTACCCGCTAGGGAGGCGCTCAAGGCGGCGATGACCCCTTGATTCCGAACGGCTGCCATTTTTTCCCAGAGCTGGGCAGTGGAGAGGCCAATACTAACGGCTCCTAGGAGTTGCTCATCTCGGATGACTGATTTCCCAGCAATCAGGCGATCGCGTTCCCATTTAAAGACGGTCTGCTTACTGTTAACCAAAATCACGCCAAAGGCATCGGGTTCGGTATTGTAACGCCAAATATCATCGCTATAGATATCGGCCACAATTCGTCCATCTGCGCCATAGATGCGGCCAACGACCAAAATTTGCTCACTGCCGAGTTGTTCTAGAATTTCTTCTAAAAAGTCCGCCTGCTGGTTCTGGAGTGCATGAGCGGTGGTGACCGCTAAGGTCGTCACTACGATCTCGGCTTGATTTTCGAGTTCGCTGCGAAAGTTTTGTTGGGTGCGGCGAAGGAAAAGCCCGGTGACGCTCCCCACGGTGAGGATTGCTAACGTGGTCATGGCTAACGCTAGTTTACTGGCAAGGGAAAGCCCTTTTTTCCTGTTAAAGATAACCATCCCACTCACCTATGTTTTAGCCTGGGATATAACTCCGGCATTTCGACCTGAGGTCGATCCCGAGCCACTTTATCAAGTTGGGCAGTTTCTGCAAACTGGGGGAGTCGAGCTTGGACCTTTTGGGGGTGGAGTATATGGGGGTGGGGAGTATTGATGCGATCCCGGAGAATCGGGCGATCGCCGTCGCTCCTCGGGACCCTGATGAAACTGGATGGCGAGATGTCTTGGGACGATGCGGGTACGGATTGACAACCCCAATTGATCGCCGTGGCGATCGCACTTACCGGCGCGATTGTTCTTAAGTCGGTTTTGAACATGAGGTTAGGGTTTGGGTTTGTACAGCGATGGTAGATTAAGAACTCAATGGTATTATGAAATGCTCGCCCACCGATGCCTGAAGGGAGCGCTACGCCTTCGGTTGATTGAGAGTCCCTGAATCCAAATGGGCCTAGATGGGCGATCGCCACTCAATGAGCGCTTGAGAGCCACCGCTGTTTTTTCCCAGCAAAGGGCGCTCTGGTTTGGACGAAGCAAACAGTCCCAGGGGAATTGGCTGGAACCCCATTTATTACTCGGGGGTAAACAACCGGGGTTCTTCACAAAATTTTTACTCATGAGTCACGTTCTGTGGGCCCCCAACCCGCTTTCTGGTCCTATTTATCTGAGCCTGTTACCGATACCCTAGATGCTCAACCTTTGCTCCTGTCAGCTTTCAGGTTCCGACCTTCGGGGCGATCGCGAGTAGTTATGCTCACGGATTACCCTGGGTTCGACCGGATTGGCTGCCCCTTCTAACTCAATCCGATGCCAAATACTTAAATGACTCGATCATTCTACCAAATCCCTTTGACTCGATGTCGAGTCACTCACTCCCTCAGCAATTTTACGGATTTTTTTTCAGGACCCCGAAAAATTTTCAGAAAAACTTAAGCTCTTGCTTTAAATTCCTTGAAAAAAGCGTTAAACTCTGCATACCAATTCTGAAACGTTGCACCAGGAAGATGTTAAAAATTCTGCCATAGAAACGAAATCCGGTGCCACTTTCGGGGGAGAACTCCCCCAGGAAACTTAGAGTAAAGGTCCCTCCGTAAAATCCACAGGAGAGTTCGGGGTGATGCCGAGATGGGGATGATGGCGATCGCACTCAAACCCGCACCTGATCTGGGTATCTAAGGCGATCGCACAGCCCGAAACATTTGGGTTTTTCCCCTCCGAGCAAATATTGCCCTCTCCCCTCAAAGACTGGGCAATTCTTCCCTAGAGGCCCTTGCTCTATCTCCGAACCCCCTCAGCTTAATTATACTTTTCTACCGACCAAGATACATTCTTGGGAGGTTTGACAATCACTGGGAGACAGACGGTAAAGGTTGAGCCACTATCCGACTGACTGTCCACAAAAATCTTACCCCCCATCAACTTGCAAAACCGTTGACCGATCGCCAAACCCAAACCCGTCCCGCCATATTTGCGCGTTGTGGAGGGGTCCGCTTGGGCAAAAGCCTTAAAAATATACTGCTTCTGTTCCGGGGTGATTCCGATTCCCGTATCTTTCACGCGAAAAATTGCATATTCCGTCGAGTTTACTTCCTCAGATTCTGTGGGAGATTCAGCAGGAGAGGGGGTGGGAGATTGAGTGGGTTCATCCTTCGCTGTTTTTTCCTTTTTAATCTTTTTAACGGACATAGAAATCATCCCTGATTCCGTAAATTTGGCCGCATTACTGAGCAGATTTAACAACACCTGCTTAACCTTGGTGCGATCGGCATACATACTACCCATATTGCGCGGGCATTGGATTTCCAGGCTATTCCCATTTTTCTGGACTAAGGGCAAAACTGTCGTTTGCACTTCTAACAGCAAGGTTGAAATATCAAAAGTTTCTAAGCATAACGTCATTTTCCCCGCTTCTAGCTTAGAAATATCCAGAACGTCGCTGATAATTCCCATCAGATTTTTTCCGGCTTGTCTGATTTTGTCTAGGTCGGAAATAAAATCTTGATAGCCCAAATCCTCCGCCTCTTCCTCCAACAAATCCGTATAACCAATAATGGCATTAAGTGGAGTTCTCAGCTCGTGACTCATGTTAGCGAGGAAGACACTTTTGGCATAATTGGCGGCTTCGGCGGCTTCCTTGGCTTGTTGCAATTCAAATTGAGCTAATTTACCTTCGGTAATATCCCGAACAATCGCCAGCACTTCATCTTGCCCACAAACCGCAAATCGGGCTTCAAAATGGCGACGCTTGCCGTTGATAAACCACTCATATTCAAAAATCTGAATTTCCCGCGTTTGTAAGGTGCTATTAACGTATTTTAAATAAAGATCGGCCAGTTCGGGCGGAAAAACTAATTCCACGCTTTTTTGTAACAATTCCCCTTGGGGTTTTAAGATGGTATCGCCTCTTCCTCCTTTGTAATCAATAAAAGTGCCATCTTCGCTGAATCCAAACATTAAATCGGGAATTGCCATGAGCAATGCCACATTTTTAGCTTCGCTTTGATGCAGATCCGCAGTGCGATCGGCCATGTTTTCAAATAGCTCTCGCAGGCGATCGCTCATGGTGTTGAACGAGTGAGTCAGCAGGCCGATTTCCTCATAGGCAGGAATTTCAATGGTTTGGGTGAAGTCCCCTTCGGCAATCCCTTCCGTGGCAGAACCCAACTGGTACAAAGGTCCGGTGATCGACTGGGCGAGTTTTCGTGCCACAATCACGGCCACAAATCCAGTGACCAGAATTGCTACAAGTCCCGTCGCGATCGCCTCCAACATTTTCCGCTCCAACAGGGCCTTAGAAAGCTCAATCCGCACAGCTGCAACAGGAGTACCTTCTACGATGACTGCTTTCCCCGCAATCAAACGGTTATCCTGCCAACGAAATAGAGTTCGCTCTGTCTCTAGCAGTTGGCCCACAAAAGGTTCTACTTCTGGGCCTACACGCTCCTGGGGAGAATCCTCGGCGATGACTTGTCCGTCAGTTTGATAAATGCGGGTAGAAAGCGCAATTTCTCGTCGCTGGTTCTCCTCAACGAGAGTTTGCAGAAACTTTTCGTTCCCTCCCGTGACGGCATTACCGACACTAATGGAGATTGTCTCTAGCAACTGATCGGCTTGTTGTTCGAGTTGTTTGCGCAGAGTCTGTTGCTGACTCCAAATCGAGATCGCTGTAATGGTCGCCATCGCGACAAGGGTTAAGGTCGTGACAGAGACGGTGAGCTGGGTAGTCAGGGACCGTTTTTTTTCGATGAAGTTTCCCATGAAAATGATTTGTTTAGACCCGCCTAGACCCCACCTGGGAATGTCTCGTTGTCAAGACAAACAGTATGGGGCTTGAATTGCCTCTATTATGAACTTTTTTACCTTTTATTGTTCGACTTCGATTAACACCCTTGCGAATGGTTATAAGCTAATTTGACAGCTTTGACGTTAATCTGTTATATTTATTTACATTTTATACACATTCTCTTCATCTTGGGAAGACTGAGGTTCAAGTTGCAAGAGCAACGCCCCTCCATCGGAGCGCTCAGAGCCACCCCCTCTAGGATAGAGGAGGTGGCTCTGAGCAGGAAACAATTATTTGAACATCCGCGAGTCCCGAGGGATGGGAGTTCAGTTTGGAGCGGATCAAGGCGAGTTAACCCGAATCCCCCAGATGGTCCGGTGGGGTCCGGTGGGAGGTGTCGGGGGATCTGGCTGCCGGAGGCTGGCGATCGAGCAAACCCGTCGCTTTCCAGGCCCAATAAACTGTAAAGGCTCGACCCAATTCGTGAAAGGCTTTTTCAACTTCCTCCGATGACTGAATCGGTTCGTGAGTTGTGGGGGTTTGTTGTCCGTTCATGGTGGTAAATCAAAAGTAAAGTTGAGATATTTCTACAATCCGCGATCGCCTAGAAAATGGGTGTGATCCAACTCAGCGATCGCTCAGGATAAAATAGCCATTTAGGGGTGAGGCAAATAACCGACCAATCCGGTTCCCATCCCCTCAAGTTGCGCTCAGAATTCTTCCCACAACTTTTCCCTTGCTAATCTCGGTGTTACCTACCCCCGGGCATCCAAGCCTGCTGGATCATCCTTTCTCCCGGGGGAATCCCGTCCTCCTGTTTCTCCTGCAACTCCTGCGTTTTAGGGAGCGCAAGTTTCGGGTCCAGATTAGGATTTTCTGCCGTTGTATCCACCTTTGCTTCAAGAGAATGGGCAGGTTTTTTGGCCGTTGAAAAATCAACAGGCTTGGGTTCAGTTTCAGGCATAGCTTAGACTCCTGGAATGTAGATAAAAAATCAGCAGGCCGAGACCAGCAATAAAAATCTGTGCATTAAATTTTAAAAAAAACCTCTCAAAATCCGTAATAAACTTTCAGCAATTAGTTTATCTTTAACCAAAAATAATAAAATTTCCTCTACCCATAGGAAGAAATGAGAAACAGGAAAAATGGCATTGCCGATAGAGCAAAAACCCGCACCCTCAAGGGGGAAGGCTCACAAGAGGCTAGGATTCCCCTAACGCCCAGGCTAAAGAGTAAAGTCAGTCTTTGACAACGGGATTGAGTATAACCCATACTATACTAATGCCCTAGGACTCATGAAATTGCCCACAAAAGCACAGTGGGGCAGGTTATACCTGCCCCACTGCTCTTTCTTACTTACAATTTAACCGAGTGCCACACCACACTCCACCCAAATCCGGGTAAAATTAGCAAAATTAGAAGCGATAGCCCGCACCCAGCAACAGACTAAAGGCAGCTTCATCCGTATTGCGATAAGCATCAAACGCGACTTTAGCATCCCCAAACAGAACAATGTTTTCCTTAACGATTGCCTCCACTCCCGTGGCAACCGTTAAGGCATCTTGGTTACCCAGAGCCGTTTGTTGTCCGCGTTCGGTGATGAAGGAATAACCGCCTCCTAAGTATAAGTTGGCGTTATTCGTAACGGGTACATCGAGAGATAACATCGGCACCAATGCTGCCGCATTATTATTAATCAAGGCCGATCCCCGCACAGATAAGGCAGAATTAGGAACTTGATAACGACCCTGGACGTTACCGCCATAGCTTTCACTGCCTTGTCCCTCCTCCCAGTTGTGAACGTTACCACTGAAACCTGCACCGATATAGTGACCCGCCATTCCTTGCTTGCCGGTGAGGGTTTGTAACCCTTCGGCATGAGCGGCACTGCTGGAGAGGAGTGCAGGGATCATCATCACAACGGACAAAGCAGACAGAGTTGCAACAGACTGAAGAATTCGTTTCATAAAAGTCGGTTGGTGAATGAAATCTTGACAACCGTTGATACTTTGACTGTAGGGGGTGATGGTTATGGACTGGGGAGGGGATGTGGAAGTATTTAAAGTGACTGTTATACCGTCGGAGTGTTTCCCGGGAGATTTGCGGGAACGAGAGCGAAATCAGCTTGCGCTGTAAGGATTTAACTCAAACCGTTCCCGGGCGATCGCCCGAGGGTATAACTGGGGAAAATCCCCCTCATCCAGACAGTCCCTAAACTGGCAAGGGAACTGGAACAAGTGGATTCCATCTCAGTCCTTTCCAGGTGCGATCGCACCTCTGGGACAATTCTCTCACTACAAAAAAGTCGGTTGAGTTACCCACATTAACTCGACCGACCTATCCGGACAAAACAGCGAAACCCCGAGCTTACACTGAAGCACGATTCGCCACAACTTTATCCAGCAATTTTTGCTGAGTAATGTAGCCTAACTCATAACAATATCCCGGTAATAGATCTAATTTTTGCCGGACTCGGTGACAAGCTCGGCTCCGTCCAAATTCGGTCGGTTTGCTCATCACCCAGTTAACATGAGCTTCTTTGTTCAGCGCCTTCCGGATTTTCACAATCTGCTTGATTAATTTCTGGGCTTTTTCCGCATCATCACTTTCTAAATACTCCCATTGGCCGTAATTAGACACCGCATATTTATGGGCCTTGTCTAATAAATAATGCAGGGCTTTAAATAGTAACTTCAGGTCGGACTTCATCAGCATTTCTACCTTTAAAGTCTTTTGCATGATTTCCGGGTCGCTCATGGAGACAAATTTCTGTAAATCGCAGAACTTGTATTCCAAAGCCGAAACGGCTTTATAGATATCCTCCAAGGTGCGCTCAATTTCATCAGAAATCAGTTGTTGTTGTTCCGGTAAAAATAGAGTACCTTGATGAGCGCGATAGGCGATTCCTTCTAATACCGGATAGTCACAAATCCCGGTTTTCCGATATTGAGAGGTAAATTGAGCAATCAAGCGTTCCTCATACCGTTCTTCTTTAGAGGGGTTGGGGCTGTGGCGATTCAAGTTCATTTGACGAATGGTTTCTAACCATTCTCTTACGGCTGTTTCCACCTCGGGATTATGAGAAATTTTGGTGTTTTTACCCCGCGCATGAGCTACGGTAATGTAACAAGCGGTGATACTGGTAATCGTAGAGAGAAAAAAGAAGAATAAAGAAAATCCCAGCCGGGAAAAATTCAGGGCCCATAGATTTCCGAAGAAATTACTAGAGGCGAGGCGGACTTCTTCAACCCCCGAGGTGATTTCTCCATATTCGTTAAAATAGCGACTAAAAACCAGGGGTAATTCTCGGTTGAGAAAAATCAGGTCATTTCCCAGTTCACTGCGAATTTTCAGCTTTTCTTCCCACTCTTCTCGCACTGCAAAGGTTTCGCTGCGGATGCGATCGGCTTTTTGACAGAGGGGGAGATTTTCCGCCGGGACGCGACTCCAATCCCGTTCGCGATCGGCTACGGACCCGTTTGTTTCCACGTAGAGGGAATCCCAACGCGGATCGGTGCGGGGAATTTGGGATAAAAGTTGGAGGTTTTCCTGACATTGCGCAAAGGTGCGTTCGTAGGCGTCAGTATTGGGTTCTATTTGGCGAATTTTGCGGTCATGTTCGGCAATTAATTCTTCGGCGAGTTTATAGCCTAAAGCGGGACGGTTGTTAATTAATTCTGATCCAATTCCCGCCACGAAAGATTGCAGAATACTCATGAGTAAAAATCCAGCAAAACCGACCTGCGCCCAATATTTTTTACCGGGTCGGTTTCCGACGGTAGCAGTTCCGGCTAGGTTGGTCCAATTCAGGAGAATGAGGTTTAAGACAAAACTGGCGACTGGAGCTACCCAAACATTTCCTATTCCTTTAAAGGCAAACAACAGAATGGGGAAGTTTGTGATAGCATTAATTAAGGTGGCACCGGAAACAATATCGGCGGTAATTTCCGAATCCCTGCGGACATCTCTGGGGACAAAGGCTTCGCCATCAAAATGCCGGGGGTTGGCTTGGAGAAAGCCTAGGACGTAGAGAATGGGCGGTTTAGGGTTGAGGGAATAGTATAAATTCCAAAACCATCCTTGCCGTCTGGACCGTTTGACGAGCCCCACGTAGTCGGGATTTTTTTCCAACCAGTGAATTAATAATAAATCGTCGCTGAGTGATGCTGAAGGGCGATGCGATCCGTTCAGCGGTTCGAGTTCGTTAGAGCGCACTAAATCGAATTTGTCGCTTTTCATAGAAGGTGTATGCCTACCGAAAAAGTGTGGGGAAACCCTGATTGCAGTGGGGATAAGTTCAGCACAATTCTGAGAGTCAGATTATTGCCGACTAAAATTGCGATCGCTCGGGGAGTAAGAGGGCGCAATTCTTGCGTGTGGGAACAGTTGGGGACAAATACGCAAGCTATCACGGAATGGGGTTTATCTTTTGAATGCCATTAATGAGAAAATATTTCCGGCTAAATTGTGGCAATCGGTAGTGCATACAGAGGTTTGGCGTTGAGAAGTGGGCTGATGGATTGCCAACCAGCATTGGCCGATGCTCGGTTTGGCAACAGGTCATGCTTATTTTACTAAAGCAAACCGCAGGTTGGGGGAATTTGGGACAAACTCTGCTGAAACTGCCTTCATAGCAAGGGAAGTGAGTTTTTTGGGGCGATCGCACTCCGTGCAAATTAGGCTCCTGGCTCCTCAACAGGGTCCTTGGTGAATCCGTGACTTTATCGGATTCCCCCCCTGGGGCGACAAGAAGCTCGCGGAAGGGGCCTAAATAGACGGGTTTACAGCGGCGATGACCCCTGGGGAAACCACCGCCAAATTTTAATTGTTTTGTCTTGACTCCCACTGATTAAAGTCTGTCCATCCAGACTAAATGCCAGCGAATTCACCGAGTCGGAATGTCCAAGAGTCTGCTGAGTTTTTCCAGTGGTTAAATCCCAAATTCTAATGGTATGATCTCGACCTCCACTAGCTAAGGTTTTGCCATCGGGGGCGATTGCCACCGCTTGGATGGTATCTGAATGACCTTTGAGGGTCTGCTGCAACTGGCGATCGCCCCACCGCCAAATTTTAATCACATCCTCTGTACCCCCACTCGCCAAAATTTCTCCATCGGAACTGAGGGCTAAACTATACACTTCTACATCGCGACTAAACCAAGCTTGCGCCGGACTCAACCAACCCGAAGGTCCAACTAAGGTATGAATCAGTTGTCCTTGTTCCGGATCCCAAATTTTAATCGTGCCATCCAAACTACTACTAATAATTGAGCCATCTTTAGGATGAAAAATCACCTGAGAAACCGCCCAAACATGACCCCGCAAAGTAGCAATAATTTTTTCTCGATGAATATCCCACACCTTAATCGTACTATCAACATTGTGACCACTGGCGATGTACTTGCCATCGCGATTAAAGGCGATACTCCAAATCGCTAAACCCACCCAATCATTCCCTCGCAGGGTGGTTTTTAATTCGACCTTATTCTGTTCCCCTTCCACCTCCCAAAGTTTAATCGTCCCATCGGGAAAGAAACTGGCACTCGCCAGAATTCCCTCGGTACTAAACTGCACTGAAGTCACCGTTGCCGTATGTCCTTTCAAAGTTTTTTTGAGTTCCCCCCTGTGCAAATCCCAAAGTTTGATGGTTTGGTCAAAACTGCCACTGGCAATCATCCGGCCATCGGGACTCACCGCCACCGATTTGACCCCGGCCAAATGTCCCGTGAGCGTCTTCACTTCTTGCCAAATCGGTGTTGGTTTGAGGAGTGGGGATACAAGAACTGGCCTGGTTTCTGGCAATTTCAGCAATTTTGGCCAGGTGAACGGGGGTTGGGCGGGATTCTGGCAAAGAATCGGTAACCAACACACCCCTGGATATTTTTTATTCCAGCATTCTAAACTATCTTTGGCCTGTTTCAGGGCAACATATAAAGATTTGCCCTCAGAAAAAGCCTGAAGAAACTTTTTAATAAACGCCACGGCAAAATCCCCCGGCACAGGTTCCCGCATCACTATCACTTGGGGAATATTTAAACCTGCTAATTCTGTGGCCAAACCCAATCCATCACAGGAATTAAAAATGGCCAATTGTAGCCCGCGACTTAGAGCTTTTCGGAGGGATATTTTCAAAGAATTAATGCTTAATCCATAGTCACGCCTAATAAAAAATTCGCCGGTTTCTCCCATTTTGGAACTGGAACTATGTCCCGCAAAAAAGAGAATATCCCATCCCATTTCATGTTGTAGTGCATCATATATTTCAGCCGGTTCATGAGGATTGGGAAAGAAAGTTTCCGCATGAGGCAATCCTTCCAGTTTTTGTTTCTCTTCTTTAAGATTTAGATCCTCGGCTGTGCTGAGGATGGCTAAAATTCTCACTTGTTCACGGGCGATCGCATCCGGGGCCAGATTGATGCGACTATATTCGGGCGGCACTAAGGCAATTTCTGCATAAGTATATCGCTCAAAAATATCCCATTCATTCCAGGGGAGTTTTTTCAGCCCGGGGTCACTCGTTTGAATAAAGACCCGAATCTCTTCAAATTGATCGGGGAGATGGGTGAAAAAAGTTTCACGCATCTTTTGAAGTTCTCTGGATTCTGAGTTCAGCCAATCTTTAAATGATTTTTTTAACTCCTCCTGAGAGGTTTGGCATTTTTCTAGCGGTTCTTTCGTGGGAGGAACCGCCACCTTCGCTGTCCCTTTAGGCACATCCATTCTCGAAGTGACAAATTTTATATTTATAAAAGCGCACTGCCAAATTTGGTAAAGCTCAGGAATCCTAGATGATGGAGGCAACTTCCCCATCACTTCGGACAGAGGATTGCCTCCTTCTTCCCTAATTTCCAGTCCCATAGGAAACCCAGTCTTAAAATCTCCTTGACCAATGGTGAAAATCGCGATTTTAGTCATGGCAATTATTCAGGGAGTAAAACTCTATAATTTAGGTTTAGATACCATCGCCAAATGTTCCAAGAAAAGCCGATGAATAAAAATATAACCCCCTCCCACTCTTTGTAAAAAAATAAGTTTTCTAGCATAATCGAGAAAGCGGGTATAGTTCCAAGGAATCGAGCCATTCCAATACAATAACACCCGCATAGTCAAATGTTGAATGCAGGCAGTCCCCGCTTGGTTCAGTCCATAAAATAAGCCGACGAGGATTCCTGAAAGGATAGCACGAACTGTAAATTCTTGCATCCAAGCTGTCCCCAATCTCGCAGAGGCAGATGCGGGTCCGATAATCAGGGTGAGGATTTGTTCGCTCATCAATCCGGCAGTGAACCCCAAGACTGCCGCTGCGATCGCCGCTAAAATTGCTGCATTTTTCAAAGACTGCCAAATCCCTTGATTGGGAAATTGTTTGGAGTCCAGATTCCCCCCTTTGAGTTCATAAACCAGCACAATTAAAGGCGCCACGATTACAAACCCAATCATCCTAGAAATCATCCAAGTGATTACCCCTAAACCTAACCCCAGGGTCAAGGCTTTTTTGACTGCATCCCAGGACCAATTCAGGGTTTCTACAGGTTGAATTTTTTTCTCTTGTCCCACCGTCAGGGTCGCCCAAATTCCCAACGGTAAACCAAAAATTACTACAAAGATTAAACTAATGATCATTCCCCAAAATGGCTCCAAGAAAAAACCCACTGTTAACCAGAGAACCATCCCCACAATCGTCCCGCCAATCAGTCCAAATAGGAGTCCTACCCCCCAGGTAATCTGTTTTTGGAGGCGTGACTCTAACCATTTGGGTTGCAAGCGGTCCAGAAAAAATAGGGTTTGGGATTCCTGGTGCATCAACTGTGCCAGCCAACTCAACCATTGGAGCATTGTTTCTTTATGATACGGTCTTTTTTCTGGGGGGTGACGATACCACATCTCGTTAATATACGCATCAAATAGCCAGCGCCGACGAGCTTCTAAAGACCCTGATTTTACTCCATTTTCAAGGTAATTTCCCTGACAAACAACAGCGATAATATTCAACATTAAAGGGGTTTTTGCCAATTCCACCAACAGGGGATCGGATTGGAATGCGGCAATATCTATATCGTGGATTTTCCCTAAATAAGCTATATATTCGGCAATTTGTGTTAAATTTAAAGGCTGCAAATAAATTGCGGATTTAAAATTAAATTGCAACTGGATTGCTTCATAGTCTTCTCGACGACTGGTGAGGACGATTTCTGTTAGAGGGTATTGCTTGATGAAGGCATTTAAAGCGGTTAAACAGACCTTTCGCATTTCTGATTTGACTTC
Organism: Laspinema olomoucense D3b; assembly: GCF_025370785.1. GTDB lineage: Bacteria > Cyanobacteriota > Cyanobacteriia > Cyanobacteriales > Laspinemataceae > Laspinema > Laspinema olomoucense. The sequence goes on from NZ_JAMXFA010000026.1 coordinate 31,270, forward strand.
ATCTAAACCATCTAGTAGTAATAACAAGCGCCCTTTTTCAAGGCTAAATTTGATCCAACTGGGGGAAACTTCATAATTTACCGTTCCTTCCTGTATAATCCAGTCCTGAATTGGCAGGGTTTTCAGTCCCCATGAGGACAGAGTGAAAACTAGGGGAATCGGTTGAGTATAGTCTCTTTCTCCTCGGGCGATCGCATCCCGAGCGAATTCCAGCAAACTCACGGTTTTTCCCGAACCGGGTTCTCCCAAAATAAGCAGAATTCTCGGGGTTTTCAGTCGGTCAAAATACTGAATCATTCGGGTATTTTCCGGGAGAATAAGTTCTGTTTGGTCTGGGTTTTCCCCAAGTCTTTCCACCGATTTTACACGGGGATACTGTTGTAGTCCCGGGGTCAGGAAAAGTTGCTGTTGCAAAGAGTTTTCTAAAATTCCTTGAATCCAGTAGTTTTTAACTTTCTGGAGTAACGTTTTCCGGGTTTGATATTCCTCTCGGGTTTGAGGAGTATCAACCGGCGGTTTTCCCAGGATGCCTCGCCAAGTTAGGGCGGGTTTGAGGGGATGTTGACAGAGGATGGGTAAGCCCATAATTCCGGGAAATTTTTGTTCACAAAATTCCAAACTTTCTCGACCCTCTCGCACCGCTGGGTATAATAATTTACCTTTAGCAAAAGCGGTCAAAAAGGCCGAACAAAATTTAGCGGCAAACTGTTCTAAGAGTGCCTGTTTAAAAACTACGATAAGCGGGGGATTGACTAAGTTTGACAGCAATTCGGCTAGATCTAATCCATCATTAAAGATGGCGAGTTTTAAGCCGCGATCGCAGGCAATTTCCAGGGCTTTTTTAAAATCGGAAATATTCAATTTTTGAATTAAATCCTGATTCCCAATAAACAATATATCCCAACCCGTTGTATCCTGGAGTTGGAGATATAGCTGCTGGGGTTGAGAGGATTTTAAAATCAGATGTTCCGCATCGGATAAGGATTTGAGAGTTCCGAGGGTAGACAAGGTTTCTGAGTGAGGGCGATCGCCAACCACAGCTAAAATCCTCACCCGACTTCTAACCGGCGTATCATCAAAATCCGGCAGGGGACTATACTCGGTTAAAGTGAGGGCAAATTCTGCCTGGGGATAGTTCTCACGAAAAATATCCCACTCCTGCCAAGGCAGTTGTCGAAGAAGGCGATCGCCAGTTTGAATCAACAGCCGAATTTCGGGCGGGCGATCGGTTAATTCCAGCAGGATTGTTTCCCGCAACTTTTGGACATCACCCTCACCTTTTAACCAGTCCTGAAAGCAACCGATGAGCGCTTGATAACTCTGCGCCAACTGAAAGCGATCGCCCTTTTCTAAATATAAAATCTCCCAATTCCGATACATCTGGGGAAGTATTGTATTCGGGGTTAAATTGACAAGAATTACCGTTTTTTGAGAAAAAGAAATCCGAACCCTAAACCCCGTTTCAAAGCTGCCTGATTCAAATCTAAATTGGATTAAATTTTCCATTGCTTTTCCTCCCACCCCCCGAGAATTAAGTCCAGAAAACCTTAGATTATAAAACTTTCCGTAGCACTGACTTCTCCCCATTCCAGCTTAATGACAAACCCCTCCCCCGGTTCCCCACTTAAGGGTTGTTCAAGGCAATTGTTACCCCGTCCTGCGGTTAATTCCTCCAAAATATCTCCCTCTTCATTCAAAACCATCAATTTGAGTGGCTCAGGCAAATCCGTTGACTCTTGAATCGGAAAAACTCGCACTAAAATATCAATTCTCCCCTCAGATTCCTGGGAAAGCTTCACCAATAGCGCTAAAGACGTCGTTCCCAAAATAATCGATTTTCCCTGTTGAATCGTCGGGAAATCCGGTCCCGGTTTGACATCTTTGGCGTAACTGCTTAAATCCCCAAGAAACGCAGGCGATCGCATTCCAAACAGTTCATCAATCGTCTGCCATCCCTCATCAATCGCTTCAACTAAGTCATTTAAGCGCCATTTCAAGAGATTTGTAATATTCCGCTCCTCTCTTTTAGAAGAGCGATTGACAGCCTCTGTAGGCTTTCCCTCGGAGGTATTTTCCACTATATTATCAGCTTGTTGCAATCCGTGAAGAAAAACAATTAAATCATCAAGGGGTTGAATATCTGTAAGGGATAGCTTGATTCCAAACTCAGCTATATTGATTGCCGGAAAAAATCCCAGTAGTATAGCTTCATTGAGGCGTAATTCAAATTGAACAGCTACATAACAAATTCTAGTTTCCTGAACATATTGACTAAGATCAATGACAGCTTGTCCAGGCAATAAGGGACAACATTCTATTTTACCCAAACCAGGTATCACTAAATCCGCAACATTATAGAAAGCCTGTATCCCAGGATTCCAACTATCACTTTCATTAAGGGAATTGTCAATTTGCAGCCAATTAAAGTAATTGTGTAGGGCATATACAGCTAGAGTATTGAGATAAACTTGTTTTCCTTTCTGAGGGGTTTCTTGTTCAACGGCAAACTCTCTAGCAACACGATGAGCACTTCGACCTAATGGGATTGTTAAGGAGGAAATAGGCGTGGGTTTCATGATAGTTTATCCTTTTCGTATCCTAGCTCTTTGGCAATTTTTTTGAGTAACGTTCTGCATCGGCCATACCAATGATTAGTGAGAGTTGAAATCGGCATATTCCAATCGCTGGCAATCTCGTGAAATTCGTCTGGGGGTTCTTTTAATCCCCGTCTTTGACTAAGTGCTTGGCAGGTGCACTTGGGATAGGTATCGGGATGACAGCCTTGCAATCGCCCGAGTGGATCTTGGTCTATATAATCCTTTAGACGTAAAGCAATTCGTTTGAACTTACGTTCTTGAGCTTGTTGTATTTGAGACTCGATTTCATCTAAAAAAGGAGCCTCAAAACCCTCTGACGCCAGCATATCAAGTCGCGTTCTTTGCTCGCCAGCCTCACTGAAATTTCGGGGCTGATCTAAACTGATACAATTCGGATCAACAATAGGAGATAAAAAACGCTTTCTACGCTTATACAAATCCGCATTAATCCATTTTGTTAAACTCTCTTCTAAAGAATCTCCCATCTGTTGAAAATTTTCACAAATATTTTTACTCACCCGTTCCCAAGTTTCATTGAGAGCCTCTAAATCATCCAAATGATAGGATTTATACAGTCCGGGCAGTTGCTGGAGTTTAATCAGCAGCCGATTCATACCTTGCTGTCGCAGCAGGCTGCCTGTCGGGTGTAGGCACACCTCTTCAATCTGTTTGCGTAGCCAGTCATCCATACGAGTTTTAATGAAAAATGGGCTGTTTTTCTATTGTGCATCAAAAACAGCCTCATAAATCATCTATCCTAAATTGAGAGAACGCTGTCCCACTCGGGATTGACCCTTGGAGTCCCATCCTCAGCGGGAATGCATCCTGGATCTACGTCAGTTGCCAGCAGGGGGCGTTTTGGGGCCTTCGCACTTGTTACCCTGGGACTGAATCATTTCCCCTAAGCCACTCTCAGAAGCTGCTACTGCCGAGTTTGTCTGGGTTTGCAAATAAGTGGCGTTGAGTAAGTTGGCGAGCGCCAAGGGAATAACTACAATCTCTACTATTAAGGAGATAAACTTCTTGTCCATTTGTGAATCCTGGTTATTTCGATTAGGACAAGGGGGTGCAGAACTAAAGTGCTCAGCTTGAGGTTCTGCATCCCCTCACCGAAATAACTGAGTTTTTGAAATTTTTTGGAGTTTTAAGCTATTTAAAAAATATCAAATTTTACTTATATTTAATAAGTAAAATTTATAATTGGTCAAGATCATCTTCTGCTTGAGGCCCTAAGCGCAGGAGCGCCTGGTGGATCCATTGGTCTACCTCCGGCAGATGTTTGTCATTTGGAGCATTTTTAATACAACTTCTCCAGGCTCCTAATGCGTAGGAGGAGTTTCCTCCAGCTTCTAGCAGTTGTGCTAATAAGCAGTAAGCGGAAGCGCGTGAAGGAGCTAAATGGATCGCTTCACTCAGGTGGCTATGAGCCTCTTTTTGCTCTCCTATTTCCACCAAGGCCCAGCCCATATTTTTGTGCAAGATGGACTTTAACTCCAGATCTTTGACTAGCTGCAACCCTTTTTGAAGCCTGGTAATAGCAGAAGAAGGCTGTCCTTCTAAAATATCTAATCGACCCAAATTGTTGTTCACTTTGTCCGGAACACAAGGCATTGCCATTTCGTAGTAGCGACGGGCAACGGTAAAATTTTGCTCGGCGTCACTAATCAAGCCTTTGATATAATGAGCTTCGCATAATTTGGAATTTAAAAGTAATGTTAAATTTATATACAATTTTGCCTTATTAAAATCTCCAGATTGGTAGTAGTCTGAGGCTGCATTGTTGGTCTTAAAACTTAACTGAGGTAAATTCAAATAAAACAAAATGAACACTACAACAGATAAAACGCCCCAATTTAATTTTAGTGGGTTATACTTAATTGCACTCTTTCCTTTTAAAGAGTTAATTTTTTGTATAAAGATTGATAATTTTGGAATAAAAAAGAAATTACCGAGAGTTGAGTTTAAGTTGTTTTGAGGTTTTATCTCAATCTCATCTAACTGGTTTAACAGCCGTTCAGGATTGCGAGTGCGCTGAGAAGAGATGGGGTGAATTAACTGATTAATCGCCGATGCTAAAGCGGGATTCAAATTGGGACAACCGCCTTGCCAGCCGACTAATTCTCCCGTTTCTGGGTCCTCAAATTCTAGGGGTGACCTGCCGGTTAGTAAATAAACCATCGTGCGTCCTAGGGCAAATAAATCCGATTTGGGAAGTCCTTTTCCTTGCCGTTGCTCTGGTGCGGTATATCCTTCGGAAATCACGCGGGTGACGGTTTGCTGTTCTCGTTTTTCGACTAAGCTGGCGGTGACTTCCCGGGCGGTTCCAAAATCAATTAAAACCAGTTTACCATTGGGACGACGCATAATATTAGCGGGTTTAATATCTCGATGAAAAAAGCCTTTGCTATGAACAAATTTTAAAATTTCTGCTAATTGACGTAAAATCTCTAAAGCCTGATGGTGAGAAATTGGGCCATGTTGGGTGATCCACTGCTCTAAATTTACGCCATCAATTTTCTGCTGAACTAAACATCGGAGAATGGTTCCTGAGTTTAAGGTAACCAGAAAGGGACTATAGGGTTCAACGGTGGGAAGTTGGGGATGTTTGAGGGCAGTTAAAACCCGCGCTTCTTGCTCAAACAGGCGAATTAATGCCCGGTTATCGGTGGGTTTGAGGACTTTTAAAACTTTCAGGGGGTTGCACGCTTCAGCGTTATCCCCCCAATCCTCGACTTCAAATAGTTCCGTGGAGGTGGGTTGATTCAGGGGTCGTAGAGGAGAGATGAGGCGATAGCGATCGCAGACAAACAAGGGTGTACCACAGCTTTGACAAACTTTCCCCATCTCCGGGTTTTGTCGCTGTTGGCATTGGGGATTAATGCAGTAGCTTACCCACTCTGGTGAAACGGTTAATCCGTGGCGATCGCTCATGGTTCACACGCCCTTTTATTTCAGGTTTTGGAGGGATTTGAAATCCGTTAAGCCTATCATAGCTTTAGCCCTCAGACTTAGGCAAGAGCTTGAGCAAATTCTGAAGATTTTCGGCGACATATCCCACTTCTAGGGCGGATTTTCCAGCCAGCATGACGAGCATCTGAGTAAGATAAACCCCTAACCGGCGATCGCTTCTCCATTTCATCACAAGTTTCTCTTTGATGGGAGTGAGAATGACTCGCGTTTGAAGAGAGTGGATTTCCGAACTTAAAGCATAATTTATAGCGATTTGATGGGTGCGAAGTCGGTCAAATATCTCTAGGTTTTGAGTGTGAATTACTGTACTTATTTCTTGGCAAACTCTGTCGATTAAGTCTTTCGTGATATATTTCATCACCGCTGGTTGGAGGCTAAAGTGCGCTTCATCCTCCATTGTGCTAATCTCCAGAAGCGATCGCCGACTCAGGGATGTGATAATTTGGAGCCATTCTGATTCAGAAAAGGTTGATAATATCTGGGGTTTTAATGCAGCCACGGAAATGGGTTTTCTGGCGATTGCTAACCCGTACATGATTTGTTGTTCTCCCTCGGACACAGTTTCCCACTGTTGTTTCAACACCTCCTGCAAGGCATCATCGACCACCACGGTATTTTTTTGAATAAAAGTAGAGACTTTTCCGTTAAAATAATATTTTATGAGTGGACCAATTGTCATCAAAGCCAAAGGATTAGCCCGATACAGTTCAATTAATTTGTGCCAATCCTCGGGATTTTTGAGTTGGTTATCTTGTAAAATTTGGCGGGCCGCTGCGGGTTCTAATCCTTGAACAGTGAACAGATGAGTCGTCAAATTTTCTTGTTCTAAATAAGGCATAGACTGGGATGGTTCCCGACTGGTCAGGAGTAAACAACTTTGATGGGGTTCCCTGCTGATTTGGCGAATTAGTTCACCGTAGTCCTTATATCCATTTCGGTATTGTCCGGCTAATTCGCCACTCGCTAATAGGGTTTCCCATTCATCCAAAATGAGTAGACATCGGTGCGATCGCAAACCCTCCATCAGCCGATTAATGGCCTCTAAGGAGGTTTCGGGTAAATTAACAGCAAATTGAGGGGACAGACATTGGATGACATTTCCTAGGAGTTCGAGTAGGGGAGGAGCATGGCGCAGGGAAATCCATTTTATTCGGTCAAAATCATGTTGAATCATTTGAGCGCAACGGATTGATAAATAAGTTTTACCCATTCCACCCAATCCGAGCAACACCACTAATCGAGCGCGATCGCTCACAATCCACTGCGCCAAATTGCCTAATTCTTCTTGGCGTCCATAGAAATTAGACAGTTCCGGCGCTTCGTCTTCCCAAGTTCTCAAGGGGAACTCTACAGGCAATTTCCAATCCCCCAACGGAGGCATTTTTTGCTCAGGATCTTTTTCTAAACCGGGAGGATTGATATCCGTTTGATAGAAAAACTGCTGCATCCATTCTTCATAGAGACAGTCCAGAAAAATCTGAGATAACCCATTAACCACCCAATGTTCACAAGTCTCGTAATCGAGGTTGAGAAACTTTCTAATCGTTTCTGAACTGGGAGGAAATAAATCATTGAGTTTTTCAACCCAAACTTTATTAAATTTCCCCCAAGCAATGCCTCGACCCTGCTTGAACTGCGCTAATTTTTGGGCGATCTCCTGTTTCAATTCCCGAGGGACATTTTGATGACTGTAGTCCCGATAAGGACGATTCAGCAAGAGGCGACATAACCCATCAATCAACCAATATTCGCAGGTTGAAGCCGTATCTTCCAAAATTCGTTTGACCTCCGCTTCTGTTGGCGCATCTCCCAAACTAGCCGATTCTCTACGCCACTCTTGTACAAGGTTAGTAATTTTATTGCCATAGTCTTTGAGGAATTTATCCTGTAACCGTCTTCGCTGTTCTGAACTCAGCGGAACAGGATGAAGATTTCTTTCCGGCAGAGTGGGTTGATACATAAAAGTCCTACAAGTTAGTAAAAACGACGTTCAGCCTCTAATTCAGATGTAATTGATAAATGGTGTTTTAAATAGGGTTTACTTAGGTTTAAATCTCCTCTGCCTTCTAATTTAATTAGGGTATCATACTATTTTCACCGATTTTGTGAATTTTGGAAAGAGGGGAAAGGGTGATTTTTTCCGGTTGCAGAAATCCGGGAATGGAGGAAGTGGAGGAATCTGCCGTTTTAGGGAAACATTCGATCGCCCTTTTGCAACCGCACACCTTAGCTCAGACTCCCTAAAAAATCAAGCCCTTCATTCCCAGGGGACCGTGGCGATCGCCTCTGTGACCCCCCTTTCAGTCAAATTGGCTTTAACTTGTTGTCAAATTGGCTTCAAGTTTAGAGGTTTTTAAAATCAACTTGATACAATGGGCAAGTCAGAATATTTTAGGTGAAATTTACCCCCTAATTAACTCCCCATTTCCCGTACTTGAGGAAAATTATAGGAGTTTAAAAAGTTAGGGAGGTTAAATCTCAAATATTCAAGGGATTAAGCTGGGCTCAACTCCTCAGTTAAGGGAGTAATCCCCTTTCTCCCCATCTTGACTTGACCTTTTTATAAATGACAGTATGGCTATCAATCTTGACCTGTTTTCGGGGACCAACTTTCGCTCGACCATTCAAAACTATTGCACCCAACTCAAATGGCGGATTCATGACATTAATGACCGTCGGGCAATTTTGCGCTTTAATGCCGCTTCAGGCAATACGCAAACTCTCTTTATTATCCGCTATGAGAATACCCTGGAATTTTCCGTGCCTAGCGGGTTGAAATTTAACAGGGATTCTGAAATTCCGGGGGTATTTTCCACCTACTTGCTGGTTAAAAATGCTTCATATAAGCTGGGATTTTGGTGTCTTGAAGAAATTAGCGGCCAAAAAGTGTTTTCAATTATGCACAATGCGGAGATAAGTCTCATTAATTCCAATTACTTTGAGCGGGTTGTTTTAAAACTCGTGAGTGAGTGCGACGAATTTGAACAAGCCATCACCAATCTTTTGAATTATTAATCCGTTCCTCGCTAATCTGACGGAAAAGCCGGGGAGATAGCCTGTTTATTTGCGGTTTAAATGGAGTTAAAGTGATCCTTACGCGCTACCTCCTGTAAAAAATTCAATGGCAACCTAAATGTTCTATGATGATTATTCGTCAACCCCTTTATATTTATCCTGGCGATCGCCTGGAATTGGAACTCGATCGCCTCCGTCAACTCTTCAGTGCTACAGAAATTAAATCGAGCGAACCCGGACCGCAATTAAACAACTTTTTTCTTCTCGGACCCCGCACCACTAGGACCGCTTTTCAACTCTTAAAATATCGAGGTTTAACCCTCAAGCAACCCCCTAATTCTACCCCCATTATTGCTTGGGGAGTCTGGATGCCTTTTGAAGATAACCCACTCCATGCTCCCTTAGTCCAAATTTATCGCCCCCTTCCCCAATCTGGCGATCGCCCCCTGCTGATTTCCGAACAACCTTTACTACCGGGAGAACTGATGATCGTGACAGAACATAGCGAGTCCTTAGTAACTTTATCACCCTGTGAACTCACTCAAACTCTACCGGATAACCTCCAGTGGTTTGCATGGTATTCTGACCTTACCCGGAAAACTGAACGCCCAATTTGGGGTAAAAATTATCCCCTAATTCCACAACATAAAATTGCAGATACTCCCCTCTATCATCCCGGTCCAACTCTCCAAAATTCGACTCCATGCTTGAAGGATTTATCCGGTAAAATTTCTTACCAATTAACCCCAAAAAACTCTTCATTTCAAATGATTTCTATTTTGCCGGATAACGAATTATCCGACCTAGCTCTGGCCTTGGATGCTGCCCCTTGGACTCGGCAAATTCAGGAAAATTATAGTCACGATACCTGTAATATTTTAGCCTGGAGTCACCATCCTGACTGTCCCTTAATCGTCAAAGAACTGGTTTGGCAACTTCAAAACCCCGCCCTCAAAAAGAAAATTGCTCAACTCACCGGAATCCCCCTGATAACGCGGCGAACATTAACTTGCGATCGCCTCCGTCCGGGCGATCGCCTGTTCCCGGGAAAAAATTCCCCCAGTGACGGCAAAGTCAGGGTTCAACTTCATTGGATCTTGCAAGTACCTCATACTCCAGAACGTCCTTGGGATTTACGAGTTCGCTCTCTCAATGCTCCTGACAAACCCCAAACTGTTTACGCCGCAAAACCTAATTCTGCCCTCTGCTTCCTAATTGGAAAAGACCACTCCTACGAGATTCCTGTGATTCCCAAGGATGCCACAGACCGCCTATCCATTATGATGACCTTTGAGTCCCGAGTTGACCCTCCTACTCCCATTTGGGACCCGACGTTTAGGGACTCATATTAAGGTAGAGGAGGCAACCAGATTGCTGGTGCTTGGGGTGCGATCGCCTCGGAAACCGGCTCATCCCCACCCACCAAAAAATGTAGTGCAAATTACATTTAAAATTCAACATAAAAATTTACAAAAGGATAGGTTACCAACGCAAAAACTATGGGATAATCAGCCTAAGATTTTAAATTATTCCTGGTTTCAGCACGACGGTACACCGGGCTTTGATTGGTGTGAACACTCCCCTCGACGAAACCTGGGGAAACTTGTTCTGGGGCAACCCTTTTGCTTCCCTGTTGATTCATACATTTAACCGGAATTATAGCCATGAGCGAACTCAAACTGTTGATAGAACATACGGGTCATACCTATACCCTGAAACCGAATCGGGAATATGCGATCGGGAGTGCTTCTGACTGTGAGATTCGCTTGACAGACCCCCAGGTTTCCCCCTGGCATCTCAAGTTTAGTTTTGACCAATTTAGTAAAACCTGGCATATCTATGATTTAGGGAGTAGTACCGGCACATTGATTGATAATCAACCGATTAGCGATTATCCGTTGGTTGCCCAAAAAAGAGTGAGTTTAGGCAGTGGAATTCATCTCATTGCTACCCCAGAAGGAAGCAAAACCACCCCCGCCTCCCAACCCGCACCACCCACGACGCCTCAACCCGTTCCCGCACCGCCTCCACCATCGCCTGGTTACGCCGCAGCACCCCCTTCCTATCCCACCACGATGCCTGCTGCCAAACCAGCAGTGGTTTCCTCAGAACCGGATAGAGCGTTAATTCGTGAATATTTTGAATGTCTCAGAAAACGCCGGACTGCACCCAAAGAACAAGAACAATTAGGTCAAAAAGCCCTGGATGACTTCATCCTATCTATCAAGGAAAAACGGTGGCCCACAAAAGAAGGACGTTATATTTATGGGTTGATAGCCATTCTTTTAATTTTAGCGTTATTTCAACAATTTATATGGGCAATACTTTTATTAATTGTCGGTTTAATTGTAGCTTTTTATACCGTAGAGCGCCCTCCCAACCTACCAAAACCTACAGCTACAGATGAGGAGATTCTTCAATGGTTACTCATGGATAGAGAAAATTTAGTCAAAAAGGGAAAAGCCGAACTGAGACTTTTAGAGACAACCGGACAAGAAGTAGGAAATATCCTTGATGCTCAACCGATTGTATTAATTAGTGGGGTTAGTGAACAACTCAATGAAGCAAATTTCGGAAATTGGGGTCTGCTTATGAGCATAGTGGGGTATAACAATTATTTTGTGGAAAAAGGACTTGATGATGAGTATAAATACAGCATTTATAATTTTATAGCTATTTATCCTTGTCAAAATTTTATTGCGTATTATCGATGCACATGGAATTTTATAACCGGATTTTCTTTGCGGGATGAAACCTGTGAATATCTCTACGATAGCATTGTTTCGGTCAAGACTCAAGAGTTGTCAAATATGTCTAAAGCATCGGTCTACAAAGAAATATCGTATGAAGTTATTGAAATTACTACCACTGATAGCCAGAGCATTAAATTCCCTGTCTTAGAAGACCACAGAATTGTGGCTGAAAATCAAACCTTTAATTTTGATAAAGTCCAGGAAAGTTCGGCCCGAAATACGGCTCATACGATTCGGCAGCAGGTGCGGCAGCGGAAACCTGGATTTATCCGAACTCAATCTGTTAATGAAATGCGTCAGAATTTGCTAGAATAAATCGAAGTAAAACCGGGGAGGGAGAGAGATGGTTACTACCTTTGATGATGGCTATGCTTTGTTGATTGGGGTGGGAGAATGCAAGGACAAAAGCTGGTCTTTGCCGGTGACTGTGAAAGATATTCAAGCGCTGTATCAAATTTTGATTGCACCGGAACTCTGTGGATATCCTGAAGAGAATATCCAGTTATTGCATGATAAAACTGCGACGCGGACTAACATTTTAGATAGTTTAAGTTGGCTGAAAAACAAGGCGCATCAAAATCCCAATTGTACGGTTTTGATTTATTATTCCGGTCATGGGTGGCTGGATAAAGACACCGGGAATTACTATCTGATTCCTCATGATACTGATTCAAAAAAGGAGGAATTTGCGGGGTCTGCGTTGGCGGCGGAGGTCTTTACGAAAGCCATTCAGCAGATTGAATCTCAGCGAGTGTTGGTGGTGATTGACTGTTGCCATGCTCAGGGAATGGCGGCGACGAAAGGGGAGCCGATCGCCGTGAAAATTCCCGGGAGATTTGCGGAAACTGCTACGGCAAAAAGTTTAATTCATGCGCTTTCTCAAGGCAAAGGACGAGCCATCTTTACCTCTTGTACGGGGAATGAAAAGTCTTGGATGAGAAAGGATAATTTGATGAGTATCTACACTTACCATCTGATTCAAGCTTTGCAAGGAGCAGGAAATTCCCCAGATGATACCGTGGTGCGTCTTTCTAATTTGATGAACTATCTAGCCAAAACGGTTCCCGATAGTGCAGCGAGTGAATTTGGTATCACTCAAACCCCAAATTTTGATATTTCTAATGAGGATTTTGCGGTGGCGATCGCCTTGCTGCGGGGAGGAAAAGGATTGCCGCCGGGAGGATGGGATGCGGTGAAGGATGAGGCGGCACAAAAAATTCGGCAAGTGGTGCAAGCGGGTCGAGATGTGATTGGGGTGGAGGGAAGCGGCAATGTAGCGATCTCTGGAGGAGCAATTCATAATACCAACAGTCAAGATACTTATACGACGAATAATCAAGGGTCAACAACTTATCAAAATCCAGTTTATAACCAACAAGGTTCGACGACGTATCAAGTGGAAGGGGAAACGGTGTACACCACTCAGGGTGGAAAAATGTACAACAGTCAGGGTGGAGAGATACATATTGGCGATCGCATTTATAATCCCCCTCCCGAAAAACCCAAGGCCACTTTTGAAAAACTCATCCGGGGAATTGCCAAAAAATTCACTTATTTAGAGCAAATTCCTCCCTTTGATGCGGATGATATTTGGAAAATGGTCCGAGATGGAAATGGGGAAGGATTTGAACCCCTGGATTTAAAGGTCTTTCAATTAGTATTGAGCTATTGCTGTTATTACTACAATCATCGCATTACCCCGATGAAAGACTATCAAAATTGTGGGGAAATGGACTACTTGCATCAAGCTCGGCAGTTGAGTCAGACTGTCCGGCTTACTCAAAGCAATTCTCCGCTGAGTTCTATTATTAAATCTCGGGAACTGGCGGACATTATCCGAACAATGGAATAAACTTTTTCCACTCATTTTGCTCAGGTGAACGGCTATGAATATGAATGGGGGCTCTCAAAGTTACCGCCAATTATTAGCACAACGTCCGGGGGGACGGTTTTTGGAAGATGAAGTAATAGTGATTTTGCAACAAGTGCTTTCTCAACTGATGCAGAATGGCACAGAAGTGCAGGGTTCTATTGCGTTGGAGACGTTGGTACAAGATGCTGACTTGCAACAGGCGCGGTTTGTGCGATCGCCCGATGTTGTCGTTCCAGAGGCGTATCTCGCACCGGAACGCCAAAAAACCGGCTTAGTCACCCCAGGGAGTGATATCTACGCTCTGGGAGTGACAATGCTGGTATTGCTGACGGGGAAAGCGCCGGAGTTGTTAAAAAATCCTGACGGAACTTGGAAGTGGGAAGACTATTGTATGGTGAACGATCGCCTTGCAGAAGTTCTAAATCGGGCGATCGCTCACCATCCCGAACAGCGCTATAGCAATCTGGGGCAGATGTCCGCAGCGCTCAATCCTACCCCTGTGACCCCGGTATCCCCCAGGGTGATTGAATCGCCTTTACCCCCGTCTTTCCAAGGAAATCGACTGGATACTACACCCACTTCTGTCGCAACACAACTCCCTCTGCGATCGCCCCATCGGTTCGGGGTGTGGCAATGGGGACTGAGCGCTGGAGTGGCAACAGTGATCTGTGGATTAGCCGGGTTTGGATTCAACCATTGGCTCAGTGCCAATCAGACCCCCTCCCTGTCCACTCCTTTCAATTCCGTCAGTTCTTCAACGCAGTCACCCCCCGCTTCCGAACTGCCTGCCGAACCTCTCAATCCGTTCAAAACGGCTGTTTATCCCCAATCTAGCTGCGGCGATCTCCCTCCCGCTGAGCCGAATGCCTATCCGGTACGATTTTATCCCGTTTTCCTGGAAAAAAGTGAGAGGAATTTGCAACAAGTGAGAGCGCGATTCTGTCGAGATGCCTATCCGATGCTTCGCAAAGATAACAATCAGGAAGCCATTCAGGTTGCTTCTTTTTTGAGCCGGGAACGAGCCGAATTATTCCGAGACTTTTTAGGGGAAAATGTAGGCTGGGCTGAGGTGGGAACCGTGACGATTATTAATGAAATGCCCGCATCTTTACGATAGCCACCGCCAACCGAAATGCGGTTTCTGCCTCGTGTTTTTAGAAAACCCAGGCTTGTGGGTTGATAACGGTTGGCGATCGCAATTGTAGAATCGCAATGGAGAAAAGAACGGGTAGTCCCGGTTCTAAACGTCAGACTGTTCTGAAGGTTTGGGGAACGGTTCGTAGTCAATCCCGAAGGCTTCCGCTAGGACTTGGCGCGCTTTTTCTGCCCAATTTGGGTCTTGTTTAATGCGATCGCGAAATCGTTCAGACACGCGAATGGTGATCAGTGCACTCAGAGGCTCGTTGCGCTCAGTCCGAAAGCTGAGTGATTTACCAAAGTCTGGGTTTCCCCCGGTCTTCCTCGTCCCACTAGGCCCTCCTGGGTTGAAAGTCAGCCCTGATTATAGCAGAGTCGAAGGGATAACAATTTAAGCGCTGCTTGTTTTAGAGCGGGGTAGCCATGCCACCGAAACCGCGCTGTTGAATTCGGCTTAAGAAAGCTCTAAAAATCTATTTATATTTTTGTATAACGTATGAATTAATGCCTTTAACGGTTAACCTTTATACTCCCTTCGAGGTCAGCGAACGGGCTAAAGCGCGAGGAAATAGTGTACCTATAGTGAATGCAAGCGATCGCACCACGGGGAATTAATATAATAGACCTCTTGCAAAATTCTTTAAAGCCCCCCTTAATAAGGGGGGGGAAAGGGGGATCAATCCTTTTTTTTGCAAGAGGTCTAATTTCCTAAATGGCAGTTGGCACTAGGTCGTGACCAAAGAGATTTCCAAAATTGCCCGGGTTTGTCCCTATTTGGGGACAGTCGGATACCATAATCATGGATGGGAGTCGCGGTGGGTATGTCTGCTTTAAACTTCCATTAGCCCAGAACTCTTTGGGACTGCTTAGGGAACTTGCGCAAAAACTCCGTATTCCCACCAATTGACAAAACCGCGCCTGTTTTACCCAAATTTTCTAAACAATAGATTAATAGATTACCATTAGTAATTTTATAAACCAAATCGACCCCAACGGTGAGACAATAAAGTTTAATAAGCCAGTAATTTTAGCCTTCTCAATTCAGAGGCAGTTATCAGCTTAGGAATAGATTCATGTCGTTATGTAGCGACGGCGCTGCAAGCATTAAGCCAGTTAGAGGAGAGGGTCATGGCTGCAATTGTTCCCGATGCTGTCCCGGCAAAGGCAAGTCAGGGGGAAAAGAAAGTCTTCCAGTTGCTCAGAGATGAGTTGCCTGATGATTTTTTCGTCTACTATGAGCCGAGCGTGAATGGGCTATATCCAGACTTTATTATTATGAGTCCAACGTTTGGGTTACTCATATTGGAAATTAAAGGCTGGCGTGCCAACCAGATAGAAAGTGCTGATAACCAGTTTTTTCTGATCAACCAAGGGGAGCAAATTGAAAGTTGTCAGTCTCCACTTCGGCAAGGGAAGGGTTACCTGGATGCTCTGCTGCACCAATTCAAAAGTTATTCTATTCTTTGCCAGGATGACGGCGAACATCAAGGAAAGTTGAGATTCCCGGTCGGGGTTGGGGCCATCATGACTGGAATCACCGAACCTGAAGCGCGGGTCGCTAATCTATATCCCCTCCTCGAAAAACCCCAGGTTTGTTATCGCGATGAATTGCTTGAATGGGAAGAGCTAGGAGATAGCAGACTGATCAAGCGCTTAGAGAAATTCTTCACCCATCGGTTTAAGTTCTGGGGATTAGAAGAAGACCAAATCAGCACGATTCGCGGCATCATCCACCCCGAGGCCAAAATTCGGGAAGAACCCGCCCAACCCACTAGCGTTCCGGTTGGACAAGAGGTTTCCCCCAACGCGCAGCGCATCCGCACCCTGGACCATAAACAAGAACAACTGGCTCGTTCACTGCAATCGGGGCATCGGCTGTTCTGTGGGGTTGCGGGTTCCGGGAAAACGTTGATTTTGCTGAGTCGCGCTCAAATTCTTGCCCGTGGACTGTTTGAGAAAAGGGTGCTGCTGTTGTGCTTCAACGTGACTTTGGCTTCTTGGTTGCGATCGATCATCCAACAGGATGACAACCGGGCCTATCGGGAACGAATCGAAGTGATGCACTTTCACGAGTGGGCCAAGTCGATTTTGGGCGGGCTACCGAATCCCCAGGTTTATAAAGAGAATTACGACGACTTACTCGGTGAACGGCTCGTCAAGATTTTAGAGCAAATGCCGTTAGAAAATAAATGGGATGCGGTGCTGATTGATGAAGGCCATACATTCTCGCCCTCATGGTTTTCCGCTTGCAGACTCGCACTCAAAGACCCGGAAGATGGAGATTTGCTGATCGTTTCCGATCGCTCCCAAAGTTTCTACAACCGTCAAAAATTCACATGGAAATCTGTAGGCATCAACGCCCAGGGTCGGATGCGGAAGCTCAACCAAAACTACCGCAACACTGAGGAAATTTTATCTGCCGCTTGGGAGATAATTCAACCGTTGTGCGGAAATGACGACGATGAAACCTTCCCGATTGTGGAACCGAAAAGCGCAATCCGACGCGGGAAACGCCCCCTCCTCCATCTGATGGACCACCGGCAGGCGGAAGTCGAAGGGGTACTCTCACAAATTCACGAGCTCGTCGCCCAAGGCTATCAGCCCGAGGATATTGCCATTATCTATCGCTATTTGGGCCAGCATGAGCAGGATTCGTTCACATACCTGACCCAACAATTGGAAGCCTCGGAACTGGGATGTTGCTGGATTACCAAAGGCGATGAGGAGAAAAGAAACTACAGCGCCGCGCAACGGGGAGTGCGAATTGTAACGGTCAAGTCAGCATTAGGACTAGAGTTCAAAGTGGTGATTGTGCTTTGGGTTCAACAGTTTGGTGCGAAGGTTGGTGTAGAAGATGCTGTTGATGCCAAACGCCTACTCTATGTTGCCATGACCCGTCCACAAGACATTTTACACCTGTTTGGGTCGGGAAATTTCTCTTTCCTGGAGGAATTACAAACCTGCGAATGTTTAGATATTGCCTCCTAAACGATGCTAAAACCGGCACGAATGGACTGGCTTGCTCCAGAAATAAATCGCACCCCAACTTACAATGGGTGATCACAGGGACGGGGGAATTGCTAATAGATGTACTAGGGGATGTAATCATGACGATCGCCACTCAGAAAAACTTAACCTTTGACCAATTTCTCGCGCAGTATCCCGAAGACGGGGGATTTTACGAACTGGTGAATGGAGAACTGGTAGAAATGCGAGCCACTCGAAATCACGATGATGTTGCGGATTTTATTGCCGATGGGTTTAAAGGTGAAATCCACCGGATGAATTTAAACTATGTTGTTAAAAATACAGCGGTAATTAGAACGGTGTCTGCGGCAGGAATTGAGCAAGGGCGTCAACCGGATGTAGCCGTTATCGATCGCGATGTCTGGCGCAGCGATCGCTCGGACTACAATGGATTACGAGAACCGATTCAGGTGGCGGTAGAGGTGACTTCAACGAATTGGGAAGATGATTATCTCGATAAGTTTGAGGAATATCAACGGTTAGGAATTCCTGAATATTGGATCGTGGATTATTTAGCCGTTGGCAGTCGAGGATTTCTGGGAAACCCGAAAGTGCCCACGGTTTTTGTGTTTACCTTAGAATCCCCGGGTCAATATCGGCGCACCCAGTTTACCGGAGGCGATCGCATCCTCTCCCCAACTTTCCCCGAACTGTCCCTGACGGCACAACAGGTTTTGACAGCCTAGCCTCCGGATTTAATCACAACTTTTTGGGTCAATTTCGAGGCAATTCTCCCTATTCAACTGCTCTTTCTACCCATTCCACGATCGCTTGATTGACCAATTCCGGACTTTCATCATAAACCACATGACCGGCATCGGGAATTGTTACCAATTGGATGTTAGAATTTAAGTTAGCCAATTGCATAGCACTCCTAAAGGGTACAATCCGGTCTGCTTCTCCCCATAGTAATAAAATGGGTAGAGTTAATTCAGGCAATAAATCTTTGAGAATGGGGCTATATTCCGGATCGCTGCGGGTGAGGGAGAGTCGATAAAAGACTTGCAATGCTCTTTGATCCCGTGCAGGTTTGGCAAAGAGTTCGACTAATTCATCGTCCACTAAGCCAGGATTTTGATAGATTTTTTGCAAAACAAATCGTAATAAACCCGGTTGCCGGACGATTTTAAATAGAGGCCATAATAACAGAGGTGAGGAGAAAAATTGCTCGATCGCCCTCGCCCAAGCGGGGGGTTGTCTCGGTTGCGGATCCGGTAGGGTAAGCATGACTAATCCTTGGGCCATTTGGGGATAGTTGGCAACGGTCGTTAAGGCAATTAATGCACCCAGAGAATGGCCGATGACGACAGCGGGTTTCGCAATGAAACTCCGCCAAAAATCATAGACTAATTCGGCCCATAAACTGACGCGATAATTGGCAGAAGCTTTTTCGGAAGCACCAAAACCTAAAAAGTCTAGGGCGTAAATTGTATGATATTCGCTAATAGGTCTTAAATTGAACCGCCATTGTCCCAAGGAAGAACCAAATCCATGTAGGAAAATTAAGGGGATGGCATTGGCTTGAGCTTGAGGCGATCGGATATAGGTGTAACGGATTTGATATCCGCGCCAAATCCAATCCCGTTGAGCGCCGAGGGGGGGTGTGTTGGGGGGTCTGTTGGGTTGCGATCGCATGGTTAGGGTCTGAGTAGGGGGGATGGGGGAGAATTGGGGATGGGGGAGAATTGGGGGATGGGGGAGAATTGGGGGATGGGGGAGAATTGGGGGATGGGAGTATTATTCTATGGTTTGCCAATCTGTTACAAACTGTCATGAATTTGGGGCGCGTCAAGGGGTATAGTAAAAGCGATCGCCTCTTTGCGCTTTTGAGGAATCGTCGTTTTGCCAAAACCGTCATCTGCAACCCCCGACCTTCCCAGCACCCAAATCCTTGCAATTATTAATGGCAAGGGGGGTGTGGGGAAAACCACGACTTCAGTCAATCTCGCTGCTACGTTTGCCGAGCACCAGCGCATCCTCCTCGTGGATGCCGACCCTCAAGCTTCGGCAACGTGGTGGGTTCAGCGTAGCAAAAAAGGCTTTGCTTTTGATCTGGCGCAGGAGACGGATCCGAGTCTCTTGAGTCAATTACGCCAAGTTCAAGGTTACGATTTAATTGTGGTGGATACTCCTCCGGCATTGCGATCGCAGGCGTTAGCGGCGGTGGCGAATGCAGCGGATTATGTGCTGTTGCCGACTCCCCCGGCGCCGATGGATTTAGCGGCGTTGATTGAAACCGTGCGCGAGGCGATCGTCCCCGTGGCGGTGGCGCATCGGGTGGTCCTGACTCGGGTGGAT
The DNA here is from genome assembly GCF_025370785.1 of Laspinema olomoucense D3b. Lineage (GTDB taxonomy): Bacteria > Cyanobacteriota > Cyanobacteriia > Cyanobacteriales > Laspinemataceae > Laspinema > Laspinema olomoucense. Next base: position 50,940 of record NZ_JAMXFA010000026.1, read on the forward strand.
TCCCGGTCCTTGGGGGAGGCGCTGGAGGCTCAAAACACGCTTATGGAAGAAGGAATCCCCACCTGCCATGCGTTCGTTCGGACCTTTAAAGCTCATGAACGGGCGGCCCTCGATGGAGTGGCGATCGCCCAATGGCGTGGCAAAAATGCAAAAGAAGCTCAGGCGGATTATCGTCGGGTAGCTGATGAATTACAGCGTGATTGGAGAAACTGATGCCTAGAAAAAAAATTTCTGATTTAATTAGAAACGAAGCGCAAAAAACGGGCGATTCTGAATTAGAATTCGCGGAAAATACTCAAGGTGAACCGATTGAGGGTGCTGGAGAAAATCCGGGTTCGGAGTTACAAGCAACGGTGACTGAGTTACAGACGGCGTTACAAGAAGCTCGCGCAAAAGATGGCGCTCTTGATCGCACCCTCGCCCAGGTTCAATCAGAATTAGAGCAACATCGGAGTTTGATCCAAAATTTAGAGGGTCAGCTTAATCAAGCCGAGCAGCGCAATGAAGAATTTGGTCGTCTCAATGCCAATTTACAGCAGCAATTGGAGGACCAAAAAACTCACGTCCAACAATTAGAAGCGGAATTAGGCGCTGCGAAAAAACTCGCCGATCAGGAAAAAACAGCTCAAACGAAGTTAACGGCTGAGTTGGAAAAACAAAAACAAGTCAATCAAAAACTCACGGAAGAGCTTCAGCAACTCTCTAAAGTTCGGTCGGAGTTAGAGGAGACAAAAAAATCGGCAATTCAACTGGCGGCAGCGAATGAAAAAGCCCTCCAAGAGTTGACGCAACTTCAACAAAAACAGCCTTCGTCAAACCCGAAAAATTTACCGATGAGAATATCTCGTCCGACAACGGCAGATCAAAATACTTTCCCCCCATTTTCCACAACAGACCTCACCTGGATGGATTAATCCCAAGGAACACTCGCCCCTTGGGTGACCACCGAGGGATAATATCCCTCAACCTGAAGTTTTAATCATATCCATTGCCGCCACCAGTTGTTGAATGGCAACCGCTTGTTCGTGGGTGGCGAGAGAAATTTCCTGAGCACTGGCGCTCACTCCTTCGATCGCATTCAGCACTCCGGTTAAGGAAACGGCAGTTTCTTGAACAATTTCAAAATTCACCTGCACTGTTTTTGTTCCTTCTTGAGTCGCCTTGGACGTTGCCCTAACTGACTTTTGGATATCCTCCAATAAGATATTAATTTTATCGGTGCTTTGGCGAGAGCGATCGGCGAGTTTGCGAATTTCTGTAGCAATCACGGAAAAACCCTTTCCGCGATCTCCGGCGCGGACTGCCTCCACTGCGGCATTGAGGGCTAACATATTGGTTTGATCTGCCAAACTCCCCACTAGGGAGGCGATCGTCCCAATCTGCCGCGCACCTTCGTGGAGATGGTCAATTTGGAGTGCGATCGCTTCTACATTGTCTTTGAGGGTCGTCATTCCCGCTAGGGTACGCTCAACCGATCGCCCTCCTCCCGTGGCGATCGTTTGCGCTTCTTGAACCCCAAAATTCGCCGTCGCACAGGCATCGGCAACTTGTCGCGAAGATGCCTTTAATTCATTCATTTGCTGTAATGCTTCCTCCACTGCCTCCCGTTGACGCTGTTCGGTTTGCAATGCAGCAGTTTTTGCCTGTAATAAAGCCGATTTTTCCTGGATTTGTTGTTCCAACTCATCGGTTTGCACGATCGCTTTATTCGTCAGCGGACGGAGCAATATCACCATCCCCCCCGTTCCCAACAGGGTCAGAATGGCAATGGCAATCCCTGTATCGAAAATCTGTTTTTGCACAGGTTGATAGAGTTCCTGGCGCTCCATTTTGACCGCTAATCCCCAATTAGCGATAGCGATCGGATTAAAAGCAATCACTTCTGGACCATTGCTCCCAGAGTCAGATTGCATGAATCCCGATTCCCCCAAAACCGACCGTTCTATGGCATTTTTCACCCCCCCAGAGATGCCATTTTCGTTATTTCTTGGCTCAAAAAAAAGTTCGACTCTTCCATCGGTAACCCTTCCTAAAATAATCTCCCCCGTTTCTCCCAACCCTGAATTATTTTGAACGATTCTTTCTAATCGCGGGACTTTAAACAACACCAAATCTCTACCCAGCACTTGAGCAGTCTCGTTATTGATCAGCGTCCCCACGATTAAATAAGAAAGTCCGGCAATATCCACGGGACCAATAAACACCGTTTGGTTGCCGGACAATGGCATGACTTGCCAAAATTCCTCGGGAATTGCTAATCCGATCTGAGTAACGGTTTGTCCATTCGCATCGAAGCGCATGATTCCTTCAATCTCCTCTGATTGATTGAGGGCATCGGTTAAAATATCCCTGGAAACCTGCACTAATTCATTCCGTTTAACTTGCCCTTGATTATATGCCGCTAACTGATTCCGCGCTCGGGTGCGACTGGCAATTTGTCCGCCAATATCCTGAGCTCTTAAGAGGAATTCTTCGATCGCCAGGGTGCGAGTTTGGGCCGCAAATTCCAGATTGCGTTCCTCTGCTTCTTTGAGTCGTTCCGAAAGGGGCATAATACTGGCGATCGCCACACTCGCACCAATCGCTATTGCTCCCAAGGCGGAATAAATGAGCAATCTACTCTGTAACTGCAAAGCAGAGTTTTGCTTTCTTTGATCAGTCTTCACCATTCCAACCCCTTGCTACGTTCTGTGGCAAGTAGAGCGCCATAAATCAAATTAATCCCCCTGAACCGTAGAAAAAACTGTCATTCGCCCATAGGCGGAAATACCGACATTTTTTGGGACGATTACACTTAGGTTAAATTATGCCGCCCTACTTATCTGTGTTTTTCTCCTTTATTTTATCGATAATTTAGTTTTTTTCGCCGCCAAATTAAGCGCTTAATCGGCTCAGTTTCTCTAGGACGATCCCCTTGAGGCGCAATCAGTGTTATCCCCGAAACCGACAAATTACTGGAAAATTTCGCCGGTTCGGCGAGGGCAATCCCCAGACTTCTTTTCTAAATTGCTTTCGGGATTCAATAAATTAGACCCGATTGACTGAACTAATCCGTAAAATCACTTATCCCCCTCAAATATTCGGGTGTATTAAAACATGAGATGGGTTCCCTCTAATTTTATTGGCGTGAGGATTTGGTGTTTTAATAAAAAATTTCTCCCCGCTTAATTGGCGTTAATTCCTGCTCTAAAACCGGCAAGCTGAATCGGGAATAATCGGGCAGACTTTCTGGCGGATCGGATTTCTTCTCACTTCTATTTGAGTTAAGTTGGGTAGAGGCTGTAATGGGCTCAAGTCGGAAATATCATTGCTGCTTAAGTTAACTTCAATTAACTCCTTCAGAGCAGATAAAGGTGTAATATCTGAGATTTGATTGACACTGAGGAACAGGGTGTTTAAGTTGGTTAAAGTCTCCAAAGGTTTGATATCGGAAATTTGATTCCCACTTAGAAATAAAATTTTTAAATTCGTGAGAGAACTGAGGGGGCTGAGATTAGAGACAGCGTTACTACTCAGAAACAGTTCCGATAGTTGGGTCAGGGAGGTTAGGGCAGTTGCATCGGCAATTTGATTAAAGTCTAAAGACAGTCTCGTTAATTGTTGTAATGACCGTAAAGAAGTGATGTCGGAAATTTGATTTCGTCCCAGAAATAGGGTGTCCAGTTGGGTTAAAGACTGTAAGGGGGCCAGGTCTGTAATCCGATTGTCATACAAATCCAGGGTTGACAACTGGGTTAAGGAGGAAAGGGGACGAAGATCAGAAATTTGATTGTCACTTAGATAGAGATAAGTGAGTTGTGTCAGGGAGGCCAGGGGGCTAATATCGGAGATTTGATTGCGACTGAGATAAAGTAATGTGAGTTGTCTGAGGGAGGCGATGGGTCTGAGATCAGAGATTTGGCGATTACTAAAGGGGAGGACTTGTCGTCGGGAAAGAATGGAGGAGGCGCGATCGCACTCAGGGGTTCCCGCTTCTGCTAATAACGCATCTACAGTTTTTTGAGTTTCGGGCGTCAGGGTGTCTCGATTCTCACACCACTGGGCAAATGTTGTATAATTTTCTAGACGGTTGGATTGGGCAATGGCGGGGAGTCCCCCGGCCATCACCCCAGTCAGGGAAAGACCCAAGACAAGGGCGATCGCACCGGGAACGGTCCTTCGGTGCCCCCATTTCGTCGGGTCTTCTCCGGTTTGATGCTTCGCGGCAGAATATGACGCCAACAGGTTCGGGCGGGGCCTTTTCGGGTCCCCACCGGCGATCGCTAATCTGGACGCCGATCGCGTGAATCTCATCCCAATAGATCCGATCGATAAACTGAGTTTGAACATCTTTCTCTCCCAATGTATTAGATAAGCATTTATCGCTCAGGACTTCCGCATTCCCTCGATAGAGAGGTCTTTTTCATCATAGATACTACTCATCTTCTCGGGTTACATCCCCCTCCAGAAAGTCAGTCCTCTCTATTTAGATGAAAAAGTGAACTTTCCAGTTGCCGATCGCCCCTGCGGTTTTCCCCCGATTTAGCAGCGGCACTCACCTCCTTGCTCCATCGTTTACTATCCACCTCGTCGTCCATCCGTAACCCCCTGACCGGGTATTCCTGCTCAGGGAAATAAAGTCAAGGTATCTGGGGTGTGCCATCTGGGCGATCGCCCCCATTGTCTCGGGAAGCACTACATTTAAGTGACCTTTCTTGGTTTTCCCCCGGTTAAAAAATGATTAAGATTTATAACTGTAAAAATGGGTCATCCAATTGAGGGGTAAGATACCTCACGCTACCACTTAGTTCTTCATGAACAAAACTACCCTTTCAATGAAGTTTTTAAAAGGGTAAATCCGGTTAGACGCAGACAGTCATCCGTGATTCTACGCAGACCCCCTTAGAGAACCCAAAATCGTACAGGTCAAAGAATTTTTTATTTTTTAGATAGAATTTAATCCAGTCTGCCCGAATTTATTTAAAAGATTACGGAAATTTACTGAAGCGCAAAAATCATCTTCCAATTACGATAAAAAAGGCTGATATTTCACGGATTAAATTCAAGGAAAAGGTGACAAAAATTTCCCTTTTGTAAGGAACATTTGCAACCGAGATGAGTCCTAAAATTTTAAGAGTGATATTTTTATGAATAATCCGGAGTAGATAGTGATTACTCTGCAATTGGTGCATCCTACACAAACTTCCCCCTCCCAAAGCTGGGACTTTCAGGACCAAGACGTGATTCGGATTGGAAGAGCGCCGGATAATCACGTCGTGCTCTATAGTGCAGTGGTCTCCCGCCACCATGTCGAACTACATCGGATTGGGTGCAACTGGAAAATCGTCAACTTAGGGACTAATGGTACTTATGTTAACGATAGCCCCATTATCCAATCCCCACTGATTGATGGGATGATCCTGCGCCTAGCCCGTTCTGGTCCCCAAATCCAAATCCAAAAAAAAGCCAGAGAATTTGAAAACGTCCGAAAGCACCGCCAGGGATTGATGGCGGGATAACTCCCGATCAATCCCGCTGAATTTAAAGGTCAACTCCCGGCGATCGCGCGCCGAATTTCCAAAGCAGTGCCTGGAGCAAGCAACACACCGTTGCGATAATGTCCAGTAGCCAATAACACATTTTTGAATCCCGCTAAGGGACCGATAATGGGCGCGGGTTGCCCTTCCGGACGGGGGCGCAATCCCGACCAAGTTCTCACAATTTCCCCCCGGGCTAAATCGGGACAAAATGCGATCGCCCGTTGCAACACTTGCTGGAGCAATGCGGGATCTCCCTCCATCGGGTCACCTTCCCCGGTAAATTCTACCGTTGCCCCCACCCAATAATCTGTAGCTGAGTAATCACCGCCCTGACTGGGGACAATATGAACATCATCCCCCGTAATTACAGGTTGGCGATCGCCCTTTCCCATCGGATTCGGCAAACGCAGTTGTACCGCTTGTCCCAGAACCGGGCGAATCTCTACGGGCGACTCCAGTTCAGCAGTCAGGGGCGTGGAACCTAATCCTGCCGCCATCACCAGCCAATCTACCTCCAGATTGCCCCCAGTCATTTCTAGGCGATCGCAACGCTTCAAGGACTCTGTTTCAATAGAATTAATCCGTTCAACCCTCTCCCCAAATCTAAACCTCACTCCGTTCCCTTGGGCTGCCCTCACTAAAGTGCGAGTCAAGACAACCGGATCAACTTGTCCATCTTGGGGAGAATGAACCGCCCCCACAATTTCCACCTCTCCCAATTGCGGATAGCGTCGCCTCACTTCCTGGGGTTCTAAAACATCTAATTGCCAGCCTTGAGTGCGACGAGTGGCTGCCCGGTTCTCCCATTGTGCCATATCCTCACCGTCCAAGCAGAGCATGAGAATACCTTGGCGGTTAAAGGAAATCGGCGCAATCGCCTCTAATTCCGGAATCAGGGTTTGATAGCGGCGAATACTCTGTTCCCGTAACCGCCACAATCGGCCTTTGACTTTATGGCTGATAATCCCCATCAGCACTCCTAAAGCCGCTTGGGTCGAACCCTGGGCCGGTTCATGACTGTCAATGACTGTAATCTCTAAATTGGGTACTAAGCTTAGTTCATAGGCGATCGCCGCACCCACAATACCGCATCCAATGATCGCAACCCGGCTCATATTTTAACTCTCAACCTCTCCCCTGGTTTCAGAAAGAGGGGATCATAATAATAAGTCAAGATAGGGTGAAAAACAAGAGAATTTCCCATTCTCACCCTATCGTTCACAACTCAACTGCAGTCAACTTATCCCTTGGGAATCAGACTCAAGAAGGCATCAAAATCTTTAATCGCTTGTGCGTAGTTTTGCACGGCCAGAGAATAGTTACCTGCATCCGCTGCCGCATCGATCGTCTCGAAATGGACAAATAAATCTTTAGCAGTTTGACTGGCGGTTTTTTGGGCTTTGCCACTGAGATTACGGGAAATGTATCCCATATCGCGACGTAAGTCACCCAGAGGTCCATGAATAAATGTCCCCACATTCACCCAATCGCGATTGACGATGAACTGTTCGAGTTCAGTCATGCGATCGCGCAGTTTCAGTACATTTCCTTCATACTGCTGGACGATTTGTAACTGAGTAGGCGAGTAGGCAGGGGGTTTGGCCGCTTGCGGCGAACCGCAGCTAACCAAACATACCATCACCAATGCCAAAATAGAAGCGAGAATCGAACGATAACGTCTCATAGCCAGTTTTTTGCCTTTCACTAAAAAATGATCTTCACCAAAATATATCAAGATTGGGTACGGCGATCGAGGGGTGAGGATTCTCGCCCCCCCCGATCGCCCCCCAAAGTCAATATCCCCGGTTAAACTTCCATCCGGCGAAAAAATGGAATCAGTGCCTTTGTGACTTCTTCGGACCAATGTTCTTGGGGGTAATGTCCCGCTTCTGCCAATTTCACCAATTCAGCATTCTTAATAGAACCGGCAAAGCTTTCTCCTTGAGTTAGGGGCAACCAAGGATCCTGCACCCCCCACAAAATTAGAGTGGGTTTGTCCCACTGGGGAAACCCTTCAGCAATTTCTGCCATTGCCTGCTTCAGTTTGAGATTGCGGATTGTCCACATCAGCGATCGCCCTGCGGCAGAACTTTTCAGAAACGGGCGACGGTAGATATCCAAGTCTGCGTCAGAGATGGTATATTTGCTTCCCGCTTCCAGGGTGCGATCGACTAGCAAGGGGTCCTGGGTCATCATTTCCCCCATCAACGGCAACCCCAGTTGCTGCATCTTCCAAGGCAGTTGGGAATCGGGAGTTACAGGGGCATTGAGCACCGCTAAGCGCAGGACTTTATCCGGATGTCTCAGGGCAAATTGTAACCCCACAGACCCTAAAAAGCCTTGGACCACTAGATAGCAGCGATCGATGTCCAGAGTGGTCAGAAAATTATCTAAGGCAGCAACAAACGCATCGGGAGTATAAGCAAATTTGCTTTTTTCCGGTTTCCCCGATAACCCAAACCCAATCCAGTCCGGAGCAACTGAACGGAATCCCTCCTGTGCAAGTCCGGGCATTACTTCCGTCCAGCAAAAGCTTAGGGAGGGCATCCCATGCAGCAACACCACCGGGGGTTTGTCTGTTTCTTTTGCAGGCCGTTGCTCCAGATAATACCATTCCACGCCAGCGACTTCGACTCGCTTTTCTTCTAGTCCCACAATCCTATTTTCTCAACCTGAATGAATGTTATGAGTTTACTCCCCCAAGGACAAGGGAGCAAGGGTTCTGCCAAGTACAGAAAACAACCCGACCCTGGGCTAGATGACCCGGTGATAGGTCTGAGTCCATTTCTATCGCCTTTAAGTCAGGTTCAATTCTTTTAAAGCCGGTAAAAAATTAGCATTTTCATGACTAGACCGACTTAATTTAATTAACGCAAACCGCTCGATCGCTTCTAATTTAGCCCATTGTTCTAAAGTCAACGTAATTCCCAACTGTTGGGCTTTATCTTGCACCCCGTCCGGTATTTCTGCCTCATTCATCCAAGGGGGGTTGTCCTCCACAGTTAAATCTTTGGCCGATTCCCCAGTCCGGTCTAAAACTAACCCTTGCAAAAATCCCCGATACTGGGTAATTTCTTCGGGACTCTGACAAGGGTTTTGGATCAGCGCTTCTCGGTCCTCTTTGTTAAACTGATTCCAGTGATTCAGTTTGAGTTTAATGCCACAAGTATCTAATTTCAAGCGAACTTGCATGGGAATGCAATGGAGAGATTCAACAAAATCGGCTTCAAATTTAAAAAAACGAGTCATAAGCCTTACCTTTTGGATCTTAGAGTAATTTGTTGGGTCTTATAAAATGTATAGCGTGTCTCAATAGAGGTTAGAAACCGGCTTTCTTCATAAAATCACTGCCATTAGCAACAAATCTAGGTTAGAAACCCTATTTCTTGTCCCGGAATTTATCTATCTGAATTGTTTCAGCTTTTCTATGGATTGGGGATGGGTTTAATCTAATACCAATTCCGGTTGTTAAAAGTCGATTTTCTCTTCAGCCCGCGCTTCTCGGGCTTTGTCCGTAGAGCCAGACCATGCATGGGTGCGGGTTTTTATTACGGTTACCTCTAAAAAAAGGGGGCATTTGCCCCCTTTTTTTAAAGTAAGTTGCCACAGAACTTAGAAGTTCATTTCGGCTGCTTGTACTTTTTCGACCTGCTTTTTCTTGAGGACGAGCATAATTTGAGAGAGAGTAACGATCGCAAAGAAAGCCAGCAATCCTTTAATCCGACCAGAACTTTGCAGGACGATTTCTCCATCCACCTGACCAAAACCACCCACATTCGGATTATTAGTCAGCACTTGAGCCGCCGTCACTTCGTCCCCTTGCGAGACGATTAACTCAGGACCGGCGGGAATGCTATCAACCACGGTCGATCCATCGGCAGTTTGAATGGTGACTTCATAACCGCCGCCTTCAACTTTGGCAATTTGGGAAATAGTTCCAGCAGCCGAAGCATTGAAGACTGTATTATTGCTCTTATCCCCAGTTGGATACACCTGTCCGCGTCCCCGGTTACCCCCGACATGAACGGGGTATTTACCATAATGGATCTTTTTATCGGTTTCCGGATTGGGAGATAGGACTGGGAAGACAATTTCTTGATATTGTTCACCGGGTAAGGGGCCAACAATCAACACATTATCCTCACCTTCGCGATAGGGTTGGAAGTAAAGACCCCCGATTTTTTCCTGCATTTCTTCAGGAATGCGATCGGCAGGTGCAATTTTGAACCCTTCGGGCAACATGATCACAGCGCCGACATTCAGCGGTCCGCGATCGCCACCGCCGACCACTTGTTGCACACTCGTGTCATAAGGAATTTTCACCACGGCTTCAAACACCGTATCCGGGAGCACTGCTTGAGGCAATTCCACCTGGGTGGGTTTCTCGGCGAGATGGCAGTTGGCGCAAACGATCCGACCCGTTGCTTCGCGGGGGGTTTCTGGAGCGGTTTGTTGCGCCCAAAAGGGATAGGCGGCTGCTGACTGGGGCACGGCGATGTCAGAAGCTAGGAAAAGGGCGAGAGTTGCCACAGCCAACAGCACGCCTTTGGCTAAAGTGCGTCCACTCTGCCGCAGGATCCGCGACAAGGAAGTATGTTTCATCGGGAAAGAGAAGAGGTAAGCTAAACAGTCAAACAATGAGAAATTGAAATATATTGCATTCAGCGGCTTTTGGTGGGCCAAAGCGCTTATGACCACCAGGGGTTTTCCCCGGTGCGGAAGTCCGTTTCGGTCCAAGGCGTAAAGACGACTTTATCATCGACCTCGGTGGCATGAGCCAAGGCCAGAGACAGAGGCGCAGGGCCGCGAACCACTTTACCCTCACTGTTGTACTGGGAACCGTGGCAGGGACACATAAATTTGTTTTCGCTGGCGTTCCAGGGTACGACGCAGCCGAGGTGAGTGCAAACGGCGTTGATACCGTATTCGGTCAGGGTCTTGTCTTGATCGACCACGAGGTAGGTGGGGTCACCTTTGAGACCTTGTGCCAAAACGCGATCGCCCGCATTGTGGCTCCCTAAAAACTGGCTAACGCTGACGTCATTGCCCAGGGCATCTTTAGCGGTAACGCCACCCCCTGCCGCACCACTGGAGGGCGGGATAAAATACTTGACCACCGGATACAAGGCTCCCAGTGCCGTCCCCGTGACTGCACCGAAAGTCAGTAAGTTCATAAATTGGCGACGCCCCATGCTGGGGACGTCAGGATTTCCAGAAGCTTGAGCCATGACCTATCTTGCTACGTCTGTGTTAAGTTGTATGTCTTAGCCTCTCATCTAAGGGCTAAAATTGGTGAACCCTAGTTTAAACAATTCCTCATATCGAGTCTGTCACTACCGGGTAAAGGCAGGGACAATCCCCAGGGAAATGCTGATCTCCAGCCTTTCTCAACAGATTATTACATTCTTTGACACTTCGATCGCATTTTTGCATTTCGCTGTCAATTTTTGTAACAAACTGTAAAGATTCAGATTTTACGGACTCTCTCTATGACCGGACAGGACTTACACCAGCTCTTGCTTTCTAAGTGGGGCCGCTCTTACGATATCCAAATGCGGCGCACTCAGGGGAAAATTTTCCTGCTGATTATGTGGAAATACCTCGAACAAGCCTCGTTCCCTATGAATGAGTCGGAATATCTGGCTCATTTGGATGTAGTTGCCAGTTATCTCAATGCCTGGGGTGGCATTGAACAGGTGCAGCTTTACCTGGCAACCACCCGCGAACGTCCCCGCTTAGGCAAGGCGGTGAGCATTCCGATTGATTTGGGCGATCGCGCTTCCGAATGGATGCTCGAAAATTTCTAAATTGCCCATTGTCTTGAGCGCTTTCCTCACCTTCACTGAGGCGATCGCTAGACTCATTCCTGACCCTTTAACCAATTGACAACTTGCAATATTCCGAACAAAAGTAGAGAGGGGGAACCTCTAGTCCACAGGGATCAGCGGCTTACCCATGATGAATTTAACCTGATGATTCTATATTGAGTTAAGCAACAAGGGTATAACGTCACATTCAGCGGACAAAAATAACAAGGTTAAAAGAGCAAATCACCTCAAGCGCTGAGCGAATGATAATCATCAATTTGATGGGAAAGCCCCGGTAGTTTTGGGAGGGTTACGGTAAAAGTTGTCCCCTCTCCCACGGTACTTTCTACCCAAATTTTACCCCCGAGTAAATCCACCGATCGCTTAACAATTGCCAATCCCAACCCACTCCCCGCATTAGCGGCCACATTTTTCGCCCGATGAAACAGGGTAAACAAATTCGCCCGATCTTCCTGTGGAATCCCGATTCCCCGGTCCTTGATTCTAAAAATGATTTCCCCTTCATTAAAGGTAAAATCACAATAAATCGAACTCCCCTGGGGAGAATACTTCACCGCATTCACCAGCAAATTCAAAATAATTTGTCGGAGTAAGGTGGGATCAGTCATCAGGGGTTCAGAATTGCCGGTAGTGGTCAAAATCATGCGATGAGTCACATCCGTTAATTTTTCCACATCCTGCCATACATCTTCGCAGAAACTAGCAAAATAAACCGGAACCGATTGAATATGTAATCCGCCGCACTCCGCCTTACCTAACGTCAGGAATCCTTCGATAATATTGCTAGTATGTTTAACGGTTTCATCAATTTTTTGAAAATACTTGAGGCGTTGCTCGGGTGTCATTTTTTGACTGTGGAGTTTGAGCAAATCATTCGCTGCAGCAATCACCGTTAAAGAACCGCGTAATTCATGAGATAGCATCGACACAAAGTTGGGCGTGATGGGAGTTCGTAAATTTTCGGGTTCCGAATCCGCCGGAGAACTTACGCGATCGCTCAGCGGCTCCTCCATGGGTTCAACAATCCCCTGATAGCCAATTATCTGACCTGTGCGATCGCGCATAATCCGAATCGTATCTCGCACCCAGGCAATACTCCCATCTTGACGATAGACCCGAGATTCAAAATTTTCCACCTCTTGCTGAGTGCGTAACACTTGCATTAATTGTTCATACCGTCTCTGTTCCACATACAGTTGATTCCCCATATTTTTGACCCTCACCATCAGTTCAGCCCCCGACTCATAGCCATAGATGCGAGCTAAAGTTCGATTAGCCCTTAAATAGCTGCCCGTCGGAGTGATCTGAAAAATTCCCACCGTAGCATTATCCAAAAAACCGGAATACTTGAGAACCATTGGCTGGAGATTGGAACATTGAACATCGGGCAAGTCGAACGCAAGAATTTTCATCATGATAGGTGAAAGCTTTGGTATAAAACGATACGCAGCTCTATTTTTAGGTGTCGCCAATCAATCGTCGATCACCACCTGAATTAAAACCGAAGGAGATGGTTAGCATCCGTGCTGAGTGGGTTTCCATCCGGATGGGTGTATTATATGGGCCAACGGATATTTAACAACGTATTCAGCATTACAAAGTCGTGAGTTAATCATCAAAAAAATTGATGGGAATCACACTTGTTCCGTCAACTTCCGGAAATCATAAATCGCACCGAGGGGTTTCATGACTAGGTTAACATTATTTGGGTACGGTCATAACTCACAAGCGCCACATTTGGCAAGCACTTGAACCGATTACACAGAGCGTTCACTTTATCCGTGCCATCCGGTTAACAACCAGAATCCTGATAGAGAAAGGGTTAGCAAATTTAAAGTCTCGAATTTAAAATCTCAAATTTAAATTTGCTGCTACGAGAGGAACACCATAGGGTACACTGATCTTGCCTGGGCACTTTATCCAATCCCGCCTAGCAGCCAGAATCCTGCCCTAGAAAGAGTTTAAAAATCTCCACGGTAAACTCTCAACTCTACAATTTTACCCCAGATTGAGCCTAGACGGGGGATATATTATTTGGGTCTGGCACTCGCTCAAGGAGCGCTTGGAGGGGGAGAATCCTGACTTATAAAGGGTCTGTAACCCTAACGGCTAAACTCTAAAATTGTATGACAGATCGCACAAGGGCGATCGCCTCCAGGACCCCTCTGCCCATCGGCGATCGCCCTACGACTGAACCAAAACCGCTTATTTTCCCATTGCCTTCACCAATCCCACTCCCCCAAAATATAGAGTCAGGACTGCACCAGCAAATAAACTTTGGGTCAGCGGATCAGTAGAGGGGGTTAAAATCGCCCCTAAAATTGCAGCACCCACCACCACATAGCGCCAACCCGCCAGCATTTTTGTAGAGGAGACGATTCCCAGCACACCCAGCAGCGCCTGGATCACCGGGATCTGAAACGCTAATCCCGTGCTAAATAATAGCAGCAGCACAAACTCAAAATAGCGATCAATCGACCACATTTGTTCGACTACCCCTGCTCCATAGCTAACGAAGAAATTTAGGGCAGCAGGAATCAAAGCAATATAGGCAAAAACGAGACCGACACCAAACAGCAAAGTTGATCCCAGAACAATCGGACCAATAATCCGACGTTCCCGCAGGGACAGTCCCGGGAGGACAAACTGGATAATTTGGTAGAGCACAAATGGACTGGCAACGACCAATCCGCTATAACCAGCAACCTTGACGGAGACAAAGAAAAATTCTCCCGGTGCCAGTTGTAAAAATTTGGCTCCTTGTGCTGGGACCTCTAATAAGTGAACAATCGGTTTGACAAAAATGAAGCACCCAACCATCCCGGATACTACCCCAATCAGGGAATAGAAGATTCGCATCCGCAGTTCTTCGAGGTGATCGAAGATAGACATCTCCACCTCATCCGGGAAGTGGTTGAGAGGGTCATCCTCAGTGGGTTCAGGGTCACCGGGGTTATAAAGTTGGGGGGGGTCTTGCTGGGTCACGGTCTCCAGGTCTGAACTTGGGGTCATGAGTCAGTTGCGAGAGAGGTTTCGTTTTCTATTTTAGAGGGAAGCGTCCGGTGGTCGGCATCTTTTCCCCACAGAGATCCCCCAACCCGCTCAAATCCCCGCTCGTTAGCAGGGGGCGAATGCCATAGACTTTGTTCCCAATGGATGAGACACTCAGAACCCTCAGAAGGATTGCATCAGCGATCGCCCCAGGGTCAAACAACGGGGTTTGAGAAATCCCGTCCCCGAGTTTTCGATGGAGGGTCTAGTCACAAATCCAGCTCATCTGGAGAGAGGCTGCTAGGTATGATTCGTGAGAATCTACCGCGACCTTGCGGTCTGTAATCCCAACCTCAAAGCCTTAATTTGTATAGAGTATAAGTTGATTTTAAAGACATGGTATATTAAAGAGCCGGATCAGCCCAGGTTTCAAACAATTTAATAGGATTTGTGGGGTTCAGGGTAGGGCGATCGCCCTCGGAAAAACCCCGGCTTCTCACCCTACATTCAGTGCAAAAGAACATCTATTTTTCCCAGAAAATGGGGGTTTTAACCCTATACTGACGGCCTAAGCATTTCGCCGATTAATTTTATCTCACCAGCACAAAATAGAGCGCCCCCTGGAGAATGAATTTCCATCCCCCATTCAGAATCTTTTTACCCCGAGAAGACGTCATAGGAAAAACAGGACCCTTCTTTTATGAATTTGCACTCTTGTGTTTCATCTATATCTATTCGGGAACCGCGTCAGGGGTTGTTGATTAACACCGGGAGCGATCGCCCAAGTGGAATGGGGGGACTTCAAGAATGGCCTTGTCATAATTAAAGAAGGATTAATGATAGACGTATAATAATGATTGGAGATCTTTGCTATGTTTCACCCCAAATATAAATCGCCCGTAGCGAGTCCCCTTGCAGCAATCCGAGGGGTCAGTGCATCCCTGGGATTAACCTTGCTGCTGGGTACAAGT
Source organism: Laspinema olomoucense D3b (assembly GCF_025370785.1). Lineage (GTDB taxonomy): Bacteria > Cyanobacteriota > Cyanobacteriia > Cyanobacteriales > Laspinemataceae > Laspinema > Laspinema olomoucense. The sequence continues at coordinate 66,249 of NZ_JAMXFA010000026.1, forward strand.
GGTACAGTCTTAGCCCAGGAGTTGCCGACCCCGAATAACGTGCGAGTTCCACCCAATTCGCCAACAGAAACAGGGGATTCCAATCAGGGAGATACCCCCACAGCCAATAATGCCCGGTTTACTTGTCAAGTCGTGGATGGACAGTACACCGTAATGTACTCCCCTCAAAGTCAACCCGGGCAGGTTTATGAGTGGGCCAAACCCAGTACCTTGGGCGGGGGTTGGACCGAAGACCGACGCTGTAACGAAATTGCCCGTCGCTTAGAGTTTTACCGGGAAGACGGGATGCAAGAACTGGCGATCGGGACAGAAAATGGGTATGACACCATCTGCGTGACCACCGAGAAAAATCCGACCTGTCAGATAGTCCTGACCGTCCCCCCGGGAGAGAACCCCCAACTAATTCGCGATCGCGTCTTTGAAAACTTGACCGTTGCCGATAGCGGTCGTGAAACCGAAGCCGTGAATGCCATAGTGGATAACGGCCAAGGGGGCAACCTATTGCAGACCCTAGAAGATGTTTTCGGGATGCCCATTCCCGGCAGCGGCACCCCAACTCAAGTCCAGCCCGGAAATATTGATTTACGGCCTTTCTTAGACCCAATGGATGGGGGGACAGGGGTGCAACTTAGAGAAAACAGCAGCAACGGATCCAGCCATCAGCTCAACCCTGAGAATTTTCGCTAAAACTGGGAGATGGGGAGGATACGGGAGATGGGGAGGATGGGGAGGATACGGGAGATGGGGAGGATGGGGAGGATACGGGAGATGGGGAGGATGGGGAGGATGGGGAGGATGGGGAGGATGGGGAGGATGGGGAGGAGGAATTAAGAACGATAGTTTGTAGTAACGATTTGCTGTCGTTATCGCCCATCTCCTCAATCTCCCCAATCTTCATCCCAGGGGCCAGATAGAAACCCGGTGGTCTTCCCGATACTGTTCCCTCATCCTAGAAACCCGACATCCTAGAAACCCGGTTTCTTGTCCCCTGGATTTAATGATGAACCCCAACCCTAGTAACCAGGGGATTGCCAATAGCCCTCTTCCTGGGGAACTGTGGGCTCTATATAGGGGGTAGCCGAGGGGTCAGCGTAGGGGTCCCCATAAGAGTCTACAGAGGGTTCACTCGGGGTCCACTCTGTATATTCCTCCGTGACAGGAGGTTCGCTAGGGTACTCATCCGCAGCAGGCGGTTCAACCGAGTCCTCGGAATAATAAGAGTCCTCTGGGGAAGACTCCTGAACCGAGGGGGCGGGATTCGGGAGAGTTTGTTTAGCCAGCCAATCCCTACCGATCTGAATGGTGATATCCGATCGCAAACTGCCCGTACTTTCCACCCTCACCTCCCCAAGGCCCAGGGCATCTCGAATCGCCTGGGCACTTTCGAGATCGCCATTTTGAGCAACAATCCGCGTCACCGCTAACGGTTGGTTCCAAGGATTGGAAACATAAACATTCCAATACCCTTTTTCCGAGAGGTTATTTCGCAACAGATCAACCGCATCCGAGTTATCCGTACTATCTTGAATTGCGACCCGGACATAAGCCGGATCCACGGAATCATAATGCCTGCCATGAAGGTCGAGATCCAAATGTTCAGCGATCATCGCGTCCAGGCGTTCATAGTTGGGTAACCAGTAACTGGCTTCATATTCCTGGGGATCGCTGAAATCTCCTGGCACCATTAACATTTGCACATTAGAAGATTCAGTTTGGGCAGCAAAACCCGCTAGAGCAGCGATTTCTTCAATCGTTAAGTTTGTATCAATGAATTCTTGAACTACCGAGAGGATTTTCGGTAATCGGGTGATGGTATTGATATTGAGGGTTTGATCCATCAGCGATCGCATCATCATTTGCTGACGCTGGATCCGACCAATATCCCCTAACTTATCGTAGCGAAACCGCAGAAATTGTAGTGCCTCTTTGCCCGCGAGATATTGCTCTCCCTGCTTGAGATCGATGTACAGGCGTTGGCTATCATCCTGGTATTTCATATCCACCGGGACATACATCTTGACCCCGCCGAGGGCATCCACTAATTTTTCAACCCCTTGAACATTGATGCGAATATAACGGTCTATGCGAACACCGCCGAGGAGTTCATTAACCGCCTTAGCGCTCAGAGCAGGGCCCCCAAAATAGTTGGCATCATTAATTTTGCGGACGCCATATCCTTCCACTAAAGTTCGGGTATCTCTGGGGATAGAAAGAACCGTTAACTTATTAGCTTCAGGGTCAAAGCGGACCAACAGCATCACATCCGCAAGACCATCCAGGGAATTAACCGGGGCATGGTATCCTAATTCGGGAACCTTCTCTTCTTTGAGGTCAGACGTTAAAACGCTAGTACCTAGGATTAAAATGTTAACTGAGCGGGTGAGCTCAGGCAATTTAAGATTGGTCCGCGCCAGATCGCTGTTAGAAAATATAGCTGCATCTTCAGCACTGAGTCGGCTTTGCATTAAAGGGGTGCTGGACAAAGATACGGCGAGCAAGGCTCCTGCTGTTGCCGAGAGCATTGCCACACCACTTAAGCCAAAACAAAGCCAAAGCCAACGTCCCCGATTTTCTTTATTGAGCTTTTTAGTCCGGGGTGTAGCGGTCGGTTCCGCTATCGGGCGTTGCTTGGATACGTTCTGATTTGGCACGGGCTTCCTCACACACTCAACAATATATCGATCAAATCGGACGAGCATCCTCACGCTCGATTAGACAAACGGCTGTGGAGGTGTTAAACACCCCGTACCGTTGATTGGTTGATTGGCTATTTCCTGTTCCCTGGGATTGGGGGGTCGCCGTCTAGCCAGTCATTCGCCGTTGTCGGATCCTAAACCCCAAGTGAGCTTTAGGCATGGCGATCGCCGGGAACGATCACTCCCGGAGAGGTCTAGGATAAATGCTTGCCAACAATTTCCTCAGCGACCTGTGATACTCCCGGTAATCGCAGTGGCCGACCTTGCCACAGACGAACCATCAGCCAAATATTTACCACAAAATAGCCCGAGGTTAACACACTACTCATTAATAACAAGGGAATTGTTAGTAATTCCGAACTTCTTGCGCCGGTTTCCAAGAAAATATATGCGAGTAGCCAACCAAAGGCTAGGGTAATGGCTAGGCGAGAGGCAGCTTTTTGTTCCCGGCTACCTCGGTGGCGATATAAGGTCCACAAGGCGGGGAAAAAGCCGAGGATGGGGAGGAAGTAGAAAAAGAGTCCTAAATGGGCGAGGTCTTTGTTTTCTAAGTCTTCAGGAGGCAGGGTGGGGGGGGGACTGTTCAAGTCCTTTTCAGACCAATCCGATGCAGCATAACGAGAGCGAACTCGGCGATCGCTCTCGTCCAGGATTTTAGAAGACTGGCGTTTGGGGCCAGCAGGGGAATTAGGCGGAAACTTGGTCATAGCTGGGGAGTCCTAGCCATCAGCGTTTTAGGCATCAGTTTAAGCACTTTTAAGGAGCTGGGGTCGTCCACCAAGCCAAACTGTAAGGTTGGGTGGATTCATTCACTCGATCGCCAAAGTACACCCGGATTTTATAACGGCCTGTTTGGGGAATGGGGTGATAAATATGTTCGGTACTATCGACCTTGCTAACCGAGGACCAGACACTCTTGCGAACATCGGTTTCATCGGCTGGCATCAGATAGAGTTCTAGGTTATTCAACCCGCGATCGCGAAACCCTTCCCCCATATCATATTTGTCATTATTATTCTCATCAACCAGATCGACCCACCGACTCCAGGTTAGAGAAATCGACACGAAGCGGCCCGCCTCTAAAGGTTGGTCTAAAACATACTCTTGATAACTATTGGCCTCAACCGTGCGATAATCCCACCCGATTCCCGGGACAGCATTTCCCGGACCCCACTGACCCGCACTAAACTGTTGGTAGGCCCGGTAAGCATTCAGATGGCCCGTTCCCAGGTCTCCATCCAGGGGAATTTCTGGACTGCTATAAGCGTCGGAATCTAACCAGGTGCGGTTCTGGTGGGCAAAAACTGTGCGAGTCATTTTTAAATGCTGACCATCGCCAGTATCTTCGATTTTTTCCGCCGAGTTCATTAAAACAGCTTTCATTACCTCGTGACGGCGGGCATCGAGGGTCCATTGGGGAGTGTTGGCTTGTTGATGGAGTTGGCGATCGCCATATTCTTGCAACAGGGCGACCGTTGCCGTGACATGAGGGGCCGCAAAACTGGTGCCACTGGTCCGAGTGACTTGACCATCTAAACTCAATAAATCCAAGTTACTGCCTGGAGCCACCAAGCTGATGGCGCGTCGGTTGTCCACATTCCCCTCTAAGCCAATCAAGCGACTGCTAATGCCACTAAAGGCACCGCCAATATTCGCCAAGTCTACTTTGGCAAACTTGCCCTCATAGAGCGTCGTAAAGGCGACATTGATGCCATTATAATTATCCGTCGGAATAGGAATGCCCCCGCGTCCTTGATTTCCAGCCACCACATGAAGCACATTATGGACCCGCGCTGACCAATCCAAACATTGAGTCAGCAGGGCGTTTCCATCTAAAACCGCATTGGGACGCGGATCCAGGTCTAGGGATTCCCCAAAACTGTAGTTAATCGCCCTCACATCTCCGCTATTTTGTTCAGCCAGATTTTGAGCCGCTAAACATTCTTCCGGTTGTCCACTACGCTGCAACAAACCGATCCCAGCCGCATAGAGGGTGGCATTTGGGGCAACCCCAGTAAATGCCTTATCCGAACTAATCATCACCGAAGCCACGTGTTCGGCGTGTTGTTCAGCCGGTTTCATTTGGGGATCATCTGTGGGACTGGTTTTAGCCGGTGCATCCTGCATGAAAACTTGCTGGACGGGGATTTCTCGATAGAGGTTCGCTTGTTTGTCGAGGCCAAATTTTCGAGGGCGGCCAATGTCTACTTGACCGATCGCAATTTTTCTCCCGGTTAAGTTATAGGGCGCATCATGCAGCCGACGAGCATCAATGCCGATTTCACTAATTGAAGTGGGAAGGGCAACGGCGGGAATTCCCATTAAAGCCATACTGACGCCGCCGACGAGTCCGCTTAACCCAGTCCGAAATTTTAAGCGCGTTCCCGTTACTGCTCCACACACCAACCAATAATTAGGGAGTTTCTTCATATTTTGTTAAACTGAATACGACTTGACGGACGGATGAAATATTTGTTAGCCATGACCCAAACGCAATCAAACAAACCTATTGTCGTTGCTCCCTCCATCCTATCAGCAGATTTTAGTCGTCTGGGAGAGGAAGTACAGGCCATCGATCGCGCTGGGGCAGATTGGATCCATGTTGATGTCATGGATGGCCGGTTTGTCCCCAATATTACGATTGGCCCTCTCGTGGTCCAAGCCCTTCGTCCTGTGACATCCAAGCCCTTGGATGTGCATTTGATGATTGTTGAACCGGAACGGTATGTCGAGGATTTTGCTAAAGCCGGGGCCGATATTATTTCGGTTCATGCCGAACACAATGCCTCCCCTCACCTCCACCGGACCCTCGGTCAAATTAAAGAACTCGGCAAACAAGCTGGTGTGGTCCTCAATCCTTCCACGCCGTTGGAGTTGATCGAATACGTTCTGGATCTGTGCGATTTGGTGTTGATCATGAGCGTTAACCCCGGTTTTGGCGGTCAAAGTTTTATCCCCGGTGTGGTTCCCAAAATCCGGAAGCTGCGCCAGATGTGCGATGAGCGCGGTTTAGACCCCTGGATTGAAGTCGATGGCGGTCTCAAAGGAAACAATTCCTGGCAAGTCATCGAAGCCGGTGCGAATGCGATTGTTGCTGGTTCCGCCGTGTTTGGTGCTCCGGACTATCAAAAGGCGATCGAAGGGATTCGCCATAGCCAGCGTCCGGCCCTGGAAGCGCAACCGTTGGCCGCAGTGTAGTGACAGCAGCGGATTGCTTCTAATCCGGACCCGTGGAAGCGAAACGACGCAATCGAATCGCTTCCTTTATTTTTGAGCAATTTTGTGGCTGATTTTTGACAGAAATAGATCCCGATGGTGCTTGAGTGCTGATCCCGGTGGCTACCCCGAGGACTTACCCATCACCTTGATCGGGATTTATAGAAAAAAAAATCCTATTTTGGGGGGAGGGACAAAGCATCCTCCTGTCCCTCTGGGGATGAAGCGGTTGATTTGAGGATTGGCTCTTCCCATCGCTCGGATTCAGGCAGGAATGGCCTGTGGCGATCGCGTTACATCGGAAAGCGCGTGTAAGTCCTGTTCTCCTTAAAAAGGGGCGGGGTAGAATAAGAGGGGAGGAGTTTGAGCCGGGGAAATCTGTCCGATGATTCACCCTAGTTCAGTCAAGGTATTGACCCGGGCTAACTCACTGATTCACTCGGCTTGTATGAGGATTAATCTCTCCTTCGATCGCCACTGGCTGACGCAAAATCTATTTTTGAAGTATGAGAGGGAGTCTCTATCAATTGGAGCATTCTGGGGGACTCTCTTTCGCCAAAATAGAGGTGTGCTTCCCTTGGATTACCCACGAGAATGATTTGAACTGATCTATAGCAGCTAACGGCGTCAGCGCTTTTCGGGCAATGGATCCCAAGGTGAATGGCCAGAAAATATCCTTAAAAAAATGATAAAATTAAAATCAATTCAGAGGGCGGAAATTAAGACTAACCAACCTATGGAAAACCCGGGGATAGATTACACAGAAAACAATAGAGATGGCCGAATTATTCCCCTATTGATTAGGAACCCCCCGGATGGGAATCGGTCAGTTCCTCTAAAGAGGAAACAAAAAGACTCTATTTCTGTGGACCAACGAGGGGTAAATCGCTCTAGGGACAGAAAGACCTTAAACTCCCACGCCGAGGCGCGATCGCTCGCCACGCTAAACTAAAAGACGTTGCTGCAAATATGGACGCGCAGGTAAGGCTCCTGCCCAGAGCGCGGGCTAGCTAACTCAGAGGGCAGAATATGTTCTGGAAATTCAAGCGCTCCCATCTGCTAAATTATGGCGCTGCTACCGCATCAGTGGCGATCGCCTTGGTGCTGACTCAACTGCTATTCCCACTGATTGAAGTGACTCCCTCCGTCCTGTTTTTTGCGGCGGTGGTGGTCGCTGCTCGATATGGGGGAATCGGACCGGGGTTATTTGCAACCTTGCTCTCGGCAGCGACGATTGACCATTTTTTTACAAATTCCCCTTTTACCTGGAGCATAGGATGGGATGATCTGCTCTGGGTGGGGGTATTAAGTTTGGTGACGGTTCTGATTCATGCCCTCAACCAGTCTAAACGGGCCGCTGTAGAGGAATTACAAAAAAAACAAGAGTTTTTGCAGGTGATGACGGATTCCTTACCTGTGGCAATTTCTTATGTGGATGCTTTAGAACTCTATCGTTTCAACAATCAACGCTACGAGGAGTGGTTTAGACATTCGCGGGATTTTCTGGCAGGGAAGCACCTTAAGGAGATTCTGGGAGAGGCGGCCTATCAAGTGATTCGGCCTTATGTCAAGGTGGCGTTATCGGGACAGTCTGTGACTTATGAAACCCACCTTCCCTATCACGAGGGAGGGTCCCGTTATATTCGGGCGACCTACGTTCCGGACTGGGGTTACCGCCAAGAGGTCAAAGGATTTATTGCTTTTATTGAAGATATTACCCAACAACGGAAGGCGGAAGATAGCCTGCGGGAGTCCCAACAGCGGAGTAAATTAGCCCTAGAGGCGGCTCAAATGGGAACTTGGGAATGGAACCTCAAAACGGGGAAGGTGAAGCGATCGGCGATGGTGGCGCGGATTTTTGGCAGCGACCAGGGCAGTTTTGATGGAACCTACGAAGCTTTTGTGCAAGGGATTTATCCCGAGGACCGCCCCAGTTTCCAGGAAGCGGTTCAAGAGGCGATCGCCAATCGTACTGATTATCAAATAGAATTTCGGATTCCCAGAGGCCATCTGGGGATCCGCTGGGTGTTATGTAAGGGTCAAGTGTTGTTGGATCAGGATGGGGAGCCTCTGCGGGCGCTGGGGGTCTGCATGGATGTGACGGAAAGTCGGTATGCTTCGGAAGCACTCCGGGTGAGTGAAGAACGCTTTCGGCACATCTATGAGTCGAATTTGATTGGATTAGTTTTTGGCGATCGCAATGGCAATATTAGCGAAGCGAACAATGCGTTTTTAAATATTGTGGGCTACAGCCCGGAAGATTTGCGATCGCGGCGGGTGATTTGGCAGAATCTTAACCCCTTTGCTCACAGTGATGATGAGGAAATGACCGTCAGTGGGATGCAAGGAGTGGCAACCCCGACGGAAACGGAATTAATTCGCAAAGATGGTCGGCGCGTCCCGGTTTTGATGGGCCAAGTGCCTTTACAAGACTACACCAATATGGGGATCAGCTTTGTTCTGGACCTGAGCGAACGCAAACAAGTTCAAGCGGCTTTAAGTGAAAGTGAAGAACGTCTCCGCCTCGCTTTGGAAGCGGCCCACATGGGAATGTGGGATTGGGATATCGCTACGGGCAGAATTGCTCAGTCTGAGATTGTCGATCGCTTATTGGGGTTGGAAGTGGGTAGCTTTGGGGGGACCTACAATAGCTTAATCAAAATCGTTCATCCCGATGATCGGGCGCGATTCAATGCTCACGCGATCGCCACGATGGAACGAGGTCAAGATTTTAATGTGGAATTCCGGGTGGTGAAGCGCGATGGCACCGTTGCCTGGGTCGCCAGTATTGGCAAACGACTCCCGGATAAAGCCAAAAATAGCGATCGCTTGATCGGGGTCTGCATGGATATCACCGAACGCAAGCAAATCGAACAGGAACTCTACCGTCGTGAACAGGAATTCAAAGCCCTGGCCGAAAATGCCCCAGATATTATTGCGCGGATGGATTCGGAAGGGCGCTATCAGTATGTGAATCACGCGATCGAACAAGTAACGGGCATTTCCCAGAATGCCTTTATCGGCAAAACCTTCTCGGAATTGGGCTTCCCCGAGGAAATCGATACTTTGTGGAAACAAAGCGTGAGCGAAGTCCTCGCCACGGCAAAAGAGGGGATTGTGGAAGGCTATTTACCCACCCCGAAGGGAACGCGATACTATCAATCTCGATTGGTTCCCGAACAGGCTCTCGATGGGTCCCTGGACCATGCCATCTGCATCAGTCGGGACATCACGGACTTTAAACAAACCCAAGAAGCTTTACGGGAAACAAATCAAACCCTCAAAGCCCTGATTCAAGCTTGCCCCTTGGCGGTGATGGTGTTGGAGCCCACGGGGAAGGTAAAAATGTGGAATAAAAGCGCCGAGCGAATTTTGGGCTGGAGTGAAGCGGAAGTGATCGGGCGTCAATTCCCGGCTATCCCCTCCGAAAGACGGGAGGAGTTCCAAGAAAATATTTCCGCTACCCTAGCGGGGAATTCTTTAATGGGCGCGGAAACTCGTCGTCTGACTAAAGCCGGAAAGCAAATTGATGTGGCTATCTGGACGGCTCCTTTGCGGGATGCTAAGGTCCAGGTGAGCTACCTGTCAATCTTGGCTGATATTAGCGATCGCAAGCAAGCTGAAGAAGCCCTGCGCGACAGTGAGGAACGCTTCCGCACCTTGGTCAACTCGATGGATGACATCGTTTTCACTTTGGATCGTCAAGGTCGGCATACAGCGATTTTTGGCCGCTGGTTCGAGCGCACCCAAATCCTGCCGGAAAACTTTCTCGGCAAAAGCGCTGGGGATCTGTTTGGTCCGGAAGCGGCAGCCATTCATAACGATGCGAATCAAAAAGCCCTGACTGGGGAGAGCGTGATCTATGAATGGAGTTTCCAGACGGATGCTGGCACTCAATACTGTCAAACTTCTCTCTCTCCCTTGCTCGATCGCCAGGGTCGAGTCACGGGAATTGTCGGGGTGGGACGCGATATTACTCCCCGGCACCAAGCGGAACAACGGCAATATTTCCTGGCGGAGGTATCTTCGGTTTTGGCTTCTTCCCTGGACTACCCGACAACCCTCATGAGTTTGGCGAATCTGGTGGTGCCGATGATCGCCGATTACTGCGTCATTTATATTGTGGAGGATGGCGGACAAATCTCGGGATTGGCGATGGCTCATACGGATCGGGCCCAGGAGGCGTTGTTGCGTGAGATGGAAGAGTATTATCCTCTGGACTTAAATCATGATGATGGAATTGTCCAGGTTGTCTCCTCGGGTAAGCCGATCTTGATTCCGGAATTGACTGATTCTATGCGGGTTGCAGCAGCTCGGGATCCGGAACATCTTAGGCTGATGCGCCAATTGGGCTGTCAGTCCTGTACCATTGTCCCCTTGGTGGCTCGGGGTCGGACTTTGGGTGCGATTAGCTTTAATATTGCGGAATCGGGGCGGCGGTACAAACCCGAGGATCTGATGTTGGCGGAGGAATTGGCGCGGCGGGCGGGGTTTGCCATTGATAATGCTCGGTTGTATCGCGAGTCCCAGGAAGCTAACCGGATGAAGGATGAGTTTTTGGCGATCGTCTCTCACGAGTTGCGAACGCCGTTGAATGCGATGTTAGGTTGGGCGCAGTTACTGCGCACTCGCAAGTTTGACGAGGCGACAACGGAGCGAGCATTAGAGACAATTGAGCGTAATGCCCGGGTTCAAACCCAGTTGATTGAGGATTTACTCGATGTTTCCCGGATTCTGCGGGGGAAGGTGGCTCTGAGTTTGGAGCCGGTGGATTTGAGTGTGGCGATTTCTTCGGCGATCGAGTCTTTGCGTCCCAGTGCTGAGGCTAAGCAGATTAAGCTCATCCAGAATGTCAATGACTCGGTGGGGGTGGTTTCGGGGGATATTAATCGGATTCAGCAGGTGGTGTGGAATTTGCTCTCGAATGCGATTAAGTTTACTCCAAGTGAGGGACGGGTTGAGGTCCGGTTGAGGCGATCGCGCAATTTTGCCATTTTGGAAGTGGTGGACACGGGAATGGGGATAGCACCGGACTTTTTGCCGTTTGTATTTGAGCGGTTCCGGCAGGCTGATAGTACCACGACGCGCTCTTACGGGGGTTTGGGTTTAGGATTGGCGATCGTCCGTCATTTGTTGGAAATGCATGGGGGCAGTATTCGGGCTTACAGTGAGGGAACGGGCAAGGGCGCAACTTTTACGGTGACTTTACCTCTGTTACAACGCCGACTCGGGAATGAAACTGTGGCGGATGGTTCGGATGTGATTCCTGATGATTCTAATCCGGCGGATGATGACCTGCTTTTAGCGGGGTTGCGAGTGCTGGTGGTGGAGGATGAAGCGGATACTCTGGAGTTTTTGATGACTACCCTGGAAATGGCTGGGGCGATCGTCCGGGGGGTGTCCTCGGCAACTCAAGCATTAGCGGCGATCGCTGAGGACAAACCCGATGTTTTGGTCAGTGATATTGGGATGCCTGAATTGGATGGGTATTCTTTGATCCGGCAAGTGAGAAGTCAAGAGTCTGATTCGGAGCCGGTCCTTCCGGCATTGGCACTTACTGCTTATGCCCGGGATAGCGATCGCGCCCGCGCTCTGAATGCTGGCTTTCACCAACATCTCTCTAAACCCATTCAACCCGATCGCCTGATTAGGGTGGTCAAAAATTTGGCAGTTCAAAGGATAAAGGAGGTCCCAGAGAGCGGCGGGGTTTGAACCCTACCCGGATCTGGAAAAACCTCCCACCCCCTTGAAGTGTCTGAGAGTGGATTGCGGTTTCTGGCCCTGGGTTGAGAGGGGTTAAAATCTGAGCGGTCGTTACACCAAACAGAGTCCTAGATGGGTGCGGCTATCGGGCCCAAGCCCCTGGGTCTAATCCTAAACCCAATCTTTGACCGCTGACTTTGTATTACACTCTCATTGTAGCGCTGATTTCATGATACCCCAGTTTCGTAAAGGCTTGCAAATCTTCGGGGCGATCGCTGTAATTCTCACGGTTACAGTGACCTCGCTTACCTTATATTGGGTTACGGATTCTTGGCCACAACAATCGGGCCAGATTCTGTTACCCCAACTGAGCGATCGCGTTGAGGTGCGACGGGATGCTTATGGAATTCCCCATATTTATGCTTCAAATTCTCATGATTTATTTCTAGCACAAGGCTACATTCATGCCCAAGACCGCTTTTGGCAAATGGATTTTTGGCGACATCTGGGGGCCGGTCGTCTTTCGGAACTCTTCGGTGAATCTCAACTGAAAACCGATCAGTTTTTACGCACTTTAGGATGGGCCCGGATTGCCCAACAAGAAATCCCCACGTTACCAAATGAATTCCTAGCTCCTTTAACTGCTTATACTGAAGGGGTGAATGCCTATCTCCAAGAACATCATAGCACAGATTTAAGTTTGGAATATGGGATTTTAAAGGTGATGAATCCCAGCTATAAACCTGAACCTTGGCAACCGGAACATACCCTGACTTGGGCGAAGGTTATGGCCTGGGATTTAGGCACAAATCTGGATGAAGAAATCGAACGGGCTGTCTTACTTCAAACCTATTCTCCAGAACAGGTAAATGAGCTATTTCCCCCCTATTCTAATCAAGCGCCGGTGATTTTGCCCGATTGGAAAATTGCCCAAAAGGACTCTAAGTTAATGGGGAATCAGTTGGGCGAAATCACATCGGTAGAAACCGAAGTTCCTATGGAGGCGATCGCCGAGCTGCTTTCCCCCAGTTTCAATTCCATTTCTGAGCAAATATCCGCCCTAGCAAGTCTGACGGGTCCCCGAGGTGGGGAAATAGGGTCGAATAGTTGGGTAGTTTCCGGTGCAAAAACTTCCACCGGAAAACCCCTGTTAGCCAATGACCCTCATTTAGGAATACAAATGCCTTCGATTTGGTATGAAATGGGCTTACATTGTACTTCTAAAACTGCTGATTGTCCCTACGATGTCACTGGATTTTCCTTTGCTGGCATGGTGGGAATTATTATTGGTCACAGCGATCGCATCGCCTGGGGATGTACCAATGTTGGGGCGGATACGATGGACCTTTATATCGAAAAAATTAATCCCGAAAATCCCAATCAGTATGAAGTGAATGGGAAATGGGTGGACATGGAGCAAGTCACCGAAACCATTCAAATGGCGGGCGGAAAGACGGAATTACAAACGGTTCGCTACACCCGACATGGGCCACTGATCTCAGAAACTTACTCCAAACTCAAACCCTTGCTCGTTCCGGATTTAACCCGCAATAACCCCGATATCTATGCGATCGCTTTGCGCTGGACGGGTTTAGAACCGGCCCGTCTATTTACCGCGATTCTCCAACTGAATCAAGCCCAAAATTGGCAAGATTTTCGCAAGGCTGCCCAGGATTTTGATATCGCCGCCCAAAACCTCGTTTATGCCGATATTGACGGTAATATCGGCTATCAAATGCCAGGGAAACTGCCCATTAGAACCAAGAGTGATGGCCGCTATCCGCTGCCCGGGTGGACCGATGAACACGAGTGGAATGGCTATATTCCCTTTGAGCAACTCCCCTTTACGTTCAATCCTCCTTCCGGTTATATTGTCACGGCGAATAATGCAGTGGTTGATGAGAGTTATCCCTATCTGATTACCAAAGATTGGGACTATGGATTTCGCGCTCAACGGATTTTGGAACTATTGAACACCAAAAAAACAGGGTTTGATTTTGAATCTTTCCGAGAAATGCAAGGAGATAATTATAATCTCAATGCTCAAAAGTTAGTCCCGATTTTACTCAATTTGCCTCTAGGGGATTCTCACCTAGAAAGGATTCGAGATTTATTAAAAGATTGGGATTTTCAGATGGGGGAGCAAAGCTCAGCAGCAGCTCTTTTTGAATCATTTTGGACTCAATTACTAACGGCAACTTTTCATGACAATTTTCTGGCCGATTTTTGGCCCAATGGTGGGCAACGCTGGATGAAAGTCATGGCCGATTTAGTTGAGCGTCAGGAGAGTTTCTGGTGGGATAATGTACTGACTCCAGAGGTAGAAAATCGCAATTTAATCTTTCAAAAAGCTTTTAGCGCAGCAGTGGCAGAACTTGAAAACCGCTTAGGGAAAAATCCCCAGGGTTGGGAATGGGGAGATCTGCATCAGGCAACCTTTAGAAATCAAAGTTTAGGTCAGTCGGGAATTGCTCCGATTGAGGCAATTTTTAATCGGGGTGGAGTAGCGATCGCCGGTGGCAATGCCATTGTGAATGCAACAGCTTGGAATGCTCGAAAATCCTTTGAGGCGACCTGGATTCCATCCATGCGAATGATTCTGGATTTGAGCGATTTGAATGCTTCCGTTGCCGTCACATCTCCGGGTCAATCGGGTCATGCTTTCCACCGTCATTATGCTGATTTGATACCGCTGTGGCGCAATCTGGACTATCACCCAATGGTTAGCAGTCGTCCGGGGGTCGAAGCGAATACGATAGATACCTTGATTTTACTGCCGAATTAGACCAGTCGCTACTTAGAAAGAGGAGGCGATCGCAACCAGGGGAAAGGGCGACCCTAACCCCCGGGGTTATTACCTACAGTGGGTGGATTGTCCTCAACCTTTTATTTTAACGGACATCCATCTACGGGTTGACCCTCGTCTGGCCATTCAACTTAATCGCTATCAATCAATTAATTGTTACTCCTAAAGACCCGGTTTCATCAATTTTCCGATGAGGGGTGTTACACACTCTAAATTATTTCAAAAATCTGCTAAAATGTGAAAGTCACTCCAGCGCTGGTGGCGACTAACTTTTAAACAGCGGGGTGATTTTTTCCAGGACCGGACTCGCCAAACCGAACACAAGAGCCAGGAAAATTATGTTATGGAGGTGCAGAATTGACGGAAAAATTTTAATACAATTCCCGAGGATTTACTACTTTATGCCTTCCCCGAGGGGCAACCCCCGGCAACGGAATAGCTCCGCCAAACTGCTGAATCTGGATAGAAGGCGACAATCAAATTTAAAGTCTCATTTTAAGCTGAACAATTTGACGGCATTTTTTCTAAAAAGTGAGGTACTTTACTCCGATGAGGATAGCTAGCGCCTATCTATGATTTCGAGGGGACAACTCACAAAAGTTAGAAGGATTTTTAAAAAAAAGCGAAAGCTTATGAAACGAGAGCGCGCCGATGAATGGGAATTGAACTTCGCAGGTCCAGGTAGAGTGATAGTCTGGACCCGTCCTTGCCTAGTCTGCTTAGGACTGTTCCAAGTCCGGGTTGTACCGGAGGTGATCGCCCTGACCCCAGTCCCGGGGGTGGAGTGGCTCTTTAGCCTAGTTGTGGCAACTTCGACATTGCTTTATCTCGCGATCGCCCGCTACCGAAAATCAGGCTTAACCGCCACAGCGCAACAGACCGATCTCCCAGAGGAGCAGGAAGGAGGTCAAGCCATCCCCGGGGAAAACTCTCAGGTCCTTCTCGACCCCCGGGAGCGGGGAGAACCCGGGTCTACCTTAAGTATAAGCCAGGAAACAGCACAACAATCAGTGGGAAGTTTTCTCCCTAAAGCTGGCTCTCCTCACATCAATCCATTGTGTCCTCCAAGCGACGAATTCGCAGAGAACGGGCTACAATTTTTGGAACTCCATATCCAGCGAATGCCGATCGCACATATTCTCTTGGATACCGAAGGTCGCTTTCTGGGGTGGAATGCGGGGGCAGAACGACTGTTTGGGTATAGTAGTCAGGAAGTGTTAGGACAGACCTCGGATCTGATCGTCCCCCCCCAGACGAGATCGCAGGTTGCCCAACTTTTGGATCGCCTCAACCACGGGGACCTCAATGCCCATAGCATTAACGAAAACCTCACGAAATCGGGGCAGACGATTGTTTGTGAGTGGTATAATACCCCTTTGTTTAACGACCCAGGCCGATGTACCGGAATTCTTTCAATGGTGCAAGACATCACCGATCGCTGGCAGAGTGAGGTTACCCTGCAATCGGTCAATATGGAAATGACCACCCTCTTAAATGCCATTAATGAGGTGGTCCTGTTGTTTGATGTCCGAGGATGCTATCTGAAAATTCTGCCTACGGATTCTCCCTTGCTGGAACGTGCTGCATCCCAACTGGTGGGCAAAACCCTCCATGAGATTTTTGAGGTACCCTTAGCCGATCGCTTTTTAGACTACATCCAAAGAGCAGTCCAGGAGCAAAAGTCCTTTGAGCTGGAGTATGAACTCACCCTGAGCGATCGCCAGGTGGCATTTTCCGCCAAAGTCTCCCCCCTCGATGGCGATCGGGTCCTGTGGGTAGCCCGGGATATCACCGATCGCAAGCATATCAAAGATCTCCTGCGGCGTTATGCCTTCACCGATCCCCTGACGGGATTGGCGAACCGCTGTTCATTTGTGAGGAATCTGGGAATCGCCATGCAGACGGCTCACAATGACCTGGGCACCCCGCCATTCCCCAGGGAGGTGCGATCGCCCAAAGTCGCGGTCCTGTTACTGGATATTGATCGCTTCCGAATTGTCAAATATAGCCTAGGTCATTGGGTGGCCGATCGCCTCCTGATTGCCACCGCCCACCGCCTCCAGTCCTGTTTAACTCCCGGGGCGACCCTTGCTCGAATTGGGGGAGATGAGTTCGCCATTTTGCTCACTGATATCACCGCCCTCGCCGATGTAACCCGGCTTGCCGATCGCATCCAATCCGCCATGCGCTTTCCCTTCTCCCTCAACGAACATGAAATTTTTTCCTCGGTGAGTATCGGAATTGCCCTCGATCACGGAGGGTATGCGCGATCGGGGGAACTCCTGCGCGACGCCGATACCGCACTTCATTACGCCAAACAGCAAGGTCAAGGTCAGTCTGTTCCCTTTGCCCGGGATATGCATGACGGCGCGATCGCTCGCTTACAGTTGGAAACCGATCTCCAACGGGCAATCGCCCATACGATCCATCCCACCCCCCCAGAAAGCCAGCCCTTTCAAGTGTACTATCAGCCCATCGTTTCCCTCGCTACAGGAAACATTGTGGGATTTGAAGCCCTTGTGCGCTGGCATCACCCGACTCGGGGTTTAGTCTCTCCTGGGGAATTTATCCCCCTCGCCGAGGAAACGGGGCAGATCGGCGCGATCGATCGCTGGGTGATGACCGAAGCCTGTCGGCAGTTGGGGTGGTGGCAACAGCGATATCCTGCGGCAGCAGATTTGACCGTGAGTGTGAATGTTTCCGGGGTCAACTTTGGGCAAGTCGGTACTATCGAACGAATTGAGCAAACCCTCCGTTCCAGTGGGATTTGTGGCCGTTACTTAAAGTTGGAAATTACTGAAAGTGTGATTTTGAAAAATACTGGGTCCGCCTTAGCACTTCTGGACCGGATTAAAGCCTTGGGAATTAATCTGTCCATTGATGATTTTGGAACAGGTTATTCTTCCTTGGCGCGGTTACATGAATTGCCCATCAATACCCTAAAAATTGACCGCAGTTTTGTGAGCCGGATGCGCGGATTAGATGAAAGTTGTGAAATCGTTCAGACGACCATTGCTTTAGCTCACACCCTCGGTTTGGATGCGATCGCCGAAGGGGTGGAAACCGCCGAACAGGTCGAACTCCTGCGCACCCTAGATTGTGATTATGCTCAAGGATACTTTTTCTCTAAACCCCTGGAGAGTGAAGCCGCTTTAAACCTGATTTTAGCTGAACGTCAGCTTTTTAACAAAGGATAAAGTGTTTCCCGGTGGGCCAAATTCTGAGCCCGCAGTACCCTGATCCGCTCAATTCCCCGGTAATCCCATCCGGTTTTGTTGCTTCCTGGAGTCAGAGAATCGGCTATAATTGTGAAGAACTTAAGCAGCAATCACTGGGCTATTTTGGGTAGAATTAAATCATGCTAGAACTTCACTGTCACACGACCTATTCTGATGGTACCTTGACCCCGACTGAACTGGTGGAACAAGCAGTGGCCGCAGGGGTCCGGGCCTTAGGGATTACGGACCATGATACCATGTCCGGATGGCCCGAAGCGATCGCCGCTGCGGAATCGGGCGCGCTGGAAATCGTTCCGGGACTGGAACTGAGTACCGTGCATAACGGGCGATCGCTGCATATTTTAGGCTTTTATCCCGACCGAGAAAAATTACAACAGCCCTTAAACGAACGGCTGCAAGGGCGAATTGACCGTGCACAACAAACCCTAGACAAATTAGCGGCCCTCGGCTATCCTGTGGAATTACCCCCCTCAAAAGGCGGAATGGCCCCCGGACGTCCCCACATTGCCGCCGCTTTACTTAAAGCCGGTTATATTAAAACCTGTCAAGAAGCTTTTGAACGGTGGATTGGAGAAGACAAACCCGCCTATGTTCATTATGAAAAATTTTCCATTCAAGATGGAATTAATCTGTTGCGTAGCTGTGGTGGAGTTCCCGTCTGGGCGCATCCCTATTTATTCCGGGGTGGACCTGTGGAAATGGTCTTAAAAGAGATGGTCGAAGCCGGTTTAATGGGGGTGGAAGTTTATCATCCTCATCATACCCCCTACCAAGTCCAGAAATTAGAACAATTTTGTGCCGAATATGGGCTACTGAGGACCGGCGGGAGTGACTATCATGGACCCAGCATTGATGGCAAGCAATCGAGTCAACTCAATCAATTTAATTTGTCTTTGGAGTTACTTGAAACCCTAAAAACCGCTGCTCAACAAGTGCGCTAATATTGCCCAATTTCTATGAAAATTACATCTTTAAACAGTATCCTAACCGAATCCGTTTCCCATAATCCGGCCATTCAAAAAAAAGTGATGCTTAAGGCCGGAGATTTGCCTCACCTTACCAATTTTTCCCAGGCCAAATTTGCCCCGGGTCAAGTAGCTGCTGCCCATACTCATGGCGATATGTGTGAGGTGTTCTTTGTCTCCCAAGGTTCCGGATTAATTCGCATCAATGGCACCGACTATCCGATAGAAATGGGAACTTGCATCGCTATAGAACCGGGAGAAGTTCATGAGGTAATGAATAATAGTTCGGATGATTTAATTTTAACTTATTTTGGCTTAAAGGTTTCCTGAGTTGAGAATAATTAAGGGAATTTATAGGGAAGGGAATACTTTTTTAAATTCTAGGAGACGGAGGCCAAAGAGTAAGAGAAAATGCCTATTAACCTGGGGTAGCAGGGTGATTTCATTACCAGAGATTAAGGGCAAATTAATCTGAATAGGGTACTATTTTTTAAGGGAGAGATGAAAAAGGCGGGTTAGTGGGTAACTCGTCGTTCATTGCTCGCGTCAATTCTATAAGATTTACTTTATGTCAAACCCTTTGGTTCTGAAAATTCTGTGGGTTGAGAATACCCTGAAAAAAGAGAAACCGATTCAAGCGCTTTATAAAGCAAACCCGACCCTGGAAAGCGAGTTAACCTGCATTGACTGCGTAGAGGGGGCGATCGCCCAATTAAAACAGCAGCGGTTTGATGCGATCGTCCTGGAGTTGTCACGGGAGGAGACAGGGGAACTCGACTGCCTGCATCGCCTGTATGAGACGATATTACCGGGAGAATTGCCCGGGTCGAGAACCCACTTTGTACCGGGAATTGTGGCAGTGATTCCCAGAGAGGATGAGGAATTTGCATTAAAGGCGATCGCCGCTGGAGCACTCGGCTGTTTGTTTACTGCGCAACTCACCGAACCCTTGCTGATTCGGACAATCCGCCAGGGGATTGAACATCAAGACCGGATCATCCGCGATCGCCAGCTTGAACCGCACAAACAACGGATTATCCAACGACAAAACGACGCTCTATTAGCCCTGACGACTTCTCATCGGGGGAAAGAGGGAGATTTTGCCAAAATTTGCCAGGAGATTACTGAAGTTGCGGCACAAACCCTAGAAGTAGACCGAGTGAGTATTTGGTGGTATAATGGCGATCGCTCCGCTATTCGATGTGTGGATTTGTTCGAGAGTCGGGAACACCGCCATTCCGAGGGACTCGAACTGTTTGCCCAGGACTATCCCGACTATTTCCAGGCCCTCGCCAGCAACCGGGCGATCGCGGCGGATGACGCTCACACCCATCCCGCAACCCGAGAATTTTCCGCCAGTTATCTCACACTTCTGGGAATTGCCTCCATGTTAGATGCACCCATTCGCTTGGGGGGTCGAGTGGTGGGGGTCGTCTGTTGCGAACAAATGGAAAATCGGCGAAATTGGTTGCTAGAGGATCAACAACTGATCTCCTCCCTCGCTGACTTTGTAGCATTAGGAATGGAAGAGTGCGAACGATTCCGGACCCAGGAAGAGTTACGACATTATCAGGAACATTTAGAAGAATTAGTGGGCGATCGCACCGTAGAACTACAACGCATTAATCAGCAATTACAAGCCGAAATCGAACAACGTCACCAAACTGAATTAGCCCTTCGCAGCAGCGAATCTAAATATCGATCCGTGGTCGATCATATTAAAGAAGTTATTTTTCAAACCGATCAACAAGGCTGTTGGACCTTCCTCAATCCCGCTTGGATTCAAATGACCGGATTTACTGTAGAAGAAAGCCTCGGACAATCCTTTTTAGCCTTTATTGTCGAAGAAGACTGGTCCCGGGGTGCCGAAGGATTGGCTTTACTCACTGATGACCCAATTCACTACAATTGCTTTGAAATTCAGCTACGGACCCAGGATGGACAGCGGCGATGGGTTAATGTTTGTGGCAGTCATTACTTGGACGAAGCGGGAACAGTTTTGGGCCTCTATGGTACCCTCGATGATATCACTGAACGCAAGCAAGTGGAGCAAGCCTTGCGGGAAAGTGAGGAACGCTTTCGAGCCATTGCTCAAGGCACGTCAGTCCCCTTATTGATTAGCCAGATTTCTGATGGCACGATTGTTTATGCCAATGAACTCCTCGGGGAACTGCTCGGGATGTCACTCCCCCAGTTAATCGGGCAAAGAACTCCGGACTTTTATGTTAATCCCCAGGATCGCGCCGTGATGCTGGCTCAATTAAGGAAAGAGGGATTTCTTTCCGGGTATGAATTGCATATTAAAAAGGCCAATGGTACTCCATTTTGGGCTTTGATTTCCATTCAGTTTATTGCCTTTAATGGCAAAGCCGCTATGTTGACGACGTTATCCGATATTACTTATCGTAAACAAGCGGAAGAAACGATTCGAGCCAGCGAACGTAAATATCGCGATTTAGTGGATACTTCCCAAGATTTAATTTGGTCCGTGGATAGGGAAGGCTGTTGGACTTTTTTGAATCCGGCAACTCGTCATATTTACGGCTATGAACCCGAGGAAATGTTAGGGCGTCCGTTCACCGAATTTCAGACCCCGCTGGCGGCCCAAATCGATTGGCAAATTTTCCAAGAACTGTTAGCTGAAAAGTCTTATTCTCAATATGAAACGGAGCATCTTCGTAAAGATGGGAGTCCGATTTATCTCAGCTTTAATGCTGTGGCTTTGCATGATGAACAGGGAAATGTATTAGGAACAACGGGGACGGCGACGAATATAACGGAACGGAAGCGGACTGAAGACAAATTGCGAGAGCGATCGCAACAAGCGAGTCTCGGTGCTGAAGTCGGCGTTGCTCTCACTCAGGCGGGAAGTTTACGTCAGATTGTCCAACGGTGTGCCCTGGAGATAGTCCGCCATCTGGATGCCGCCTGTGTTATCATCTGGACGGTGGATTCCGGTCAAAACTTGGAATTGCAAGCCAGCGCCGGACCCTATATGCCTCGGGAAGGCGATCGCACCCCTCTGGGCCAATTTAACCCGGAACAGATTGCTAAATTACGCCAAGTTTACACGAGCAATGATGCGCTCACTCACCCTAGCGTTGGCGACTGGTTGCAGCAATCGGGACTGGGAGCGTTTGCAGGCTATCCGTTGATTGTGGATGATCTCGTCGTGGGGGTCATGGAAATTTTTGCTCACAACCCCTTCTCGAAAACCACTCTGGATTATCTCAGTACGATCGCCGATCGCATTGCCATTGGCATCGATCGCAAGCAAGCCGATTTAGAGCAACGCATGGCAACGGAACGCCTGCAATATTTGCTCCGGTCCAGTCCCGCTGTGATTTACAGCCGCAAAGCCACCGGGGACCATGCCGTTACCTTTATTAGTTCCAATGTTAGCACGTTGTTAGGATACGATCCGGGGGAATTTATAGAACACCCCAGTTTTTGGGGAAATCGAGTCCATCCGGAGGAAGCCAGTCGCCTCCAAGTCGGTTGGACTCACTTGCTGGAGTCCGGGACCAACCGCGATGAATACCGCTTTCAGCATCAAAATGGGGAATGGCGATGGATGCGAGACGAACAGAAATTAGTTCGAGATGACGCTGGAAACCCCTTGGAAATCGTCGGTTATTGGGCCGATATCAGCGATCGCAAATTCGCCGAATCCGCCTTACTCGAAACCAGTGCAAGGCTGGATAACATTCTCAGTTCAATTGATGATACTTTGTGGTCGGTGTCTCTCCCCAATCGCACTCTTTTATACATGAATCAGGCTGCGGAGAAAATTTACGGACGCAAAGTGGAAGAGTTCTTTAATAATCCCAATCTTTGGGCCACCGTGATTCATCCCGAGGACTCAGCACAACTAGAACCGCTGTTTGATATTCTCACATCGCCCAAAAGTAAAGATATCGAATACCGGATCGTGCGACCGAACGGAGAAATTCGCTGGCTGCGCGATCGCTCTCGGATGATTTATGACGCCTCTGGTACTCCCATCCGCATTGATGGACTCGCCACGGATATTACAGAACGCAAGCGCTACGAAGCAGCACTGGAACAAGAACGTCAGCAATTACGGCAAATTGTCACTCATGCTCCTGTCGCGATGGCAATGTTTGATCGGGAAATGTGCTATCTGGCCTATAGCGATCGCTGGTGTCTGGATTATCAGATTACTGAGCCGCACCTATTAGGGCGCAGTCATTATGAGATTTTCCCCAACCTGAACTCACGCTGGAAAAATATTCATCAACAGGCACTCACGGGAACCGTGATGTCCAGTTCCGAAGATGTCTGGGAAAATGCCGATGATAGCCAGCGTTATGTGAGGTGGGCGATTCATCCTTGGTATTCTGCGGACATGGCGATCGGGGGAATTGTGATAGTGAGCATCGAAATCGATGAATTAGTTCAGGCGCGGGAACAAGCCCTAGAAGCTGCTCGACTTAAATCGCAATTTCTGGCAAACATGAGTCACGAAATTCGCACTCCCATGAATGGGGTTTTAGGCATGACCGAATTATTGCTAAGAACCCAACTCACGGAACAACAACGGGACTTCATTCAAACCCTAAAAATTAGCGGAGAAAATTTATTAACCCTGATTGATGATATCCTAGATTTCTCCAAATTAGAAGCCGGAGAGATGCGCTTGGATAGCCATGAATTTGACCTAAATCGCACCCTAGAAGATGCGGTGGATTTGTTCACTTTATCGGCGGCTTCTAAACAAATCGAATTAGCGGTGCTGGTTGCTCCGGATGTTCCCCGATATCTCAAAGGTGATGCTAGTCGTCTGCGGCAAATTCTCACCAATCTCCTGGGCAATGCCATCAAATTTACAGAACGGGGAGAAGTCGTAATTACCGTAAACTGGGCAGAATCGACACCGGAACCGCCGGATTTATCAACACCCTTGACCCTACGCTTTTCAGTTCGCGATAGTGGGATTGGGATTGCCCCTAGCGATCGCAAAAAACTCTTTCAATCCTTCTCCCAGGTTGATGCTTCAACGACTCGTAAATATGGAGGAACTGGCTTAGGATTAGCCATTTGCAAGCAGTTAGCCCAGCTAATGGGCGGTGAAATAGGCGTGGAAAGTCAAGTCGGTGCCGGTTCGACCTTCTGGTTTACAGTGCAATTTGAAGGGGTCAAAACTAATAATCCGAATCTAGGCTTTACCCAGCCCTCATCCTTAGATGCTGCCTGCTCCATTCTCCAGGGAAAAAAACTATTAATTGTTGATGATTCTCCGATTAATCGCCAAGTGGTGCGCCAGCAAGCGAGTCACTGGGGGATGGAGGTATCAGAAGCCGAGGATGGTTTGGAGGCGATTAAACTCTTGCGAAAAGCTGTATCTTCGGGGAATCCTTTTCCTCTGGCTTTGTTGGATATGCAAATGCCCAAAATGGATGGAGAAATTCTCGGACAGCTCATCCTCACTGAACCTATTTTAGCCAACACTTCTTTAATTATGATGACTTCGATTAATGAAAGTTATCAGGCTAAAAAGTTTTTAGATTTAGGGTTTTGTGCCTATTTGATTAAACCCATCAAAGAAGCACGTTTGCTTGAATGTTTAATTCGCGGGATTAGTTCAGAATTTCATGAAGGTTCTTTACCTGCCGCTTTTGATAGTTGGGGCGCACCCTCCCGGGTCCCGGAAAAAAGGGCAGAACCAGACCCCAAAAACACTTTGAATATTTTATTAGTGGAAGATACACGGATCAATCAAAAAGTGGTTCTGAATCAGTTACAGTCCCTAGGATTTGAGGCGGATTGTGCGAATAATGGACAAGAAGCACTAGACAAAATGGAAGTAAAAACGTATAATATTGTGTTTATGGATTGCCAAATGCCGGTATTAGATGGGTATGACGCGACCCGAGGCATTCGCCACAGAGAAGGAGACTTGCGACATACGGTGGTGATTGGATTGACCGCATACGCAATGGAAGGCGATCGCCAAAAATGTCTGTCAGCAGGTATGGATGATTATCTCACGAAACCCGTTTCAGTCAAAGATTTACAGCGGGCGATCGCCCAGTGGAGCCACCGTAGCCCGGGTCCGGCGAGTGCCTCCCCCCTGAACCCGCCGCCCACCGAGGGACCCGCACCCGACCTATCCCCAGAATCGGCGTCATCGGGTGGGGAACATCCGATAGATGAAAAACATCTATTAGAGATTGCCCGAGGCGATCGCCCGTTTGCCGTGGAACTGATCATGGCATTTATAGAGGATGGCAAACAGTATCTGGAAGATGCTAGTCAAGCCTTGATCCAGGGCGATGCAGTCACTTTAGAGCGTAAGGCACACCAAATTCAAGGGGGAAGCGCCACGATTGCGGCGATCGCCATGCCTTCGTTAGCTGCTAACCTAGAAAAGCAAGCCAAAGATAGTAATTTTGAGGAGGCCGAGGAACTGGTGGGACAACTGAAAACGATTTTAAACCAAATTGAAAAATGGGTGAAAGATTGGCCCGTCTAAGCCCTCGTTAACCCCAGGCGATCGCCCGGATAAAAATGCTTTATCCCACCCAAAATAAGAGCTGATCAACGATTGAAATTTGATTAAAAATAGGAAAGAATGTACATTAAAGAAGAGTTTATTTTACTTTTTTATTCAGTCTGGGATGCTTGCCAAGCAACCCCGGCCCTCTAAACCCAAGTCCCCCACTACCTACTCATGTCAAAAATACTCGTTATAGATGATGATGGGGTAACACGCTTACTCCTGAAACGGAACCTCCAAATGCAGGGATATGATGTAACCTTGGCTAAAAATGGAGCCGAAGGACTGCGACTGGCCGAAGAATTGCGTCCGGATTTAATCGTTTGCGACTGGATGATGCCGCTAGTAGATGGTGTGGAAGTCTGTCGCCGCATCAAAGCCCACCCGATCTTAGCCACCACCTTTTTTATCCTCCTCACCGTGCGCGGACAAGTCGATGATCGTATTCAAGGTCTCGATTCGGGAGCCGATGAATTTCTCTCCAAACCGATAGAAACTGATGAATTACTGGCCCGAGTTCGTGCCGGATTGCGACTGCGCCAGCTAACCCAGCAATTAAGCCAAGCCAATCAACAGTTATCCGCCCTAGTAGAAGTTCAACAACAGTTATTAAGTGCCGTAGATTCCGCCCAGGAAGACGCCAATTCCTCCTATATTCAGTTACTCGCCCCCCTCGGACAAGCGGCGCAAGCGAGTCGCGCTTATATGAGTGAACTTTATCAGGATCAGGCGGGAATCGAACCCTTAGTGTTATGTGAGTGGTTTGCAAAGGACCGACCGGGCAAGCCCAAACCACAGCCTTCCCAAGAAGCAGAGGGTCTAATCCCGCCCAACCCCTTGCCCTCCCGCTGGGTTGAAACCTTCCACAAGGGCGGAATTGTGGGGGGGAGAGTGAGGGATTTTCCCGAAGCAGAACGGGAGATTTTGGAGCAAGCGCACCTAGAATCCGTGTTGATGTTACCCCTCACCCTCAAGGATGAATTAGTGGGATTTATCGGCTTTGAGAATTGTGCGATCGCCGATCTCGATTCCCTGCTGCCGATTTTGCGGGCAGCAGCAGCAGCGATTTGTCTGCATCGCGATCGCTCCGCTGCCTTACTCGCCCTCAGAGCCAGTGAAGCCCGCTATCGGGCGATTATCGAAGACCAAACTGAATTTATCTGTCGCTTCGCCCCCGATGGGACCGTCACCTTCGTCAATGATGCCTATTGTCGGTACTTTACCATGACTCGCGAGGAACTGATGGACGGTTCTGTAGTTCCCTTTCGCCCCGACTTTGATCGCGATTTTGTCAACCAGCCCGTGATCAACCGAGAAGAATCCGCCGTTTTACCCAATGGAGAAGTGCGTTGGCATCACTGGACCGAACGGGCAGTCTTTTCCGGAGATGAACTCGTTGAGTTTCAAGCCGTTGGGCGCGATATCACCGAACGGAAGCAAGCCGAAGAAGAAACCCTAAAAGCGCTGGCGAAGGAAAAAGAACTCAATCAGCTCAAAACTCACTTCGTATCAATGGTCTCCCATGAATTTCGCACCCCCCTCACCACCATTCTTTCCTCTGCGGACTTGCTGGAATATTACCAAGAGGACTTTCCCGACTCAAAAGGTGATAAAAAGCTGCAAGCCATCCAACGGATTCAAAGTGTTTCCGTCAATATGACCCAAATGATTGATGATGTCTTGTTAATCGGTCATGCGGAATCCGGAAACCTACAATGCAACCGCAATCCCTTAGACTTGGTTCAGTTTTGCCAACAATTAGTCGAGGATATGCAGTTCATTGATAATGGCTTACATGGGATCGAATTAATTCTTTCTCAATCCAGTCTTTCCGCCTGTATGGATGAAAAATTACTGCGGCATATCCTGACCAATTTACTGTCCAATGCCCTCAAATATTCCCCCGAAGGGATGCCGATTCAACTGGAACTGTGCGATCGCCAAAACCTCGCCGTCTTTCACGTTAAAGATCGCGGAATTGGCATTCCCTCACAAGACCTACCCCGCCTGTTTGAGCCATTCCAACGGTGTCGGAATGTAGGTAAAATTTCCGGCACCGGCATGGGACTCGCCATTGTGAAAAAGTGTGTAGAAATTCATGGCGGAGAAATCTCCGTACAGAGTGAAGTGAGCAATGGAGAACGACCCGGAGGCACCACCTTAACCGTCATTTTACCCCGGTTTCCCATGAATAACCTCACCCCCAGCCTAAACGGTCAAGTTCTGGAAATCTGTCGAGGCAAAAGGGCAGAAGACTAAGCCTTAAACCGGCCCATTTTCCATGATGATCTGCCCAATTCTCTGCGTCATTCAACTTGGATTGCCTCGAATTTTAAACTATGATACCATAAAAAATATACTCCCTAAAAATTAGGATAAAATCTACTAAATTATATGGATAAAATTCTAGTTATAGATGATGATTCCGCGACCCGCTTACTCCTTAAACGAGACTTAAAATTAGAAGGCCATGAAGTTACCGTTGCCAAAGATGGGGAAGAAGGGGTAAAACTCGCCCTCGAACTTCAGCCCGCCTTAATTATTTGTGATTGGGTGATGCCTTATTTTGATGGCGTAGAAGTCTGTCGGATCATCAAATCTAACCCCGAATTAGCCCCAACCTTTTTTATTTTACTGACCTCCAAAGTAGATTTAGAGGACCGGATTCAAGGACTCGATGCCGGGGCCGATGATTTTCTCTCTAAACCCGTCAATCCAGCAGAACTCTTAGCCCGGGTCAGGGCCGGACTGCGCCTGTATCATTCCCAGCAACAATTAAGCCAATCCAATCAACAACTCAGCCAAACCTTACGGGATTTACAACAAACCCAGGCTCAGTTAATTCAAAGCGAAAAAATGTCCTCTATCGGTCAAATGGTAGCTGGAATTGCGCATGAAATTAACAACCCCGTTACCTTTATTGATGGCAATTTGAATCATGCCGTAAAATATATCCGCGAATTGCTAGAGTTTATTGAATTATTTCACAAATACTATCCCAATCCTCTTCCCGAAATGAAAGAAGCAGCGGAGGAATTAGATTTGGAATTTTTAATGGCCGATTTTCCTCCTCTAGTAGAATCTATGAGAAGAGGAGCCAAGCGGATTCGAGAAATTGTGGAATCCTTGCGAACCTTTTCTCATCTGGATGAAGCCGAAATCAAGGACGTGGACCTGCATGAAGGGTTGGATAGTACCCTGTCTATTTTAAAAAGTCGTTTAGAAGGGATTGAAACCCAGCTTAACTATGGAGAATTACCTCGGGTGGAATGCTATCCCAGTGATATTAACCAAGTATTTTTTCACCTTCTTAACAATGCGATCGATGCCGTCGGAAAACGCAGCCCTCTGCAAAACTCCCCAGTCGATCAACCCGACTCCAACCCCGCACCCCCCCGGATTCGCATTTGTACCGAAACCCGCAGCGCTTCCCATGCGGTGATTCGGATCTTCGATAATGGCGTTGGCATCCCCAAAGAGACAGTGACTAATATTTTCAACCCCTTCTTTACCACCAAAGACGTGGGTGCCGGAAAAGGACTGGGTTTAACTATTTCTTATCAAATCGTGGTCGATAAACACGGAGGAAAATTAGAAGTTTATTCCGAACCCGGTCAAGAAACAGAATTTGCAATCATCATCCCCATTCATCCCCCCAAAAAGTTAGTTTAACTACTTCCCCGGCTTTCTTCCCCTCCCGCTCCTCGTAACGACTGCGGTCATGGTTTATCAATGTTCATCGTCCCGAATTCACTCCGTATTTTTCCCGATTTTCTATCCCCCATTTAGTTTTTATGTCTTTAATTGTTCGTCCTAAATTTCGAGAGGATGAGATTGGTTTTTATATGATGTTTGCTGGCTCACCTATACTGACATAACCCCCTTTCCCTCCATCCTTGCCCAGGAAGGGCGAGAAAAAAACAAAGGATTTTTAGGTTAATCCACTGGACTGGATATTTAACCCCCGCCATCAATTTAAAAAAGTTATCCCCCTAAAGCCGGAACAGCTATCCTTTCCTTTTTGATATAAAAATGTGGTTAATTGAAGATAATAGACGCAGTTCGGGTGCGATCGCCTCGCCCCAATGAGCTAACGGGTTGCCGATCGCCTGCTATGGCCTCGTATCACTCCCCAAGCCCCTGATCGCGGGGCATGGCAACAAATGGCCCTAAATGAAATAGTGGAAGAACAGAGCGATCGCGCAGAAACCCGGGCAGGGCCTAGAAATCGGGTTTCTTAATTCAGGAGATGCTCCCCTATATTTGGGGTTCTTTAAACCCTGAAGTCTTTACCCCATAAGCGTTATAGCCTTAAAACCCTGAACTGAAGATTTGGGGAGCTTATGGAGCAATGATTTAGTCGGAGATTTGCTAGACATCTTAGGACAATAAAGTATAATTCTCAAGAAGATTTGCCACTCAATAATGGATATATAACGGTTCTGTGGACTGATGAGGTACGTTTCAAAGCCCTCGGATGTTCTGGGCCGCCGACGGTTTGGGGCCGCCATCGCGGTACCCTACCCTTCTGGAGAAACGCTATACAGTTAAACCCCAAACCATGCCAAATTTCGCATTCCCACAAACTCAATAAATTCGGATTTATGGTAAGATGAAATCATGCCTTACAAAGCCTTCCGTACCAAACTAAAACTCAATGACCGTCAAGCTACCTTGATGGCCAAACACGCGGGGTATGCTCGGTTTGTATTCAATTGGGGATTACACTTATGGAGGTCAGCTTATGAAGAAGGACTCAAGCCTAACGTCAACTCCATCAAAAAGGTTTTTACGAATTATGTAAAACCTCAATATCCTTGGATGTCTGAATTGTCTTCTAGAGTTTATCAATATGCCTTCATTAATCTAGGCGATGCCTTCAAACGCTTCTTTAAGGGAATAAGCAGTTATCCTAAATTTAAGAAGAAAGGCCACCATGATAGTTTTACGCTTGACAATTCTGGAAAACCATTTAAGCTCTCAGGAACTCGCCATAAGCTGCCTTTTGTGGGCTGGGTTTCTACATTTGAGGCTCTACCCGAAAGTTGGGTTAAGAAAATCACCATAACGCGCCAAGCTGGTGACTGGTATATGAGCTTTTTTGTAGAAATTTCCCAAGAAATTACACCTAAGTGTCGAGAAAGAATCGGGGTTGACCTAGGAATTAATACTTTAGCGACTTGCTCTGATGGGACAACATTCTCTAACGCATCGGCTTATAAAGCAGCCACCAAAAAACTAGCTCGATTACAACGTCATTTAAATCGCAAAGTCAAAGGGTCAAAAAATCGGGCCAAATGCCTCTTAAAAGTCCAAAAGCTACATCAAAAGGTAGCCAATATTCGGCGGGACACAATTCATAAAATAACTACTTTTTTGGCTAAGAACCACAGCCAAGTAGTCATTGAAGATTTGAATGTGTCAGGTATGTTGAAAAATCATTGTTTGGCCGGTTCTATCGCGGATGCTTCATTTTATGAGTTCCGTCGTCAACTCGGTTACAAGGCAGAACGCTATGGTTCAAAGTTGATTATTGGTGCGATTCGTTCAGTCGAAATGAGTAGCAACACTCAGGGATGACTGGCAGGGATGAAAAGAAGGGGGCAACCCCAA
>NZ_JAMXFA010000027.1 GCF_025370785.1 Laspinema olomoucense D3b
CTCACCTTCATGCTCCAGGGCCTTGATCTAGAGATTCCCCCCAATAGCAGTTAAATTTTCAAAATGAGAATTGCTGAGAAAATTGAGGCGGAAGAAACTATTCAGGGTTTATATCAAGTCAGGGACGGGAGTTTGAAGGCATGGGAAGCTCCGGCGGGTCTGTTTCTCGCCGTTAAAAATTATTGCAACTTCACCCTAGTTATTGCGAGTAACTCTCAGGGGTGCTTCAACGAAGGAACTCGGCTCAAACCCCTCGGTTTATGCCAGAATAAAACAGGCGATCGCCTCATGGAGCATCCATGATCCTGAACTATCTACAAGATAGGGAGATTCTACCGTGCGACCGGACCTTAAAGAGTTGCCCATCCCCAAAATTGAACTCAAACGATTGACTGGTTTAGATATTGAAGCGGTTAACCACTTTTCTATGCCGACCCTACTCAGTTTAGATCCCGGACCGGATTCCCCGAGTTTAATTCGGTATTTACCGTTTCTGTTCGCCTTTGCAGTCGGCTTAACCTATCCCCTGGCGATCGCAAGTTTAAATCTCACCTTTCCTTTCGAGTGGTTGTTCCTGAGTACCCAATTGGTTGTGGGGTTATTTCTCACAAAGCTAGTCCAGTTTTTCTGGGTGAAAAAACACGTCGGCCAATCTCTCCCGGGATTGTTGCATGAAGTGGAGCGATTTAATGATATAATCCGCGTCATTGATATCAACGATCGCCTCGAAGAAGTGGGAAATCCCGACGTTCATTTACGCGATCGGGAACAAGTTATAGAAGCCCTCCAATTAACCAAAGAAGATTTAATTCGCGCCTTAAGAACCGAACGAATCCTCCGAAAACATAAAACTTTCATCGCTCGAAATCCTGAAATCTTTGCCAACAACTTGACGGCTTTAGCTGCCTTGCAAGTCGCCGATAAAGCCAGCGAACATGGACGCCTGCTCAATGAAGCCTTGCAAATTGCTCTCAGTGCGAATGAGGAAATCGGCAAATTATCCCCGAGACCCCCATCCCCTTCTTCTCAAAGTCCAGACTCCACCTAAAACCATCTGACATCCGCTAGGGAAACCCACTCCCTGAGTTTGTTAAGATAGCGACAAGTCCAAGGGTACTCGGAACTAATGGCCCTGACTGGGATGAAAAAGTGGCAATTCTATCCATAGGAGCATCAAACCGTGCGACGAGATTTACAAGGCTTAGAAATTAGCAAAGGAGAACTCCGACGCCTCAGCGGGGTGTCCGTAGAGGAGTTAATTCGACCTTCGACGATGGAAAATCCTAACAGAAGGTCAAATTTTTTATATAAAGAGACGTTAGTCATTAGTTGTTTAACGATTATTTTATTTGTAGCCATATTAGCTCTGGGAGATTGGATTGCCTGGGAAATTAGAGGAGTTCCCATTGATTTAGCTTTTAATAATGCCCCATCCTGGCTTGTTTTGGGAACCCTAGCGAGTACCACCTGTCTCGTAGCTATCGCCACCCGGTTTATGTGGTTGAAAAATAACACCCGTAAGGGGGATTCTCTTCTGGGGCTTCTGGATGATGTCGAAAACTATAATGATTTAATAAAGGCGATCGAACTAAATGACTCCCTGGAAGATGTGGGAAATCCAGGAGTGCGACTGAGCAACCGAGATGATATCATTGATGCATTGAAACTCACCCGCCAGGATTTAATTCGCGCCTTAAGAACGGAACGCATTTTAAGGGAAAATCGCAACTTTATAGAACGCAATCCCGAACTGTTTGCCAATAATTTAAACGCGATCGAAGCTTTGCAAGTTAGCGATAAAGCCAGTGAACGGGGACGATTGCTCAATGAAGCCTTGCAAATTGCCTTAAACACCCAAGGAGAACTCAGAAAACTGCAAGATAGACGGCATCATTATTAACAGTTTTTAAATACATATCCCAGAGACTCGCCATCTAAAACCCGTGGGTTTGGGGTGCTTTTGGGTCGATCGCGTTGGAGGGGCTCTCCTACTTTCTCCCCAAATTGCCTCCAGATGGAGTTGAATCGCGATCGCCAGTTCCCCGAAGATGAGAAAATGGGAACAACCGCGTCAAAAGTAACCATGAACACTCAACCGAAAATTATCGTTCTCGATGACGATCCCACGGGTTCCCAAACCGTACATAGTTGCCTGTTGCTGACTCAGTGGGATGTGGAAACCTTGCGCCTGGGGTTGCGCGAGGAAGTCCCCATTTTCTTCGTTCTCACTAATACGCGATCGCTGACGCCTGATCAAGCCGATGCCACCACTCGCGTTGTCTGCCAGAACCTCAAACAAGCACTAGCGGCAGAAAATATCTCAGATTTCCTGGTTGTCAGTCGTTCCGACTCCACCCTACGGGGACATTATCCCATCGAAACCGATGCGATCGCCGAAGAACTTGGTCCCTTTGACGCACATTTCCTCGTCCCCGCCTTTTTTGAAGGGGGACGCATTACCAAAAATAGTACCCATTATCTAATCATTGATGGGGTAGAAACTCCGGTTCATGAAACCGAATTTGCTAAAGATTCCGTGTTTGGATATCAATATAGTTATCTTCCCGATTATGTGGCAGAAAAAACAAAAGGACGAATTCCCGCCACAGAAGTTGACTGTTTTTTACTTCCGGATTTGCGTTCACCAAACCAGACAAGTACAAACCCTTCTCTTCAAGAACGGTTAATGCAATTATCGGGTAACCGTTGTTGTGCCGTGGATGCAGAAAATCAAGGGGATTTGGACTCTTTTGCTACTGAGGCGATCGCCGCAGCGAGTCAAGGGAAACGCTTCCTATTTCGGAGTGCAGCCAGTCTTCTCACTTCCCTGGCGAATCTAGGACCCCAACCTGTTCCGGCGATCGAGATGGGTCAATTTGTGCGAGAAGCAAAACCCGGTGCAATTATTGTCGGTTCTCACGTCAAAAAAACCACCCAACAATTAGAACGGTTACTCTTAGAAACCTCCGTAACCGGCATTGAAATTGATGTTTCTCATTTACTTGAAGACTCACCCACCCAACGGGAAAAATTATTACAAACCATTCTGGATAAAGTCCAGCAAGCGCACCAAGCAGGAAACACTCCCGTAGTTTATACCAGTCGCCAAGAACTTGCTTTTCCCGATGTTCAAACCCGCTTAGAATTTGGCGTCGCCGTTTCTGCCTTGTTAATGGATGTCGTGCGCGGTTTGCCCAAAGATATCGGATTTTTAATTAGCAAGGGAGGAATTACCTCCAATGATGTTTTAAGTACGGGATTAGCCTTAACTAGCGCCCGTCTCCTCGGTCAAATTATTGCCGGTTGTTCGATGGTTCAAACTCCGGAAAATCATCCTCTATTTCCGAATTTGCCCGTAGTTTTATTTCCGGGTAATGTGGGGGATGCCGATGGATTGGTGACGGTTTATCAGCGACTCACTCATGCTTCTTAGCGGGAAATAACGATAAAAGTTCCCAGACTAATAACTGCCGGGGAGTGAAATTCCCGGCAATTAATGCTATGAATTTTTTCCCCTCTGCTACTTTTTCATCCCTATGAATCGAATTAAGGCAATTTCTACAACTCCATCAGGACAACAAGCTGCTTCTCTCTATCAACAAGCACAAAGGCATCTCCAGGAAGGGAATTCCCACCAAGCTAGATCACTTTTTCAGGAAAGCATCAAACTCCAGCCGGATTTTGCCCTCAGCTACCAAGGGTTAGGACAAATTTGGCGATCGCAAGGCAAACTGTCATCTTCTCTGCGATGCTATCTGAAAGTCCTAGAACTCCAACCCGATTTAATTTCAGCAGATTTTTTCCTGGATTTAGGCAGTGAATTTGCTGAAAATAACCAGATAAATGAAGCAATAATATGTTATAATCAAGCCTTAAAAATTACACCAAACCATCCAAAATCTTACTTAAATCTGGGTGTGATGTGGCGAAAAAAAGGGGAGTTAGACAAAGCCGTGGCCTTATATCAAAAAGCCATTACTTTGGAGCCGCACTTACATTTAGCCTATTTTAACCTAGGCAATATTTTTTTGGAACAAGAACTGCTAAATGATGCAATTATTGCATATCTCCAGACATTAATGATTCACCCTTATTTTGAATCGGCTTATCGTAATTTAGGACAAGCCTTAATTCGTCTAGAGCGAATAGACGAGGCTTTTTGCTGCGCAATTCATATTATAACAGACTCGCTTTTAAAATATTTTATACCCTCTATTTCCCATGAGGATATTTCCTCTAAATTTACCACTTACCGCCATAGTAAATATATAGAAATAAATCTCAAAAGCTCAGTCAAGCTCTTGCCACCCAAAAACCCTGATAGCAGCCTTCATTCCTCTTTTAATTGGCAGGTTTATCACAATCCCGAAACCTTCGTCACCTGGATTCCTTCCGGACGCGCTTGGGGGGATTCCTACTCCACTGCGGCGATTAACTCCCAGGGTCGCTTCATCGACGAACTCTGTCAAGGCAGCGCCTCAACCCTCGCCATTTCCCAAAAATTACCCCCAGCCACTCCCCTAGAGGGAACCACCGCCTTTTTATCCGTTCGAGGAGGCAACACTTACTATCATTGGATGGCGGATTTATTGCCCCGATTAAAGTTATTACAGTTAGCCGATATTAAATTACCAGAAATCGATTATTTTGTCGTCAATAGTCGTCATTTGCCATTCCAGCGAGAAACCTTGGATTTACTCGGAATTCCGATTCACAAAATTATCGAAAATTCTCACTTTCCCCATATCCAAACCCCACACTTAGTCGTTCCATCCTTACCAGGAGACGTAGGATTAATGTCTCCCTGGACTTGTCAGTTTCTGCGAGAATCCTTTTTAGACAAAGCAGTAGCCCAGGGACTACAGACCCCAGAGCGCATCTATATCAGTCGTCGCCATGCCAGTTATCGCCGCATCCTTAATGAAGAAGAAACGATCGCCCGGTTATCCCCCTACGGTTTCGTTCCCATTGTCCTAGAATCCCTCTCATTTCTGGAACAAGTCGCCTTATTTGCCAATGCTAAAGCCATTATCGCCCCTCATGGAGCGGGATTAACCAATACCCTCTTTTGTAAGCCGGGAACTCAACTCATAGAAATTTTCTCCCCAGATATGGTGTCCGTCAACTATTGGTTGGTCAGTAATATTATCGGCTTAGGCTATTCTTATTTAATCGGAGAAAGCTTAGAAGAGTATAAAACTCACACATCAATCCCAAGACGGTATTACAATCATCCCCTCTATGAAGATATTGTGGTCAATCTCGATTCCTTGGTACATATCATGCACTTTTCAGGAATGATTTAGAACTTCCACCCAAGCGACTGCCACAGGACCCATTGCTTAGGGTGACCCCAATCCGTGGCGATCGCTCACAAAAGAAAGCCAACCCCGAACCCAAACCACACCCATTAAGTCCCGTTAAATATGTTAAAATCCATGCGGATCGAAAGTACAATCCCATTCACGGGATGGCAATAGGCAATATTTGGCATGAGTTCTGATACGTCACTCTCTTCTATCGAATCAACCGAATCCACCGAATCCACCGTTTCCGAGGGGGATATTTCCGCCAACGCGGACCAGTCCATCCTGTCTGAACAGGTAGAATCCAAAGAAACCCCTGCCGAATCCACCGTTTCCGAACAGGTAGAACCGAAAGGGACAGAAAGTACAGAAAGTGCAGCGATTTCTGAGTACAAGGCGATCGCCCCCAATGCACAAGTTAGATTTAAAACCCAAGAGGACGGCACCCTGTTACTCCTATTGCCCAACGAAAGTAGCAGTAACGACGCCAATACCACAACCCATGCGACTTGGACCGAAATTTTGCAACAAATTCGGCATCGGCTGAATGCAGGAGGGCGCTTTTGGCAACCAGACACCTCGGTGCATTTAATCGCCCAGGACCGCTTATTAGATGGCAGACAACTTCAGGCGATCGCCGAAGCACTAGGCGAATCTAAACTAAGACTCGAACGGATCGAAACCTCTCGCCGTCAAACCGCCGTTGCCGCCGTCACCGCCGGATACTCCGTCGAACAACGCACCACCGTTACCCCCTTTAATCCCAACCCCGTCGCCACCGTTCAAGCCCTCGCCGACCCCCTGTATCTGGAAACCACCTTGCGATCGGGCGTTGAAATTCGTCATCCCGGTAACGTCATCCTCGTCGGCGATGTCAACCCCGGCGGATCCATCATTGCTGATGGCGATATTCTGGTTTGGGGACGCTTGCGTGGACTCGCGCAAGCCGGTGCCAACGGTAACGAGCAATGTATCGTCATGGCACTCCAAATGGAACCCACCCAAATTCGGATCGCCGACTGGGTAGCGCGATCGCCCGAACCCCTCCCGGAATTTTATCCCGAAGTCGCCTACGTCTCTCCCGAAGGAATCCGAATAGCCAAAGCTGCTGATTTTTCTAAAGCCCAGTTGGAACTAAAATCCTAAAGAGATCGCATTCCAATCAACCAAGGGTTGCGCGATCGTGCTAAATTAAATCGGCTCGTTCGATCGTGAAAGCCTTCCAAAAGGTCCGTCGCTTTGCCTCTCTTCTTTAACCCGGAGAGTCAGACACACCAACCGATCCAATAGCAGTTAGTTGTAGAGTCGTCTTCATTACATGAGTCGCATTATAGTCATCACGTCCGGTAAAGGGGGAGTGGGCAAAACCACCACCACCGCGAATCTAGGTATGGCTCTCGCAAAACGGGGCCGCAATGTTGCTGTAGTGGATGCCGATTTCGGCCTGCGAAATTTAGACTTGCTTCTGGGATTGGAAAACCGGATCGTCTACACTGCCGTCGAGGTCCTCTCCGGTCAATGTCGGTTAGAGCAGGCATTAGTCAAAGATAAACGGCAGCCCAAACTCTCATTGTTACCTGCCGCCCAAAACCGCATGAAAGATGTAGTCACCGCCGATCAAATGAAGCAAATCGTCGCTCAATTAGTCGGAAAGTATGACTACATTGTGATCGACTCTCCCGCTGGGATTGAGATGGGCTTTCAAAATGCGATCGCCGCCGCCACCGAAGCCATCATCGTCACCACCCCCGAAATCGCCGCCGTTCGAGACGCCGACCGCGTTGTAGGCTTGCTCGAAGCCAATGGGGTCAAAAAAATTAACCTCATTGTCAACCGCATCAAACCCGCAATGGTCGAAGCTAATGATATGATGTCCGTCGAGGACGTTCAGGAAATTCTCGCCGTTAACCTCCTCGGCGTCATTCCCGACGATGAACGAGTCATTGTTTCCACCAATCGCGGCGAACCCTTAGTATTAGCTGATCACCCCTCCGTAGCTGGAGTTGCCTTCGACAACATTGCTCGTCGCTTAGAAGGTGAAAAGGTTGAGTTTCTCGATATGCGCGTTCCTCAAGAGAACTTTTTTAGTCGTCTGCGGAAACGTTTTTTCGGGTAAGATAATGTCAGGCTCTACCACACCCCAAGCACCATGATTAGCGAACTTATCGAAAGACTTTTCCCTCGAACTGGCGACGAAAATAGTCGTGAGGAAGTCAAGCGTCGTCTGAAACTGGTGCTGGCTCACGATCGCGCTGACCTCGACCCCGATACCGTAGAAGCCATGCGCAAAGAAATACTCCAGGTAGTCTCTCGCTACGTCGAACTCGACCTCGAAGGGTTGGATATTTCTCTGGAAAACAACCAGCGTGCCACAGCCTTAATTGCTAATCTCCCCATCCGCCGAGTCAAAGAGGAAAATCCATCCCTCTCCTTTACCCCACCCCTTCCATCTCCTGAATCTCTTCTATCTCCCGAACCCCCCCCATCCCCCAAATCTCCCGAATCTCCCGAATCTCCCGAATCTCCCGAATCTCCCCCATCCTAATCCAACCCTCTCCCCCCTAATTCAGCGTGGCGATCGCCTCCGCCTCCCCGTTGGCCTCCTTCTAGAGACCTGCTTTTTTTTAATCCCTACCCCCATCATTCATTATTCTCTATCTCTTTCCCATCCCCTTAGCTTCTGATGACAGTCTTTACCCACACCGTCTCATCCCAAATGCGGTTTATATAGCCCCTCTTCCAGCAGTCTGACAATACAATGCACCAAGGGCAAGCATCTTGCTCCCTATCAGCCCAAGGGTCTAATTCCTGTAAGACTCCCTCTATCGGTTTGTTTTAACATCCTCCCCAAAAGCCCATTTAGTCTCCGACTCGGGATGTAACCCCATTTTATTTCAGCCTCACCCCTCCCTTGAGCGTATAATATCCCCTCCGCTGGACTCATAAATCACCCAGGTATAGGCAGTCTAAATCATTCCCAGAATTAATCCCTAGGAGCATCTTGCTCCCTGATAACCGTAGGGAGCAAGATACTCCTACAAACAAAAGAATTGTCCACTTCCTCTCTACCCCCTATATTTAGAGCTAAAACTCAATCAAAATTCGCCTCATACCCAATCCAATTGCCAAAAGTCAGTTTTCTCTTGTAGTGCGCGGCGGCAGCCTACCCTTCACCGAAGCCGCAGGCCCCTCTACCTCAGTGGACCCCCACCCTTGAGGCTGTGGGTTTTTATAGACCTTTAAAAACCAGATTCCGTATCAGTTCTATTTAATTGAGAGTCTCATCGCCAATCTACCTACCAAAAGGTTTTACAAAATGGCCACAGCATAGGTGGGCCTTGTTTATCTAACCCCTTCTTTTTCCTTTACGGTCATCCTATTTAATTCCGAGAAAATTACTCAAACAAATCCCTAAATAGTCCCCTTTTTATTTCTCGTATTCCCCGGATTTTTTCAGCATTCCGTGAAGACTGTACATCACCCTTTTGATGAAAATAGAGGGACATTAAACTACCGCCAGGGCGACTCAGAGAGGCCCGGTCACCTCCTTTTATAAAGTTTTGATGTTGGTATTATATTTTTTCTGTAAAGTTACGACCAAAAAACCCGGACAGGCGACTCCGTGTTTTTTCGGAAATATGAAGAAACGTAAATTTTTCCAGACCTATTTTTTTTTTCCATTAAAAGGAAACTCCCTCAGAGCCTTCTCACTGTAGGGTTTGAACTGAAATCCCTCAAGAGGGGACAGTTTGAGTTAGGATCAATATGGGAAACAATCCATCCCCGCTTTAATTCTCAATCTCAATCCACCAAGGGTGTGTCAACAGGTATCCCAGGTTTC
Source organism: Laspinema olomoucense D3b (assembly GCF_025370785.1). GTDB lineage: Bacteria > Cyanobacteriota > Cyanobacteriia > Cyanobacteriales > Laspinemataceae > Laspinema > Laspinema olomoucense. Next base: position 9,148 of record NZ_JAMXFA010000027.1, read on the forward strand.
TGTGAGTTGCCACACATACTATCTGATGCTTCCACTTTTACTATCTACCTGGCTCCTGATGGGTTTGGGGGTAGATGAACCCAACATCAAACTCTGCTGGTCCAATTGGCATCAACCCCAACTGGATCACCCGTCATCTTCTCATCAGTACATCGAAGAACCCATTTCGTCCCACTATCGCGGCAGTGCTAGGGATCGCGATTAACTTGCCTGTTTTACCGCATTTCGGTCTTGTTCCGTCGAGTATCACCCTCAAAAATCCGCCCGGTTAACCCCTTTTCCCAGCGGCCACATCCCTAACACTGGAGGCTTAGAATCGGGTTACCCTGACATTAGCGCCAATGATAACTTGACCAACCCAGCTAACCTGTCTCCCTTGTTAAATTTTCAGTAGATCTATTGAGTTTGAGGTAAACTAAAATTAACCCAAACGTGAGTAATCTCTTCTCCCAATCCGAGTATGAATCTTTACAGAAACTTTACAATTGGAGCAGCACTGACATCAGCCGCTGCTATCACTCTTGTTAGCCCATCGGCTATAGCGTTTACTATTACCCCGACTAACAATACCCAAACTTTGCTGAACGCACTGCTTGGAACCAGCTATGGATTGAGTCAGGTTTCAATGACGATCAACGGCAATGCAAAAGCAATGGGTCTATTTGAAAATGACCCCTTTGGCTTAGGGTCAGGCATCGTCCTCAGTACGGGTGAAGTGATTGAAATACCCGGAAAAAATACTCTAGATGGGGGAACTATCCCCGAGTATCCTTCTATCACTGACCTGAGTAGCGAGTTAAAGGCTGATAACAACACCTCTGACTCAGTTTCTCTGGAAATTAGCTTTAATGCTGACCAGAGTGCCAGTAAGTTGTTCTTTCAATATGTGTTTGGTTCTGAGGAATTTGTAGAATTTGGAGGGACTGGCTTCAATGATTCCTTTGAGTTGTTACTTAACGGAACCAATCTAGCCAAACTGAGTGATGGTCAAGAGGTCACTATTAAAAATCTAGTGCCTAATCCTAAGGGGCCTTTTCACCCCGACTATCTCAACAATCCGGTGGGATCTAGCATCCCGACTAAATTGGATGGCTATACCCGAACCCTGACCTTTGAGGGACAGCTTCTGCAAAATGCGAGAAATACTCTGAGGATTAATATCACCGATGTCGGTGATAACTACTTAGATTCCGTTGTTTTCTTGAAGGGAGAGTCTTTGGGCACCGCTCTACCCCTGCACCGGGACTCGGAGAAAGTTCCGGAACCCGGTTTAGCGATCGCCTCTTTAGTTGTGGGGGGTCTCATCCTCCGCAAGGGTCGCCAATCCTCATCCCGTTCCCGGGACTCACATACTCCATAAAATTGACTTGACGGTTAACGGTTAAATCCACTACGGATTGTTCCGGCTATCAGGGTGCCCAAAGTATTCAGGGGCCATTCGGCTGAGGGTTTCAGTTCAGGGCGATCGCACTCCTTCCCATCCGCTCACATTCCAAATCACTGTTCCCAAAAAACTATCATCCCCCACAGCAATATCTAGATGCTCAAAATCTAACCTCAGATTTTCTCTATTTAACCTATTTATTGACTTCTTATATTTCTAATTAACAATTTGCAATAATTGAGTGCGACCCCCCGAAATATGCCCCGCCCCTTGCTCCTTACTCCGACTAAAAAAGTGACTTTAATTCGCCAAAAATATCACCAAAAATAGAAGTGTCAGGCGATCCCAATTAGTGATACCCTTGAGGATGGCAAAAATAACGCTAACTCAGAGCGTTCAGAGCGGATCCCTTTAGCTAGAATTATCGAGAAAGACCCAAGCATGGTAGCCACCGCAGAAAAAACCAACGTAGGACACATCACCCAAATTATCGGTCCCGTTATAGATGCAAAATTTCCCGCCGGGAATATGCCACAGATCTACAACGCGCTGAAAATTACGGGCCAAAACGACGCCGGACAAGAAGTTTCCGTCACTTGCGAAGTGCAACAGTTACTTGGTGACAACCAAGTTCGTGCCGTTGCTATGAGCGGAACCGACGGATTAGTGCGCGGCATGGAAGTCGTGGACACCGGCAAAGCAATCAGCGTTCCCGTGGGAACCTGCACCCTAGGCCGAATTTTTAACGTTATTGGCGAACCCGTAGACAACAAAGGGCCAGTCAATGCCGAGCAAACTTTATCCATTCACCGTTCGGCCCCCGCTTTCACCGAACTCGAAACCAAACCTTCGATTCAAGAAACGGGCATCAAAGTGATCGACTTACTCGCCCCCTATCGTCGGGGTGGAAAAGTCGGTCTGTTTGGTGGAGCCGGAGTCGGCAAAACCGTGATCATCCAAGAGTTGATCAACAACATCGCCAAAGCCCACGGCGGCGTATCCGTCTTTGGTGGGGTGGGTGAGCGCACCCGTGAAGGAAATGACCTTTACAACGAATTTATCGAATCCAAGGTTATTAATATCGATAACCTCCCCGAATCGAAAGTGGCCCTGGTATATGGTCAGATGAACGAGCCACCGGGTGCCCGGATGCGTGTCGGTCTCTCTGCCCTGACGATGGCGGAATATTTCCGTGACGTTAACAAGCAAGACGTGCTGTTGTTCATCGATAACATCTTCCGCTTCGTGCAAGCTGGTTCGGAAGTGTCCGCACTGCTAGGCCGGATGCCCTCTGCTGTGGGATATCAGCCCACCTTGGCCACCGAGATGGGTGAACTCCAAGAGCGGATTACCTCCACCACGGAAGGTTCCATCACCTCGATTCAGGCGGTTTACGTCCCTGCGGATGACTTAACTGACCCTGCACCGGCAACCACCTTTGCTCACTTAGATGCTACCACCGTGTTATCTCGGGGCTTGGCATCCAAAGGGATTTACCCGGCTGTGGATCCGTTGGATTCTACCTCCACCATGCTGCAACCCAGCGTTGTGGGTGCAGAACACTACGATACCGCTCGTGCCGTGCAAGCCACCTTGCAGCGCTATAAAGAACTGCAAGACATCATCGCCATTCTCGGTTTAGATGAATTGTCTGAAGATGACCGCTTGACTGTGGCGCGGGCTCGGAAGATGGAGCGTTTCTTGTCGCAACCGTTCTTTGTGGCAGAGGTGTTCACCGGATCTCCCGGTAAATATGTGAAACTGGAAGACACTATCAAAGGATTCCAGATGATTCTGTCAGGAAAACTGGATGACCTGCCGGAACAAGCTTTCTATTTGGTGGGCGATATTAACGAAGCGATCGCCAAAGCCGAAAAAATGAAAGGCTAATTGCTCCAACGGGCACTCTTGCTAGTGGTTAATAACCGTTAGACGCTATTAACCATTAGCTCGGGTCAATTCGCGAGTAAATCTTGACAATTGAAAACTGGAATATGACATTAACAGTTCGCGTGATTTCCCCAGATAAAACGGTCTGGGATTCTCAGGCTGAGGAAGTGATTCTGCCAAGTACCACAGGGCAACTGGGTATTCTCAGCGAACACGCTCCTTTGCTAACTGCCCTCGATGTGGGTGTAATGCGGGTTCGTGCCGATAAAGAGTGGGTGGCGATCGCCCTGATGGGTGGTTTTGCTGAAGTGGAGCAAAACGAAGTCACTATCCTCGTTAACGGTGCTGAACAGGGCGACAAAATTAACTTAGAAGAAGCTAAAAAAGCCTATTCCGAAGCAGAAACCCGTCTGAATAGCTCGACCACGGGTAGCCGTCAAGAGCAAATTCAGGCCAAACAAGCCCTTAAACGAGCCAGAGCTCGGGTCCAAGCCGCAGGCGGCATGGTTTAACGGTTTAATGGTTTAACTAATTCAATCAAAATCGATTGGGGTGAAGGCGGCAACAGTAATGACTGACTGCTTCACCCTTCACCTTTTTTATACCCTAAATTAAACTCCAACACGGTCGAGTAAAGGCTGAATCGTCTCCCAAGTCAGTCCTTGCTCAATATAGTCGGGTTTTTCTGGATTCAGAGGGCTTTTAATGCGATCAATTTTAATAATTTTACCCGAGTCCGGTAAGATTGGCACATCGGGGTCGAAAGCCGTGGGACGGGTTAAAGAACTGGAAAATCCCTTAAAAATGGTAATTTCATCCAGTTCTTGATCAATTTCTGCCGTCACGAGTAAGACTTCCTGGGGACGTTTTTGAGTATATTTTTCGAGACGTTGGCCCATAGAGGGAGTGATTGCCATCGTTCAAGTTTCAGTCGAGTTTAACATCAGTGGGGATTTCAGAATTATCTGGGGTGAGTTGAAGGGGCGATCGCTCCTCAATTGAGCTAACTAGATTAGCAGGCGATCGCCACTTCACCTCAACGGAGGTAAAGAAGAGCAAAAACAGTATTATTGTCCCGTTGCCGATCGCCCTTGCTTACCCAGACGAATTAGGACAAAGTAAGCAAAACAAACCACATAAATCACTAAACCTACCACTCCCCAAAATCCTAATAAACCGGCGTCGGCATTGGGATGTAAAATTTCTTTAAAACCCCAGGGGGGGTCGAGCCAAACTCGACATGAAGAGTTATTCAGGAGTGCAGATTGACTAGAGAAAGCACAGCCTAAAAAGGGAATTTGAATTAAAGTGCCGACTGCCATATAAATGGAAATCGCCCAACGCCAGGAGGTAAAAGCCAGCTTTAACGGAGACTGGGGGCGATCGTCCACATCTTCATTCAGATCCACCCAAAACCACAGAGAAAGCGGAATCAAAAAGCGAGCTACGAACGCGGAAACAAAGCTCAGAGGGAGAGCACCAATCATCAGATAGACCGTAATGGCAAGTAAGCTCGAAACTCGCCAATAAATCATTAATAACCGCTGAATTGAATCAACATTCTGAGTCAAAGACCAGATGAGTAGAATCAGCGGCAGGATTACTGTAAATAAGACAGCTAGTCGGTAATCCATCCAGACTAGCGATTGAAACCAAGGTTGCTCCATTGTGGATTTGATGACCATCGAACGTTAGCATTGTACAGTTGGTCAATAGACGACCCCGGGCGATCGGCTATTTTGACAACCAACCAGCACAAGCAACTGGACCCTCTGATGAGAGAGTTCCAGTTGCCAAAAAAAGAAATTGCAATCGAGGTTAAAGCCTGTTATCCAGAGTTATTCCCTGGCTGCATTCTTATTTATTCGTCATAGATCCGGCATTCAGCAGCATCCGGGTTGTCATCACAATATTTCTCTAACGAGCTCTTGGGTTTGTTTTGGCGCTGGTGGGCTGCTTCTGCTTGCACTTCTTCAACCGCATCCCAGGCGGCAGCACACTCTTGGGAGTTGGCTCCGCTGGTATCGCAGACAGCGCGAGCATTTTCAAGCTCTTGTTCGATTTGTTCTTTGATATTGCTCATAACTTTTGTTTTCTCAACAACTTGGGCACTTTTGGCACTATGGAAAAGGTTTCCGCTCAATCTTAGCGCTAACTTCTTGGAGTGGGTCTAGTAGAGGGTCAGGGACCAATAGGGGACCACAGAAGGGGCCCGGTTGGGACAGAACGCTAATTTCTTTTACCAGAGATACAGGAAACCCGAGCGGTAGCATTGTATCCGTTGTTATTTTTTAAGATTCTGCGGTCTTACCCAGTCCTCCCCCCTTCGGAGATACTCTACTGTCTTCTTCCCTAGAAATGTTAAATTATTTTAACACAAGCCTCGATAGCCGTGCAGATCTGGGCTTGGAGGGGGCGATCGCCACAGAGCAGGTGGGTCCTACACCTGCATCGGGGCGGGTGGCAACCCCTCAAAATCAGCTAAAAAATAAATATCTTTAACACTCAAAGTTTTAGCACTCTCTCAAAAAGGTGGAACCCGTGGCAGACCAGATGAAGTGGGCAAATGCATTGTCAACCCGTCCTTCATTGGAAGGGGCAGTATTCGAGGTCGTAGAGCGATCGCAGCAGCTATTATCAGCCCCAGCCGATCTTGGCTTTGTGTTTATTTCCTCAGCTTTTGCCAGTGAATATTCCCGGCTGATGCCCTTACTGCAACAGCAGTTAGGAGTACCCGTTCTCATTGGCTGTTCCGGTAGCGGCATTATTGGCATGGATGGACAACTCGCCGCCCGAGAACTCGAAGAACAGCCCGCCTTGAGTCTAACCTTAGCTTGTTTGCCCGGGGTCAAAGTCGAAGCCTTTCATCTGCATGGGGAAGAACTGCCGGACTTAGATAGTCCTCCCGATGCCTGGGTGGAGACCATTGGGGTCCCCGCGAGCAGTCACCCCCACTTTATCCTGCTGGCGGATCCGTTTACGTCAAAAATTAATGACTTATTGCAAGGGCTAGATTTTGCTTACCCAGGGTCAGCTAAAGTTGGGGGATTAGCCAGCGGGGGAGCAATGGGAAACACCATTGCATTATTTAGCGGCGATCGCCTCTATCGAGAAGGAGCCGTTGGGGTGGCTTTGAGTGGGAATATAGTCTTAGAAACCATAGTTGCTCAGGGTTGTAAACCCATTGGGCATCCCTTTACAGTCAAAGAGTGTGAGCGCAATATTCTCCTGGCCCTAGATGCCGAACCCTGCGGTTCGGGGGTATCCCAAAGACCCCTAGAAGCCCTCAAAACCGTGATTGAAAGCCTCAGCGAATCAGACCGGCAGTTGGCCCAGCATTCCTTGTTTATTGGCATTGCCCGGAATGAATTTAAAGAGGAATTGGAACAGGGGGACTTTTTAATCCGCAATGTGTTGGGGGTGGACCCCAGAGAAGGAGCCATAGCCATCGGCGATCGCCTCCGTCCGGGCCAGCGCATCCAGTTCCACCTGCGGGACGCCCAAACCTCTGCGGAAGACCTAGAAATGCTCCTGCAACGGTATCAGAGTAATTTTTCTGCGGCAAATTCTTCCGTAGGAGCATTAATGTTTGCCTGTCTCGGGCGCGGTGAACAGCTTTATGGTGAGCCTGATTTTGACTCTCGTCTGTTTAGGCAATATGTCGGGAACATCCCCGTGAGTGGCTTTTTTTGCAACGGTGAAATTGGCCCAGTGGGGGGTGGAACCTTCCTTCATGGATACACGTCCGTATTTGGAATATGTCACCCACTCTAAAAGCTATCGATTAACAGAGTGTTCGCTCACCCCTTCGGGGAAACGCCATTGCCGTTATCGATTTCTTAAATGCTAACTTGGGCTGACCCTTATTGCCTTCCTTATAAGGAAAGCAACTGCGGCCCATTGCAGCAATTCTTTCACCTCTTTTCTAAAGGGAAGTTGGAAAATTAAGAACCCGAAAGGGTTTCGACACTATGTCGGGGGAAGTTTTTACTTTTTTAAGTCTCTATACTCGGGATAAAAAAAGAAAAACTACCTAAATTTACGGAAATTGAGGAGATAAAAATTAACAAAAATTTTCAGGTTAAAAAATTACATTAGGTCCATTTCTTTTGTGGTATGTTAGCGATTAGCAGATAAAAATTTTGCTAATTTCAGCTTCGTCTACGCAACCCGCATTGATCCGGGAGTTTAAGTTTAAAAAAATAAAAAAACTCTAGGATTGGCATCCAGTTAATGGATCTGTGGCTTTTTTTCCCATCCATCCCATTCAATGGATTTGTCTGTAAACCATCCCTCTTTAATGCAAACCTAAGCGGGTGACACCGATTTCCAGACAATCCAATGGGAAACAAATGAGCAAGTTTCCTCATCAAAAATTATATGAAGATTTGCCCTGTCCAACCGGCGATTCTCGCGATCGCATTATTAGGGCCTCTGGGGTGGGCTACCGGCGCGATCGCTCAAACCCTAAGTCCCTTAGACCTTGACCCTCTCACCCAGGACTGTCAAGCCTGCTTACTCGATCGCCCGACAACTCCCACCCTGGGTTTACCCCTTGCACCCAATCATACAGAATCATCCTGGAGGGATCCGGAGATGATTTCCCAAACCTCTGATAATCCCACCGGGCAAAACATCAGAGCACAAACCCAGCAACTCCAGCAGCGCCTACAAACCCTGCAACAAGTGCCACTGCAACAAATCTATCTGGGCGCACCAGGAACCAGTTCCAATACCCCCACCGCTTATGGGGGACGCTTTGGCAGCGTGGGAGTTGGCTTTAGCTATCAACAGCGAACCCGGTACACCGACGAAAGCGATGGCACCACCGGACTCGTCATGAGTTTTGGAGACCCCCAGAACGTCGTCGGGTTAGATGTCGGGGTAACCCTGTTGGACTTATCCAGCATCAACGATCGCGGAAGTTTTGGCGAACGCGGCTCCTTTAACTTCAAAGCGCACCGTGCCTTTCCCGGTGACTTGGCCGTCGCAGTGGGACTGGAAAACGCCTTAATCTGGGGCTTTTCCGATGCCGATACCAGCCTTTATGGAGTCGTCAGCAAGCGATTTCGCCTCAGCGAAAATAGCCAAGACCCTTTTAGCCGACTGTCCGTCTCTGCCGGAGTCGGGAACGGACGCTTTCGCACCGAAGACCAAGTGCAAGACGACGAAGGGAGCATCGGCGTATTTGGTAGCGTTGCCGTGCAAGTCATCCCCCCGGTCAGCGTTTTCACCGAATGGACCGGCCAAGACTTAAACATTGGAGCATCAGTCTTGCCCTTTCGCAACCTGCCCCTTGTGATTACCCCAACCCTCAGCGACATCACCGGAACCGCCGGGGATGGCACTCGCTTTACGTTAGGAGTTGGCTACGGAATGTCCTTTTTTTAACCCAAATTCAGGAGGGTGAACGTGAAAGTTCTCTATTTCTTACTCAAAACTGGTCTGTTTCTAAGTCTGCCTCTCGGATTTTCCCTAGCGGCCACTCTGATTGCCCCGAGTTCAGTCCAAGCACAAACCAATCAATCCGATATTACCGGCGACGGGGGTGGAAATTCCAGCACCATAATCAATAGCAACTCCAATATCAAAGTCACCACCACCATTATTACCAACCAATCCGATAGTACCGGGGGAGTCATTGGCGGCGGGGGTACGATTATTCGAGAAATTACCGTCTCGATTACCCGCATTTTAATCGACAGCAATTTGGCGAACATGACTGCGTTTCTGACGCCGACCCCTGGCGGGGAAAGCAGCGCAACGCCAACGCCAACTCCAACGGCAACACCTACTCCGCCTCCGACTATCGAGCCGGTTTCTAGCCCGGAACCCGCACCCGTTCAGGAATCTGCTGCTCCTCAACCCACACCTCTACCCCCACTGCCAAGCGCCCAACAGCCCGGACCCCAACAATCTGCTCCTGTTTCCACGAATCAATCGGATTCCACGGGAAATACTCCGATACCAACCCCTGGACCCGGAGCAGGGGGTCCCCAAAACCCCGCGATTCAAATTGTGGAACTGCCTCTAGGACCTCAACGGTTTGTCATGCTGGTGCCTTCAGGTAACAATGGACGGGGCAATGGTATTGGGACCCTCGTTGCATTGCTCAACTTAGGCGAACAGGCTCAGGGTCGCGTGCGCCTTTTAGCAAGTTGGAACTGGGGTAGCTGGGGCGGAATGCTCGTGCGCATCGGCAATCAGCGCGTGTTTATTAGCCTCGCTGGGATTTCTCCGGGTTCCTCTCAAAATAACCCTGTGTTACCTGGTGGGATGGCAAATGGAGCCTTTAGCTTCGTGGGCGTCGTCACAGGGGCCTGGGTTGACCCTCCGATCGCTGAAGGATTCCGCTACACCATGAACTCGGATTCTCTGTTTACGGAGATTCAAGACTTCCCCACAGGTTTCCCCAATCCGTTTACCGTGTCTGTCAACGGTCAAGAACTGGGTGAATTTGGTCCTGGCGACTCGGTAGATTTTACCCAGTTTCCCGGTGGTGGCGTCAAAGAGTTTACCATCACGGGTTTAACGCCCTTAGTCGATCCAGAAAACCCGATCGCTTTCCCCTTGAAAGTTGGGTTTAATACCGAAACCGCTGATTTTACAATGGGTGCGATTCTCGATCCCGAAGCGGTGGCGTTCTATGAGGAAAATCCCGTGGGACCGGAACCGTTCACCTTTAATATTCTCAGCGATGGCGGAACGATGGAAATCGTCCCAGCTTCTACATCGGAAGTGTTGCGAGAAAATGCCGATCGCGTTGCTGAGGGAATTTCTGACCCAGGCAAACGTCAGCAGTTCTTAAACCAAGTCGCAGCGGTGGAAACCGATTTGAACCAATTATCCTCCAAGTTCCAATCCTTACTCCCAGTTGGTGGCGGACTGAATGCGACGGGATTAAATCCATCGATGACTTCTGTGGAAAGTCTGCGGCAGTCCCTACCTTTGTTGCTGGAAGAGTTGGACAATCTCTCGGATAATGCTTCTGAATCTGAGGCAATGCCGATCGCCAATCTGATCAACGAAGTTGAAGGCATGACCAGCTTACTAGAAGCAGTCACCCCCATGCTGTCTCAGATGCGAGAGTCCCTTGCTATTGCTCGCTAGGACAAGAAACTAGGTTTCTGTACCAGAAATACAGGATTCTAGGGTTAACAAATCCGCCGATGAACTGCTTTTCCCTAAAAAGTAGGTTCCTCGGCGGATTCTGTGTAGAGTCTATAAAAACCCGCACCCTCAAGGGTGGGGCTACACGGACGAAGCCCGCCTGCGCGGGCTAAAACCGAAAACCAACTTTTTACAACTGGATTTGGTCTGATACTCCATCCGGTTGTCAGAGATTTACTTTACTCCTCAGCCTGCGTAGGCAGGCTTTGTCCGTGGAGCCAGACCCTTGAGGGTGCGGGTTTTTATAGACAGACTCATTTCGACAAGACTAGGGTTCCGTGGTTGTCCATCGCCAGAGGTTGTTGTGAAGAAGCCCGATCGCCATTTTGGGAATTTCCCCCTGCACTAAAGGTCTGAAAATAGCGGCGGACCTGGGGGGGAAACTCGGGAAAATCAAAACTCCCATCTCCACAAGCAATATCCGCCCAAAAATAGCGTAAAGTTGGGGCGAGAATTTCCGCTTGAGACTGAGGCAGATTTAACGGGGAGGCCATGAGTAACTGCATCATAAACGAATGAGAGCGATCGCCCATCCACTCTCGCGACAGTTGCAGTAACTGCGGCCATCCCGGGACCGACTCAATGCGATGGGTGCGAATATCTAAAAAATGCTGACCTTCGATATCCGTGCGATAGTGAAACACTCGGTAGGGGTGAGGATGACTCACTAAAGAGCCGGTCGTGATATCATAGATGCCATGATCCGAGGCTACATCCTGGACGTGCAAATGTCCCGTCAACACAAGCTGTACCCCTGCCTCCTGCAACATTTCCACCAGAGTGGGTGCATTGTCTAACATATACCTCCGTCCCATCGCGTGTTGGGATTGTCCCGGTAAATGTTCTAAAACATTATGGTGAATCATCACCATCACTTGTTCATCGGGAGTAACCTGATCCAATACCTCTTGCAACCATTGCAATTGCTGTAAGTCCATCCGCCCGAGTTGCTTGCCATTTCCGTCAAATTGGTTAGAATTAAGACCAATGAGCCGAACTCCAGGTAAGACTTCATGGCTGTAGTAAAGTTGCTCGGGATTTTGATAACCAAATTGACGATAATAATAGGGAAAATCGGCCAAACCAATCGACTTTTTATCCGCGATCGCCACCGGCACATCATGATTTCCGGGAATGACATAAGCAGGAAATGGCAATTTTGTCAAGCGGTCTGCTAACCATTCATGATTAGCCGGTTCTCCATGCTGAGTTAAATCCCCAGGTAGGAGTAAAAAATCAATATCCAGTTGAGCTAAATGGGCCAGGGCAGCTTCTAAAGCCGGGATACTCACTTCAACCAAATGAAACCGGCTGAGGTGATCTAAAATCGTTTCTGGGACCGCAACGTGCGGATCGCTGATGACGGCAAATTTAAAATCGCGAACTGTTTTCTTTTTCACAAATTTCACAGTCATAAGTTATAAAATAAAAAACACAGAGTTGAAAAAGAGAGGGAATCAAAAAATGGCTATCACGTTCATAAAGGATTGACCTCTAATTCAGGTTTCTCAGGACCATTAAAATTCGGATTCCCAGGCCCAATTCCGTTGTTTTCCTCTAGGTTTGATAGCCTCCATGAGGAGTTCAACTGGAGTCTAAACTGTATTTAGTTTACCAAGGAAAGTAATGAGTGACGCTGAAAATCCCACCAACAATAAAAAGGAACCGATCGCACCCCAGGAATTGAGGCAGATAGAACCGGCGTTTCAACCGGCGGAGCCCATTGTCAAGCCGGAGATATCCCAGGATTTAGGCCCAGAAGAAGACTGGGAAACGGTAGAATTTCCCTATGCCATCAGTATTGATGCCTTATTGGTAAACAGTGAGGAAGAAGAACGAAGCGCCGCGATCCTGAGAAATACAGAATCGATTGGGGAGGCGATCGCCCGCATCAACGCCCCCACCCTCTCCTCAGCAGCGTCACCAGAAGCGATACTTTTAGAACAACTGCAACAGGAAAACTTGGAACTCGATGGGAGAGTTGAACAACTCGAAACCCTGCTGCATGAATGTAGACAATCCTTGCAACAGCAGCGATCGCAAGCCTTAGATCGCCAAAAACTATTAGACCGGCGTACCCTAGAACTCAAAAGTATCACCGGACAAATCGAGCAGTTATCGGAACATATCCACTCAGCGACCAAACAAATCCAACAGCAGCAACAACAAATCGCCGCCCTAGGGACTCAACTGCAAATCAGCCAAGAAATTAGAGCACAACTGGAACGGGAATGCGCCCTGACCCAGCAACGCTATCACGAACAATCCCAGATTTTAGTTCAAACCCAAACCGCCTGTCAGGACCTGCGAGCTCGCCTGCATCGCCAGCAACGCCACACCTTGCAATTTAAAGCGGCCCTGGAAAAATGTATTGAGACCCCGCTAGAAAAAGCCAGTGCGATCGCCTCCCTGCGCCAGTCCACCCTAGAAGAACCCACGGAGGTTGTCGAAACAGGCGCAAAAGAAGCGATCGCCAACCCGAATCCCGCCAACACCACCCTCTTCCCGAAAGCCGACCCCATCAAACCTTGGTCCCTTGCGGATTCCGATCAAACCGAACCCAGGCAGCAACCCGTCCCCGAAGTGAAATCTGGGGCCAACTTATCAAAAATTCGCCTGCCTTTGTCTGCCAGGGGAGAGCATTTACAACCCTTTCCCTCCCATATTCCAACCCAGGAAACTATCCCAGAGCAACCTTCTCCTAAAAACGAAACCCCATCCAAAGACTCGGAAAATCAGCAACCCGTCTGGGAAGATTTAGACTCCTTGATTGAAAAGCCCCATTTAGAACCCAAACGCGATCGCCCGGTGATTTTGGCCCCGGCGACTCCCGTCTTATCCCTGCATCTCCCCTCGGCCCCCGTTGTTTCTCCCTTAACCGACAGAATAGGCGATCGCACCCTAGACCCTAGCATCCAGGGCGAGCAAACCCCCGCCCCTGTTCAGCGCGAACCCCTGCTCACCGGCAACAGCGAAGTGCAACTGTTGTTACAAGCAAAAGCCTTCTCCCAACAACCCCAAAGCCCTACTCCTTCCCCCATCCAATTGCCCGGGGAACCCCCTCAAATGGGGCAGCTACAGGCCAATTTAGAGTCAAATACCCCTTCCCCCAGTGGCGGGTCAAACCCATCCCCTTGGCCTGCACCCGTCGTCTATCCCGTGCGATCGGCCCAGAAAAAACGCAACTCCTTCTCAGCGGTAGAATTACCCAGTTTCTCCAATAAAAAATAAACTGCCTCTTGTCCCCTCCCCTGATTCTTGGGGAGGGGACAAGAGGCAGTTAAGCGGAAAAAATCTACTCCTGTAAGGGGTTCAAATCCCCGTCAATTTTTAACCACTCACCCCTTCTTCTACCGTGTGATTTTTTTTGCCCAGATTCCAGCGCTTTAACTCACCCTGTGGGCGTCCCAGTCCATCGGTTAGGGCATAACTTTTAGCCAGTAACCACAGCCATAACCCAGGAAATCGGGGTTCTAATCCCGGTTGAATATTGCGGACAAATCCAGGCAACCAACCCAACACCCAACCCAAGAAAGAAACTAGAGTAAAGTACAGATAACTGCCCACCCAGCGCAGCATATCTTTCGGGCCCGCTAGTTCCCAAATCCACAACAACAGGGAGGGATTTTGCCAAGCGGCTTTCAGGGCCAATCGATGAAAAGTCAGCCAGTCTACGCGGTCTTTAATAAACGTATCAGCCACGGGTCCGGGTTCATCCGCTAAGACCCCAAAAAATGTATTCAGCATGGAATTAATCCGTTCGGGGGGTAAGAACCGACCCGTGGGAACCATCATGCCTTTAGAAAAGAGCCAAGTTACGGCAACATTGCTTTGAAAGGCGCGAATTTGGTTTAAGTGGCGCGACTCCAATAAATCATGTTTGAGGGCAGTATCTAGCAGAGTGGTTAACCGGGCCATATTGCGGACCAGGGAACCAAATCCGGTGAAGACTAGGGGAGATTGTAAAGACGCGGCATCCCCGATCGCCATCAACCGATCAACTGCTACCCGGCGATCGTGACTTGCCACACTAAAATATCCCGGAATATAGCCAAAAGTGGCTTTTTTCCACTCTAGGCGATCGATATCGCACCGTCGATACTCCGGCAGAATGGTAAAAAAGTCCTCATACATTTCTAGTAATGAACCCGGGTTATCGGGGTGAACCTGATGGTAGTGGAATAAATAACAGGTGAGTTCAGAACCCGCCGCCGGGAATAACTCCCAAATCAGTTGTCGTCCCCGGGAAATGTCCCCATGACTGTTGAGCACATCTCCATATTGCGAATCCCAAACTCCAGGTTCAAACCCATCGGCAATCACTGCCCCCACCGTGGGACAGACACTATCAAAGGTGCGACTGCCGTTAAGTTGCCAGGCGATCGGGGAAGCCGTTCCCATTGCATCCACCAACAAGCGACCCCCAGCCACTCGGTCCTCCCCCGTGGGGAGATGTTTTGCCTTGACCACTGCTTGCTGGGGTTCAATTTCAGCCGTAAGAAATTCCGTCTCATCCCAAATTTCTCCCCCCGCTTCCCGGAGTTTTGTGCCACAAAGTTTCAGCAGTTTTTCCGCATCGATCGCAATATTCAGAACCGTAGGCGTATGCAAAATTGCGGCTTTACATTGGGGGGGATTGTTGGCATCAAAGAATTTATGAAACCCATTTTTATATTCACAGGCAATCACACTTTCAAATTCTGCCGGGGTAAATAAACCCAAGTCAATCAAATTTTGAAATTCCCCCCGGGAAATATTCCATTCCCGGTTCATTCGACCAAACGGTAAGCGTTCCAACAGCAGAACCCGATACCCCAGTCGCGCCATGACTGCAGCATGAATCACCCCCAAGGCCCCGCCAATATAAATTAAATCGTAGGGGGGAGGTGTAACAGATTCACTTTGGGGTTTTTCAAACAGCACCTGTTTGGGTTGCTGGGGATTGCGCACTCCTTCGCGCCATCGTTGTTCCCACCAGTAAACTCGCTTGAGGTCGTATTCTCCATTGGGTATTTTTTGAAAGTATTTAACCGTGAGGGGGTAATCCGAGGCTAAAGCTTCAAAGATAGTTTGTTTAGATAAGTTGATTTCCGGGGGTTCCGGATAGTGGCAGGGAAACCGATCTCTGATTTGGCGAGTCAACCGGGCTATGATTTGTTTTTCCTGTGCAATGGGTCGTTCAGACCATCGGAAAACTTTCAGGTAGGCGGTTCTCTGAACGGTCCAGGCAAAGATAGAGAGTTCCGGCGCACCTCCCGGTCCAGGTTTGGATGGGTCTGGCTCTTGACAAAATTCGATTCTTATGCCATCACGAGTAAGGAGTTTTTTTCCAAGGTCCGGAGTGAAGTCCTGGTGCAACCAAGTCCGAACGGCTTCGATATCCGGTGTGGGAACTTCTAAATAGAGGATTTCTTTCATGATGAGCAAGATTTACTCCGATAAATCGGCTAAAAATAGGGTTGACAAGGGGGAAAAGTGCGCTAAGATTCCGGTTACAGAATTAAAATTCCTTAAAAAAAGTTAAGAAACTCATCATATTGATTGATACCCAGGAGATCTGCGGATTAACCATGAATTATCCCATTCCCACGAATCCACAAGAACTGGTTGCGCTGCGGCAACAACCCATTGATGAAGAATTAGTGGCATCGGCGATCGCGGGGGTGATAAAAATTGCACGGGCGCAGGGCAAGTCTTTAGAGGAAGTGACGGCAGAAGTTTTAGCCGACGACTCCCTACTCGACTTACATCAGCGGCGGTGGCTGAGTGAATTAGTCTCTCAAGCCTGGGATAGTCTAGGGTAGCCAGAAATAGCACCCATCCTTACCCTATTCTAGGTCGCAGGATGAGCGAGGCTCTCCCCCATCGGAGCCGGGATGTCCAGAGGGTGGCACCCTGCTACTTCCCGTTTCCCGTGCAGTCGCCCTGGCCTTCTTCCAGGATTCTGCTCCGTTAGAATAGCTGACTCTAGTTGATTGAACAGACTTCTGGGTTCGGTGTCAACTGCAACAGGCCACAGTTCGCCACAATACCCGCGATCGCAGCGTAATGGCGATCGCGGGTATAATTTCATCCCCCATTCAGCATAAAATCATCTCCAGTTCATTCCTTCATTAGACAAGATCTGACCTTGGATAAACTATTACGCCTATCCACCCTGATCGATCGCCTGAATGAATATATCGGACGGTTCCTGAATTGGCTGGTCCTGCTGATGGTCCTCGTGGGCGTCTGGAACGTCATCGGTCGCTTTCTGGGGCGTGCAGTGGGTCAAAACTTGACCTCCAATGCCCTGATCGAGACCCAATGGTATATTTTTGACCTGATTTTCCTCTTAGGTGCAGCCTATGCCCTCAAGCATGACGAGCACGTTCGAGTTGACGTTTTCTATAGCAGTTGGTCACCCAAATGGAAAGCCTTATTAGACTTAATCGGCACCCTGTTATTCCTAATTCCCTTTTCGATTTTGGTGATATTTTTCTCCTGGAATACCATTGCTTCATCCTGGGCGATCGGTGAAATTTCCCCAGACCCCGGGGGCTTACCCCGCTACCCCATTAAAACGGTTATTCTAATCAGCTTCTTCCTGCTCATTCTCCAAGGAATTTCCGAAGCCATTAAAAAGTTTGCGATTTTCCAAGGCTGGCTACCCCCCCACGAGGAACGTCATGAATCTGAGTTATGACTATCAATGGCTAGGCCCTGCCATGTTTGCCGGTGCCTTAGTCCTCTTATCCTTTGGCTATCCCGTCGCCTTTTCTCTCGGTGGCGTCGCCATCATATTTGGTCTATTAGGGATGGCTTTAGGTGTTTTTGATCCAGTCCTGTTAAATGCGATGCCCTTGCGAATCTTTGGCATCATGGAAAACTATACCCTCCTCGCCATCCCCTACTTTATCTTTATGGGGGCGATGCTGGAAAAATCCGGCATTGCCGAAAACCTATTAGAAACAATGGGGATTCTGTTCGGGCGGTTGCGCGGGGGATTAGCCCTAGCCGTAGTCTTAGTCGGGGCCTTATTAGCCGCCACCACCGGAGTTGTGGCCGCAACTGTCGTGGCGATGGGATTAATTTCTCTGCCAATTATGTTGCGATATGGCTATAACAAACAACTGGCAACCGGAGTAATCGCCGCCTCGGGAACCCTCGGACAAATTATCCCCCCTTCCGTTGTATTAGTGGTGCTTGGGGATCAGTTAGGGGTTTCCGTCGGGGATTTATTTATCGGGTCATTAATTCCCGGATTAATGATGGCCGGGGCTTTTGCCTTGCACGTGGTCATTATTGCCTTTTTACGGCCTGAGTTAGCCCCTGCATTGCCCTCAGAAGTTCGCACCATGACTGGGACAAAATTGTTAATTCGGGTCGTCACGGTGATGATTCCCCCGACCCTGTTAATTTTACTGGTTCTGGGTAGCATCTTTTTTGGAATTGCTACCCCCACCGAAGCCGGGGCCGTCGGTGCATTGGGTGCAGTCGTCCTAGCCGGGGCCAACCGCAGACTCAGTTGGGCATCCGTCCAAGGGGTCTGTGATATTACCCTCCGAACCACCACAATGGTGATGTTCATCCTCATTGGATCGACCGCATTTAGCCTAATTTTTCGAGGCTTACATGGGGATAGTTTCATGTTTGATTTACTCACTAACTTGCCTGGGCAAACCACAGGCTTTTTGTTCGTCAGTATGCTGACGGTTTTCATACTGGGGTTCTTTATCGATTTCTTTGAAATTGCATTTATCGTGGTTCCCCTATTTGTCCCCGTCGCCCAAACATTAGGCTTAGATTTAGTGTGGTTTGGCGTAATTTTAGGCGCGAACCTCCAAACCTCTTTTCTAACTCCTCCATTTGGTTTTGCCTTATTTTATCTGAGGGGAATCGCCCCACCGGAAATCACAACGCGGGATATTTATCTTGGGGTCATCCCCTTTATTTTGCTTCAGCTTTTGGTTTTGATTCTGCTGATTGTATTTCCGGGGATTGTCAGCTTTTTACCCTCTCTCTCTTGAGCGCTTAATCCTGAACTGGAGGGCACAAAAAAACACCCCCAAAGGGGTGTTTAAAACTGTTAAAAATTGCTGAGTCTAGTTCAGGAATCTTTGATTAACTTAAG
Source organism: Laspinema olomoucense D3b (assembly GCF_025370785.1). GTDB lineage: Bacteria > Cyanobacteriota > Cyanobacteriia > Cyanobacteriales > Laspinemataceae > Laspinema > Laspinema olomoucense. The sequence continues at coordinate 27,705 of NZ_JAMXFA010000027.1, forward strand.
GAAGCCGAACTGCGGGAATAGGAAGCTCGGAAACTGGGATGAACTTTGCCTTGGATGCGATTCCAGTAGTTAGAAATATCGCTAGACAGTCCCACTTCAGCGGCCACTCGACCGAGCATAGCCTGTTGACGTTTCTTGATGGCAAGGCCATTGGAAAGGGTCAAAGCCCGAGCTTTTTCCTCTAAATTTGCGACCCATAATTGATCCACAGGTGCGGTAGGAATGCAGGGGGGAGTCTCATAGCTTTCTTTGACAACCACCTGGGCAGTGCCTGTAGAATAGGTGGCACCGCGATACATCAGTTCCGCCGTTGGTTCTTCCATGGGATACGTTAGGGCATTGCTCAACCGCCAGTGTACGCCTCGATATTGACCTGCCAGTTCCAGGGGGGTGATGTTGGGCGTGGGAACGGGGTTGGATTCATAGCTAATCCCACGATAGGTAAGTTTCATGCGCGTCTTCTACTCCTAAAACAGTGTCGTGATTGAGTAAGCCGCGTTCCTTCGGGACAACTCCCTACTTCCGTCCCTGCCGGGGACCTAACAATCAGGTAGTTCGCAAAGCCGGTAGAGATGAACGTATCTATAAATTCTGTATTCATTTTTACAGTTTTGCAAGTCGGTGTCAAGTATTTCAGGATACCTTTACAAAACTTGACGAGACCCGGTAGGGGGGAGAAAGGGAGCGATCGCGGATTTGTCCCGGCAAGCGCTTATTTTCCCGTTATTCAGCCGCAAAAAAGACACCCTTGGCAGGTGTCTTTTTTAAACGGCAATCGAAAGGACTCAGGCAAATTAGTGGGCTGATCCGTTCCCATGATAGTTATCAGAATCGTAGAAGCCGTTTTTGGTCCCAAAAAACAGGCAGGATACGATAAAAACAATGCTCAGAATTGGCAGAATTAATTTGATATCCATAAATTTCCACTAACAACAAAACCAGGATGAATGAAACCAAACATGACTATTGTAGAACCTGAATGGCTGGCCCGTCCATCCACAGAAGTCGCACCGGCTTTAATTGGTTGCGCTTTAGTCCGGCAACTCCCGGATGGTCAAAGAATTCTGGCTAGAATCGTAGAAACTGAAGCCTACCAACCGGGAGATCCAGCCAGTCATGCCTCCCGAGGCCGCACCCCGCGTAATCAGGCGATGTTTGGGCTACCGGGAACGATTTATGTCTATCTGATTTATGGGATGTACCACTGCCTGAATATTGTCTGCGATCGCCCAGGGGTTGCCAGTGCGGTCCTGATTCGCGCCTTACAACTAGATGTCATGCCCCCCGGGATCCAGAAGATCGAAAAGTTATCTCGGATTGCTGCAGGACCGGGGAAACTCTGTCGGACCCTGCAAATCGATCGCAGTTTGAACGATCGCCCTTTACAACTTGGGGGTCCCCTGTGGTTAGAACATCGGACCCCAGAATTTCAGCAGCAGTTAGACCAAGGAACCCTTAGCTTAGTTCAAACCACCCGGATAGGAATTTCCTTGGGAACTGATTTGCTTTGGCGTTGGTACTTGGCAAACAGTCCATCCGTCTCCAAATTTTAAAGATTTAATGAAGAAGCGGACCGCCACAAAAAAACCGGGTTTCTCCGAAACCGGGTCAGTGACTGCCCCAAATCTCGCTTCAGAAACCCGGTTTCGCGGTTTATGGACTCGCGTGAGTCTTAAATATCCAAGGGTTCTCCGCGCTCCGTAAATTCCACAGTCTCGATCTGCCACTGGGGATTTTCCGTTAAGGTTCGTTCCAGACTGCCGAAGAGGGAAAACCGCTCACAGCTAGACAGAGAGACAAATTGCCGTTGAGAATTTGGATCCGCCCGCAGATCCACCGTGGCAACTCCCGTGGTGTTATCCACGGTGACCCGATAACCGACGATATTAAAATCAACCGTCCCGGCATTTTGGATGACTTGACCCACTGCTGCCTCAATCGGGCGATCGCTGGGAACTGACACCGTTTGGGGCAGCAATTCTTGACACTGGGGGTCCGCTTCGTAAATCGTTACGTTCGCCATTGCCACCGACTGGGGTTGTTGCGGTTCCGGAGAGACCGCCCCATTGGAAGGGGATGAGGGCATCCCCGGGTCCGTGGTAGTCGGTGGGGTCCCACACCCCGTCACGGACAATAAAATCACGAGAGTGATGCCAAGGATCGGCTGGGCTATATATTTTTTGAGGATAGAATTCGAGTGATAAACTTCTTGCATGGCTACTACCTGGACTCGCCGCCACATTATTTCTCTGGCTGATTTTGTTTCTTCAGAATACGATACGGTGCTGCAAACTGCCGCTAGTTTTGGGGAGGTCCTCTCCCGACGCATGAAAAAAGTGCCGACCCTGCAAGGGCAGGTGGTGGCTAATTTATTTTTTGAACCCTCAACTCGCACCCGCAGCAGTTTTGAACTGGCGGCAAAACGACTTTCTGCAGATACCCTGAATTTTGCTCCTGGCTCCTCTTCCCTGACGAAAGGGGAGACGATTTTGGATACGGCTAAAACTTATTTAGCTATGGGAACGGATTTGATGGTCATTCGCCATCGGGAGGCGGGAGTCCCCCAGGCGATCGCCACGGAAATGGACCGACTGGGCTCCCGAGTGGGGGTACTCAATGCCGGAGATGGGCAACATGAACATCCCTCCCAAGGATTGCTCGATTTGTTTACCATCTGCTCCTTGCTGGATCGGGAGCGCCCTCGCCTGGAACTGCTTCAGGGTAAAAAAATTGCGATCGTCGGGGATATTCTGCATTCGCGGGTGGCGCGATCGAATATTTGGAGTCTGACGGCAGCTACGGGGGCTGAACTGCATCTGGCGGGACCTCCAACCCTCCTGCCGCAACTGTTTGCAGACATGGGGGTGGGCAGAGCTGGTCAGTTATCGTTACATTGGACGGTAGAAGAAGCCCTGGAAAATGCTGATTTTGTGATGACTCTGCGATTACAAAAAGAGCGCATGAGCCAGCATCTCTTGCCGAGTTTGCGGGAGTATCATCAGCACTATGGGATTACCCGCGATCGCCTCAAACTCTGTAACCCGAATGTCAAAGTGTTACATCCGGGTCCTGTGAATCGAGGGGTAGAAATCAGTTCCGACCTGATGGATGACCCCCAGTTTAGCCTAATTTCTCAACAAGTCACTTCCGGGGTGGCGGTGCGCATGGCTTTGCTGTATTTGATGGGGGGCGGCAAGGTTCAGTAGAATGGACGGGGGGATTTTAAACTGAGTTGTCACTGACCTTACAAAAGTGCATTAACCATGACCAACCCAACGTTATCAACCCCGGTCCCGGATGCGAGCGCTTCCCCAAAAGGCGATCGCTTTGCCCTAACTTTTGCCCCCCTTTCCCTACAGGAAGTTTATGCTCTAGCTGATGACCCTGGCAATGGGGCCGTGGTGGTCATGAGTGGCATGGTTCGCAATCAAACCGATGGGAAACCTGTGGTTGCCCTAGAGTATCAAGCCTACGCACCAATGGCAGTGGCGATTTTTCAGCAAATTGCTGCCTCAATCCGGTCCACTTGGCCTGATGTGAAGCGGGTGGTGATTTTTCATCGAACTGGGCGCTTACAAATTGGTGAAATTAGTGTATTAGTGGCGGTGGGTTCTCCTCATCGCCGGGAAGCCTTTGAAGCCTGTCAATATGCGATCGATACTCTCAAACACAACGCCCCCATTTGGAAAAAAGAACATTGGGCTGATGGTTCTAGTTCTTGGGTTAGTATTGGAGCTTGTGAAACCCAGGAGGAATAATTAGAAATCCAGTGTCGGTCTAAATGGGTAGCTCCGAAAATTAGACCTCTTACAAAATAACGGATTGCTCTCCCCAACCCCCCATACTCAGGGGGGCTTTTAGAATTTTGCCAGAAGTCTATTATAAAACTTTGTCCGTGGGAGGATCTTGCTCCCGAGGTCTACCCGTTTTTTAGAGGCCTCTGTGGGCTTAGAATGTTGACGAGCGATCGCTGAAAATTAAAAAGCCGGGGAAACAATTGACCTGTTCAGGAGTCTTGCACTCCCATAAGGACAAACCCAAAAGTGCCACTTACCCACCTCCCGGAAACGGGAACTTTTGCTAGGATAAAAGGGTCTCCAGTGCCTGGAATGTTATAAAACTCATTCCCACCCCATCAGCACCCTTTCGACTGAAAGGGGCTTCGGGCAATCATCCGGAACTTAAACGCTGACACTGCCAATCATCCCGTTACTGGGTAGACAGTTGAGGAATACCCCCGTAATTCGGATGATATGAAAGTCTGAATTGTCAGACTCGTCTAAAAGGCAAACATCAGGGTAGGGGTCGGCACACAGAGCACCTAGGGGTTTCGGAGAGTTCCAGCGGATATTATATCCAGGAAAAAAAACTCTCCATATTCTCGCCGTAAATGACGGGGTTTCCGACCCGTTTTTAATAGATGAGTTACACTCCTTCTACATCCTGGCAAACGGGTGAGGCCAATCATTCTCAAGCCTCAGTGCAACCAGATAAACTGTCAAATTACGATTTAGTCCTGCGCTGTCAGGAGGGCCTGAGCCCTGACCGTTCTGCGTTTGCTGAACTGCTACGCCGTTATCAGTCTCATGTGGATAAAATTTTGTACCACTTGGCTCCTGATTGGCAAGACCGGGCAGATTTAGCACAGGAAGTTTGGATTCGGGTTTACCGGAATGTCAAACGGTTAAACGATCCGGTTAAATTCCGGGGTTGGTTGAGCCGAATTGCCACAAATTTGTTCTACGATGAGCTTAGGAAGCGCAAGCGGGTGCGCGACCCCCTCTCTTTAGATGCCCCTCGGATGTTAGAGGATGGGCAGATGGATTGGGAAATAGCTGCGGATGAACCCGGGCCCGAAGATGACTTGACCACTCGCGAATTTTACGACCAATTACGCGCCGCGATCGCCGATTTACCTGAAGTATTCCGCACGACTATCGTCCTGCGGGAAATTGAAGGGTTAGCTTACGAAGAAATTGCTGAAATTACCGGCGTTTCTCTGGGCACAGTAAAATCCAGAATTGCCCGCGCCCGTCAGCGTCTGCAAGTTCAACTTCAAACTTATTTGGACAGTTAGGCGTCGGGTGGCGGTGTTTTAAACGCCAGTTTCTCATGTAACTTAACGTTGTATTTTCAACGTTAGACGCCCAATCTATTCAGATATGATTATTACTAAACAAGCTTGCAGTTGTGATTATTATTCAGGGTGCATTATCCAGTTTGATTTGGTGGTGGTGTTGACATGAATCCTAACTATGAATCCCATCACGCTCCCCAAAAACCAGCCCTAGGGGGTTCACGATCTTTTAACTTAAGCGATCGCAATCAGCCAATGGCACTATGGAATTCCGTGACCCCAGATTCAGCCGAACTCGACGATCTGTGCGCCGATAAATTTGAATTACTCAGCGCTTACCTCGACGGCGAAGTAACTGACAGCGAACGTCAGGAAGTTGAGGGCTGGCTAGAACATGATTCCTCACTCCGAGACTTACATTCGAGACTCTTAATCCTGCATCGGGGATGGACTTCCCTCCCGGCACCGCTGGAGAGCCAGCCTGTAGAGGTCTTGCTCAAGGGTGTTTTTAGTCGGATTGACGAAATAGAACAACCAGAAGCCGTCACCCCCATCGTTACGGCTCACACGGTTGCCGCTATTTCTGCCGATCGCGTTGAGCTGCTCAGTGCTTACCTCGATGATGAGGTTACTGAAACTGAACGTCAGCAAGTGGAAACTTGGCTCTCCAGTAATGCCTCACTGCGAGACTTACATTCCAGACTCTTAACTCTGCATCAGGGATGGACTTCCCTCCCGGCACCGTCGGAGGCGCAACCTGTAGATGCCTTACTTAATGGGGTCTTTAGTCGCATTGATGCCATCGAACAACCAGAAGCCGTCACGCTTCGGGTGGGCGATCGCGCCGTTGCTGCGATTCCTGCGGATAGATTTGAGTTGCTCAGTGCCTATCTTGATGGTGAGACAACACAGACTGAATCGGAACAAGTGGAAAGCTGGCTCTCCAGTGATGCTGCACTCCGAAACGTCCATTCGCAACTCTTAACCCTGCATCAGGAATGGGTTTCCCTCCCGGCACCGTCAGAGGTGCAACCTGTAGATGCTTTGCTCAATGGCGTCTTTAGTCGCATTGACGCCATCGAACAACCAGAAGCCGTCACGTCTCTAGTGGGCGATCGCGCCGTTGCTGCGATTCCTGCGGATAGATTTGAGTTGCTCAGTGCCTATCTCGATGGTGAGACAACACAGAGTGAATCGGAACAAGTGGAAAGTTGGCTCTCCAGTGATGCCTCCCTCAGACAGGTCCATTCGAGACTCTTAAACCTCCGTCAGGAATTAGTTTCCCTCCCGGCACCCTTAGAGGCGCAACCTGTAGACGCCTTGCTCAATGGGGTCTTTAGTCGCCTTGACGCAATCGAACAACAAGAAGCCGTCACGTCTCTAGTGGGCGATCGCGCCGTTGCGGCGATTCCTTCCGAGCAATTTGAGCTACTCAGTGCCTACCTCGATGGTGAGGCAACTCACGCCGAATCGGAGCAAGTCGAAAGTTGGCTCTCCCATGATGCCTCCCTCAGACAGGTCCATTCGAGACTCTTAAACCTCCGTCAGGAATTAGTCTCCCTGCCAGCACCCTTAGAGGCGCAACCTGTCGATGCCTTACTCAATGGGGTCTTTAGTCGCCTTGACCACCTCGAACAATTGGAAGCTAAAATTCCCGTGGTTTGTGAAGGTGAAGATGTGGCAATTGCTGCGGGGCGATTTGAATTGGTCAGTGCTTATATCGATGGCGAGGCAACTCAGAGCGAACGTCATCAGGTTCAAGAGTGGCTCGATCGCGATCCCGAGGTGAAACGCCTCTATTTGAACTTGATTAAACTCCGCGAAAGTGTGCAAGTTTTGCCAGTTCCGGCGGCGGTACAACCCGTGCAAGAAACGGTGCAGAACTTGTTCCGACGTCTCGATCGCCAGCGTCAGCGGCGGGTTTTATGGGGTGGCGTCGCGATCGCTGCCTTGGTGTTAGCGGGGCTATCGAGCTTAATTTTCCGAGATCGCACCTACAGCCCTCAAATGGCAACAGTTCCCACAGAAGCCCCAACACCTTCCGAACGGTTGATGATTGCGTTAAATGGTCCAGTTGTCGAGATTCCAGAAGCTCCGGAAGCCACAGAAACCAAACCCATTGAATCCCGCGCTCTGTTTGTGGAATGAGGGGATAAACTCCATCGGTTGAGTTGAATGTTTCCAGGGGATGATCAACATCAGGGAGCAGACGGTTAAGGGTGAACTGGATTACTCTTGGGATGGGGTCTAGTTGATGTGAACCGCGCAAAGATCATACAAAAATACCAGACATTGGGTGAAAAGAACAAATAAAACAGGTGTTCCGATCGGCGATCGCCCATAGCTAGAGCTACTCCCCTCTCCAAAGGATGGAAATAGACAAAAGCTATGGGCTTTTGCGTGAAACCCTTTATACCCCCTCTCAATCCCAGGGAAAATTCGGGAGGGCAAAAAATGCTCCTGAATTAGTAGTAACAATTTGATGCCAATCACTTATACCAATGATTTAAACTGCTTATGAGTTCCGTTTCTGCCCAAGTCTAAGCGGCTTGATGTTTTTTATAGCACTCTCAAAAAAGAAGAGTTTTTCCTACAGTTATAACCGAATCTGATACGGGAAACCGAACTATTTATCTAGGCTATCCCTAGAATCTTGGCTCCCAGTTTGGGGGATGAAACTGATGGATGAAAGCCCAAAAGTGTGGTTGAAAACTGGATTGCTGATTTCTACGACCTTTTAAAATACGGATGAGCGAGGGAGTCAGGACATTAAAGGTTAAAAACCCTATTTTTTTTACCGAGTCTCTACCCATTCACCACAAAATAATACTAGAAAGCCGCTTTCTGGTCCTCTGAATTAAAGGAGCCCAAATTAACCCTTTTGGGCATGGGTTTAGCGGTTAGAAAACAGGTGTCTTAACTGGGTCCTGAGCAGCTATAGAGGGTTTTTTATCCGTAATTTCACGCAACCCCAGCGCTCCCGGAACCAGAAGTCTAAACCGACTCATGGGGGTCCATAGAATCCGGACCCGGGGAACATTCCCCCAGAGCTTTCCGCTCTGGAGATAAAACTTTATCCAGTTTTTATCCTTCCGGCTTATTGGCTTATTGGTCCTTCCAGGGCAGGGTTATATAAAATTTTTAGATGGAATCCATAGAGCAGTAGCTTTACTAAAGATTTACACACATTTTCCTGTTATCTAGGGAACAATAGGATTGATATCATATCAATGACTTTATAGCATCCTCCTTTAGAGAGAACCTCTCAATGTGGATTGCACCCATTGTAGATGCTCTACAGGGGATGACGAGACCCGCTCTTGAATCCCATACTTTAAGAAAGCGAAACCCTTACACAGGTTTTCCGTCTTCGAGCAGGGAGGGGGCATTTAGGGGTGAGTGGATTTCCAGATATTCCGTTTGTGGAGGGCTGGAGAGTCATAGAGTCATCGAAGCCTAACCCGCCTGATTCAGAGTTACCGGGTTACATCCAGCGGTTTAGAAGCCCTTCCTCCCCCATAGAGCAATCCCTCTGGCGATCGCGATTATTCCCTCGCGGACAAATTTTTTGAGGGGGCTTCATAAAAGTTAACCTCGGGTTGAGGAAGGCGGGAGAAATGGATGGGTGAAATTCAGGATAATTTTGAAGCATTTAAACGTCATTCTATTTAGTCTATACAGGAGAGGAACCCATGAATCTTAAACAACTATTACAAGTCGCGATCGCTGGCGTTGTAGCAATCTCTGTTCCCCTAATCAGCACCCAAAAATCTGTCGCCCAGTCTGCAGCACCGCTGAGTTCCTTTCAGTGTCAGATTTCTGAGGATCAACTCTTCGTCACCCTAGCCGTTCGCCAAAATGGACAGGTGTCCGACCCGATGATTGTCTGGAAAACCGAGGAATTTAGCGGAGCAGGATACACCCCGGAACGCCGGTGTACAGAGGTCACAAACCGTCTCAATAGCTTGTTACAGGAAAATAACCAGAGTTTGAGCGGACTGTACATGACCGCTGGATTAGTCAATGGTGAAGCGGTCCTCTGTGCTGTGAGCAGTACCCGAGCCGGTTGTAATACCAGAAATGTGCTGTTTACCCTCAACCATGCCAACCGCCGCAACCCGAGCCAAATGTTAAGAAATCTGGCCAGTGCTGGCGTCGTGGGGAGCGGGAGCGCGATTCAAGAGTCGGGAGGACAACCCTACGTTGATTTAAACGTCTTAGTCAATCAACTCTTCTAATCCTCCTATCCTTGGAAGTTGTACAAAGCATTTTGCTGGAAATCGCCGATGCTTGGCGAGCTGGAATGGCAAGATTTCAGTGGATTGGTCCAGTCAGGAAAGAGAACCGAATTATGAGTCTGAAAAAAATGGGCCGATGGGTTGCAGCCCTTTTACTGGCAACCCCAGGAAGTTTACTCCTCTCCCCCAGCAGTATCGCATCATCCCCCAATAATTCAGTGGTGTCCTTTGAATGCCAGTCCTCGGAGAGCTTTTATGCGATTCGAGCGGTCCGAACTGATGGTTCGGTATCCGAGTCGATGATTTCTTGGAGAAATCAAGGCTATCAGAGTTCCGATGACTCTCTGGCGACCTGTCAGCAGGTGTCGAACCAACTGAATGCAGTATTGCATAACAATGGAAATAGCCTCAGTGGGTTATATCTCACTGTAGGACGAGTCAATGGGGAGATGGTGGTTTGTGCGGTGAATGGGACGGATATCGGCTGTAATCGCGAGAATGTTTTGTTTAGCTTCAATGGCAATAACCGAGCCGAACCCGCTAGATTGTTGGCGGGATTGCTGGGGACTGATAGCTTAATTAACCTAGTCGTAGTGGGGAATTTGTTGCAGGATTTTTCCCCCCTGCCTACGCTAATTTTGACCGGGTAGTGGAGATTCTGTTTGAACCGCAAGGAGAAAAGAAGTGAGGAAAGCTTATGAGCTTTATCAAGATAGCCCGCGATCGGTGCGGAACGCGGTGCGATCGCGAAGCTTTGCACCGCCCGATCGCGCCGGTTGCCCACTCCTTGATAGTGGAGATTCGTAAATAACCTAGAGAGAGGCGAAACTTTCTCTAGGTTTTTTATTCAGAAAAATAGAGAGAAAATATCACAGGTTACCCAAGCAATCCAGGCTCTAGGCAGATCCCATCACAAAAGCTCTATCATCCTTCCGGGTTGACCCGGATTAAAATTCGAGGGCCGGGGTCTAACCTATCAGGAAAACACGGGCTTGAAGGGTTAAAATTTCTTCCGTCAACCCGCTCGATTCAAAACTCTATATTACCCATTTTTATGCTATTATTTTGTCGATTTCCGACTTATTGGGTCGCCACAACCGGAGCAGTGGCGATCGCCTTGGCGGTGCGGATGACCCTGGCCCTGCCCGTGGTGGCGAGTCGCTCCTTAGCTCCGGAACAGGTGAATGCGATCGCCTCCCAAACTACGGTGATTATTGCCCAAGGATTACAAGAAGGAGACATCGAAGCCCGCCAAGAATGGAATCCCGGATCTGGGGTGATTGTCGCCCGGGATGGCAATACTTACTCGGTCTTAACCGCCCTCCATGTCGTCCGAACCCGAGAAGTGGTTTATGGGGTCAGGACCAGTGACGGCAAAGTGCATCAAGTTGATGATGTGGAGACCCAAAGTAATATTATTCCCCTGGGAGAAGAACTAGGGGAGTTCGGCGAGACGATTCAGGGACTCGATCTGGCGATCGTTACCTTTAACAGTGATCAAGACTATCCCATTGCGGTGATGGGAGACTCTCCCCATATCGATCGCGGCGCACCCGTCTATATCTCCGGTTGGCCCAATCCGGAAGACGAAAGCGCCCGCCGAGTCCGCGAGTTCCGGGAGGGAAACCTTACGGACATTGCCAATCCTCCCTCGGATGATGGGGGATACAGCTTGCTCTATACCAACGAGACAAAGCGGGGGATGAGCGGGGGACCCGTTTTTAACCAAGAGGGCGAGTTAGTCGGGATTCACGGACGGGGACGCGCTCAGGAAGACCGCTATTGTGTCGATCCCGAGTTAAGCCAAAACAATAGTTGCGGGATCCAAACCCTGCATTTTATCGATCGCGTCCAACGGGAGCAACTGGCCCTCTCGTTTGCAGAACCTCCGGTGAATCCAGAGGTAATCTCCCACGGGATAACCAATATGGAACAGGCGGACACGATTGAAGATATTTATAAAGATTTTACTTTCTTGCGATCGCTCCTGCGGGATGGCCCCTCTGGGGGTTGCTCCAGCCTCTTACTCGGAGAACCCTGTAATTGAGGCGCCCTTAATTTCCCCATTTGGGGACCGCTTCCGAGAGAATGAGATGGGAAACACCCTACCCCGTTTCCCTCCTTGATGTGGCATTTTATCCCAGAGACCTTATCCACAGCTTGTTTTATCTGACTCGCATGAAAACCGCTATTGCTGGTGTTGTCGTCTTTCTCGTCACGGTGTCGTCCATGAGGGCGATCGCTTCTCCTGCCTTGATGCTCAGGGTAGAACCCTCCCAGGCAGAGGACCGGCAACGGATTGAACCGACCACAGAAAGTCCCAACGCCCTAGCAAACAGCCGCACCCTGAAGGGTGGGGCTATACAGACGAAGCCTGCCTACGCAGGCTCATTGAGAAAACAGGTCTTTGATACCCGCATTTGGGAGCAACTTCCCCCCTCCGGAGATTTCAGGATTCCCTCCCCGGACCTGGATACGGACCCAATGGCGCAAACGACCTCTGTCTCGCAACTCTCGGATGTGCAACCCACGGACTGGGCATTTCAAGCCCTTCAATCGTTGATTGAGCGCTACCGTTGTATTCAAGGGTATCCAGATGGGACGTTTCGGGGCGATCGGGCTTTAACCCGCTATGAGTTTGCTGCCGGGTTGAATGCCTGCCTGGAACGGATGAATGAGCGAGTCGCCAGTGCCGGGGAACTCATTTCCCGGGATGATTTAACGGCCCTCGAACAATTGCAACGGGAATTTGCAGCAGAATTGGCAACGTTACAAGGGCGAGTGGAAAATTTAGAGGTGCGAACTGCTGAATTAGAGTCTCAGCAATTTTCCCCCACGGCAGTGTTTGGGGGAGAAGCAATTTTTGCCTTAACGGGAGGAAGTGGGGGAGAACCGCCAGGAGAGGGAGAGAATAATCTGGTGTTTTCTTATCTGGCTCGCGTCGGGGTGGTGGCTTCTTTTACGGGGAAAGATCGACTCCGACTAGAGTTATCTTCGGGCAATTTTAGCGATCGCGGTTTTGCCAATCCGGAGTCGTTTAATACGGATATGGCATTGCTGTCTTATCAAGGGGGATTTAGCGATCGCCTGGTCTTGGATAAGTTAGAATATCGCTTTGCCCTTAGCGATCGGGCGGTGGTTACGTTGCGTCCGGTTGGCTTTAGTTTAAGTAGTGTTCTTACCGCTAACTCCGGCTATTTTGATGCCGGTCGAGGTGCACTGTCCCGGTTTGCTGAAGCGAGTCCAATTTTTAAAATTGGCAGTCTCGATGCTGGTGCTGGGGTGGATTGGCTACTGAGCGATCGCGTGCGACTACAGGCAGCTTATGGCACTCGCAATAGTAGCAGTCTGACTGAAGGTGGCGGGTTTGTCGGCGCTGATCAGAGTGCGGCGGGGATACAACTGCTACTCAAACCCACTAATACTGCGATCGCCGGTTTAACTTATGTGAATGCCTACGCCAAAGATGGCCGCCTGGATACTTTCACCGGCAGCTTTCTGGCGGATACGGGCGGAATTATGGATGAACCGGCCCAGATTAATGCGATCGGGGGTTCCCTGCAATGGCGCTTTCATCCTAACCTCACTTTTGGTACCTGGGGAGCCTGGATGTTCACCAACTCCACTGTTTCCGATGCCTCTGCTACCACCACTACTTACTTGTTTTCCCTAGGATATTCCGACCCCTTCGGCAGACCCGGAGATTTACTCGCTTTACTCGTTGGGCAACCCCCTAAATTAGTGGACGGCACCGATTTATTTCTAGGGGAAGACCCAGATACCTCTTTGCATTTTGAAACCTTTTACCGCTGGCGAGTCAGCGATCGCATTTCTATTACCCCGGGCATTATGTACATCACCAATCCCGAACATAATGCTAATAATGAAGATATTTTTATCGGCACTATTCGCACCACCTTCCGCTTTTAGGAGACTCATTTTATGTCTGAACAAACTGCAAAATTAATGATTTCTCTGGCTTTATTCCCCATGCTGTGGGGTGTCATTTCATCGGCGAGGGTGCTTGCCCAAGAAACCGAACCCTGTCAAGTTGAAGCTAGACCCGGGACCAGTCCCGTCCCCGCTTGTCCCCCCACACTCCGCACCCCCATTCAACCTACTTTTTCTGAAGAGGAAAGACGCGGATTTGAACAGCGCGGATTTGACAATTTTTTACGGGATGCCCTGAATGGGAATAGTGACCCGATGGGTGGTGGAACGATTGGTGGTGCAGTGGAAAGTGATGCGGGACTTGTACCGATTTCCCCTGAAGTTCGCGGGATTGAGCCGACTTTTGACCCAACTGATGTGATTATTCCTCGCGGTGGGGTGAGGGGTCAATGAGATTTTTAACCACGGATTTCACGGATTTTCACTGAGGTTTAGAAAAATTTAGGGATTTTGCGCTGAAAATAAGGGAAATAGGCTTGACAGGGGGGATTGACTCTGATAAATTTAGATTTATAATGGGAGGCTTTGCCAAAATATTATTAGCGTCAATATCCGATTATGAATATAATATGGCATCTAGTCAAGAAATGCAATACCCCTGACGGAAAATTTTTGGCGGCGCGTTCCAGTGTAGGGGAGGAGGATGAAGGGAAAGCTTCTAGCTGCTGAGACCTTCATCCGGAGAAGAATTAATTTGTGCTATCCCAAAAATAGCGTATAAGCGGGATTTTGATTTTCATCCCAGTAGCGATAGCCGACATTATCAAGAAATGCTTGCCATTCCTGCATTTCTTCGGGGGGAACTTGCATTCCCACGACTATGCGCCCGTAGTCTGACCCGTTATTCCGGTAGTGGAACAAGCTGATATTCCAGTTGCGACTCATGTGACCGACGAATTTCATTAAGGCCCCGGGACGTTCGGGGAATTCAAAGCGGTAGAGTAATTCATTATGGGCGAGGGGGGAATGTCCTCCGACCATGTGCCGGAGATGTAACTTAGTGAGTTCGTCATCGGTGAGATCCAGGGTTTTGAATCCATTGGCCTCAAAGGTTTCTACCATGTTAGCGGCGTCGGCGCGGTTGGCGATTTGCATTCCGACGAAGATATGTGCTTCTTTTTGGTCGGCGATGCGGTAGTTAAATTCGGTGAGATTTCGTCTACCGATACAGTCGCCAAATTTGCGGAGACTTCCCGGTTCTTCGGGAATGGTGACGGCAAAGATTGCTTCGCGACGTTCCCCAAATTCGGCACGTTCGGCAACGAAGCGGAGGCGATCGAAGTTCATGTTGGCACCGCAGGCAACGGCAATTAAGGTTTCGCCTTGGATGCCTTCTCGTTCGACATAAGCTTTCGCACCGGCGATCGCCAAGGCCCCGGCAGGTTCTACAATCGATCGCGTATCTTCAAATACATCTTTAATGGCAGCACAAGTATCATCGGTGCCGACGAGGATAATATCATCTACATATTGTTGGCACAAGCGGAATGTTTCTTCCCCGACTTCTCGAACTGCAACTCCATCGGCAAATAATCCCACTTGAGATAAGCGCACTCGATGTCCTGCGTGGAGGGATTGGGACATGGCATCGGCATCCACGGGCTCAACCCCGATAATCTTAATTTCTGGACGTAAGCGTTTGACATAGGCGGCAATTCCCGCAATTAATCCACCCCCCCCGATCGCTACAAAAATGGCATGAATTGGTTTCTGATGTTGCCGTAAAATTTCCATGCCAATGGTTCCCTGTCCCGCAATCACATGAGGGTCATCAAAGGGATGAATAAAGGTTAATCCTTTTTCCGCCTCCAATTCCCGGGCATAAGCATAAGCATCATCATAAGTATCCCCATGCAACACCACCACTCCCCCACGGGATTTGACTGCATCCACCTTGACTTGAGGCGTTGTCACCGGCATGACGATAATTGCCTGGGTTCCTAGACGGGATGCACCGAGGGCGACCCCTTGGGCATGGTTGCCTGCGGAAGCAGCAATGACGCCTTTTGCCAGGAGTTCCGGGGGCAGTTGCGCCATTTTGTTATATGCGCCACGCAATTTAAAGGAAAACACCGACTGCATATCTTCCCGTTTGAGGAGGAGTTGATTATCTAGTCGGGCAGAAAGATTCGGGGCATACTCTAGGGGCGTTTCTTGGGCAACATCGTAGACACGGGCGGTCAGGATTTGGACCAGGTAATCGCAATACATGGGGTCAGGGGGTTGGTAAAAACGGGATAATCTTTTATTCTACGCTACGGGTGTGATCGATAAGGAGTCTCTGAGCAAAATGAGTCGGTTTAGGGCTAGTGGCTCCAACCCCCGGCGGGGGCGAAAAAAGCCCGGATTGGAGCAGTCACAATATTTTCTGGGTGGCAAGATTAAGTTTCCCTAAAGAAACCTACCATTTTAAAGGGGAAAAGCTATGATTGCAGACAACCTTTTATATGGTGAGGATTCCGAATTGTGGATAAGTCCATTATTCAGTTAGTTGACGAGCTACCTACTGATAACATTACGGTAAAAGTGTTAAAGGCATTGGATTATTTGATGCCCGGTCAGTGGGATAATCTAGTTGGTTTTGACAAGAGTATCCAAGCCATTACTGGAGAAAGTGACCCCCAGGTTATACAGAAGATTCGCGATCGGGCTGTGGCTTTGTATCACGACCCGAAGCGAGGCTATCAGACGGCTATCAAGCTTTATCAGACGATTGACCGCGCTGATGCAGCGTTAGCCACTGCAGCTTTAGCTAACAAGGTGGGAGAAAAAATCAGCTTTCTGTCATTTTTGAATACAATGACGCCGAAAGCAGATACGACACAAACCATTGATTTATTGCTGAAAGTTGTGGTAGAACTGATTGCCTACTGCAAATTGAATGGTTTGCCGAATCCCAATCCTCAACAATTTGCCACGGCTTTGGCGAATAACTATCAAGATGCGGCGTTGATGCGGATGATGGCATTAGTCTGCATTGATGGCCTGTTGCCGCTAGGTCCGAATTTTCTGGGTAAGATTCACGAAGTGATGACGGGGACGGAGGGGAATATCATCACTGGAAATCCTGTATTTGTAGCGGTGAATAATTTTATTCCCGGAAACAGTCCCTCGGATAAAGTGGGATTTATTAATCAGGGTTTTGAGGCCGTAGAAGGGTGGATGAATAACCTGGTGGCTAAAACAGGGGTGACGCCTCAATCTATTCTACAAAGTTTGGGTAAATTCATCCAAATTGCGGATGATAACTTAGACTTTGTGGCGGTGTTTTTAGACCAAACGACTAATTACTATGAACATACGGGCATTCAATCGGTAGCCCGAAAATTGATTTTGGATGCTCAGAGTTCGGCCAACTTAGGGGAACTACCCGCTGCGGGAAAAATTTCGGCAGGCGGAAAAATTTCGTCTGGGTATGCGGTTGGTCAGACGGTAGAAGTTTGGGATGGAGAAGACGAAGATTGGTATGAGGCAACTATCCTCAAAATTAAAGAGGATGAATATTTTGTGCATTATGTGGGGTATGGTTCCTCGGATGATGATTGGATAGAGGAAGAAGATCTGCGCGATCGCAATTATTCGCCCTCAGAGGACTATGATTATGCGGTGGGTCAAAAGGTGAAAGTTTGGGATGACGAAGAGGAGGAATGGTACACTGCCATCATCCAGGAGGTTAAACGCAAGAAATGTTTTGTGCATTATCTTGATTATGATTCCTCTTATGATGAATGGGTGGATAATGATGAAATCAGTTAAAAGATTGCACGGAGGAATCAGGTAGAGAAACTTAATATCCGGGAAAGTTGATTACCGATAAAATCTAGGGTGAAGGTGGGTTGAACAAGTATCACCCACCTTTTTTATGAAATGTATCCTAATATTATGTTGGCTCGATCACCCACCGTGACCTAACCCTCTTCTCCCCCATCCTTTGCAAGGATGGGGGAGAAGAGGAAGAAATGGGTTTTTTAGTTAATCCACCGGAATTGATATTATATTTTACCTGGCTCTCTTGACGGATGTCATTATATCTGAGATAATTAAAGGCGATCGCAACTGGGGACAAAAAGAGGCGATCGCGCTCATGGATGACCGGAGCTGGATTCGATAAACTTGATGATTCAGCGCGGCTATTCTCTCCACCGAGAGGGAAAAGTTTATGGGAATTATCCCCCTCCTCCAACAACAGTAAAAAAAAGTGAATTTTATGGTACAATATTCTTCAAATAAAAAATTGCCTTTATTAAATAAAATCCCGGAACCTCTCAAAAGCTTAATCAACAAAATCAGGGAGGAGCGTTACACAGCGCTTTATGAATCCGAAGCTGATGGAACAGCTTCCCTAGACAATGCCTTAAACGATATCTTAGACGTTTTTCAAACGAGCGGTAAGACATTGTGTCATTTTCGATATGTCTGGTTAAGCTTGATTTTGGTTTTAGTCGTCGAGCCAATCGTAGAATCCTATCAGGCTCAAAATAATTTCACGAAGTCCACCCTAGAATTGCTAGAGCGGGGGATATATTCGCAAATTGACTCTGACTTATCCTCGAAAAAATTACATTTTGATTTGCAACAAGAAATTGACAATTTGGAGGCAATTTTTTCCCAACCAATTGAGCCGATCAAAAATAAAGGTATAGCCAATTTACAAATTATTTCAGAATCCAGAAAGGTTTTTAGAAATGCCCTCCGAGTGCTAGACCGGGAGCAAGCGAAAGAAGCAACGTTAGAAATATTAAAAGATTGTCTGGAAGGATATGCCATTTTCCCCGGTTCTTCGGGCCGACGAGATTTGTTTGACTGGTGGTTATTAGAAGTAGTTCCAGCTAGTTGGTATTTATTATCTCCCCGGACGCTTTATGTAGGAGAATGGGTGGAAAATCCAGAAGAATTTCAGGTGGAAGGAATCAAGAAACTCCAGGAAATCAGCAGTCAAGTGAGGTCGATTTTTACCAAAAATTCCAGTACCTAGACTTTGGGAAGGAGATTGAGTGAGGAGCAGGATTGTTTAGGCGATCGCCCGTTCCCCTGACATCCTCTCCCGCCTCTAGCGAAATTCCTGGACAGTAGAGCAGATTTCAAGTTATAATAGAACTACCGCCTTGCTTACTGATGTGGTCCTGGAGGTACAACTGAAGATAAGTTCTGATATAGCGACCCTAAATGAAGTGGAGAATGGATTTTAACCCGAGAACCTTGCAGTGCAGTAAGCTTTCGCCTGGGCATCTGGCTTTGCGCAGTAAGCTTTCGCCTGGGCATCTGGCTTTGCATCGGACTTCGCTATCTTTATATCAAAGTGATTTAGACTGGCTAGATCATTCACTTATTAAGAATGAATGAAAGGTGTTTTCAGAAGTAGAAACCCTAGTCAAGGAGCGTTTGCAACAGGGTGCTACCCAAATTCGAGATAGATACCTGGACAAACCCTTTCCTAAATCGAATGTTGCGATCGCTGAAGTCCATCTAAACAATGAAATACTGTTTTGTGTAGGAGGCACATCAAAAGGAAGAAAAAAAAGCCCTATTCCTAAACCCAAGTCTAAGTCAGAAGGGGGACAATTTGATCCAATTCAAGATTCTCGTACTGCAAGGGTAATGGATACAGATGCCGAATATAAAGTATTATCAGAGATCGGCGATGTATTGGACAGCTACTATTCTCTTCAGGTAGAAGGAAAAGTTTATCTTTACACCGAACTAGAACCTTGTCAAAGTTGTACCCATATCATTAAGCAGTTTGAGCAAAAATTCCCGAATATAGAGGTCAAACTCTTTTGGGACCATCCCTATTTACCCAATTGATAGTAATGGAGGCAATGTTTATGGTCCAGTCACCTAACTATTTTTCTAAGAGAAAGTTAACACTGTTAGATAAGATACCTGACCCTCTTAAAGCCTTGCTGAACAAAATTAATCAGGAGCATTATGAAGAACTTTATGAACCCGAGGCAGATGGAAGAGTATCTCTTGAAGATGCCTTAAATGAAGTTTTAGATTTTTTTCATGAAAGGGATAAGACATACTGTCAGATCCGTTATGTATGGATGACCCTAATTTTTGCTGTATTAGTAGAGCCAACCGTAGAATACTATCACCCTGAAAATGGTTTTACAAAGCAAACAATACATCTTATAGAAAAATGGATATTATCCAATATAATCGATCCAGTAGCTAGTTCAAGAGGTGTTAATTATCACTTTCAGGCAGAAAAGCTTAAAAACTTAGAGGATCTTATATCGGAAAAAATTAATTCCTCTAAGTGGAATAAGATGGCAAGTTTACAAATTATCTATGAAGCTATAGATGTATTTAAAAATTCCATCCGAGTTTTAGATTACCACCAATCAAAAGCAGCCCTTTTAGAAATTTTAGAGGATTGTTTAGAAGGATATGCGATTTTTCCAGGTTCCTATGGAAGACGAGATTTATTTGATTGGTGGCTACTAGAAGTTGTTCCATGTAGCTGGCATTTAGTACCTCCAACTTCGCTCTATATAGTAGAAGGAGTACAGAATAAAGACCAAATACAGTTAGCTCAAGCGAGTAAATTACAGTATCTTAGCGAAAAAATACGTTTTAAAAGGGTTCTAATAATAAAAAATATAAATAAACAAAATACCTTTAATAATAAAATTGAAGGAATGGAAATTACCTTTAATACTTCTATTCCTAGTAAGGCCATACCAAACAGCATTATATCCTCTGAATACAAACCATCTATTATTGTGTAGTAAATTAAGGTAATATACCCATGAGCCATAAATCTGATATCGACCAAGAGTTAAGAGAAAAACAAGTAGAGTTTTTACTTGGAGAAGAAAATTTTGATGAAGAAATAGAAAATTATGAAGATGATTATTTTGTTAAACTGCAAGAATCTTGTTTAAGTTTTTTAGCAAAAGAGTCTTTTAAAGTCGGACAAATAGTCCGGTGGAAAAATAATATGAAAAACAGAAAATTGCCTTACAAAAATCAACCAGCTATAGTTGTGGCTGTTTTGAATGAACCAATTATTAATAATTTAGAAGATTCAGGAAGTCCTTATTTCCGGGAAAATTTAGATATTGTTTTAGGAATTTTAGTGAATCATAATACTTTTTTAACTTTTTATTATGACAGTCGAAGGTTTGAGATGTATTAGCTAAAATAGTAAGGCTGTTTCCTTCTAAAAATTTAGGCTTGCCAAAAACCATGAGAGGGAGAAAGTTTGACCCGTTTTTTTGCCCTCCCCCCCATGAGCTGAAGGCAAAAATGGCGCTGGCCTGACTACAAGGGGCTTTATCCGTGACCTCCGGTGGTTTTTGGCGGCTAAAATGAAACAACTCTAGCGCCCAAAAGTCGCCTATGGTGAACGCCGATCGCCAGGTCTCACTGACTCGCTGATTCGCCGATCAGCATAAAGGCTCCCCAGTCTCTCACATTTGGATAGTCGGGCAGGGTTGCCAGCATCGCTTGTCGCAAAGCTACCGCCCGATCGCCGGTTTGGGGGAGAACCCGATAAAACTCCTCCATCAATTGTGCGGTCGCCTGATCGTCCGCTTGCCATAAGGAGACGATGACACTTTCGGCACCGGCACCGATTACGGCGCGAGATAATCCAATAATGCCATCGCCGGTGATGCTTCCTCCACCTGTACTGCAAGCACTCAATACCACTAAATCCGCATTCAACTCCAACCCGATAATTTCTTCAGAAGTGAGCAATCCGTCATCGCGATCGCTCGGTGCTAAGGCGATCGCCCCCAACAAACCCGACTCGCTAAAATCATCCAGTAACCCGTGGGTTGCCAGATGGACGATTCCGGCGGAAGTGATCCGTTCTACTACTGCCGTCTCGGTTGCCTCACTTCCGATTAATGGTTGAGTGTTTAGCATCGCGGCAATGGCAGTCGCTTCTTGTTCCGCACCGGGTAAATTTTTTAATCCCTCTGGTTCTTCTCCCGGGTTTCTTTGGAAAATCGGCATCACGGGATTACCGACGACTAAAGCACCTGCGGTTTCCCTGGGGCGATCGCGTTTCGCGATGCGCGCGATTTGTAGCAATTGAATCCCTGGCGCTGTGAGAATAGTATGTTTTTCGATTAAGTAGCGATCGCTTTCATCAATTAGCGCGGGAAAGGGCACAAAAAATAACTCTTTGTGAGGAATAAATATTACTTTTTCTTCGGGATTTGTGGGAAGTAAATCCGCAATCGGATTTATCAATAATTCATGCAGCTTTTTCAACTTTCTATTGCTAACTTGTCCCGGGGAAATGGTGGGGAGCGTTTCCGTGATGGAAGAGCGACTGCCTCGCACCAATGCCGTTAATAAAGGTTCGGGTTGGGCGTCGGTTTCCTCCCCGACCAAAAACTGGACTAAATTATCTCGAAATCCTTCGAGTAGACTTAAATCCACTTCCCGAAACGCGATTGCACCTGTGGGTTTCACCACCCAAATTAACAGAGAAGAATTTTTAGCAGAATTATCGACTACAATGGAATATTCAACCAAAGTCGCATTTTGTTCTGCTGCGACTTGCTGAATGTCTTGAATTGTGGGGGGAGGAATTTGGCGATCGCTAAATTCTTGCGCCGCTTCTGGCGAAAGTCGTTTGGCAATTAACTCCACAAAAGCCCGAGCGCGACCTCTTTCCGCCACAGTTAATGCTTTCTCGGGTTGATTTTGGGCAATTAATGCTTTTTGTAAAATGCTATAAGTGGACTGATATTTATCGAAAATAGAGACTTTATTGAGATCGCTTAATCCCGGACGTAAGGATTCTAAAACATCTATTCCTGCATATAATGTTTCCGTAGCCTCGGGAAGTTTTCCTGCTTCAAATAAGGCCAATCCTTTGTTCTGGAGCGTCACAGCCATGCCTGCTCGATTGCCGATATTTTCCCGAATCTCTAAGGCGCGTTCATAGAATTCTAAGGCTTGAGAATATTCCCCCATCCGGCGATGAACTGACCCCAAATTGTTGAAGGCTTGTCCGATAGAATCTAAGTCTCCTAGTTCCCTCATCACGGCTAATCCTTGCTGATAGGCTTGAATGGCTTGGGGATAATCGGCTAATTTTTCATAAATTGCGCCGATATTAATCCAGGTTTGACCGATTCCGAGGGTATCTTGGACTTCGGTGGCGATCGCTAAACTTTTTTGGTAAAATTCTAAGGATTGGGACAATTCACCGAGAGCATCATAAGCCGCTCCAATATTTGCAAAAGCGATACCGATCGCCCACTGGTCGCCCTCTTTTTCAAACAGGGACAGAGCATTCTGGAATGAAGCAAGTGCTTTGTTCGGTTGTCCTAACTGTCTGTAAAGTTCTCCCATATTTGTGAGGATTACCGCTTCCCCATCCTGTTCCTGCTCCCCTTGAACAATTGGCAAAGCTTGCTGATAAAAATCGAGCGCTTGGGGATAGTCGCCTAGAGATTGATAAACGGCACCGAAATTGACGAGAGTTTGTGCAATTCCCGAGCGATCGTTAATTTGTTGGCGCAGGGTAAATGCTTGGTTTAAAAATTGCAACGCTTGGGGATAGTCGCCGAGGATGCGATAAACGACAGCAATATCATTTAAAATAACCCCTTCAAGTCGGCGATCGCCAACTTGAAGCGCCATTGTTAAAGCGCGATCAAACGTCGCCAGTGCCTCCTGAAATTCCCCGCGATCGGTCTGTTCATAACCTAGTTCATACAATCGCCGCGCTTCTTGAGCAAGACTTTCTTCCCCCGTTTGTGCCAATACCGGCAACAGTCCAAGTTGACGGGAAGGAAATTTGATAAACTGGGTTTCATCATTCAACAGAATAAAGCCAACAAGCAAAAGGCAGGACGAGATATTTTTTAGACGCATTTTAGTTACAGGAAACAGAGAATAGGGAATAGGGAAAGAAGTAAGAGGAAAACGAACAACAAAGGACAAATGAGCAATGACCAATGACCAACAACCAATGACTACCGACCCCCTACAATCCCTGATTGAGGAGACTTGTCGTCACCCTCCCCAAACTGTCGAACGCCAGCGAGGATTGACTCAACTCTACCGGCTGATTGTCAAATCAGGCAAGCTTTGGCGAGAATATACTCCCTATTATGAAGAAGTGTGGCAACAAACATGGCTGTATTTTTGCCTAAATTTATGTGAAGCAACCACCGCCAAAGATAAATACGACCCCGATCGCAGTCTGGTCACTACTTGGCTCAATTTTTACCTCAAGCAGCGACTCAAAGATCGTGCCATCAAAGCGCAATCCCTGACAAATCAGATGGTTTCAGCATCACAATCTGTCGATGATGACGACACCCTCACGTTTTTGGATAGGTTTGAGGCTCCTCGGGATATCCCCCCGATCCTGCAAGGGACCCGCGAGTGGGTGGAAACTGACCCCGATGGGGAATTGCAGCGGATCCACATTCGAGGTCGAAAAGATGTCACCTGTCAAGTGTTAATTCGGCGACGTTTACCCCCAGAAACCTCCTGGGAGGAACTTTCCGTAGAATTCAAATTGCCGGTTTCGACCCTCAGCACCTTTTATCAGCGCAAGTGTATGCCGCAATTGCGTAAATTTGGCGAATCCGAAGGATATCTATGAAGGAGGAGAGGGGATTTGTCGGTGGTCATTGGTCATTGGTCATTGGTCATTGGTCATTGGTCATTGGTCATTGGTCATTGGTCATTGGTCATTGGTCATTGGTCAAATCACAAAGGACAAATAACAAAGGACAAATAACAAAGGACAAATCACAAAGGACAACTGACAAATGATGACTAATCTTACCATACCGATGTTGATTGCTAGAACTTCCCGCCGCCTTGCGAAGCAGTTTGCACTTGAACAACCAAATCGACAGAAAGCTGAACAAGTTTATTTTAATACTTTGGCTATTTGCGTGGTGAAGGATTATTTGGAATGGATGGGAATTGCTACCGAAGTGAGTGCGGCAGAAAGTTGGAATGCGATCGCTCGTTTAGGAAGCAATGTTGCTGATTTACCCGTGACGGGATTGGGACGGATCGAATGTCGTCCCATGCGAGAACATGAGCCAAATTGTCACATTCCCCCGGAAGTTTGGTGCGATCGCATTGGGTATGTGGTGGTACAAATCCAAGACTCCCTGAAAGAAGCAACTATTTTGGGATTCATCAACCGGATTGATTCCCAACAGTTCCCTCTGAATCAGTTACAACCCATTGAAACTTTGCTGACAACCTTGGCAGAGTTGCGCCTTGGGGTTTCCTCTAACAATGCGATCGCCTCCCAATCTCCTGTGGTGTTACTCAGTCAATGGTTGCAAGGTTCCTTTGCCGAGTCATGGCAATCATTTCAAACCATTTTTGGAGAAGAAACACTCGCTTATCATTTCCGAAATTCTCCCCGCGAAGGGGATGGGGGAGTGGAACGCGCAACACTGATAGACTTAGAAATGCAGTTTGCCACCCAAGTGGTGGTGTTGTTGGTGGCACTCACCCCCGAAGGCGATCGCATTGCCGTGAGAGTCCGACTCTATCCCCCCGATGGAGAAACTTATTTACCGCCAAATTTGAGATTGGCATTGCTATCGCCGGAGGGGGAGGTTCTCCAAGACGTGCGATCGCGCCGCCAGGATAACTACATCCAACTTCCCCGCTTTACGGGTGAACCCGGGGAACGGTTTTCTATCCAAGTTGCGCTAGAAAATGCCACAATTGTTGAACAGTTTGAAATATAGTCATTTGTCATTTGTCATTTGTCATTTGCCAGATAAAGAGAAGGGAAAAAAGAGAAGAGATAAGCAAATGAGCAGAAATAACCTTTAAACTGATGAAATTGAGCTATAAGGCCCTTTTAACCAATAATCAAGTCCCACTAATCCGTCACTAACAACCAATGACCAAGGACCAATAACCAATGACCCACAACAAAAAAAACACAGACTTCAAAAACTTGCACGTTTATCAGTTATCAGCAGAACTAGCGGATTTAATTTGGGATATTGTTAGGGAATGGGATACCTTCGCTAAAAATACCATTGGTCAACAAATCGTTCGTTCTGCTGATAGTATAGGAGCTAATATTGCCGAAGGATGTGGTCGAGGTAGTTTCCAGGACAATCGACGTTTTGTCAAAATTGCCCGAGGATCTTTGAATGAAACAAGGCACTGGTTGACAAGAGCAGCTAAAAGACAACTGCTTACTGAAGAACAAATTAACCAGATTAAACCAATAGTACATGAATTAGCCCCCAAGTTGAACGCTTATCTCAACTCAATAGGCTCCCAAAAAAGTGATGATTAGACCCTTGGTCATTGGTTGTTGGTTGTTGGTCATTTGTCCTTTGTCCTTTGTCATTTGGATTAATGACCAACCAACAACAACCAATGACCAACAACCAATGACCAACAACCAACAACCAACAACCAATGACCAACAACCAACAACCAATGACCAACAACCAATGACTAATGACAAAGGACAAAGGACAAATAACAGTCGTTATCAATCTGGGATATGGCAATTTGCTCAGTGGTTTCCCCAACGTTACCGCGCTACTTTGGGAACCGGAAAATCCGCGTCCCCTGAAATTTATCGGTGCTTTACCTCCTGCGACTGAATTAGACGCGATTTATAGGCGATGGCAACTGATTTATCACGCACTTTATCGTACTCCCGGATGGCGTCCTCGCATCAAAATCGACCGGGAAGATATTACTAATGTTTCTCAAGTGGAGTTTGCGGATATTTGCGTTCAATATGTGCAACTGATTGATGAATGGTTGAATGCGGAGGAATTTAGAAATATCGATCGCCAGTTGAGATCGCATCTTCACCATTCCGATGAAATCCAAGTGATTCTGGAAACCGATGACGATCGCCTGCGTCATTTACCCTGGCATTTCTGGAAGTTTTTGTCCGATTATCCCAAAGCAGAACTCGCGTTAAGTGCTCCTCAATATCAACGGGTGGAAAAATCTCATCGCCGAGAGCAAATGAGAATTTTAGCGATTTTGGGAGATAGTAACGGCATCGATATCGCACGAGATCGCTCTACTTTATTGGAACTTTCCGACGCGGAAACGGTTTTTTTGGTGGAACCTTCCCGGCAGGAGGTTGATGAACAGTTGTGGGACGATCGCGGGTGGGATATTTTATTTTTTGCGGGTCATAGTGAAAGTCAAGAAGAGGGAACCCGAGGGTTAGTTGCTATCAATCCCCGCGATAAATTGGGTATTTATCATCTAAAATTGGCCCTGAAAACAGCAATTGCTCGCGGATTGCAGTTGGCTATTTTTAATTCTTGCGATGGATTGGGATTAGCGAAAGAACTGGCCGATTTACAGATTCCTCACATTATTGTTATGCGAGAATCGGTTGCCGATGGGGTGGCGCACCTATTTTTGGTAAATTTTGTTAAAGCGTTTTCTAGCGGTTCTTCCTTTTATTTAGCAGTGCGACAAGCGCGGGAACGGTTGCAAGGATTAGAAGATCAATTTCCTTGTGCGAGTTGGTTGCCAGTGATCTGTCAAAATCCTGCCGAAGTTCCAATGCAGTGGCGATCGCCACCTGTAGTAGAAACTCAGCAATCCTCTAAAGTTCGCGATCGCTGGGTGGGAGTCATCCCTTTGGCAGTCACCTTGATTCTGCTTCTGATCCGCCAGTTGGGACTATTGGAGGGATGGGAACTGAAAGCGTATGACCACTTCATGCGATCGCGTCCATCCGAACCCCTAGACTCCCGGATTTTAATCGTAGAAATTACCGAATCAGACGTACAATCGAAGGAAGAATATCCAATTTCCGATGCCACATTAACCCAATTGTTGCAAAAATTAGAACTGCATCAACCGCGAGCAGTCGGTTTAACCCTGTATCGCGATTTACCCGTTCCTCCGGGTCATGCGGAATTAAGGGTTCAGATGCAGCAGCAATCGAATCTGGTGGCAGTCTGTAGCTTTGACAAATCCTATGGAGGACCAGTGCGATCGCCAGTGGGAATCCCCACCAACCAATTAGGATTTGATGATGTACTTATCGATCCTGATGGAGTATTGCGCCGTCATCTCTTGTTTATGAGTACCACCTCGGAATGTAACACTGGCTTTTCCTTGAGCTTTCAATTAGCCCAAAAATATCTGGCTGCGGAGAAGATTTTCCCCAACAATCAAGGAATTAAAGACAACCCATTGCACCTAGGTAAAGCAATTTTAAATCCCCTGGAACTGAATAGCGGAGGATACAAAACCCTCCCCCAGGGAGGCTGGTATGGGATGTTAAATTATCGTTCTTTTCCCATCGCTCAAACTCTCACCCTAACGGAAGTCTTAAATGGAGAATTTAACCCCAATTTGGTGAAAGACCGAATTGTCCTCATTGGGTTGACCAGTAAAGTCAACGCTAAAGCTTTTTTCACCCCCTACGGCGTCGGAAAATCTCCCTCGGAAAAAGTACCTGGCGTGATGATCCAAGCACAGAAAGTGAGTGAGATCCTCAGTGCAGCATTGGATGGACGTCCGATGATTAAAGTATGGAGTGGGTGGGGAGAAGTGATCTGGATTGGACTGTGGTCAGGGGTAGGAAGTGCGATCGCCTGGTGCATTCGAGGGAGACTCCGCAGAGTCAGTGCCATCCCCCTGGCGATCGCATTTCTCTATCTCCTCTGCTATCTGCTATTCCTCCAAAGCACCTGGGTTCCCCTCATCCCCCCAGCATTGGCATTAGTCATTGGTCATTTGTCATTGGTCCTTGGTCCTTTGAGAAGGAACAAGGGACAAGGGACCAATGACAATTGACAAGGGACAAGAGACAAACAACAAGGGACCAATGACAATTGACAAGGGACAAGAGACAAACAACAAGGGACCAATGACAAATGACAAATGACAACTGACAAATGACAACTTTGCGTAAATTTATCCCCAAACTGCGATAGGTAAACAGAATGTCAACCTGTATGGAGGAGTAGAACCTTGTCACATCCTTTGGGGAAACCATCGAACCCGGCCAAATTGCCGATCGCGATCGGTCTGATTGTCTTCACCGGCATCGTACCCGTCACGAGAGTTTACGGCACATCTGGCAGTGAATTACGCCAGGATCTTCGTCAAGTGCCATCACCCAACGCGGCGATCGCCACCGTATTTGAACCCCCCGATCCTGACCCACCAGAGGATCGCGAAGGTTCTGGGAGTCGCACCTCATGTCCGCCAGTGGATAAACCCTTGACCGGATTAATCGCTTCTCAAGTCAATTATACTCTCTCGGGACATCCCACATTCTGGTTCTACGTGCCGTATCCGTCCAGTCTGGCGCGTGAGGTAGAGTTCGTCCTTCTGGATGAAGAAGAAACCGAAGTCTACAAAACCGTCGTCCCGATTTCCGATACCCCAGGGATTGTCAGTTTCCGCTTACCGGAAAACATTCCTGCCTTAGAAGTCGGCAAACAATACTTGTGGCAATTCTCCTATCGATGCAATCCCAGAATTCGTGCCGAAGATGACTATATAGAAGGAATGGTCCAACGAATTGCAGCAGATAGCACACTCATCAGTCAGCTAGAAGCTGCAACAACACCGATGCAGCGCGTGGAACTCTATGCAGCGAATGGGTTGTGGCATGAAACCCTCACAACCCTTGCGGAACTTCGCCGGGATAATCCAGGGAATGCAGAAATTGCCGCTGAATGGACGGAACTTCTCGAATCCATTGGATTGGGTCATCTAGCCAATGAGGCGATCGGGGGGTGTTGTCGTCCCTTGCAGTAGGGATTAGTCATTGGTCCTTGGTCATTTGTCCAGGGACCCGTGACCAGTGACCAGGGACCCGTGAACAATGACCAAAAACTTTTTTTCCCAATTTGCGTAAAAGTTGTCCGCTACAACGATAAGTAAGTGTAACCCGCGATTTCAGGAGTTCTACTGATTGTCAAGCTACGGATTGGTGCGCGATCGGGCCTTGCCATCCCTGGGGAGCCAATATGGATCCCTCATCTGTCAACAAAATCCAGTAAAAATACTGATGCCGGGAAACATTAGAAAGGCTTTAATTGGTAATTAGCAAAACTTATTATTGACGATAAAAAGCGATCGAAGTTCCCAGAGCCTCAAACTCATTTAGCCACCCCTAGCCAGGAGTACCCCTTGTGCCGATCCTGTAAATCATCGTTATAAAGTTATGAAATCGCTGGAAAAAACTCCCCGGTAATTCAACAGCAATGATTTTGCTGGATATCCACAGCTATGCCATAGACTTGCTATTCACCTCAAAGGAAATAAGGATAAAGACTTTCATGAAACCTCAAAAATTTATCACCACTGAGCCAATCAGTGAAAGTGGCAAAGATTGCGAACTCAAGGTATGGAATGCCGCCAAAAGTGCATTTTCGGACAGAGACTGTATAGGATATTGGCGGTATCCTCTGTTTGCTAAAGTCGGAGAAGTTCGTAAAGAGCCTGATGTACTCATTGCCGATCAAGAATTGGGTGTGATCCTGATTGAAATTGCTTGTGTCACGATTGACCAGATTGTTGCCGTCAATGGGGAACAGTGGCAATTCGAGACTAGCAATATAATGTTAGGAAGTCCTGGGGAGAGAGTAAATCGCCAACTGCAAGCGTTACTTGGGTATTGCGATCGCGAATCACAGATTTTTCGGAAAATTACGGGTCGAGGAATTGTGGCTTTGCCTTTGGTTAAACAAGAAGAATGGCAACAGAAAGGCTTCGATCAGCTACCGGGATGTCCACCCGTGATTTTTCAAGGTCAACTCGGTAAAGTCGGTCTACTAGAGCGGATTCAACAATCCATGCCAATGGTCACCGGGGAAAATCTTGATGATGAGCAGTGGACGATTCTCAAAGCGGTGATCGGTGGAACCCCGGTACTCCGCAAACCTCCTCGAACGATTTCTGCTGAAGGAAAAACTCGCGCGGGTCTGGTGGCTACTTTACAAGAAAAGCTGTATGAGTTAGATTTGCAGCAAGAAGAAATCGGCAAGCAAATTCCCCCCGGTTCCCAGCGGATTCGGGGAATTGCTGGATCTGGAAAAACTGTTTTGCTTTGTCAAAAAGCAGCGCATATGCACTTAAAGCATCCGGACTGGGATATTGCTTTAGTGTTTTTCACTCGCTCCCTATATGACCAGATTGAAAAATTAGTTGATCAATGGTTGCGCCGCTTTAGTAATGGTGATGTCAAATACGATAACAAGGTAAAGGATAAACTAAAAGTGCTTCACGGTTGGGGTGGTAAATCCCGTCCTGGTTTATACTACACAATTTGTGAAGAAAATAATGTTGCCCCCCTAACCGTTGGAGATACTAAGCGAAAAAAAACCAATGAAGGCTTGGCAGATATCTGTAATCGACTATTAAATGGGAAACAAATTCAACCGATATTTGATGCCATCCTGATTGACGAAGGACAAGATTTAGTCACAGAAGACGATCTAAAGTATTACGAAGAAAGTAGTGGTGAATCTAAGCAAGTCATCTACTGGATGGCTTATGAATCTTTGCGACCCGTCGATGTGGATAATCCAGAGCAACGCCGTTTAATCTGGGCTTACGATGAAGCCCAAAGTTTAGATAGTTTAAAAATTCCGATGGCTAAAGAACTGTTTGGAGATAGTTTAACTAACCTAGTCAGAGGACAGTATAACGGAAATATTAGAAAGAGTGTCATTATGCATCGTTGCTATCGGACTCCCGGCTCAATTCTGACCGCTGCACACGCCATTGGCATGGGTTTATTACGTCCGAATGGAATGCTGGCCGGACTGACCGATAAAAAAAGTTGGCAAGCGATTGGTTATGAAGTCAAACAAGGCAGTTTTAATCCCCCGGGTCAGCAAATTACTTTACACCGACCTCCAGAAAATTCTCCAAATCCTATTCCTAAACTATGGGACGATCCAGTATTAGAGTTTGAAATTTACGACTCTCGCGAAGAAGAGTTAGAAGCCCTGGCTGAAAGAATTAAGCATAATCTCAATTACGATCGCCTGTTACCAAGCCGAGACATATTGGTTGTGGTGTTGGGTGATACCTACGAAGCCATGAAACTGGAAACTGAAGTAGGCAGCTTTTTAATCGATGAAGGGATTAATGTCTACATTCCCAGTGGCATCCGACTCAATCAACTGAGTCCCAAGTATCCGAATACCGACCCCGATAGCTTTTGGAAAGATGGCGGGGTCACCGTGTCTCGAATCCACCGTGCGAAAGGAAATGAGGCGAACATGATCTATGTCGTTGGATTAGATAACGTGGCGAAAAATGAAGCCGATCCCAACTTACGAAATCAGTTGTTTGTTGGGTTGACCCGATCGCGAGGCTGGGCTTGCTTGAGTGGAACTGGCGATTATCCATTGTACAACGAAATCCGAAAAGTAATCGCGAGTGGAGACACTTTTACCTTCACCTTTCAACGTCCCCCGAAAATTAATACAGGTGAAGAGGAAGAAACCTAATCTTTAGATTTAGACAACCTTCGGGGTTTGAAACTAATTCTTTCAATTAGGTATTTTTCAGCCGCCGACTCACAACCAATGAGTTTCTAAAATAAACTACTCAAGGATGACATTAGACCATGAAAAATATTCGAGATTTATTCCAAGCCGATCTAGATCGTTCGCTGAAATTAGCTAAAAGCTTAGTTGCGCTAGAGATCTTCGGTGAAAATCAGTTGGAAAAACTAATAAAAAATGATCCAGAACATAAAATTTCAATGGGAGTAGGCACATCTTTACATCCTGATATAGAAAAAGTTTTGACAAAAGATTTATTAACTGAGTTACAAAGTAACCCCGGTATAGTTCAAGAAATAGTTCACGGATATTTAATACAAGTTTGGTATGAATTTCTCGGGCAAATTTTTCAAGCAATATTGCACGAGCATTTCTGCGGACCAAACGATTACTCTAAACTTCCCAAAATAAATGTTCAATTAGATTTAGCTATATCTAATAGTTCTAACATTGTTTCAAATATTGAAGAAAAAGCGGCGAACTGGTTTGAGCATGAAAAAAACCATGAAAAGATTAATAAAATTGAAAAATATTTAGAGATATCGATTGATGAAAATTTAAAACAGCGCATTAAAAAATATATTATTGTTCGCAATGTTATTCAGCATAACCGAGGAGTATTACGCGATCAAGATTTAGAAACGTTAGGTCGTAAGGGAGGGAATATTACCTTAATCAATGATAGTCAACAACACCAAGCATATACAGCAGGAGAGAGAGTCATGATTAGCTACTGGGAAGTGGAAGCACTAAAAAACGATTTATATGAAGCCTCAAATCAGCTAATTCCCGGAGATAGCGAGTCTACATGATTTCTCCGAATGTTGGAGGAGAATCTTAAACGCGATCGCCCCTGTCCTATACCCCCCCGGGACGAACCGTCAGGTCAGAAAAGCGATCGCCCTTTCCCAACCCAATTCAAATCAACACTTCCTCTCATCAAAAACATTAGCAATATGAAAACATTCATCCCGATCGCAGTCTGCTCAATTATTGGAGGAATTATTGGAGTAACCCTCGCTTCTCCCATTTCCTACACTCTCTATGAAAGCATTCCGGGGCAGGGTTATTCTCGCAGTTGCAGCCCAGGAGATATGTTTTGTAACTCCACAAGAAGTCGAGAAATGTACTCGGGAGGAAGCTACAGCACCCGTTCAGTTATGGACAGTGAAGAAACCTTGCAGCAACAATTTATTTACGGGGGTCTTGGGGTCGCTGCGGGATTGATACCCAGTGCTTTGTTAATGGCTATTCTTAACCGTAAAAAGACAAAATTACCCTCAAAAGAGGCGTAATCAAAGAGAAAGCAACTGGAAAAAGCTGCACTGAAATAGAACAATGCTGAACACCCGATTTGTCTTGTGCATTTCTAGGCTACTGTCGGGCGGTTAGTTCTGATCGCAGTTGCCATGAAAGAATTCCCTCCTATCATTCGAGTGCAATTGGAAAGCGATCGCCCGTTCCCCACCTCAGAGCGATCGCAACTATCCCAAAGTCATCATCACCCCAGTACCCAAAATGACCAAGAACCAACGACAAATGACAAATGACAAATGACAAAAAACTTTATTGTCCGGGCGCGCCCTATTGTAAGATAGACCCGATTCAACTCATTGACCACCTGTGACTATGGCAACCAATCTCTCTCTTCCACTTATGGGCTGCGGTACTTGGGCTTGGGGTAACCGGCTTTTATGGGGATATGAACCCAGTATGGATGCGGAATTACAAGCGGTGTTTAATCTTTGTGTCGAAAATGGCGTGACGTTATTCGATACCGGGGATTCATACGGGACTGGCAAGCTGAATGGACGGAGTGAGACGCTGTTGGGGCAGTTTGCTCAGGAGTATCAGGGTCCGAATGCGGATAACATTTGTATAGCGACCAAGTTAGCGCCTTATCCTTGGCGGTTGACGCGGCAGTCGATGGTGTCTGCTGGGGAAGCGTCGGCGCAGCGGTTGGGACGGCTGGATTTGGTGCAGATGCATTGGTCTACGGCAAATTATGCACCGTGGCAGGAGTGGTCGTTGTTGGATGGATTGGCGGATTTATACGATCGCGGGTTGGTGAAGGGAGTGGGTTTGTCCAATTACGGTCCCAAACGCCTGGAACGCATTTATCAAAAGTTTAGCGATCGCGGAGTTCCCATTGCTACCCTGCAAGTTCAATACTCTCTGTTGTCTACCTATCCCGTGACTACCTTGGGGCTCAAAGAAGTTTGCGATCGCCTGGGAATTCAACTGATTGCCTACAGTCCCCTCGCTTTGGGATTATTAACGGGAAAATACTCAGAAAACGGTCCCTTCCCTCCAGGGATTCGCGGATTCCTGTTTCGGAATATTTTACCCAAAATTCAGCCTTTGTTAGACTGTTTGAGAGCAATTGCCTCGGACCGCAATAAAACCATGTCCCAGGTTGCCATCAATTGGTGCATCTGCAAAGGGATGATTCCCATTCCCGGTGCAAAAAGTGTGGAACAGGCACAGCAAAATCTCGGTGCTCTGGGTTGGAGTTTGGATGCCGGGGAAGTGCTGCAACTGGATCAAGTGGCGGCGAATTCTAATAAAACAATGGTGCAAAATATCTTTCAAACGACTTAAAATAAATCAACCGGGTAATCTCTATAGAAGTTTATCAATTTCCTCGAAAAGAGTCTGGCAATGCTTTGAAGCCTGACAAACTTTTTGAATGTCTATGAGGGCCAACAGTTTGCACCCATGTTCTATTTTTTTATATTCACCTTTCTGCGTGTGGCGGGTTGCAGCCTTTAAAGTGGGTTCCAAGTTATCCTTGGGAATTTTTTCGATGTTAGTAGATTTCGGCAAGGAATTAGCTTGGAATTTCTGTCCATAAAATTTGCTTAATGCCTCAATATCGGCAATAAACCATGCTTCCATTGCTTGAACCATCAGATGGCACTGGCGATCGCTCACTCCCAGGGAATCCCAGTTATCGGTTGACTTCAAATGTTGCCAAGGGGTTTGAGTTACGGGACCCTCGGAGTCAACTAATAAGATGTTACAGGCATCAGGATAGTCTATCAAAGCATTTGTAAAGTCGCGATAGGTATCATTGCGAGAGCCACAGACGGTAATATTCCAGCGAATTTTGCGATCGCGTGCTTTTTTGATAAAACCTTGGAAGAACTGGCTAAATCCACTTCGGAGCAATGCTTTGGTATTTTTAGTATTTCCCCCGCCTTCAATATAAAGTCTAATTTCTGTTACCATCGATTGCCTCCAAGTTCACCCATTCGCCATAAATCTCCCAGGGTGTAATTGTCCAGCCATTTTTTCAGGCGGTCTGGATCCAACCGCCGTAATTCGCTGCCGCGATCGCTGCGATCGCAAACTAGAACAGACTCAGGAGGAAGTGCCGAAATTAAAGCATCGGAATGAGTGGTAACAATCAGTTGAGTTCGCGCCGACGCTTCCACCAACATCTCCGCAATCATCGGTAAAATATCTGGATGTAAGCCAATTTCTGGTTCTTCAATACAGATAACGGGTCCCGGTGTAGGGTCAAGGAGTAACGCCATTAAGAATAAAAAACGAAGAGTGCCATCGGAAAGACGAGTCGCCGGAATTGGCTCAATTAATCCTTCTTCTCGGATAAAAACTTGCACCGTCCCGCCATAAATTTTGATACTCAACTCCTCAGCTTCTTCATAAAAATTTTTCAAAGTTTCGATTAGGGTGCGACTTCCGAGCTTGTGTTGTAAATTATTCAAAACTAATCCCAGATTACTCCCATCGGGAAGCAAGGGAGATTCCGGTAAATCAGTTTTTTGCGGCAACCTAATCGGTGAATCTCGTCCCAGTTGCCAATCCCGATACAAGCCAATTTTAGTAAATTGATTGCTCAGATAAGTTAACTGGGGATATTGCTCGGGGTCTTTTCTTTGAGATAAAACCGATTGGTCTGCACTCAGGGTTTCTCGCCGCAAAGACCGTTTTTTTTGTCCCTCAATTTCCGTGGGAATCGTGATAACTGGATGACCCCCTTGGTAGCGATAGAAAAAATCAGGTTCTTCTTCCCCGGGTTCAGGCTGTTCATTTTCAATGGTTTCATCAACCAATTCCAGTCTTTGACCGGATACGGTAAAACTAAGCTGATAGTGTAAAGGCATTAAGCCTTCTGTCGGTTCCAATGTGGCATCAATTAGGGCATTCGGAGATTCTTTACCCCCTTTCCAAAGAAAATCGCTAATGCCTCCCCCTTTACGAATTGGAGCCATTAAATCCGTGGGAGTTGCCTTTAAGATTTCTAGGGCTTCTATTAAATTGGATTTGCCGGATGCGTTTCGACCAATCAATACATTTAAAGGCTGTAAGTCTATAGAATCTGCCTCATTTCCATAAGATAGAAAATTTTGCAGTTTTAGGCGATGAATAAACCTTTTTCCTTCCACTTGCTCCTCCGGATTAATGAGAGATAATTTTCAATTATACGCAATCCGGTTCTGATATGTCTATAAAAACCCGCACCCTCAAGGGTGGGGCGATACGGACGAAGCCCGCCTGCGCGGGCTCATAGAGAAAACGAACTTCTTAAACCGGATTGGGTAGGATTGGGGGTTTATTAATGTTAACTTAAAAAATGGTTTGCCGAGTGAGCAGAAAATTATTAATGTTTGCTGAAGGAAATTTTTATTGATTAATCCGACTAAGCTAAAACCTTAAACGGTGGATTTGCAGCTTCCCATTGTAGAATAGCTTGGTAGAGTTCTGTCCTAGAAAAAAACCAAGCCTCATAAGCCAGTCGTAAATCTTTTTCTAGGATAAGGCTTTCGACTTGCCTGGTGTTACAGGACCCCAAGGCTTTACAGAGTCCAATGGACAGAATGCAGATGAGATCATGACCGCAACAGACAGACCAGGGGTTGTGAGTCTTTTGTTTTAAATCTTCTATCCGCTTGTGGAGGGTTTGTTCATCTAAATCATATTTTTGTGAGTTGTTTTTAACGGTTTTGATGAGTTTTAATTCATCTAAGGCTAAAGTGGTATCATCAATAAATTTTTTAAAGGATAAATCTTCAAATTTTAAGGAAAGGCCCTCTTTGAGGGACAGCCATCGCAAGTAGCCTAAAAAAACTCCGGGTAAAATCAGGAGAGTCCGAATATCTTGACCTGTAGATTCGGTCAGCTTTTTGATTTTCTCTTCCGATCCATATTCAGCTAGAACTTTTTCCAATGCCGGGGACTGGAGGAGCATGGTTTCCAGGTCGTGGGTGTCGGTCATGAGTAGATTTGGGGTAGGGGATTGCTTCCCCTCTAGGCGATCAAAATCCGCATCGACAACTGCTAACACTCCTGAAACGTTATCTTGTTCTAGGATATCCAGTGCGCCGATCGCCTTTTCCTTATTAGTCGCATTTTCTACGAAACATTGTCTGAGATTGACCAAATTTTTCCAGACTCGTGCATCGGTTTCGCCTTCGGTGATTAAAAATGTTCCCTGATATTGAGTCCGCATTAAGCGAATTTTATTCGCGACGCGATCCGGTGTTAAGTATTCTCTCATGGCCCTTTTAACTCCACGGTCAAATCCCAGCGATCGCTGATAATATCGGGAGAATGGGTGGCGATTAACACATCAATATTCACTAACTTGGCGATTTGTTGTAAATCTTTGAGAAAATGAGCTTGCCAAGCGACGTGCAACGACAGTTCAGGCTCATCAATTAGAATCAAGGAATTGGGTTTTGCTTTGAATAATAACTCATACAGCATCACCAATTGATGTTGTTCCCCAGAGGATAGGTTCTCCGGGGATAACTGCTTGCCATCATCAGTCTGAAATATAAAACCTTTTTCTTTGTTGACGCTGATACTTTTATAACAAAATCTGCTATTAATAATTCGCTTTAAAATTTCTATTTTTTGAGCCAGTTCTTCAAAGACCCTCAGCTTATTTTCTACATCTTCTACATAAACGGATAAAATACTTTTGGCGGTGTCATCAATTGAGCGGTCCACTTGAAAATCTGGGTCTTCATCTTGATTTAAAAGTCCCGCTTCTATCAGCCGATAGCGCTTTTCTTCGATTTCCCTTAACTTGGCATGAATTTTTTCGCCGGTTAAGTCAGGGTGTGCGGTAGTTTTGACCACTCTTGCTGGAAAAGTCCGATCCAAGGATTGAGCTAATTCTCCATATTCAGCAAGTTTACTCTGAATATGTTCGGCGAGTTCTTCAGAATAGGCCGCAACGGAGGTGATTCTCGGATCTTCCCCCCCGCTCAAAACATTACTGAAATTGAATAACCGTTGAGCTTCTATTAATTGTAATGCTATCGATTTTTTGACATTTATGAACCAATTTGGCTCGGTGTTTATTTGCCTTAATTGTTTTGGTAAAACTTCACCAAACCTACGGATAACATCTGCAACTGGAAGTATTTCATGGGTTGAAAAATTAAACGATATTTCATAATTTATGGGACTTGTCTCTGGAATGCGACTCTCAATAACTTGACTCATTTGTTCAAACGAATTAGAATCAGAAGCTACATCAATGAGTTGAAATTCCTCCTTTTTGGATAATCCAGAATCGAACAATTGAAGGGTTATCGGGTGCTTCTTGGCTTTGGAGGTTTTCTCGATGGATTGGGTCACCACTAACTGCTCCCCATTATCAAACTCAACCCGAAATTCGCTGAACGGAATCGTCACTAATTCCAAGTACCGGGAATTAAATAGGCCATTGAGCATTCTTAGTAGGATAGTTTTACCAAACCCATTCGGACCATGAATGATGGTAATTCGCTCATCTAAATTTAAGGGGATGGTGTGATTAAAAATTCCAAAAAGATTGGTCACCGAAATTTTATGGATTCTCATCTTGACCTCGGGTGTAGCCAGGGTTATATTGTTACTTGCGCTCTATTTTACAGGACTATTCCCTAGGTTTAGAGAATAATTTTTTATCACGAGGATGCAATTTTGTCAAGTTATTTCACAGCAATTTCAGTTGCACTGAGGGATTATCCGCCTCCCTCTGTTCCCCATCTTCACCTGTTGAGGAAAACTGCCACATCTGTTCATCTCCCGCCAATAAACCCTCGGCTGCTTCTAGTAAATCGGTTTTGATATCCTCTAATCCTTCTCGATTCTCTAAATAGGTTTGTAAGGCACTTAATGGGTCAATTCCAGCGCCTGCATTCAGTTCGGGAACTCGGGGTCTGGCGAGTTGGCTGACGAGTTCGGGTTGAATGGTGTAGTTATGTGCGATGCTTAAGGCTGCATGAATGACGGTGTTATCAATTAAATCAATTTGGTGCGATCGCAATTGATAAATCAACCTCACTACTGCATCCTCAATCTCCTGTTTGCCGATCGCCTTTAAAATCTGCTCTTGAGGATTCTCCGCTTCCGATACATCCACCTTAATCGTCTTAAACGCTCTCACAACCAACGGGCAAAATTCCCACTTCGCCTGTCCCCGTTCTAACTCCACCATCACATAGCCTTTATCTTCCTTCTGCTCACTGAAATCCACCCGTTCAATACTCCCCGGATAAATCACCGGCGGATTATTCGTGGGATTCAGGTTCTGATGGCGGTGAACATGACCCAATGCCACATAATCAAACTCGGGGCGAATTAACAGAGAAATCGGAATCGTAAACCCCTTGCCAACAGCCAGAAACCTTTCGGCGCCTAATTCAGCGCGATCGGCCATTAAATGCGCCAGCAGGACTGTGGGTACTGTTTCGTCTAGTTGGCGGACTTCCCCTTCTAGGACGACGCGCAAACGGTCAATTAATAACTGATTCACATCCGAGAGGGAAATCCCCTCAGTTTGCGATCGCGTCATTAAGGTAGAACGGGTAATCCAAGGCAAGGTAATAATCTGCACCGGACCCTTGGCAGTTTCTATGCGATGAGTCGTGACGCTATCACCAACGATAAAACCGGGGACTCCCAAAGTGCGATAAATCGATAAACTTGCTCCCCCTTGTCCCTGGGAATGTTGATCATGGTTACCGACGAGCAAAACTGTGGGGATATTTGCCTGGACTAACCGATGAAATTGACGCGCAAACGCTTCTTGAACAAACGGAGGTGGAGTGGCATCAGGAAAGGCATCTCCGCCAAACAAAACTAAATCCACGGGTTCTGCAATAGCGCGATCGATGCAGCGACTCAAGGTGCTGACAAAATCTTCTAATCGCGTATTCAAGCCCGTGGCTGGATTAACTCGCCCGTGGGAAAACCCACTGCCGATATGGATATCTGAAAGATGCAGAATTTTAATCATGGGGTGTTGTTAGTCCTTTGTCCTTTGTCCTTTGTGTTTTGTCCTTTGTCCTTTGTTTCTGTTTGGTTTGGACAAACTGGCGCGATCGCCTTATTTTAAACCCAGTGACAAAAGACCGAGGACTCTTCACTTCCTTTGTCTATTGTGCGTTGTTTCTTGAACGTTGCACAGACTGGCGCAGTCGCCTTGCTTCAAACCCGAGGACAAAAGGACCTAGGACTATTCACTTCCCCTTAGATATGAATGCCGCATTCGCTTTTAGCCGAACCCCGCCAGCGTCCAGCGCGCTCATGTTCTCCGGCTGCTACGGGAGTGGTTAGGGGTTCATCGCCAATACTGCCATACCCTTGATCGTGCAGGGTATTATAAGGCACACCATGCTTCATAATGTAAGCCCAGGTTTCTTTGCGGGTCCAGTTGGCGAGGGGATTGACTTTAATGCGTCCATCGTTATCCCGTTCAAAGATGGGCATTTGAGCGCGAGAACTGGATTGGTCCCGGCGGCGTCCCGTAATCCAGGCTACGACATTGAGTTCTTCCAAGCCCCGTTTTAACGGTTCCACTTTCGTGAGATAGTGGAATTGTTCAACATTGCTGTGCCACAAGGCAGTGCCGTAATGTTTGGCGAACTCTTGGCGATCGCTGGCTTCTGGGTTTTTGTAGATATGCAAATCTAAGTTGTAGTGCTGCTTAGAGCGTTCTACCAACTCCAGGGTCTCGGCAAAGTGGTGCAAGGTGTCGAGAAACAGAACAGGCACCGGGGGATTTGATTTGAGTTCACGGTAGAGGAGGTCCATGACAACCATGCCAGTGGCTCCAAATGCCGTGCTTTGCACAAGCCCTGTGGGAAAATTATTGATGCACCAGGCCAGAATCTCTTGGGGATGGGAGGACTCAAATCGTTGATTGAGTTCATCCAGGTCGAGACTGGTGGTGGATTTGGTTGGTGCCTGTACTGAGTTGACCATGCTCGTTTCTTTACTGTAATCAGTCATTTAAGGGTTTCCAAAATCAATCATAGCCTAAAACACCCCTAACTTGGTCGGGAATAAGTATTTTATTTCTCAAGGAGGAGTTTAACGGTGTACTTGCTTCTATCCAAGGGCTGGGAATTCCTATTCCGCAAGGCTTACATTACTGGGTAAAGTTTTATGAAGTTACCGAGAGGAATAGAAGGGATGCCCTCAAATGTGCCTCTTTAAGCCAGGGATGGCTATGGGGTAGCTTCAGATTAAGACTTAAGTATTTAGACTTAAGTGCCATAAAAATTATACCCTCATTAGGAGGCGAGCACCGCATCAACTAGAGTTGATGATTCAGGCTGGCTTTCCCCTAAAATAACCACAGTTGGGGTCTGGAGTAAAGAGAATGCGATTAATTATGTACAGCAAGCCGGATTGCCACCTCTGCGAGGGCTTGCAGGAAAAAATAGAACAAATTCAAGACTTGAACTTTGAGCTTGAGGTGCGCGACATTACCACCCAAGCGGATTGGTTCGCCGCCTATCAGTATGAAATCCCGGTTCTGTGTCGCGTGATGACTCCGGACCCAGACTCGGAAATTCCGCCCAAAGAGGAACCCCTGCCCAGGCCCTCTCCTCGGGCCTCGGTGCAGCAAGTGCAGCAAATGTTACAGCAATACTTTCCGAAAAATGATTCACAATAGGCGAAAAATAATGCAAGACGAGAGGGAATGAGGGGTCTACTCTGTTCTCTTCTTTCTTGGATGAACGATCGCCCAACCCCGTGTGAGGAATTAAAACGATGAAGCTCAAAGCGTTATTACCCAGCATTTTGTTAGAGACCCTTGACAAGGAGGCGCTGGAAATCGAGGTCACGGGTTTAAGTACCAATTCCCATGCGTGTCAACCGGGGGATCTCTTTATTGGAATGCCGGGAACCCGTGTGGATGGCGGAGATTTTTGGCCCTCGGCGATCGCAGCAGGTGCAGTGGCAGCCTTAGTCAGTCCCCAAGCGGCGCAAAAACACCCACCCCAAGCCGATGCGGTGGTGATTCCCGTGGCAGATATGACCGCTGCCTGTGCCCAGGTAGCCGCAGCATTTTATGGAGAACCGGGGAAAAAACTCAATTTAATTGGGGTAACCGGGACCAAT
Organism: Laspinema olomoucense D3b; assembly: GCF_025370785.1. Taxonomy (GTDB): domain Bacteria; phylum Cyanobacteriota; class Cyanobacteriia; order Cyanobacteriales; family Laspinemataceae; genus Laspinema; species Laspinema olomoucense. Next base: position 69,839 of record NZ_JAMXFA010000027.1, read on the forward strand.
GGCAAAACCACCACGACTCATTTAGTGGAGTTTATTCTCCAGAAAGTCCAAAAACCCACGGCCCTGTTAGGGACCCTATATGTCCGGTGGCCTGGATTTGAACAGGTGGCGGCCCATACCACCCCCTTTGCCGTGGACCTGAATCATCAGTTAAGTGATGCAGTCCAGGCGGGATGTGAATTTGGGGTGATGGAAGTCAGTTCCCATTCCTTGGCCCAGGGACGGGTGCAGGGGTTGCCGTTTCAAGTCGGGATTTTTACGAATTTGACCCAGGACCACCTCGATTTCCATGAAACGATGGAAAATTACTTCGAGGCGAAAGCCAAGCTATTCAGCGCGGAATATTTACAAGGTCGCGCTGTGGTGAATATTGATGATAGTTATGGACAGCGTTTGGCTGAACGGTTAAGTGGGGATAAGCTGTGGAGTTATAGCACCTACAATTATCAGGCGGATTTATGGACCACTCATATCCAGTATGAACCGGCAGGGGTGAAAGGGATGCTGCATACGCCGATGGGTGAGGCAGAGTTTTCCTTGCCCTTGGTGGGACAATACAATGTGGAAAATATGCTGGCGGCAGTGGGGGCGGTCCTGCATTTTGGGATTCCCTTGGCGGAGATTGTGGCAGTGTTGCCGGAGTTTCCGGGAGTACCGGGACGGATGGAACAGGTGCTGATTAAACCGGACCAGGATATTAGCGCGATCGTGGATTATGCTCATACGCCGGATAGCTTGGAAAATGTGCTCAAGGCGACGCGACCCTTTATTTCCGGGAAATTAATCTGTGTGTTTGGTTGCGGGGGCGATCGCGATCGCACCAAGCGTCCGATTATGGGTAAAATTGCGGCAGAACTGGCCGATCTGGTGGTGGTGACTTCGGATAATCCCCGCACGGAAGACCCCGAACAGATTTTAAAAGATGTGGCGGCAGGGATTCCCGAGAGCATCTCAGCGCGAGTCATTGGCGATCGGGCCACCGCTATTCGGACTGCCATCCTGGAAGCCAAACCTGGTGATGGGGTAGTGATTGCCGGGAAGGGCCATGAAGACTATCAAATCCTCGGGACAGAAAAAATCCATTTTGATGACCGAGAGCAAGCGCGGGAGGCGTTAAATCAACGGTTTGCGGCGGTGGTTTAACGGGTCCAGGGACCGGGAGAGTTACCCGTTGAGGTTATTTTTGGCAACAATGCAGCAAAACTCTAATTTTTGCTGCATTTGAGTAGAGTCAGTCCCAAAGCCCTCCCGAAGACATCAAAAGAGCGGACTGGAGGTGGATTGACTGTTTAAAGCGCCTGTAATAAGGCGCTTTTTGCGTAGGATTACGAATGCAAAATCTAAAATTTTAACTTTAAAATAGAATTACCCTCGCTGCTCAAAATAACAATCTTCCCGGATTGAGGGAAGATAATAAAGACACAGAGGGTTTGAGAAGACCCGGTTTTCTATACCCAACTCGATGTTTTGCCCATGCAGGGATGAGATGGAGAGCGGTAATTGAGCTAGGTCAATAGACTAAGGGTGCGAAGCTATCGGAATAAACAGGGTGTTTAAATTAAATAAATGGTGGCTCGACCCCTTAAAAATTGCTGGAAACCTAAACAAAAGTGACGTTTAGGCCCATGTACTGATTCCCCCGTTTGTAGCGGTGATGTTCAGTTTGTAGCATCAACCTAAAACGGGGAAGTACATTAAGTTGCTGGCGTCGGATTTCCTCCCCTGGGTGAAGTACAGGGATTTGCCAACTCGCGGACACTTCAATGAAGATGAATTTATCAACAGCTCAGGATGTGTCTCTTTATGATTGCGCCCTCAGTGCGATCGCACCGCCTCATCCCTTGCAAGTTTCCTACCCGTCTTTTAAGGGGATGGTGGGCGGTGTATTTGACCTGCTGATCGAACAAAAAATCCCAGCAACGCTGTGGGTAAAACTTCCAGATTGGTGCGACTGGCAGGTAGACCTTAATCGCTACCGAAATTTGCTCGGTGGAACGAATCCGGTCTATATCCTCAACCCCTGGCAGGGGGAGGAGACGGAAAAGATTCGCGATGAAATGATAGACACAGCAGGAGGAACCGGAGGGACAAAGGAGTTATATTCCCGTCAGCGATATAGCTTTTTTCAGCAGCGATCGCCGGATAAACAAAACAGCTTCGATCGCCACCTCCACCGTCACCGTCCCCCCTACAGCGCACCCTTAACCTGCGGCATTGACGAGAATTCCCTGATTAGCGATCAGGGGACAATCTTCATGCCGACCAAAACGACCTTACCCTTATGCTCCATTCAGTTAGTTCTCAATAGCAAACTGAACGAGGAATATTTTCTTATTGTGTTGTCCCCAGAATTATCTGTGGCAATTTTAGCCAGTCCCCCCCAATCCCAGGGGGTCGAATCCCATTCCCCTCGGGAATCTCAGGGAAATAGAACCCTAGTTGCCCTTTATTCCCTAGACCAAGAGACGATTCAACAGGTCTTGGATGGATTAAAAGTATCCGTGAGTAAAGGGCGGTGTCAGAGTTGTCCAATTTCTGATGAGAATCAATACCCGATCGAGACATCGGGGCGAGTTTGCGAGAATTTACTCGCCAATTGGGACATGGCCTTTGGTCACCTGGAACTGCCTAAACCAGACCCTTTATTAGTGGGACATTTATTTAGCAAGCAACTCCAGCGACTGGAACAACAGGGACAAGAATTGGCCGGGGAGGGAACACTGGCCGCATTGCAACGACAAAATCAAGAACTGCTGAATGCATTGCAGTTTAAAGATGAGTTTCTGAATAAGATTGGACAGGAACTGCGCACGCCGTTAACGAATATGAAAACGGCCTTGAGCTTGTTGGATTCCCCGAAACTCAAACCAGCGCAACGAGACCGATATAGTGCACTGTTGCATCAGTCTTGCGATCGCCAAAATGCCTTAATTGAAGGATTCCTAGAACTCGTCCGCCTAGAAAGCGAGGTGGATAAAGCAAAAATGGAGGGCATCCGCTTAGGAGAACTCGTCCCAGGAATCGTCAGTACCTATCAGCCGATCGCCGAGGAAAAAGGGGTACTCTTAGCCTACACCCTCCGAAGCACCCTACCCCCCGTGGTTTGCACCCGAGACTGGCTCAAAAAAATTGTGCTTAATTTGCTGCAAAATGCGATTAAATTCACCGGGTCCGGCGGTGAAGTTTGGGTGCGTTCCAAGCAACAAGGAGATTACGTTCAACTAGAATTTCGCGACACGGGTATGGGCATTCCCCCCGGGGAAATTCCTAAACTTTTTGAAGCCTTTTATCGCGGTCGTCAAGCCATTAATGATGATCTGGAAGGAGCGGGACTCGGGTTAACCATTGTCCAACAGCTTTTACTCCATTCCGGGGGGTCAATTACGGTCAAAAGCCGGGTCGGACGGGGTTCCGTCTTTACCCTTTTATTACCCGTTTACAACGAAAGCGAAGGGGATTGGTAAAGGATGAAGGATGAAGTTTTTTCAACCTTCATCCTTTACCCTTGTCAATTATCCATTATCAATTATCCATTATCAATTATCCATTATCCCCGCATTTCCAAGGGTAAGAAGATAGTCAGCACTTGTCCATGTTGGTGACGGTTGCGGACAATCAGTTTACCTCCGAGGGCTTGAAAGAGGTTTTTAGTCACGCTCAGATTCAAACTGAGGTTGCCGGTTTCCGGCTGAAACATCAACATTTGACCGAGAGATTTGAGGGCCTGAGTCCCGCAAACCGAGTTTCCCGAATTGACGGAGGCATGGGTTTGGGAGTGGAGTTCTACCTTCAACTGATGACCCGCGAGGGAAATTTCAACCCGGAGTTTGCCTCCGGCGGGTAAGGTGGAGGTGAAGTTATCGATCGCCCCGGTGAGGACTTGATCCAACAAGGAGGGGTCGCTGACCACCGAGGGCATTTTTTGGGGCAGAATCACATCTAAGGTGAGGTTGCGTCGGCTGGCTTGTTTTTCCCAGCGCGGGATACAACTATTTAATACCTGGGTCAGGGAGGTGGAAGTCAGGTGCACCGGCGCGTGAGCATCTTTGGTGGTTTCCAATTCCACTGCCCGGAAAAACAACCCAAAGCGGTCAATTTGCTCGCTACATTCGCGATCAATTGCTTCTAAGCGTTTGATAATCTCAGCATCGAGATGACGACGTTTGAGTAAGAGGCGGGTGAGGGTGCGAATGGTGGCTAAAGGGGTTCTAACTTCGTGAGCGATCGCCTGCAATAATTCCACATCCAAGGCCGGGGCTTGGTTTCGGACGTTCTTACTCGCCGCATCTCGCAGATCCTCTAAAGGCTGGTCGATCGCTGGTTTCCGGGGATTAGCCGTTTTGGCCGAAACGGTTCCCACAGCCTTTCTAGCCTTGGATGGCAGAGTTTTGGTAGTCGCTGGTTCTGGATTACTCAGGGCCGTTCTGCGTTCGCCAGAGGTCGAAACCCGAGAATTGCCATCAAGACGGGATACTTCCCAGCAAATCTCCGCTTCCCCATTGGGACAATCGCCACCAGATTGGGGTAAGGCGCGCATGGAGGAACCCCATCCGGTCCAATCTGCGGCGAATGCTTCCATTTCATCGAGCATTTCGCGATCGAGTTCTACGGGTTCGGGAAGATATTCCAGAAGCTGTTGGGTAAACTGACAGACAATTTTGTAGTGTGGGGTGCGGGGTGGGAACTGTTGGAACTGCTGATCTAAGGTGGAAATAGCGGTCTGATTTTGGAAGGGGAGTAGACGCGATCGCAATCCTTGCCACACTAAGGCGATCGCCTCTGGATCAAAGGAAAACTGAAACGCCGGTTGTCCCTCGGGGTTTAATCCCACCACCATGACGAAACTAAACCGCGCTGTCAAGACCAAACAAAATTGTTCGCGGGCCAGGGGGTCCCCAGTAAGCAGGGGTAAAATCGTCGGGTTGGAGGCATCAGAATCGCTATCTGGGGTCGGGGGGAACGGGGAGGAGGGTAACCAGGCGCCAGACTGGTGCACCCCAGCAAAGGTCCAGGTTGAGAACTGTTCTAAGTGGGTGGATTGGGTTAAAACCGGGACGGGACCGGATAAAACTAACCCTTTGCTAGAGAAGGGATGGCGGGGATCGGGGTCATTCCCGGCGAGTTCGCCATCGAGGAGGTCATTGAGGGAGGCGATGGCCCCTTGCCATTGGCGATCGGCCCGAATTCGGCGCAACCAGACTGTTGCCGCATCCCGATGGGTCGTTGTCCCATTGTGATCGCCCGGATCTTCTCCAGTCAACCCCATCTCTAGGTCTGAGGAATTGTCGGTTCTCCCCGCCTGTGCTAAAACCTCGCTAATCGTTGGTAAGACCCACTTGTACACGGAAATATCCCCCTCTACAGTTCACTGGTTCAAATCCTTAATTTTCAATAATTGAGCAAGAATTTGTAATTTAAAACTTGCTACAAACGCTTTAATCTAAATTCAACTGAAAACAAGATACTACTAGCCTATCTGCATCTTCCCCATAAAAACATTCGTAGAACCGAACAAATCAGTCGCAATCCCCGCAGGAAATAGGCAGGGTCACCCCAGTGATGCAGAATCGGTTTGACCCCTTGTCGGTAAAACCCCACCCGGTTGGTCTGTAATCATTGAGGACCGCTATAGTAGAACATATCAATCATTCGCGTTGGAACTCACCCTCAACCATGTCTACTTTGCTCGCTGATGCGAAAAACTTATTAGCTGAACTGATTGCCCGTTATGCCTCCCAGGTTGATTATTTGGCAATTCGCCTAGAAGAAGCGGAAGGCACCGATATCTTTTTGCGGGGTGAAAAGATTGAAACCCTAAGTGAGGGAGTCTCGATTGGGGGACAAGTCCGCGCTTGCTATCATGGCGGTTGGGGCTTTGCCAGTTTTAATCACCTGGCGGGACTGGCAGAACGGATCGAGGAAGCGATCGCGGCAGCGCGATTAGTCGGGGATGAAGAAACGATTTTAGCGCCCGTGGACCCGGTACAGATTACCTGTGAACTGTTACTCACGGGTACTGACCCGAGAAAGATTCCGATTATCGACAAAAAGAGATTGTGCGATCGCTATACGGATATCCTGCGGCAAGTGGACCCGCGCATCACCACCACCTCGGTGCGCTACAGTGACAGTGCTCAACGCATCCTCCTGTTTACCTCGGAAGGCACAATCCTGGAACAGTCTTGGGTGGATATGGAAATGCGCTTTGCCGCTACTGCACGCAATGGGGAAACCGTCCAAACGGGACGGGAAACCACCGGGTCCCGGAAAGCTTACGAAGATTTAATCCAGCTTGATTCCCAAGTGCGAGGGGCCGCCCAAAGAGCCGTAGAAGCCCTCTCCCTACCCTCGGTGAAAGGCAACACCTACCAAGTTGTAATTGACCCAATTTTATCGGGATTGTTCGTTCATGAAGCTTTTGGACATCTTTCCGAAGCAGATATGGCTTATGAAAACCCCGATTTGCTGGAAGTGATGACCCTGGGACGCCGGTTTGGTCCTGAAGATTTGCAAATTTTTGATGGCGCGGCCCCTCCGGGTCATCGCGGGAGTTATCTTTATGATGATGAAGGCACTCCTGCCACTACCACCCAACTCATTAAAGATGGGGTACTTGTCGGACGCCTCCACTCCCGAGAAACTGCTGGGAAACTAGAGGAAACTGCCACAGGAAATGCCCGCTGTTTGAATTATCATTATCCTCCCATTGTTCGGATGACGAATACCTGGATCGAACGAGGAAAGACTCCGGTTCAGGATTTATTTACGGATATTAAAGAAGGGGTTTATGCCCGAAATTGGCTGGGAGGAATGACGAATGGGGAAATGTTTACGTTCAGTGCTGGGGAAGCTTGGATGATTAGAAATGGTCAATTAGCTGAACCTGTGCGGGATGTCACCCTTTCGGGGAATGTGTTTAGTACCTTAGCGGATATTGAGGCGATCGGGGATGATTTCTACTGGGATGAATCTGGCGGTTGCGGCAAAGGTGGACAAAATGGTTTACCTGTAGGCTGTGGCGGTCCCAGTCTGCGAATTCGCAATGTTGTGGTGGGTGGCGAGTCGGCATAGTTTTGTCCAGTTTAATGGCCAATCCCAGGACAAGAAACCGGGTTTCTGACTTAAATTTATGCAATGGAAAAATCGGTGATGAAGAAACCGGGTTTCTAACCCAACTCAAGGACAAGAAACCGGGTTTCTAGCCTAGATTTGTGGGAAATTGCGACAGCATTTGTCAAGAAACCCGGTTTCTAACCGCTACTGTACCCCGGAACTAGAAAACCACAATAGGGATTCTGACACAGCATACCCTTACTGAAGTGAGGGGAGGGAGGGCGGTACTTCCGATTGATACAGGTTTTCCATTTCCGCTAGGGTGGCTTCTGGGTCGCTCTGGTTGGATTTTACCACATAATTGAGTTTTAATTCTTCTAAGAAATCAGTGAGCAAGAGTTGGATTTCTTCTTGGGTTTGCCGATCGCCTAGGGCTTTCCTAAAGGCTTGATTGAACTCTTGACTGAGGCGATCGAATAGCAATCGCCCTTCTACATCGGCGTAAGAACTTTCCAAAACGGTTACGGTAGTTTGGGCTAAGTTAGAGGCCATTTGTTCGGTAAACTCTCTGGGGAAATTTCCGAATCCGGGGAATGCTTTGAGGCTTTGATAAATGGCCGAATCTTTAAAAGCACCTTCTATACTATGATGCAAAACTGCTTCTAATTCAGGCTTAATTTGCGGTAAAACTTTGTAGATGGTTAATTCCAGAAGTCGGTCGGTAATGACTTCAATTTCATTTACATTATTCAGGTCGATCGCCGGTTGGGGATTCAACAAGGATTGGGCAGCAGTTCCTTCTCGAATGGAGTCTTGCGCTTGATTGATAAAGCGAACCATCACAAATCGAGACAGGCGATCGGCTAGTTTTGCAGCAGGTTCATGGGTCATCTGGACTAAGATGCGATCGAAATTAACCAGTTGACTCTGTTGCAGCCTCACGGCAACCGGAATCACCCGCAACCCTCGCCAAAAGGGTAAAAATAATAAAACATCATACCACCGTCGCAACATGGCATCTATCCAGCGTAAGCCCGTAATCCGGCGATGCATGAAGAAGGTGCGCAGGAGAAATTCTAATCCGAACAGGCCGATAAAGAAAATATCAATTCGCCAAAAATCATCGACTACTTGCCCAATTTTATTGATATTTCTGAAATAATTGCTGGCAATTAGGGGATTAATCTGGGATTGAAAAAAGTTCAGTTCGTCACTTAGTTTATGAGTGCTTAAATAACTAGAAGTCCAGAATTCTTGAAAAGCTTCCGAAGCATATTCTGTGCCAAGATGCTGACGCATTCTCCTTTGAATTTTGGCAAAAGTGCCGAACTTACCGGCAGCCAGAAAGGGGTTTTCTTTGAGCATTCCCTCGCTTTCATGGCGTAACGATTCCAGCAAATTCTCCACCTGCGGAGTTTGCAGGGAACTTTCGGGCTGTTGGAGTTCAAGGGTTAATTGATGGACGGTTGCTAAGTATTTTTCAGTTTCAGGATGGGGTTCAATGCCTTTAATTTTATCATAAGCTATCACAACGGAGGGAATTTGCTGAAAATAGATATCACGCAGGGGAATATAAGAAGAATCGAACCCAACTAACAGCAAATTGATAACGGCGAGAATCGCCATAAATTTTTTAAACCAGTCAATTGGTCCCCCGTTGTTCGGTGGTCCTGCTGGGTTGGCGGTTTGTATGGTTGGCATTTTGAAGACAGAGGTTAGTTAGAAGTAAAAGTATCCCGCTAGGGGTTTACTTCCTATTGTCTCTATCCTGCATCAAAGCGACATCTATCTGTTGGATGAGGTGTTCTAATGTGGAGGAGTTATCTAGGACGATATCAGCCCGATCGCATTTCTCAAATAAGGGCATTTGGCTATTAATTCTAGCTCTCGCTTGGTCTAGGGTCAATCCATCGCGTTCCATTAATCGCTGAATCTGGCGATCGCCAGGACAAGATACCACCCAAATTTCTGTAACTAAATCCGTCATTTGTGCTTCAAACAACAACGGTATCACTAACACTGCGGTAGACTGTTCTGGCAAGGCGGCAATCTCTCGAAGGAAGCGATCGCGCACTTGGGGATGGATTTGTTCCTCTAACCACTGTTTTTCCTGGGGTTGATTAAACACAATCTCTCCCAACTTCTGGCGATTCAGACTGCGATCGGGCAGTAGCAACTCACTCCCATAACGCTTCACAATTTGATTCAACACTGGGGAACCAATTTGGACCGCTTCCCGCGCATAAATATCCGCATCAAACACAGGTAATTGGTGGATATTTTTCAAATAATTAGAAACAGTAGTTTTACCCGTAGCAATTCCACCCGTTAATCCAATTTTACGTTTGTTTTTCATTTTAAATTTTTAAACTAAAATAAATTGTTAATAGTAACGATTTTAGCCGTCACTATTAACAATCAAGAAAGAGCTGAAGTTGTTTCTAACAACAAAGGGGATGATTAGTTGGGAACATCTGGAATAGTTCCGGGATTGTGTTGTTTTGCTAAATATTGACTTAAGGCATAAGCCATATCTTCACGAGTCATGGGTTGCAAGGGATTGAGCGCGTTATTGTTGCCAATATTAACTAACTCCTCAAAGATAGCTGTTGCTAGGGCTTGTCTGGCCCAATCTGGGGTTTGATAGCCATCTTGATAGGAGGTTAAAATCCGATTCACGTCGGCATCATTAAGCATTAAAACTCCAAAAGCTTGGGCGAAAATGGCAAATCCTTCGGCCCGAGTTACGGGTTGATTTGGATGGAATCTTCCGGTTAAATCGCCTTTCATAATCCCTGTTTCTAGGGCGATTTCGATGTCTCTGTAGGCCCAGTGGGAGGGAGGAACATCGGGAATTGGTTGATTTTGATTAGTAACTGTATTTCGGTTTTCCAGTTGAAAGGTTTTGACGAGAATTGAGGCGAGTTCGGCCCGGATGACTCCGCGTTCGGGATGAAATTGTCCGTCGGGATATTGAGTCATTAACCCTGATTCAATAACTTCTTGAATGGAATTAAGGGGTTGTTGTGCTCGGACGGAAATTATGCTGCTTTGTAGCAGTAAGGTGACGGAAATGAGGGTTAAAATTTTCTTCATAGCGGGAGGATAGTGCTCTCAATAGGGTTAGGGTTGAGCGCGTTTTGTGTGAAGGGTCAGGAATCTAGGTGTTATGGAGTCTGGCGTGGGGGGTCGCGATCGCTCTATGTTAGGTCCCTCACCTCCCTAAACAGCGCTATGGGATAGAACTACAACGGGGGTTTGACCCCGGGAGGATTTTCTGGTAGGATTGCCCTGCTTAAGTGACGATTCCCATTATGCGATCGCCAGGGGCGCAAGGCAAGGAAGTCGTTTATCTATCTGGGGAGGGGATTTGGGGCTTCTGGAAAAAAAAGTTTGGGGTTTAGCTTGAACTCTTTTGAAAACTACGATACAATGGAGCACAGCCATAATGCCTAATTCTACCCCACTCCAAGCCGGAAGAGGGCAAGCACCGTCTCTAGCCTAAGATGAGACCAAACCTGAGAGCCGACTAGAGGCCACAGTCTCTAGGGAACCTTACCGGAACCAACCCGTCTCCATCTCCGTAATTTCACGTACAGAGAAAGTTCCGTAATTTTACGGAGTTAGATCGAGCGATTCCACCGATGATTTTTCCCGGGATGAGCTCCAGAATAGTAAACATAGAGTTCAGGTAAAAGATTATGCAAGTTACAGCAACCGTCCGGGATATGTTCATCAATGCTTCTTTGTCTCAGCAAATCAGCTTCCACGACTGGGTACTTTTAAACGCATTACCGGAGTCTAACCTTTCTCAAGAAGAGAGACGCATGATCAAGCGCTTACTGCACAGCGTGAGACGAGGTTGGTTTAGGGTGCTAAGCTAAACCAGACCTGAGAGCAATTTTCTCAAGTCCGGTTTCGCAAAAACCGGCTTTTTCTGTAGAAAGGGTCAATGAATCCCCTCACAAGTTATCAGAGAGTAAGGCTTGTAGCAAGCCATCCAAGGTATATTCCTGAGCTTCCACATCGACTCGTCCGAGTAATTCATAACAGGTTTTTGAGGTCTGCGGACCAATTGAAGCAATTCGCACTTTGTTTAATAAGCTTTGCCAAGGTTGCTCACCACTCCTAGATTTGCGATCGAGTAATTGACAAAAGTTTCGCACGGTTTTGGAACTGGCAAAGGTGAGGATATCAATGCGTCTGTGTTGCAGTGCGTTCCATGCTTCCGGCGCGATCGCATCGGGACAACCGGACTCATAAGCAGCAACTTCTTCCACAATCGCACCTTGAGTCGTAAACTCCGTCACCAATACTTCTCGTCCCCCGGTTTCTACCCGAGGAAACAAGATTTTTTGTCCCGATACATTCTCGGGAAATTGTTCCACCAGGGAATCTGCCACAAAATCCGGGGGAATATAATCCGCTGTTAAACTCCGCTGTTGTAAGGTGGCAGCAGTTTTTTTGCCAACGACTGCAATTTTAACGCCTGCCAAGATGCGAGTATCTTTTCCGGTGGCAAGAAGGCGATCGCAGAAGTAATCCACGGCATTGGCAGAGGTGAGAATTAACCAGTCAAAGTCGGAAATTCGGGCGATCGCACGATCCAGCGACTCCCAACTGGAGGGAGGACGAATTTCCAACGCTGGCATTTCAATTACCGTTGCACCCGCAGCGGTTAGCATTTCCGTAAAGGTACTCGATTGTCCTGCCGATCGCGTGACGAGAACCGTTTTTCCCGTTAACCCCGAGGCAGAATGAGGGGAAGAATTTGTAGAGTGAGATGAATAGTTAGACATGGAAACAGAGTCAGCAGAATCAGGGGAGAGTGGACGACGAGAGGGGGAATTCGGAAGCAGATAGTCGCGCAATTTGACCACTTCGCCAATCACCATCACCGCAGGAGAGAGAGATTCCCCTCGGGTGCGATCGCGGATATCAACTAAGGTTCCTATCCAGACAAACTGACGACTGGTACCACAAGCGCGAATAATGGCGATAGGAGTTTGGGGGGATTTGCCATGTTGCAGCAACTGCCGGAGGATTTCATCCAGTTGCCGAGTCCCCATCAAAATGACAAGCGTCGGCATTCGTGTCAGGGTTTCCCAGTCGAGGCGATCGCAATCATGTCCCGTCACCACCGTAAACGAATGACTCATCACCGGATCAGTGAGGGGAATTCCCGCCAGTAACGGTCCCGCTAACGCCGAAGAAATGCCAGGGATGACTTCATAGGCACATCTTGCCGCCTTCAACGCCTGGATTTCCTCCGTACAGCGTCCGAAAATAAAGGGGTCTCCACTTTTCAGGCGAACCACCCGCTTACCTTGCTGACATTGCGCCACCAGGAGGCGATCGATATCCCCCTGTTGCCAACTCGGTTGTCCACCGCGTTTGCCGACATGGATCCGCTGACAACCGGCAGGAGCTAATTGCAGCAATTGCTCATCAATCAGGGCATCATACACGATCGCCTCAGCTTCTGCCAACAATTGCCGCGATCGCACCGTTAAATAGGCAGCATCACCGGGTCCTGCACCCACCAAATAGACAATTCCCCCTGTTTCAGTCACAATTACTTGTCCCTTTTGACATCCTCAGACGGTATCTTAACCTGATTAGGGTGGCACTGCCGCCTTTTGTGGCAATTCTCCCCTTCACCCTGACTAAACCGCAACTCATATAGTATTTTCGATCAGGAGTGCTTCATCGAAAATCACCTGAAACCATGTCAAACCCCCAGCAAACCATCTCCCTCCTTTGTCCCACGCGAGGACGTCCGGAACAGGCATTACGACTTGCTTTGAGCGTGTTAAACACGGCATCTCAACCCCAGCGAGTCGAACTGCTGTTTTATGTAGATGATGACGACAGGAAACAATCTGAGTATTTGGAGGTGTTTAAAACCCATAAACCGAAATTGGACCGATTTCGCCGCTGTGGGTTTTTATTAGGAGAGGCGATCGGGATTTCCAAAGCATGGAACGAGCTCGCCAGTCGCTGCCAAGGTAACCTCCTAATTATGGCAGCCGATGACCAAACTTACAACGATTTTGGATGGGACGATCGCCTCGACATCGAAACCCAGAAATATCCCGATGAGATCTTTTGTATGTGGTTTAACGAGGGACATTGGCAAGAAAAACTCTGCACCTTCCCCATCGTTTCCCGTAAATGGTGTCAAACATTAGGCTATTTTACCACCGGATTATTTGAATGCCTCTATGATGATATGTGGATTTGGGAAATTGCCAAACGAGTCGGCAGATTGCACTACATTCCCGATATCCTAACCGAACATTTACACTGGGGATATGGTAAAGCAGAAATCGATGAAACCTATCAGCATAAACAAGTCGATGCCAACAAAAAGTTAAAACCCGCAGTCTATCGAGACATGGACTTATATTGCCGAACCGTTCCCTATCGAGAAACCGATGCCAGACGCATTGCTGCCGTCATGCAAGGAAAAGTTTACCTCTACCCCGCACAGTTAATGGTCCCCGGCAAATCCACCATCTTCGATCGCCGAGACAAAGATTAATTTTCTCTTAAGTTCGTAGTAACGACTTCAGTCGTTCTTTTTCTTAGTTCGTAGTAACGACTTCAGTCGTTATTTTCTCCCCAATTTCCCCAGGGTAACCCATGCAAAATACCTGTTCAACTCTCTTACCCACCCTTCGGACTTATTTTCAAACCCTGTATGGAAAAAAGCTCGAACAATTAATTCTCTATGGTTCCCAAGCGAGAGGCGATGCGAAACCCGATTCAGATATTGACATTTTAGTCATTTTGACTGATCCAGTGGATGCCTGGACAGAAATTGATCGCACCAGTCAATTTATTGCCAACTTGTGTTTAGAACATACCGTGGTAATTTCTACGGCCTTTGTTTCTTCCCATCGGTTTCAGCAAGAGAAAAGTCCTTTTTTTCTAAACGTTCATCGAGAAGGAGTGACGCTTTGATCCCCGAACAAATCGCCTTGCTAAAAAAAGCTCAAGACAGCCTTCAGGCTGCAAAATTATTGCTTGACAATCATTTGTATGATATTTCAGCTTCACGGGCTTATTATACGATGTTTTATGTAGCTGAAGCCTTTTTATTAGGGGACGGACTCGCTTTTTCGAGTCATGCGGCGGTGATTTCTGCATTGGGGCGAGACTTTGCGCGAACTGGAAGAATTCCGGTAGAATTTCACCGTTACCTCATTGATGCTCAAAACAAACGGAACCAAGCTGATTATGATATTAATACTGAAATTACAGAATCTCAAGCCAATGAACAAATTAATCGGGCAGAAGAGTTTTTAAAGTTAGGTGAAACTCAACTTTGACTTTTTTGAAGTAGACATAAGGCAATTTTTAGAAACTAGAAACCGGGTTTCTGCAATAACTGTTGCCTCCTCGCCTAAATTGATGAAAGAAACCCGGTTTCTAACCCCCTACAAGAGGACCAGAAACCGGGTTTCTGCAATAACTGTTGCCTCCTCGCCTAAATTGATGAAAGAAACCCGGTTTCTAACCCTAATCAAATTCAGGTAAACTCTAGTTCATCACTTAAGGCAAAGACTAAGTTAAAAACATATTGCGAATTGTAATATTGATCCGGGGATAATTTCACCCAGTGGGGTGACTCATTTCGTAATAAATAGGGACTGTATCCTAGGGATGCCATGAACTCTCGTAACTGTTTTTCATCGGTTCCCATTTTATTCAATGCGAAGCGATTGATTTCGGCGATGATGTAGGGGACTTGATAAGTTGTAAGGGTTTTTAAGGAACCTTGTAAAACTTGATATTCTGCCCCTTCAGTGTCGATTTTAATTAATTTTACTCCCGTTAATCCTTTGTCTCGGACAACTTCATCGAGGGTTGTCATGGATAGAGTAGAGGTTTGAGGGTGACTGCGACTGATTTTATTAAATTGATGCAATCCCACATCCCATAAGGCGTGTCCCCCATCATTATCGGCATTATAAAAAAATTCTACAGGTTTTGTTTCTGAACCCAATACTGTAGGAATTGCCTCAATTTGGCGGAACTGATTTAAGGTAATATGGTCTTGAATCCAGTTGATATTGGTTTTATCCGGTTCAATGCTAATTACTCTGCCGGTTTCGCCGATTAAAATTGCCGCAAGGAGAGAATAATAGCCAATATGTGCACCAATATCAATAAAGGTATCCCCGGGTTTTAACACTCGTTCTAAAAATTTAGACTCTTCAGGTTCATAGAATTTCCCCTGAGAGAAGTAATGCCACATGATTTTTTGGCTGTATTTGGAAATATCCAAATGTAGGCACAATTTATGATATTCCTGATTGAGGCGGACTAACAAATTAACGGGTTTTTTCGTTGAGGATTGGGGGAGAGTTTGAGTCATAGATTAACGGTTAAAGGCATGATTGACAGTAGGAGGTATCAAAAGTCATTTTTATTAGCCCGCGCAGGCGGGCTTAGTCCCTATAGCCCCACCCTTTAGGGCGCGGGTTTTATAGAATTGCCCATCAAGTTACAGAATTTCTCCTAGAATTTCCAGGAGGCGATTAACTTGGTTTTCCCAGGTCCATTGTTGCATAAATTGGGCGGCGGCAATGCCTTTTTGTTGGGCAATTTCACGATTTTGATAAAGGGTTTCTAGGGTTTCTATAATTTCCTCAAGGTCCGACTCTCCCCAGCCTTCGACGCCGATAAATTGTGGGGTAGGTTGGACGGGTTTCTGAATTATCAAGGGATAGCAATGATTAGGGTCAATCAAGTCTAAATGTCCGGTATTGGCAGATAGAATAGTAGGAATTCCGCAAGCCATTGTTTCCATTGCAACAAGGTTGGTTCCCCCTTCGCAGCGATTGGTAAAGAGGGCACAGTCGGCTTCCCGGATGATTTGCGGCATCAGATAATTGGAAATTACACCAATATCGATAAAGGAGTCAGGAGTTAACCCATTGTTGAGTAGCCACTCGGTAATATTTAAGCGTTTATCTGTCCCAATTTTCGGCAGTCCGGTGACATGACCCGTGGTTTGGAGTCCGCGCATAAATTGGGGCCAAAAGTTATGCCATGCGGTGATGAGTAAGGCTTCAGGGTGACGCTTTTGGAAGGCTTTAAAGGCGGCAATGACGATATCTTGCCCTTTGCGATATTCTAATTTTCCGCCGCTGAAGATGACGAAGCGATCGCCAAATAAATTGGATTTGGGGGCGGGATGAAACAAGGTGGGGTCAATCCCTTGGGGTAATGCCTGAACTGTGGTGATTCCCTGACTTTTAAGAACCTCAGCATTCCAAGTGGAACCGGCAATAATTAACGAATATTCATTTGCTCGATTGCGTTTTTCGGGTGGGAAATCAGTATCTTCAAAAAAGATAAACCCGATATTCTGTTTGCTGCTGATTTGTTTGGTTGTTGCCAGACTGATAAAATCATTACCGAGGTCATAAAGGACGGGAAAATCACACCAAATGGGTTTACCTGGGTTTTGCTGCCGCAATTGTTCTAAATTTTGATATCGATCGCACACAGGTTGGAGTTGCGATCGCACCAACGGATTCACTACCCCAGTGATATCCGGTGGCAGCAATAACATCGGTTCATATCCCGGGTTTTTTTGCAGTTGCAGGGTGAGGTTTGTCCCATAAATCCCCCACCCTGTCATCTGGTTTATCGGCCATGCAAGGCCCAATCTCAAGGGATTCTGAGCCGGTTTGGAAACGCCTTGGGTGCGATCGCGAATTGATTCACTAATCATCGATTTTAGGTTCATCCTGACTTCACTTTCTACCCCTTTTTTCCCGGGCAAAGATGGGTCCTGGTCCCGTAGCCCCACCCTTCCTGAATTCTCCACAGTTTGCCGCAATTCTTCAGTAATGCGATCGCCAACTTCCTGCCACTCTCCCGGCTGTTTTTGCCGGAATAATCGCAGACTTGGATACCACGGAGAAGCGCAACCATCGAGTCCCCAACGCCAATCGGGAGTATAAGCTAATAATAGCCAAGTGGGTTTACCCATCGCCCCAGCTAAATGGGCAACGGAGGTATCAACAGTAATAATTAAGTCTAATTGGGAGATTGCCGCAGCGGTATCGGCAAAATCCTGGAGGAAGGGTCCTAAATCCTGAATGGGTAAATTTTTTCCTTGCCAAGTTTCCCCCGCTTGCCCTTTTTGGAGACTATAAAATTGGACTCCAGGAACTGTTAAGAAGGGTTGAAAAACATCCAGGGAACAGGACCGCTTATAATCCCGGTGGTGTTTCGGATTTCCTGCCCAAACAATCCCCACTTTAAATTGTGTCGAGTCAAGGGGCATTTGCCGGTAATTGGGGGGCTGAATATAAGGAATGGTAGCGGGAATTGTGGTAGAAATCGTCCCCAAAATTCGAGGTAAACTCATCAAAGGAATCCAACTGTCAAAGGGTTTTAAATCCTGCTGATTGGAACTAATTGCATCAATCCCCGGAACCGTTTTCAAGACAGAAACCAGAGGCGCCGCAACTAAGGCGACTACGCGAATTCCCTGTTGTGCAAGTAAGGTGGCATAGCGGATAAATTGGAGTGTATCCCCTAAGCCTTGTTCCCCATATAATAGGAGGGTCTTGCCCGTTAAATCCGTACCTTCCCACCGAGGAACCTCAAAGTGAGGTGGGGCGGGGTATCCTTTGACGCGCCACCGCCATTCATATTCGCTAAAACCTTTGCGGAAGTCTCCAGCAGTCAGAAGACTGAGGGCGAGGTTAAGGTGAGCTTCGGCAGAGTCGGGCTGGATTTCGAGGGCGCGGTGATAGGCAGCGATCGCCGCTGTGGTTTGATGTTGTTCCTGAAAAGCCGTTCCCAGGTTAATTTGGGCGTCAATATACTGGGAATCCAGGGCAGTCGCCTGCTGAAAACAAGCCATTGCCTCGGCAATTCTCCCTTCCTTGAGGAACAGATTCCCCAGAGTATTATGAGCTTCTGTATAACTGGGGTCAAGGGTCGTTGCCTGCTGGATCTGGGCGACTGCCTCCGTTACATTCCCCACTTCTTGTAGGGCATTTCCTAGATGGTAATGCGCTTGACTATGATGGGCATCCAGGGCAATGACTTGGCGATAGTGGGCGATCGCTTCCTGGAAATGTCCCTCGTCAGACAAGGCATTTCCCAGATTATAATGGGCGGCGAGACAGTGGGAATCCACGGCGATCGCTTGTGCTAAATAAGAAATCGCCTCACTGGTTTTGCCCAAACTGCGTAAGGCTGCCCCGAGATTGATATAGGCGGGGAGATAGTGGGAATCAGCAGCGATCGCTTGCTTGTAATACCCCACTGCTGTATGAAATTTTCCCCCTTGATGGGCGATCGCCCCTAACAGTTGCCATCCTTGCGCCTGATTGGGATACTGACGCAGCAACACCCGGCAACGGCGTTGAGCGTTGGCAAAATTGCCCGCTTCGTAATCTTGGCGGGCGAGGGCGAATTCTGGGCTGATTGTCTCCGGTTCCGGCAAGACAACCCGCGTTGCCAACACCTCAGTTAAACTCTGTGCCACCTCATCAAATACCCCTTGCCAGTCCCCCCGTTCCTCCTGGCGAAACAGGCGCATTGTCGGATACCAAGGGGAATCACTGCGGTTGAGCATCCACCGCCAATCCGGGGCATAGCTTAACGCTACCCAAACAGGTTTACCCAAGGCACCGGCTAAATGTGCGATAGAAGTATCTACCGTAATCACCAAGTCTAATTGAGCAATAACTGCTGCCGTATCTGCTAAATCCTGCAAATGCGGGGCTAAATCGTTAATCGGGAGATTTTGCTGGCGAATTCGGGTTTCTTCGGGGCCTTTTTGTAGACTATACCACTTAATGCCCGGAATGTTGAGCAGGGGGAGAAAATAGCGCAAGGGACAGGAACGAGTGCGATCGCCCTTATGTTGTGGATTCCCCGCCCAGACGATACCCACCTTTAATCCCGGTGCATGGAGTATCACCGGGGCTAAATGGGAGTGTGTGAGATAGGGAATTTTTCGAGGGATAGTATCTAAGGTGGTTCCCAGAATGTGAGGCAAGCTCAACAGGGGAATCCACACATCAATCGGTGCCAATTCGGACCAATAGGCACTGACGCGATCAATGCCCGGTACGCTTTTAAATAAGCGCACCAAGGGTTGGTTAACCAAGGCAACGACTCGCCCCCCGCGTTGGACGAGTAAGGCAGCATAGCGGATGAATTGGATACAATCTCCCAAACCTTGTTCGGCATGGAGTAAAATTGTCTTACCTTGAAGATCGGAACCGTCCCAAAAGGGGGCAGGAATCGGCGGTAAATCCGGTGCTGCTTTCACCCGCCACCGCCATTCATATTCCCGAAATCCCTGGCGTAATTCCCCTTGGATGAGTAAGGCAATTCCCCGGTTGTTATGGGCTTCGGAGTAGTCCGGTTGTAGGCGCAGGGCAGTGTCATAGCAGGCGATCGCCTCTTCGACTCGTCCCATGTCATGCAACACCAACCCTAAATTATTGTATCCTTGGGCATAGTTGGGATTTAGGGCGATCGCCTGTTCAAAGTGAGGAATAGCCGATTCTAATTCGCCTAACTCATGCAACACCATCCCCAGATTATTATATCCATCCACATGATTCGGTTGCAAGACAATCACCCGCTCAAACTGGGCGATCGCCGCTTCCCGTTTCCCCAGTTCCCAGAGGGCATTTCCTAAGTTGTAATGCAACCCCACTTCTTGCGGGGCATAAGGTAAAGCTTGGTGATAACAAGTCACAGCTTCTTGACAGTTTCCCTGACTTTTCAGAATCATTCCCAAATTCGTTAAAGCCACCGGATGGTTCGGCATTTGTTCCAACACTTGCCGATAAAACCGTTCCGCTTTGATTAAATCTCCCCCGTGATGAGCTGTAATCCCGCGTCCCAGCTTTACACTCACTTCCCGGGGCATTTCTGCCCGGTTTTCTGTCCATTCCCCTGCTTCAATTAAGGCTTGTTTCACCTCCTCAAAAACACTTTGCCAATCCCCCGGCTTGCTTTGGCGAAACAGGCGCAGGGTAGGATACCAAGGCGAATCGGAGCGATGCAGCAACCATCGCCAATCCGGCGCAAAAGGCAGCAACACCCAAGCCGGTTTTCCCAATGCCCCGGCTAAATGAGCCACTGCCGTATCCACGGTAATAATTAAGTCTAATTCCGCCATAATTTCAGCGGTATCCCGGAAATGATTCAATTGAGGAGCCAAATCATGAATCGGAACTTGACGGGATATTTTAGGGAGTTCGTTAGAGCCTTTTTGTAAGCTATAAAAGCCTATAGAAGTTGCCAATTCTTCTACTAATTGTAAAAAATAAGTGAATGGACAAGAACGTTTGATAGAGGTAGGATTTTCATGATTTGCTGCCCAAACTATTCCAATTTTGAAAGAGTGAGAAGGGAGGGAATTTGGGGCGGTTGTTTTTAGAAGAGATCCCCCCCAACCCCCCTTAAGAAGGGGGGAGTCAGAGGCATTTTGGTCGTTTTGTACTAAAGATACCTCAGCCCGCGCAGGCGGGCTTTGTTCGGATAGCCCCACCCTTCCAGGGTGCAGGCTGGGGTCGTTAGCCCGCGCAGGCGGGCTTTGTTCGGATAGCCCCACCCTTCCAGGGTGCGGGCTTTGTTCGGATAGCCCCAGCCGGGAAGAGTGAGGGGGACGCACCATTAGATAGGGAATCTCACAGGGAATTGTTTCTAACGTTGTACCCAAAATGCGCGGTAAACTCATCAAGGGCGCATGAACATCAAACGCCGGTAAAGGCTCATCCTTGATAACCAGGATATCCACCCCTTCTAGCTGTTTCAACAAGGGAAATAAGGGGGGATAACACTCCAGGATTACTCGCCCGCCCAGGGCTGCGACAAGGGGAATATAACGGATAAATTGCAGGGTATCTCCGAATCCCTGTTCACTATGGAGGAGAATGGTGCGCCCGGTGAGGGGGGAACCGTCCCATAGCGGTTGGGGAAATGGGCGGGGTTTGAGGGTTTCTGTTTGCCACCGCCATTCATATTCAACAAATCCCCGTGGGTAGTCTCCTGAGATCAGGAGGGAGAGGGCGCGATTCCAATGGAATATCACGGTGTGAGGTTCGATCGCGATCGCCCGATCATAACAAGCGACTGCCTCGGCTAAATCTCCGGCATCATGCAAGGCAACCCCAAGGTTATAGTGGAATTCCGCCGAATCGGGAGAGCGATCGCAGACTTGTCGATATTGGGCGACTGCCGCCGCTAAATCTCCCGATTCTTTCAAAGCATTGCCGAGATTTGTCTGAATTTGTAAGTCCTGCGGATCTAAGGCAAGGGCTTGTTGATACTGGGCGATCGCTGCTTGAATCTCTCCCCCTTCCAGGTACAAATTGCCTAAATTATAGAATGCTTTGGTATAATTAGGACGCAGGGTAATCGCTTGCTGATAATGGGCGATCGCCTCTGCCGGTTGTCCCTCCAACTTTAGGGAATTTGCCAGATTGTAATGGAACTCCGGCACATTCGGATGGATCTTTACCCCTTGTTGATACCAATCGATCGCCCCTAGATTGTCTCCCTCTTGGGCGGCGATCGTCCCCAAGAGGTTCAATGTCAGAAGGTTCTCTGGTTCCCGATGGAGGATTTCCCGACATAGAGTTTGTGCCAAGGCAAAATTCCCAGCTTCGCACTGTTTTTGAGCCATTTCCCAACATTGCGAAACCGACAGGTGTGTGTAAGGGGTCTCAGATTGATTCACGTCCATTATTTCACGGCTATTTAACGGCTATCGGGGAGGGTGATGATCTGAAATTTACGCCAACAGACAAGCCACGGGAAACATGATATATTCCAGGAAAAACAGTTTCCAAATAAATTGATAGCAAGCGGCGATCGCGCTTTTATCTTCTAAATCTACCTCACGACTGCGCCACCATAACCCCGTCAATGCCACCCCATGCGCGATCGCCAACACGAAGGGATTGATTTGAGGTAACCAGAAAAACGCAGCTACACTGGTAGCAATATAACAGATGACAATTACCCATCTTGCTAAATCAAAGACAGTACGCGCTCCCAAACGTAGGGTCAAGGTGCTAATCTGATAAAGCCGATCGCCTTCCATATCGGGAATATCTTTAAAAATGGCGATCGCAAAGGTAAAGCCTAAGACAAACAAAGTCAGGGCCCATACTGAAGGGGGAATCATCACCAAACCCTCTTTTTGCATCACCCATTGGTAATGTAAAAATAACCCTAAATTAACAATAATCCCGCGCACCGTAAAAATGCAAAAAGACGCCCAAAATGGAAAGCGTTTTAAGCGAATGGGCGGCAAGGAATAAGCCGTTCCTAAGCCCAAACTAATTCCCACCGTTGCCAACAACCAAGGACCTTGTAACCAAGCTAAAGCAATCGCTAAAATGCCCGTAATTCCTACAATTAATTGCCCTTGTTTGCGGGAAAACTCACCGGCTGCTACGGGTAATTCTGGCTTATTAATTTGGTCAATTTCAATATCAAAAAGTTGGTTTAATCCAACAATATAAACATTCCCACACAAACAGGTAAACCAAGTCCCAAATAAGGGCAAGAGGGCTTTTCCGGTGAGGCTGTCCCCAGAAAAAGCTTGGGCGATCGCAAACAAACCGATCGCACTCAAACTGGTGCCAATAATTGTATGAGGGCGGGTAAATTTCCAGAATGAATAGAGCCAAGGGGCATATTTCTGGACCATATTCATTTCAGCCGGTTGAGAAACCGCAGGGGGAGAGGGAGAAATTTGGCTCATAATCTCGCTAAAAATAGACTCACCACAACAGCAAAAACGCTTAATAAAAGTTAGGATTTCGTTCCACAGAGTAACCCATATCGAATTAACCCTTGCTTATATCCATCACGCATCAGCCCCAGAGCAAGCGCCCCTTGAATAGTTTGCCAACCGGATAATAATAATCCCAAAAGGACCGAGGGGTCAAAAGCAGAATCAATCACTAAATCCCAAAACGGGGCCACCGCTGTAGACCAATCTGCCACCTGAATCCCTTCAAATCCAATTTCTCGGGCAATTGTCTCATATTCGGGTAAAGAAATCACGTAGGGCAAGCAATAAACCTTGTAAATTTCCATTAATTGATGCCGTTCGCGATCGCTTAGGGGTGCACAGGGTGGTGCAACGGGACGATGACACCAAGTTGCCATCATCAACGCGCCTCCCGGGGCGAGTACCCGATAGCATTCCTGTAAAAACTTCTTTTTATCCGGCATATGTTCGCCGCTTTCCAGGGTCCAGACGAGATCAAAGGAATTATCTGCAAAGGGCAATTCTAGGGCATTGGCGACGCGAAACTCCGCCCTTGGACCCGGGGTCATGCTCCCCCCTTCCAGACCCGAGGAGGTCGGGATTCCAGCTTCTTTGGCTCGTTCTGTGGCCCGGGCCGCCTGGACCGGACTGAGGGTAATTCCGATTGCGCTGGCGTTAAACTTTTGTGCTAAGTATAAAGAACTCCCACCGATGCCGCAACCTACATCTAAAATCGTGGAAACCCGGCCCGTGAGGTCCTTAGACAACTGCACCCCAGTCCAAGCCAGGAGTTCCTCAATCAAGTCAATCTGTGCCTGTCGTCGATCCAACCGGCGATCGCCCCTCTCGCCGTAATACCCGTGATGCATATGTTCCCCCCAAACCCGTTCCCAGAGTCCGGAGGAAGCATCGTAAAACTGCTGAATTTGCTCGTACAAGTTGCTCGTCATCATGGCTGGTCAACACTCAGAAGCCCTTGGCTTACAGTAAAGCAGCCTCTATTGTAAACGATCGCGAACCCATTGGAAAAATCTGCCTGATGTTAGCAAACCCTTTACCCGATCGCAGGGATTTCTCAAAACTAAACGTGACTTATCAGATTTTTGGGGGATACGCTGTTCCTATTTTCCTCTCGGTCTGTGCTGCCATTTTAGTATATTCGACCTCTTGCAAAATTCTTTCAAGCCGATAGGCGTTATTAATGGGGGGGAAAGGGGGAGCAATTCCCTTTTTTTTGCCAGAGGTCTATATATTTCGCGGCCTATTAATGAATTATATCAAATCCGGTTGTGATAGATCTATAAAAACCCACACCCTCAAGGGTGGGTCTATACGGACGTAGACGCGCTAGCGGCTTCGGTGAAGGGTAGCCCGCCTACGCGGGCTGGAGAGAAAAACGACTTTTAACAACCGGATTTGGTATTAGAAGGGTATGAAAAGTGGGATAATACCGTTAGAGAATATTAGACTGGCAAAATGTCCCCCATGAGGCGATCGCCGAGGAAGTATTTCTCACCGGATGAACCCGACAACTCGCCAAATAACTGGGACAGACCCCACCACCATCCGGCGGGATGAACCCTTAAAATTTGGCCTTTTGGACACCAGGGAACCCGACGCCTATTTGCAAGGGCAAATTCAAAAACAGGGATGTTAGAACCATTTGGGAAGAACCACGAGGAAATGGGATCACCGAGGTCCCTGTAGCATCCAGATAAAATAGCCGATTTACAAACAAATTGCCCCAGACTGCCGGGGAGTTGATAAGAGATCAACCCTTCGGCCTAAAATCAAAACAATCTAACAGCTAAAATATCATGACTGTTGCTAGAACCATTTGTCTTGGCTTTCTGGTAATTATTGCGATCGGCACCATTCTGCTGCTGCTGCCCATCTCTAGCAGTGATGGGACCTGGGACAATTTCGTCACTGCCTTATTTACCGCCACCTCCGCCGTCTGCGTCACCGGCTTAGTCGTCGTTGATACCGGCACCCATTATTCGGGATTGGGCCAATTTTTCATTATCTTGCTGATTCAACTCGGTGGACTCGGTTACATGACCGTCAACACCTTTTTGCTGCTTTTACTGGGACGGCGCTTGGGATTGCGCGATCGCGTAGCCCTTCAACAATCCTTAGATACTACAGAAATGTCCGGGGTGGTCCCCTTGGTGCGTTCCATTCTTGCCATGACCTTAATCTTTGAACTAACCGGGACGTTCTTACTCCTGTTCGTTTTTACCCCAGACTTTGGCTTGGACAAGGGCTTTTGGCTTTCAATTTTTCATAGCGTTAGCGCCTTTAACAATGCCGGGTTTAGTTTGTTTGCTGATAATTTAATCGGCTATGCCGGATCCATCCCCGTGAATTTGGTGATCACCTTGTTGGTGATTTTTGGGGGGATTGGCTATCAAGTCATCATGGAAATGTATATGTGGGTACGCGATCGCATTTCCAAAAGTCGCGAACGGGTCGTCTTTTCCCTTCATTTTAAAATCGTCACCAGTACGACCCTGATCCTGCTAGTTGTAGGCACCCTGGGCCTTTTCTTCACCGAATCCCAAAATCCCGAAACCTTGAAAAATGTCGGGTTCCTCGAAAAGCTGCTCAGCGCCTGGTTTCAGTCCGTCATCAGCCGTACCGCCGGATTTAACAGCATTAATATCGGTGAAATGACCACAGCGGCCCTCTTTATCATCATTGCCTTGATGTTTATCGGGGCCTCTCCAGGCAGTACCGGAGGCGGCATCAAAACCACCACAGTGCGGGTACTGGCAAGCGGCACCCGTTCCGTACTCCAGGGACGCACCCAGGTACTCTGCTTTGATCGTCAAATTCCCCCCGAACTGATTTTGAAAGCCGTTGCCGTGGTCGTTAGTTCCCTCGGTGTCGTCGTTCTCGCCACCCTTGTGCTGACAATCAGCGACCCCAAGAGCGAATTTATTGCGCTTCTGTTTGAAGTGGTCTCCGCCTTTGCCACTGTTGGTTTGTCGATGGGTATCACGGCAGATCTCTCCACCGTAGGCCAACTGGTACTCATCGTCACTATGTATGTAGGCCGGGTGGGAATGATCATGCTCATGAGCGCCATCATCGGAGACCCCAAACCGAGTAACATCCGCTATCCGGAGGAGAATTTGTTAGTGGGATGATGGATTGGGAGATGGGGGAGATGGGGGAGATGGGGGAGATGGGGGAGATGGGGGAGGTGGGGGAGATGGGGGAGGTGGGGGAGATAGGGGAGATGGGGGAGGTGGGGGAGATAGGGGAGATGGGGGAGATGGGGGAGGTGGGGGAGATGGGGGAGGTGGGGGAGATGGGGGAGATGGGGGAGATAGGGGAGATAGGGGAGATGTTCAACGTCCCGACTTGCTGTCGTTTCTTCTCCCCCATCTTCCCCCTCCGCCCCAGCCTCCCCCACCGCCCCCACCCCCCCCCC
>NZ_JAMXFA010000028.1:0-54204 GCF_025370785.1 Laspinema olomoucense D3b
GGAGCCGTGTGAAGGGAAACTTTCACGCACGGTTCTGAAGACGAGTCGGGTGGGCGACTGCCCGGCTTAGTTTAATCCGATAGATTTTATCCATCCAGTCAACTCTGTTCTAATTGTAACCATCGAGAAAAAATGCCCCTAAACCAACGGACTTTTGAATGTCAGAACTGTGGTCTGAAGATTGATAGAGACTTGAATGCCAGCATAACGTTAGAAAAATCGCCGAGTTCCGACGATTACACTTGTGGACGGGGTGCTGCCGACAGTCCCGGATGAAGCAAGAAATAAACCTCAATATCCGGCTATGTCCGGGTTTGTGTAAGTTTTATAGAGCAGGTTTAGGATAATGGATAATCTATAATTTAGGGTCCATTCAATTCATACCCAACATGGCTAGAGATGTTTTTCATCAGCAGGTTAAAAATGCTTTGATTAAAGAGGGATGGAATATTACTCATGACCCCTTAACGATTCGGATTAGTGAAGCCGTAAAATTACAAATTGATTTGGCGGCAGAAATTGCGTTCGCAGCAGAACGGGGGGCGGATAAAATTGCTGTGGAAATCAAAAGCTTTATCGGTGATTCTGATATTAGTAGTTTTCACACCGCATTAGGACAATATCTTAATTATTGTCAAGCTCTCGAAGAACAAGAACCCGACCGATTGGTGTATTTAGCTATTCCCGTTGACACCTATTATGATTTTTTTCAACTTCCTTTCATCCAAAGAACCTTAAAACGTTATCAGGTTAAATTGGTGGTTTATGACCCTAAATTAGAGGAGATTCAGTCATGGATAAATTAGTACAATATCGACAAATTGTCAAGCAACTTTTGCAGGAACACGCCCAGCTTTCTGGAAAGGGGGACGCGGTAAAAACCCAGCTTATTTTTGATAATGAAAATGACCATTATCAGTTAAACTATGTAGGTTGGGATGGAGATAAACGGATATTTGGTCCGGTGATGCACTTTGATATTGAAGCGGGTAAAATTTGGATTCAGTATAACGGGACTGAAGACTCGGTGGCTGAACAATTAGTTAAAATGGGAGTACCCAACTCTGATATTGTCATTGGGTTTCACTCCCCCTTTAAACGGCAATTCACTGAATACTCAGTCGGATAATTATGCATTCCAAACATCTATGCAAAAACAGATGAACCCATGAGCTTCCGGCGTGGCAGGTGTATCGCAATCTCGAACAAGGTTGGCAGTGCCTCGCTCCGAACTGGAATAGATAACTTACACAAATGGCAGGATCTGACCGATTCACCGGCCCATCGCGGCTAACCGACTTACAACGGGTAAAGCGGGTAAGGGTCAAATAGTCTAATTGGGTTAACTCGGACTGACTCACGAAAATTTCTTTTAAATTCTGAAGGTTCATCGCCCACCCCCAGCTACTAAATACATGAGCAGCGGCCAGAGTTTGGGACTACCCGAGGAACTCTACCCATTGATCTAGGGTGAGGATATTCTCTCCTTGCTGATTGAGCAGCGCCCCTAGGAGGGATTGGGGGTCGGGGTTGATTCGGGCTAGGGCGAAGGCATATTTTAGGCTGCAATCTTCCTTGCCAAAGGGCTGGAGGCTGGCGTCGATTGCTTGACTGGTGATGGCGCAAAGCATTACTGTATCTCGGAAGCTCAGCTTTACGCCATTGCCCAAAATTGACTCGAACGCGGACGCTGCAAGGGGGGCGTAGTAGCCGATGGGTTTCGGCACTGATAAAATGGTCGTTAGTTTTCACTGAGGAGTGAAAACTAACGTAGCTGCGCGACTTTCGACGGGAGCGCAGCGATTGTTTTTGGGTATCAAACTCTTGTCTTTTAGTTTCGTGCATACTAAATTTAGTTTAGGCATAACAGGGGTCCAAGAGGTTTTTTTAACTTTTGTATCATTTTTAGTTGCAAGGGCTTAGATATGGCTATAAGTTTAAGGAAAGACAGAAAAAAAATATGAGTGACTAAATAAATGAGAAAGAACCCTGGGGGCAGACCGTCTTTGTATGATCGACCAAAGACTCGGACGACTATTTCTATTTCTATTGAAGGGTTAGAAGGCTTGGATGTGCTTGCTAACTCGCTAGATCTTAGCCGCTCAGAGCTCGTGGAGAGAATCGGTAGGGGTGAGTTAACCATTGTCTCACCCTCGGAGTCTGCACAAATAAAAAGCACTTGCCCTCCTCCTTAGCGGGGCGATCGCCAACCGCAAGCGAATCCTCGCTGCAATAGACGCAATCTCCGCCAAACTGCCAACCCTAAAGCACCCCACCGCTATTGAGCGCAATCAAGCCGAAGCCTCTGAACTCCGGCAGAGGCTAGACAAAATTGATGCTGAGGTGGGGGTAATGGAGTCTCTCTGTGCCAAATTTTCTTCCCAGGAGGAATGAAGACTCGACTTCCTCTCCCGACCCCACAAGGTTTCTGGCTTAGTTGATAAGTAACTCCAAAACGGTACTAATAAATGAATTAAATTGATGATAGCTTTAAACCCTGTAATTTTTACAGGACAAAGGTTCAAAAAGTTAAATTTCTATTTATTAGTCCTTTAAAGGGTCAGAAAGTTTAATTTCATGACCCAAAGTTTTCCCAAAAAATTTCCGGTTGTTCAACAAAAAAAAGAAGAGCTGTCCCCAAAATCTAATGCTCGTCTGGTAAACGAGCAAGGAAGCAGCCCCTCAACCCAATTTTTCTTTAAATTAAGTAAATTAAGTTTAACACAGGTTGAGGCATAGATAAAGGGGACAGCTCCAAAAAAGGAGCAGTCCAGTGTCTACCCTTGAGAAACGCCCACTCGTCCAGTGGCGGCATCTCCGTAGATGTCGCCAATGCCAAAGTCCCGTTTTCCGCGAAAAATTTACCCGTTTTCTTGCCCAGTTTCAGAGCTGCCGGTGTCAAAGGTGGCAATGGATCGGGCAAGTAAAACTCTCCCCGCCGTCGCCTCCGCTTCAGCCCACCTTAGACCGAGTAGGTGGAGGGGATGAGCTATGAGCACAGTCTACCCCTCGACTCTCTCCACTATCCGGCACTGGGCGATCGCAGATTGGCAAGCCTCCGGCATCGACCCCGTGATGATTGCCGCCAATCTCCAAATCTATGAAGGCATAGCAGCACTAGACCGCGTGCTCTATAGCCCAAAACTTCGCCGCACCCAATCCGGCGGCAACCCCGTCGCCCCCCCAGAACAGAAGCCTTACCGTTTCCTAGAAGATGGCATCTGGCGCTGCAAAAATCTGGCTCCCTCCTCCGGCTGGGAACAGGAGAGCTTATGGAGTCAAGTCAAACCCCTCCACCCCCGGCCATCCTGGAAAAAATTAGAGGATAATTCCTGGGTGGTCGTCCCTGGGAAATTCAACAAATACGAGTCCCCCAAGCACGAATCCTATGGGGTCTATTACTTCGATGTCCCCGGGGAAATTGCCGCTCAAGTCAGCGCTCGTTGTGGCGTTCCCTATCCAGGGGGGAATTTTTGGCAGTGGGTTCAAGAAAACATTTCTATCCCGTTAATCCTGGCGGAAGGGGCCAAGAAAGATGCCGCCTGTCTTTCCCGAGGTCACGCCGCGATTGGGTTGGGTGGGGTCTGGATGTTCCGGGACCCCAGCAATAAAGATAAACTGCACCCTGACCTTTTGGCCATCGGGCTGAAGGGGCGCAGGATTCATATTGGGTTTGACTTTGACCCCAAACTCACGACTCAAATAGCCGTTGGAAAAGCCTCGAACACCCTGGCTTATCTGCTCAGAAAGGAAGGGGCGCTCGTTGACTTCATCCGCATCCCTTCCCCCGACGGTGAAAAATGCGGTCTTGATGATTACTTTGTCCAGACTGGGGATGATGACCTAGAAGGGTGCAAATTCTCTAGTGAGTCCCTCTATCCTTACAATCCCTGGGAGTTCACCTACGAGCCAGACATCCTAGTAAATCGCCGCTATCTGGGCGATATCGAAGGACTTCCCTATTCAGGATTGAGAATCGTGAAGGCGACCACCGGCACCGGGAAAACGGACCACATCCGGGATCAGATGGTCCCCCTAATTGAACAGGGGTCACGGTGTCTGATTATCACCAACCGCAAATCCACCGGACGGGAGTTAGCTGCTCGCTTTGGGGTGCAATATATTGATGACGGCGAGGGGGTTAGAGATTCAGTCTATGGTTTCGCCTGCTGTGTTGAATCGGTAAAGCCCTTTGGTAAAGCCTCACCCCAGGTTACCCGGGTTCGCCAAACTGAACTGGGGCCTGAAAAACTGCCGTCTGAGTGGTTAGATGGGATTGTGATTCTTGACGAGTTTGACCAAACCTTGCAACAGATGTTAGGAGGGTCAACTTGTCGAGGAGATCGCGGTTGGATTATCACCACGTTTAAAAGCCTCATCCAAGATGTCTTAGTCCGGTCCAATGGGTTAGTAGTAGCCATAAGCGCCGACATCAGCAATTTAGATGTTGAGTTTTTGATGGCGATCGCCCGAGAAGCCTGTGACGACGAAGATGCGTTGCAATGCCCCATCAAGCCATTTGTGGTGGTCAATGAGTTCCAGCATGAGCATAAATACAATGCTTACCTTTACAACGGACCCGCCGACATCTACAACAAAGCAGTTGAAATCCTGAAATCTAAGCCCCAGGATAAGTGCCTCTGGTTCAGCGTAGAGGGGGCGCAAACTAAATCAAAATGGGGAACGAAGACGATTGAGCGGATGCTTAAGGAGGAGTTTCCTGGCATCCGCATCAAACGGTTTGACCAGCAAATTCTGGGGACTGACAACTCTGATGCAGACATCGAACACATTAATGAGTTAGCGCGTGACTGTGATGTGATGCTCAGTTCCACCTCAATCAGCAGCGCGGTTAGCTTACATGAGACTGAGCGATGGATTGCTGTTTGCGACATTTCCGCTGGACTCAACAGCGTCCGAGAATATCGGCAGCGACTTGACCGGGTGCGTGCGAGGGTAGACCGGCATTTGTTTATCCCCAAAATTGCGAAACCCATCGCCAATGGGTCGAGTGACTACCGGAAGATTAGAGCGGGCAAAAACCGACAAGTTTCGGCATTGATGAGAATTCTTCAGGAGGTAGATTTCAATATTGATAAAGCCCATGACCCGGTATGCTTCCGCACTTGGACCAAACAAGTAGCCCGCTTTAACCGGGATTGTTATCGCTACCGAGAGGCGGCTATCTCCTTGTTTGAATCGGAGGGGGTGCGGGTCATTCCGGTTGATTCCCTGGATAAAGAGGGGGCCAAAGCTATCTCCAACTCGGCGAAGATGGCTCGGGATAAAAATTGGGCGGACCACTGCATACAACGGGCTGATGCTTTGGAAATCGAGCCGGAAACGTTCAGGGAGTTGGATAAAAAGGCTCAGAAAACGGAGGCCGAGCAGCACCAGTGTGAGCGCTACCGCATCGCGCAAGACTTTGGCGGGATTGAGGAATTGACCCCCTCCCTAATTAAAAAGCATGATGAGGGCCGTCACAAACAATGGCGCTTGAATTTCTATCTCCTGTTCGCGAAGTTTGCTGAGTCTCAGGATAAGCGCGATTTGGACCATCTGCTGTCTCGCCCACTCCTTCATCTGCCGGATATTAAATGCCGTTCGGTGAAGGCGAGGATGTTGGAATTTCTGGGGGTGAAGCGGTTGCTAGACCCGGACAAGGAGTTTACTGCGGATTCGCCGGAGGTGCAAGGGATTGTGACTCTGGCGCGATCGGGTCGCCAGTCGATTAAGGATTGTTTGGGAGTCAAGATTAATTCCGGTGTGAGTGCGATGCAAACTTGTCAGCAGCTTCTGGGTTTGATGGACCTCAAGTTGACAAGTTCGCGTCGCCGCACTCCTGAAGGGGTCAAACGCTTCTACCGTTTTGTTCCTCCCCAGGATGAGCGCTGGACTGTTTTTGATCTTTGGGTTGACGGCGAGGTGTTGAAGTCTTCGGATTCTCCGGGGAGTGATCTAGCCGGTGGAACACGACCGGCGAGTGATGCTCCAGCCGGTGTAGATTCATTCTCAAGTGATCCAGCCCCGGATGAGCTAACCCCTGGTGAAGGGTGGAGCGGATCAGTCCCCCCTATAAATAGACCTATTTATGCAGGGGGTGGATCAGTGGGGGAGGATCAGTCCCTCATAAAAGAAGGGGAGGACACGGACTTTCCCGCTGGTGAAAAAACCGAGGAGGGTACACAGGATTCCTTCGCTGGTGAGCAACCCGATGCAGGTCAGGCGATCGCCTCCGATGTAGAAAACCTCGATGCACCCACTCTACCCGAGAGTGATCCAACCCCTGGTCAAGTGT
Organism: Laspinema olomoucense D3b; assembly: GCF_025370785.1. Classification (GTDB taxonomy): domain Bacteria; phylum Cyanobacteriota; class Cyanobacteriia; order Cyanobacteriales; family Laspinemataceae; genus Laspinema; species Laspinema olomoucense. Next base: position 6,299 of record NZ_JAMXFA010000028.1, read on the forward strand.
GGGGCCGATCCACCCCGCCTATAAATAGATCTATTTATAGGTGGGGTGGATCAGTAGGGGGTGGATCAGTAGGGGGTGGATCAGTAGGGGGTGGATCAGGAAGCAGAGATCAGTCCCCCCGAAAAGAACGGGAGGGCATCAATTCCCCCGCCGGTGAACAAACCGAGGAGGGCAGAGCGATCGCCTCCGATGGAGAAAACCCCATCAATTCCCTCGCCGGTGAACGACCCAAGAAGGACATCGACTCATCCAGCGATTCCCCCGAAGGTGAACAACCCGAGGATGACATCAACTCCACCGCTAATTCCCCCGCCGGTGACCGAACCGATGCGGGTACTCTACCCCCTCGGTTTGTAACCGGCGATCGCATTCGCGGCATCTATCACACTGCTTATGGTGGCACGGAGCAGAGGGAGGGGATTGTGGCAGTTGACCCGCTGGATCGGCTTTATGTAACCTTTGATAAAAAGGCTAAATTTGATGCGACTCCACGGGTTCTTCTGGATTCTTTGCAGGATGTTCGCCCACTCCCTGACCCGGTGGTGACAAGGGAAACGACTGAGCTTATCGGGCAACTAATCCAACAGGGGACAGGCTTAGAAGCAATCCGGGAGTTAATTGTTGGCCGGTATGGTGTCTCGGATCGGCGGTTGATGTCTACGTCGCAATTGAGAGATTTGTGCGCTCGGCTTCTATCCCTTCTAGCCAAACGAACAAAACTGGACTAACTCCATCAAAAACCTAGAGGGCACTGTGGTCCTGACTGAAATTGATTCCCCGACACCGATGCGATCGCCGTTAGGAGTCATGTAAAAATAACCTGACTAATTTTTACTTGGAGGCATTATCCAGATAGGATTCCAGATAAAATTTACACAACTTATTTTTACACGATGCCTTGGCAGATAGGGGACTGGGTGCAGATAGCTTCAGAACCGCCCCCGGATTTGGCCGGAATAAGCGGCAATGCTGGGTACGCAGGAAAGGAGACTTGGGCCTCACCTTAGTTCGGTTGGATGAACTGGAGGAGGCTATTCCATCAAAATTTGAGCCAGTTCCCAGCGAAGAGTACCCCGGGGTTGAGGTCAAAATTAGTTAGTGGCAGTGCATTTAGTCCACATTCCGCATAAGCCTAAATACTTATCGGGAATGTCTACGCAAGTTTTTTTGGTGAAGTGATTATTTTTTAAAAATCGCTAAAAACCTTTCCCTCCATGATTCTCAACTGTTTTATGTAGAAGGTTTTCTATAACTTTCTCCATTGGAGCAAGCATTCAAAAAATGCGGTTTTTATTGAGAATATTCTCAATAAGCCCAAAAACTCCGGTTAAGGACCATTGTTCCCATAAATTTTCTATAAAATCGCTGGAACCCTTTATGGACAAAGGTTTTTAAAAATAAAAACTTAGCAATTAAACCTGCGGAATGTGGGTCTTAACCACAAATTACACAGATTTTACAGCCCCAATCTTTGTGAAAGTCCCTGAAATCTGTGGTTAATTTTTGGCCCCAGCCTTTTCCGAAGTCTTGCCTACCAATCATTGTGCGTGACACCTAGCCAAAAGTACAGGTTTTTCCCCATCCAGGGTCAGGTGAGGGCTGATCTTTCGGATAGGTTAGAAACTAACCGATTGGTTAGCCCTGTCTTGGGGTTGATCTGCGTACAGTGGGTGTAAGGAAAACCGCAGGGCCCACTTTTTTATCCCCTTTTTGGTGACTTTTCCCGTTGCCCAAATTCCAACAACCTATAAGTGAGGCGAAATTAAGCAGGGGCTTCAACCATGAAAACGATTCTGATTTTATCGGTTAATCCACCAGGGACAACCAGACTGAGACTTGATCGCGAAGTTAGAGAAATTCAAGCCACCTTGAAGCGGTCCAAATACCGCGACTGCTTTCAAATCGTCAGTGAAGGGGCCGTCCGAGTCGATGACTTGCGACGTACTTTATTAGAGTATCAACCGGCGATCGTTCACTTTTCCGGGCATGGAGTGGGAACCGAGGGACTGGTTTTAGAAAACGAATCCGGACAAACCCAGTTAGTGAGTAGCAAATCCTTAGCTTATCTGTTTAAACTCTTTCAAACCAAAATCGAGTGTGTTTTACTGAATGCTTGTTATAGCGAAATCCAAGCCGAAGTGATTCACCAATATATTGATTATCTAATAGGCATGAATCAACCCATTGGCGATGAAGCCGCCATCAAATTTGCCACTGGATTTTATGATGCTTTAGGGGCAGGGGAACCTTATGAACGCTGTTTTGAAATCGGTTGTGCCTCCATCGCTTTAGAAGGAATGGACGAAGCCGATACCCCCAAACTGAAAGCCAGACCCCGCCCCTATGCTTTTTCTGGGATAAAAGAGCTTGAAGAATCAGGAAAAATTGCACCCGCGCCCCCTCCGGTTCAACCCATCACCCAAACGGAAACAACAACAATTACTGATAATCGCCGAATTAAAATTGGCAAGGGTAATTTTACAGAGATAAAAGAGGGTAACTATACGGAAAAAATAGCAGGAAATTATAATATTTATAACAACAATTACAGCTCAGGCAACCCACAATCCAATCTTGCCGATGCTGCGACAGAACTGCAAAAATTGCTAGTGCAGATGTGCAAAAGAAGATAATCAGCTATAATGAGATGAAGAGGCAGAGGGACCCCTATCAGGGCCCTCGCCTCACGCTTCTATCTGGACGTAATCAATCATGCCTACTCCAAAAGCTAAAGTCTGTACAGTATCGGACAGGCAGCATCAGTTACTAGAACAAATATCGCGCAAGGCAACTAATCCCCATCGGTTAGTAGAAAGGGCCAAGTTAGTCTTGTGGGCCGCTGATGGAATCAATAATACCGAAATCTCCAATCGGTTGGAAATGAACCGGAATCAAGTGCGGATGTGGCGCGCACGATGGGCTGATGCCTCAGCTACTCTAGCGGAAGCCGAAACCTCCGCAACTAGCGATAAAAAATTAATTCAACTGATTGTAGATATTTTAAGTGATCAACCTCGTTCCGGTAAGCCCGCCACATTTACGGTAGATAATATTGTCCAAATTGTGGCAGTGGCCTGTGAACATCCCTCACAAAGTCAGCGGCCAATCAATGAATGGACTCACCAAGAATTGGCATCCGAAGTCGTTAAAAGAGGAATAGTCAAAGAAATTTCCCGCTATAGTGTGGGTCGTTTTTTAAAAGGAGGCTGATCTTCAACCTCACCGCTCTCGATACTGGCTAAATACAGCCCCTAAAGATAGGGAAGCATTTCAAAAACAGGTAAAAAATATTTGTGAATTACACAATAACGCATCAGAATTAGCCGAAAACGGTGTGCATTTGATTAGCACCGATGAAATGACGGGGATTCAAGCATTAGAAAGAGCTTACCCGACTCAATCCATGATTCCTGGAGAAGTAAAACGGATAGAGTTTGAATACATCCGACATGGAACTCTAAGTTTAATAGCCAATTGGGATATCCATAAGGGGCAAGTTATAGAACCCTCTATTGGTCCAACTCGTACTGAAATAGATTTTGCCAACCATATCACTAAAACAATTGATACGGATCCCAAAGCCGGGTGGATTTTTATGGTTGACCAACTGAATACTCATATGAGTGAATCTCTAGTTAAGTTAGTAGCCTCTCGTTGTCAGATAGATATCGACCTGGGTGTTAAAGGGAAAAAAGGAATTTTGAAATCGATGAAAACTCGTTCAGCTTTTTTAAGCGACCCAACCCATCGCATTCGTTTTGTGTATTTGCCCAAACACACCTCCTGGTTAAACCAGATTGAATGTTGGTTCAGTATCTTGACCCGTCGCCTTTTAAAACGAGGTGAATTCACTTCTATCTATGACCTATCTGAACAAATCTTTAAGTTTATCGATTACTTCAACCGAACGAGCGCCAAACCATTTTTATGGAAATTTCAAGGGTTCAAGGAGCTTGATTAGACTGGCTACTTATTTTTACACATCTGCACTAGACTATCTGGGGCAATCTTATTCAACAGAAACAACCCTAGGAAAAATGCAAATAGCAGCCGAAGCGGTTAAGCGGATGGAAAATAACCCCAGATTATCAGAGCAAATTAGGAGTGCGATCGCCCAGAGTGGCATCCAGGAGTTTCAGCAACGTCTTAAGCATCCAGCTGCCCATTTTGTCATCGGTGCTTTAGAAGATTGGCAGAAAACACAAAACATTTAAGCCAGTCATGTCAACTCATGCTGTTTAAGACAGAGAATCGATATTACATCCCCCTAAAACAGTTGGTAAAAACCAGATAGGGGATCAGAACCGACTTTAGGGACGGCGTTCTATTGCATCCGTTCCTTGAACTTAAAAATAAAAATAATTTAAAGGGTGGCATCAATCATGGAAAATAATACGGACAACCGAGAAGTTGATATAAAAACTGGAAATTATATTGAGCTAACGGAGGGAAACTATACGGAAGCAGTCGCAAGAGATTATATCCAAGGAGATTATTTAGTACATGGGAATATCCTCACCTTCAACCATACGGAAATTCTCCAATACTCCAGCGAGACTATCAAAAATCGGGAGTTTATCAAAACCTCACCCTACAAAGGGTTAAAGAAATTCGACTGTGAAGATAAAGACCTATTTTTTGGCCGAGACCAATTTTTAACCAGCTTAGTCAATGAACTCGAACAAAGTAACCTAATTTTACTCCTGGGAGCAAGTGGGAGTGGGAAATCCTCCTTAGTAAGAGCGGGTTTGATGCCTTGGTTAGGCCAGAAATGGGGTTCACAGTTTGTCAAAATCATCTTTACGCCGGACCGGGACCCTTTTGAGTCATTTTATGCTAGTTTACTCAGTAAATACAAACAAGCTGATGCCCAAATTGCCCGAGAAGCGAAAGCCGATACTCTGCATCGAGTGATTACCCAACTCAAACAATCGGATGAGTATTGGTTAATTGCGATCGACCAATTTGAGGAACTCTTTACCACGACTCAGAGTGATAAACAAGAAATATTTATCAACAGCTTAATCCACTTAAATAAAACAAAAAATAACTCTGTAAAAATCATCGGGACCATGCGGGCAGATTTTCTGGACAAACTGAGTCCGCACCCCAAATTGGTGAAAATTATCGATAAAAGTCGCCCCATGATTGCGGAAATGCAGCCTGATGAATTGCGGTTGGCGATCGAACAGCCAGCCGCTCATCATGGAGTCCTTATCAACCCCGAATTAGTCCAGGAAATTCTCAAAGATATTCAGGGACAAGCAGGTTATCTACCCTTATTGCAATACACCCTGAACCTCCTCTGGGAAACCGAACTTAAACAGAATTTAATTCAAGAACGCACCCTCAATCTCGACACCTATCGCCAGTTAGGAAGGGTTCAAGGAGCCTTACAACAGCACGTCAATACCCTCTATGAGACTCTATCTCCCGAAGAAAAACAAGCCACTCAAAGAATCTTTCTAAAATTGGTAGACATTGGGGAAGATGCAGCATCCGGCGGCGAATGGAAACCCGTCCGCAGAAGAGCCTCCAAATCCATTTTTACGAGTGAGCTAGAGCAACAGGTTCTCCTTAAACTCATTAATGAAAGTTTATTAGTTAGTGATTTTTCTCCCGAAACGAAAGAATCAACAATAGATATTACCCATGAAATTTTGTTGACTTCATGGCCTCAATTGAATGGCTGGATTAAGGAAAATAGAGAGGCCATTTCTATCCGCAACCGCCTCAACCACGACATGAACCTCTGGAAACGCAAAAAATCCGAGGATGAATTGTGGAGTGGATCTAAGTTAGAGCAGGTGTTAGAACTGCGAATAAACCCGAACTTTAATCAAGTTTTGGGCGGGTTTAGCCCAGAGGAAAATGAATTTATTGAAAGGAGTGTGACACGGCGCGATGGACAACGGCGCAAAACTATATTTGCACTCTCTACATTTTCTCTTTTTGCATTTTTAATAGCAGGATTTGCAGGGTTACAGTGGCACAATGCACAGTTAAATGAAATTAAAGCTCTTAGTTCATCCAGTCAATCTCTTTTAAGATCAAACCAAGAATTTGAAAGTATCTTAGAAAATTTAAGAGCATTAAAAAAAATGAGGAGTGTTTCCCCACTTTTAAGATTTTATCGACATCAAGAAAAAGAAAATATTCAAAATAAATTAGAAGAAATTCTCCAAGAAATAATGACTAAAGTCACAGAATACAACCGCCTAGAAAAACATATAGACGAAGTTTTAGATGTAAATTTCAGTCCTGATGGCAATATCATTGCTAGTGCAAGTAAGGACAAAACTGTTAAGTTATGGAATTTGTTTGGAACAGAAATTAATACCCTGATAGGACATAAATCTCAGGTAAATCAAGTACAATTTAATCCTACTGGAAACCGAATTGCAACCGCCAGTCAAGATGGAACTGTTAAAATTTGGACAAGAAAAGGTGAATACATCACTACCCTTAAGGAAACTAAAAAAAATCTTGAAAGTATAGTGAGTGTAAGATTTGCCCCTAATGGCCAAACAATTGCAACTGGTGATGTTGGTGGAAATGTAAAGCTGTGGACTTTAGAAGGTAAATTAATAAATTCTTTTAAGGGACATGAACTGCCTATATTAAACTTGAGTGTTAGTCCCGATGGTAAGTTTCTTGCCACAGCTAGCAAGGATAAAACAGTCAAACTTTGGAATCATAATGGGAAGCTACTACACACTTTGAAGGGATATCATACAGATTGGATTTGGAGTGTAGCTTTTAGCCCAGATAGTCAAACAGTTGCTACAGCTAGTAGGGATGAAACAGTTAATCTTTGGACAGTTGATGGGAAATGGTTAAAAACATTAAGAGGTCATTCTAATTCAATTAATAGCGTTAATTTTAGTCGAAATGGTGATAAAATTGTTACTGCCGGTAGTGATAAAACCATTATAATTTGGAACAAAGATGGTGAACAAATACATAGCTTTTTGAGTGGACATAAAGATTGGATATGGAAGGCTACTTTTAGCCCAAATGAAAACATGATTGCTACGGGCAGTAAGGATGGAACTGTAAAAATATGGAAATTAAATAATATACCAATAAAACAAGCTCATTTTCAGGAAATTTATAGCATTAAGTTTAATCTAAATGAAAGAGAAAAATTAGCTACGGCTAGTCATGATGGAACTGTTAAACTTTGGAATGGTTCAGGTAATTTAATTAAGGTGTTAAGGCATCAAAGTTTAAATTCTGCATTTACTTCCGTTGACTTTAGTCCGGATGAAAAACTAATAGCTGCTGCTACTAATGATGGTCATGTAATAATTTGGGATAGCAAAGGGAGTAATAAAGTTCAACATATTTTTTATAAACCTGAACAACAGTGGATTTGGCAGGTGAGTTTTAGTCCGGATAGTAAGAGTATTGCTACTGCTGGTGAAGATGGTACAATTATACTGTGGAAACTAGATAATAAGCAAAAACAAATTATTAACGCACATCAGGATGAAAAAAATGCAGGAGTCAATAGCGTTGTCTTTAGCCCTAATGGGGAAATTATTGCATCCAGTAGTTGGGGTAAACTAGCCAAAATTTGGACAATTGAAGGGGAACTTATCACCTGCCTTGAAGGGCATAATGATGCTATTCATAGCATTACTTTTAGTCCCGATGGTAAAATAATTGCAACTGCTAGCCACGATAAAACCGTCAAACTTTGGACAAATGAAGGTAAGCTAATTAGAACTATTAAGGCACATGATGCTGGTGTCTTTCGAGTTAGGTTTAGCCCAGATGGTCAAACAATTGCTACTGCTAGTTTAGATAAAAGTGTTAAACTCTGGAGCCTTGATGGTAAGAAACTAAAAACCTATAATGGACATGATAATGATGTTTTAAGTCTTGATTTTAACCCAGACGGCCATAGCTTAGCTTCCGGTGACAAAGGAGGAAAATTAATTTTGTGGAATTTGACCAGCAATCTACTTGTAGATGCTTGCGATTGGGTAAATGGTTACCTAACTAATAATCCTAACGTTAGTGAGGGCGATCGCGGCATTTGTGATAATGTTAAAACTTACGAATAATTAATTAAAATACTTTAAGATTTTGTAGTTAGTACAAACTTTAAAATTGGTTGAAAAATATTTTTCAACCACTTTTAAAGTGCAAGCATAAATTATTTTTCATGTTTGAAATAAAGTATAAATAATACAATTGTACTTTATTTGAAACTTTCTAATTAATTTAGACTTGCACTAGGGTTTTATCTACTTAAAATGGTACGTCATATCCAGCAAACTCATTTAAGTAAGCGAGAATAGACGTATTTTGTTCATCTCGAGAAATGTAATTTTCAAGAAGTAGCCGGGTCGTATTAACTTCACCTCGTAGATGACCAGCGGCAAGAATTCCAGATTTAGTAACAGCTATTCCTTCTATTGGCTGATTTATAAATTCATCGAGCGATTTTCCTTGTTCAATCAGCAGTGTGTTAATACGATTCCACCGGAGTTGCATAGCTTCCCGAATAGCTATTTCTTGGACATTATTCTTGTTTCCTAAAAATTCTTCTTTTGAGTTCACTCCTCCTTTTCCTGTCCATTCACCATGCCAGTAGTTCTTATCAATACCTGATTGACCGTAGTAAACGTCAGAGGTGTAATATCCTAGGTCGATAAGCAGAGCTTCTCCAAATTGATACTTGCCAATAAATCCCCATTGATTATTAGTGTTGCTGTAAGTGGGATTTCCTGCTCCTGTTTCCCTTTTTGCAAGAGCGCTCAAGAAATCATCATAAGTTCCTGCATTTTGAGCGTACAAGTTTGCCCAATCAATATAATCACTATGATTACCTATGCCGAGCGCATAACTATGTTTAGGGAGTGTTAAATCTGCTGTAATTATACTAGCAGAAACTACTAAACCCACACTTGAGAGGTATTGAGTCATCTTGCAAAACGATTTCAGTTCTTTGAGGAGTATCATAGCAATTTGTTAGTCCACAAAAATTAGCTGGGTCTATAGTAGGTCTCAAATTAGTGTGGTAGGGATCCTTCATCTGTCATCCCCTTGTCAAGAGGAAACCCAGAAAGATTCTGTACCTCCCCGAAATGAGAACCGCTATATACCCAGCTTAATTAAGATGCGCTAAAAAAGTAACTGACTTTTAGTTTAGTATTTATCCTATCAAATATCTAGGTAAAAAACTAACTAGAAGAGCGGGTGAAAACCTGTACTTTTGGCTAGGTATCAGATATTGCACATAGTTATAAACTGATAATATGTCGCTGGTTGCGATGACTAACTAAAGGCTATTAGCCCTGTCAAGGTGATTGCAACGCGCTCAAAATCCTTGAAAATCCAATAGGTTGTCTTAGGTTGCTCCATCGAAGGATCCATTTAATTCGGCTTGAATTCTCAAATATCAAAAATTATTGAGAATAGATGGGGATAAAAACACAAAAACTCCTTAGATAACATCTTTACGGGATTACTAAAGGCTATCTCCCAGATATGTAAGTTTCTCCAACAAGAGAGGTAAAGTAACCGTAGCTACAGGCTGGGAACCAACACAAAAATACTCATAGGACTATGTCACCGATCGATTTCAAAGATATGATTGTGCTGCTACCGGGGATTACGGGCAGTGTGTTGCAAAAAAATGGCCGGGATGTCTGGGCAATTTCTGGACAATCGTTCTGGAATGCGGTCAAATCCCCAGAATCTCTGGTCCTGGAACAGGATGACTTGGAGGATGGAATTATTGCCACCTCGGTTATGCAGGAGTTCTATCTGGTTCCGGGATTGGCAAAAGTGATTGACGGATACACGAAGTTACGAGAACTGCTTCTCAGTGGCAAATTCCGAATTTATCCCCAGTCTCCCGAGAACCCCGATTTAGTTAACTATTACGAATTCCCTTACGATTGGCGGCGCGATAACCGGATTTCGGCCCGGAAGTTGAAGCAGTTTATTGATGAAAAACTGCACAAGTGGCGGCAAGAATCGGGCTATGAAGATGCCCAAGTGATTCTGCTGGCCCATAGTATGGGGGGTTTAGTCAGTCGGTACTATCTGGAAGTTTTGGGGGGATGGCGAGATTGCAAGGCATTGTTTACCTTTGGCACTCCCTATCGAGGGTCGGTGAGTGCGATTCTCTCCCTTTTAGACGGATATAAAAAAGCCTTTGTAAACTTTACTGAAGCCTTGCGCTCTTTTACTTCCGTTTATCAATTATTACCCATTTATCCTATGCTGCAAACTGCCAACGGTTGTTGTCGGTTGGCGGAAGTGGATGCTCTGCCGAAGTTGGATTTAGCACGGGTTATTGCAGCCCGAGCTTTTCATGAAGAAATTCGCATCGCAGCGGAAGCGAATCGTCAAGATAAAGATTGGCAAACTCACGGATATGTCCTCGTTCCTTTTGTGGGAACGGGTCAGGTCACCTATCAGTCTGCCACCCTCATGAATGGCAAAATTGAGGTTAGCAATACCGTCCCCTCAACGATTCCTGATTATTTAGGAAATGGCGACGATACGGTGCCTCGGGTATCGGCAATTCCCCTGGAAATGGCGAATATAGGTTACTACAATACCTTTATTCCTGAACATCATGGGTCGTTACAAGCCAATAAAGCGGTTCTGGAACAAATTGAGCAGCGTCTGATACAAATGCAATTTGATTCCTCAGCTATCCGAGGCCCGGAACAGGTTCCCTCTGACTCAGAACCAGTTACTTTAAGCCTAGAAATTGACGATTTTTATTTACCCGGTGAACCCGTTAAAATTCGAGCTACTATCCGGAATGGGGGCGATTTTTGGGGAAAAATGGTGGCTAGAATCCACTCTAAAACTTCTAAGATACAACCCATTTCCGTCCCTTTAAAAGAAAATGGTTCTCACTGCACCGCCACTCTGGAAAATCTCCCGCCCGGTACTTATGAAATCGAGCTAAACACTGAATCCGGAGTGGAAACCCAGTCGGTGCGTGATGTCTTTGAAATTGCTCCTTAATCTGGGAACTTTACCTTGTTTTATAATCACATAGGAGACACATAATCATGGCTCAACATTTTGCTGGTGTATGGATTTGGGAACTTTCTTCTCTGCCCACAGACTATCTGGAAAAGCTCAAAGCTATCAACTGCCAGCGCGTCTATCTGAAAGTATTTGATGGTCAGAGTCGTTCCATGTTTTGGTCGGACCAATGTAGCACCAATATTATCAGCCAATTTCATCAATCCGGAATCGAAGTTTATGGCTGGGGCTATCACTATGGAACCCCGGATGTAGAAGTTCAAGTTGTAGCGGTTCGCGAGGCGATTAGTTGTCAGTTGGATGGCTATATTTTGGATGTTGAAGAAGAAGTAAAAAATGTCAACACCCATGAAAATGTCAAGCAACTGCTGCAAGCTTTGCGCCCTTATGTCAAACCCGGTACATTAGGCTACACCAGTTTTGGCAATCCCCAATATCATCCCGAAATTCCTTGGAAATTGCTGGATGACCTCTGTGATATTGCCATGCCGCAAATGTATTTTGAAAAGTGGACCTCGAAACCCGAAGAATATGAAACGGTGGTTCAGGAAGCGTTCACCGCTCACGAACAATTTAATTTGAAAAACCCCATTTTACCGATTTGGGGTTCAGAATCAGATACGCAAAATCCCACAACGGCTGATATTTTGCAAAAGTTTCTCAAGCGTTATCCCGGTTCCTCGATTTGGCGCTTGCCCAAAGCAGGAGAACCAGGGGAAGCGTTTAAATTAGAGTATTCCGGTGAAGAGTTGCCGATTCCCTCCGAATCTTTTGTTTACGAACAAGCTGCAAAAGCAGTTTTTAAGATGCAGCTTAAATATTCATCGGGGTTACTCTTAGGGAATATGTTCCTGTTCGATGCCGATGGCAATCAAATTTTTGATGCGGTAGCCACCACGGGGCGTCCAGGGTATCAAAGTCCAAATCATTTGTGGACAAGGGCGATGGGTCCAATCCCGGATATGCAGGATTTAGCCATCAGTACCGAAGATGTGATGCTGGAAACCGATGATAGCAATGGCTGGAGTTTTCCCATCTTGCCCCACGTTTTAGCCAGCGAGGATGGACATATGAAACGCGGGGGCTTCCAACTTTATAATGATGCGGGAACTCCAGGAACAGCGGGAGGAATTGGCATCATTAATTCTGAGTCTTTCACGCGGTTCCGTGCCTTATTACTTGCCCTGAAACAACAGGGAATTGATAGTATTCCCTTGGAAATTGAATATGAAAAACCTCCGCAAACCCTACCCGCCAGCCTTGTTTTCTCATTCCGTCGAGATAAAATTAATTGGTTGATTACCGGCTGTCTGTCTCTTCTGGATCAAAGCGGGACCTCCATTTTTGAAGCAGAGGCAACCAGTGGGGCAGCGGGATATCAAAGTGCAGATGACCACTGGCAACGGAGTGCTGGTCCGCTTCCCTCTGAGGAAATGATTGTTAATGGCCCCATCACAGTTTCGACTGTCGCTCACTATTCCGAATTAATCGGAATAGAAGGATATTTCTTTGATATTCTTCCCCTAGTTTTCCATCGGAGTGATGGATACACTCGTTCTCATTTTGGTATCCATTTTGATGCCAATGTTCCCGGTAGTGCTGGTTGTATTGTCTTAACTCAACGGCATAAATTTGATGCTTTTACCGATTTGATGGTTCAGGCAAATCGAGCAGGGATTGATGAGATTCCGCTGAAAATTCAATATTCTGATGCAGGAACACGCGGTTTCGCTGATGAATGGTGGCAAAAATTGTTAGAGTCTCGGCGAGTTTTTGTGTAATTCGATAGCCCGTCTGCGTGGGCTGATTTAAGCAAGCCTTTCAACAACCCAACTCGTTCTTAGCCCTCCCCTTGGCAAGGGGAGGGTTGGGTGGGGTAGAAATCTAGTCAAAAAAAAGATAAACGTAAAAATTTTTGTTCTTTAGTTAAATATTATCAATGACTGACTCAAACCTCTACGCTTTACTCATCGGAGTTAACTGTTATTTGCCCCATCGGTTATCTGATGGAAATTATTACGATAATTTACAAGGGGCTGTTAACGATGTCAATGCCGTTGAAAACTTTTTAACGATTAACTTAAATGTCCCTGAAAGTCACATTTTTAAATTGACGGCTTCTAATCCCAATCCGGTATTAAAAGAACCTGTGGAACCGCCGGAACAGCTTCCAACTTATGCCAATATGGTGGCTAAGTTTAAGGAGATAACGGAGATAGGACAACCAAGCGATCGCATTTATATTCACTACTCGGGTCACGGGGGCCGCACCATCACGGCTTATCCGGAAATCAAAGGTGAAGCGGGGGTTGATGAATCTTTAGTTCCCACCGATATCGGACAACTTGATGAGTCGGGTCAGCCAGTTAATTGTTATCTCCGGGATTTAGAGTTAGCTTTGCTGTTGAAACAAATGGAGAAAAAAGGACTCATAGTGACTGTTGTTTTTGACAGTTGCCATTCCGGAGGTGCAACTCGCGATAAAGCGAAAGTCCGGGGAACGGATACTCTGGATAAAATGCCTCAAAAAACTGAGAGTTTGGTGGCATCTCGGGAAGAAATATTGGACAATTGGCGCTCTTTACGACAAGTGACCCGAGGGGAATCTAGTCTGCATTTAGGCTCTCTTCCTCAATCAAAAGATTATGTCTTTTTAGCTGCTTGTTGCCCCAGTGAAAAAGCCTTTGAGGATGGGTTTCGTTGCGGTGAAGAGAAGCGAAGACATGGCGCACTCACTTACTGGTTACTAGATTCTTTGCGACAGGATTATGTGGGATTAACCTATAAAGATATTTACGATCGCATCCGAGCAAAAATCCAAAGTCAGTTTCCCTACCAGACACCGATGTTATTGGGAGAATTTGACCGGACGGTGTTTGGACGCGATCGCACCGCAGTCACCCAGTTCTTATCCGTTCAAAAAATCAACCCGGCCAAACAGCAAATTAGCATTAATGCAGGCATTGCCACCGGAATTCGCAAAGGCGCAACATTTGCAATTTATCCCACAGGCAGCCGAGATTTTAGCCAAACGGATACCCGACTTGCGATCGCTGAGGTGGTGGAATACGATGCAACCGTGGCAGTCTGCAAGTTGGAACCCATCGTAGGACAGCGAGAAGTTGCCCTCGGTGATCCAGTGATTTTTCTATCCCCACCACCGGCATTAGTTCGCCAAGTGTGCTTATTTCATCAAGAACAAGCAACAGCGGACGAGATAGCTTTAAGTCAACTGCCTCCTAATAAATTAACCCCGGAAATTTACGCCAAACAAACCCAGGCCCTGAAATCTCTTACAGTCGCTTTCCATGTCTTTGGACAAGGATGGATAGAATGGACTGACTCCCAATCTCATCAAGGCATTTCCTCCGATGATGAAGAAATTGATTATTTGCTCTGTATCAACAATCAAGAAGAATATGAGATTTGCGATACAGCCGGACTTCCTTATAAAAACATCAATCCAACGGTCAAAATAGATGAACACGAAGCCTCCAAAAAAATAACTCAGCGGTTAATCCATTTATCTAAATACAAAGCGGTTCAAGAACTTTATAATTCAGCCTCTACCTTACTCGACAATCTGCAAATTAAGTGGTTAGGGAAGCTGTATGATTACGCAGTAGAAGCCGATGGACCGCCTGAGAATTTGAGAAAATTTCAGCCCCTTGATGACCCTTTAAATCCCACAATTCAGGAAGGGGAAACGATTTTTTTAGAAATTATCAATTTGCATTCTCATCCATTGAGAGTGGCAATTTTAGAGTTGCAATCCGACTGGGCGATCGAGCAAGCTTGGCCGAAAGCTAAGAGCGAAGCGTATGTAGAAATTTCGCCAGGAGTAGCACATCGAGATGTCGCTGTCTTTTGTCCCTCTTTACCGGAAGGATATCAAGAGGGCGTCGATATTATTAAAGTCTTTGCCACACTGGGAGAAGCGGAACTACGCGGATTAGCTTTACCGGCACTTGATTCTCCGATTGTTGCGCCGCCCGGATATCGGGGGTATAGCGGGTCTGATCCGCTTTCTCTGTTAGCGGAGGCGATCGCCCAAGAAAAACCCCAGGACCGGAAATTAAATGCGGCCTATTCTTATCGAGAATGGGTGGTTAAACAATTCACCGTTCGGGTTAAACAAGGGGAATAAACCGCAAATTTTTTAAACTCAAAGGAGCATCTAACCATGACCCATTTTGGAATTATTTGTCCCTTATCTACAGGACACTTTAATACAATAATACCTTTAGGATTTGAGCTGATTCGCCGGGGTCATCGAGTTACTGTATTTAACTTTATTGATGCCAAGGATAAAGTCCTGGAAAGTGGCTTAGAATTTTGCCCCGTGGCTGAACAGGAAGTTCCGGCAGGCAAAATTCCAGAACAATTGAAGCAAATGGGACAGCTTAACGGATTAGCGGGGTTGCGATATACGATTGATGTACTCGCACAAAATGCCGCTGTCAACCTGACACAAGCCCCCCCTCTGATTAAGCAAGCTGGGGTAGAAGCATTACTGGTGGATCAAGTTTCTCTCTATGGTGGGACCATTGCAGATTTTTTAAATATTCCTTTTATCACCGTCTGTAGTGCTGTAGTGATGAATCGAGATCCGAATATCCCTCCTTTTTCTACTCCTTGGCAATATAATCCTACTTGGAGAGGACGTTTACGAAATAAATTTGGCTATCGTTTGCTTACTTATTTAACCAAGCCAGTTCGAGAAGTTATTGCTGATTATCGCCGGCAGTGGAATTTACCCGCCCATGTTGAAGCAAATGATATTTATTCTAACCTGGCTCAAATTAGTCAAGAACCTATAGAGTTTGAATTTCCCCGAACCGATTTACCGGCTCATTTTCATTTCACGGGTCCGTATCACTATACGTTCAGCCGACCAGTGGTACCATTTCCCTTTGAAAAACTGACGGGTCAGCCTTTAATTTACTCTTCCCTGGGAAGTATTCTCAATAATCAGTCAGATATTTTTCAAAAAATCGCTACAGCTTGCGAAGGATTAGATGCTCAATTGGTCATATCTCTGGGTGGAAATGCCTCTGTAGAATCTTTTCCTCAATTACCAGGAAATCCAATTATTGTTAGCTATGCACCGCAATTAGAACTGCTGAAAAAAGCAAGCCTTACTATCACTCCCGCAGGCTTAAACACTACATTAGAATCATTAACTCATGGAGTTCCAATGGTTGCCATTCCAATCATGAATGACCAACCTGGCGTCGCATCACGGATTGCTTGGACGGGGGTTGGTGAAGTTGTTCCGTTGAAGCAGTTGAGCGTTCCGAAGCTGCGAACGGCGATTCAGAAGGTGTTGGGGGAAGAATCCTATAAACAACGGGCGTTCGGCCTCCAAGAAGCAATTCAACGGGCGGGAGGCGTAAGCCGCGCGGCTGATATTATTGAACAGGTTGTATTGACTGCAAAACCTGTACTTGCATTACTATAGGTGGCTCTTGTGTGGAAGTGAGGTCTGTTAACATCTTTTATTTTATAAGATTGACTTATTGTCGTCTTCATAAAAGGGAATATTAGAGATAGATGGGTTGACCTTTCATTAAAGTTAAGAAATGAGGGGTAAAACCCCCTGGGCAAAATGTCCAGCTTATGTTATCTTTTTCCCTAAACACTAAAATACTTGCTCTAAGCATCTTGGACTACAGTTAAGATGCTTTAAAGTCATTGCCACAATTTAGCTTAAAGACGGATTCCCTCCGCTCTATCTTTTCAGGAGAATGATTTTGATATGCTGACTTTTCCTGGCTTTGAAGTTATTGCTCAAATCTACGAAAGTGCCAACTCCCTGGTCTATCGCGCCCTGAGAAAGGTGGATAATCGTCCAGTTATCCTGAAGGTACTGAAAGAAAATTATCCCACCCCACAAGAACTGGCTCGTTATCGCACGGAATACCAAATTACTAAGTCTTTAAACTTACCGGGTTGCATTCAGGCCGAAAGTTTGGAACCCTATAAAAATACTTTAGTGATGTCTGTTGAGGACTTTGGTGGGGAATCTTTGAAAATTTGGATGCAGGAGAAACCATTTTCTCTGGAAGAGTTCCTGGAAATTGCGATCGCCACAGCGGAAAGTCTCGGCCAAATTCATTCGGCTAACATTATTCATAAAGATATTAATCCGTCTAATATTGTTTATAATCCCACTACCGGGGAACTTAAAATTATTGATTTTGGGATTTCTACTGACTTAAAAGGAGAGCATACCCCCTTAAAAAATCCGAATATTTTAGAAGGAACTTTGTCCTATATGTCGCCGGAACAAACCGGCAGAATGAATCGCTCCCTGGATTATCGCACGGATTTTTATTCTTTGGGAATGACGTTTTATGAACTGCTTACCGGAAGGCTACCCTTTAATACCACTGATGCTTTAGAATTAGTCCACTGTCATATTGCCAAGCAACCGATATCGCCATATCAAGTAGATTCCAACATCCCAAAACCCCTTTCTGATATTGTGATGAAGCTGATTGCAAAAACAGCGGAGGACCGATATCAAAGTGCTTGGGGCATTCAAGCGGATTTAGTTTGCTGCCTAATGCAATTAGAAGCCAATGGGGCGATCGAAGAAATTGTACCGGGAGAGCGAGATATCTGTGAACGATTGCAAATTTCCCAAAAACTATATGGAAGAGAAGTAGAAATTGAAACCTTATTAGGGGCATTTGAGCGAGTTTCACGGCAGAGTGAACTCATGCTGATTTCCGGCTATTCGGGGATTGGTAAGACTGCTTTAGTCCAAGAGCTGTATAAGCCGCTTACTCTAAAACGGGGTTATTTTATTTCGGGAAAATTTGACCAGTATCAGCGGAATATTCCCTATAGCGCACTGGTTAATGCGTTTCAAGAATTAGTCAAACAACTGCTTTGTGAAAGCGAAGCACAGCTACAAGATTGGCGACTAAGACTTTTAGAAGCTCTGGGAAACAATGTCCAAGTGATTGTTGAAGTGATTCCTGAAATTGAATTAATCCTCGGACCCCAGCCTGCTGTGATAGAGTTGCAGTGGACTGAAGCTCAAAACCGATTTAATTTAGTCTTTCAAAATTTCATTAAAGTTTTTGCCAACTCAGATCATCCTTTGGTGATATTTTTAGATGATTTACAGTGGTCTGATAGTGCATCTTTGACTTTGCTGCAACACCTGATGAGTTATCGCTCTCCTGGGCTGTTTGTCATTGGTGCATATCGGGATGCTGAGGTTTCTCGCACCCATCCCTTAATGTTGACCGTGGAAAAAATCGCTAAATCTAACACAAGAATTACTCAAATTTATTTGTCTCCTTTGAACGTAGAAAGTGTCACGCAGCTAATGGCTGAAACTCTGCATTTTAGAACCAATCAAGTTCAATCTTTATCCGAGTTAATTTGTCTAAAAACAGGAAGCAATCCGTTTTTTATAAAAGAGTTTATCGGGTCATTATATGCAAATCAATTTTTGAGATTTGATAATAAGAGTTTAAGTTGGGAATGGAGCCTAGAGCAAATTCAAGCTCAAAAATTTACCAATAATGTGGTTGAACTGATGGCGATAAAAATTAAAAAATTGCCGGAGGAAACGCAGCAAATTTTAAAAATAGCGGCTTGTTTGGGTAATCATTTTGAATTAGAGATGCTATCTTTAATCTTAGAAAAATCAATTTCCGAAACGGCGGATGAGCTGTATTCAGCAATTAGAGAAAATTTAGTGGTCCCCCTCGGAAACTTAGGGGATATTGAATTGGCGATCGCCGGAACGTTATCCCTGAATCATTCCCTAGAATACCAATTTGTTCACGACCGAATTCAACAAGCTGCTTATTCTCTAATTGTAAAGCAAGAAAAACCTTACTTGCATCAATTTATTGGAAGAATTCTTCTTGAAAATACCCCTAAAAGCCAACAAAAAGAAAAAATATTTAATATCGTCAATAATTTGAATTTAGCTCAAAGCTTATTGTCCAATCAATCCCAAAAATATGAATTAGCTTCCTTAAACCTAATGGCTGCTCAAAAGGCTAAAACTGCTTTTGCTTATAAAGCTGCAGCAGAATACTTAAACGCAGGTATAAAATTATTAGGGTCGGATAGTTGGGAAGTTCAGTATGAATTGACTTTAACATTATATCAAGAAGCAGCCACAATTAGTTATTTATGTTTAAATTTTCAGCAAATGAACTATTTAATTAATATTTTGCTTGAAAAAGGCAAAAATATTCTCACTAACGTGATAGCTTATGAACTAAAAATTCAAGGTTGTATGGCTCAACATGATTTTATCCAAGCTGTTCAAGTTGGATTAAAAGGATTAAAACTATTAGGGGTAGATTTTCCCGATTCGCCGCCTCCCTCATATTTGAAGAAAAAGATAGAAGAAATAAAAAGAAGAGTGGGGAATAAAACAGCTAAATATTTTTTGAATTTACCGGAAATGACAGACCCTCACGATTTAGCGATAATGAAGATTTTATCCACAGTAGCTTCTTCGGCTTCTTTAGTTTCTTGGAATTTGTGGGGATTAGTTGTTTGTGAACAAATGAAGCGAGCAATTAACTATAGCCAAACTCCTTGGACCACTATTGCTTATACGGGTTACGGTTGTCTTTCAAATAAAATGTTCGATGATTTTGAAACGGCTTACAAATTTGGAATGATATCGTTAGATTTATTAAAAAAATTAAAAACTAGAGAATTATCTACCTATATATTAGTGGGTATTGGGTTATGCCTAGTTCATTGTAAATCCCATCTTAGAAAATCTATAGAACCTCTGCAAGAAGCCTATATTAGTGGAATAAAAACGGGGCATTTATATCTGGCAATTGCTATCGGTTATCATCAATGCCAGTATTTATATTTTAGTGGATTAGAACTGAATAAACTTCAACAAGAACTCGATATTTGCAGTCAGACTATGAGCGAGGGGGAAGCCAAAACTAGCTTAAATAATCATTTATTTTTCTGTCAGAACGTTCTGATGAGTTTGACGAATAAATTTAGTCCAATCAATAAAAAGATAGACAGTCAAAATATTTTCACTTTTTCTCAAACTCTTAATAAACTAGATGCTTTTGTTGTTCATTTAAATTGTTTGATTTTATATTATTTATTTGATGATTGCGCTAAATCGCACGAATATGCAAAACTCGCAAAGCAAGATTTAGATAAAATGCTGGGGATGATTTATGTTCCGGTGTTTTTGTTTTATGACTCTTTGGTTACTCTGAGTATATTTCCAAAAGAAGTGAACACGAATATTGATTATTTAATAGAGTCGGTTAATGCTAATCAAATTAAATTACAAAAATGGGTAAAAACTGCCCCGGTTAATTTTCAACATAAATATGATTTAGTAGAAGCTGAAAAAGCCCGCGTGTTAAAGCGGGTTGTTGAAGCGATGGACTACTATGATCGCGCTATTGCTGGGGCCAAAAAAAACGAATATATCCAAGAAGCGGCTTTAGCTTATGAACTCGCTGCTAAATTCTACTTATCTCAAGGGAAAGAATTAATTGCTAAAGCCTATATGCAAGAAGCCCTGTATTCCTATAAGTTATGGGGGGCTTTAGCAAAAGTCAAGGATTTACAAGCCAAATATCCGGAGTTATTGACGATTGCAAAACCCAGTAATCCGGATATCTCTAGCCCAATTTCCACCACGGGGAGTCATTCCAGTTCGGCGTTGGATATGGCGACGATTATGAAAGCTTCAGAAGCCATTTCAGGAGAGATGGTTTTCCATAAACTGGGTTCTAAGTTAATGAATATTCTCCGAGAAAATATTGGTGCACAAAAAGGGTACTTAATTTTAGAGCATCAAGGAGAATTAGTCATTGAAGCAGAAGGGGTGGAGGGGAATGAAGAGAACACAGCGATACAGTCTCACCCCATGCAAGGTTTTCAGAAACTGCCACAATCCATTGTCAGCTATGTGGCAAGAACGGGAGAAACCGTAGTCCTTAACGACGCCACCCAAGAGGGAAACTTTACCCAGGACCCTTATATCCAGACTCGTCAACCTAAGTCAATTTTGTGTGCAGCTTTGCTGCATCAAGGAAAACTTACCGCCATTGTTTATCTGGAAAATGGCATAACCGCTCACGCTTTTACCCCCGAGCGCCTGGAAGTGTTGCAGCTACTCTCGGGACAAGCGGCGATCGCGATCGCCAATGCCAAACTCTATGGTGAAGTCAAGGAACGGGAAAGTCGCCTGACTCAATTTATCGATGCCATGCCGATTGGGGTCACTGTCGTGGATACAAGCGGACAAGTCACTTATGCCAATCCTATCTCTAAGAAACTTAGTGGATTTGATACAATTTTTGACCTTAATTATCAACAATTTTCTGAAATTTCTCAGGTTTATGTGGCCGGAACCAAGCAATTATATCCCACAGAAAAAATGCCAATTGTGCGTTCCTTAGCCGGGGAAACGGTTACTGTTGATGATATGGAACTGCATCACTCCAATAAAGTTATTTCCATCGAAGTATCTAGTACCCCCATTGTAGATGATCTGGGAAAAATTAATTATGCTGTAGCTACCTTTCAGGATATTACTAAGCGCAAACAAGCGGAAAACCTGTTAGCGGATTACAATCGGACCTTAGAGCAACAAGTCAGCGATCGCACCCAAGAACTCCAACGAGAAATTATTGAACGACAACGAGCAGAGGAAGCCGCTCAAGCAGCGAATCGCGCTAAAAGCATCTTTTTATCCAATATGAGCCATGAATTGCGAACGCCCCTGAATGTTATCTTAGGCTTTTCTCAACTCCTCAATCGGTCCTCAACGCTCTCCTTAGAACATCAAGAATATCTGGGAATTATCACCCGGAGCGGCGAACATTTACTCAGCTTAATTAACCAAGTTCTAGACCTCTCTAAAATAGAAGCGGGACGCGCCACCCTCCATGAAACTAACTTTAACCTTCATCGCTTGCTAGATGACTTGGAAGAGATGTTTCAGTTTCAGGCAGAAAGTAAGCGATTACAGCTGTTAGTCGAACGTACAGCGGAAGTGCCGCAATATGTGTGGACCGATGAAGTCAAATTACGACAAGTTTTAATTAATCTGATTAATAATGCCCTTAAATTTACTCAAGAGGGCGGTGTTTCAGTCCGAGTGAGGATTGCTCCCTCAAGCCCATTCCGGGAGCAAAGTTCATATTTATCCTCTGGCTCAGAATCATTCTCAGAACCCTTAGTGATTGATTTTGAAATAGAAGACACGGGAGAGGGCATTGCCCCTGAAGAAGTTACCCTACTTTTTCAACCCTTTGTGCAAACTAGAACCGGACAAAATTCTCAACAAGGTACGGGATTAGGATTAACCATCGCCCATTCTTTTGTGCAGTTAATGGGGGGACAAATGACCGTCAGTTCACAGGTGGGTTGCGGAACCATTTTAAAATTTAATATCCCAGTTTATCCCGGGAAATCTACCGAATGCTCTCCTGAAACTTCAAGCCAAGAAGCTATTTCTCTTGAACCCAATCAGCCGATTTATCGACTCTTAATTGTAGATGACCGATGGGATAATCGGCAACTTCTGCGGCAACTCCTTTCCCCCTTGGGCTTTGAAATATACGAGGCAGAAAATGGCAAAAAAGCCCTAGAAATCTGGGAACGATACTCGCCTCATTTAATTTTTATGGATATGCGGATGCCGGTGATGGATGGTTATGAAACCACCCAACGGATCAAAGCCACCACCCAGGGTCAAGGAACCGCCATCATTGCCATCACCGCCAGTACCTTTGAGGAAGAAAAAGCAATGGTCCTTTCGACAGGCTGTGATGATTTTATTCGTAAACCCTTTCGCCAAAACCAAGTTTTTGATATGCTACAGAAACATATTGGAGTCAAATTTGTGTTTGAAACCCTCCATCCAGACCCCGGAACCCCGAAACTGGATCTGAATGCGCTGACCCCGGAAGCATTGTCCCAGTTGCCTTTCGGGTTAACCCGCCAACTGCAAACCGCGATTATCAATCTGGATGGGGACCAGATGCAAACCCTCACGGAACAAATCACTCAACAGAATCCGCCCCTAGGCAATGCGCTTGCCTTTCATCTGAAACAGTTTCAGTATGAGCTAGTATTAGATATATTATCAAATACTAACGATGAATTATGAATCTTGATTTAAGCTTGGATCCTAAACCCACCATTTTAATCATTGATGATAGTCCTGATAATCTGAATCTGTTAAGTGGTATTTTAGGCCAAGCCGGTTATAACCTTAATTTAGCCCCCAGTGGCAAATTAGCCTTAAAATTTATCGAATCCAATCTACCCGACTTGATTTTGCTCGATATTATGATGCCCCAGATGGATGGATATCAAGTCTGTAAACAACTCAAAGCCTCTGAACAGACTCAAGATATTCCCATTATATTTATTAGCGCCTTGCAGGAAATTTTCGATAAAATTAAAGCTTTTTCTCTGGGTGGAGTAGACTATATTACTAAACCTTTTAATGAGCAGGAAGTTTTAGTCAGAATCGAGACTCAGTTGCGAATGAGGCAACTGACGCAAGAACTGAATGCCCGGAATAAACAATTGGGTCAAGAACTGACGGAACGGCGGAAAGTGGAAGAAGCCTTGCGCCAACAAAACGAGCTTTTACAAACTATTTTTGACCGGATTCCGGTGATGGTGGTGCTTTACGATGAACATCACCTGGTGCAATTTGTCAATCGGAAATTTGAGTCTGTTTTGGGATGGTCTCAAGAAGAATTAAAAGGCGTTAATTTATTAGCAGAATGCTATCCGGATACACAAGATTGGAAACAACTCAGAGAACATTGGCAATTGGCGACGGGAAAATGGCAGGATTTTAAATTAACCACTCGCGGGGGAAGTCAAATTGATAACGCTTGGATGTTTATGACCCTGAGTGATGGAAAACGCTTAGGAATTGGACAGGATATTCGCGATCGCCTGCAAGCAGAAGAAGCCTCTCGCTT
Source organism: Laspinema olomoucense D3b (assembly GCF_025370785.1). Lineage (GTDB taxonomy): Bacteria > Cyanobacteriota > Cyanobacteriia > Cyanobacteriales > Laspinemataceae > Laspinema > Laspinema olomoucense. The sequence goes on from NZ_JAMXFA010000028.1 coordinate 30,304, forward strand.
AGAAGAACGCAATCGCATGGCGCGGGAAATTCATGATACCTTAGCCCAATCTTTTACCGGCATTATCATCCATTTAGGCGCAGCAGAACGCGCCGTCACCCTCGCACCCCAGCAAGTTCCCGAACATCTCAGAACCGTGTGCGAACTCGCTCGTTCTGGACTCACAGAAGCAAGGCGATCAGTCCAAGCCTTACGTCCCCAACTATTAGAACAGGGGGATTTATATAGTGCCCTCTATAAACTGACCCGCCAAATGTCTGGAAATCCCGACATTAAAACCACCTTAGAAACCGTGGGTTCCCCCTATTCCCTTCCCTCAGAAGTCGAAAATCATTTCCTCCGAATCGCCCAAGAAGCCTTAACCAATGCCTTCAAATATGCTCAGGCGACTTTAATTGAAATTAAGCTCCTTTATCATCCCGGAGAGTTTTGTTTACGAGTGAAAGATAATGGTCAGGGATTTGTCTTACAACATTTGGCTTTAAAGAGTGGTTTTGGATTGATGGGAATGCGAGAAAGAGCCGATCGCCTCGGGGCAAAATTAGCCATCGACAGTCAGCTCGGACAAGGAACGGAAATCATCGTTTCCCTGCCCGTAGAATCCCCTCACCCTTAACGGCCATTTTAGGATTACACTATCTAGGGGCCTCCCTTCAGTCTTCAAAACGTAGGAAGACAAAAAACCGGGTTGCACCACCCAAATGGGTTGTCAAGTCAGCATGAATCTCTTAATCAACCCGGTTTGTTTCCCTCCGACTCTAGTGATGCTCTAGGGATAAGGTGTAACAATTCAGGGGTTAAATCATGATCAATCAATCCGATATCATTCACATTGTAATAGCTGACGATCATCCAATTGTCCGTCAGGGTTTAGTGGCATTACTCGAACAAGAACCCGATTTTAAAGTCGTGGCGCAAGCTGGCAACGGGGAAGAAGCGATCGCCTGCTTTCGCCTCCACCAACCCGATGTCATCCTGATGGATCTGCGAATGCCGCAAATGGATGGCGTCACAGCCATCACCCAGATTTGTGGAGAATGTCCCGAGGCGCGAATTATCGTGCTTACCACTTATGATGGGGATGAAGACATCTACCGAGGATTACAAGCCGGTGCCAAAGGCTATTTACTCAAAGATACAGAACCCGATGAACTGATCACCGCCATTCGCCGAGTCACCCTCGGCAAAAAGTATATTCCCTCGGCAGTCGGAGAAAAACTATCCGATCGCCTAGAATCTTCTCAACTCAGCGATCGCGAACTACAAGTCATCCGTCTGATAATTGCCGGAGAAACCAACCAGCAAATCAGTCACCAATTAAAAATTAGCGAAAGCACCGTCAAATTCCATGTTAACAATATCTTAGGAAAACTTGGCGTTCGCGATCGCACCCAAGCAGCGATCGTTGCTGTCAAACGAGGTATCGTCCCCATCTAATTCTTAAACCACAGATGACACAAATGATACAGAAAAAAATCTGTGAAAATCGGTGAAATCTGTGGTTAATTTACTGCTGTTCCCCGCCTACTTTATTGTCGAAATACACAGACCGGGTTTAGGGAACTCCAAAAAATAAAAGCCCAAAACGTTCTTTGTCACTCATAGGGTCCTAAAGCGTGAACTATCAGTGCCTTACTTATGCCTAATTTGTGTGTGACTTTTGAATTCCGGATTCCGTATCCAAGCCTGGAATTCCCCCACAAATCTGGGTTTCTCCAGAACGAATCGCACTCTATGTGAAATAGGATACGATGTCTAGTTTGCTAACAATCACTCGCTGACGAAAGGGATTGAAGGAAATCGAATCACAGCCCAAAGGGTTTAATTGTGCCATCCGAACCAGGGAGTAACTTCAATCGCACCTGTAGGAAGCAACACGAGATGGAAATGAGCGAAATCTGCTTTACTTTGCTCAGTGCGTAAATTTGTTAAAGGGGTGTAGGTGAGCAAATCGGCAGCCGATTGATCTAGCGGTTGATAGCTGGAAATCACGCCATCTTGATGTACCGTAACACGATAGGCTAAAATTTCTGTAAATTCCACCGATTGCCAAGCCCGATCAATCTGCTCGTAGAGAATTTGATTTAACTGTGCTAATCCCTTGCGATCGGTAATCTCTGTGGGAATTTTTGGAGGGACCGATGCCAGTGTAGACTCAGATTCGGGATCAGAATGGGTTGACATCCGCCACAATTTAATCGTTTCGTCACTACTGGCACTGGCAAACTGCTGTCCATCGGGACTAAATGCTACCGATCGCACAGATTTAGTATGAGCTTGCATAGTATCGAGAAGTTTACCCTCAGACGCATTCCACAGTTTCACCGTGCGATCGTGACTGCCACTGACTAAGGTCCTACCATCGGGACTCATGGTCACCGAGTGTACGGTATGAGAATGTCCTGTAAGAGTATGTAGGATGCTGCGCTCCCTGGCGTTCCAAAGTTTAATGGTGCGATCGTCGCTGCCACTGGCGAAAATATTCCCATCCGGACTTACGGAGATTGTTCGCACCACATCAGAATGTGCTTGGATGGTGAGGATTTTTTGACTGTCCTGAAGTTGCCAAATCCCAATAGTGCCATCTTCACAACCACTCAGGAGATACTTACCATCGGGAGTGAACGAGAGCGCTCTTACCCAGTCAGCATCCTGTAGAGTGGCAAGGGGATCGCCTTGCAAATTCCAAATTTTAATGGTTTTATCGGTACTGCCGCTGGCGATCGTTTTGCCATCCGGTGCGATCGCCACTGCCTTGACGTCATCAGTATGACCCTTAAACGTCTGAACCAGCTTGCCGGTTTGTAAATTCCACAGCTTCACTCGCTTATCCCAACTGCCACTGACAAGATGCTTACCATTGGGTGAAATACTTAAGGATTCCACTGCATTAGAATGTGCCGAAATGCTCTGCTGTAATTTGCCAGTTTCTAAATTCCAAATTTTAATTCTGCCGTCATAACTGCCACTCGCTAATATTTTGCCATCGGGTGCGATTGCCACTGCATGAATCCAGACGGAATGTCCTACCAATGTGCGGTTCGGATTAGTTAAAGCAGAATGCTCAGAAGCAGAAATCATCGGGTGCAATGTCCGGGGAAATTTTAAATGACTCATTCCCACCATAGCCGTTAAACTCGTTAATCCCAATACGGCTGCATATTTCCAGGAGTTTTTTTGTAAAATCATCCGTGCTTGCCTTTATATATAACTGGCCAACTTAGGAGTGACAGATTTATTCTTTTTCTGTTATTCTACCTGCCATTCTTTCCAGCGACGAACTAAAAATAAAATAGTGATGCCCGTAATCATAATTACACCAACCGGCGTTATATACGTCCAATGACCCGACATCTTATCCCAAATATGCCAAGTTAGTAGAAACATTGCCAGGTAAGTCAGTTGATGCAACCGCTTCCAATTCTTTTTCAGCTTTTTAACGCTCCAATCATTAGAAGTGATGGTTAATAATGTGAAAATTCCAAACGTAATAACTCCTTGAATATAAATCCATAAGGTTTTTAAATCAAAAAAATCAACATCTCTTTTTTTGACCAAAATATATCCGTGTCCTAAAGCAAAAATAAAAGCCAAAATGCCAATAGTGCGCCGATGCTTGAGCAAGAACTTGGGAATCCTATTTTTTTTTGTTTTGGGAAATACTACCCTCAGAATTGTAGGCAATAAACTGAGAACGTAGCAGATTAGGGATACAAACCCTAAAGTATTAGAAAGGGGTGGCAAATCAATTGTTATCATGGTATGGCATCCTAATTTTAGAAGAATTTTTGCTCTATATAGTGGGTTACAAATTTTTGTAGATTAGAGGGGTATCTCTTTGAGCTACTGGATAAGTGGAGCGATGATTTGGGTTTTTTGTAGTTAGAGTAAGAGTTTATTTGAATTGAGTGGGTCTCAATTTAGCAGGGATAACCAACAAAGCGAATTTTATCTTTAATATTTTAGGCTACTGCATCCAGTAGCCTTATGTTTTGCTGCGGATTAAAAAGAGCTAAATTAAAAAATAAAAGCATATTAATACCACTTTTAAAATAATTTTAAGCTCATTTAAATTTGCTCTCTATAGATTAGAAACTGATTAATTAAAATCGGGCATTTTAAAGCGCAAATAGATTTTTTTGCAAGCTGACTCAATCATAAACACAAAAATCTAAATCATATCTAGTCTGAAGTACAGTTTTACATTAGACTCGGGTTCAGGAAATAACCTGTACTTTTGGCTAGGTGCAACCCTATATCAATGATTTCAAGGAAAATAGCTGTCCGGACTATGATCCGGACCTGACCCACGAAGGTAAATCGTTCCGAGACTTTCTACCGTGGGGTGAATTTGCAAACGGGGAGCCGTTTTCGGGTCACCCCTAAATCAATACTGGGACAGAGGCATGAAAAATAGCCGGGGCATAAAGTAGAGGTAATAATGAGGAGTATCAAACAATGACGCGAGAAGTTACGGACGCTGATGGGATTACATGGACCTGTATTCAGGCTTATGCGGGTCTTTCGGATGAGCCTGAAAACCGCGAAGCCGCTCAAGTCAAGGGGGCCAGTAATGCTTATTGGGTGGTTTGCACTCCCGATGGTGGGGCAAAATCGGTACGAATTCAGCTAGAGGGCGAGTGGGAAAAATCCTACTCCGATGAAGAGTTGCTGGAGGCGCTCCAAGCCGAGCAACAGTCTGCTTGAAGTGCTGGTAAGCGTAGCTATGCCTACTTGCAATCGCCACCAAAACAAGACCCCTAAACTCCAGTCCCACCCAAATAAATCACCTACCAATCCCTCCAGCTTCTCAGTGCCGGTAAGCATCAGCTATGCCTACTTGCAATCGCCACCAAAACGAGACCCCTCCAGTTTCAGCATGGGGCTAGGTGGGATTGAGTAGAATCGTTCCGGTGCTTTCTGGTGATCGGTCAGTCCGCCGAAAACCAGTCGCCTGAACAGGGGGATAACCTTGACGCCTGTTGCATCTAGATCGCCCGTTCCGCTCGTCCTGCTCTAGCAAAATCGCTCCTTACCAGACTGGATAAGACTTGGCCTGGGTGAACAGAAGTCCTATCAAATCTGGTTTTCCTATAAAAATAGCGACTTGTGTTCACCTTGAATAAGGGACAGACTAGCTGATTTTTCCTGGATGCGTTAGGCGATAAGCCCGGGGGGCATAGCTACGCTGTGCGGCATCCCCCGTTGCTTCCCAACTTCATCCGCACCCATCCCCACAACCTGAAACCCATTGCACTTTCACGGCATCCGCACCAACTGGCCCCGACTCAAAACAGAACACCCCTATTTGCGAGTCCTTCTTTTGGGGCGATCGCAAGTAGGCATAGCTGCGCTTACCAGTCAATCCGTCGGTCAGGCAACCGACTCAATCACTGTTAGGAGCCTCGCCCCACTTGCAACACTGGCCTGAGAAACTGTAAACCATTTCACTTTGCCGCGATTAATCCAGAGGCGATTCTCCTCAAGCAGACACTTGGCGGTAAGCATCAGCTATCCCGTAGGGAATCGCAAAAAGCCTGACTCAACACTGGTATTGGAACCTGCAAGCCATTACAGTTTGGCTGGGTTCGTTCAGAGGCAGTTGCTTTGCTCCTACCGCCTCAGCGCTCCACCTGGTGGAACAACTCGCCCCGTTTCTCCCAGCGAATCAAAGCCGGGTCCCGACTACGACTCCATTTCTTGAATTCCTCGACACCTTGCAGCACTGCCTCGTCAATTTCCTTGCGTGCCACCTTCAATCGTTCCGCCAGTTCCGCTGTGGTCAGAGCTTTCGGTTTGATGGGTTCTCTCATCACTGGCATGGAGTTGCGCCCCCTGCTGCCTCTGCCCCCGGAACTCAGGACAGCTTCCACCACCGCCACCCGTTGCTGTAACTGAGTCAGTTGCCCTCGCAGCGATTCTATCTCAGGATTCTGCTGTCTGCCATCAAAAAACTCGCGCAAGATTTGGACCAGGGCCGCGCTTTCGCCCAGGTTTTCTTCGTCCATGTACTGCCTAAGCCGGTTGTGGTATTCCACCGGCAAATAACCCACAATCCGTTTCGTTGACGCTGCCATGCTTCGAGTGTGCTGTAAAAGTGCCGTAGTCTCCCATCATACCGCTCGTCCGGGGCATTCAGTCAGTGTTGTCTCAGTGCTACTGACAGCACAACCCCTCTGAGGGGCCTCTCTGGAGTTAGCGCTCAGGTTTCCGGGAAGACCGGACCCGTTGAAGAGTCTTTCGCCCCCAGCAGGCAAGGGATTGAGTTTAAACTTCCTCAAAACGATATGGTTAGCCAATGATAATTGAGAATGCCAGTTCCACAGAGTCTTGTTAAGTTTTATCCGCCACTTCACTCCTGACGTTCCCCCGTTGCTTACAATTTAGGAATCAGTTGGCGGTGAGTCATGGACGACCTGCAACAGTTTATTGAAGAGGGAGAGCCGTTGCGGTTGCTTGAGCCAGTCCCCCTCACGCAACAACCGGCGGCGGTTTATTTAGCCAGTCTGGGCAAAACTTCCCAAGTCACCATGCGGCAAGCACTTGACCATATTGCCGCACTGCTCACCAATGGCTCATGCGATGCCTTGACCCTAGACTGGTCCAAGTTGCGCTACCACCACACCGCTGCGGTTCGTTCGGCTTTGTTGGCTCGGTTGGCTCCCGCTACTGTCGCCAAGATGCTCTGTGCTCTGCGGCGAACTCTCCAAGAAGCGTGGCGGCTGGGGTTAATGTCCCATGAAGACTATGCCCGTGCTGCGGATTTGCCGCGCATTGATGTTCCTAAAAAAAACCTCAAAGGGCGGGCGATCGCCTCGGATGAACTCGCCGCGATGCTGCATGAGTGCCAAAAGTCTGACACCCCGCTGAATCTGCGCGATGCCGCCTTGATTGTTATCCTGCGCGGTACGGGCATTAGGCGGGAGGAGTTGGTTAATCTGCAATTGAAAGATTACCATCCTGATACGGGGATTATCGAAGTGATTGCGGGGAAGCGGGACAAGGATAGGATAGTTTACTTGGCGGGTAAGTTGGTCCCGGTTGTGGAGAGTTGGCTCCAAGTTAGAGGGCGCGAACCCGGGCCGTTGCTTTGTCCGGTCAACCGATTCGGGCGAGTCCAACTCAAGGCGCTGACTCCAGATACGGTGTACAAAGTCGTGCGGAAGTTGGCGGCCAACGCTCAAATTGAGCGCTGTTCCCCCCATGATTTTAGGCGCACGTTCTGCACCGACCTCCTCGCTGCCAATGTCGATCCCTTCACGGTGCAGCAACTCGCGGGACATTCCTCGCCTTCGACGACTACTCGGTATGACCGACGGGGGGAAGAGACCAAGCGGGCGGCGGTGCAGAAGTTGGAGTTTTGAAAGCTCGTTGCGGTGAAGTAGCCGTTGAGTTTTTTTGGTTGCTTTGCCCAGACATTCAACCCGAAAAACTTCGGTGATTCTGAAATAAATCTGGCAATTTTCGTTATCATACTAGCAAAGAAAAACCCGCCTAAACAATGAGCGCTAAACGTAAACTCAAACCCACTCCACCCAATTTAGAAGAGGCTGAAACAACTGAAGCGCCAGCCGATTTAGAAGAGGCCGAAACAACTGAAGCGTCAAGCGAATTAGAAACGGCTGAAACAACTGAACAGGAACCCGAACATAAGGGCGCATTTTTTCAAGCCGTCGGCATCCTCCCCGGTGAAGTTAGCTTTGAGGAGGGGAGTATTATGGCAAAAGTTACGGTGGGCGGTAAGGAATATCGACTCTTGTTCAAGCCCAGGTTGATGTCGGCGATGGTTGCCTTAAAACTAGAGATAAAACAGTCGGGAAGTACCACGCAACGGCTCATTGTTTATCCGAAGGTGATGCACTTCCCGAAGCAGGACCAACCCCATCAGCTTGCTTTTCAGTTGGTTGGTTTTGAGAAAGACCCGGCATCCTCCGCCATCTCCACGGAGCTAGAAGATTTTGAGTTTAAGCTGTCTGGGTTGTGGCAGTTCATCCCAGTTTGTCGGGTTCCGGTCATCTCGGTATTCCGCAATTTTGACGAAGCCATCCACCAGAATTTGAAAAAATTAGATGAAGCAGTTGCGGCTAAGAAAAAGGTCAATTTCATGAAAGCGACCCATGTGCCGTTGATATGGAAAGACGCGCCCTTTAAGCCATTCCGGTTTAACCCTAAACTCGAAAAAGAGGAGCAAGGTCGTCCACTGTTTCTGCAACTCAAAGCGAAGTTTATCCCGGCGAAAGACGGGTTTGAGTTTGTGGCCTTACTCGCGCCACCCCTAGAGAAAGCACCTAAGTTTTTTAAGGCATCTAACGACGATAAAGCCACCGTCCAAAAGGAGAAAAGAAAGAACGCCACCCCCTCTAAGTCAAAGGCCACCCCCTCTAAAACTAAGTCCAAGCAGGCAAAACCTCCCCAACCGAAGCCAAAACCACGCCCAGTTAAAGCAGAACAAGAATCGGAGGAGTAACGTGATGCAAGGAGTGGAAGCCGCCAACGGTTGGACCGCTACAGGTTCGAGGCGAGGGCATCCGATTCACTCGGGTTCTGGTGCTTCCACCTCGGGATAAAGTTCGCGATATTTCTGCCGGTTTTCCCGGTAGAATTTGCGTCCTTCTTCGGTGATTCCCAGATACACTTTCAAGTCTTTGTGGAACTCCCGAACTAGCCCATTCCTGCCGTAACGCATCTTGTCATCCCAAGCCCGCAGCCGCAGCCAACAATGTTGCCAACTGTGGCCGCCATAATCTCCCGAGCGTTCCCCGTCTGGCCTCAATCCTTCATCACCAGCTTGCCACGCTGCTACGAGCGCCTTCCACTGATAATCACGGAGTGTCCGAGGTGGCAGTTTTTTTGCCGACTGGATACCCAATCCAGCCCGCACGACAGCCCGTCCCAGGCGAGTCAGTTTGCACTTGAACCAGTCTTTCACTGGATAGCAGTAGTCAATTTCAATCAGATTGCGGGTGGCGAGTGCCTTGAACGTGCTGCCAGTCCCCGGGTCAACGACTCCCGCTGTTTTGAGTTTCTGCCTGAGTTGGGATGAGTTTCCGAATAGCTCCAGATACTCAATCCAGCGCCACTCATCAGCAGGACGAGGCCGATCTCCACGATTCCAAGCACCACGCTCGGACTCCTCCCGGTCCTGGTCAATCTCGAAAATCTGCTTGAGATAAGTCTGCTGTCGTTCGTTCAACTCGTCCCAGATTTGCTCATGTTTGGAGCGCGGTTTGGTTGGCTCGGGTTCGGGGACTGGCTCGGGTTGCGGTTCTGGTTGCGGCGCTGGCTCGGGGACTGGCTCGGGTTTGGGTTCGGTCTGCTGCTTGATGGTGGCGATCGCAATAGCTAATTCCTCCAGGAACTCGTTCAACTTAGCGGCCCAATCTTCCCCAGTCGTGCCAATCACCTCGAACGCCAGGGGTGCGACTTCCTCAATCAGTTGCGGTAAGCGCAGCGATACCCGCAGGTCTTTTCGCCCAGTTTTACCCGAGAGCAAACGAGACTCCAGCATCGGTGGCGGTTCTTGGGGATTCCCCCCACCTTCGATAAACTCACGGTAGCGATCGCACAGTTGCATCACCTGCAACTCCACCGGCACCGGCACCCTCATCAACTTGGTTTGGTAGGGCGCTATCTTGCCCCGCCCTCCTTTCGGTTTCATCGCTCAACTCAGTAACTCTGGCTCTATTCTAAAACTTGTTAACAGGTTTTATTACCCAGAAAACTCTCACGTTTTTTTTACCCGGGGTAGAGGTCGTTGCACCCCCATAGATTGCTTTTATATGGGGTCTAAAAATCTATTCAACAGTGCCGCTCAAAATTAAGGAGTTGTTTAGAATGAAATCCCCGGGGTTAAAACGGTCGCAAAAACCCGGTTTCTTGATGGCATCACTTATCGAAGGGATTCCATAGACTTAACCCATCAACGCGCTTAAAATCATCAACATTGCGAGTTACTAAAATACATCCGGTAACTAAAGCACAAGCGGCAATGATACCATCAGCCAGTTTTAAGCGATAAGTTCGTCTAATTATCGCCGCATTATCTAAAATAGATTCGGTCAATGATACGCAGTTAATTAGCCTTAAAAATACTCGCATTTCATTGGCTTGTTCTTCGGTTAGTCCAGGGTAACAAAGCAACTCGACCCAAGTAATTGGACAGTAATATCCCTCTGCTTTTCGGGTGTCAATTGCCTCAAATACATCCTGAACTTCGGGCTGATTATTAAAATAATAAATCAGGATATTAGTATCGAGAAGGTATTTAGTCGGCATCCCATTCTTGTCGAAGTTTTAATTGAAATTTCAGAGCATCGACGCGCTGGGGTAGAAAACCCCGCCATCGGTTTAAGTTGAGTCGCGGTGATTCGGTAGTGTTCTGGACCTCTTCAGAAGGTTCACCCTGAGAAACTAGGGTGGCTAGGTCTTTTAATAGAAGTTTTTGCTCATCTGAGGTTAGAGTTTGAGCTTGATGCAGAATTTCTTGGTAATTAGACATCGGTTTCTGATTCAGCTTTCAGGTGATGTTTTGATTATACTCGCCCCCAGCTCAACTGGATTTATTCGCTAGAACGTGGGGACTCAGAAACCGGGTTTCTTGGCGGATCAAATCTCCTCTCCCCCGGTTTCAATCGCTGATATCAGGTTAGGTTGATTGGGGGGAAAGCTTTCAACGGCGCTTCTAGGGGTTCGTCGGTGAGAAAGACGATCGCTATTACCCCGGTCAGTTTTTTGCAAAACGGTGATAAGTGCTCGGGTGGGTTTCGTAGGGGTGGAAAATGTTTCGCCAGTCATAAAGAATGGCCCTTTTGTTCGGGGCGAGCGGTCACTCAGCAGCAACTGAGCGGAAAAAATCGCCCCTTCGTTCCGGGATTAAGTCAGCCAATACCAAACCGAGATCCTGACAGAATCTCCCAGATAACTGGCCCCTAACTCAAAACTGAGTAGCCCTATTTTCCCCAAAAATGGCCCCTATCGTTGAGGCGATTGCCTGCGGCATAGCTGCGCTTACCGGTTTCGTAGTTGAGCGATCGCCGGCTCAAGAGAACCAACCTTGCTGCGATGGCATCATCTGGGCATGGACTCAGGACTCAGGCCCAGGAAAAGGAATGAACCCCTGAAATCGTTAATAGGCAAGACTTTTTGGGGCTGGAACGGACTGGGATAATTAACCAATCTCACACTCTAGCTGCCGGAGTAAGGATCCAATTTCATAAGGTGAGCAATTCGCCTGCCATTTTGCCGCCCTCCGTATTTTTCCATCGGTAGGCGATCGCCACCAGCAACTGGGGAATTTCTTCCTCAGATATTCCCTCAATGACTTGCTTTACTCCCAGGGAGCCTAAAGACTCTCCGGCAACTAACGAGCAAAAATAACTACGAGACCCCGGTGCAATCTGCTGCATTGCCAGCAGAAGGTTGTCAAGCATTTCATCGGTGACCCCTTTTTTCCCATGTCTAAACTGGGAAACCATGCTCTGACTGACATCAGCGGCTTCAGCTAAAGCGCGACCACTAATGCGGTAGCGCTTCAGAGTTTCATTAAAGGCTTCATGAATAAACATTAAGATTTGTGTATTTAATTCACTAGGGGTAAATATGTATTTACTATGGGTAAATAACCAGAGGAGTCTGGTGATTGTTTAATTTAGATAACCGGCTGAAAGTAGCAGACGGTTTTAGTTCGGGGTGGGGTTGGTCTTGTTTAACTTTAGCAAACGTGAACAAATCCTGGGAAGCACCGAATAGCTTAGTTTTCTTCTAACCCGTTTTTAGTAATCATCGTTTGAGTACAAGGGTATTTACATACATAAATGTACATCCATGAGAATGACCAAAACAAGCCCCAGCATTCCATCACTAGGGCCAAGGAAGCACTGGGAACGAACTTGCAGGTAACGAGAGCTCGGGTGTCCCCAGGAGATAGCCTTACTCTATCTACCTCTTTGATAGAAGGGCAGACTTCGCCGCCGATTATTCTAGATCCTGAATTGGCTATTTTAATTCCACCCCTATCAGTGCAGGAGTTGGAGGGGTTGCAGAGGAGTTTGCGTACAGAGGGTTGTAGGGATCCTCTGGTGGTGTGGAAGGAACACTTTATTCTAGTTGATGGATACCAGCGATATGCGATTTGTTCTTCATACCAGATCCTCTATCGAGTGGTTGAGCTTCCTTTTGGCGATCGCTCTGAAGTCAAAGCCTGGATCATTGCCAACCAGCTATCGAAACGGAACCTTACCCCAGAGGCAGTCAGCTACCTGCGAGGGACCTGGTATGAACTCAATAAGCGCTCTCATGGGGGCGCTCGTTTTTCAAGTGCTCATTTTGAGCACTTGAAAACCTCGGAGGAGTTGGCCAAACGATTCAAAACGTCCTCGGCAACGATTCGTCGGGATGCTCAGTTTGCTTCTTCAGTGGACGCGATCGCCCAGGCGGCAGGCGATTCTGCCCGGACCGCCATCTTGACGCGAACCAAAAGGCTCTCAAAAAAAGAGGTCATCTCCCTGGCTCATACGGCTCAAAGAAATCCCCAAGCCGTGCGAGATTTTTTCAAGTCTGGTCAGCCGGAACAAAATTTGTCTCCTTTCTGTGTTAAACCAGCTTTACATATACAGCTTAAGTCGGGGGGGTTGGTGGAAGTTTCTGCTCCTGAAGATGATAAAATTGATGGACGCACAGGTAGAGTTCATAAAGTGAGTGAAAAAACAGCAGAAGTTTGGCTGCGAGATATTCAGACAATGACTATGCAACTTCATACATTTAAGCATTCATCTTTAATTTCTATTCCAACTGATGAGCGCCCTGCGTTAGTGGAAATTAACGCTCGCATTAACCGCTTGTATGATTTAGCTGAACTAGACCCATTTGAACGGGAAATCTTGAATCTGCTAGAACGCCAAGTCTCTTACACTCCAACTGAACTCGAATATTTGAAATTGATTGAACAAAAATATAGCGACTCTTGCAAAAAGACCTCGTTCCATCGTTCTGAGCATGAACTAGACTGAGGCAACTAACTCAACAAAATCGGTGAAATTATTACGTGACCTCATATCCTACACCCGGGACGATTAGTGAGTCAAATTTCGAGGCGATCGCATTCCCGGAGCGGTGAGCGCTTCGGGATCATCCCGCTTTTGTAAATTATCCAATAGGTGATATAATATTACACATTTTCAACCGAAGTGCCTTCCCAAAAACTGCTATGGAATCAACTACTAATTTTTTCTGTAATTTAAGCGGTATTGAGCAAAAAACACGTACAATAGAGAAAATTGTTCTGCACCCCTGCGCATGAATCCTGAAGATAGCGAACGTTTAAAAGCCTGGTTTGATGAAATCGCCAAAATTTTATACAAAAACAGCCTCCCGGAGTCTTTAGAAAACTTAGAGAACAATGAATTATTATAGAGTCTAAGAAATTTTGTAGAAAATATTAGAGAATTACCCTAATTTTAGATATTTTGATAACCGAGCTTTATTACAGCTAGGCCAAATTTTCGCCTCCTATAAGTAAGGCGAATTGTAAAACCTAAAGGGTAACAGTATCATACTTTTCCCCTTTTACAAAATCGGGATGCTCCCGTTTTAATCGCTCCCATCGATTTTCACGTCGATTTATTTGAGAACATTCTTGGTGGCAGATGGAATAGAAGAGTCCTTTGGCTCGATTCTTTCTAAGCTTGGTTGCCTGCACAGCATGAGGGAGGGGGTTTGCACGGGATAATCGGAGCGGTGAAAGCGCGTTCCAGGCAAGTGAGAGCGAAGTGGAGGGTGGAAAATGCGAGAGGAGCGAAGTTGGCGGATTGAAGTGGTAGGAGTCAGCAGGGGAAGATACGGCGTGTGCGGAGGGGTAGAAGAGGCGGTGAAGCCGCTGCAAGTCAGGTGGCACAAGGGTTTTTTCAATGGAAAGTGGGTTCATGGGCTAGAGAAGGGGAAAAGCAGCAGACTCAAAAAATTCACAAACCCCTCTATGGAATCGTCATCTTGATGTAAACCCAAAAAAATAAGGTGAAAAAATATCAATCAACCCTCTCTATTTTTATCCGGGAGAGGATAAGGAGATACTCCCATCCTTGTCTTCTGTTGCCGATTGATAGGAGAGGTTAGAGCAAAAAATCTAACGCAAAGTTTCACAAATCCTAACCTGCCATCGTCTTGTAGATGTCGAAGGAAAGTAGAAATGAAATTTTCATCCTGTTGAACAAGTATTCGATGGGGTGGGACAACCGCAAAAAAATTCAAGCTCACCCCCCCCACCGTCTAATGAATTAGAGTAACCCCCAAAGGAGACAAGAAAAATGACGTTAGAAACAGAGTTACAGGTTTTCCTCTATAACCACAATCAGGTAAAGGAATACAAGAAAGAGTTAGCCCAAATCTTTAACAAAACAGCGGTAGAGGAGGTTGTCAAAAATAAGATAAACGAAAAAATCAATAAATTAGATCCGGAAAACCGAAAAAAGGCACGCCAAGTGACGACATTTTCCGCAGGCAGCACTTCAGCATTTTCACAAACAGACGACTGGACAATGCTGGCGCTGTTGTTCTTTGCTGACGATAACAACTTCGGAAGTAAGGTAAAGTTGTTCGGCGTCTCCGAAAACCCAAAAATAAACAATAAATTCAATTATGACCAACCCCAAAAAACTGATGTCATGCCCATTCTTGCCGGCTCATATGACATCATATCCCATATGGTGTTTGGAGAAGCAGTGAAGGGAACAGACGTCAATTCCGTATATCTCACATTTGAAATAGCGACTGCTGAAGAAACAAACAATAATCTATCCCAGGAGGAAATAGAAATTGCCAAAAAATGGTACAAAAAAGCCGTAAAATATCCGTTGTTTTGCGGTCCATCGACACGAGGAGCGAAAGCCTATTACGCTTCACATACGACGCCGGAACTGATAACAGAAGAAATCGCCGAAAAGAAATCCAATCTTCTCAATGTTAAAGAATTGGAAGACAGGAATATGTTCGAAAAACCGCTCAGCACATTGATCCCCAACGCCCACCCTTTGCTCCCTGTCTTTGCGATGCTTTCAGTGCTTACGGGAATCTACGGGCACCACACCCTATTCGAGGTCTTGTCAGGAGCAGTCTGTGTTCACGAAGGATTAACGCTGGACAATTGTGGGGCGCAATGGTTGAGGATACTAGGAACCTATCCGAAAGGGAAGGATGATAAGGAAATCATCGAAAATAAACTCAGTCTGAGCCCAAAATTAAATCAAGAAATAGAGCAGTTTGTCAACAGATATGAGAACTACGATCCGCACAACAAAAGTGAGAGTGGGAAAGCGCGGTAGAGATAAAAAAATTAACGAAATAGCCAATCTGGCACTCGAACCTTCAACCAGAAGCTGACTCCTGACACAAGCATCCAGAATAAAGGGATAACTAAAAACAACAAAACATGGTAACGAGTGGAAACGGGCAGAAGATGAAAGGACAACCATAGCCTAAATAACGTACCTAGATAAGCGGAAAAAAAGTTACTCTATTTGTAACTAATCGACTTTAAAAGGGCAACAGAAGGAATAAAAAGAGGAAAAAGTTATCATACCTTTCCTCCCCAAACTCAACCCTCGATACAGCACTTCTAACCCATCTCAACCACCGGCGAGCGCATCCCTAATGCGACTCGCCGCTGCACCTCGCTCGTCAAACCGGGAAATGCCCTCAATCATCCGTTCCACTGTCACCCGCACCATCCACAAATCCTTTGGTGCGAAACGATATTCCCAAAAATTGAACCCCCGCGATATCCGCCCGATAAAAGTCTTGTCCGGGTGGAAAACCACCTGCCAATCTGCCATCACCTAATTCACTGCCTTAATCGCCTTCCACAATTTCCAGCGCGTCGGTGCCAAAATCACTCAATCGTCCATGTAGCGGAGATTCGCGTAAAACACCATCGCGGTGTATCATGGTGAGTGAGTACCAGCGCATAGAAGACGTCAGGGTCTGGAAGCCGCCCACATCCCTTAAGCCCTTGTTGCCAATCGAAGCGAATGTTTTTTCTGAACTGGAGTCATTTAAGAGCCATTAATTAACTTCTTAATCTTCAAAGACAAAATGCGGTATGATCGCTTCTGGTTTTGATTGCCATCGCTGCGATAGCCCTCTTTTCCCCATCTTTTGATGGTAATATAGCGAGTCTAAATCAGTTTGGCAAAAGCATCGTACTTTTTCAAATTAGGACGATTAAAAAGTTGATATTTGAAGAAAATCTCCACCAATCGTTTTACTGAAGCAAAACTCTTGCATCGGTAATGGAAGCGCCTAATAAAGTTTTTAACCTGTAGCCAAATTCCCTCAACGGGATTTTCTTCCGGGGCATAAGTCGGAAGACGTTCGCAAATAATTGACCAATCTTGTCGCTCTTTTTCATGATTTTGCAATGTTAAAAACTTTTTCATTTCTTCTCCTCTATGATAGCTGGCCCCGTCCCAAATTAACAGAATTTTCTGTTCCGAATCTTCTTGAGTATGAACCGCTTTAAGTTCTGCCAAAAATTTCACGGTGTTTACCCCATTACCCGCTCCATAAGGACTAGCAATAAACTGATTAGTCAGTAAATTTAAAGCTCCATAGTAAGTTTGACGATCTCGTTCGTTATTTATAGCTATAACTTCTCTATCTTTTGAGTCACCCCATAGATAACTACAAACATCATCACCCTGGACATGACATTCGTCCAAAGCATACACAGATAGGGTTCCAGCTTCTATATCTGGCTTGAATTCTTCTAAGATTTCTACAATCTCTTGGGTTCTTTTTTTTATGGCTTCGGGGTTTTTTCTAGTATTTTGTTTATTCGATTTTTGCCACGTTAATTGACTATTTTTCAAGATATCATAGTAGCTTTGTGGTGATTTAAAGACTACATCATAGGTTTCGATAAGATGTCTTTCAATTTCAGAAATATTTCGTCTTTCAGGTTTTTCAAGTAGCCAAATTTTTACCTCATTCTTTTGAACTTCAGTTAAATAATTTTTTGAGCCTTTATATTTAAGTTTTAATCCCAGAACTCCTTGTTGCTTGTATTCTTTTTTGGCCCGAGCAATCGACCTATAGGACATCTTTAGTATGAGGCTAATTTCTGCATAAGACAAACCTTGTAGGTTCAATCTAACTGCTTGACCTTTTTTCCACTCTCTAATATTATTGGTCCTGTCAATGAACTCTGTTAAATCAATTAAATCCGTTGATATACTGTCTAATTGAGCAGTAACTTCCATGATTTTTAGCCTCTTTGTACATAAACTTTTATTTTATCCTACCTGGTCCCTGGTGTCAAACTGATTTAGACGCGCTATATAAGAGCGAACTTTGGAACCATCCTCACCTCCAAAAAATTCACAATTTCCGGAGTCCAACGTCTTATAGTCAGACAAGAAAAAGATACCTATCTAATCCTGTCACCCTTAGCACAGACTAATCCACACACTAGAGAAATTCTCTTTAGAGATGCTCTCAGTGAATGTACTACTATCGAGGACTAAAAATGACCGACATCGTTGAGAA
This sequence comes from Laspinema olomoucense D3b, assembly GCF_025370785.1. Classification (GTDB taxonomy): domain Bacteria; phylum Cyanobacteriota; class Cyanobacteriia; order Cyanobacteriales; family Laspinemataceae; genus Laspinema; species Laspinema olomoucense. The sequence continues at coordinate 47,839 of NZ_JAMXFA010000028.1, forward strand.
AGGCGATTGGATTAAATTCAATCCGGAATCCAAGAAAGAAGAAACTATTAAATGGAAACAAAATTTAACTTCGCGCCAAGAACAGTATTTTGTCCTTCCATACTCTGTGATAGGCAAGCAGGCAAACGGGAGTTTGTTTATTCAAGCAAGTCTCGCAAATTCATTTTTTGAAAAAGGTCAAAAAGATGAATCCAGCGATAACCTCGTTAATGGAGGTTCCAAAATTCAGGTTGATGATGCTTTTCAGTATGGGCAAAATAACGAGAATACATTACGATTTTTAGTTTATCACAACAAAAAAAACAAGCCCTACCAACACCGATTTATTGAAACCACTGCTTTTTCCAACATCGGCAAAAAAATTGTAGAAGTTGGAGCGGGTGCGGCTCCAGCTTGGGGCGATCTTCTGAAAAAAGGGTCAGATCTAGCCAAAGGATTCATTGGTGACTACTTGAGAGATTTCTAATCTCATCCCAACTCTTTACTTAAACTCTAACTGAATGATGAGCGGTGTGCCTTATTGGTATGCCGCTCTTACATTTATCCAGATGCTAATAGAAATCTAGTATTGCCTATTTCATTTTTTTAGTGTTCAAGTTTGCGACAGCAATTTATCGGTAGAAATTTAATTTAAATACTACAAAAACTAATTTCGCTCCTTTATGTCTGGCTGTTCTGTTTGCAGCATAAACTCACCCTGTACCTCAATTTTATATTGGTTATGCCAGAGAACCCGAAGCGATTGCCTGCTCCTAATTTCGCATTTTTTGATTAGCATAATAGCTTCTATCGGTAACCAATTAAGACCCAATTCTTCGAGACAAAATTTCTAAATATCAGCATCATTCGCCGGTTCTAAAGGATGTATTAGCTTTCATTTAATTGATGTCTACCTACTTCATATGTTATTTAGCAGAGCGCTCGTTTCCCGAACTGTAGCCCCCGCTCTTGTGATACACTCCGTAGTAAATCTTATAAAAAAGAGTTAAAAAATATACTTAAATTTACAAAAAAAAAAGAATGGAGCGCATTCATAAAAGTAGCCATAAAAAATATAGCCCGCGTAGGCGGGCTTTACTTGTGTAGCGTCAGACTTCAGTCAGGCGGTATAGGCTATAAGTCAAAGCGTTTAGTTTTTTGCACCTTTTCCATAGAGGTTTGAACTTTTTGCAATAATTCAAGAGCGGGTTGAGAACTTGTCCGCTCCATTGTCAGTTCTAAAAGACAACCGGGACAGGTAAATCCTTGCTTATACAGCAGACTTTCTATAGACATTTCAATGAAAAAACCACATTCAGGGCATGGCATACCAGGAGAACGGTTGGTGGATTGAGAGTTAGCAAGCATCTTCTAATTTTCTCGATTGTTGATGAATTACAAGCGGATTGATTTTTCGCAATTCGAGCCAAATAAATAAGTTGAACGCATACATCTACCGAAGAACAGTACCCGTTTCCGGATTTTCCTACCAGTACCCGATCGGGGGTAAATTGCGGCATCCACTTCCTCAAAGGGAAGGGTTCTATTTTTACGGGCACTTGGGTTGCCTTATTGCATTATTGCACCCTATCAAATTGATATGAGCGGTTTCACTCAGCAGAAGAAGGCTTTAATTTTGCTTTGGGGGTGACAGAGGTACTTTCTTTAAACAACGTCATCATGCTGGCAATGCCCCCCGGCAGATCGGCTTGCCGCATCTGGATTTTTATTCTCATGTTAGCATCCATTGTCGGACTTTTATCATCGCTTTTTTGACCACTCGTGGGTGCTAACATGGCTTTAAATTCATAATTAGAATTGGCTGCTTTTCCCTCTTCTAGTTGTTTGCGCTCGGCTCCGGTCAGAGCGCCACTCTGGGCTTGTGGAGAAGGAGACACTACGGGTTCAGCAAAAATCCGGATATTAAAATCGAACTCCGCTTCGTTCACCTGTAACAACGGCAACGGAATCAGGGACAAAACCGGAATACTAATGTAGATCTCCTCATATTGTTTTTTTCTTGGATTGTAGCGATTGTACCAAAACTTGAGCATTCGCAGTTGTCCTAAACTACTTTTTGCTTCGTCTGGGATTTCATCGGGATCGTCGCCAGAAGGGGGTTCGCCTTTCTCAAACCCGTACTCGGTAATAAATTCCACAAATTTCTGGGCGGCTCCAAAGTCGGCTTGGATAGTAGCGATTAAAGGAGCCGCCAGCAGATCGCCAACGTTTATCGGATTGCTTGTTGCCATTATTGCAGTTGTTTTGTTTCCTAAAGTGAACGGCCAACTGTTGAGAAATGTTCTCTACTTAAGCGCTTCTAGTTTTGCAGAAGATTCTTTAAATAGCCATTGGTAGTTAGTTAAGTCGGCATTGATCGATATCGATGAAACTATATCTGCTGGAAAATCTTTCAGTCGATCTCCAGTGACAATCACATCCAGGTTGTGAAATCGGTTGGGGAGATCTTCAAAAGTTGAGTCTAAGTCATTGACGAATCGATCCACTTCGCGTTGATAGCTTTCATTGATTTGCTCGTTTGATTTAGCCTCAGTGACGATTGGTTTTAAGTCGGGATGCTCCAAAAGATATTTTTTCAAAGCTTCTATAATTACCGATTTTGTTTTTTCCTTGTTTAAAGTTCGTTCTGGCTCCATTAAAATATGTCGCTCTTGGAAAAGCTCACTGTATATTTTCCCCGCTAAGTAGTTGAGAAATGTTGAGGATTGAGCATTTTTTTGAACATTTCCCCACTGTTTCTTAGCTTGATCGTCCAACAAAGTTTTCTTGCTATCAATAAAATCGTTTAACAGCTTAACCGCTTTTTCAGCCACTCCTCTTGCATATTCAGTGAAAATAGCTGTAGTAAATAAATCTTCACTACCCGCTTGAGTATCAAGATCGTTGATGACAAACTTTAGATCGAGCTTAATCCCCTTAAGCAGTCCATTGGGAACCGGAAAGTCACTGAGAATATTGTGTTCGTCAGCATTAGATTCTCGACTATATTTTTTATATTTGCGGCTAAGCTGACTGGAATACTCGTTAGCCGCATCTTGTGCGGCAGCTAGATCGATGAGAATTGCACCGACAACTCTACTAAGTAACATTAGGCAACTTCCTTGTCAATTATAAATGAATTTGATGGGCAACTCATTGATTGCCAATTGTGAGCTTGCAAACGAATCAATTTTTTCGGGTATTCGTAGGAAAAAAATGACAGCTTAGATATCTGTACTTCGCTACTATTGAAAGCACTATAATCTCAAAGCCTGTGATTCCTTGATGTACAGATTGATATATGAACAGGATTTCGCTCCTCGTTCGACCCTAGTGTTGGGAATATCATTTTTCTATAACCCTGATAGAGCTTGCTCTCTTTAGCCCCCCTTTTAAAGGGAATTTGGGAGTATCCCAGACTATCATTATTTTTGAAAAAGGGTATAAAAAGCTTCCCTCCTGTTTGGCACTCGGCGAGTAATTGCCGAGTAACCTAAACATGAATTTGGGACGGCGCTGTAGCGCTATAGAGTAAACTCCGGAATAACGAGCTTTACGGTTTCCTCAGGAGTTTCGCCATCAATTTTATCGGTTACTTTAAAGCTCAGTTTTATAGTTTGCGAATCTATCTTACTGGGAGTGCTTGGGGGAGTGGGAGGACTTGGAGGTGTGACTTTGAAGGTCAACGTTGCGGTTCCATTCTTGTCAGTTCTGATAAGAGTAGCAGTCCCCGATTGTACTCCTCCCGTCACGGTGAGCCCACCAGCGGGTAGTGTGATTGGGTCAACAGTTATTTCTTGGTTTTTCACAAGTACACCTTTTTTATTAAAGACGGTGACCGTGATAGTATAATCCTGCTCCTTGGTGGGATCGATATTCACTATTGCCGGAGAAACTTGTAGGTTTGCTTCCGGTATAGTTGGGGTAATGCTGGACTGTAAAATGTTGAGAATAGTTGCTAGACCTGCTGGCATATCGGACTGTTTAGCATGGACGCTGATATCCATCGTGTACTCAACAGAGTATTTGGATTCTTGAGATGCCTTTGAGTCTTTTTTGCTGGAATAACTTGCCTGAAAATTAGCTTTGGCAGAAAAAGGCCCGTAGCCCACAGAAAATTCTCCCCCACCGCCTGCTTCAATATTTTGGCTGGAAGAGTCTTCTTGTACATTGGAGGCGGATGCAGAAATATTAGCCTTGAAATTAATTGACATTTCGTCAACAGCAATGTACGGAATCGGGACGATCGCTAGGATCGGGACGATCAGCTTAACCTCTTTGCCATTGCTAATATAGTTAAAATCTACGGTAACGGCTCTTTTATCGTCTGCTGGGCCGGTAAGTCCCACTTTATCGATAAATTCCCACGAGGTCATTGCCGCTTGAGATTGAGCTTCGATTGCTGCACCTAGCGGCCCACCAATTAATGAAGAAAATGGAATAGCTTGTAAAGCACTTGTCGCTACTGTTGATGGAGTTGTATCAATAGGCATGGAACTATTTTCCTTTGAGTTAAATCAAGAACGGCGAAAATAATGAAAAGCAATTAGATGTACTGAAAAGAGGCGCTGATTTTTTAGATTTAAGCCTTTAACATCTTTAGCGTTTTCTAAATATAAGACGCTATACGACAGCAAGTTGTGAATTAAGTTTAATTGCTTTTTACAAAGTAAGGTAGTGCAATGCACCGAATTTCGAGCGGGTTTACCTTCTTTCGCGGATTATTTTAGGCGTTATCTTGGATAAATTTAGAAATAGCCTCTTTGACGCTCAAATGTTTTCCGTCAACTTGCATATAATTTTCACTGCGGAGAAAGGATTCAGTAGCTTCAAGCAACTGGTCGATATTGCGCTCGCTGGCGTCGTCCATTTGTTCGCTAATTTTCTGCCCGTTATAAACGTTAACTTGTTGTTTTTTTGCCAAATACTTACTTGCAGAAAACTCCGTATTTCGTTTCACTGTTTCATTCAAAGGAAACTGAAGGCGTAAGTAGCCATTGGGATTAGCAGAGATTAGTATTTGCCGACAGATATCTGAAGAAATCTGAAACTGACTTCCCATAAATACATTGGCAATCTGTTCTCCCCATTTAACAGTTCCCCAGTTTTTTACTTCTTCGTATTGCAAAGGTTCGGTCGTTTTGCCGGTTCCCACAGACAGGATAGCAACATCTTTAAGTTCCTGCTTTTCCGCACCTACCACATGACTGAGCGCTGCCAGAGAAGGATTATTGGCTGCGACTCCGCCATCAACGTGCGGAAACTTCCACTCTTCTCCACGCTCTTCATCTTGCCATTTTAATTCATACGGTGGAAAAAAGGTGGGAGCAGATGCGGAACAGACACAGATTTCCCAAAGTTTTACATCATTAAACCACCGTTTTTGAGATTCGGGAAGGTGGCTGATAAAAAAAGTCGTATTTCTATAAAAAAGGTCATAAGCTAATATCAATAACTTTGCCCTAGAAATTTGAGGGATTTGCCCGAATTCAATTTCCCCGAACTGGTCATGCCGCAAGTATTCCTTCAAAACAGAAATCAAGCCTTCGTTGGAATACTTCGGTTGCTTGAGCCAGTGGGAAATATTTTTTTTAAACCAGGAAGAGTTAAAAATTCTTCTCCCCTCCTGGCGATAAATTTGGATAATTGTTGCAGGCGAGAGTCCAATGGCTAGTCCGGCAGCTAAAATCGAGCCAGTAGAAGTCCCTACAATCATGTCAAAATATTGGTTGAACGGTTGGTGTATTTCTTTTTCAATTTCTTGAATGATTCGGGCAGCGATCACGCCCCGAATACCACCGCCGTCTAATGCCAGAATTCGGTATTTTCTCTGAGAGGACATAAGCTATAAAGTAAAACAAACTTGAGTGACTGATACTTGGCCAGCCGGAATAGGTAGAGTTTACTGTTGGGATAGACTTGGCTGGCTCTAAATCGGGCGATCGTAATTTGGTTAAAGGGGTTGCCATTTTCCCTTTGGGCAATGATCGCAACCCCTATTGAGTGGAAGTGGCAACAAGGTTAGTTGATGCCAGTTAACTTTCCGTATAGTGCTGGTGCAGTAAAACTGGTTTCAGGGAGGGTAAATTTTCCCTCAAATTTCACTTCATCGCTAGTAAAACTCACATTGAGAGAGTGACTTTCATCTGTACCCGTCCAAGCAATATAAAGGCGATCGCCATATACCGTCAGAGCCGGTGCAGCACAGCTGGTTGCTGTCGCACTAACTTCGATATCGGTTTCGTCGAAGGGCGGTGGAGTATCTCCCCCCGGTGAAACGCCGAATCCCCCCGGTGAAACGCCGAATCCTCCCGGTGAAACGCCGAATCCTCCCGGTGAAACGCCGAATCCTCCCGGTGAAACGCCGAATCCTCCCGGTGAAACGCC
>NZ_JAMXFA010000028.1:54304-54684 GCF_025370785.1 Laspinema olomoucense D3b
GAATCCCTCCAATTCAGACGCAGGAGAAGTGGTTGTCGGCTCAGTCTCTTGATTTTCGATAGCATCGGTTTCGTTGAAGGGCGACGCAGGCGGCGGAGTATTTCCCAGACGCGAAAGCTCGAACGCCCCAAATGAAGACGGAGGAAAATTGATGGGTTGCAAAGTAATTTTGTTCTCGAAGTTAACGCCATCAGCGCTAGAAATCAGGTTGAGAGAATGACTTTCATCTGTCCCCGTCCAAGCCAAATAAAGGCGGTTGTCAAATACTGCCAGTGCCGGTGCAGTAAAACTCGTTTCCGGTAGAGTAATTTTGTTCTCGAAGTTAACGCCATCAGCGCTAGAAATCAGGTTGAGAGAATGACTTTCATCTGTCCCCGTCC
>NZ_JAMXFA010000028.1:54784-79753 GCF_025370785.1 Laspinema olomoucense D3b
CTCGTTTCCGGTAGAGTAATTTTGTTCTCGAAGTTAACGCCATCAGCGCTAGAAATCAGGTTGAGAGAATGACTTTCGTCTGTCCCCGTCCAAGCCAAATAAAGGCGCTCGCCAAATTCAACTAAAGCGGGTGCAGCACAACTCGTTTCCGGTAGAGTAATTTTGTTCTCGAAGTTGACTCCATTGGTCGTAGAAAAAAGGTTGAGAGACTTTTCCTCATTCCTATCCGTCCAAGCTAGGTAAAGACCTGTAGCGATTTCGCATTTTGATGCCTGAAGAGACATAATTCAATCCTCACTTAAAAAGTACGCTCGTTTTAAAAATCTATGTTTAGGGCGGATTGTTTCCGCCCAGCAGTCACCAGACCAATCCTGAAATCAATTAGCTCTACATCTAGATCGCACCGCAGCGTTGTTTGAGAAGCTTTAGTGCATCTACTACTTTAGGCAATTTTTTTTCTTCGGCGATTTTAATTTGTTCATCGCATAAGTTTTTAGCCTTTTGAATCAACTTTGAGTTGGTGGGTTCTTTCTCTAGCTTGTCAATGGCTTTCATAAGTTTTGGACTGACCACCATTTGACCTTCGCTAGACTGAATTGCTTCAGCATATTGTTTTTTCGCCTCTGTGTCGAAAACCATAGTGATAAACCTCTTGAGTGGAAGATTGGCTGTAAGTTTCAACTTTATCGGGAAAAATGGAAGGCTATTTACGCTCTTGAATGGCTTTTGACATTTTCAATATCTACAACTAATCTAGAAATTTATTTATTCAGATGGTTGTATTCACTTGCCTTTTTCTCTTTCTTAATTATAAGACGAGCCTATGGTAAAAATGTGAAGTATTTTTACAAAATAGAGTGTATTTTGTACTAAATGATAAAAGAAAATAAAGTTTATTCTATATAAACTTTATTTTTGGAGGATAACCCTCAAGACATAGCTTTTTGTTCGTAAAGGTAAAAATATTCAACAGTTTTTTGCCTTAAATTTTGCTTAAAAAAAGCGAAATTTAAGGCAAAAAAATTACTCAAACCATTTATTGGCAATTTCCGAATTTAGTTCCTTCAGCCATCCTTTGTTCATCATCACAAAGAAATTGCTCTTGCGGCAAGCAATGACAAATTCCTGCATTTTTTCAATGTTGTCCAGCACAAAAATATTTCCTGTCTCTAAAAAGTTATCCGGAACAAATGCCACCACAGGTAGCTCAACTTCCTGCACAAATGGACGACCGGCTTCATCGCTGTGAAAAAGCCGATTGGGTTTAACTGTTGTTGATGTTGATTGAGCCATTAACGAATTGAGCATTTGGGCGATAGTATGTACGCGATCAGAGATATTTCCCAAAAGCTTATCTTCATGTTCAACGATGTAGCTATCGGACATATTGGGGTTCATCCCTGCCTTGCGCTTATCTTCCATAGAAGCATACTTCGGCCACACCGCAAATAAGTCATAATCTCCCGTAATAGCATTCTTGTACTCACTAGATCCAGAGTAAGGAGGATGAGGGTTAACTATGGCTAAAACCGGGTCGTAATATTTGCCGGAGATGGAGATACCAGGGTGCAGAGAATGTTGAGCAATAACATGAGTAAAATGATGCTGATATTCTTTATCCTCATAGTCGCTTGGCTTATCGAGTTTGCTTTGCACCTTGTTTTTAAATAGAGGCTCTAACTGTGTAGGAGAAGGTGAATCCGTTTGCGAGGGAAGGCCGTAAGCAGCCGCACGATCGTAATAAATTGTCCACAAGGAGGTATTTTCCTTAACTTCGACTATGGCATAGGGAATATTTAACCCATCTTTGGTAGAAGTTCCGGTATAAATACCTTGGGTCGGCTTTCCGCTGATATAGTTGTTTTTAATGAGCCAATGCAGGCGTTCGCTAGAAATCTTTATCGGGGTCACTGACGCCGTTTTATTTTCGTATTTTTCTGCCAAGGATTTGAAGTGAGCCTGGAGATTACTAGCGGCTCCTTCAATTCCATTTTTATTCATTAACGGATCTAAACACACAAATCCCGCCATCGGCCCCCAGTTGCAAGATTTGCCTTTGATATGAAAGCCTTTGCCATCATAACCTTCTGCTAAAAGTCCTTCGCAAGCAACACCGGGAGTACGGGTTAAGATCGCGCAGTTTTCGCCTTTAGCAACATCCTTGAATGCTTGTGCGTGTTGTTCTGGAAAACCTTCGGCTTTGAGTTGGGTTATTTTTACGGGTTTCATTGACCTTTTGACCTTGAATTATTGCAGAAAATAAAAATAGGCAGTTTTCCGAAACATTAGAAGTAAGATGATTCTATTCTTTAGCATTCAGAAAACTACCACAATAAAGACGCAAACCAAGTTAATTTGTGAAGGGCGAGCGATGGAGCGGGCTTACCTGTATAGTTGGGCGGAAATTAGTTTTCAAGAAAATGCGATCGCATTGGCCGGGAAAATCTGCGATCGCTGCCTGTACTGTAAATTAAGAAATAATCTGCGACGCAATAACAAATACAACCCGATGCGATGCCGATTCAATTGAGAAAATCAAGGGCTACGACGGAAAAAACCTTCCCCATCCGCTACCTGGACCATCTACTGTCCACCGACGGCTCATTTCCTGCTTGCGGTAAACCGCATTTTTACCATTTTCTACAGGACCTTGGTAGCCATCGTTGAGGGAACCGTAAGGGTCATTTACAATAAAATCGCCGTTTTCCGTGCGACCGCATACTACTATGATGTGACCGCCACAAGCAGCGTCCAGAGTGCCGTGGTGCAAAATAGCGATGACTGCTGGACGGCCAGCTTCTAACTCTTTGTACACATCCTCAAAACTTAAATTTTCATACCAGGTGCTTTTCAAGCCGAAATATTTGAGCGCTTTGGTTTGAACGTCGTGATCCGGACTATCGCCATATTGAAAGACGACTTCTAGGTATTTATCATCTCCTTTCGCTCCTGGCAAAGTGCCAGGTTTAAAAAACTCCAAACACATCGCACAGGATGAAGAGTTGCAAGTTCTACCCGGATCGCGATAGTTATCTGTTTGTGGAAACCAAGGAACCGGCAGTAAAATTTTTTGGGTTTTTTCGGGTGCGTTTGGGTCGAACAGTTCGACGTGACCACCAAAAACAAACCAAGTATTTTTGCCGTTAAAAGATTGCTTGAGAAACGCCACTTTAATATGGCTGTCTGACTTGGAACAAGACTGTATGTCGTAGACTGTGCCTGCTTTTACCATCACCCTCTTATCGTCCGGTAATTGGTTAGCTGGTTCAGGAGTGTCTTTGAGATAGGTGTTTTGAATAAATTTGATTTTCATGGATAAGGCTCCTTCTACTTACTGGATAAATTTACAAGCTTGTTGATAATAATATTCGCGGTCTTCTAGTCCGTTGTAACCTCCATTCACTCGTCGGGTAACTTCTGCGACCGTTGCCCCGCGATCACATAATTGATTCATGTTATTATTTTTCCACCAAAATCCAGCACTGGTAAATGGATAATTTTTTGCAACATAATCGCAACCTCCCATAATTCGCGGATCGCCAATCTCATTACAAAAATCCTGATAGTTACTTCGACCTGTTAGTTGGAGAGCGCCACTACCTTTATATTTTGGTCCATCACCAGAACAGACATTACCCAAGTCGCTGCGTCCCTCATAATCCCACCCATCAGCAAGTTCTTTCAACCATTTCAAGCCGCCAGACTCGTGAGCGAGCTGACTGATAAAATGCCTCATCCTTGCCGGTGTGCTAATTTGATACTTCTCTAGGCAAGCATTCAAATCTTTAAGTTCTTCATCGTAGATGGAATTTGCAAAAATTGCTTGGGCTTGGGCTTTTGTGATTAGTGTTTTACCTCCGCTCAATCCATCCCAATCTTGATTCACCACATAGAAGGTTCCGCTATTGGCAGCAAGAGTGACTTTGCTGTATCCGTTTTCACCGGGTTCTATTTTTTCTACTCCGTAGGTTTTTCCAGGGGCAACTGCCAAAATTTCATGGGGTTGAAGTTGAGAATCTTTGACCGGTTTTTTTTTAAGTTGCGTTTGAACCTTAGCGGTGATAGTTTTCATGGGTTTCTTTGAACGCATAGTTGATTGAGCTTTCACTGATAAAGACGGTAACCACCCATTAATTGTGAATTCATCTTGAACTCTCTTGTGCTAAAGAATGGCTTACTGAAACAGCGCCATAAAATCACTCCACTGGAACTATAATTTTTTCGGGTCTCTGCTCGCAACTAAGAAATTTGCCTTTACTCTTTTTCAACAATAGTAGATTTCCTTTTGTAGCTTTTTCTTCTCCGAGTTGCTGATTGAGGTTTTTCTGCTTTGGTTTCAGGTTCATCAGCTTCGTCAACCCTTTCGTTTAAGTCCGTTACAGTAAGTCGGTCTTCTTCATCAGCTTCGTCAACCCTCTCGTTTAAGTCCGTTACAGCTAGTCGGTCTTCTTCATCAGCTTCGTCAACCCTCTCGTTTAAGTCCGTTACAGCTAGTCGGTCTTCTTCGTCAACCCTCTCGTTTAAGTCTGTTACAGTAAGTCGATTTTCTTCCTCCTCAATATTGGTTTTTTCTCTTTCTTCAGCATTTTTATTTAAAGCCGTTACCGTAGCCGATAAAAAACCCAATAATGCCCCTAGTACCACATTAAAAGATTGAGAAGCTAAATTATTAACGGCATTCATATTTTTTACTTCTAAATCCAATAATTCTGTTAGTATTGCCAACTGCTCTGGTGTTCTGACTGCTTCAATTTTTTTCAAATTTTCTTCGCGACTAGCCCATCCGTTATTGTAAAGAAATGTTACACTTCCTGTAACGATTAACAAAAAAGCATACATGGATAAGACGGTGTACCAAAGGAAACCACCTGTTTTATTGTCAGGTTTGTTGTTTTTTCTTAAATTAATCTGCAAACGATGCCCCACGGTCAGGGCTTCGCTATCATCTCTAGATGAGTTAGGCATTGAATTTTCCATTTTCATCAATTAACTCTTGTTGGACGCCTTGATTAATTTGAAAGACTTTAGCGACTAGGGTTTGGGATTATTTTTTATTTTTCCACTGATTGTAGTTACCAAAAATGATAATAGTGCTCCAAGGGTTACGTTAAAGGATTGAGCAGCTATATTTTGAACATTTTGTAATCCTTGTATATCTTCTTTAAGAAGCTTTTGAACCGCCTTAAATTTCTCTTTATTCTCGTAAGTTTTTGTTATTTTTGCCATATTGTCCGGATTCGTAGCATATTCATTACCATGAAAAAATGTAATAAATCCCATAATTATTATCAAACTTATGTAAGTAAAAAATACAAAATACCACGTAGAGTTTAGTTTGGGAGATTTCATAATTACAATCCTATTTGAGTTTTACACTTAAAAATTTAGAGTTTTCAATTAACGAGTTGCAATAATCAATAACAACTATTATAAAATTTTTGTAAAATCAACTAACTATAAAAGCGTTTTTATTTAATCTGTTTTTGTCAAGCCATAGTTTTTACATCTGCATTAATCAAAACATAGCTACAAAATCTTTTTCAAATCTATTAAACTATAAATTTATAACTATTATAAATTTATAGTTTAACCACATTAAAGTAGCAGACTGAAAAAATTAAAAATGTTTTTCATGGGGAAATACCAATAATAACTGTAACCAATCAAAGCGGTAGATATAGAGGAGGTAAGAGGAGAAAGAAGTAACTCACTCGCTACATCCTCTGCTACATCTATAAGAGGGGGAAGTTGTTTTCAGTTTCCAGCTTCTCTATCGGATTCTAGAGCCACTGCTTTTTGCGAGACAGACATTTCAAGACCCACCCTATCGTCACAAGCAACTGCCGATCTCATTCTCTACTTCCCCGGATCGTGGCAAAGTTTCCCCCACAAAGGCTTCTGGCAAAGCAGTTTTTCTAGATTTCTTCCGTTTTGGGGACTGGAGAACTTTACTATGCGTCTGCGGCAGATACTCATTCAACTGCTTTCGCAGAATTGCGCGTGCCTGGGAGATGCGCTTGCGGACATTATCATAGGAAATACCGAGCCTTACGGCAATTTCTCGATAGGACAACTCTTCATCTAAGTATAAAATAAAAGGCTGGCGCAGCCGAAGGGGTAATGCTCCAATAGCACCGCGAATCGTGTCCGCTAGTTCCTGCTGCATGAGAGTCTGATCGGGTGTATGGTATTGGGTCGCCAGTCTCTCATCTTCTGTTGCGTTAATTGTTTCCAGATTTTCAACACTCCTTACTCCTCGGTTCCGCTGTCGCAGGATATCTACACAGAGGTTATGAGTGAGTTGGGTCAACCACGCTTTAACATTGCTAATGGTACTGGCGTAATCTCGGATTTTCTCCCAGGCTTTTAGCATGGCCTGACTGAGTGCATCTTCAGCATCAGCTAGGTTGCCATTCATCAATTTCAGACAGCAACGGTAAAGATCGTTGCGATATTTGTACCACAGCTGCCAAAACAATGAATCTATATCTTCTGGGTGATAGTGGCTAGATATTCTAAGAAAACTAGAGTCTCGCTGGGGGTAAAAATCAAAACTCATTTGCTCGACTGGCTACCAAAGTTCAAAAAGATGGGAACATAAAACATAAAACTTTCATCCAAAAAACTCAGCACTATTGCCTGGGTGTAAACGCCATAAGCCATGTCTTCTGGAAAGTCTGCGCTTGGCGAGCGCCAACAGGACAGTTCCTTTACTGCCATCGCCCGTTACCTCAACTGCAGAGAACCCGGAAATCAGCAAGGGAATTTAATTTTCTTTATCGGTTCCTCAATTCAACATTAGGCGACTGGGATAAATTGCATTCCATTTCTTTTTGATGCACCTCTTTCAACCCGAAGGTTTCAGGGTGCTTCGTGATTTGTATTATCATTCCTTTTGCAGAAGCTTGTCAGTCGGGAAAGTCCGAACGATCAAGTCGGAAAAGTCGGATCTAAATCTTAAATTGCTTATTAACAACTTGATATGTCCCAACTAAGGCGAACGATCACCAGAGACAGATCTGCCAGCAAGTCTATACGGTAACCGACCAGCCTGATGGTGAGCGGTTACGCGAATATCGAAGGCACATAGAGCATTGCCACTGCCGGAGTTGTCATTCCCCCAAACCAGTGGTTCAGCCGTTTTCCCATCTTTGCGTTCAAGGGAGTTGACAATTTTTCCAAGGGGAATGCTGCTGCCGAAACGATGATAGTGAAAGCAAATCCGCTCAGCAATCGATCCGGATAGCAGGGCGTTAGTGAGTAGATGTAAGCGACTCCCAAAGGCAATGGTCTCCTGTGGAAGTCAAGAATGATCGCTCCTATCACAGAAGCACACAAGGACAAAAGAGTTACCGACTCTCAACCAGCCCTGCTTTTGACTGTAGGCGATTACGCAATAAAAAGTTTGCGTTGCGACCTTTAATTCCTAAAACTAGAAAAACCACCCGAGGTACTAAAATGCCAAAAGCAAAAATACTGCCCAATGACCTCTAGCCAATGATGACTTTTGAAGAAGCCCTAGAATTTATAGAATCTACCCTAGAGTCCAAAGGGCTCAAACAACTGAATACCTCGGAAAAAGAAATTTTAAAAGCAGCTTGGGAAAACGAAGGCTACAGCAGCATCGCCGACAGCTTGTACTTAAGTGTGGGGCACATTAAAGATGTAGCGGCCTTGTTATGGAAGCGTCTGTCAGAGGTTTATCATCAAAAAATAACCAAAAATAATTTTCGCTATTTCATGGATAATCGAGCAATAAAAGCAGCAAATATATTCCAAAATAACTGCCAAGAACCAACGCGACACAATGATTTATCTACAGTAAATATCTTAATAGTTCAACCCAGAGAGTCAACCCAGGAGAGTTTAGCGGAACGATTAACCGAACGGGGGTACAGAATCAGCACAACACTCGCAGGCGATATGGCCCTTGCAACTGCTCGCCACACTCAGCCCGATCTCATTCTGATAGATATAAAAATGCCAGAACTGGGTGGCTATGAAGTCTACAAAGCCATGCAAACCGCTGAAGATGCCGCTGAAATTCCCGTTATATTCTTAAGTGTTACTGCTGAAACTTTTAATCGAATAAAAGATTTGAAACTGGGATGGGTTGATTATATCAACAAACCATTTAATCTGGAAGAATTAATAGTACGCATAGACAATCAAATCACTATACAACAAAAAAAGCACCTGCTGGAACAGCAAATCCAGCAGCATAAAGAGATAGCAGAAATTCTCTATCAATCTCGCGCCCTGCTGGCGAGTTTACTGAACAGTTCTTTTGACGGAATTGCCGCCATGCAGTCGGTAAGAAATCCTACTACCGCTGAAATCCAAGACTTTCGCTGCCTGGTCGTCAATCTCAGCATGGCAAAAATATTGGGTGAAAAGCGAGACGACCTGACGGGAGCGAGAGCAAAAAAAGTGCTTGCCAAACTTGTTCCTGGATTGTTTGATTCATTGGTGCAGGTGGTTGAAACGGGACAACTCCTTGAGCAAAAGTTTTTGTATGAAATTAATGGGGAACACAAATGGTATTACTTGAAGGCAGTAAAAGTTGGAGATGGCTTTTCCACGATCCTTCGCGAAGTCGCCGAAATCTAGCAGCTAGATTTGAAGTGAACATCCCCATTATTGCCTATAACATGAACTCTAATTTTTTTGTTACATACTTTTGGCAACAGCTACGTTTCTTGGGGTGGTGGGATAGTAGCTTGGGCGGAATCGGACAGCAGATTGGGGAAATTTAACCTAGCCTGTAGTTTATAGCAAAAGTCCAAATAAATTCGCCGTTAGGGTTTGCGATTCTGAGGTGATCACAAAACGGAATGCAAAACCGGGAATGACTCCCCTGATACGACCCTCGGAGATTGCGTACATTATCAAGTGAGCGAATCCACTGGCGAATTCACCCTTGGCAACCGCCTCTGCCACATCAGGGTTTTGAGCGAGATAATAGTCCGGAATCAACAGGGCGATCGCCGAATCATTCCAAAGCGCTCGAATCAATGACATCCCTAACCATCAGCAATTTCAGTTCAGCTTTCAGACTGCCATCAATATTTCGATTCCCGGCAGTTCGACAAACCCGAGCTTGAAAGCGCGATCGCGCTTTCAAACACTCACCCGCAACAGCATCGGTTTTGCGAGATACTGTTGACATCCCAGCCCACCAACGAGAGTGGCAATTCCCTGCCGCCGGTGAGTCGCAGGCATCCCTAAATCCGCCATCCGCCATCGGGAGCCAGCCGGAACCGAACCCGCAACGGATAGTCAAGCAGCAGCCACTCCGCCAAGGCGAACGAGTGCGATCGCCGGGTGGTCAATCCCAACTTTGCTAGGCAAAAACCCACAGCAACGATGGCAGCGGATAAAGGGGTTATCATTCTCCGCAGCGCTGGGGAGCGACAATCGGCAATATGGAATCATCACCGGCGAGGGCGCTTGACAACTGAAACGATTTGGTTGCGGCGATCAGCAGTTTCAACAAAAACGATGCCTATCGAAGATTGTCAAGAATGGCATCAGTGGGTACTGAAAACAGGAACATTGTGGGCGATCGCAACCGGCTCTGTGGCGACGAGGGCCTGTTCATGTGTCAGGCAAGTTGTCCCCAATCGCTCTACTCCAGACAGAGCAAGCACTTCAACAGTGAGTAGAAGCCGGGTGAAAAATTCTTTCCTTATAAATCCAGCAACCTGTACTTACCTTGGCTCAAAGTAAAAAACGGCTCCCCCCAGTCGCCCAACGTATTAACCCCTCCCATTCGGGTAACTGGGTCAGGCGATCGCCATCGAATACCTCTCCCACATCCTGCGAAAATTCAGCAAAACTCTCCACCCAATGCACCACTGTTTCCACCGCCAAATAAGGCGAATAATTCCAAGATTTCTGTAAGAAGTGGACCATTTCCTGTGGATGTCCAGTCCAATATAAATACCATCCAATCCACACTAAAGTATTGTAACGGACTCGCTTTTCTATCAACCGAATTGACATCGGCACCTGTGGCAGGGAGAAAAAATTATCCATAACAGCGGCAAGAGAGTTTGCCTGGGGTAATCCTTTGTACATGGCACTGCCGGGATGCTGACGATAGCAAACCGTTACCTGACGCAACCAAGTTGCTTCGCACCCCATCAATGCCAGACGCAGGACCAAATCGGTATCTTCGGCGGGAGGAAATCGGCGATCAAACCCTCCGGCACGAATTAACCAATCCCGACGAAACATCATCGCACTGGGAAGCACAGGTTTCCAACGCAACCAAGATTCTAAATTGAGTTCCGGGACTTTTTCCCAGGGGGTGACTTCCAGCAGGGGGTTGCCGCAGCGATCGACGCGCCGCCAACCGCTGTGAACGATTCCGAGTTGGGGTTGCGCCGTAAATAAAGCCACTTGGGCGGTTAATTTATTTGGCAAGAAGTAATCGTCGGCGTCGAGAAAGGCGATCAACTCTCCCCGCGCTTCCTGAATGCCGCGATTTCGAGCGACGGAGACGCCGCTGTGGGGTTGGTAGAGGTAGCGCAGGCGATTGAGGTAGGGTTGGAGGCGATCGCGCGTGTCGTCGGTAGACCCATCATCAATGACAATGATTTCTGTATTGAGATAATTTTGAGCTAAAACACTTTCGACAGCAGTAGAAAGGTAATCAGAACAATTATAAGTGGGAATAATCACACTAATTTTAGGAGAAGCAGCCTTTGACATCAGGAAATATTCAGGGTTAAAATATGATTTACCGTTCAGGCCAATCATATTTTAACCCTTTGATGGAGGTTTTAGAGGGTGACAACGGAGGGAAAACCTTGATGGGTTGATTGTTTAAGATAGTAGAGAAGTCGTGACAAAGAGGGAGGCATTTGATGTTACACCTATAAAAAATGTGAAGGCCAACCCATTCGTCTTGTTTATAAAGTCATCCTAATGCAGCAGCGACTGGAAAAGCCCACACTTTTCGAGGACAAACATTCTCGTCTCAAAGCACTGGCTCAATCTCGTGGCATCAGTGTGAATAAACTGATGGAAGAACTCTCGACGCTGGTACTGGCTGAATTTGATGATCGGATGCGCTTTCAAGCCTTGGCAATACAGGGTGATGTGGCAGGGTAAGAGCATCTCAATCAGGCTTGACACAAGGATTTGAGAATAAGCATCATGTACTCCTCGCTCATGGCTGCCCGGTTCCTTTTTTGTCTCAAGCTACGCGATAGGGTCGTTTCACAGGTTGAGGGCATTAAGGGCCATCCGTCTGAGGAGCGCCAAATTTCGAGGGCTATTAAACGCTCGGATCCGGGATTTATCTTCTTCAAAAGTCACATCTAAAACCCAATCTTCTTGATTTTCAATGCTCCAATGTTTCCGAATAATAAAACCATGTTTTTGGGCATCTACGGTTAAAGAAATTAGATAAATTTGGACTTCATGAGAGGTTCCGTTCCACTGTTGATGAAACCGTTCAACTATAACAACTGTCTGGAGTCCCGCCCATTTATCTTGATTATAAAGACCTCCAAATTCTGAAACGGGAATGGCCCACACTCTTCTTTTTTCAATCCGGTTATGCCCTTTTTCTATTTGACGGTAATCCGTCATTTTAACTCCAGTAAATTGGCGACTTGATTGAATTTCAAACCAAGATTTAACTTGATTGTAAAGAGTCGGGGGGTTACTTTTTAAGCAAACTACATAACTATCTTTTTTATGAACAATCTGTTTAATAATCTCCGTTTGAGTCCCCATTGCATCCATTGTAATAATTGCGCCGGTTACGTCGATTAATTCTAATAAGGCTGGAATGGCTGTAATTTCATTGGAATGGCTGTCAACCTTTACTTGGTCTAAGACTAAACGATTTTCATCAGGCCCACGCTGTCACTAAATGTAAATTTTTTTTGCCCTGATTTCGGTCATAAGACCCCCTCAGACTTTTTCCATCTATCGGGATAACTTGGTCAACAACTGAACCGAGGAATTTTTGAACCCATTGAGTTAACTTCTGTTCTAAAATCTTGGGGTCTAGTTTTTCAAAAACTTTACCCCATGTATCATGATGAGGAATGCCATTGGGTAATTCTAAAAATTGTTTGAGCCAGTGCTGTTTACTTATTCCGTAATTTTCTATGTCTTCCCATCCGTTACCTCCAGCTATTATAGATAACAAAGCAATCACTATAATATCTTTAAGTAAGTGGTGTTTAGTGGGGCCAACTCTTGGATCCGGTATATCATCAAAATAATTCAACAAACCCCCTTCTAGTTCTTGCATAGAAATAGGTTGGGGCTGGGGTTTTATGGGTTTTAATTTGGCGGTCCCGACAACGGGTGAAAATCCTTTAGTCATAGAGTATTCATTCCTATTTTCTACTGAGAAAAGAGAGTTATTATAGAATATCTGGGACAAACCGGGCCTCTATAATACTGCACTATCTTTTTACAGTCTGTTGCATTTGATACCAAATTAGATGCGCTTACCCTGGATTAACTGAAGAAGTTCTCTAGGAATTACTGGCGAATGAATCCTAAACCAATTGTGGTTGACACTAATGTTTCTGATGACTGGCAATCGCGATTTATTATCCTTAAAAACCCAAGTTTAATCTCAAATATTAATTGTGACTCCTAGAGAGTTTTTGGAACAGAATAAATGAGGAACTTGTTCTAGACAAGTATTCAATTTTTCTCCCAAAACTTGAAAGTTAAATCCTGCGTGTCTGCCTGGAAATTTAATGATTTCAATTCCCCCAGCGACAAAATCATTCCAGCCCTGGGGCTGCATGGGGTCGAACAAAGTCAAGCCTAAAGCCTGATTTTCTGCTGCGGAGAAATACACGACGCGCCCTGAATAGATTTTCGGACAATGACTGATAATCACTTGCCAGTTAGACTCAGAAACTTTTAGGATATTTTCAATTAAATGGGGACTTAATCCCTGTTTTTGGAGTTTTTCCCGTTGTTGCTCTTTTCCCCAGGATTGCCAACGAGTCCATTGTTGATTTTTTTGCTCTGCGGTGATCAAAGGATTGGGACTATCTAACATTGCTACTAATAATACCTGCTCTCTTCGTTGGGTTAACTGTTGTGCCATTTCTAAGGCAATATTGCCCCCAAGACACCGACCACCTAAGAGATAGGGGCCTTGAGGCTGAACGGTTTGGATTTCTTGAATATAATGTTCTACCATTGGTTGAATTGAAGTATGGGGGGCTTTTTCACCATCGATTCCTACTGCTTGCAAGCCATAAACTGGACGCTGTGGGTCGAGGTAGCGGGCTAAATTGGCAGTCCCTCCCCGACCGCCGATCGCATGGACGCAAAAGAAGGGTCGTTTACTCCCTTCTGGACGGGCGTAAACTAACGAACGAGACCCAACTGTTTGCCAGTATTTCTGAACAATTTGATCGGCAAATTTTTCTAGGGTTTTGGCTTCTGTTAAACTGGCGAGGGGAATTTGTTGACCGAATACTTTTTCGATTTCCGTAACCACAACTGCTCCTTTGAGGGAGTTTCCCCCTAATTCAAAAAAGTTATCTGTTCGGTTGACGGACTCAATCCCTAAAACCTGTTGCCAAATTTGTGCTACCCGTTCCTCTGCCTCGTTTTGGGGTGGGTCGCTGCTTTTTGGAGAGGGTTGGTCAAGCGTCCATGTCACCAGAGTCTCCCAACTGCCGACGAGAAAGGCTTTTCGGCAGGCTTGGCGTTGAATTTTACCGCTAGAGGTTTTGAGAATACTGCCTCGTTTCAGGAGTACCACCCCATAAACCGATAATTCAAACTGTTCGGCTAAGGCACTGCGAATGGCATCTACTATTTCGTTGAGATTGGGGGTTTTACTGGCAACCTCAAAGGCAATTACCAGTTGTTCCACCCCATCAACATCAACGGCAAATGCTGCCCCATAACCGGGACGCAATGCCGGATGACTTTTTTCTGCCACCCATTCAATATCTTGGGGATAGTAGTTTTCACCGCGAACAATGATTAAATCTTTGAGGCGACCCGTCACAAATAATTCCCCATTGTGAATCGCGCCTAAATCCCCCGTTCGCAGAAAAGGCCCTTCTCCCGTATCGTTGAGGTAAGCGTGAAAAGTGTCTTTGGTGACATCGGGCCGTTGCCAGTATCCCCGCGCTACCCCGGCACTGGCGACCCAAATTTCCCCAATTTCATCGGGCTGACAACGGGTTAAGGTGTCAGGATGGACGATCGCCACTTGGCTATTGTCCAACAAACGACCGGAACCCGCTAGTTTTTGTCCGATCGCCGTTTCCACAAAGCGATTTTGGCTCAAGGCTTCCTGAGAAACTGTGCAGCATACGGGACTCGGGGATTTCCGGCTGGTGGTGACTAATAAGGTGGCTTCTGCCAGTCCGTAGGCAGGGGCAAAGGTTTGGGGACGAAACCCCCAAGGCTGAAACCTTTGGCAGAATTGCTCTAGAACTTGGGGATTGATGGGTTCGGCGGCATTTCCGGCGGCTTGCCAATGGCTGAGATCGAGGGTTGCTGGTTCGGGGGTGATGCGCTGCAAACAATAGGCGTAGGCAAAGTTGGGGGCTTGGCTGTGGGTGGCGCGGTAGTGGGAAATGGCTTCTAGCCAGCGTTGCGGGGATTTGATGAAGGCGGTTGGGGACATTAAATAACAGGGCGTGCCGTTGTACAGGGGTTCAAGAATGCCCTCAACTAAGCCGTAGTCGTGAAAATAGGGCATCCAAGTGACGGTGATGCTGTGGGAGTCGTAGCCCCCCGCTTGTTGCAGTTCGGCTAAATGGCTGATGAGGTTATGGTGGTCAAGCATCACGCCTTTGGGGATGGAGGTTGAACCGGAGGTATATTGCAGGTAGGCGAGGGTATGGCCGTCGATTTGGGGGTTTTGCCAGTGGTGGGCAAAGTGCAGGGGAATTTTATCAGTCGCTGTCCAAGGGAGGGTAGCCAGTTGCGGGTGGTTTTGTAGGGTGTAGTGAAGGAAGAGTGAGGGGCTGCCGTTGAGTTGGCTGACAAAGCTTTTGGCTTGAAAGGTGAGGGCGGGGTTTGGGCGAGTGAGTTGGTTGTGGGTGGTTAAGATGAGGGAGGCATTGGCATCAGTGGCGATCGCTTCTAGTCTGGGTAAGGTGCGTTTGAGTCGGGTGGTGTCTGGGGCTGGGGCTGGAATGGCGATGACTCCGGCATAAAGACAACCAAACAGGGCGGCGATCGCATCAAGGCTTTGGGGATAAACTAGGAGAACTCTAGACCCCGGAGAGAGTTGACTTTGTAGGTAGGCGGCGATCGCTTTTGCTTTTTGGTCGAGTTGGCGATAGGTGAGTTGACTGGTGGGGGTTTTGCCGTTTTTGAGGAAAGTGTAGGCAATTTGGTTGGGCTGTTGGTGGGCGCGGGTTTGTAGGAGGTGAATGAGGGTGGAAAAGGTCATGGGTGGGATAAATGTTAATAAAAATCAAGAAATTGAGGGAATGCGATCGCCATCCCCTCAATGATGGCATATATGCTATCATTGGCTCATGTGTAGCAAACTTGTGATTGACACCAACGTTTTTGTCAGTGCCTTGATTAGTCCCGATGGAGTCAGTCGTGCCGTGCTTCGTGCCTGCTTACAAGGCAAGTATCAACCCCTGATGGGAACGGCTTTGTTTTTAGAGTATGAGTCCATTCTGGCAAGGTCAGAAGTCATGGTACGTTGTCCGCTACCGAAAGCAGATGTTGAAGCATTGCTGGCTGCTTTGATGTCAGTGAGTCAATGGGTTCAGATTTATTACTTATGGCGGCCAAACTTGCGGGATGAAGCCGATAATCATTTGATTGAGTTGGCGATCGCAGGCAATGCCGAGGCAATTGTCACCCAGAATGTTAAAGATTTCCAGCAGCGCGAACTCATCTTTCCCCAGCTTTCTATTCTTTCCCCTGAAGCATTGATTACGGAGTAAGTATATGGCAACTTTAACGATTCGTTTACCCGATGAAAAACATTCTCGCCTGAAAGCACTGGCTCAATCTCGTGGCATCAGTGTGAATAAATTAATGGAAGAACTCTCGACGCTTGCACTAGCTGAGTTTGATACTCAGACACGGTTTCAAGCCTTAGCAATGCAGGGAGATGTGGCGCGGGGTTTAGAGATTTTAGATCGGTTAGATACTTTGAATGAGTAGTAATTCTAGTTTTTGAGGAGGTTGTGCAATTGATGGCAACGACTTTGTTATAGTTTATGAAATGGAATATTATATTCGATCCCGATGTTAAATTATGGTTTTATCAACTATAACTATCTTGAACAACTGAAGGAGGAAGAACAATGAAAGACTATACAACCTTATCATCAGAATTAGCCAAACTTTCTCCAGAACGACAGGAACGGATTAAAGCTAGAGCGGATAAAATTTAGCTTGAAGAATTGACTTTCAAGTATCTGCAAGAGAAATTAGGATTGTCTGAAGACGAGTTGGAGCAATATTTTACTGAATCACATCTCGGAAAAGCAAAATTAAAAAGTCGGGAAGGTCTGGAGTTAAATACACTTCAGGAGGTGGTCAGTGCATTAGGGGGAACTCTGGAAATTACGATAAAAATTCCCCAGAAAGAGCCTTTTGTTCTGATCGGCGAATAGTAGGGTGGGCATTGCCCATCCTTTGATTAAGCTATCTGTATTTTACCAAGAAATGGCAATGACATCCAACACTTATCAACTCCCTTTAACATTTGACCAGATATTAATTCTAGTTCAACAACTTCCTCTTGAGGAGCAAATCAAACTCAAACAGGAAATTGATAAACGCATAAACTCCCAAGAAGAAGATTTGCTGACTGTCTTTGATCGCATTGGCAAAAATGCTCAACAAAGAGGATTAACTGAAGAAGTTCTCCAGGAATTACTGGCGGATGAATCCTAAGCTAATTGTGATTGACACCAATGTTTTAATCAGTGCGGTTTTGAGTCCAGAAGGAACGGCACGAAAAGCCTTTAATCGAGTTTATCAGTGCTTTAAAATTGCTCAAAGTGATGAGACGTATCAAGAATTAGTGACTAGGATTTCCAAACGCAAGTTTGATAAATATATTTCGGATGAAGAGCGAGAAGATTTCTTGAGAGTTGTCAAACATTATAATCAATTTATCCAAGTGGAATCTCAGGTTGAGATTTGTCGAGATGTTGATGACAATAAGTTTTTAGAATTGGCGATCAATTCTCAGGCAATGTTTCTGATTACAGGCGATTGCGATTTATTATCCTTAAAAACCCAAGTTGAATCTCAAATATTAATTGTGACTCCTAGAGATTTTTTGGAACAGGAGAAATGACGAATTGGTGGGCAATGCTCACCCTACCAGTTAAATTTTTGTTCTAGATAATCTTCCAGTTGTTCGTTATAGGGTTGGAAATATTGGGTCAGTTGTTGATGTAACACTGGGCTAATGGGGTTGTATTTTCGCTGATTAAGATTGCGATATTCTGGTAAGGGGTGATGTTCCAGTCCTAAAAGGTTGTAAATCTGTTGCAGGGTGGCGGGGGTATTCTGAAATAAATCTTCGCTGCGAAGAACTAGAATCTGTTCTCGGGGAAACTGCTCAAACCATTGAGGAAGATAGCGGATATACTGACTAAAGGTTAAGTGAAGAGCTAAGTTTAGACTGATGTCATTTGGATAAATTGCCGGTTGTTTGAATAAACATTGAAGCCAGCAAACTCCTGTTTCTAAATCCGCATAAATTTGGTCGGCAATGGCATCAACTTTGCCTAAATCAATGTGAGTTACGCCGTCAAGGGTTTGGGCAAAAATCGGGTCGCTGAGGCTTTGGCGCATATAAAAATCTGAAATGGCACGTTTGACTGGATTTCGCAACAGGATAATAATTTTAATTTCTGGAAACCAGTGGCGCAGATATTTGGCGAGGTTGGGTTGAATGATGTATCCGGGGGTGGCTTCTCCGGTTTGGTAAGTTGGATTATCAATGGGTGGAAAATAATCCAGATAATCAGTGAAAGTTTCCCCTTGTTGCCAATGGGTTACGCCAGTGAAGTAGTGCAGTTCTTTGGCGAGGGTGGGCAGAATTTTGGGATGTTGGCTCAGGTAGTGATAAAGGGAGGTTGTGCCGCATTTCCAAACGCCGATGATGAGAAAGTTGGGAGGGTGATTTCGTCGCTGTGTCCAAGCATGGTTAATCAGTTCGGGATAATCAGGCTCTAAAATGGCGCGATAAGACTGATGGAGGATTGTCCGGGCGCGTTGGGCTTGCTTTTGGGTCGCAACATCGCCCCCTCCCAAGTAACGATAGGCGGTGGAAAGCAGTAGCGGGGTAAAACCCCGATTGGGATAGTGATGATAGTTTGGCTTGACAAGATCGACGATGCGCTGGCAAAATTCGAGTAGTCTAGGGGATTCCAGACCCGCAAGGCGTTGAAGGCCAAAGTACAAACGCCAGTGATGCCATTGTGCCTGGGGATTGAGTGCGTGCGCTTGGAGGTAATGTTCCATCGCCTGTGGAATATCCCAGAGGGTCCAGTGGAGACCCGCGATCTGTTCTTGGATTTTTGCGGGTTGAGGGCAGAAGGTTAAGGCTCTTTGGTAGTGGTCGAGGACGGCTTGGGTGTGGGAATGGGTGGGCATTGGTAATCTGGCTGTCAGGTGGCGATCGCGCTGTGGTATTAGTATAGAGGTAAAATCAACGTGGTGTGAGTAGGCTGACTTTACTGAGATTAAGGAAAGAATCATGATTCATATCGAACAAATCCAAAAAGATATTAATGAATTGCCTGAAGAAGCACAATCTTTACTCCTAGATTTTATTGATTTATTAAAAAAGCGCTATTCAACCCCAGAAAAACAAACAATCCACTCAAATCACACTCCCAATCATCAACTGAGTACCCTAGATATTCTGAAAGAATCTGGACTAATTGGCTGTATCAGCGCCGACCCAAATCTTTCTACGAATTACAAATCTGTTCTCCAAGAAGAATTAGATTCTAAATATGATAATTGTTGACACTGGGTTTTGGGTTGCTTTATTCAATGATAAAGACCAATATCACCAAAGCGCACAAGAGACTGTAGCTAAATATGCTTATGAACCTTTGATCACCACTTGGTCTGTTCTCACAGAAACTTCTCATTTACTTTTGCATCGTTCTGCAAATACTTATCAAGGGGTTCAAAAACAGCTTAGGTTAATCAGCCTTTTTCAAAAATATCCCCAAAGGTTTCAGTTATTCAATTTGCAAGAGACTCATTTAAATCGAATTAATTTTTTGATAGAGAAATATCAAAATTTGCCAATGGATTTAGCCGATGCTTCCCTTGTAATTTTGGCAGAGGAATTGGGAGAGGGTCGAATTTTTTCGGTTGATGATCGAGATTTTAATGCCTATCGATGGAAGAATGCAAAGCCTTTTCAGAATTTATTTGATAGGTTGTAGAGAGTGAGGTAGATATTTCCTCACCACCTTGAAAGGGCTGGCAATGTTTACTCTACGACTTTCTGGGGATTGACCGCCTTTGCTCGGAGGTAATGTTCCATCGCCTGGGGCATATCCCAGAGGGTACAGGGTCGTCCCGCGATCCGTTCTTGGATTTTCGCGGGTTGGGGGCAGAAGGTTAAGGCTCTTTGGTAGTGGTCGAGGACGGCTTGGGTGTGGGAATGGGTGGGCATTGGTAATCTGGCTGTCGGTAAGGCTTGACAAATCTTGAGTAATTGGATATTAGCGAAAAGAACGCAAGGTTGCAGGATAACTCTGGGAAAACCGCTCTTGTCAAAAATTTCACAAGTTGGGAAGGGTCATCGTCTTCTAGGTAGAACACAATCAGTCAATAGGTCGCTCCATAATTTATCCCTGGATACTACCTATGGACAAAGTGTAACAGTCAATAAGCTCAATCTAACCCTAGGCAAGTTATGACTACCAACATGAGTCTAAGCAAAGAAATTGCAGATGCTCTTTGCACTATTATTGTTCTCGGATACTCTGCGGATATAAACAGAGTCAGATTTGAATACAACCAGGATGAAGACAAAGCAGAATATGAAAATGTGCAAACAAAATTCAAAAAATTAGGAGTGGAAATAACAGTTGGTAAATCAGAAGAAAAATCACACTTCCCTTTAATTGTAGGGGAGACAGGCTCCGTCGAAATGTTCGGAAACGAACAAGCAAAGGTCGAACTGAGCGAAGTGCATAAATTTGCCAACATCCTCGAAAAAGCTGCTGAAAAAGGTAAAGGAACACAAAAATTTAGTGGGGCTTATGTTGGTGGGTTTGCTGCCATCGGTACAGTAGATATAATCGGAGCCTCAGACCTCAGTTTGTACGAAGGTAAATACAGAACTCAGGACTTGGATAAAGTCCAAAAATCATACCAACAAGCTAAAAAGGTTTCCAACGCGGTAATTGAAGCAATTACTTCATACTTTGGTGGAAAAGTTGGTGCTGTAAAAATAAATGGCATTCAAATCCGTAATTCCTACATGAATGAGAAGGTAACAGCGGATTATAAAAGAGGACATTTGTTCAAAAGCTATCATGGCATGATCAAAGCTATGACAACATTTATGACTGGCTTTAATCGAACTCAAAATTTCTTCTTTGAAATTGCGCTAACCAGTGATACTTCTAAAGTTTCGTCTTGTTTTCCCTGTGCAACATTCATGCGGGTACATAAGAATCCACCTACATCAACTCACCTGGGTCGTGGTGATAACTGGAGTATTCCAGACGGAGCAGATTATTTGAAGAAGCCTTGGGAAAAAAGTATCATTGAATGGTACAATAAGGGCATGAAAATTATAAACCAACACGATTCAAAAACTGAAGTTATCGAGAAGTGGCAAGAGTTCGTAGATACATTTCAACCCAAAATCGAGGATAAAAATATTCCTGAGATTTTTCTAGAATCTTTGACTTTTGAAGGTAGTTTTACTGAGAAAATAAACATGACACTGAAAAAATAAACATGACTCTGTGCATGACTCTGTGATTTTTACTTAATCTAAAACGATCCATATCCATACTTTTTTAAGCAAGTACGAGATTTGGTGTGTTATAATAAAGGGGTAAGTTTAACCTATCCCCTTTATTTTTGTATCTCAAGGATATATAGCTAACCTATCTGAGTAATACATTGGCAAGGTTAAAATTGTGGGGAACGCGATTTCCAAAATACCTTCTAATTCTCAATCCCAGCGATTATTTTTTCCTCTATTTTAAGCTGGCCGTTGTACTAAAAATACCATCAAAGATTAATTGCTTTAGACTCCAAATAAAGTTTCCATCAAAGCAGAAGTGTTGAATGTCAATAAAAAACTGATAAAAATAGCCCCAAGTATGATAAACTAGGGGCTACAAATTTAAATATTTAAGTTGAAGTATGATTATAAATTCATTTCCCAAGATTGTCAAGGGCATCTTGAAAGACCTGCCTAAAAATGATTATCCAGTATTGAACAGCCGTCTATTTGTCGGGTGCTGGCTATCTTATGTAATGGATAACAGTTTAACCAGTATGCGAGATTTATTCAAAAGATTAAACAACACTGGGTTTGACGTAGATATTTCTACATTTTCCAAGGCAAGTTCTCACCGAGATCTAAAACCTTTTCAAAACATTTATCAACAATTGAACCAATTAGTACAAAAGGGGAATCATAAAAAATTACACGATAAATACTCAGTTTGTCCCATAGATTCAACAATCATAACTCTCACCAGCAAATTGTTATGGGTCCTTGAATACCATCAAGTGAAACTTTTCAGTTCCCTCAATCTAGCTACGGGAAGTCCCCAAGATAATTTCATAAATTTTGGATATGATCATGATTACAAGTTTGGTCCCAAAATGATGTCTGGTTTACCCCCAGATGCTGTCGGGGTAATGGATAGGGGATTTGCTGGATTAAATTTTATTGAAGAATTAGTCCAGGAAAATAAATATTTTGTTCTGCGGATAAAAAACAATTGGAAGTTAGAATTTGAGGAGTCATCGAGATTAATTAAAGTGGGGTCATCTCGGGATGCCAAGGCTTATCGAGTCATTAATTTTTGTGATATCGAAACGAAAACTGAGTTTCGCTTAATCACTAATTTACCTCATGAGGGAGGCGCCGCAGTTTCTGACGATGAAATTAGGGATATTTATCGATTACGTTGGGCAGTTGAATTGTTATGGAAATTTTTAAAAATGCATTTAAAACTTGACAAATTAATTACAAAAAATGTCAATGGCATCACCATCCAAATTTATGTAAGTTTAATAGCTTATCTGATTTTACAACTTATATCCATTCCCAAACAATGGGGGCATACGCTATTAGATAAATTCCGCTACTTACAATCTTGTATGTGTCAAAAAATTAGTTATGTTCATTGGTTTGAAGAAATTATGTTTTGTTGATTAATTTAGCCTTTGAAAGCCTAGTGTAGCTTGTAATGTAAAGTTTTGTATCGACATTCAACATTTCTGCCATCAAAGTATTTTTGCTGTGGTTTTTAAAAATGAAAATAGATGTTGTAATCAAAAAATCAATTCAATTTCTCACATCAAACCAGTCGCCAAATGGAGAATTCAAAACAGAAATCCGGCACCAGGATGAAACTGAAAGCCTGTGGCAATTTGATAGCTCTCCCTTTGCTACTGCTCTTATATTAAATTCACTGAGCTTCTTACAGTCAGATCAAAAAGGACAGCAAATCAGAGAGAAAGGAATAAACTTTCTGAGAGAAGAAATTGAAGATTATGGATTGGGGAGATATTGGTCGTCTCGCAACCCAAAGCATAATTTAATTCCCCCCGACCTAGATGATACTTGTTGTATCTCTCAGATTCTAAAATCGAATAATATAGAATTCCCTAATAATCGAGATATTATTCTTAACAATAAAAACCTTAAAGGTCTGTTCTACACTTGGGTACTATCTACTCCTAAGCAAAATAAACTACATTCAAATGAGGACTGGATTATCAATCAAGAGGAGGATATTTGCTGTGTTGTTAATGCAAACACAGTTCTATATTTAGACGCTAACGAAGAATGTCAAAACGCCATTAATTACCTAATAGAAGTCTTTTGCAGCAGTCCAGAGCAGTTCTATAGCCCATTTTACAATCACGTTACGCCGTTCTACTATGCGCTATCTCGAATTATCTACAGCCGCCATAGTCCCCTTGACTCAATAAAAGAAGAATTAATCGAACGGATATTAAGCCTTCAGAAATATGATGGTTCGTTTGGTGATGAGCTTAAAACAGCTTTAGCTGTATGTTCTTTGCTGAATTGTGGCTTTGACGGCGATAACTTAACATTTGCTATTGATTTTTTAATTCAAAACCAACAGCCTGATGGTTCGTGGCGCAGAATTCCTTGGTATGGCGGTCACTCAGATAAAGCTATGTATGGCTCTGCGGAACTCACGACAGGCTTTTGTTTAGAGGCTCTGGTTAGGTACAGAGACTTAAAATTACAGCCAAGTCAACAGCCTAGTGATGTGAACGGTTTTTTCCGTCTTGTCCGATCGCAAGAATGGTGGCTCTACAAAATCGCGCCCCTTCTCACCATTGCCTACGCCGAAACCCTCCTCCTCCAACTCCCCCCCACAACCGCCACCCCCACCACCCTAACCGCCCTCCTTGCCATCGCCTCCGTTGCCGCTTATGGCTACCTCCTCAACGACATCTGCGACATCGAAAGCGACCGAAAAGCCAACAAACCCAACGCCGCCGCCAACCTCCAACCCTGGCAACGCCTCCTCCTCTGCCTCCTCTTCCTGAGCATCAGCTTCGCTGCCCCCCTCCTCACCCACCTCGGCACCATTCCCCTCGCCCTGCTCACCGCCAACTACCTGCTCCCCACCCTCTACTCCGTCCCCCCCCTGCGCCTGAAAGAACGGGGCATCTGGGGCATCCTCAGCGATGCAGCCGGAGCGCACCTCGTCCCTACCCTCTTCGTCGCTGCTACCGTCCTCAGCCACACCCCCGACCCACCCCGCAACGCTCTCATCTTCACCGGAATCGCCGCCGCCCATGCCTTTTTCGTCGGGCTGCGCGGCATTTTGCTGCACCAACTCTGGGATCGCACCAACGATCTCAACTCTGGGACTGCCACCTTTGTCACCCAACAACCACCCAAAACCGTCCAGCGGTGGATCGACCGCTTCGTCTTCCCCATTGAAATCCTCTTACTCAGTGGTGTGGCCCTGCTCCTGTGCCAATCTACCCCCGCATTAACCGCCTTTTTTGCCGTCTATCTGCTCCTCACCGCCGTTAACATCAAAACCGCCCCTCATCCCTTCACCCCGTCCCCGCCCAAAGGTCAAAACATCATCCCCCACGACCTCTATGAAGTCTGGCTTCCCCTTGCCCTGTCCATCACCCTGGCGGTGCAGAATCCCCAATTCCTCATCTTTGTGGCACTCACTGCGATCCTGTTCTACCCGTCGCTTAAAGTCCGCACAATGGAATTGTTTCACGTCATCAAAGCCGGATTCACACCAGTGCCAAACCCCACCCCGTCCACTGTTAAAGCACCCCGTCCCACTGCCACTAATGTCGCTCCGTTAACCCCAGAAATGGAGCAGCAGGTAGAGACTCCCCAGACTACCAATTCAATTCCCAGCGCAGAACAACTCCAAGAACAACTGACCCAAACTCAAACGGAGTTAAGTGCATCTAGCGAACAACTGCACCAAAGTCAAATTGAATTAGAACAACTGAAAATCCAACTCAACCAAACCCAAACCCACCTGGAACAGTCCCGTAGTCAACTGCAACGGGAGTTAAGTGCATCTAACGAACCACTGCACCAAAGTCAAGTTGAATTAGAACAACTGAAAATCCAACTCAACCAAACCCAAACCCACCTGGAACAGTCCCGCAGTCAACTGCAACGGGAGTTAAGTGCATCTAACGAACAACTGCACCAAAGTCAAGTTGAATTAGAACAACTGAAAATCCAACTCAACCAAACCCAAACCCACCTGGAACAGTCCC
>NZ_JAMXFA010000028.1:79853-94745 GCF_025370785.1 Laspinema olomoucense D3b
GCAGTCAACTGCAACGGGAGTTAAGTGCATCTAACGAACAACTGCACCAAAAAACTACCGAATTAGCCACCTTAAAAGAAGACTATTCCCAGACTCAAACCGAACTCGAACATCTCCGAAAACAATTGCAAACAACTCAAACCCAATTGCAACAAACCCAAACTGAATTAGAGCGTGATGGCACACAATTACAGCAAACCCAGGCAAAATTCGCGCAATTAAAGTTGCAACAACAGCACATTCAGACCGAAATACAACAGTCTCAACAACAGCTACAACAAACCCAATCCCAATTACAAATATCTGAACGACAACGGCAGCAAATGCAAGCTCTTTTAGAAGAGTCTCAAGCTGAATTGTCCGAAAAAACCACAGAATTGAATCAGATTAAATCCGAGCAACACCAAGCTCGATTGGCAGAGATTATTCGCAGGCGATTATAAAGTGTGGGGAGTGTGGAGGAGTGTCGGATGTGTGGGAGAGTGTGGAGGGGGAGGATAAATAACGAATAACGAATAACGAATAACGAATAATATAAATGATTTTTGTCATGGGGCGATCGTCAAGTTATTTTGGGAGGAGATAGCCTATAAAAATACTGGGTTGTCTTCGGTGCGTTACGAACGCTATTGCAAATATAGCGAGTCTAAGATCAGGAAAGCGCATGGACGATGGCGGCCCCGTTCTCGTTGGCGGCCCACCAGGAGAGGGTCCATCAGGCGAGGGATTCCGTGCAAGACGCGCTATATGCGATAGAATTAATAATTAAGTTTTCGTGCCAATGAAAACACATTCGCTATCGGTTTTAAAATGATGCTAGTATTGCTTGATGCCAGGGATTGCCAGATTTGCTACTCATGAAGTCGAACAATTGATTAATCATCTTTAAAGACTAAAAAACAGGGATAATAATGATGACACAAGCTATTTTTTGGACGGTGGAAGAAGTGGCGCAAAGAGCCAAGCAATTTTACGAAAATGGCATTCGCCAAAAAGTTGAGTCGCGGGAAAATATTGGCAAAATGATTGTAATTGATGCGGAAAGTGGGGAATATGGAACTGATAAAAATGGCGTGGAGACAGCCTTAAAATTTAAGCAAAAAAACCTAATGCCAGATTGTTTACGATACGAATTGGGTATGATGTGGCGATTGGCTTTGGTGGGTCTAGTGAGAGGATTGTGAAATGATTTACGGAAGATTAATTGATGGAAAAGCAACCGTCCCAGTAAGGTTTCGTTTACCCGGACAGCCAGATTTTTTGATAAATTTTGTCATTGATATTAAAATCTCTGATTAGATTAATCAATGGAGTACCAAGACCCAGCCTACCGAATGACTACCGCATTACCGGACTACGCTAATAAAATAAAAAATGAATCAGCACAAATTGCTCGCGAAAACAAACATTTTGGCAAACGATTGGGAGAAGGAGTTTACTGTCCGCTTTCAAGCAACCTTCGAGGAAAAATTATCACCAGCCCCGGAAAATGTAGCGATTTTGGTGACTTCGGAATATGAAGGTATTTTCAAAAATGGGGGCATTGGCACTTATTATAAAACCTTAAGCGAAAAATTATCCAGTCAAGGTCTATATATTATTTTAATTCTCTGTCAAACGGAAAAAGAGTTTCAGGGAGAATCGTCGGTTGCCCCGGTTCAGCATATTTTTTCTACCCATGAAGCGGAAAAGGTTTTGCAATTACAGGGAATTCACCAAGGGATTTTATCGGAGTTTCAGCAATGGGAATGGGTGGAGTCAGAAAGTTATCGAATTCTGTTTTTTGTGCAGGCGATCGCCGCTCATTTTCGTCAGTCTCCTATTTATGTGGAATTTCCCGATTTGTGCGGACTGGGATATCGGACAATTCAAGCGAAACGTGCGGGTCTTTTGGGGCAACATTGCGTGACAGCCGTGACCCTGCACAGCGGTCAAGAGTGGTTAAATGAAGCCCATGAAAAATATAGTTTATATCCAGGATGGAATTGGTTTAAAAATGTCTATGGTTACGAGCAGTATTGCTGTGAAAAGGCCGATTTAGCTTTTTTCCTGTCTTGGTTTATGGCGGAAAAAGTGAAAAGTTATGGCTGGAATATGACTCATGCGATTCATTTGCCCTACTGTTTCCCGATTGTACCCGCTTTGGATAAAAAACGACCGATGTTAGACCGGGTTGGTCTGAATCTTAAACGGCAACAAATCCCGATCGTCTTTTTTGGTCGCTTGGAAGAACGGAAAGGACTGCTGACGTTTTTGGAGGCGATCGCGCATATTACCCAGCAATTTGCCTATGAGGAAATTAGCCAGCAACTTTACCTGTTATTTTTAGGGAAAACTGTCTCCCTTCATGCCCCGGAAACCGAGCAACAGGACAGTCAACACTATATCGAGCGGAAACTCAATAATAAATTTAATTATACCATCATCTCGGACTTGTTTAGCCAGGAAGCGATCTCCCTGGTGCAAGAATTAGCACCGGCGATTGTTTGCCTGACCAGTCCCCAAGAAAACTTTCCCAACAGTGCCTTAGAAATGGGACAATTACCCGTGAGTTTGGTTGTCTCAGATACCGGAGGCTTTCGAGAAACCTTAAACTTAATTGGGCGATCGGATAAGGTGCGATGGTTTGAACCGGGAAACTCCCAATCTCTGGCAGCAGAAATTGCTAATGCGATCGAGGTTTATCCTGAAATTCCCGTTGTTGCTAAACCAGAGTTTTTGGCAGCAGTGAATCAATCTTTGTTGAACCAACGGCTAGAGTATATGAAACAAGCTTTTACTCAAGGAACTGTCACTAAACAGCAGCTATCTAGCCCAGAATCATATTCTCGGCTATTAGGGATGACCTCAGATCAAGAGCAGATTTTCTTGCAAGATTATGGCCAAAATATTTATTCCGGTCAAGGGGAAATCATTGATTTAGGATGTTGGTTAGGGTCGGCGACCATTTCTCTGGCGAAAGGAGTAGAAATAAATCGTCGGGTTGCTCTGAAATACAAACGGATTCACGCTTACGACTTATTTACTTGGCATCCATATATGGAACAAACGGTGAAAGGGACTTCCTGGGAAGGTCAATATCAACCGGGAGATAGCTTTTTGGATGAATTTACTCGCAGAATTAGCCCCTGGAGTCCCTCGATAAAAGTTTATCCGGGAGATGTGACGGAGATTGGTTGGAACGGTGGGGCGATCGAATATTTATTTGTGGATGCGATGAAAAGCTGGGAACTCACCAAAAACATTTTTTTGAATTTTTACTGTGATTTAATTCCCGGCGTATCACTCGTTCATTATAATGATTTCGCTCATTATGCCACGGCTTGGATACATCTATTAATTGACAAACTGAGACCCCACTTTAAACACCATTGTAATCTCTACCAAGCGGCAGTGTTTCAATATGTTAAGCCCTTACCCAACGATACTTTAATTTTAAAGTTGGATCCGCCATTTAGTATATTTTCTACGGAAGATGTGCATCAGGCGTTTGCATACTCGTTGCAAATTTGTCACGATAAATTACGTCCGAATATTGCGGCGGCTAAAGTGATGGCTTTTATTTATTTAGGAGATATAGACCAAGCTAAACAGGAATTGATTAAAGCTAGAGAAATGTTTGGCGATGTTGGCGAAATTCCTCTTGCGGCAGAAGAGATATCCCGGAGAACCATGTAGGGGTGATTCGCGAATAACCCCTACAATATATATAGGTAATGCGTAAGCCGACTCCACAAGTAGGGTGGGCAAAATTTTGCCCACCCTACTACAAATCAAACTGTTTCCTCGTTCCCTTATGAAAAATTTACTCGACCATATCCTGTCCCCTGACCATTCTCAAGTCCATTTTCAACCTCAATTGCAAGAACTATTCAATGCTTCTGTTCAAAAAGTAGCCATTCTAGCCACTAGCGAATTTGAGGGATTTTATTACAATGGTGGCATTGGCACTTATTATCAGGCATTAAGCCAACATTTAGCCGCCGATGGTTGGTCTATTATCCTGTTACTGTGCCAGAATGACACCGAGTTTGGGGGAAAATCTCAAGTACCCAATCTTCAGCATATTTTTTCTACGGTCGAAGTGGACAAGGTGTTAAATCTTCAGCCGATTCACCGCGCTATTTTAGCCGAAATTCAGGAACAGACGATCGCCCAATGGTTTGACTATGAAAGTTTTTGCTGTTTGTTCTTTACTCAGGCTATTTTAGCTAGTTTCCCAGAGGCAGTGGTTTATGTGGAATTTCCGGCAATTTGGGGATTCGGGTATCGCACCATTCAGGCAAAAAAATCCGGGGTTGTGCCTAATCGTTGTCTGATTGGAGTTACCGATCATGGTGGGTTTGAATGGTTGCGAGAAACCAATCATCGATATGCAGTGGATCATCCCCATTGGTTTTGGCAAGCGTATTATTATGAGCAATATTCTTATGAAAATGCTGATGTTACTTATTTTCCCTCTCATTTTCTCAAGTCTAAGGTAGAAAGTTATGGCTGGAAAACATCCCAGGCGGTTCATTTGCCTTATTTTATTCCGATTGTAAATTTAGCCGCTCAAAAATATGATGTAAGGACGATTCGCAAATCATTGCGCGATGTAGGGGCGCTCATAGACTCGCCCCTACAGGATCCCCAAAAAATACCTCTGGTATTTTTCGGTCGTTTAGAGGAAAGAAAAGGACTCTGTACTTTTGTGGAAGCAATCCAGTCCCTTAGCCCCAATATTTCTGAGAAACTGGAAATTATTTTTCTGGGTAAAATCGTCCAATTGGAATCTACGCAGCTTAAAGGCTTGGATAGCCAGCAGTATATTGATGGGGCTTTGAAGGGAAAAATTTCTTATCAGATTTTACCCAACCTATCGAGTTTAGAGGCAATTGAGTTAGTCAGGCAGCTACCCATGCCCGTAGTCTGCCTTTGCAGTCTCCAAGAAAACTTTCCCAATACCGCTTTAGAAATGGGACAGTTAACCGTTAGGTTAATAGTCTCCGATACAGGAGGATTTCAAGAAACCTTAAACTTACTTTCAAGAACCGATGGCGTGCGCTGGTTTGAGCCAGGAAACGTCATCTCCCTGGCTACCTTCATCAGTGAAGTCATCTCAGTACCTCCGGAAATGCCGGTGATTCCTGAACGGGCGTTTTTGGGGACAGTGAATCAAAAATTACTTAACCAGAGGCTTGAATATATGACCGAAGCATTTCTCAAATCAGCTCCCAAAGAATCAAAAACTCCCCGCGTAACCATAGGCGTGACTTGTTTAGCAGACGCGGGGAAAGTTTTGGATTGTCTGGAAAGTTTGGCGGGACAAACTTATCAAAATCTAGAAGTTATTGTTTTGTACAAAAATTCAGCAGGAAAACCCATACCAGAGGCAATCACTCGCGCTAAGGTACAGTTTTCCAGCTATCAGTTTATCGAGTGGAATGTAAATCAGAGTTTGGGAGCGGCTTATAATCGATTGGTAGAACTGGCGACGGGAGAATATTTCTTACAGTTTTCCAGCGATGGTATCGCGCTGCCTCTTATGGTAGAAAAATTTGTCACAGCGGCTTGTGAATCAGATTCTGTAGCTGTGGTTTGTCCAGACATGAAGCTGGACCACAATTTTGAAGTGATCAACTTGAATGATAGCTCTTTACTCAAGTTACTGGAATTTAACTACAATCGGGATTTGTGCGCTCTATTTACGGTGGAGTTGCTGCGGGAGTTCCGGTATTCTGAGGTGAGGGATTTACTAGCGTTAAATTGGCATATTTTAGGGGCTGCGATCGCTACGGGGAAAGAGATTGCCTACTATCCCTATCCTCTCTACCTCTCTGACTCCCCCGTTGCGCTCAGTATTAACCCAGAAAAATTCCCAAAAGAGCGGTACTATTTGCGTCAATATTTGTCTCAAATCGAGGCTTGTCGGTGGACTCAGCGCCAACTCCATCTCCTCCTCACCTGTGTTGAGCAACTTTGGCAATCAGAAACACAAAAGCAAGGCCAAATCTGGCAAATTCAGCAAGAGAAAAATCGATACCAGGCGCTAGCCTCCCAATCCCAAGCTTGGATGCAAACTGCGCTGCAAACCCAAGACGAACTCGATAGCATACAATCTCAACTGCAAGAGGCGCAAGCTGAAATAGAGCGTGTGAAAGCGCAACTGGAACAAGTGCAGCAGCAAACCCCTGTCCGATAAAGCCTTGCAGTAAAAAATAAATTAATCCCAGTTAAATGTCATCCCGAGATATTCCTCTAACTTCTGATTATGCGGGCGGAAAAAATCGGCTAACCTCTGCCGCAGATTGTCATCGATCGGATTATAAGCCCCAGGATTGTAATTCGGATACTCTGGCAGGGCATAATCCGGCACACCCAAAAACTCAAAAACCTGAGTTAGGGTAGCAGCGGG
Source organism: Laspinema olomoucense D3b (assembly GCF_025370785.1). Lineage (GTDB taxonomy): Bacteria > Cyanobacteriota > Cyanobacteriia > Cyanobacteriales > Laspinemataceae > Laspinema > Laspinema olomoucense. Next base: position 86,251 of record NZ_JAMXFA010000028.1, read on the forward strand.
ATTGGCATAAAAATCTTCACTTTGTAAAATTAAAAATTGTTCTCTGGGAAATACAGCCATCCATTTTTCTAAAAAGTAAACATATAAGCTAAATAATAAATAACCTTTTTCTGACTGCCAATAATTGAAGTCGGATTGAGAAGGATCGGCAAGATTTCTAATGGCTTCAATTTCAGAGGTAATTGCTTCGGTAAAAGACCTTTTTTCTATTCCATTTTTGAAATCCATTTGAAAATGAGAAAAAGAACGAAATAGGGGATTTCTTAAGACCAGAATTAACTTAATTTTAGGAAAAATACTAGCTATTTTTTTCTCTACGTCACCCGTAACAAAATACCAAGGAGTTGCTTCTCCAGTCAAAAAAGTAGATGTTTTGGGGATAGGGGGAAAATGAGATAAATACCAACCTAATCCCTTCTCAAAATTTTCATCGAAAAAACGAATTTCTTTTCTAAGAGCGGGCAAAATCCTAGGATTCTGTGTTAGGTAATAATACAGAGAACTTGTCCCTCCTTTTCCAATACCCACAATTAAAAAGTTGGGGTCGCTTTGGTTTTGAGGATGGCAATCGATTTTAGCCAAGCCTGGGTGAGAACTGAGGAGTTTATTATAACTAGCAGTTTTGTAACAAAAAATCGCCTCTTCTATTTTTCCTTGTTGAGTCAACAGGTCTCCCAAACCAACGTAAGCTAGAGAAAAATCCGGTTTTTCTTTAATTATCTTCCGGTAGACAAAAATTAATTTTTGGAGGGGATAAAGAGGATTTTTATCCAACAAAACTTTTTGATAGGCTTCACGAAATAGCGGTTTTGCATCCTTTAAATTTTCATACCAATACAGACAGTTGAGGTACAAATAAATAGCATCCTCCCACTGTTCTCTGTTTTCCCAAATTTCCCCCAACTTATAGTAAACCTTATAGGCGTCAGGTTTCAGATCAATGGCACAGCGGTAGGCAGGGATTGCCTCTTCTAGATTTCCTTCTTTGACCAAGCGATCGCCTAGGCTATTGTACAGTTCAAAAGCAGCATCGACTTGTCCTTGCTCTTGCAATACAAGCCCTAAGGTTTTTGAGGCACTTACCAAATTCGGTTGAATCTTGAGCGCTGTTTCACAAGCTGTGGCTGACTCCTGGAATTGACCCCGGTTGTAATAATATTCGGCTAACTGGCTGTAAACTTCAGCGTTATTTGGCTTAATGAGTAAGGCTTTTTTGTAATGATTAATTTTGCGAGCGAGGAAGTCTGACATACAAGGGGTTCTCTCTATAGTTAGAAAATTCTCGGTTTAAGTTTAATGGCACGGCGATAACAGACTGTGGCTTCGTCAGTTTTACCTTGCGTGGCTAGAATATCGCCCAAATTCCTGTAAGACCAAGAGTAGTCTGGGTTGACCTCAATTGCCTTGCGGTAGGAGGCAATGGCTTGTTCCAGTTCCCCTTTACGGACTTGAACTTGAGCTAAGTTATGATAATGCCAGAATGAAGGAGAAGGATTGGTTTCAATGGCACGAGAGTAGCTGTCAATCGCTTCGTTCAACTTACCTTTTTCTGCTAAAAATTCGGCGATATGGTGATGAGACCAATAATGCTTGGGATCAACCTCAACAGCGCGGCGGTAGGCAGCCAAGGCTCTTTCCGGGTCTTTTTTCTGAGCGAAAGCCTTACCTAATTGAAAGTAGATTTCTGGGTCATTGGGAGATACGTCTATAGCCCCTTTATAAATTGAAATTGCCTCATCTAAGCGATTGTGTTCCACCAACCTCTTACCCAATTCTAAGTAGCACCCTGGGGTATGCAGTTTAATGTCTAGGAACTGAAGCTCGGCCTCTACTTCATCCGGATTGGCTGTAATCGCCAGACGATCCCAGTTAGCGGCTACATCTAAATCTAATCTTGCTCGTTCTCGGAAAGCACGTGCTAATTTCTTTTCAATTCCTGGTAGTTGGGGGTTAAGTTCTACCGCGCAACGATACACACTGACAGATTCTTCCCACCGTTGCAATTTTATCAGTACATCCCCTAAATTGTAATAAGACCAGGGGAACTCGGGATTTAAGGCGATCGCCCGACGATATGCGACAACTGCTTCCTCCCATTGTTGCAGTTTCGTCAGGGCATCCCCTAAATTATTATGGGACCAAAAATTATCTCCATTTAACGCGATCGCCTGCCGATAAGCAGTCGCCGCTTCCTCCCACCGTTGCAGTTTTTGGAGTGCATCCCCAAGTTGATGATAGATTTCTGTCGAAGTGACGTTCAACTGAATTGCTTGCCGATAAGCAGTCGCAGCTTCCTCCCAGCGTTCCAATTCTACCAACGCCTTCGCCAATCCATAGTGCGATCGCCCATTCTCGGCTTTCACCGCAATCGCCTGTCGGTACGCCGTTACCGCTGCTTCCCACTGCTGTTGATTACTGAAAATTTCCCCCAAATTATGATAAGCGGGGGATAGCTGCGGATTTAACTCCACTGCCCGTTGATAACAGGCGATCGCCTCTTCTGATTTCCCTTGTCCAATCAGACTATTCCCCAACTTCAGACAGTCTTCTGCCGTCATCCCCAGGGGTTCTAAACTCAATGCCCGATATCGGCAAATTGCCGCATCTTGCGCTTTCCCCACTTGTTCTAACACCTTCGCCAAATTCCGATAAGCCCCGGCAAAAGTGGGTTGCAGTTCTAGCGCCTTCTGATAAGCTAAAATTGCCTGTTCCCAATTTTGCTGTTGCGCCAGTACAGTCCCCAGATTGCCATAGACTTCTGCAAAATCCGGCTGAATTTCTAGGGCTTTCAAATAACACTGCTGTGCAGCTTCTAACTGTCTGAGCGCTAATCTCGCATTTCCCAGTATTTTATAAGCCAGTGCTAGATTCGGTTGCAGCGATACGGCCTTCTCAACCGCTGCGATCGCCTCTGAGAATTTCCCCTTCTGATAATAATATTCCCCTAAATGCACCAATGCCTCAGCATCTTCACCCCAGGCATCACTTCCCATTTTCTGCCCATTTCTTTGGCTGGCATCCTGCCGGAATTCCCCGCTCTTCATTCCTAATTCGACCGCTTTTCTTCCATAAATTGCCGCTTCCTCTACCTTGCCCTGTCGCTTCAACGCTTCTTCTAAATTGTGATAAATACCAACTAAATTCGGGTTTAACTCAAGCGCATATCGGTAACAGCCAATGGCGCGGGTCATCTCCCGCTGTTGCACCAGGGCATTACCCAAATTCACACATTCAACCGCCGAGAACTTCTCCGATTCTAAACTCCAGGCCAAATACCAACAATCTGCCGCTTCTGCTGGTTTTTTTAACTGCGTCCAAACCTTGGCTAAATTCCGATACGCTCCTGCAAACTTCGGATTTATGTTAATCGCTCGCTGATAACTAGCAATTGCCGCCTCCCACTGGCGCTGCTGCCCGTAAAGACTGCCCAAATTTGCATAAGCTACGGCAAAATTGGGTTGAATTTTTATGGCTTTTAAATAACTCTGTTGCGCCTCTTTTATTTTTCCTTTCCTCTGAAAGACGGTCCCTAAATTTTTGTAGCTGTCGGCTGAATTAGGTTGAATCTGTATAGCTTTCAGGCAGACTGATTCAGCCTCATTTAACTTTCCTTGGGCTAAATACAGTTCGGCTTGTTGATTCAACTGTTCTGCCGCCGTTTCCGAGTTGAAAGTGGCTTGCATAGTGGGGGATACCGCTCCAGAGAAATTCGATTCTATTATACCAGCAAGTTTGAGCAGTGCGTGCAATCGCTCTACACTAATTTGAATATCTTCAGCTAGGGAGTTTTGGTACATCACCTCTCGAATGGGATAGCAGGCAAACGCCTCCCCCATTAAGGCATAATGTGACAATCCCCGGAGTTGACAGATAACGGCATAATAGGGTCTAACGTAGTGGGGGGAAACCAGTTCGATCGCCTGAGTTCCGGAAGCGCAAAATACTAAATTTGTCAATCCACTACCATGTGGAGCGACTATTATTTTAGCCTGAGAAAATACCACCATCTGTTCGGCAAAAGATAACGATTCGGGTTCAATGGGTTCAAAGCCAAATTGAGCTAGAAACTTGATAACTTCTTCTTCATTGATTAACCGGCGATTGCGTGCAGTGGAGCGACGGATGTAAATTCGTTCGGGGTGATCGCAATCCGAGGTAGGAACCGAGTTGAGGAATGCCTCCCTCAGAAAGTTTAACGCCCAAGGTTCTAACCATCCCAAATGTCCGGGAAACGAAGGAACAATGAGTCGGGTGGCGCTGATGTGGGGATAGCGATCGCTTTCGATAATCTTCGCTTCGGGAATCCCCAACCGTGCCAGGGTTTCTCGCTGAAACGGTTCACGGATACTATTGACTAAAAAATAATCAATTTCTTCCCAATTTATCCCAGCTTGTCGTAATATTTCTAGGCGAGGCAGGATATCCACCAACCAATGAAAATAGACGTTTCCAGAAAGTCCCGCTAACACCGCTACCGTCCCGTCAATTTCAGTTAAGGGGGGAAGGTTTTTTCTCTCAAAAATCCGATGTTCCGTTGGATCCTGTTTCTGGCAACCGGGTAAAGCACCTGGATACTGGCGGGAAACGTCAGCGAGTAAAGAATTATCCGGAGTCACGACGGCGATCGCATTGCACACCATCCAGGAATTGGTTTGCGGCACAATCCACACCCGTCCCTGGGGGACCACCACCACAAATTGAGGCGGTGAATCCTGGGCGATCGCCTTTCCATTGGGGTTGTCAAAATGATAGATATCATGTCCCCTAAGAATCGGAGACAACTGCCGATAAATGCGATTCAGACAAGGCGAACAGTTCAATCCGCCACATTCTGAAGGATCGCTTAGAGCATTTGGAGGGGTAACTGCGGGTCCAGTTTTTCCTAGATGAATAGCAATATAATCACTCCCCTCAAATTTTACCGCCTCAATCCAGTCTCGGCTATTGAGATAAAATCCATCCGGTTGGATGTGGCGCTTCACCGCGATTCCTTCCCCATCCAAAGATTCCCCTGGGGTTCTCTTATCAAGTTCAGCGCTAATCTTATCCGGGGATAAAGGCGGTTCCATCAGGGTTGCTATCGCAGAGACTACTGCCGCTGCATCCAATCGGTTTTGTTTTGCTAAACAATGACTCAATTGCCCATAAACCGTTAAATTCTTCGGGTTGATTTGTAACGATTGGTGATAGTACCGTTCCGCCTTTTCATATCCCTTATATTGGAATAAAACATTTCCCCAATGCTGGTAAGTTTGGGCTATATGGCTATAAACTTCGGGAGAATCGGGATTCAATTGCAGTGCGTTAAGAAATGCAGCACAACTGATTTGAGCGCGATCGCGTTCGTCAAGGGGGCCTGGTCGCTCAGGAATCGTTAAATTGCGTTCCACCCAATCGCAGTAGGATTCGACAAATGCCGGTTGCAAGGCGATCGCCTTTTGAAAGCACTTCATGGCGGCCTCTAGCTGACCCGATCCCATCAAAGAATAGCCGCAGTCAGTATAAGCTGAGGGATGATTGGGTTCGAGTTCGATACAGCGTTGGAAATAACGAACCGCCTCCGCCTGTTGACCTTCATACTGCCAAATTTTTCCGGCATTATAATAGGGTAAAACCCAGTCAGGCTGCAATGCGATCGCCTTGGCGTAGGCAGATAATGCTTCACCGGGTTTACCTTGCGCTTGTAACCCTTGGCCGAGGTTGTTCTGTAACGTTGCCCAATTGGGATCCAAGGCGATCGCCCGATGGTAAACCGCGATTGCTTCAGAGATTTTGTTTAACTTGACCAGAACGCAGCCGAGGTTACTATAAGCTTTAAGATAATCAGGTTTGAGGGCGATCGCGGTTTGATAACTCTCTTGTGCGTTCTCTAATTTCCCTTGGGCGTTGAGTACCACTCCGAGATTGTAGTAAGATTGAGGGTTATCCGCTTGTTGGGCGATCGCCTCAAGATAGCAACGTTGCGCCCCTAGCAAATCCCCCTGCTGGTAAAGTTTATTTCCTAAATCGTTATAACTTTCCGATTGGTTTTGCACCCTCAGTTTATCATCATCAAAAAATAAGACCAATTAGGGTAGATAATGAATGTCCACCCTAATTTTATTTCCTCTTTCGGTTCCTGCACCGGATCCATTTAGAAAATCTCAAAATTATCTGGATTGAGATCTAGATTCGGATCGATTTGTACCAATGGGACTTCATCCCCCGGATTGCTGCTGGGATTGTAGTACACCAACCCGCTAGTTTGGTCGTAAATAATTTTGGCTTCACTCGCCCCTTCGGCATTGGCATTAAACGCCATCGTCCTAGCAAAATCGGCTTGAGATAAAGTACCCAATTGTAACTGCTCAAAGACTCGACTATCCAACTGAATTTTATCTTCCACCGGGGTAAAATCCGTAATGGTATCCAGACCAAAGATATTACCATTTTCGGCATTAGCAACCGGCACGACTGCTTCGCCCTCTTGTGGGAAATACTCGAAGCGGAACGTATCAGCACCTTCGCCACCTGTCAAAATATCGTTGCCGCGATCGCCCAACAAGATATCGTTGCCGGTCCCACCATTCATTGTGTCATTGCCTTGACCGCCATAGAGGGTATCGTCCCCGGAGCCACCATCTATAGTATCGTCCCCTTGGTTGCCGAAGATCAGATCGTTATCTTTGCCGCCAGACAAGGAATCGTTGCCCTCGCCACCATAGATGGTGTCATTGCCTTCTTGGCCGGATACGGTGTCATTGCCTTTATCTCCAAAGAGCAAGTCTGCACCCAAACCGCCTTCAATCCAATCGTCGCCTTGACCGCCATAGGCCGTGTCGTCTCCTGCGTCACCCCGAATCGTATCTTGTCCTTGATTGCCGTAGAGCAGGTCGTTATCGTTCCCACCACCAATCACATCATTACCTTCCCCGGCGAATACAGTGTCATTGCCGGAGAGGCCACCAATCACCTCATTTCGTTGGGTGGTGATGAATAGGTCATTCTTAGCAGTGCCAATTATAAAGTCAAACCCTGTCTGACCTTGGAATACGGCGGCAGCACCAAAGCGAGCTTGCAGTTGCGCGATCTCTTCGGGGCTAAGTCTGGGTAAATTCTCAGAGTTCCCGTTAGCTGGAACAGTGCCTGGGGAGGATACTGGAGAAGCCCCTCCCGTGCCATCGCCTGGGGTACCTGTATCCACATCTTGGATATCCATCCCCCCCGAACCCGGGAGAGTGAATGGAACCAATGGCTGAATATCGCCTGCTGGAATGATTATTGGAGTCGTGACTTCTGACATAGGGTTAGGGAGTTTAGGAATATAGTGCTGTGGTTAAAAATGAAGGTACATTTAAATCCAGGCAATCCGCTATGTTTTTTTACATTGGAGACAGACACCTTGATGTTTAAGACTCCTCAGTTATGCTCGTATAAGGCGAGAGAATTGGCGCACAGCCTTTCAATTTAGTTTAAACATTGTCCATCTTTTCTTAGGTCATAACATAATAATTGGCAAGGAAGTTCAAAATCATGAAATCTTCATAATTAAATGAGGTGAAATTTCCTACCGGATAATTCTCGATTTGGCGGATGTTTTATCTTTGATCCTTTATATAGACAAAATGGGAAACGTTACGGTATCTACATTATTACACATCAGACAGATAAAATGTAGCCTGATAGTAGATACAGAAGAAAACGCTAAAAATCCCCCCAAAAATAGGACATACAGCTCGTCTCACCCAAAAACTGTCCACTTCTTGCTCTATGGGCCCACCGAAAATGGAATGGTTCTATTTGCAAATGGCTTCTTTTTTCCAGGCGATTGCCTACGGCATAGCTGCGCTTACCGGTCATTCCGCAGCAAGCGGATCGCTTGAGAGATGGGCAGTCCTTTGGTCCTGCCATCCCCTGAGCCTGAACCTACTCCTCTCAACCGAACCAAACCGCGCTCATCTCAGAACTGGTCCTGCTCCCAAACAAAGCGGTCCTATTTCCCAGAGAAAAGAATGGCCCCTTCCTTCGGAGCGATCAGTCACTCAGCAGCAACTGAGAACAAAAGAACGGCCCCTCCATTTGAGGCGATCGGTTAACTTCTGACGAATCGATCGCCAGACTGGATAGCCCACCCAACTAGCCCCAAACCCCAAAGTAGTCCTATTGCAGATGAAGAAGATGGCTCATTCCTTCAAGGCGATCAGTTACTCAGCACCGCACGGGGTGAAAAAATGGCCCCTTCCTTCGAGGCGATCGGTCAGCCAGCAGCGAACGGAAACGGAAAAATGGCCCCTTTCTTTGAGGTAGTTGGCTACCTGCGAGGGACCGGGTATGAACTCAATAAGCACTTTCATGGGAGTGCTCGTTTTTCAAGTGCTCAAAATGAGCACTTGAAAACCTCGGAGTAATTGGCAAAAGGATTTATAGCGGTTCCCGGACTCATGAGGTACAGTAGCAACAATGAGCAAACCAATTGCGAATATCTTGTTGAGTGACTTGCCGCATTGCTTCGGTAA
>NZ_JAMXFA010000029.1:0-76940 GCF_025370785.1 Laspinema olomoucense D3b
CCCCATCCTCCCCATCCTCCCCATCCTCCCCATCCTCCCCATCCTCCCCATCCTCCCCATCCTCCCCATCCTCCCCACTCCTTATTGCGGTTTATCAAAGCGCCGCATTAAATAGGCTACGCCGAAATCTCCATTCGGGTGTTGTTCGAGAACTTCCGCGAGTTGGAAGACCATTTCCGCAACTTCTGGACCTAGTTTATCGATGGTGGCATCGCGTTCTTTTTCCGATTGAAGGAACGATCGCACTCGGGCTTGCCATTCCCCCGAAAAGATCTGTTCTAGGCTATCATGGAGTCCTAGTTCTTCGAGAATTTCCCATTCCCCGCGATCGCACCAGAACCCGCCACAACTAGGACAGCGTTCCACATAAAACGGGTTTTTTGCCATCACTTTGGAACGGGAAAGATAGCGATTACATTCCGGACATAATCCCGCTTTCATGTCCGTCTCAGGGGGAATGAAGTGGGTGCCGACTTCGCGAGTCACGTAGGTGGGGGGAATCATCTGCCGACGTTGCTGCGATCGCCAGGGTTCGTAGTCGGTTGAGGAAATCCAACTCCCTTGACATTCCACACAGTGCTTGACGGGGAGATCCCCGGACAAAAATCCATCGATTAGGGGTTCATTCTTATCTTTTGGGCATTGCATTGCTCTTTCTTTCCCGGTTACACCTTCAAAAATGGGACTTGGAACGAATTGGGGCTAGATAATCCAGGATGGGCGATCGCAACTCCGGATCTTAACCCGGGCCCCTGGAACTTAATTGGGGGCAGGAATCGACAAAATGGCCTCACAGTATCCGATGCAACCCTTAAGGCGATCGCGGACCTCAGACCAACGTCGCTCAAGGGTCTCCGGTTGTCGGGCCGAACCTAAAAACATCACGTCATTTCCCAGCAGCCGAATCTGCTTGTGCAGTTCCGTCTGGAACGACTGCACCAGGGACACCATACCCGGGTCTAGCTCATCCATCCCTAACCTCAAAATTTGCTCCTGAAAAAATTGTTGCATTTCAAGTGTACTGGCTCGCACCCTCGCTCGATCGGGATTCGGAGCATTGACCGTCTCGGCTAATTGGCTGAGTGCTTGCATCAAATTTTGATAACACTGGGTATGAAGATCCGGCAGCATAAGTAGAAGAAATTTGTTTATATTAAAGTAGGTAATCCGTACAATTTAATAAAACTTTAACTTAGATATAAATTGCAAGCCTGATCGATGCAGAGTTTCTGGTCCGGTGTGAACAGCTTCGGGATTTTCAAATTTCCCGCCCACCTCGCTATCGGGACCCTCCACCCTCAGCTAATAGCTCCTCATTTCCGGGTTTTCTGTATCTGAAGATACAATAAATGCCCTAAAATTGATAAATCTTCTCAAGCCCACCCCATCGTTAATCCTTCAGACAGTCTTATGATAATGAACCCCGTTGCTCCAACCTGCTCCTTTGATGTCGAGATCCCCGAATGGCTGCAAAGCTGTTTAATCTCCTATAACGAATCTCCAGACTCAGCCCACCCCGACCTATCCCAGAACGATAACTCCCTGATCTGTCGGGCCTTTGAATTCGCCTATCAACTTCATGAATGTCAGCGGCGCAAATCCGGAGAGCCTTATATCATCCATCCGATCGCCGTTGCCGGACTCCTGCGGGAACTCGGCGGCAGCAGCGCCATGATTGCCGCTGGGTTTTTGCATGATGTCGTCGAAGATACCGAAGTTACCCTCGAAGAAATCGAAGAACGCTTCGGGGAAGAAGTCCGCCAACTCGTCGAAGGCGTCACCAAACTGTCCAAATTTAACTTTTCCAGCAAAACCGAACGGCAAGCGGAGAACTTCCGCCGGATGTTTCTGGCAATGGCTAAAGATATTCGAGTCATCGTGGTGAAACTGGCCGATCGCCTACATAATATGCGCACCCTAGAGTCCCTCGCCGATGTCAAGCGTCAGCGCATCGCCCTGGAAACCCGAGAAATCTTTGCACCCCTAGCCAATCGCTTGGGGATCGGTCGATTTAAATGGGAACTCGAAGACCTCGCCTTTAAGTATCTGGAACCCGAGTCCTACCGACAGATGCAGGATCTCGTTGCCGAAAAACGGATTGATCGCGAAAACCGCCTGAATAAAGTCACCGAAACCTTGCGACTGCGCTTGGAAGAACTGGGGATCGGTTGTACAGAAGTCAGCGGACGACCCAAGCATCTGTACGGGATCTACCAAAAAATGCAGCGCCAGAACAAAAAATTTGAAGAAATATACGACGTAGCAGCGGTGAGAATTCTGGTGCAAAAAAGCGAAGAATGCTACCGTGCATTGGCGATCGCTCACGATGCCTTCCGTCCGCTACCGGGTCGCTTCAAAGACTATATCGGCCTACCCAAGCCCAACCGCTATCAATCCTTACATACCGTCGTCCTCGGACCGACAGGCAGGCCAATAGAAGTGCAAATCCGAACCGTTGAAATGCATCACGTTGCCGAGTACGGGATCGCAGCCCACTGGAAATATAAAGAGACCGGATCCAGCCACAGTAAACTCAATAACGATGACGAGAAATTCACCTGGTTACGGCAGCTATTGGAATGGCAAAGTGACCTAAAAGACGCTCAAGAGTATCTGGAAAATGTTAAGGACAATTTATTTGATGAAGATGTCTATGTCTTCACACCTCAAGGGGATTTAATCTCCTTAAAACAAGGCGCAACGCCGGTAGATTTTGCGTATAGAATTCATACGGAAGTGGGTAACCATTGTTCCGGGGCGCGGGTCAATCAACGACTGGTTACCTTAGATACTCCTTTAAATAATGGGGATATCGTTGAGATTCTCACCCAGAAAAATTGTCATCCGAGTTTAGATTGGCTGAATTTCGCCATTACAACAACAGCGAAAACCCGAATTCGCCAATGGTACAAGCGATCGCATCGGGATGAAAATGTCCAACGGGGTCGGGATATGTTGGAAAAAGAATTGGGCAAAAATGGATTTGAATCTCTGCTCAAATCTGAACAGATGCTGCAAGTGGCTCAACGCTGCAATTACCACAGTGTGGAGGATTTACTCGCCGCAGTCGGCTATGGAGAACTCACCCTGAATCAAGTGGTGCATCGCCTCCGGGGTGAAGTTACCGATCGCCAAACCTTGGCTCAGACTCAGCCGTTGTTGTTATTGCCAGGAGTCACCGCCAGGGCCGCGCTTCCCCCAGCACAGACGAAAGGGAAACACCCGATCGCCGGAGTAGAGGGATTGGTTTATCATCTGGCTCGATGTTGTACACCGATCCCCGGAGAAGCCATTATTGGAATTGTCACCCGGGGCGATCGCGGCATCTCCATTCACCGCCAAGGCTGTTCCAACGTCGAAGGGATTCCCGGCGATCGCCTCGTCCCCGTCAACTGGAATCCGACGGATTGCTCCGAGGGTCGTCCTCAAAGCTATCCGGTTGAGATTCAAATCGCCGTCCTCGATCGCGTCGGGGTCCTGAATGACATTTTGTCTCGATTGAAAGATAACAATGTCAACGTGCGCAGCGCCAACGTAAAAACCTACATGGGTAAACCGGCAACCATCGAACTGGGGATCGATATTTGCGATCGCCACCAACTCGAACGCACCTTTAACCAAATTCGTCAAATCAGCGATGTGCTGAATCTGCGACGCCTAAGCAATGCGGCGGATTAAGGTCATTGGTCATTTGTCTTTTGTCATTTGTCATTTGTCATTTGTCATTTGTCAAGGGACCAGTGACCAATGACCAATGACCAATGACAAACGACCAATATCATTCAGCCCTCATCCCTTGGGCGATCGCGCGATCGATTAACTCGCATCCGTGGGCCACTGACTCCACTCGGGCTAACTGATCCCGTAGCTCTCCGGCACCGTAAAACCCTTTCACATACCAGGTCAAATGCTTTCGCGCCTGTTGCACTCCGCGATCGCCTTTGTACTCCCACAACCCCCGTAAATGCTCCTTCGCACATTCCAACCGCTCGATCGGGGTGGGTGCTTTCAACTCCTCCCCAGTTTTCAGAAAATGGTCAATCTCTCCCACTAAAAACGGATATCCCAAAGTCCCCCGGGAACACATCACCCCATCGGCCCCCGTTTCCTCCAAACAGCGTACCGCCATTTCCACTGAAAAAATATCCCCATTCCCAATCACCGGAATTGACAGCACCTGCTTAACTCGTCGAATCCACTCCCACTTGGCACTGCCATGATATCCTTGGTCCCGCGTCCGGCCATGAATCGTAATCATAGCTGCACCAGCATCTTGCATTCCCTTAGCAAAGTCGAGGATATTAATCTCGTGATCGGACCAACCAATGCGGGTTTTCACCGTCACTGGAACCGATACCGCTTTGACCACTGCACGGACGATCTCCTCGGCAGTTTTGGGGTCCCGCAACAACGAAGAACCCCCGCCATTTTTGGTAATTTTATTCACCGGGCAGCCCATATTAATATCAATAGTATCGGCCCCTTCGGCCACAGCCATGACTGCCGCCTCCGCCAAGAAATCTGGGCGACAGTCGAAAAGTTGAACGCTAATCGGTTGTTCGTTGGGGTCCACTTCCATAATTTTGGGAACCTCCCGCAGATAGCGCAAACTGCTCGCTTGCACCATTTCGGTGTACATCATGGAGTGCGGTGCATAGCGACGCACCAGACGACGAAAGACTAAATCTGTAACCCCGGATAAGGGGGATTGCAAGACCCGACTTTTTACCGTAAGGTGACCAATTTTCAGGGGAGTTGCGAGCTTTTGTTGCAATTCAGGGGAAAGAATGGGCATTTTTGAATTCCTGATCGTCACGATTGGGGTGAAAGCAAGACAGGGGTGATTGGGTCTTTATCGTTTGCCGAACAATCGCCTAATTTCACGTTCAGAAACTGCTGTTTCTTGTTGAATTTCGTCACATTTTTGTTTTTTCAACAGATTGACTTGAGCTTCGGACTCCACCCCATCCGCGATCGCCCTTAAATTGATGCCGTGGGCCATTTGGATAATGGCATTTAGAATGGGAGCATTTTGAGTGGGATTGCCAATCAAACTGCGGGAGATTTTGAGACTATCCAAACCCAAATTTCCTAAATAATTGAGGGAACTTTGGGCCATGCCAAATTGGGCGATGGTGAGGTGCAATCCCAGCCGTTTGAATTGGAGGAATTGAGAGGCGAGTGCATTCAGGTTTTTTGCATTGGCGATCGCCTCGGCTGGAATCTCTAATTCCAAATATCCAGGGTCGAGACCCGTGCTTTTTAAGCTCTCCATCAGGAGCGCCGTTAGATTTACATCATTCAGTAATTGTTCGGAGATGCTCGCCGAAATTCGCACGGAGAGTTTGGCCTCATTTTGCCATATTTTACCTTGCTGACAAGCGATTTGTAACATCCATTGACTCATCTCTCGCAGCAGTCCCACTTCTTGCGCTAAAGACAAGACTTTAGCGGGAGGAATCGGTCCCAATCGGGGATGATCCCAATAGGGGACTGCCGCGACTGAACTGATTTTTTTCTTTCGGAGATCGATGCGAGGTTGATAAAAGACTTGCAGTTGTTTTTGCTCCCAACTGCGCCGCAAATCGGAGGCGAGTTCCAACTCCTTAGCCGTATCAAATCCAAACAAGGGACGGGTATAGATTTTAGAGGAATTTCCTCCAGATTGCTTGACTTCTCCCATTGCTACCCCGGCTTGCCTGCGCAGTTCTTCCACATTTGATACCGTGGGATAAAAGGCGATGCCGATTGAGGCGGTGAGGGGAATGGATTTGCGTTCAATCTGGTAGGGTTGAGCGATTTCTTGTAATAATTGTTGGGCGATCGCCACAGCAGTTTCTTTCTCAGTCACCGGGGGGAGCACAATTCCAAACTCGTCACCCCCTATCCGAACTGCACCGCCTCCTTGCAATCGTTCAGTAAAATCAATGAGGCGGCGGGCGACCTGTTGTAAAATTAAGTCCCCATTTCCATAACTAATGGTATCATTAATTCGACCAAATTTATCCAACCCTAAAAGCAAAAAGGGAACGAGGGTATTTCTGCTCTGACTTTGGGCGATCGCCTCGGGCAATAAACCCTCTTTTCCTTCTAATCCTGACCAATTCGGTAAACCCGTGAGAGCGTCAAATTTTTCTAACAGAGTAAGTTGTTCGGACACTTGCTTAAGCTGTTCGGTTTGCTGTTCCGTTCGCTTGAGTCTGGCTTCGATCGCCTCTAGTAATTCTTTCTTGGTAAAGGGTTTCGTGAGATAATCATCCGCCCCCAGATTCATACCTTGACGCACATCCGAGCGATCACCCTTTGCCGTCAAAAAAATTAAGGGAATATTGACGGTATTCGCATCCGCTCTTAATGCTTGTAATACCCCATAACCATCCAGTTCGGGCATCATAATATCACAAATAATCAGATCAAACCCCTCGGATTTGGCCAGTTCAACCCCTTCCCGTCCATTGGTAGCCCCACTTCCTTCAAAATCTTCAGCTTCAAGAAAATCGAGGATATTATTCAGAATTTCCGATGTATCTTCAATTACTAATATTTTGGTCATACCGTTTCTCTTTAAGACAATCGTTTATTCATAAAGCGGTGTTTTC
Organism: Laspinema olomoucense D3b; assembly: GCF_025370785.1. GTDB lineage: Bacteria > Cyanobacteriota > Cyanobacteriia > Cyanobacteriales > Laspinemataceae > Laspinema > Laspinema olomoucense. The sequence goes on from NZ_JAMXFA010000029.1 coordinate 6,600, forward strand.
GGCAACATCGCCTTGATTTGTACTGACATACACCCCGACTTGAAGCAAATGGCAGACATCCTTTCAGTTTCACCGCTTGAGCAATGCTTAGGGATTGTCTGCCTGACTTTCCAGTTTATTATAGAATAAAGTTCTGAGCGCGGCAGTAAGTTAGAGTGGCTAATTTTTCAACAAAGACTGACCGGCGCGTGATTGCTCATTGAGAGGAGTTTTGCTCGGGAGCAGTAAGGGGTTCGCTATTTGAATGGTGTACTCTCACCGAGCAAGATGTGAACCAGGGGGACATCCCTTACGCCCATCCCGCACATCGGAGGAGCAGGCGTCGGATCCATTGTCAGAATCCTGGAAGGTTCGCTATAGTCAAAGAAGATGCGGGCTGGGTCTCACGCTTCCCATCCCGGCCTAGAAGTCCAGGAAAGCCTGAAAAGTAGCGCCTGCGATCGCCACTCTTACCCGAGGCGAAACCTTTCCGGTGAGTCCCTCCTCGTCATCGGTCTTTTTCCGAAAAATTCAACGTTTAATCTGCTTTCATATTTTGTTTTAGGTTTTTTCTCTGGCCAAATACAATCCTTCAGGGTCAGAATTCAACCAAAAATTACGGATTTTGTGAAGAAAGGTAAAGGGAGGAAGAGGCAAAGAAGGTGTGGAAGAAAAATGCCTATCCACCGATCCCCTCACCGATTGCGGAACGGACAGAACCGCTATTGTAGCTAGCGATATCAAAGCAAATCCATCCATGCACTCACCAGGAGCATCATTCATGCCAAATCAACCCCGTGATCTTGAATGTGGAGAATATTCTCAATCTCATCTGGAGTTAGAACTCTTAGAGCTACTAACCCAGATAGAAGTTCCTTACCCTTGGAACCCAACAGCCCTTGAGAGTGAGACTTATTTTTCCACCGTAGAAGCTTCCGTTGCGCCCATGTGGTTGCCCGACGAAGCTGAGTTTGCACCTCAAGCACAAACGGCGATCGCCGCTTTCGAGAGACTGTGGTCCGCCAATCCCTCGCAAACCTCCGTAGTAGAGACTGTTAGAGCAGCTTTAGTGCAAAAATTTGGGACACAGGTACCTGTTAGCTGGTTAGAGGCGATCGCCGAACGCGCTCAAACCTTAACCTCTAGCACAACCCCGATTGCTCAAAGATTAGTGCAATGTGTCAGCGAACTGCTGCCGCAGTGGACTCCGGAAGATTTACAGGTTTTAGCCCGACCCTTTGCCTACGCCATGCGAGGCGAATCCCTCGACTCCACGGTAACCACCATGAGCGAGAAAACCTGGTCTAACTTATCCGAGATTGAAAAAGCCCGCCTGAGTTTGGCGATCGCCCGTTATGCCGTCTCTGAATTAGAAAATTTGTCGGCATAAATTACCGGGGGTGTTATTTTAATCATCTTGCACTCAACTTTAATTCAGGGTCAACACTTTCTTAATGGGATGGCAACCTCATTGGGCCAAGCATCCCCATTTCTTCAACCCCTTGGCTGGTTCAGCATCTCAACAAAGAGTCTTGATATATCGGTGTATCCCCCGCGATCGCCTTGATAGGGTTAATCCAAACACTGGATCACACCATGTCATACAAAGGGCGGGGGATATTGCTGTAATCATCAGCGAATATTCCTCAATTGAACATCATCACCCGAGAACAGATACACTGGTTAAAAGTCCCTTTCACATTAGAGCCAGTGTTGTTGAATGTCTTGGTCTGAGATTCCTTGCCTGAGCATCGCGATCGCGCCATTAAATACCAACTCTGATGCCAAACACTTTGCCATCTGGGTTCTGAAAGCCCCCTATCCCGGTGGCTACGTTCATTATGACTGTCCCTGGCCCGATAGCCTCACCCAAACCTGGCAAGCGTGGCATCAGCTATTTTCCCTACAGCCCTTGCCCTCAGTCTGGAATCTACAGCCTTCATCCCAAGACAACGCCTTGTCCCTGCTTACCCCCAGCAGCAGTCAGTCTCCAGCCAGTTACAGTGCTCGCCTAATGCAGCAGTTAGGACTCCAGCTTTGGCAATGGCTGTTTGGGGAAGCGCTTCAAAATAGCTATGCCCAAAGCATGGGAATCGCAATGGGTCAGGACCGACCCCTGCGGATTCAGTTAGAAATTCGGGACCCCGAACTGATCGCGTTGCCTTGGGAGCTCATGCAACCCCGTCCAGGTAAACCCACCATTTGCCTCAATCCCCAATTGCGATTTAGCCGGACCACCAGTGATGTAGACCCCCTGGGGATTCGTTGTACCGCCCAATCTTTAAAAATTTTATTAGTCTTAGGGGAAGAAGTCGAGACCCCCGGTCATCCCTCCCAGCCAGAAAACCGCCTGCAACTGCAAAAAGAAGCGAATGCTTTAGCCCAGGTCCTAGAACCGAGCGATCGCAACCGTCAGGGGAGTGACAATATCCTCCCGGTATCCTGCCATGTGGATACCTTAATCCAACCCACTCCCAGCGAATTGATTGAAACCCTCGAAACGGGAAACTATAATATTTTCTTCTATGCGGGTCACGGCATCTGTGCACCTGCGGGCGGTCAGTTATTATTACGCAGCGGGACCCCTCTGAGTGGGACGGAATTGGCTCAAGTGCTGGTGCGCTCAGAAGTGACTTTAGCGGTGTTTAATGCTTGTTGGGGCGCTCAGAGCGATCGCCAGAATGGACAAGCGATTCCTCGCAGTAGTTTAGCTGAGGTCCTGATTCATCATGGCGTCCCGGCAGTGTTGGGAATGCGCGACTCGATTACCGATGAAGAAGCATTAAGTTTTATTCAAGCCTTTACCAGCGCCCTGGCAGACCGAATGTCCATTGATCGCGCTGTAGCAGTGGCCCGACAGCAGTTATTAACGGTTTATAAATTCAATCAACCTGCTTGGACCTTACCTGTCCTTTATATGCATCCGCAGTTTAATGGGGAATTAATCCAACCTTTGGACTATCTGGAGACAGAACTCCCGGAGAACACACCCTCGGGGATTCGGCCTTTAATTAGTCTGGCTTATCTGCGATCGCTCGATGTCAGCAATCAAGTCTGGCCGATTCGGGGGGGCCTCATGCGGGTGGGTCGGCGGTCTCAAAACGACCTGGTGATACAGGAACGGTGGGTTTCCCAACGACACGCCGAAATTTTTTACCGAGATATGTCAGGGACAGGTTCAGTTCCCGCTTATTTTCTGCGGGATTTTTCTCGGTATGGGACTTTGATTAAAAGTAGTAATGGTTGGCAAAAAGTGCACCATCAGGAAGTGAAGTTAGAATCAGGAATTTTATTAAAATTTGGCAGTTCCCAGGGTCAAACGTTAGAGTTTGCGATTGAGGAATGGCAAACTCATGACACAGGAGAGAAGGGGTAAGATCAACAAACATCCGTTGCTCTTCTATGGTTTGTGGGAATAAAATGTGAAAAGACGCCCTTGCTTTATCTCAGAGGTACAATTGCACATCTGAGAACATGGGCGTCTATAATTTAACCGGGAATTGACCCGGGAAAAATTTAGAATAGACCGAGAGTCAGAGACTTGTCGATCGGCATGATTGCGCCGACTCCCAACCAGATGGTGAACAAAGTACCAAACAGGAAGACTGCCGTCGCCAAAGGACGACGAAAGGGGTTTTGGAATTTGTTGACATTCTCGATAAAGGGAACCAACATCAAACCAACGGGAATCGCACCCATCAATGCAATTCCTAACAGTTTGTTAGGAACGACACGCAGCATCTGGAACGAAGGCCACAGATACCATTCGGGAAGAATTTCCAGAGGGGTCGCAAAGGGGTCAGCAGGTTCTCCGACCATTGCGGGGTCTAAAACACCTAATCCAACACACAGGGCGATCGTCCCGAGAATAACTACGGGGAAGACATAGAGCAGGTCATTTGGCCAAGCGGGTTCGCCATAATAGTTATGGCCCATCCCCATTGCCAATTTTGCCCGCAACTTCGGATCGCTCAGATCCGGCTTTTTCAAAATAGACATTTTTGAGAATCCTCTCCTTAATTGTTAAGGTCGGCAGGTCTTGGCTGGAATTGCTAAAAGGATATAGCGATCGTCAGCATGATGAATAGCAAGGATCTCTTTACAAGGGACCGGAAATACCTTGCTTGCGAATCATTAAGAAGTGCAGCAACATGAACACGGCAATCAGCCAAGGCAACACGAAGGTGTGCAAGCTGTAATAGCGCGTCAAGGTGCCTTGACCCACACTGGTACCACCGCGCAGCAGTTCAACAATGGTAGAACCAACTACGGGGATTGCTTCGGGTACTCCAGAGACGATCTTAACGGCCCAGTAACCCACTTGATCCCAAGGGAGAGAGTAGCCCGTCACGCCAAAGGAGACGGTAATCGTTGCTAAGATCACGCCGGTGACCCAGGTGAGTTCCCGAGGTTTTTTGAAACCGCCGGTTAGGTAAACTCGGAACACGTGCAGAATCATCATCAGGACCATCATACTGGCGGACCAGCGATGAACGGAACGGATGAGCCAGCCGAAGTTGACCTCAGTCATTAGGTACTGGATTGAGGAAAAGGCTTCGGTAACGGTGGGGCGATAATAGAAGGTCATCGCGAACCCAGTGGCAAATTGGATGAGGAAGCAGACTAGCGTAATCCCGCCCAAGCAGTAGAAGATATTGACATGGGGAGGGACGTACTTGCTGGTGATGTCCTCAGCGAGCGCCTGAATTTCGAGGCGATCTTGAAACCACTGGTATGTTTTGGAGTTCGTTACTTCTTTGGAAAACATTGCAGCAAGCGTTCCGAAAAGATTAATGCGTTTCTTCCAAAATGTAACATAATCTAAACACTATTTTCATAAATCTAAGACCCTTTGGCGATCGCGGCTAATCCCCAATCCCTTGGCCCTTCTGTACAAGGGATCGGGGTGGGGATCAGCCTTGAAGGTGGGGGGCTACTTTTATGAGAAAAGGTCAGCCTCAAGTGGCTCGATCGCCCTGGGTGAGCGATCGCCTCCTGGGGTGGGATCTAGAATTGGAGGGTTAGGGGTCCAGATTCCCCGGCTCAAATTCCGGTTCTATTCCTGAATGTCTTTGTCGAGGCGATCGCCAATCCCGAATTTAACCTAGACGTGGGTGGGTGGGAAGTGATCAAGAGGGCGATCGCAGCCAAACCCTTTCTTGTCAACCCTCCCAATGCTAGATAGCTAAATCCCCTAAACTGGGGTAACTTTAGCTCATATATTTAGACTGATAAATTTGATATAAGCTTTGATCAACCTTTCAAAATCGGCATTATGGCAAAACGAGTATTCCGAGTAGGGCTATTATTGGTCTTGCAATTTACCCTTGCCTGTGGCTGGTGGACGCCAGAGGCATTCGCCCTGAGCGAAGAGCAGCAGTTGATTTCGCAAGCGTGGCGAATCGTTAACTACTCTTATGTAGATGAGAGCTTTAACCATCAAAATTGGTGGTTTGTGCGCCAAAAGGCACTGAAACATCCCCTATCCAATCGCGAAGAAACTTATGAGCAGATTCAAGGAATGCTCGCGAGTTTGGATGACCCCTTTACCCGATTATTAAAACCCGAGCAGTATCGAAGTTTACAAGTCAATACCTCGGGAGAGCTAACTGGGGTGGGATTACAAATTGCCCTAGATGAGGAAACGGGAACCGTGGCTGTGATTGCCCCGATTGATGGGTCCCCTGGTCAGAAAGCGGGATTGCGCCCGGGCGATCGCATTCTGGAAATTGAAGGAACCTCTACGATGGGTTTAACCTTAGATGAAGCGGCAGCTAGAATGCGCGGCCCCATTGGAACCACAGTCACCCTAACCATTAGACGAGAGGAAACTCAAGAGGTGGAACAGGTTCCTCTCGTCCGGGAGTTGATTGCCTTAAACCCAGTTAACTCTAAATTGCAGCAAACCCCAGATGGTCGTTCCGTGGGCTACATTCGTCTGAGCCAATTCAACGCCAATGCAGCAACAGAAATTGCCCAGACGGTGCAGGCGTTTGAGGAGCAAGGGGCAGATGCCTACATTCTCGATCTGCGGAGCAATCCGGGGGGGCTCTTACAAGCGGGGATAGAAATTGCTCGACTGTGGCTAAATGGCGGTACGATAGTTTATACAGTAAACCGGCAAGGCATAGTCGGCAGCTTTGAAGCGATGGATGAAGCACTGACCGACGATCCCTTAGTCGTGTTAGTCGATCGCGGGACTGCCAGCGCCAGTGAAATTCTGGCCGGTGCTCTACAGGATAATGGACGGGCCTTGTTGGTGGGAGAAAAAACGTTTGGCAAGGGGTTGATTCAGTCCCTATTTGACTTAGCCGATGGTTCGGGATTAGCGGTAACCGTAGCGAAGTATGAAACGCCAAATCACCGGGATATTCATAAATTGGGGATCGTTCCCGATAAAGAGGTGGCATTAGATCCGATATCGCGCGATCGCTTGGCAACGGAGTTTGATCGCCAATATCAAGCGGCATTGGACTTACTCATTGATCCCAGGGTGGTGGCGGGTGTCCATTAGGGTTGGGACGGTTTTCCCGATCCCAAGGGTGCTGAAGCGACTCAGCTTTCATGGGGCAAGGGCCCTCAGTGGTCAAGGGTGAACCACCGGAAGCGGTTTACGGGTCTAAACCATTCAATGGATTTAAAATCCCTGGTTTAGGGGCGATCGCCTTAACCTGTTCAGCAGTGATGGACGCCGGTTGGACAAAGGAGGAGTCGCACTCCCTCCCCCTGGACGATCCGGATTGAAAAGTGACACATCCGCAAAGCCAACTTGGAGAGGACCTCGGTAAGGTGATTCTAGTGGGTTATGGAAGAGGATGAAACAGTATGAACCCTGGCTTTTTTGGTCATCAGCAACATAGAAATAGCTATCCCTGCACTCCGGATTCGGCTTTGTCCAATCCAGGGTCGGGGCTGGTCAAGGGCCCTGCACGGGGCAAACGCCAGCGCCGGTCTACCTGGGAAGGTCCCTCCCCTAGGGGGATCGGGTTGGGGTCCCAAGGGTTATCTCCGCAGCAGTTACGTCAACAAGCGAGTTTGACGGTTCAACGAGGAGACTATGCCGGGGCGATCGCCCTGCTGAGTTCGTTAGTCTCTCAGAATCTCGCCAGTGCGATTGACTACAACAATCGGGGGTTGATGTATTTTCAAAGTGGTGAATATGAGAAAGCCCTAGCGGATTATAACCAAGCCATCGAGCTAGATGCTCAACTGTCCCAAGCCTACAATAATCGGGGCAATTGCTATGCGGCGTTAGGGTTGCGCGTAGAGGCGACTTTGGACTATGACATGGCGATCGACCTGAATCCCTTTAACGTGCGGGCGCTGATCAATCAGGGGATCACTTTGCGCGAAATGGAAATCTATGAATTGGCGATCGAGAATTTTGAAATAGCCTTGGGACTCGGGCAAATTGAAGGGCATATCTTTGCCGAACGAGGCCGGACCTATCATGTGATGGGAGAATGGAATGCGGCGATCGCCGACTATCGACGGGCCCTGGAATTTTTGCCCGAATCTACCGCTTCATCCGCTGAGGTGTCCACCCGGTTGCGATCGCTGGTCAAAAATTGGATTCATGAACTGATTGGTTCTTCCGACACCGATCCCCATTCCTAAGCCAGAGTTTCTCATGATAGCCCTCATCCTACTTCCTCCGGCAAAAACCGTTAGGGAAGCATAACCGGCAAGAGATGCCAGGGTTATGCTATTTTTGAAAGCCTGCTTTTACCCGTCGCCATCCCAGCCTTGTTCAAGGGTTAACGCTTCACTGGCGCAGTCGGCTTATTTATCAATCACAATTTGAACTTTATTGGGATCGACCCGATAGCTATGTTCTTCCATAATACTCGTCGCTTGTTCCGGAGCCATCAACCGTTGCAGTTCCGCCTGCAAGCGATTTACGCGGGTTTCAACATGGTTGACTTCAGCACGAATATCCTGTAAATCCTGCTGCCGAGACTGTTGATAGGGAAGCAGGGTGATCACCGCAGAGACGGCAACCACTGAAAGAACCGCGTTGACGGCTAACTTCACCGTGGTTTCAGCGGCGATCGCCCGGTAAAGATGTCGCTGTTGGTGCTGTTGCGACAACCCGCGTCTTTTTGGACGTCGCGTTTCCACAGGTATTAAATGGGGCGTTGAGGGTTGAATTGCATTCATGAGAGTGACTATCCCTTACCTTGCCTGAAATATCAGTTTCAATTCAAAAAAAGCATTTACCGGAGCTAAACCGGGCTTGGTGGTTGCGCGGCAGGACAAGCGCGTATCCCACCTGAATTCTACTCCCTTGTTTAGCTCTCAACCGCCTACCTTAAGACTTTTTTTTGAAAAATGCTTGCAAAAAATTCCGAATCCTCAAATCATCCCCCAGATTAACCCGGTTAGGGGATCCTGATTGGCTATTTTATTTTCTGCCATTGATTTTGGAAACAGGTTCCCAAATCAGGAGCCTGTCAAGGACCCTTACGGTAGGCAAGGGTCCTCGACAGGCCCTGAGCCGTTGGACTGGGAGAACCTTACTTGTACAGTTCGGTTGCCAGACGGAAGGCTAAGATGCCCGGAATTAAAGCAACAACCAGTGCGACTAGGACTTGGGTTTCAGAGATTCCCATAATTTAGACCTCCTTGATATTTGGATATTTTTAACTAATGTCGGCTATTTCGTGCCGTGAGGAAACCCATTGTTACAATATGCAACAAATAGTTCTGCCATTTTACTCTGTCTCGCGCCCCGAATGGGACCCCAAAGCCCAAATCAGCCCCTCAGAGGTGGGATTCCTGGGTTGAGTAAAAAATCCTAGTTTTTCCCTGAGAGCCACGATACCTCAGAGCCTCGGTACAGGATTAGATAGAGAAAATAAGAAACCGGGGTTCTGGAGCACATTTTTGGCTAACGAGGAGCATTTTGGTCAAAAAACCCCCTTGTCTTCTGGCTACAGTATTTTTAAGCTCCCAGACCCCAGAAACTGGCTTTCTGGGGCGCATTTACTGCTTTGTGTTTAGCATTTTGGAGAAGAAAGCCGGTCGTCTTCTGGCTACTGTAGCGATGCTCTAGGGGTTCAAAAGGTTTAGCACAGAGGGGGAGCGGGGCGAATTTATTCCGGGAAACCCGAGATTCGGTGTACTGAAATTTCTCATAAAAGGTTAAGCTGAGTGAAGACCGCTGATCATTCGCTCCGAAGTGATTGCCCCCAATTTTGACCTAGGTCGCTGTAAGTGGCAGGCTACTTTCGACTCGCCCAGAGGGCTTCACCAGCCCAAGTCCCTCGTTACATGAGGACTTTTGGAGACTCACAGGCAGAAAGAGGGAAAATCATGGATGAATGATTGGTTCGGTTTCCCTGCGTGACCGCTATCAAGGAAAATTTTTCGTTAATGCTAGACCGATTTAGTGATTTTTATCCCCAAAATATCGGAATTGAAACAGCTTTCCTGCTGCTGATTTTAGTAGCGTTGGAATCTGTGCTCTCGGCAGACAATGCGATCGCCCTAGCCTCGATTGCGCAAGGATTACTGGACCCGAAGATCCAGCGTCAGGCCCTCAATTTTGGGCTAGTGGCTGCTTTTATCCTGCGGATAGCGCTCATTTTTACCGCCACCTGGGTGATCAACTTTTGGCAGTTCCAGCTTCTCGGAGCCGTCTATTTGTTGTGGTTAGTCTTTCAATATTTTACGTCCTCAGAAGGGGAAGAAAATCAGCGGAGTGGCCCGAAATATAATTCGCTGTGGCAAGCGATTCCGATCATTGCCATGACGGATTTGGCCTTTTCGTTAGATAGTGTCACTACGGCGATCGCAGTTTCTTCAGAAATTTGGCTGATTATTACAGGTGCAACCATTGGAATTATCGCCCTGCGGTTTATGGCGGGGTTATTTATCCGATGGTTGGATGAATATGTTCACCTGGAAGATGCGGGTTATATTACCGTGGGCTTGGTGGGATTGCGTCTGCTGATGCGCGTATTTAGCGACGATTTTGTCCTACCGGAATGGTTCTTTATTTCCTTGGTTGTAATGTTATTCATCTGGGGATTTTCCCTCAGAAAGCCCGAGACTGAACTGGAAAATGCTGTTGAATCCGCCACGAATCACGATGCAGAGGCGGTGGCTCCCCTCCAGGAAAAGGGAGAAATAATTCAGGAGTAAGAAGGAGTAAGGGTTAAGAATTCACTCCGGGAAGTTCTTAATTCTTAACCCTTACTCATGGGAGTCTCACGGTCTCGGCTGCGGAATAAAAGGGCAGATACCCTCTATTATTCGTAAAGCCAAGGTGCCATCGCTGAATCCCAACTGACCAGTTCTTCCGGTGTAAACCACAGGCTAATTTCCTTAGCAGCGGTTTCGATCGCATCGGAACCGTGGATCAGGTTGCGTCCGACACTGACTCCAAAGTCTCCGCGAATCGTCCCCGGTTCTGCCGTTAAGGGATTGGTTGCGCCGATGATTTTTCGAGCGGAGGAAACCACTCCATCTCCTTCCCATACCATTGCCACCAATGGTCCGGAGGTGATGAACTTCACTAACCCAGGAAAGAATGCTTTTTCCTGGTGAACCTCGTAATGTTTCTCGGCCAACTCCCGAGGCACGCTCATCATTTTCAGTCCCACCAGGGTAAACCCTTTGGCTTCAAACCGCCGAATAATTTCCCCGATGAGTTTGCGTTGGACTCCATCGGGCTTGATTGCGATAAATGTCCGTTCCAAACCAATCTCCTAGCACTTGACGATTAACAACTATCACCCTTTAAGCGTATCTCAGAACGTCCCCTCCTCCAGGTCTGAGCTAGAATCAATTTCTCAAATTATGGGTTCGGTGTTCTCTGAAATACATGAGTTTTCGTTCAATGTGCTAATATCCACGGTTATGAGAGCGCTATTGTATTCTTCCGGTTGAGGCCGGATTAACCCTGGGTAATCCTGGGAAAGGGAGCGCCGCATGATATCCCTTGGCGGGATGATGATCAACGATTTGATGGACTGGAAGCGCGTTGTTGCGAGGCTGCGAAGAAATTATGGGAGTTAAGCCAAATATCGCCGAGACCAACCTCGGGGAAAACTCGACGGATGGGAACGGGACGGAAAACAGGGGATCTGGGGCGATCGCCCCAATTGTGTTGCATCCCTCTAAGCAGGCGCAACCTTGGACGATTGAGGAGAGTGAGGAACTCTATCGCATTACAGGTTGGGGAGAGCCTTATTTTTCGATTAATGCCGCAGGTCATGTGACGGTCTCTCCCCGGGGCGATCGCGGTGGGTCGTTGGATTTGCTAGAACTGGTCCAAGCTCTGGGACAGCGCAATCTGGATTTACCCCTGCTGATTCGCTTTTCGGATATTTTAGAAGACCGGATCGAGCGCTTGAATGCTTGCTTTTCTAAAGCGATCGCTCGCTACAAGTACCCCGGGGTCTATCGCGGGGTGTTTCCAGTCAAGTGCAACCAACAACGCCACCTGATTGAGGATTTAGTCCGCTTCGGTCAACCCCATCAATTTGGCCTGGAAGCAGGTTCTAAACCGGAACTGATGATTGCCCTCGCCACGCTGAAAACTGAGGGCGCACTGGTGATTTGTAATGGCTACAAAGACCGGGAATACATTGAAACGGCAATTTTAGCCCAGCGTCTGGGTCAACGGGCGATCGTGGTGATCGAACAGTTGGAAGAGGTGGAGATGGTGATCGCTGCCTCGAAAAACCTCGGGATTCAGCCGATTGTCGGGGTGCGGGCTAAACTGATGAGCAAAGGAATTGGTCGCTGGGGAGGTTCCTCGGGCGATCGCGCTAAATTTGGTCTGACCATTCCTGAAATTATCCATGCGGTAGATCAACTCGCTGGCGCTGATCTGCTCTCCTGTCTCCAGTTGTTACATTTCCATATTGGTTCGCAAATTTCCGCCATTAGCAAGGTTAAAGATGCTATCCGCGAAGCCAGCCAAATTTATGTGGAGTTGGCGAAGTTGGGGGCAAATATGAAGTATTTGGATGTTGGCGGCGGTTTGGGGGTGGATTACGATGGCTCTAAAACCAATTTCCATGCTTCCAAAAACTACAATATGCAAAACTACGCTAATGATATTGTGGCGGAAGTGAAGGAAGCCTGCGAAGAAGGTCAGGTATCGATGCCGACTCTAATTAGCGAAAGTGGACGGGCGATCGCCTCCCATCAGTCGGTGCTAATTTTTAATGTCCTCGGCACCAGTGATGTCTCGATTCAACCCCCTGAACCGAGTACGGAAAAAGAACATCTGATTCTGCGAAATCTCTCCGATACCTATCACTCGATTAAAGCTGAAAATTACCAAGAAGCCTATCACGATGCCATCCAATTTAAAGAGGAGGCGATTAGCTTATTTAATTTCGGCTATTTGAGTTTGCGGGAACGCGCCCGGGCGGAACAACTCTACTGGGCTTGCTGTGGGAAAATTCAGGCGATCGTTCGGGGTGCTGATTATGTCCCGGATGATTTGGAGGAGTTGGAAAAAATTATGGCCTCCATCTACTACATTAATTTATCGGTGTTTCAATCGGCGCCGGATAGTTGGGCGATCGACCAATTATTCCCAATTATGCCCATTCATCGCTTAGATGAAAAACCCACGGAACGCGGTACTCTTGCAGATTTGACCTGTGATAGTGACGGTAAAATCGACCAATTTATTGACTTGCTGGATGTGAAGCACGTTCTGGAATTGCATCGCCTTAAACCCGATGAACCCTACTATTTAGGAATGTTTCTCGGCGGTGCTTATCAGGAAATTATGGGCAATCTGCATAATTTATTTGGGGATACCAATACCGTCCATATTAAGCTGACCCCGAAAGGCTATGAAATCGAACACGTGGTCAAGGGGGATACGATGAAAGAAGTCCTCAGTTATGTCCAGTACGATTCTGAAGACATGATTGAAAGTATCCGCCAGCAGACGGAACAAGCGTTAAAAGAGGGGAATATTACCCTGCAAGAATCTCAACGATTGCTGCAAAATTACGAGCGCTGTTTGGGTCGGTACACTTATTTAACGACATAAGGTGCAACGAACTCTTACCCTAGTTTTAACTGGGGTAAGGGAACAGAAACCGGGTGTTCTCCCCCGAGAGAGGGATGAGAACTGGAGTAGTTTTTAGGGAACCCGGTTTCCAAAAAAGACTACGAGGGATGTTAAGGGCGACCTTCGCTTTCGAGGAGTTCGGCGATCGCTCTGCCTTCCTCGGGGGTATTCACAGGAATAGCCTGACGAGTGTCCGTAATCAACCAATCCAGGGCCGCTGCTTGGACATCAATGGATGCACCTGTTTTATCGACGCAGTAGCGCCCAAACACCAGCTTGTCAACTAAGCGCACCCCTGGACCTAAGCGAGAATATTCAAAAATTACGCTATTTTCCACCGTTGCGCCACTGCAAATTCGGCAACTTGGCCCGATCATCGAAGGTCCAATAATTTTGGCCCCATCTTCAATTTGCGTCATCGCCCCAATGTACACCGGCCCTTTAATATCCACCTTATCGAGGTTAACGGAGACATTTAAGCCGGTGTAAACCCCTGGAATTATCTCTTTGCCGGGAATCGAGACATTTTGGATCTCTCCGGTTAATACCCCGCGAATTGCTCTCCAATAGTCCGGAACTTTTCCAATATCCACCCATTGGAAATCCATTGCAATGCCGTAGAATGGAGCACCCATTTCTACCAGTTGCGGGAATAGCTCACCCCCGATATCATATTCTTGGTCCGAGGGGATGTAATTCAACACTTCCGGCTCGAAAATATAAATACCCGTGTTAATGTTGGTACTCATCGCTTCTTCTACGGACGGTTTTTCTTGGAACTGCTTGACGCGGCCCGTTTCGTCCGTAACAATTACCCCATAACTGGATACTTCTTCCCGGGGGACAGATTTCATGACGATGGTGGCGATCGAGCCTTTTTCTTTGTGCCACTTAACTGCTTCCGTTAAGTCCAGATCGATTAAAGCATCTCCACAAAGCACAACAAAGGTATCATCGAAAAAAGGGTTAAAGTCTTGGATGCGCTTCATGCCGCCCGCACTTCCGATTGCCTCCCCAACAAGTTCGCCATCCACAATCCGACCTTCAAAGGAATAGCCAATTTCGACGCCAAATCTTTGTCCATCCCGGAAATAGTTTTCGATTTCGTTGGCTAGGTGGCTAACGTTGACCATGATTTGGTTAAAACCATGCTGGCGAAGCAATTCCACTAAAAACTCCATCACTGGTTTTTGCAGGATGGGAATCATCGGTTTGGGGGTGGTGTATGTAATCGGACGGACTCGGGTACCCTTACCCGCTGCCAGAATCATGGCTTTCATAGATATTTTTCTCTTATCCTTGAGCCTATCAATTTTAACGAATTAATGTTTTGAAATTGCAAAAAGTTGTTATCTTTTAGTCGTGATCCGGAAGGGAAGGTCCACCCCGGGGAATGAGGCTTGGGGTGAGGGGTTGAGCGATCGCCCTGTAATTCCTAGTCCCCCTGCCCTTCCTGGGGTCCCTGGCCGACTCGGTGGGTGGCAAGGTGGTTCCGGTTTAGGCTTTCTCTGGAGGGGGGTGCAGTGGTGTGGGTTAAACCATGACCTCGTTGAGAGTGGGGGGGTTCTCTAGGGCCACTGGATCGACGATCGCCCGGATTTTGAGCTCTCCGTAAAATTGTTCTTGAGACAGTTCCACCTTAGACTGAGCGGATAACAAGAGCAGGGCCGAAAAGACACCCACTCGGTCATTAGAAGTTGGGAGGGACTGGGCAGTGGCGGATTCTCCCGAGGGGCGATCGCCTCGCTGGTCCATCAACCCCTCTAAAAGGGCCTCCAACTCTAACCAGGATTCACAGATATCCAGTTTTTCCGCGTAAGCTAACAAAAAACGAGTCAGGCGATCGGCCACTTCTGAAATATTTTCTTGTTCTGCTAACTCCGTCAGCGCCCGAACCGTACTCGCCGTCGATTTCGACCCGCCATGTCGTTTCGCACGGCGGCGTGGGGGCGTTTCGATCGCCATTGACATCAACTGCAACTGCTCAATCAACTCTTGAAGCGTAACCCGGCGTTTTTTAGGCGTGGGTGCTACTGCCCGTCGTTTGAGTTGCAATTCTAACTGTCTGGGAACATTCCCCCCTTGCCCTTCCTCATCCATCGGGTCCAGAAATTCCGCCTCTTCCTCCTCCGAGGCATTCGGGTCATCGATCACCGATTCCGAACGCGCTAGAGCATCTGCTTTCAATAAAACCAACATCGAGGCATATAGAAACGCCTGTCCCGTCTCCGATAAAGCCGCTTCCCGCTCAACTCGTCCTGCTTCATGAACTTGAGACAGTCTACTGAGATATCGGTCAATCACCTCAATCACTTGGACATCCCAGGGATCGATTTCTCCAGTTTGTGCCAACTCGATGAGGAGTGAGATCGCATTTTGAGCTAAAGAACCAGTCATATCCCTTTTTTATTTTAAAAGTTAAAGTGGGTGCAGCGTGGCTGTTCAGTCTTTTGATTATATCATTCTTAAAGACCGGCCTACTCCTTGATTTGACTCCGATTAAACGCCATGTCAAAGAGTTTTCTAGGTGAGAATAGGGGTTTAAACTATTGGCAACCCTCAACTTCTCGACCCTACATTTAGGGGTGAATGTTAAACCAGGGGCCCCGCGTCGAGTTCAGCGTGATGGGGTGCTTTGCTCTCAACCCCGGGTCCCTAGGAATGAAAAATCCTCCTAAAACACCGCTTAGGAATAGTCATGACAAAAATTATCCCCAGTTTTTGGGTAAACCGGAACACTCTGTGAGGAGGCGATCGCGATGGTGGATAATTTTTAAGTTCAAAATTCCCTAAAATCTGGGTTGGAGAGGATGATCCAGACTCGGGGATGAAAATGGGGATGCACCAAGATCAGGGATTAACGAAGACGATGCACCCAAACAACCGATTCCTTGACAGTCCCGATAACTCAGACTCAGTTCTGCACCCATTGGGATTTATTTGTCTGTCACAAAACGTCTTTTTTGCGAGGAGACAATTCCTAGACCCGATAGGATAATGGCAGTGACCATGCCCGGTTCGGGAATTTTTTGGCTAGTGGGCGCTTCCCATTCTATGGTGCTTGCCCCTCTGAAGGTACACTGATCTGCTTCAGAGCAATCCATCATCATGCCCTGATGGGGGCTAGGAACCTCAGCGGAAGCAGCGGATACAGGTATAAACCCACTCAGTCCGATTTGAACGATAGATACACAGACCAGTCCCAGAGATAGTTTTAAAAACATCATTTACTTCACTCAATTTTTTGACGATTTATGCTGTTATTAACAGAATCTTTTAAAATTGCTTAATTGTCGCGAAGGTTACTCACTGCGGTTTCGTGTTTGTGGTCGGTTGGGTGCTGTGAGTGAAGTCACATCAGCCTCCAGGAGTAGCGCTCAGGGCGTTTCCCACTGAAGGCAGATTGTCGTCCCTCAATTCCTTGCTGAGACTAATTTAATGCGAAACTTCTGGAGCTTCATCTGTCTTGAGTGAGATTTGCAGGTGAGACAATTTGAGGCTGGGGTGAACCTAAAGATAGAGTTAAAAACCCGAAGGATTAAACGTTGAGTCAACCACTTTATCCGGAATCCGGTCCTGATAGACCTATCACAACCGGATTTGGTATGAGCTAACCGCTATGAGGATTCCCCGTACCCGGAATAGAAATAGCCTGCGCTATCGGGAATAGATAGCGCAGGCTATGAGATGGAATGGCAATTAGCGAAGCTGTTCTAATTGGGGCGTAACCTGAACCTGGAGGGTTTGACCCAATAACAAGAGACGACGGAGTTGGACTGGATCTCCGGGAGAAATGGCGAAAGATTCAGCAGAACCCGAGGCAATATTAGTATCCAGAGAGGGGATAGCGTGGCGATCGAGTTGACCCGTGAGCCAATAGAAATAAAGCTCTTGAGAGCGTTCTAGGGACAAGCCGAGATTGAGACGTTGACCGACGGCAATCAGGCGTTCTAAGCGCTGAATAGCGGCCTCTAGGAGTTCCGGTTGGACTTCGTGGAGGAGGTCCCAGAGCGATCGCAGGATGGACCGTTCTAAAATGAGTTTGGCTTCGGGGAGATAGAGATTACAACGGGTATGTTCAGCTTCCGTGGCGATCGCTTCTAACTCGCCTAAATGAGCGGACATTACCTGTCCATCAGCCTGAGCATTCCCCAATTCCTGTTCTAAACCCAGGACGGACTCGGTACAGCGATGGCCCAAAGCAATCTCTGCGGCAACCTGTAACTCTTTCGGGACCGGCAGTTCATCCCGATGGAAGCCCATCATGATCCCATAATTATCCCGATACACCTGGCTGTAAAGTTGGTCGAGGCGCATCAAGGTTTCTTGACTTAATAGGCGCATAATCCGATGGCGTTCCTCGGCGAACAGGTCGCGCAGATTATAGGATTTCCCATCAAAATGCTCATTCATGGCCAAAATAGCATGGGCGGCACTGGCTTCTTGCAGGACGCCGAACAGATGCTCTTTCATCTCGGTGTAGGCCCGTCGTCCCGTGAAGGGTTGAATGCAGCAATGGAAATCCCAACCGCCGATATGGAGTACGGCAAAGACTAAATCGACACTTTCTCGGGTGATTTCCGAAACCAGTTGAAGTTGTCCGACTCCCAGGGTCAGGGGACCCATGCGTTGCAACTGATAATCCCGTTGGTAAGCGTCATAGCAGTACACCCGCTGTTGGGGGCCATAGCTGGTAAAGAGTCCACTGATGGCGTAATGGGCGGCAACTTGCTCTAAGCTAATCTGAGCGGTTTGGACCAGATGGCGATAAACCCCAGCCCCATCTTTAAAGGCATCGACGTTACTGGGTGCGAAGGCAAGACGGGCGATAAATTCTCGTTCGAGTTGGACTCCGGCGACATCTCCGGCAAGTTCGATCGCCCGGGCGGCATAGCGGAGGATTTGCACCCCTTCTGGGCGGGAGAGTTCTTCAAAGAACCAGCCGCAACTGGTGTACATCAGCAAGCTGTGCCGCTGCATTTCCAGCAGGCGCAGGCCATCTACTTGTTCCAGGGGGGTGAGGGGGTGAGTTTGATGGTGTCGGAAGAAGCGGTCAATATTTTCCGGGGAGCGATCGCGGACGATTTTGATATATTCATCCCGAGCCTGCCAGGGGTCTAAGAAGAGGTGGCGACCTTGTTCTTCATAGATCTCGGTGAGTTGATCCCGCAACCAGTTGAGCGACTCACGCAGGGGACGCCGCCACTTTTGATGCCAACCGCCACCGCCACCGCAACCACAATCTTCCTGCCAGCGATCGACCCCATGAGCGCAACTCCAAGCGGTGACGGATTTGAGTTGGACTTCCCAGGAGGGGGGACTGATGCTTAAATAATGGGCAAAGTTAGTGACGGTCCAGCCATGTTTGGGGAATTCGCTAACGAAAGCGTAGGCGAGACATTTTTCGGTTCCGCCCTTGTGGTGACCGAAGGTTTCGCCATCGGTGGCGACGGAGAGTAACTGACTGGGGCGACCATCTCCTTGAATGGCTAACCCTAAGCGTCCCAGGAGGTTATGGGAATTGTTCAGGAGGTCATCAAAGCCCATATCGCGGGAAATCGGACCATCGTAGAAGAAGATATCGATGGATTTACGGTCCTCTCCCCCTTGGGGATCTGGGAGAAAACAACGATAAGGCCGGGTGGGATCAATTTGTGCGCCACCGACTTCGATCCAGTCGGTTTGGGTTTCTTCATCGGTGGGGATCACCCGGCAGCGTTGGGCTTGGGAGGGGGCTAGAATAATAAATTGGATGCCTTCGGCAATTAGGATTTCCAGGGTGGCATAGTCTACGGCGGTTTCGGCTAACCACATTCCCTCGGGATCACGGCCAAAGCGGGAGCGGAAGTCTTCTTTACCCCAGCGAATTTGGGTGTATTTATCCCGTTCGTTGGCGAGGGGCATGATGATGTGGTTGTAGACTTGGGCGATCGCATTGCCATGACCATTGAGACGCTGTGCACTTTTGCGATCGGCTTCAAGGATGCGATTGTACACTTCTCGGTCATAGCGTTCCAGCCATGTCATTAAAGTTGCACCGATATTAAAGCTGAGATATTCATAGTTATTGACGATCCCCACCACTTCGCCGCAGTCGTTCAAGACTCGGGCGTAGGCATTAGGACGATAGCATTCGTGATAAATCCGCTCGTTCCAGTCGTGAAAGGGCGAGGCACTCGGTTGCCGCTCGATCGCATCTAAATAAGGGTTTTCTCGCGGAGGTTGGTAAAAATGTCCGTGAATGGAGACATAGACGCCTGTGGCGGTTTTGATGGGGTCAACTTTCGTCGGTTCTGTCCGAGTTCCTGGGATTTCTTCTGGAGTTAAGGAAGTTAAGGTGGGATTCAGCATAAGTGCTGTGTCGGTGGGGGTTGTCATACTGTTAGATCTACAACTAAACAATCGATAAAATCTATCTTTAGGCAGGCCATTTCTGGGGTACAGAGTATGGGATTAAGTGCAGGCAATTTTAAGAAAGGGGGAGGCGATCGCGAACGGCAATGACAAACTTGGCACAAACTGCCGGGGTCTAAGCCTCAACCGTCATAGCCTTTGCTGTTACTTCAACATCATCTCTAGGGCTATCTCTTACGCGATCGCTGTTCTATCCGTTTTCTGCTATGAAGCTATCTGTCGGCACTATAACCGATCCCCATTGCAAATAGTGTCACCCCTGTCTTAATTTCACACTTCAAAACAAATCTTTATTTAATGAAACTTGCAAATCAAAATGTCTATGCTATAATCCGCTTCTTACGACTTCCATCGGGGTTTGTATCTTGCTCCTGAATACATTCAAACCCAAGGTTACGCGCTTTTGTGCTACAACAGGTTTCGTTATGACTAAACGAATGCTGAACTCCTAGTCTAATTACCTAGCCAAGGCCGGAGGGAACCGATAGAAGGGGCGGCACGTGAACCCGCCTTGTCTTGAAGCAAGCCCAATCATGCAGGCCAATTTCAAGACACTCTATAAGCTGAACTCTCCGGAAAACCGTCAGCTCAACCGGACTAAAACTCTAACGGGAGCGGTCGTTCCACCCCCCAGACTCGGACCTCAAAAGCCCGGTTAGCGGCCTAGGAAGGCCCGCAAATCTTCCCGATTCTTCCGGTTCAATTACCACTCATTTTTTTACTGAGACCTAACCAATTTGATGTCCATCAAAAACATTATTTTCATCGGTTTACTTGTTTTTGTTCCCATTTCCATTGCCGGTCATTTTCTCCACTGGGGAGCCTTAACGATTTTTTTAACCGCTTGTTTGGGAATTATTCCCTTAGCTGCTTGGATGGGAACCGCCACGGAAGAAATTGCGGTGGTTGTCGGTCCAAATATTGGAGGATTGTTGAATGCCACCTTTGGCAATGCCACGGAATTAATTATCGCCCTCGTTGCGCTCAATGCTGGATTTATCAATGTCGTCAAAGCCAGCATTTCCGGGTCAATTATGAGTAACCTGCTCCTCGTCATGGGGTTGTCCATGCTACTGGGAGGGCTGCGGTACAAACAACAAGAATTTCAACCGATTGTAGCCCGGTTGAATGCTTCGGCGATGACTCTGGCGGTAATCGCCATGTTACTGCCCACAGCGGTAGATTTCACCTCCACCGGCATCGAAGAAAAGACTATGCAGCAACTCTCAACCTGCGTGGCAGTCGTCTTAATCCTCGTTTATCTCTTAACCCTGGTGTTTTCCATGAAAACCCATGCCTACCTCTGTGATGTCGGGGAAGCGGAGTTAGAAGGGGAAGAAGGTGAAGCAGTTAAACCGCCGAATGTCTGGTTATGGACGGGGGTACTATTAGCCTGCACCCTGATGGTAGCTGTCGAATCAGAATTGTTAGTCGATTCCCTGGAAGAAGCTACTTCTATGTTGGGATTAACCGCACTCTTTACCGGGGTGATTGTAGTTCCCATTATTGGCAATGCTGCGGAACACGCGACGGCAGTTACAGTGGCGATGAAGAATAAGATGGACCTGTCCGTGTCCGTGGCCCTGGGTTCCAGTTTACAAATTGCCTTGTTTGTTGCGCCTGTCTTAGTCATTGCCGGTTATATCCTGGATAAACCGATGGATTTGGACTTCAACCCCTTTGAACTGGTGGCAGTTGCGGTATCGGTTGTTATTGCTAATTCTGTCAGTTCCGATGGCCGTTCTGATTGGCTGGAGGGGACTTTGCTCCTGGCGACTTATCTCGTGTTGGGATTAGCATTCTACTTCCATCCGGCGATTCCAGGGATTGGTTAAAAATTTGGCATTGGGTTAAAAGAATTCGATAAAATCAGGGTGAGCAATGCTCACCTTTTTTTTTGCTAGATTTTTTTGAGGTAGATGGGTTGGGGGTTGGCGCGTTTGAACCTGTTAAGAGAGCGATCGCCAATCATGCAGCCAGACTTATACCGCAAGACAACTGCCGAGAATCCCACCTATACTACAGATAGTGGTTTCCTGAATTTGCGATCGCCCCAAGTCTCCACTCCCCCGCTCAATCCAGCCCCCAAGCGTTTATGAGCTATTGCATCAACCCCACCTGTCCTTCCCCCCACAATCTAGATCACAAACTCTTCTGTCTCGGTTGTGGGATGCAATTGTTGCTGAATCGACGGTACCGCCCGGTGAAGGCCCTCAGTTCTGGGGGCTTTAGCGTCATTTACCAGGTGGATGACCAAGGCTTACCCAAAGTCCTCAAAGTCCTAAATCTCTCCCAATTTACCACCCTCCAAGCCCAAAAAAAAGCGGTTTCCCTCTTTGAACGAGAAGCGCGGGTACTCAGTCAACTCCATCGCCAGGGAATTCCCTATATGGAACCCTCGGCTTATTTTACGATCGCCCCTCCGGACCGCAAACCTCCCTTACATTGTCTCGTCATGGAAAAAATCGAGGGAGTTAACCTCGAAGAATGGCTCAAACAACAACCCACTTCCCTCACCCAATCCCTTGCTTTAAAATGGCTTAAACAATTGGTCCTGCTTCTGGAAGAAGTCCATCAGCACCAATTTTTCCATCGGGATATTAAACCCAGTAATATCATGCGCCAACCTGATGGCAATCTGGCTTTAATTGACTTTGGGACCGTTCGTGAGGTCGCCCATCAGGAACTCTCATCCCAAAATATCATCCCTGCCGGAACCGTCATCATTTCCCGAGGATATGCGCCACCGGAACAGGAAAAAGGGCATACAGTGGAACAATCTGACTTTTTTGCCTTGGGTCGAACCTTTGTCTATTTGTTAACCCGCCAGCATCCCCTGACCTTTTATGAACCCTATACGGACGAATTTCGCTGGCGCAGTAGTGCGCCTGGGGTTTCCGATGAGTTTGCCGAATTCCTCGATCGCCTGATGGCACCTTTCCCCTCCCAGCGTCCCCGCAATACCGGGGAAATTTTATCGGAACTCGCCCGTTTAGAGCAGATTCAGAACAGCCCCCCCGGGGTTCATGCCGTCCCACCCACCCGGAAAATTGCTTTACCTACACCCTCTGCCATTAAACCTACTAGCCCCGATTTTACCCTTGAGCGCACCTTAATCGGGCATCAAGATGGGGTTTGGTCTGTGGCCCTTTCTCCTCGGGGTCATATCCTCGTCACCGGCAGTTGGGATAAAACGATTAAAGTCTGGAATGTCGCTACGGGGCAGTTATTACGGACTCTGATGGGTCATCAGGAGGCGGTGTGGTCCGTGGCAGTCACTGCCGATGGTAAAACCCTGGCGTCCGGCAGTTCAGATCAGCAGATTAAAATCTGGAACCTCCCCACGGGACAATTAATTCACACCCTCACGGGTCATTCTAACTGGGTCGCGGCAGTGGACCTCTCCCCCGATGGGACCCTGATTGCCTCGGGGAGTTCGGATAAAACCATTAAAGTTTGGTCTGTCCAGAGTGGGGAATTAATCCACACCCTCCAGGGTCACCGCTATGCCGTCACTTGCATCGCCTTTACTCCCGATGGCAAAACCTTAGTCAGTGGCAGTGGGGACAAAACCCTGAAAATTTGGTCCCTGACGACGGGAGAATGCTTCTCGACTTTCACGGGACATCGCGCCTCGGTGACTTGCCTTGCCATCAGTCCTGATGGCAAAACTGGGGTGAGTGGGGATGTGAAGCAGACTCTTTGTGTCTGGGATTTAGAGACGCAAAGACTAAGCTATACCCTGACGGGTCATTCGGGTACGATTTGGTCGGTGGCGATCGCCCCGGATGGCGAACAGTTTGTCAGCAGTTCTCGGGATAAAACGGTTAAAATTTGGAACTTACAGACTGGCGAATTACGCAGCACTCTCATGGGTCATCGCAGTGCCATTAATGGGGTGGCGATCGCCCCGAGTGGGAAAGTGCTTGTCAGTGCCAGTCATGACCAAACCATCAAAATTTGGCGATCGGCCAGTCCACTCTCAACCGCTGCGATCGGTTCATGAGTTTCTCGCCAACAGCTTGCTCTTATCCCTAACTCCTCTCAAAATTAGCCCACTTCTGTTCCGTTCCCCCCTTCAATCTCGCCCTACATGGGCGACTTGGGTAAACGGCTATTTCTTTTTAGGGAGTCCGATTAACCCCTTTAGATAGAGGCAAACTTCCCTATAGAGACGATAACTTAAAGAAACATTAGAAAACTGTCATAAATGGCTCGGACCATTCAGTCTGAAAAAAAACAGAGCATTCCCCTTCCTCCTACTACAGCATCGGGACAGGATTACAGCCAAGGGACAATAAACCGGGTTTATCGCCCAGATTTCCTGCTAGTTTCTACAAATTTTCTTCCCTAACCTCGGTTTGTCTTCCCCCTACTGTACCGACGCTGTAGCCTACAACCTTAATAGACAACTAAACGCCCATCTAAGCCCAAGAGGTACAATTATTATGAACCCTGAATCCAATCGACCGCCAGAATTCCTCTCAGAAGAGGGAGACAATAATTTACTCTGGGATTACTTACAATCCTTGAGTCCAGAAGCTATTTCCCAACTCTCTCGACCTAGTTCCTCTGATGTGTTTCAAGTTATGGAACGCAACATCATCGGTTTATTAGGAAATCTCCCCCCGGAACACTTTGGCGTTACGATTACGACGAATCGCGAACATCTCGGACGGATTCTAGCCTCAGCGATGATTAGTGGCTATTTTCTCCGCAATGCCGAGCAACGCATGGCTTTTGAAAACTCTTTACAATTTACCGAATCTCATCCTAAACTTCATGAGTAAATGGAGGGTGAAGTCCTAGGGTGGAGTTGAACAAACTTGCAGCAGAACCAGAGTATTACTCGAACCTCGGCAGGCTCATCCCTGAGTTTGCCGAATTTTGCTATTTTAGACTTGCGGGAATCTCTGCTGAGTTGGTACGCCCAAGGGGGAAGAGATTTACCTTGGCGTCAGCAACGAGATCCGTATCCGATTTGGATCTCGGAAATTATGTTACAGCAGACCCAAGTTAAGACGGTTATCCCCTATTATCATCGCTGGTTGGAGCGGTTTCCAACTCTCATCAGTTTAGCTGAATCGAGTCAACAGGATGTGCTCAAATTGTGGCAAGGGTTGGGATATTATGCTCGGGCACGCAATTTACACGCCTGTGCTCGGGCGATCGTTCAGGACTATGATGGCAGCTTTCCCAGGACCCTAGAAGCGGCGCTGGCGTTACCGGGAATTGGGCGAACCACTGCCGGGGGGATCCTCAGTGCGGCGTTTAATTTACCTCTGCCCATTCTTGATGGGAATGTCAAGCGAATTTTCGCTAGACTCATAGGGTTGCGGGTGCCACCAGCAAAGGCCATGAAGCTGTTATGGCAGTGTTCAGAAGTTTTGCTGGATCCTGAAAATCCTCGGGATTTTAATCAGGCTTTGATGGATTTGGGGGCGACTCTATGCACTCCCAAGGCTCCTGAGTGCAGTCGCTGTCCTTGGATGGCTCACTGTCAGGCTTATCAATTACAGATGCAGGCTGATTTACCCATGCGTGAAACTTCTAGTCCCCTCCCCCATAAACTCATCGGTGTGGCTGTGATTTGGAATGATCGCGGAGAGATTTTAATTGATCGGCGACGTCAGGAGGGACTCCTGGGGGGGTTATGGGAATTTCCGGGAGGGAAAATCGAACCGGGAGAAACGGTATCTGATTGTATCCACAGGGAAATTCGGGAAGAGTTGGCGATCGAGGTGGAAGTGGGTGCCCAACTGATTAGCCTAGAACACGCTTATACCCATTTTCGGGTCACGTTAACGGTTCATCATTGTCGCCATGTTGCCGGGGAACCACAACCCCTGGAATCGGATGAGGTGCGCTGGGTGCGATTGGATGAAATTGACCAGTTTCCATTTCCAAAAGCGAATGTCAAGATTATTGAGGTGTTACGTCAGCCGGAAAATTCTTCGTTTAAGCCGTAACCGGAACCCAAATCAGCTAAGGCTTTAAGTTAGGGTTTTAGGGTAGAGAGGCACCGGTTAGGTGCATCTCTTTGAGGGAATATTGGGGTGTGACTGCTCAATTTAGAAGGTGCAACTCTGTGGGGAAAGGGGGTTTTAAACTTCGAGTTTAGACTGTTTTTCCATATATTCTAAAGTGTTGAGCAAACGAATTGCTGATTCATAAGATTCCTGGGTTAATTCGCGCAGTTCTTGGGGTGAGTCTACGACATCATCTACGATTAAGCGCAAAAATCCAATCATGGGATTGAGGCGAGTCCGAATTTCGTAGGAGGTGTTCATTAAGGTTTCGCTGCGAGCTTTTTTGACGAGATCTTGGGTGTCTAGGGAGAACTGCATGGAGTAAAGTTTGGCATAGTATCCGCCTTTGCTCAAGAGTTCCTCATGGGTCCCGGTTTCGACGACTTGACCTTTGTCTAAGACGGCAATTTGGTCGGCATTTTTGACGGTGGACAAACGGTGAGCAATTACCAGGGTGGTGCGATCGCGACTGAGGCGTTCGATCGCCTGTTGCACGAGATGTTCGGAAACGGTATCTAGGGCACTGGTAGCTTCGTCTAGGATTAAGATATCGGGATTATGAAGCAATGCACGGGCGATCGCAATTCGTTGTCGTTGTCCTCCCGAGAGCAAAATCCCGCGATCGCCCAAGGGGGTATCAAATCCTTCCGGGAGGTTCATAATGAATTCATAGGCATTGGCCAGTTTTGCCGCTTCTATCACCTCTTGCTCTGTGACATCGGGACGCCCATAAGCGATATTATTGCGCACCGAATCGTTGAATAAAAAGGTATCCTGACTGACGATTCCCATTGATTTTCGCAGCGATCGCATATCAAATTCGCGCAAGTCTTTCCCATCAATGGTGATCCGGCCCTCTGTGGTATCGTAAAATCTCGGCAGCAAATCCGCTAAAGTCGATTTTCCCGCCCCCGAACCCCCGACTAAGGCCAAAGTTGTCCCTTTGGGTAACCATAGATCCACATCTTTAAGCACCACATCTTTATGTCCAGAGTATGAAAAAGACAGGTGATCAAAATGAATTCCATTTTCCAATTTTCTGTAAGGTTCCGTTCCATCCTTCATCAAGGGTTTGTCATTTTTCCGCAAAAATTCGCTAACAATAATCGTGCTGGGAATAACATTGGCAAATTCACTGCGACTATTATTTAATTGTCCCATTAAGGGGACCACTCTGGACAGCACAAACAAGTACGTGAGCAAAAGGGTTGAAAGGGATTCTATTTGATTGGAAAATATAATTCGCCCTATTATAATAATGCATAAAATCACAAATAACCCACTCAACTCATTCATCGGCGTAATAATTGAGTAGTTCACTTGGGATTGCAT
This sequence comes from Laspinema olomoucense D3b, assembly GCF_025370785.1. GTDB lineage: Bacteria > Cyanobacteriota > Cyanobacteriia > Cyanobacteriales > Laspinemataceae > Laspinema > Laspinema olomoucense. The sequence goes on from NZ_JAMXFA010000029.1 coordinate 33,399, forward strand.
CTCTGCTTTTTCTCGGTCTTCGATTAGTCTTTTTATTTTGAAATACTCCTGATTCTCTTGTCCCGTAGATTTTACCAAACGAATTCCATTTAATACTTCCATTAAGGCGGTGGTATAGGCCCGAGATTTTTCTGACAGAATCTTTCCATACTCCTGGGAACGCCGGATGATAAACTGAGAAAGGAGCGGGACGAGCATTAACAAAAGAGTAGAGACCAGGGTGAGCTGCCAAGAGATTAAAATCAGAATCCCCACAAAGATTAAAACCGTCATCGCGTTGGTCAGAGTCCGAATTCCAATCCGAATAGCGCTGGAACATCGGCCAACCTCTTGATTCACATAATTGAGAATATCCCCCAATTTCTTCTTTGAATAATAGTCAATATCTATATCAAGCAATAATTGTACCGCATTTAACCGAATATCTTTGACCAGCAAGCGGGATAAATGAGCAGATGCCAGTTGATTAGAGACCAACGTGACATTTTTCAACACGATCAGCAGTAGAATGACTCCCATCATCAACCCAAGCTGATATCTTGGACTCACTTGCTCCAAAAGACTAAACGCTCGGGTGACGATAGGAGGCCCTTGCTGAAACTCTACTTCCTGGCCTAAAAAGGCTAAGATCACAGGAACAATCAGGGTCATACTGACTCCATTGAACAATGCTCCTGACCACCCTAGAACAATAGTCAGGGTAATCCAAAAAGGGTGTTTTCTAGCATAGTTGAGGAGAAATTGAGTGGGAGACATTAAGTTTTCCTGCTACTGAGCTTGGGGGTTAGCTGCGATAAGGGAATGGTGGGTACAATACAAGGCTCGGCGTCTACTTGGGTAGCCGGAGCTTTTTTAGATTGCTCAAGGAGAGCGCATTTGGTTTTTCTGCTACTAGCCGATCAGCTCTCTTTTCCCTGAGCCTAGTTTACACTAAAATGCAAGGCCAAGACTGAGGGGCGGGGGTTCAATGGCTGTTGCTCAACAATGGTTCAATCGGATTGAGTGCCGTCTGGGGAAACAACAACATCGGCAGCTATAATAATAAAACCAGGTAGGCACTATCCCACTCTGGCATCCCCCGCTTGTCGCCCTCTCAAGCCCATTTTTCATGCCGATGCTAACAGAAATTGCGATCGCCCTATATCCAGAACTGCATCAAGCCCTGGAAAAAATTGCTCCCGGTATAATCAATCTCTATCCATTAATTTCTTCTAAGGTCCCGACTCGTATCTCTACGGTGGCTCGAAAGAATAAAATGCCAATACGACTGACTTAAATCAATGGGGTTTGTGCGCTCAATCGGCGGTGCCTCACCTCAATCGGGACCCAGAAACTCGGTTTCTAGGTAAAGTCGTCGGGGTAAGTTTTGGGAAAACCGACAGACTGTTGCAAATCAGTCGGATAATGATACCCACCTGCGGTCCCTGATATCCCCTGGGGAAACGTTATTGCTCATTATAGCCGAGGCTTGTCCAACCAGGCAGTCTCGCCTCGATGCGCTCACTCAATCAAGTTCCCGGCCATGAATTGACTCTCTTCATTAGGCTGACTTGTTATTTTTCTGTAAATCCTGGAAGATGAAACAGTTTTTCCCTTAATTTTAGAAATCAATCGAAACCCCACCATGAATCAATCCCGGCAGAATTTGAAACGCATCGCTATCTGGCAACCCTATTTTATGGGGGGAGGTGCTGAAGCAGTCAGTCTCTGGATCATGGAGGCTTTAGCTCCTCACTATAATGTTACTTTGTTTACTTTAAATTTTATTGATTTCTCCCAATTAGATACTCTCTATAATACCCATTTAACCCATCAAAATATCACCATTCATCCGCTCTTACCCAGGTCTATAGATACCCAGTGGATTAATGCATTGATAGCCAATAGCCCTCAAATCAGATTCGCCTTAATTCATTGGTCCATCCGAGCTTTTAAAGCGCTCACGGCTGACTCAGATTTAGTCTTCTCGACTTATAATGCGGTGGATATGGGACAACCCGGACTGCAATATTTGCACTGGGTTCATGTCGTTGATCCCCAGCCTAAAGACAATAAAGGCTGGAACCGCTTGATCATGAACTTATCAGGATTTTCCCTGGAGAAACTCAAACAGAATCAGTCTGTAGCAAACTCTTTCTACACCGCTGATCGAATTAAAGCAGAGTATGGAATTAATTCCCGGGTCATCTATCCCCCTGTAATCACAGAAATGGAGAAACGGCCCTGGGAGGAAAAAGAGGATGCGTTTCTCTGTAGCGGTAGAATTGTTGCGGCAAAGCAGACTCATCGAGTGATTGAAATTTTGCAGGCGGTGCGCGATCGCGGCTTTGATGTGAAATTGCATATCACCGGAGGAGGGGGGGGTACTTACAAACGGTCTTATGAACAGAAAATTCAGGGTCTAGCCGATAAAAATTCAGACTGGATTCAAATCTATCAAGACCTCCCCTATAAAGATTATCTCCAGGTCCTAGCACGCTGTCGTTACGGTATCCACTCTAAGCCTGAACCTTTTGGAATCTCTGTTGCAGAAATGGTGAAAGCGGGGATGATTCCCTTTGTTCGAGATAAAGGGGGTCAGGTAGAAATTGTCGGCGCTCATCATGAGGAATTGCTGTTTGATAACAAGAATGCCACCGCCGTGGAGAAAATAGTCCAGGTTCTCCAGCAACGCGATCGCCAGATGGCTCTACTTGAATCCTTGAAAAAACAGCAATCTCTCTTTTCTACGGAAAAGTTTATTTCTGAAATTCAGGCGGTGGTTGCTGAATACTTCCAAAACTAAGTTTTAATCCCCGATTCCTATTCCATCTAAAGGAGTGATTGAGTCAGTGTCTTATCTGGTAAACTATCATGTCAGGCATTCCATTAATATTGGGGATTGGTTTTCCTCTCCCCTGCTGTACTTTAACTTTCCCGGAGTCCAAACCGAAGCCAAAGATATTGACGATTTACCCCAAGAACCACTCCAGAATCCACATCTAATTCTCGGTGGAGGGGGACTCTTATTTCCTCGGTTTCTGGGACCAATCCAGCATTTAAAAACTCAGGTAGATAAAGGCAAGTATATCTTTTGGGGAGTCGGACAGCAAAGTTATAAAGATCCATCACTTACCTTTGCTCAATTTGACTATAGCCCTTATGTGGAATCCGTTGATTTACTGGGAATTAGAGATTATGGAGTCGGTTTAAATTGGGTTCCCTGTGTCAGTTGTATGCATCAGGAGTTCGATCGCCCCCGGGTTCCGCAGCATGAGGTGGTTGTGTTTTCCCACAAAAAGTTTCGGATTCAGGTTCCCGGACTACCCACCCTCACGAATGAGTCAATGGATTTCCGGACTGTACTGGATTTCTTAGGGTCTGGAGAAACCATTTTAACCAGTTCTTTTCATGGAGCCTACTGGGGAACACTTTTAGGGCGGAAAGTCATCGCTTTTCCCTTTACTAGCAAGTTCTATGGACTGAAGCATTCCCCAGTTTTATATCCCGTTAAAAAATGGAAACAAAAAAGTTATAAACTGTCTCTGTTTGGCAAGACGCTCTATGAATCTCGGGATCCGAATTGGTTTGAATGCGAGATGGATGATTGGCGTTCATGGCTGAGTGAATGTCAAAATTATCCCTCTAGTTTGCAGGAATGCCGCGATCGCAACCAGTGGTTTTATCAACAAGTTCTGGATTTATTAACGTAAAATTTTGAGGTTTGCTCCCCAATTTCAGGTGCTTCGGTAAACCAAAAATGGGAGATTTATGAACCATGAACTGACCCAGCGATCGGTGCAATCACTCCGGAGAGAATCTCTGCCATCGCGTGAAAACTATAATATTGGACGCATCTTTCCCGGGCTTTTTGGCCCCGTTCCTGGGCAATTTCCCAATTTTCAAAAATCTCTTCAATGGTTTGAGCAATCTGTTGGGGAGCATTCGGATCAACCAAATAACCTGTCTCAGCTAATATCGCCGGAATATCTCCGACTCGCGTTGCTAATACGGGTTTTGCCATTGCCATCCCATCGGTTAATTTGAGGGGGAATTGTGCAGCGGCGGCAGCTTCATCTCGCTGGGGAACGACTATAATATGGGCTGCAGCAACTACTTCAGGCATCTGTTGAATCGGTAAGGTTGGCAGTTTGATAATCCACCGCCCCCATTGTTCCATGAGTTGATTGTCGTAATCATCATAAGGACTACCCCCCACGATCGCTAGTCTTAAATCTGGCTGATTCAGGCGATCGAGGGCAATTAATACATCTTCTATGCCTTTATAGGGTCTTGGTGCACCGGGAAACATCAGAATCCGATATCCCGAAAGTTGATAGTGATTTCGGCTGGTTTCCGGTTCATAGCGAGTTGGATCAAATAAATCCGTATCTTTGCCATTGGGTAAATACACCCCGCCAAAGCGCTTTTGCAAAAACTGATTGTGCAGGGTCACCCCATCTGCCCGCGCAATCCATTTTTCCATCCATTTTAAATACAGTGGATGATCTGGATATCGCAATTGCCCATTTTCTTTAAAAATATCCCGGGCTAATTGTTTGATACTGGGCGGGCGATATTTCCAAGCGTCACCCCCATGCCAACTCAGTTCCCAGTCATCAATATCTAAAAGGACTGGCCGACCAGTTTTCATTTTATTTAATAAAGCCAGTCCAAAACTACTGGGTTTCGGTTTATAGGCATAAATAATATCTCCCGTCATTTGATTCACCAAGGAGGTAGCTGATTGAATAAAGTGGGGATATTTTTTGCCGGGAACGGTAATAATGGGGATGTCTTCAAAAGAAGTTTGGACGTTGGGTTCGTCGTCAAATACAAATCCGAGAATTTCAACGTCATAGTTGAGGCGCTTGAGCACTTGACTGAGTAAAAAGGGGCGAACTCCACCGCCGCCCCAGCGTCCGGCCCCTTTTTTAGAAAGGTCACTCACCAGAACGGAAATTTTAGGTTTGGCGCTGGCATTTTGCAAGGTATCTCCGGATTGGTTTGGACGATTCATGGGGGGTAATCATGTTGCCTATACAGTCCTATTATCGCTAGTCAGCGATAATTTTATCCGTATTTTAATCAACTTTATGACGCTGTTGATGCCACTGCCATGCATGGGAGATGATATCATAAAGGTCGGGATACTCGGGATTCCAACCTAATATCTTTCTGGCTTTTTCACTGCTTCCGACTAAAACTGGAGGGTCTCCAGGACGGCGATCGCCAATTTTTTTAGCTACCTCTTTCCCCACTACTTTCTCGGCAGTTTCAATCACATCTTTGACCGAAAAACCACTCCCATTCCCTAAATTGAATATCTCCGTTTCTCCCCCCTTCAACAAATATTCCAGTCCCAAAATATGGGCAGAGGCTAAATCATTCACATGAATATAATCCCGAATACAGGTGCCATCTGGGGTTGGATAATCGGTTCCGTAAATTGAAATAAATTCTCGGTGTCCCAAGGCAGTTTGTAACACTAAGGGAATCAGATGAGTTTCTGGATCATGATCTTCCCCGATCGCCCCATCGGGATCGGCCCCGGCTGCATTAAAATAGCGGAAAATCACGGACTTTAAGCCGTATGCAGCATCAAAGTCACTCAAAATCTTTTCTACCATGAGTTTGGTCATCCCATAGGGATTGATCGGATGCTGGGGATGGTCTTCCGTTAAAGGAATCTTCTCAGGAATCCCGTAGGTGGCACAGGTGGAGGAAAAGACAAAGTTTTTTACCGATGCGGCTAACATCGCTTCTAATAAGGTTAACGTCCCTGTGACATTGTTGCGGTAATATTTCGCCGGGTCCGTCACCGACTCGCCCACATAAGCGTAGGCCGAAAAGTGCATAACGGCTGAAAAATCATGGGTGGCAAATACGTTATTTAAAAGGGCGCGATCGTTGGTATCTCCTTCTATTAATTCGACTTTTAAAACATCCTCTACGATGTCCCGATGTCCATAGACTAAGTTATCTAAAATAGTGACTTGATACCCAGCTTTTTTCAGACTTAAGACGGCATGGGAACCAATATAACCGGCCCCGCCTGTGACTAAAATTGTTTTATTGTTGTCGCTCACCTTTTTTCATTCCTTTGTCTGTATTCTTGATTTTTTAAAAGAGTTGCCCGCTCATCGACGGATGCGCATGATGGGTTCACTCCCTAACTAATTAGGTGATAATTTTAATCCGATCGCTCTGGATTAGTTCAAAAATCCGATTGATTTGCCGCCGGTCTTCATCGGTAATATTTTTCCCTGATAGCAAAACATTGGCAATTTGCAGATGTTCTTGAGTGGTGATTTCATTGCTTTCTAGGATTCGCTCAATCATTTGATGAATGGTAAAAAGCGGTTTAATCGGAGTCGGTCTTCCCATTAGCTTTTTTCGGACTAGAGTGGGGTAAAGTTTGGCTCAAAGCCTTAACGGTTCTATTTTATCTGCTTCAATTCAGGATTCCGGTAAATTTGTTACCCTAAAATTATAAAGACTTGATAAAGTTTTGGCAAGTTTTGACCGCGCCGTCAATTTTACCGCAGTTATCCATCATTTATATTCACTCCAGGAGGAAGGATTCAATGCAAGTTTATCGGCTCAATGCCCTTGCGGACAATTATATCTTTTTACTGCACGACCCCGCGCAAAATGTGGCAGCGGTGGTGGATCCGGCTGAGGCGGATCCGGTACTGAGGCAATTGCAGGCCCTGGGCGCTAAGTTAACGGCGATCTTCAATACCCACCACCACCGAGATCATGTGGGGGGTAATCAGGCATTGATGCAGCATTTTGAGGGGGTGACGGTGTATGGAGGGGCCCAGGACCGAGGCAGAATTCCGGGACAGCAGGTGTTTTTGCAGGAGGGCGATCGCGTGGAATTTGCCCAACGCACGGGGACCGTGTTCTTTCTGCCCGGACATACCCGCGCCCACATTGCCTATTATTTTCCCCCGGCCCCTGGAGAGGAACTGGGGGATTTGTTCTGTGGGGATACCTTGTTTGCCGGGGGTTGTGGGCGCTTGTTTGAAGGGACCCCCGCCCAAATGCTTTCGTCCCTGAGTAAACTCCGGGAATTACCGGATCAGACGCGAGTTTGGTGCGCCCACGAATATACCTTATCCAATCTTCAGTTTGCCTTAACGGTGGATGGAGAGAACCCAGATTTACAGGAACGGTTTGCCGAGGTGAAGGCGGCGCGATCGCGGAATGAGGCGACGATTCCTGCGATTTTGGGTGTGGAAAAGCGCACCAATCCCTTTTTGCGCTGGGAAGATCCGGTATTACAGCGGGCAGTCAATGGGGCTGACCCCGTACAAACTTTTGCTCGCCTCCGGGGTCGCAAGGATTCCTTTTAGCACAGTTTGGGTTCCAGAGTATCCCTAACGGTAGTGCGATCGCTGTTAAGTACCTTGCTCCCGCCTCTAAAGGAAATACAATAAAAAAGGCTCAGTTTATTTGCTCTTTTTCTTGCTACTGAATATGACCGAAAATCCCGAATCGGGGACAACTTACGAAGGCGGCTGTCACTGTGGTGCAGTGCGATTTCGCGTCACGGTTGATCGCCACGAAGCGATTGACTGTAACTGTTCCATCTGTCAGAAAAAAGGCTTTTTACATTTGATTGTTCCCCCCGATCGCTTTACCCTGTTACAGGGAGAAGAGATGTTACAAACTTATACCTTTAATACCAGATCCGCGAAACACTTGTTTTGTCAACAATGCGGGATTCATTCGTTTTATAGACCGCGATCGCACCCTGACAGCTTCGATGTGAATGTGCGATGTTTGGATGGGGATGTCGCGGCGAAATTTGCCGTAACTCCCTTTGATGGACAAAACTGGGAAGACAACATCCAAACGATTCAATAAAACCGGCGATCGCCTGGGACCGAGGGGGTTAATCTCCCCCTGGCATCCCGAGTAACTGCCATTCCCCGTTAATTTTGCCAAATAAAGCGTGAGATTCTAGGGGAGAATACACATAACGATTGTAAACATAGCCCTCGCGATCGTCACTGAGTCGAATCGCCGTCCAACTATCAATCGGGTCAAAGGTTTCCGGGAGTTGGCGATCGCGGTCCAGTTGCACCACTTCATTCGACAGAGTAGCGATCGCCTCACTGTCTAAACTGGGTTGCGATCGGGCATTGACATTTTCGCCCACCACCACCACGCGCTCCAGTTGCCAAGAAACTCCTTCAGAGGAAGCCGGTGGCGGAACCTGTCTGGCAAAGGCTTGAGCCACATTCGGACAAACCCAAATTTCCGAACCTGGATCAGTATTATCCGGCGGAGGATTTTCTGCCGGAGCACAGCCGATGGCGACTGCTTTTTCCAGAATCAACCAAAATCGCCCTTTAGGGTCATCTAAATTCAAATTCTCCCGAGTTTGGGGACGAGAAAAGCCAATGGTTATACCTGTTTCGGGGAGGATTGAACCCAGAAATTCGGCATTGCGCTTTTGTACCGCCTCTCGTAATTGGGCCCGAAACTCATAGAAATCGCTACCGGGTTCGGCTTCATCTTCTAAAATGAGCTGTCCTTCCGAATTTGGGGGGGCAACGGGTCCCGAAGCCCCAAAAGTGATCATCCTGGGTTCACCGGCTTTAGAATGAGCGCGGATTAGGGCTGCCAAAAGAGCACCCAAAGCTAATCCGACACCGATCGCCATTAAGATCGACCAGCGGAGTTTTTTTAGGGAGTAACGCCCTCTCTTTGTAGCCTTTTTAGCCATGTGGTCTGATTTGCTCATGAGCAACCCAGTGACCCCCTGTCGTGCCATGCTCCAGATCAGGAGCCTTGTCACCGGGTAGAGTTAAGCCAGTCTGGGGGATTTCCCCGCTATTTTAGCGGAAAAGCGATCGGCACTCAACCCGGGCCAAGGCACAGATGTCAAGATTTGATCCATAAACTCCCGGAAAAAATTATTTTTTCCGTTCAAGATCGGGGCAGATCATCCCCGGCGATCGCCACACAATCAGATCTAATACGGAATCTGTTTGCTAAAGACCTACTTTACTCTTGAGCCTGCGGAGGCAGGCTTCGTCCGCAAACGCCCCACCCTTTAGGGTGTGGAATTTTATAGACTTTAACAACCGGATTTGGTATAACCTTCCGCACAACCCAGAACTGAGCCTCCGGCGCAAACGGGCTCAAAAACTGAGAAAAGTATTAAAAGAGATTAAATATTCGGCGCAGTGCTCACAAAATGGGCTATAGAAAACAAAAGAACACCCACGTTATTATTGTCATCATTGTCCGAGTTAAGTTCTTAGTCCATCTTCAAAAAATTGTCCGTAGCTTATGCAACCAATTCGCACGTTTAACGTTTCTCCCTCTCTGCCTCCACAACTGGAACCCTTACGCACCTTAGCCTACAATCTCCACTGGGACTGGAATGTAGAGACCAAAGACCTGTTCCGGCGTTTAGACCGGGACCTGTGGGAATCGAGCCGTCACAATCCCGTCTTGATGCTGGGAACCATTTCCCAGGAACGCCTGGAAGAAATGGCAGAAGATGAAGGCTTTCTGGCCCAGATCGACCGCGCCGCGCGGCAACTGGACGACTACCTGAAAGAGCGCACCTGGTATCGCAAACACCGGGAGAAAGAGAAACATCAAGAATGTTTTGTGTATTTCTCGGCGGAATTTGGCCTCACGGAATGTCTGCCGATTTACTCGGGGGGCTTAGGGTTACTCGCTGGGGATCACCTGAAATCTGCCAGCGATCGCGGTTTACCCCTAGTTGGCGTCGGACTCCTCTACCAAGAAGGATATTTTAGCCAATATCTGAACGCCGATGGGTGGCAGCAAGAGCGTTACCCCATCAACGACTTCTACAATATGCCCCTGTACCTAGAGCGAGACGCACAGGGGAATGAATTACGCATTGAGGTAGACTATCCCGGGCGAAAAGTATATGCGCGGGTCTGGCGGGTCCAAGTAGGGACTGTTCCCTTGTATATGCTCGATACCAACATCGAACCAAACAATCCCTACGATCACGATATCACCGACAAACTCTATGGCGGAGATCTCGATATGCGGATTCACCAAGAGATGATGTTGGGAATCGGTGGCGTGCGAATGCTCAAGGCCCTCGGCTACGAACCCACCGCCTACCACATGAATGAAGGGCATTCGGCCTTTTTAGCCTTAGAACGGATTTCAATTTTAATCCGAGAACAGGGTCTCACATTCAAGGAAGCCAAAGAAGTAGTTGCTGCCAGCAATGTCTTCACGACTCATACTCCAGTTGCTGCCGGATTTGACCTGTTCCCCCATGATAAAGTCATGCACTATTTAGGTCATTATGCCGAGGAATTTGGCCTGGGAAGAGAACAATTTCTAGCCTTGGGACGGGACAATACAGGGGATTTGGAGTCTCCTTTTAGTATGGCAACCCTGGCGATCGAGATGGCAAGTTTTATTAATGGGGTCGCCAAATTACATGGCGAAGTCTCCAAGGTGCTATTTAATAACCTCTGGCCCAAACTTCCCCCTTCGGAAGTGCCGATTACCTCGATTACCAATGGTGTACACGCCCGCAGTTGCGTGGCAAAATATACCCAGGAACTCTACGATCGCTATCTCGGACCCAAATGGTCCACCACCCCCGCCCACTATCCCTTGTGGGAACGGGTAGACGCCATCCCCGATGACGAACTGTGGCGCAACCAGGACCTCTGCCGTGCGGAACTCGTCGTCTTCGTCCGGGAACGACTCCAAAAATACTTACGAGCTCGCGGCGCTTCCTTCACCGAAATTGATGCATCGCGAGAAGTGCTGGACCCCGGAGTTCTCACCATTGGGTTTGCACGGCGCTTTGCCACCTACAAACGGGCTACATTGTTCCTCCGCGACCTCGATCGCATCAAACGGATCTTACTGGGGTTAAATAACGACCTGATTCCCGGTGGTAAAAACGCCCTCAAAAAGCCAATGGTTCAGTTTGTCATCGCCGGAAAAGCTCACCCCCACGACATTCCGGGCAAAGAAATGATCCGTCATATCACCCATTTTATTCGGGAACAAGGATGCGAAAAAAATGTGGTGTTTATCCCCGATTACGATATTAACGTAGCGCGGATGATGGTATCAGGCTGTGATGTGTGGTTAAATACCCCCCGTCGTCCTCGGGAAGCATCGGGAACCAGTGGAATGAAAGCGTCCATGAATGGATTATTGAACCTCAGTATCCTGGATGGATGGTGGGATGAAGCGGACTACGTTCGCACCGGGTGGCCGATCGGACATGGGGAATTCTATGACGACCCTAATTATCAAGATGAAGTGGAAGCGAATGCTCTGTATGACTTGCTGGAAAAAGAAGTGATTCCCCTGTTCTACAATCGGGATGAAGAGGGCATTCCCCGCAAGTGGGTGGCGAAAATGAAAGATGCCATTCGCTTGAATTGTCCGCTGTTTAATACAGCCCGGATGGTGAGTGAATATGCAACTCGGGCCTATTTCCCGGCAAGCGATCGCTACTATGCCATGACCACCCACGGTTGTCAACCGGCCAAAGAACTAGCGGCTTGGAAAACTCACCTGTTTGAACGCTGGTATGACATCAAGATTCTGGACATTGATATTTCTGAGTCTGATGATGTCAAAGTCAACCAAAGTATTAATGTCAAAGCGCTGCTAGACCTAGCCGGATTGAGCGACTCTGACCTAGAAGTTCAACTCTACAAAGGACCAATGGATGCCGATGGTAATATTATCAATGGCGTCTCCGTCGTCATGGATTATCAAGGCACTGATGCTAATCAACAAAGTATCTATACCGCAAACATTGCCTACAATTCTTCGGGATTACAAGGATTGTCTCTGCGGGTGTTACCGAAACATCCCTATTTAAGCAGTCCGTTCCAACGGGGTTTACAAGTGCTTTGGGCCAATGCTTAGAGGTCGATGACGTCAGGTTTCGGGGTCTCAGTGGATGGGGGATTTGAACCACGGATTTCACTGATTTCACTGATATGATGACTGATTTGTAGGGGTGATTTATGGATTGCCCCTACATCAGTTATTTGATTGACGGAAGGATGATTTGGAATGATGATATAGCCGTTGGCATAAGCTTCGGTGACCGGATCGGTACTGACTCCTAATACGAGATTGCGATCGCACCCCCAGTACCACCAATGAGCGCCGATATAAGCGCAAATGATGGCATCGAGTTGGTCTTCAATGGCTTTGAATAATTTAGAGCTTTTAGCGGTTAATTTTTCAATAAAAATATCGAGAGGTTCACTCAAAATCCAAAAATCTGACTTTAAACTTAAACTGGGTTCTAAATTGGGCAAAATTTCGACAATATATTGCCGGAGTTTGATTAATTCTAAGCGGCGATCGCCTAATTTACCTTTTTTGTATTTGAGAATCCGAGATAACCCAAATAAATTAATCATCGCCGGATGAGGAAACACCTCAATTTGATAGCGATCGCACCGTTGGGGAATCATCATCGGTGCGTGCATAAAACCCCGCATCTCTAAACTATTCCCAAACCCCACAGTATGACTGGCAAATCGACTGTTGAGATTTGCCGGATAACACCCAGCATGATAGCGCCCAAAATAGCGATGAGTCTGCTTATCCGGCAGTCTCATCCCCGTAGCATTTGGAATCAGCGTCGGCGCATCCACCGCAATCAGTCCCGGTTCGGGTTCAGGAACTCTTTGATCCACCCACTCCAGGATATCCACCGTTGATAATTTACAGTCTAAATCCGTCAATTGTAATTGATTATTTTCCCAAACCAAACAACATAAACCACTCGCGCCGGAACTCCATCCAAGGTCAATTCCAATAAATTTCATCGGTTTTTAATCATTATTTTGACAGAATCGCTAATCATTCTAAACAGTAAAACAGGTAAATCAGGTTAATTGTCTCAAGGGTTGAACGCCGCATCAACTAACGGATTGAATCCCACACCAGACGGGTGCATCCGTTGTTACCAGAATTTTAGCCTTTAGAAGTGGCAGGAAAAAGAAGCAGACTGAGCCAGTTTTATGATAAACTGTTAAATACACAGCGGAGGGAAAAATTATGTCCCAAGTCGATATTGCTGAAGCGAAAGCCAAACTGCACGAGTTATTGGAAATCGCCCTCAATGGCGAAGAAGTTGTAATCACCAAAGACAGTCACCCGGTTGTGAAACTGGTCCCCGTGCCAGATCAAGCGCCACAAAAACGTCCCCGTGCCCAATTTGGCAGTATGAAAGATTTAATCTGGGTTGCTGATGACTTTGATGAACCGCTAACCGAAGAGTTTAAGGAATATATGGAATGAGACTGCTTCTGGATACTCATACCTTCATTTGGTTTGTGATGGGCGACCCTAGAATACCTCCTGACTTGCAGGATATAATTGCCGATGAGAATAACCAGAAGTTGCTCAGTAAAGCAAGTGTTTGGGAGGTGGCGATTAAGCAACGCATCGGCAAGCTAAACTTTGCTCGACCTTTTCGAGATGTTATAGAGCAACAACTCGCAGCCAATGGTATTGATCTGCTCGATATCAGTCTAGCCCATATTGAGGTTGTTGCCAGTCTACCCAGGCATCATCGAGATCCGTTCGATCGCCTCATTATTGCTCAAGGAATTGTTGAGAATATTCCAATTATCAGTGCTGATACTATTTTTGATGCCTATCCGATTCAGCGAATCTGCTGACGAGACAGATAGCGTTACAGCAAGCATTTGAACTAACTCAACGCTTAGATGCGAGACTGCCTTACCGGGCTAATTTTAATAAACTGGCGAGTTGTTCCGGTTGATGAGATCCAATTAAGATTTTTTCACCATTTTTAAGTTCTAATAAGACGCCGCGATCGCCACTCACATTAAAAGCTTTTCCCTGGGGACCATACCGAACCCCCCATCCCCCATAATCCCGCAACGGATGATAGGTGAGCACTTCCGATTTGACTACGGAGTCAAACGGAATTTGAAGTCGCTTAAATAACAACGGGTAGAAACTGAGATACAATCCATCGGTTCTGACTTCAGTTACTAATTTGGCGCTATAAAACAAAATGGGGAAAACTACACCAAATACCAGTCCAAAACCAATTAAAATAATATTTAAAATTGTATTTTCTTCCCAAGATTGTTCTAAAAAAAATGGCATAATTGCCGCACAGAGGGCAGCCAAAGAGCTGCATACTAGGACGAACCAAATCCAACCCTGCCGAAATTGCTGCACCTCCCGAAACAGGAGGGTTGCATAAATTTCCTCGTCTATGCTCACTTCGTCTGACATCGATGCCGTTGTTAGTTTTTCCACAGCTACCTCCTATACTCCTTCGGAAAGAGGTTTCGCGAATCAGATTCGCTTTGTTCGGGCAAGGGTTTCGGGCCCCTGTTCAGATGGGGACTTTTTGGATTTCCCCCATTACCCATTCCCTCTATCCATAATATTCCCAAAAAAGTAGTCTATTGGGCGTGAAAAAACAACGAAAACAGTAGAAACTATGTAGGGCATAAATGTTGAGCTTTGTATAGGCGATCGCCACTTCATGAAGACCCCAGCAGCAGACTACCCAAAATGGACCTAAACCGGGTGGTCCCTAGAAGCGATTCCCTATCAAGGCGATCGCATGACCCGAGACCCAAGATTTGCTAGGATATTTGAGCTTTATGTCAAAAAAAGTCAACAATAAGAGAGAGAAACACCGATTCAGTCCGGTTTTCCTCATCCTTTCCGTCGCAATATAAGAGCAAATTATGGGTAAGCAGCGCGTTTTATCTGGAGTCCAACCCACCGGCAACCTACATCTCGGTAACTATCTCGGTGCGATCCGCAACTGGGTCGAAATTCAAAGTCAGTATGAGAATTATTTCTGTGTTGTGGACCTCCATGCCATTACTGCACCCCACACTCCTGCCACTTTAGCCCAAGATACCTACACGATCGCCGCCCTCTATCTCGCCTGTGGCATCGATTTACAGCATTCCACCATTTTCATCCAGTCCCACGTCACAGCCCACGCCGAACTCACCTGGCTGCTCAACTGTATCACCCCCCTCAACTGGCTGGAAGATATGATCCAGTTTAAGGAAAAAGCCGTCCGTCAGGGAGAAAATGTCAACGTAGGGTTACTAGATTATCCCGTCCTGATGGCAGCGGATATTTTGCTCTACGATGCGGATAAAGTCCCTGTCGGTGAGGACCAAAAACAGCATTTAGAACTCACCCGAGACATTGCCGCCAGGGTGAATCATCAATTTGGCAAGGAAAAATCGCCAGTCTTGAAGTTGCCAGAACCCTTGATTCGCAAGGAAGGGGCCAGGGTAATGAGTTTAACCGATGGGACAAAAAAAATGTCCAAGTCTGATCCATCGGAACTAAGTCGGATTAATTTGCTCGATCCACCAGATGCGATCGTCAAAAAAATCAAAAAATGCAAAACAGACCCGATGCGGGGACTGGTGTTTGATGACCCGGAACGTCCGGAATGCCATAACTTATTGACGCTTTATCAGCTACTCAGCGGCAAAACCAAGGAAGCAGTGGCAGCGGAATGTCAAGAGATGGGTTGGGGTCAATTTAAACCGTTACTCACTGAAACGACGATTGAGGCACTCAAACCGATTCAGGACCAATATAAGGAAATTATGGGCGATCGCACTCATCTGGAAGCAGTCTTAAGAGAAGGGAGAGAAAAAGCCGCCACCATTGCCAACGCCACCCTCAACCGAGTCAAAACTGCTTTTGGATATTCTCTACCGTTGTAAGCATTAGGGATGAAATCGGGACCTTGAGTGATTTAGAGGCAATTTTCTTTTCGCCCTTAAATCGAACAAGAAGAAACGACAGCAAGTCGTTATTACAAACTTCCCCATCTTCCCCATCTTCCCCATCTCCCCCATCTTCCCCATCTCCCCTATCTCCCCCATCTCCCTCTTCCTATGAAACAACCGCACAACTTATCTCGCTTCCGTCAGGCTGTTAAAGACGGTGAATTCTTGATGACGGCTGAGGTAATGCCACCGAAAGGGGGTAATCCAGCCCACATGATTAAAATGGCAAATGGTTTAAAAGGGCGAGTTCATGCGGTGAATGTTACCGATGGATCGCGGGCTGTTTTGCGGATGTCATCGTTAGCGGCATCAACGATTTTGTTGCAGCAGGGAATTGAGCCGATTTATCAGATTGCTTGTCGCGATCGCAACTCGATTGGGTTGCAGGCGGACCTCCTCG
The DNA here is from genome assembly GCF_025370785.1 of Laspinema olomoucense D3b. Lineage (GTDB taxonomy): Bacteria > Cyanobacteriota > Cyanobacteriia > Cyanobacteriales > Laspinemataceae > Laspinema > Laspinema olomoucense. The sequence goes on from NZ_JAMXFA010000029.1 coordinate 49,599, forward strand.
GTGCCAATGCCTTGGGAATTCAGAATGTTTTGGCCCTTACGGGGGACCCGGTAAAAGCCGGAGATCATCCCCAGGCGAAGTCGGTTTTTGATATGGAATCGGTGCGTCTGCTGAAGGCGATCGCTAAACTGAATCAAGGCTTTGATATTAATGATAAACCCCTGAGCGATACTCCCACAGACTTGTTTGCCGGTGCTGCGGTAGATCCACAGTCGAAAAGTTGGTCAGGTTTAAAAAGTCGGTTTGAGAAAAAATTAGCCGCAGGTGCAGAGTTTTTCCAAAGTCAGCTTGTCTGCGATTTTGACAAGTTAGACAAGTTTATGAATGAAATTGCCCAAGGGTGCGGTAAACCCATTTTAGTCGGTATTTTTCTCTTAAAATCCGCCAAAAATGCGGAATTTATTAATCGTTGTGTCCCGGGTGTGGATATTCCCCAACATATTATCGATCGCTTGGCAAAGGCAAAGGACCCTTTGCGCGAAGGGGTGGCGATCGCCGCTGAACAGGTACAAGCTGCCCGGTCCCTCTGTCAAGGCGTGCATCTGATGGCAGTGAAACGGGAAGATTTGATTCCGGAAATCCTCGATTTAGCTGGCATTCCACCCATCTCCTCCGAACCGATGTCACTGGATTCCCCAACTCTGGGCGATCGCCCTGGGCTTATCCGGATCTCCACTCCCACAGCCTGAACACCTCAACTATAGATGCACCCTGATACAGACGCCTCTGGGCACACCCTGCCCGAGGCTTTTTATTTTCTAGAGTTCATGGCGATCGCATCCCCCACCTCCTCAGTTGTGGGGTTACGCCCCCTGGGGGTGCGGTCCATCTTCCAACTTCGGAAAAGATATGTATTAATGAATTAACCTAAAGAACTTCACCACAAAGAAGCTCTTAAAAAAGGTTGCATCTACATGATCGAGTTACATAGGCGTCTTGCCATCAGGGTTCCGCAATCTTTCCGGAGCTGGCTAATCAGCCCCCAGGAATCTGCGAAAAACATCACCTCTCCAGCATCAAGTTGGGAGGTATTGTTTTTTTGGGGCTTCGGGCGTTGTCAGCGCGAAAACGCCCTAGGATGTCAGTAGCCTAGGACCTCCCCAAACTCAGGTAAGGGGGGTCACCGTAGCCAAGTGCTCCTTACCCGGATCAGCACAAAGGGACTTAACCCGGATGAGAGTGAGGGGCAAACCGGGCATCTTTTAGGGAATCCAAAAACAAAACACCCCCCTAGGGCTTGGGGGGTGATGCAACACTCAGGGTGTCGAACAAATTCAGGGTGATCGTGTTTTCATTATGATTGCAGGAGTCAGGAAAAAGCATCAGCTAAATGGCTGAACTTTGCCTTGCTTGATTTAGATCCAAATTAAAGACTGTGGCAGCAGAGTCAGAAGATATCCTGAATCAACAGGATGGGGTGATGCATCCGCACAAATCAACTTAAGCCGGATGACACTCAGGGGCAAACCGGGCATCTTTTAGGGAATCCAAAAACAAAACACCCCCCTAGGGCTTGGGGGGTGATGCAACACTCAGGGTGTCGAACAAATTCAGGGTGATCGTGTTTTCATTATGATTGCAGGAGTCAGGAAAAAGCATCAGCTAAATGGCTGAACTTTGCATTGCTTAATTTAGATCCAAATTAAAGACTATGGCAGCAGAGTCAGAAGATATCCTGAATCAACAGGATGGGGTGATGCATCCGCACAAAGGGACTTAACCCGAATGAAACTGGGGGTTAAACCTGGGAGATCTTCATGTAGTCTAAAAATAAAAAACCCCCCTAGGGCTTGGGAGGTGATGCAACACTCAGGGTGTCGAACAAATTCAGGGTGATCGTGTTTTTATTATGGTTTGAAGAGCCACGAAAAAACATCCGCCAAATGGCTTAACTTGATCTAAGCCAAATTACTGACGGATGGGCTGGGAAATGGCAATGAGGGCGATCGCCACTGAGGGACCGATATCTTGCCCGGGTCGGATACTGTTGCGGAGTCTCCCGGTCTTTGCTGCTGTCACCATATCTGACAATAACGATTGCCTCCTATAGGGGACTAAAAATATCGGAGGCAGTTCCCGAGATTGAAAAAATATTACTACCCAAAAAAAAATTAGACCCGACTCAGAGGTAAGCGGATCTTATGCTTGCGGAGAATGCGGATGAGTTGAGTGCCACTGAGCTGAATTCCCGTTACCTGGGCTAAATGTTCGGCTAATCGTTGACTTGTCCAGACTTCCAGGGGATACCCAAATTGGCTGGGGTTTTTTTTGACAACTTCTAAGAGCAACTGAATATAAGCTTGATCAGCTTTGCGATAGTTCCCCTGTTCCCGGCGATCGCGCAGACTATCAAGATTGTCTGGATCCCCATGCACGCACCAATAAGCAACGGTTCGGTAAGAACAGCCTAAAAACTCGGCAATTTCTTCGTAAGTTTTACCATCATTTTGCAATAACAAAATCAGGGCGTGTTCCCGAAACCGAGAGCAATCACTCTGGCGGATGGCATTTTGCAAGCTCTTTTTTTGGGTGGGGGTGAGAAAATTTTTGGCGGGCATCAGGGGAAGACAGAACGTAGTCGTTTTAATTTTATGCTACTTAGATGTAAATCATATCCCAGGCGATCGCGATCGCCTCCTCCGTCAGAGACTGGGGAATAAAGCAGACGAGAAGCTGTTTTTGGCAGCATCACAGCTTCTCGTATTTTGGATTGTAGATATATCCGCTCGGGGCGATCGCCCCGAACTCCGGAGACGACCCAAAAGCCGCAAGGAGATCGCGATGGTGGAGTCATCTCCCTCAACCCGATCTCCTGAACCCCTTATTAATTCCAATCTCTAATGGGTCTCAGTAATGATGTCCGAATCCGACACAAATCCAATCGCCCCTTCCATTTTACTGCTTTCGAGATTAGCGCCCTCAAAATTAGCACCACTTAATTGAGCATTAAAGAAATTCGCATTCGATAGATCTGCATTTTCTAAGCTGGCCCCCCTGAGATCGGCATAGCTGAAATCTGCACTGCTCAAATCAGCACTACTCAAATCGGCATTCCTGAGATTCGCACCCTTTAAGTTCGCTGTAGATAGCACGGCACTATGGATCCGAGCGCCTTGTAGGGAGGCATTTTCTAAATCAGCAAAAAACAGATTAGCACTGCTGAGATCAACGCGATCCAGATTCGATCCTCTGAGGTTAGCCCCACCCAACACTCGCTCCTTGAGATTTGCACCGACTAGATTGCACCCCTGACATTGATTGTTTTCCTGCAAGTGTTTCAGATCTGCGCGATCACTCATACAGCTAGAGCAGAAGGTTAGCACCACTACCGCAATTGTCAGGTTTATTGCTTTCACGTTCTTTAGTTCCTTATTAGTGCAACCAATCATCACGGCTCCCGGGTGGGAACCTAATTACATAAATATTAGTAATTGTCAAAGGGGGTGATACCCATCAGTATAGATTTCATAAAACTTAATAAAAAAGTTGGAGAAGATTCACAGGCCCTAGGGCAGCGATCGCCTCCGTTGTAGCAGACCCTCTCACCGAATCTGTTCAATGCAGTTACAGTAAAATCAGCGATCGCCCAGTTGGTTTAAGGGTCTAACCCTACGAAACCCGCGATCGCCCCGTCAGAAGAATGGAGAGCAGCACATGAACCCAACCCACACCTTACCCATTCCCCCTCACTTTGAGCGCGCAAAAGTCGGCCAAGTTTGGCGAGTCCCTTATCAGCAGCTTGCTCAGGACGCCCAAACTTGGGCCAAAACTCACCAAATTCAACCGGCGATCGCCGACTCCCCTAAAATTTGCCTCTTAGCGATCGACATTCAAAATACATTCTGCATTCCCGACTTTGAACTCTTTGTGGGGGGACGCAGCGGCAACGGTGCCGTTGAAGATAACCAGCGCTTATGTGAATTTATCTATCGAAATTTGCATCGGATTACCGCCATCATCCCCACGATGGATACCCATACCACCGGGCAAATTTTTCATCCCATATTCTGGGTCGATCGCAACGGGGATAATCCGCCTCCTTTGACCCAAATTTCCCTCAAGGACGTAGAAAATGGCGTTTGGAACGTTAATCCAGCGGTTGCTCAGAGTCTAGGCGATCGCCACCCCGAACAAATCCAACAGTATGCTCACCATTACGTTAAACAACTAGAAATTGAGGGCAAATATCCCCTGATTATTTGGCCCTATCACAGTTTATTGGGTGGAATTGGTCACGCCTTAGTTTCTGCCGTAGAAGAGGCGATATTTTTTCATAATTTGGCCCGCCATGCCGCCACAGGATTTGAACTGAAAGGAAACCATCCCCTCACGGAGAATTATTCCGCCTTACGCCCAGAAGTATTATTAGACCAAACAGGAACGGCGATCGCCCACCCTAACAGTCTATTAATGGAAAAATTACTAGAATTTGACGTATTGATGATCGCCGGACAAGCCAAAAGTCACTGTGTAGCTTGGACTATCGATGATCTACTCCGGGATATCCAAGAACGAGACCCAAAATTAGCGCAAAAAGTTTATCTGTTGGAGGATTGTACTTCCCCAGTCGTCGTTCCAAATGTGGTAGACTTCACCGATGCTGCTGATGCTGCATTTGCCCGATTTTCGGAGGCTGGAATGCATTTGGTCCAATCCACCGATGCGATCGACCATTGGCCTGGACTGGAGGGTGCGGGTTCATTTTCCAATCAATCGAGGGGGAAATAATTTTAGCGCAGAAACCTCTGATTATTTTGACCTCGGGAAAAACGGATCCCACCCCCGGGTTGAGGGGGAACTTGATAAAATCTCTGCAAGTCTTCCAGATCAGTGACCCAGATGAGGAACAGATCGAGTATATTGCGATCGCGTTTATTTAAAGACCCTAGTCAAACGCCCTCCATTGAGCAGGCCACCCAAAACCGGGCCTGTATGTCATAAAAGTTTACAAAGCAGCTAAAATACTCTGGTGAGTGACGGATTTAAGCTTATGTTGTCTCCTGATTCTGCTATGCGACGAGTCTTTTTAGGAATAGCTGTTACCGGATTGCTGATTACCGCCATGCCCATGCCGCCAAGTTGGGCATTCCGGTGTTCGGGTTTAACGGTTTTTGGTGGGGTTAAGCGAGAGTACGAACTCAAATATTGCGTGCAAAGTGGCCGGGAAGATAGCTGGGACCGCTATTGGCTAAAAATTCCCAAGGAAAAAGTCAGCTTGGCTATTTCTGAGTTGCGGATTAACTATCCCGAAAGCTACCGAGGCGAATTCAACGAAGAGCGAATCGAAGTCACAGTGAATGGGGACAAGATTGAATTAGACGAGGCATTGTGGGATCGGGATAATCGCTTTATTCAAATTTATCCAACGGAAGCCATTCCTGCGAATTCAGATGTGGAAGTGGTTTTATCCAATGTCCGCAACCCCAACTTTGGAGGAATGTTTAATTTTAATGCCCTGGTAGTGACTCGCGGAGGTCCTCCGATTCCGGAATATATTGGGACTTGGGTTTTAGCAATTGACTAAGCCCCCTCCACCCACACCGAGGGGACTCATGGCAACGAGGGAACGTCAAAGGTTTTGGCGTTCCCTTTCATTTTGAAGCAGACTCTGGTCCCCTCGGCTTCGTCCCACTCTGTGGGACAATCTCACCAAGAGACCTCTCCCCCAACGGGGGCTTAGGTCCGATTCCCCTAACAGCTCAAAAAATTGAGGGGTCCAGCGGTTTTAAGTCCAAAGTCATGATATTATAAAAATTTGTGATTTTTTTTGAAAGTTTAGAGTCGCAACCTAGGAGTTATTCGTTATGACACAGCGCACCCTACATGGCACAAGCCGTAAAAGAAAGAGAGTTTCAGGGTTTAGAGTTCGGATGAGAACGGCCAATGGTCGCCGAGTGATTAAATCCCGTCGGAACAAGGGACGTTATCGGTTAGCCGTGTAGTCGGGTTCTCCACAAAAATGGAGTCAAACCCTCAGCAGGACGAAACCGTTCCCGGTGCGATCGGTGGCAGAATGAACCCAATTGCCACCGTTAGACCTCCACGTTCCAAGAGAGCGAGACAGAGGTAGAACCGGACTCGGGGGCGATCGCCTCCTCGGGGAATGAGAATCACCCCAATCCTTCTGCATCCGGAAAAAAACACCGTGTTACCTGCATCGAATCGGTTAAAGCGCCCGAAAGAGTTTAGCGCTGTTTATCGCACGGGAATCAGTCGCAAGACCACTCACCTGACCTTGAGAGCCAAACGGCGCAAAGGAGATTTGCCTGTGACGAAACAGCCTGATCTCAAGTCGGAGAACCCCGCTGAGGCGAAGTCGGCTGATTTGCCGACCCGCGTGGGAATTTCGATTAGCCTGAAAGTAAGTAAAAAAGCCGTGATTCGGAATCGAATCAAGCGGCAAATCCGCGCCGGATTGCGGGAATTTCTCCCCCGAATTTCCCGGGGGTGGGACCTAGTGTTAATCGTGCGTCCTTCAGCAGTAGAGTGCAATTATCGCCAACTTCTGCAAGAATTAGAGCAGTTGTTGACACAAGCGGAGGTACTCAATGGCGATTCGCGAGGAAGTTTACTATGAAGGGGGTCCTCATATTGGGGAACTACTTGTGAACATCCTGTTAGGATTTACGGTGATTGCTTTACCGTTAACGGTTGGAGCAATCGTGCGGGCATTGTGGCTGCGCTACCGCATCACCAACCGCCGAATTTCTATCAACAGCGGCTGGATGGGAAGAGATCGCAGTGATATTATCTACTCGGAAATTGTCCAGGTAAAGACCGTAGCTCGGGGTTTCGGACTCTGGGGCGATATGGTATTCACCCTCAAAGACGGTTCTCGCTTAGAAATGCGGGGCGTTCCTAATTTTCGGGAAGCGTATGACTACATTTCGGACAAATTGTCCGCCAAAGCAAAACAGGCCAGTGGAGCCATTGGCAATCGTTAACAAAGCGAACCTAGGCAGTAGTAGCAAAGAGCGTACCCTCAAACCATCAAAATGGGCGGCGATCGCCCCTACTGCCCCCCTGTTCCCTCAAGCCCTCAACCCAAGGGCCAACCATCAAACCTCTTAAACATGGTTAATATTTAAGCAAGGTTGTTATACACAAAAAATCTTCCCACCGCATAGGTTGACATAAAAGAATGGACTTTGGAGTCGGATTTCTTTCCAATAACGTCATGCTGCCGATCCTGGACTTCTTCTACGGGATCGTGCCGAGCTATGGTCTGGCAATTGTAGCCCTGACCCTCGTGATCCGCTTTGCACTGTATCCCTTGAGTGCTGGCTCAATTCGCAGTATGCGAAGAATGCGAGTCGCCCAACCCGTCATGCAAAAGCGGGTCAAAGAAATTCAAGAACGCTACAAAGAAGAACCTGCAAAACAGCAGGAAGAAATGAGCAAGGTTTACAAAGAATTTGGCAATCCCTTGTCCGGCTGCTTGCCAGTCGTCCTGCAAATGCCAGTTCTGTTTGCCTTGTTCGCCACCTTACGGGGTTCACCCTTCTCGGATATCAATTACAACGTCAACGTTGAAATTTTTCCCAGTGAACAGGTTGAACGAATCATTCCCCAGGCATTCGCCACCCCCCAGCAAAATATTTATTTCTCCGATGGACAACACGCCCCCATCGTGGCGTTACTCCCCTCCGGCAATAAATTAACCGTCGGCGAAAAAACCCAACTAGAATTTCAGTCCGTTGAGGGCAAACCCTTAAAGGAATTACTCGCCCAGAATCCCAATACGGAATTGTCTCCCCGGTGGCAAGTCACCTCCGGAGAAGACCGCCTGCGGATTAATGAAGATGGCACCATAGAAGCCCTCCAGCCTGGAGAAGCCACCATTCAGGCCACCTTACCGGGTCTGGCGGCTAATAAAGGATTTCTGTTCATCGAAGCCCTGGGTCGCGTCGGTGCTGTGGATCCCGAAGGCAATATCCACTGGGATATCGTGGGTATGGTGCTATTCTTTGGGATTAGTTTGTACGTGAACCAATTGCTTTCGGGACAAAGTGGCCCTGGTGCCAACGATAACCCGCAGCAGTCCACAGTCAACAAACTGACCCCAGTGATTTTCTCGGGAATGTTTTTGTTCTTCCCCCTGCCTGCTGGGGTGTTGATGTACATGGTAATTGCGAACATCTTTCAGACAGCGCAAACCTTTATTCTCTCCCGCGAACCCCTGCCTGAAAATCTTCAGAAACTGGTGGAAGCCCAGGAAAAAACTGCAAGTGGCAAGGGCCGCGAAACACTTCCCTTTGAACCCGGACGTCCCAAGAAAAAAGCCTAATGGTATCCCCAACCCAAAGTCCAATGCAACGAGGTCAGCAGTGGATTGAACAACTGCTGAAATTATTGCGAATTGACAGTTCAGTCACAACGCAGGAGCAAGAAGATAGCTTTTGGTTGACCATCGATGAGAAAAATTTGACCCCAGAACAAATTGAAATTCTGACGGGTCCTAATGGACAGGTTCTGGATGCGATTCAGTATCTGGCGAACACGACTCTCAATATCGCCCAGCCCACCGATGTCCAAGCCTCCTATACGATCGAGCTGAATCAGTACCGGGTACGCCGAGAGGAGGTACTCCGGGAGATGGTGGCTAAAGCGGTCCAAACGGTTCAGGAGACTGGGGAAGCCTATGAAATGAAGGGGCTTTCTTCTGCGGAACGACGGCAGGTTCATAACTTACTCAAGGACTATGAGGACCTGGAATCCTTCAGTCGCGGACAAGAACCCGACCGACGACTGGTGGTGCATCGGCGCGAAACGGTGTAAAAAACTGAGCGCCTACCGCAAGGCTCTTCGCACCCGCCCGATCGCCCTTGAGGAGTGAGGGAAATGCCCCTGGTGAAGGGGGGTTTCCCAACCCACGGGTTAACCCCTTGATTCACTACGATGAAATTACTTTCCCTCTGAGGGTTACCAGAATGCTGGAAGCAATTTATATTCCTCGGTTAGCCAAAGCCCACGAACAAACGGAAACCTTTGAGTTTCAGCAGTTCATTCAGGATTTAGAAACGTTGACCCCAGTGCGGGGACGAATCCAGGTTAGACATGGGGGCAACTTTTTAGAGGTGAGGGCCCAAGTGGAAACCATTGTTACCCTCACTTGTTATCGATGCTTGCAACAGTACAACCATCGGCTTAAAATCGAGCCAACGGAAATTATCTGTCTGAATGATACGGGAAATAGTCCGGATGATGGACCCCTGGAACGAGAAATTGCCCTGGAAGAGTTAGTGGAAACGCTCTCCTCTCAAGGCACCTTTGACCCGGAAGCCTGGTTGTATGAACAGATTTGTTTGGAAATTCCCTCCCGCAAGCTGTGCGATGAGGATTGTCCGGGGATTGAGTTTTCCCCAAGCCAGGGTAGCCCTCTGTCTGTGGCCGATCGCCGCTGGGCTGCGGCCTTAGAACAACTGAAAAAACAACTGCCAAGCTAGTTAACCGTTTTTGGATGGCAGGATGTCAAGCGGTCCAAAATCATGAGAACATCCTACTCCAAAATTTAACCGGCTATGACATTCAATGAAGAGTTTAAGCTATTCCTGCGAGCCAGATATCCGTTAATTTACATTCCCACGCGAGAAGAAGAACGAGTTGAGGCGGCGATCGCCCATTGTGCCCAGGAACTCGGTAATCGTGCTGTCTATATCTGGGATTTTGTTGATGGTTACCAGGGCAATCCCAACGATACCGGGTTCGGTCGCCGCAACCCCCTCCAAGCCTTAGAATTTGTGGAAAAATTGCCCGCCTCTGCACCGGCAATTTTTATTTTGCGTGATTTTCACCGCTTTTTAGAGGATATTTCCGTTTCCCGAAAACTCCGAAATCTCTCCCGAACCCTCAAATCTCAGCCCAAAAATATTGCCATTATTTCCCCAGGTATTGCCATTCCCGAAGACCTCAGCGAAGCCCTAACGGTATTAGAATTTCCCCTCCCCAATGCCCCAGAAATTAAAGGGGAAGTCGAACGGTTACTTTCGGCAACGGGACATCCTTTAGAGGGAAAATTTTTAGATGAAATCGTGCGATCGTGCCAGGGTCTTTCCATCGATCGCATTCGCCGTGTCTTAGCTAAGGCGATCGCCACCCACGGACAACTTCAACCCGATGATGTTGAACTCATTCTCGAAGAAAAACGCACCATCATCCGCCAAACCCAAATCCTGGAATTCTACCCCGCCACGGAACAAATCTCCGATATCGGCGGCCTCGATAACCTTAAAGACTGGCTGATCCGTCGGGGCGGGGCCTTCTCCGAACGGGCGCGCCAATATGGCTTACCCCATCCCCGAGGATTGCTTCTCGTGGGCATCCAAGGCACGGGCAAATCCCTCACCGCCAAAGCCATTTCCCATCATTGGCACCTTCCCCTCCTCCGCCTGGATGTGGGAAGACTCTTTGGCGGATTAGTCGGGGAATCCGAATCGCGCACCCGCCAAATGATTCAACTGGCTGAAGCCCTGGCCCCCTGCGTCCTCTGGATTGATGAAATTGACAAAGCCTTTGGCGGATTAGACAGTAAAGGAGATGCCGGGACCACCAGTCGCGTCTTTGGCACCTTTATTACCTGGTTAGCGGAAAAAACCTCCCCAGTTTTTGTCGTTGCTACCGCTAATAATATCCAGTCCTTGCCCCCAGAGATGCTCCGCAAAGGCCGATTTGATGAAATTTTCTTCGTCGGATTGCCTGCCCAAGAAGAACGAAACGCCATTTTTACGGTACACTTGTCCCGATTGCGACCTCATAATCTGAAAAGCTATGATATTGAACGGCTGGCTTACGAAACTCCTGATTTTTCCGGGGCCGAAATCGAACAAGCGTTGATCGAAGCGATGCATATTGGATTTAGTCAAAACCGCGACTTTGCCACGGATGATATTCTAGAAGCCGCCAGTCAAATCGTTCCCCTCGCCCGTACCGCCTCAGAGCAAATCCAGGTTTTAAAAGATTGGGCGGCGGCAGGAAAAGCTCGTCTTGCTTCCAGATACAGTACATTAAATAGTCGGATGCAACGTCAACTGCAACAGCCTGAATCCTAAGAATTTATGCGGAGTCTTGCCAGTTTAGTCCAGTTTATCCTCGGTTTTACTTTGGCGCTGATCATCCTCGCGGGTGGGAGTGTCGCCGCAGCGCTGTATTTCGTCACGAAATTAACCGCACTGCCTGCCAGACCGAGTTTCACGAATGATCAGCCAGCGGTTACAGCAACCCAGGCGGGAAATTCCAAAGGGGCAGCCACCAGTGAAAAGTCTGGGAATGCTCCTGCGGCGCTTCCTGCTAATGCTTACCGTGCCAAGGTAATTTGGCCCGATGGCTTGATTTTGCGCGATCGCCCCGGTTATGAAGCCAACTCCATTGGCGGACTCGATTTTAACGCCCAGGTGGTGGTTCTCGAAAAAACCTCGGATAACGAATGGGAGAAGATTCGCATCGAAGGCAGTGGTCAAGATGGATGGATTAAAGGTGGCAATACAGAACGCCTGAACTAACCGCCCCTAACCCGAGTTGACGGATCTGAACCTAAATATTGAACGCGACCCCCAGGGGAGCGCTTACTTTTGGCTGTTTTTATGACTGGCAAGAACACCTACAGCGTTAGCGCGCCTCTACTCTGGGGGTACAGCAACGGTTAGAAACCGGGTTTTTTTACAAATTCTGTGCAATTGAACCCAATTGAGGCAAAAACCCGGTTGCTGGTCCCTGGGATCCCGAAGCCCGCCTATCAAAGTATTAAGAAATTTTGCAAACTAAGAAGAATAATTGCAATCTCTAGGGATTCGGTTTACCGGAAAAAATAAAGATGCTAGGGTTCCTATCAACTGGAAAATATTACCCTAGATAGCAAAGATGGATAACAAAAATTCCAATCAAGACCTCGCCACTGCTGCGGTTACGGCAGCTTTGGGAGCCGGTGTTGTTACTTCATTTGCGGTGAGCCAAGGTCAAAATCCATTGGTGGCGTTAGGAATTACGGGGTTTGCTGTGGTTGCTGCATTATTGATTGATCGCTTGGGTTTGATTTGACTGATGTAACCCGCCAGATGGAGAAGTTTGGGACGGGGGCGCTGACTTTAGATGTAGCGTTAGGTGGCGGATTACCAAAGGGACGGGCGATCGAGATTTTTGGACCGGAAAGTGTGGGAAAAACTACTGTGGCCCTCCATGCGATCGCCCAACTGCAAAAAACCGGCGGAATTGCCGCCTTTATCGATGCAGAACACGCCCTGGATCCTTCTTATGCAGGGAAAATAGGGGTTGATATTGACCGCCTGCTGGTTTCGCAACCGGATACGGGAGAGATGGCCCTAGAGATTAGCGATCGCTTAGTGAGGTCAGCAGGGGTGGATTTAGTGGCGATCGACTCTGTAGCTGCCTTGGTCCCAGAAGCGGAAATTGCTGGAGCAATGGGAGAGACAGCCTCCAGTTTACAAGCGCAATTGATGAGTTACTGGTTGCGAAAAATTACCCACAATATGCGGCGATCGGACTGTGCCGTAATTTTCCTCAACCAACTGCGCCACAGTTTCTATTCCATTGCCGGACCCGAAACCACCGCAGGCGGAGATTCCCTGAAATTTTATGCCTCAGTTCGTATCGATATGCGATCGATTCAAGTCCTCAGCAAGGGGTTAGAAGACTATGGAATTCGAGTGCAAGCCAAAGTCGTCAAAAATAAGGTCGCCCCACCGTTTGAAGTGGGGGAATTTGATATTATTTTTGGGCAAGGGATTTCTCATTTAGGTTGTTTGTTTGATTTGGGGGAGAAACTCCGGTTAATTACCCGTAAAAGGTCGGGGTATCGCTATCAAGGGAAGGCGATCGGGCAGAGTCGAGAGGAGTGCCTGTGTTATCTGGAACGGGATTTAAAACTTTATGAACACCTGGAAAAAACGGTTCTGAAAGTCTTAAAACTTCGGGCAGATTCGTGAGTGAAGCGCTATAAACAGGAGTTTTGAAGGTTTTTCGAGGTCTAGGTCGGGATTAGGAGGCAGAGCCTCCCTTATGGCATTCCCAGGCAGAGCCTGGGAACGAGGAAAAGGGGGCTGATGCTACATTTCATGTAGCCGCATCCTGCATTCAGGGAGCGGTTTTTGTAGACTAAACCGCTGAAGCAGTCATGCCAGGACAAGCCACATTTGTGCCGCCTAAACCACAATAGCCATTAGGATTTTTCGCCAGGTATTGCTGATGATATCCTTCGGCATAGTAGAATTCGGGGGCGTCGAGAATTTCGGTCGTAATTTCGCCATATCCTGCGGCAGCAAGTGCTTTTTGGTAGGCATTTTTGGAGGCTAAGGCTAACTCTTTGTGTTCGGGAGAATACACATAAATTCCTGAACGGTATTGAGTGCCCGTATCATTGCCTTGACGCATTCCTTGGGTAGGATTGTGGCTTTCCCAGAATACTTTGAGCAGGGTTTCAAAACTAATGACTTTGGGGTCGTACACGACTAACACCACTTCGTTATGACCCGTCATGCCGGTACAGACTTCTTGGTAGGTGGGGTTCGGGGTGATTCCGGCAGCGTAGCCTACGGCAGTGACGAAGACGCCTTCTTGTTGCCAAAATTTACGTTCGGCACCCCAAAAGCAGCCCATGCCGACGATGACTTGTTCCATGCCATCGGGAAAGGGGGGTTGGAGGGGATTGCCATTAACGAAGTGATTTGCGGGGACTGGAATGGGTTCCTGGCGTCCCGGTAAGGCTTTGTCTGGGGTGGGTAGGGTCAGTTTTTTGCCTAATCCAAATAGTCCCATGATGTTCTGACTCCGAATGATGAGTGATGTCTTTACTTTTCTTAATAATAGCTAGAATTTGGGGGAGCGCGATCGCCTTGGGGGGTTGGCGGCCCTTGCAACCCACAGAAAAAGCGGCAGGAAGGGGTCGAATCCCTTCCCTGCCGCCAGTCAAAACCTGGGTTAGAGAGATTGCACTAGATTTGAGAAGCCATATTTTCGGAGTGAGCAGCAGCTTCTTGGGTGGGTTTTACGAACCCGAAGTAAGCGGCACCCACGGCTGTTAAGGCGTTAAACCAGATATTATGGCCGTAGATAGGCATGAATCCGAACAGAGTGCCGGTGTAAGGGAATAATCCCAGCAGGGCTAGGGCCAGATAGGAAATCGCAAAACCCCGATTGTAGAGGCGTGCGCGGCTTTTATCTGTGGAGGAAAAAATCCCTAAGCCTCCTACGAGCAGGTGGGCAATGTTATGTAGGGTATTCACTGGAAATAGCCCAAATAAAGCCCCAAATTCGCGGTCCCCGGGAAAATAGTGGGGTTCAAACAATAAGGTGGGGGAGGGATTTTCTGGCATCCAAACTAAGCCGGGAATAAATCCAGCCACGCCCAGGACTACGAAGATAATTCCGAGAGTCAAGGTGAAATTACGATCTGTCATACTTTTTGTCTCCTGTTGTTTTTGAAAGGTTTAGGCGGTCATTTGTTGCCTCACTGGTTAGTCTTTAAGACCCACAATTAAGGCAACTAAGTTTTGGGTTTAAGTCAAAAGATAGACTAAATTAAACCCGCTGCACTCCAGATATTTGGGTTTGAGTGCAAGGGCAGAAAAAATGGCGATCGCACTCCCGTAAGTACGGCAAATTGAACCGATTCTGCTCAATTTTACCGACTGGAGTCAGCATTGCTGGTAACTCCAAAACGGGAGCGAATATCGCGGTTTTAATCATAGTAAGAAATGAAATCTCGGGCTTCCTCTCTCTAAAGTGATGTTATGCCATTTTCTTTGCTCTATCTAAAGCAAGAGGAGCTTTTTCGGGGTGAATTTTAACAAAAATTTCTATAAAAATATCCCCACTTTTTACCCCATGCCCCGGAATGTAGGCCCGATTTTTTATAAAAGCCCGGGCTAAAATCGATAGGCTCAACGGGTGGATTTTATGAGTATTTTCGTTGATTTTATGAAAATTCCCGAGGGGGATCTGATAAAACTCTGGCTTCACTGTCCGATTGATATGCCCAGTTCAACTGCAAAAGCTTTTGAGTATTTTTGCTGAATCAGATAATTTTAAACCCTTGACAATGTGGTTTGAAAATATTATGATAGATCATGAAAATTTTAAATAAAGATAATGTTTAAAAACCTACTAAGTTTGAGGCTAAAACCCTAAAAGCTTTGTGAATTTGATTTTTTTACGTTTATCTTTATTTAATGCTTATTCGGGGGCAAATGCCTGACAATTGTAAAAATGAATGATGTAATTAATCCCTACGAAACCTTAAGAGTTAGTCCGCAAGCGACGCAATCGGAAATTAAGCAAGCGTATCGACGGTTAGTCAAACTGGTGCATCCGGATAAAAATTTAGAATCATCGGATTCGGAACGGATGATTCAGATTAATGGTGCATACGAAATATTAGGGGATCCGCAACGTCGTCAGTCTTACGATCGCCGTCAAACATCGGGTAGATCGCCCTCTGAATCTCGCGATCGCCAGACGCGAACTGCTCGTGCACAACAAAACTATCATCACGCCCGCCAAAACAGTCCCGATCCCGACGATCACCTGGAAAAATGGGTAAAACAGGTTTATCAACCCATTAACCGAATGCTGTATGAAATTTTGCATACCTTAAGGGATGAAATTGATTCCCTTGCAGCGGACCCCTTTGATGATGAATTGATGGCAGATTTTCAGGCTTATTTACAAAAATGCCGGGATTTCCTCAACCAAGCGCAAATCTATTTCCAATCCATGCAAAATCCGGCAACGGTTGCCAGTGTGGCGGCTAATCTTTATTACTGCCTCGATCGCATTGGCGATGGCATCGATGAGTTAGAATTCTTTACCCTCAACTATGACGAACATTATCTCCATACCGGGCAGGAATTGTTTAGAATTGCCAACGGTTTAAGGAAAGAAGCCCATTCAGCGATAAAAAATGTATTCCGATAAAGGTGGCGATCGCAAGCAAACTATAGCATCAGTTGAGGATAAAGCATCATGGGGAGTAGAACCCGGGTTTCTAGCCTAAATTTATGGTTCATTGCCATACACTTGGTGAAAAAACCCGGTTTCTCATCTCTGTAGCGATGACGCCCTCAAGATAAATTCCCACCTCTTAACGGGGAGTTTTGATTTGAGCGATGATGGTGCGATGCCGGGGACTATTGCTGGTGATGGAGGGTTTCTCGAACCCGGCTTCTACAAAAGTTTGCTCGATATCCAGGGAAAAATACTGATCTAAATAGGGTTCGGTACTCTTGAGCAAGGTTAAGATATAGGGCGGCATTTTTGCATAAATCTCAGACTGGGGATTCATGTCCATAATTGCCAAATATCCGCCGGGACGAAGTAATCGCCCAGCTTCTTGGATAATTTGCCGAGAAGCATCTGCGGGGAGTTCATGAAAGAGCAGGCAAGCTGAGACTAAATCAAAGGAAGCATCAGCTAAACCTGTGGATTCAGCAGCAGCATGAACCCAGGTGATAGGCGGATGCTGCTGCTCCGATTTATACTGAGCAACGGAAAGAAAATAAGGGGATAAATCCAAGCCGGTTAATGTAGCTTGGGGATAGAGTTTTTGTAAGGCAACGGTGCTCATGCCGATGCTACAACCTAAGTCAAGAATTGCCTTGGGATTGTCTCCAATTTGAGCCGAAAGCACTTCATGGTAACTGTCCCGTAGACGGGAGTCGCCTTCCACACCAGCGCCTTTCCAAATATGAGCATGGACGGCTTTAGCGGCGACTTCGACCTCACTGGCGGCTTCCCAACTTAAATTTCCCTGGTCATAAGCATGGAAGGAACGGAGGTAATAATCGGGATAAACCAAGGTGGGATTCTGTACCTGTTGGAATTCGCGGTCCCAATTGCGGTTTTGGAGCGATCGCGCCTCGCTTGTCCAGGGAACGCCCATATTTTCAGCCCGCTCAATCATCATTTTTCGGGCTTTAGATTTGGCGAAACTTGCGACGGGTTTAATGGCTAATAATCCATTAATTAAACGAGATAAGAATCCGGGGCCAGTTGATACAGAAGCAGTCATTACGGTTATGATTGGGTGAGAGGTTGACACTTTCCCCCATCGCTTTAGGGCATTTAAGGGCGGGTTTTAAACCCGGTTTCTTGACAACATCTGTGCCAAGAGAGCCACAAAGAAAGGGCCAAAACCCCAGTTTCTTGTCCTTTTGATCTAATCGCTACCCGGAAATGCTTTGTCGAGTTTGGGGTCAAAGCGCCTGGGGAGGAGGACAGAAACAGCTATCCCCTTGACGGGAGGAAAATCATTGCTTATTGTACCAAAGCGATCGCCCCACCGAGTCCCCTTTGGATTACTGAGTTACTATCTCCCGAGTTTTTTTGAGGGTAAATAACATCTCGCTTTCAAATTGCGTCGCACTGGTCCAAGTTCCGGTTGCGCCAATGCCGCGAACCGAATTTAACAAGTCGAGAGTCTGTGGAGAGATTGGAGTACCCATCATAAAGGGAAGGGTATTGAGCACCGAAGTAATTTGCTCCATATCGAGGTACAAATAGCCGTGATTGGGGTTCGGCAAGGACCCGGCGATCGCCTGGAATGTGGGGCTCTGCTGTAAAGAAGTGGCGGGGGTAGCGATCGCATCGATGATGGGACCCCCAAAGGCGATAAACAACGAATTATCATCCAACCAACCATGACCTAAAAGCGCACCTTGGAGGGGGATTTTCCATTCGCGGACATTAATTCCAGATACATTGCGTTCAGCGATCGCCAAGGGAAAGGGGACGACATTGCGCCCGATCGCATCTAATTTTTGCAGCATCGCTTCTGCAGCAGGGCGATCGCTCGTTTCAAACACTACTGCCCCTCCGAATCCCAATTGTCCCAAAAGGCCCTGATTTGAAGAAATCAGTCCCAACCCAAACTCCCCATCCATCCAACCGAACACCTCGCGGTCCACATCCAGATTCACCGCAGCGAACATCTGGCGGATGGCGAGCAAAACTCCTTGTAACTCCGGTTGGGCTTGACTTTGACCGACTACAGTGGACCAAGACCGACCGATGCCATGACCATTAACCAAGGCGATAGTTTCTGCCGGAAAACGATTTAAGAGTTTATTGGAGACTGGGGGAGATTGGGGGATAGATTGGGGGTCAACCTCCGTCAGGAAGCGCATCCGCATTCCTTCTTGATGGACTCCCGCACTGAGTAGAACCGACTTCACCCCCTCCACCGGGGGTAAACTGGGGCGATCGCTCAACCTATTGCCCATTGGTCCAATCGTCTGGCTATAATCCGGTAAGTAAAAGTGGACTAGAGCATTATCGAGTTTTGTACTCTGCCGGACCAGTTCCTTAGCCCCAGATTTCATCAAAAAAGAGGATTCTGAGGTGGTAGTGTCGATCGCTTTTTCCACTGCACTGCGCTGCTGGGAAATCACCAGTTTGTGATTCAGAGTTGCCTGATAGGTGGGAATTCCGTTGGGTGGAACGATTTGAGAGACTGTAACGCCTTTATAGTTAAATTCAGTCAGGGTAAGCTCAGTTTGAGATTTCAAGTTGCGAGTAAACCACCAGGCACGGAAGGGATTTTTAATGCCTACAATCAATAACAGGTCAGAGTTTAAGCTGGTGGTTGCTACGGATGTCGGCGAGGAAGGGACGATCGCCAGGGTGACATTGCCGATCCAAGGTTGCAGGTCTTTTTTGTAATCGAGATTGGTTTGGGCGAGCAAATTGGCTTCCAGATCCGCCACAGTGCGGGCGATCGCCGCCTGTGCGCCTGGGGTTCCAAATTCATCCAACTTCGACCATTGACCCTCATCGGTGATCACATAAGCGGCCATGAGCGCATCTTGTGGAACCACTTTTGTACTTTCCAGGGGATTAAAGCTTCCCATCCAGGTACTACGCCAGTATAAGTATCCACCGGCCATACCTACCGCAGCCACGACTGCGATCGCCCACCGATTTACATTAGGTTTCGCTGACATTTTAATTTGGCTTGTGATTCTCTCTTTTAGGATAGCGATATTTGTGGCGGTGCTCCTCCATTGTTGCTAGGGATGACCCATTCTGGGGATGGAGGCTGATCGAGGGTCAGGGAATGTCCTCGGGGTCAGTTGCCTTCTTTCCTTGTCTCTATCGTTGCCAAAACTTCATAAATCCATACGGATTTTTGATTTTTCTCTACTTTTGCTTTATTTTATTTCCCTGTAAAGCCCTTATAATAGATTGAAATATCTAAAACTACATTGAATAATAAAAAGTTTGGGAAATGGACCGTAAAAAATATTAGGGGGACGGAATGAGCATTAAAATCGTCGAATTGGAATGTGATGCGGGAGAGGAAATTTTGAAGTTTCCCTTTTTTGATTTATCCGACGATCTGCTGTGCGTGATCAATAGCAATGGAGATTTTCAGCACATCAATGGTTCGGGAGAAAAAATCCTAGGATTTCGCTCCAGTGAACTTCAGCAAAAATCCTTTCTCGATGGTGTGCATCCCGAAGATCGATTTTCAACCCGAGAACAGCTTGCCCAACTCAGTGAAAATCTCGGGGCGATCGCCTTTGAGAACCGCTATCAATGTAAAAATGGTGACTATAAGCGCTTATCCTGGAAAGCTCAATGGCGCGGGAGTGAACATCTCATTTGGGCGATCGCCCGGGAACTGTCACCCGTTCCCGCACAGAGTCGGGAATCACTGCATCCGGCAGAGGATTATCAGGCATTTTTTGACCTCTCCCTAGACTTATTTTGTACCGTAAGTTTTGATGGATATTTCCGCAGTTTAAATCCCGCCTGGGAAAAGACCCTAGGTTTTACCCCAGAGGAACTGCGTTCGACAGCCTTTATCGAATTTGTCCATCCCCAAGATCATCAAAGCACCTTGACGGAATTCGTAAAACTCCTCCAAGGATGTAATACTTACTCCTTTGAGAACCGTTATCGGTGCAAAAATGGCGACTATCGGTGGTTATTGTGGAGTGCCTGTTTAGGACGTGATCGCCAATATATTTATGCGATCGCCCATGATATTACCGAACGCAAATATGCCGAAATAGAAGGCGATCGGGCTTATGAAGAAACCCGCACCTTCGTCAATCAACTCGAAGTCAAACTGCAAAGTCGCAGTCTGGCTTTCAACAGTGCCATCTACAAACTGCAAAACGAAATCGCCGAACGCCGGGAAACCGAAAAATCCTTAGAAAAAGAACGGGAATTCTTAAAAGCATTACTCAATACCGTTGATGCTGGAATTATCGCCGGGGATGCCAAAGGAAACCTGATCCTATTTAACCGTTCAATTCGTGACTTATATGGCTTACCGGACGACTCCATTCCGCCCGAGGACTGGTTAAATTACTATGATTTATATCAGGGAGATGGCATGACTCCCATCTCCCCTGAGCAAATTCCCTTAAAGCGTGCCCTCAATGGGGAACGGGTTAACAAAGAGGAAATTGTCATTGCGCCCAAGGTGGGGGAACCCCGTATAGCCGTTGCCAGTGGCGAGCCAATTTTTGATGAAGAGGGAGATAAAATTGGCGCGGTAATTGTCTTCCATGATATTACCGAAAGCAAACAAAAAGCCCTAGCGCTTCAAGAATCGGCTTACGAAAAAAACGAATTGATACAATCGTTGCAAAACCAAGCCGAACAGCTTCAAAACACCTTACAAGAACTGCAACGCACTCAAACCCAGCTCATTCAAAGCGAAAAAATGTCCAGTTTGGGACAATTAGTCGCTGGGGTTGCCCATGAAATTAACAACCCCGTTAATTTTATTTATGGAAACCTCGCTCATGTCAATGACTATCTCGCAGATTTACTTAAACTGCTGAATCTTTACCAAATTCACTACCCAGAACCCGTTCAGGAAATCCATGAATTTCAAGAAGATATAGACCTGGACTTTCTACAAAGTGACCTGCCCAAATTGCTGAATTCTATGAAAGTGGGAGCAGAACGCATCCGTCAAATCGTGCTGTCCCTGCGGAATTTTTCGCGTTTGAACGAAGCCGATTGCAAGCCAGCCGATATTCATGAAGGAATTGATAATACCCTGCTTATTCTCCATAATAGGTTGAGAGAAAAAAGCGGAAATTTAGGAATTTCCGTGGTTAAAGAGTATGGAAAAATCCCCCGAATAGAATGCTATCCGGCGCAACTGAATCAAGCCATTATCAATATTATGACAAATGCGATCGATGCCTTGGAAACCCTAAAAGGGAAAGAAGGCTTAAGCGAAAAAACTCCCACCCTTCGCATCCGCACAGAATGGTTAGATAATCAGTGGGTAGCCATTCACATTGAGGATAATGGTCCCGGAATGACCCCCGAGGTCAAAGAGCAAATCTTTAACCCATTTTTTACCACCAAACCCGTAGGCAAAGGAACCGGACTGGGGTTATCGATCGCCTATCAAATTATTAGCCACAAACATAGCGGCGAGTTAATTTGTAACTCGGAACCGGGACAAGGCACAGAATTTGTCATTCAAATTCCCCTGAAGCAACCCCCACTCTAGGTCCCCCCAGAAGAAGGGGGAACCGTTGCCTCAGTCTCCTACCAAGGGCTGCCGACGAGGGTAAATGCGGCCCAAAAATAAGGATGAGCCAACCTGTGAGCGCTCATTTGCTCCGCGATCTGTGGCGGTAAATCGATCGCCCCTCGCGAAGTGATTAATTGATTACCACTGATCTGGACTTCCCCTCGCAAAAACGCAAGCTGTGCTTGTCTAAGCGCTTCTGACTTAATCGTTTGCTCTTGAGAACTCAATTGTTGATAAAACTCGTTCATTAACCCTAAAGTCCCCTCATCATCCACCTGCCACAAACTAGCTAAAACAGACTTCACCCCCATCTGCACTGCTAACCCGGCAAACCCCAATTCCGCCTCAGAACTTCCTACCGCAGTTTCACAAGCACTTAACACCAACAATTCCACCGTTCCAGCATCCAATCCCAACTCCCGCATTTGCTCTAGCGGGACCCGCTCATCCCAAAATTGAATGTAAGATTTACCTCGCGAATCCAGAGAATTTGCTTCGGTTTGTGCCATCCCTACAGAAAATTTGACATGAGTCGCCAGATGGATAATATCAAAGTTTTGTTGGCGACGGGAAGCCCGTAAATTCTCAGCGGTAAACGCTTCATTCAAAAAGTATTTATCAAGGGAAAAAACTTCAGAAATCAACGCTAATTCCACCGGAACCGCACTTAAGGAGGGAATGGTAGGATCTTTAAAATTCGAGGCTCCCATTGCCAGAACCCGAGTCTCGTTTAAATTTTTATAACCCGTGTCCGTGAGGTTCACACTGGGGATTAAACCCAATCGGTATTTTTCTATTAAAAACTGTTTTCCATCATGCAATGCCGCCAGAGGAATCCCCCGCAGTCCTGCATCCAGAGAAAACATTAACATATCGATTCCTTGCGCTTCCAATTCAGTGGCGATCGGCGCAATTAACCACTCATAGAGTTGCACCGAGGAGCTCAAGTAACTGTCGGTATTCGTTTTGCGCGGATTCGTCAGTTCCGAGAGTAATTCAGTTACTTTAGCTCGCAGAGCATTCCGAGAAGCAGTCGGAATCGTGCGGATGATGGGCACTCCTTCTGCCGTCATCACCACTAATTGCAATTCTTCAGGAAGGGACATCGCATAGACAACCGCAGGATTGACATTGATTTCTTGACGAATTCTCACCAGCAAATCTTTAATATTTTTGGAATCTGCCTCATCTTCCGAGAGAGGACCTTGCTGATGGGGGTAAAATTCCTGCATCCGCATTTGTTCAATCTGCAGAATAGAGGCTTGAGCAACGGCTTCTAATTCTGACTGAACTGAAAGTTCCGGGGAGTCCCCTGAAACAGGGGAGGCGATCGCCTCCACAGCAGGGATGGCGACGGTCCCCCCCTCCTGCTCCATCTCCAGGATGGCCTCCACTGACGGAGTGGGAACCCTCCCCTCACCTGAATTCGGTGCAATTGAACTCGGGAGCCCTTCAACTGGAAGAATCGCAACCTCAGCACTTCCTACATTCCCCACCTCCATCTCCACAACATCCAGAGCATTTTCAGCTACCTCATTCCGAGGCAACGGGGGTGGAGGAACCACTGGGGAGGATTGCTCCGGCGGTTTCTGCAGGGCGATCGCCGGTTCAGGAGGTGCCGTGAGTTCCGGATTCACCGCCACTGGCTCCACCGTAGGCCCCGCTGTCTGACTCAACTGTACTGGGTTCTGAAGTATTTCCGGCGGCAGGACCGAGACGGGCTCCGTCACGACTTCCCCAATAATCGGCAACTCTACAGGTTCCGACGGTAAAATTTCCACCACCGGGGGAGGTATCACCTGTTCCAGTATCGGGATTGATTCCACCGTCCCTTGATTCTCGGAAATGGGGATATTCCCAGGGATAGCAGGCCCCTGGGGTTCAGAAACCGCTACAGGTTCCCCTGGAGTGGGAGTCACGGCTGGTTCAGAAACTGCTACAGGTTCCCCTGGAGTGGGAATTGGAGTGGGAATCACTGCTGGTTCAGAAACTGCTACAGGTTCCCCTGGAGTGGGAATGGGTGTGGGAGTCACGGCTGGTTTAGAAACCGCTACAGGTTCCCCTGGAGTGGGAATTGGCGTGGGAGTTACTGTTGGTTCAGACTCCGTTACAGGTTCCGCTGGTGCGGGAGTCACTGCCGGTTCAGACTCCGTTACAGGTTCCGCTGGTGCGGGAGTCACTGCCGGTTCAGACTCCGTTACAGGTTCCTCTGACATGGAAGATTCGACCCCAGGCGCTTCCGGGGTTGGCTCTGGATCAACTGCTGTAGTCTCCTCCTCTACTGGAGGCGTTTCTTCCCCTAAATCTGTGGGAGAATCCTCCGTGGTGGGGTCTGTCTCCTCCGGTGTTTCCTCCGCCGGTTCAGGGTCAGACTCAGGAGGAGTCCCAGGATCGGAACTCTCCGTTTCTTCCTCATCGGGAGTAGTTTCGTCCGGGGTTGGCTCTGACTCGTCGGGGGTTTGTGAGTCTGGGGATTCTGGGGAGGGATTGGGATTGAGATAAATGCGCGATCGCGAAACGGATTCTCCGAGGGAGAGAAATTCCCCCGAGCCGGTGGTAATGGCGGCCAGGGATCCATTCTCAATGATGCCATTGCCATCGAGATCCCCAATCACAAATTCACTTCTGCCATGAGTGATGGTTATTTCACCGCCTTGAGGTGCAGCAGTGGAAATACTAAACTCGCCGCCGGTGGGAGAGAGAAAAGAATCGACAATTCGCACGGAACCGGGGGTTTGAATTTCGACGTTGCCGCCGATGCTTGCTCCTTCTGTATTAATAAAGGAGACTTGGATATCATTTTGCGCGGTGTGCAGGGTGACGGTGCCGCCTGCACCGATAGTCGAATGGGTATCGATCGCCCCGGTGGAGAGACCCGCGAAAGAACCCAGGCTAATGGTTCCCCCATCAGCGGCGATCGCAACCGTCTCTAAATTGCCGGTGGTGATCTGGCTATTCTGACTGTTAAGTTGAATCGAGGCCCCAGAGGTGGTGATGTCATCGGTGACAATGGCATCGGTGGCGGTAATATTGACCGTTCCTCCGGTAGTGGCGAGGCGATCGCCTAGGGTGACAGTGCCAGTGGCGTCAATGGCGATCGCCCCTTGACTCGTGGTAGTAGAGAGCAAATCAATGTTATGAGCATCAATAGACAATCCGGCGATCGCCACTTCATTCCCGATCGCCCCTCCTAGGACAACATCCCCGCTTGGAGCCTCCAGATTTAACTGAACATTGCCATTAATCGTTCCCGTCACCTGGATATTGCCGCTCCCTGCATCCGCTGTAGTCCCCGTGGTGCGGAATGTTACCGCATCGGAGAGTTGCAGAGGACCGTTAATTTGAATCGTGTTATTTTCAGTGATTAAATCCCCAGAACTAATCTGATTCTCAGCCGTTAAGGCGATCGCCCCCCCTTGGGCGTCGGAGGAAGAAGAAGCATCCAGGATACTCCCCGTGGTATCAATGCCACCCCAAGCGCTAGTGAGGGTAATATCGCCCCCATCCGTAGATATGGCTCCAGTTTGAATGCTTCCCGTTGCCTGGACAATCACAGAACGATCCGGGGGAGCGATCGCGATTTCTCCCACCACGATGGTTCCTGGAGATAATTCCAGGGAGTCATTCACCGGAGGCTGTAAAGTGCCTCTCCCCCCGGCACTTAAGTGGATCCCTCCGAGGGAAGCATTCCCTTCCTCGGCGATCGTCAGGGAAATTCTTCCCCCTTGTATGCCTCCTCCAGCATCAACCCGCAGATGTCCCCCCGTATAATTTCCAAATACCACATTCCCTCGCGCCATGAGCCCCAACTCATTACGACTTTGAAACGCTGTTGCTTGGGATGCCGTATTGGATATCATCAGATTTCCGCCACTGTGCAAAGCGCCATCCAGAGTGATGTTACCCTCACTGACTACCATCAAATTCCCCTGGACCTCGATTTGAGACTCAGGGTGATTGAGCAAATCCAGAGTAACGCTGCGATCGCCGCGAATCTGCAAATTCCGCCCCACCTTCACATCAACCGGATTTATCGGGCTATCTCCAAATCTCACCCCGTTGTCCGCTTGCAAGTGCAAATTGCCCGTGGTTTCAAGCTGACTTTCGGCCGCCGTTAAATTGCCCGTCGCGAACAAAATCGCAGTTTGAGCCTGAAGGGCACGACTACTCACATCTCCATGATCCAAGCGCAACCCTGAACCCGTCAGGGTTACCGTCCCATCGGAATTGCGCTGAACTCCCGTCGCATGAGTGCCACCCCCACCCGCCAAGAGTTCCGGTAACGACTGGGGATTGAACTGATTAGCTCGGGAGACGGATTGTCCCAGTGTGGGCGGTAACTGATAAGGGTCCACCTCAAAACTCAGGAGATGTCCGACTTGGCTAATTCGCACTAGACTTTGACCGGCTACTGCTGCCACAATCAGGTTACCTGGGGCCGAGAGGGTTCCCGTACTAACCACGGAACCCCCAAGTAAGGTTAAATTTTGATTCGGTCCCACCCCTAAATTTCCCGCATTCACGATCGCCCCAGCTTCCTGCATCGAAAATAAAAATTGACTGGGACTGCCTACCAAACTGCTGTAAAAATTCGTTTGTTTTGCATCAAACCATTGCACCGAACCCGACCCATCAAACCCAATCCGGTCTGCAGTCGTTGCCATGAACGAACCGGGAACATTTAAACTCGCCCCGGAACCAAACAGGATGCCACTAGGGTTCATCAAAAATAAATTAGTCTGACCTCCAGTGACTTGAATTAGCCCATTAATAATAGAAGGATTGCCCCCATTGATTCGGGTCAAAATATTTTGAATCTGGGGGTTAGACATAAAGTTAGCAATTTCTCCGGCGCTGAGTCCAAACTCCGCAAAAGTATGGAACAGATTCCTGCCATCTTCCGAAAGTGTTCCGCCCTCAATCTTGAAGGTATTCCCATTGGGAGTGACTTGGGTTTCGGTATCAGTGCCGGGAATGATCGGTTGGGCATGGGTGGGTTGAATTGCGAGGGTCCCGCAAAGGGAAAGCGTTAACCACCCGATATAGATGCTTCTGATGGGTGAAATCATGGATATGTCTCTTTTTTATGGGGCATGAAGGAGGGGATGAATCCGTTGCCCTTTCCCTGAGTTTGCTAGAGCAAATCGTTACGGTGTAAAGTTACTAAAATTAAAAATTTTTAGTTGATTAAATGCGGCTTTTTGGGATAAAAATCAGAGCTTTAACTCCGAGGTTAAAAGAGGAAGTAGGGTGTTAATCTTTAGGGGCTAGGAAACCCTTCTACTTCAACTGCCGCTCCAGGTTGAAAGTAGGATTAGATAGTTTTAGAATAAACCCGGTCTAGGTCAACTCCAGCGCTCCCGTTATCTTTCCCCCATTGCATTTGGGATAACCCGATTACAGGACTTTCATCCTATTTACTACTCTAACCTACATCCGTTCCTCCCTTGTCAAATGGCCGGAGCCGAGTGCAATCTAGTTTTGTCCGTACTTGGACTCGCTGGCGCAGAAAAAAGGATAGAGGTATTTTAATTTTTTGAAATAAATGTGCAATTGTTTTAAGAGATAAGTGGCCCGAATCTAAGGGAAATAATTAATTTTTTAAAATGCAGGCATACCGTAAAATAGTGGGAGGGCCGGTTGGCAAATCCGGCAGGGAAGATCGAGACCGCATCACCGCTGGGGCAAAAAGCGATTCCAATCCCTTAAAAATCTTTACAAATCCCTGTAAAAATTTACGAATGCTTCAACCTTGATGTAGAGAGCCATTCGTTAACCTAGGACAAGATGCCCTCAGTGCGATCGCAGAAGGGATCAAGTGCATCTCCCAT
>NZ_JAMXFA010000029.1:77040-93171 GCF_025370785.1 Laspinema olomoucense D3b
GATGTAGAGAGCCATTCGTTAACCTAGGACAAGATGCCCTCAGTGCGATCGCAGAAGGGATCAAGTGCATCTCCCATCCACTGTCCCAGGGAAGGGAAAGGGACAACCGGCAGTATTTACAAAGTCTTCACAATTGAAAGGGAGTCCATCCTTGATAAATCCCTCCTACACTTAAAGAAGAGGGAGCAATTTGGAACGGGTGCGGCCTTCATTCGGGGACCCCAGCCGGAAAGCAGGCGATCGCCTAGGTCTCCCTCCCATTCTCCCCTCATCTCCATCGCGTTCTCGGGACCGATGCACAGCCCTGGGAAGCGTTCTCAAACCCTTCTCCCGGACTAGAGTGCAAACCACTCAATCTCAATTCTGAAGTCTCTTTAACCATAATGAAACCCACTTCTGAAACTGTTCCATTTGTTGACCTCACCCAACAACACCAGCCGATTCAAGCCGAAATAGAACGCGCTATCCAAACTGTCATCGAAAGAGGAGATTTTGTTCTAGGACAAGCTCTGGGAGAATTTGAAAATACCTTCGCCAAAGCTTGTGGCGTGGAATTCGGAGTGGGGGTTGCCTGTGGAACCGATGCGATCGCCCTGGCCCTCCAAGCCGCCGGAGTTGGTCTTGCAGATGAGGTCATCCTCCCCGCTAATACCTTTATCGCCACCCTGATCGGCGTCCTGCGGGTCGGAGCCACCCCAGTCCTCGTAGATTGTGACCCCTCCACTGCTTTAATCGACCTAGAAGCCTTAGAAAAAGCCATTACCCCCAAAACTCGCGCTTTATTGCCCGTCCATCTCTACGGGCAAATGGTCTCCCCTGGACGACTCACCGAACTCGCCGCAGCTCACAATCTGATTTGCGTTGAAGATGCTGCCCAAGCGCACCTAGCCGAACGAGAAGGAGTCCGGGCCGGTGGCGTGGGTGTGGCTGCCGCCTTTAGCTTCTACCCCAGTAAAAATCTCGGCTGTTTTGGGGATGGTGGCATGGTCGTCACCAGCGATCGCGACTTAGCTCAAAAATTGCGAAGCTTACGCAATTATGGCGCCCCCAAAAAATATCACCATCTGGATCCCGGCACCAATAGCCGTCTCGATACCCTCCAGGCAGCCATTCTCCAGGCCAAACTACCCTACTTACCGGACTGGAATCAAGCCCGGAATACCTGCGCTCAACAGTACGATGCCTTACTCGAACCCCTCAGCGATCGGGGTATTCTCCCCATCCGCAACCTCAGTGGTCAGGGTCACGTTTATCACCTCTACGTGATCCGCATCACCAAAGAGTGCATTCTAAATCGGAACACCCTCCTAGAAAAACTGGGTTCCGAAGGCATTCAAACCGGCATCCATTATCCGTTACCTTGTCATCTGCAACCGGCTTATCAAAATTTAGGCTATCAACCGGGGGATTTTCCCCAGGCTGAAGCCCTCTGTGAAGAGATTTTGTCTCTCCCCCTCTATCCGGGTTTGAGTCCGGCACAAATTGAGCGGGTGGTGGAGGCGATCGCATTAGCTGTCAGTTAAACCCTTTTCCCTTCCCCTATTGTTACCCCAGATAAAAATATGCAAATTGGGCATAAACTTCCTTTTTCATTTGAGAAAAATTACCCGTGGATTGTGATGGGAATCCTCAGCGTACTTTATACTCCCCTCCTCTTCCATTGGTACGACGGGTGGATGAATAAAAGCATCAGTCTCGAACATGAATATTTTAGTCATGGATTAATTGGGATACCCTTTGCTGCCTATATTTCCTGGCATGATAAGCGGAAATTATGGCAAAAACTGCCCCAACAAACGCATCCTCTCGGGTGGGTTTTGATGGGAATCGGGGGAATTTTTTATGTCACCGGCTTACCCGATTTTGTCAATTTATCCTTCCCCATCGTTCTGGCGGGAATCTGTTTATGGCTCAAAGGATTCCCCGGATTAAAACTCTTAACCTTTCCACTGCTGTTAGTCTTCCTAGCAACTCCGAACCAACTTCCCTACTTGATTGCACCTTATACCCTGCCTTTACAAAGTTTTATTGCTGGGTGTGCGGGATTTCTTTTATCCCATGTAGGATTTAATGTCACCGTAGAAGGAATTTACCTATTCGTTAATCAACGAGTGGTAGAAGTTGCGCCGCACTGTGCGGGATTAAAAATGCTCCTCACCAGTCTGTATGTGGCCTTAATGTTGCTTTACTGGACGGGATCGAATGAGTCACGGACCAAAACTATTTTGTTTTTAGGCAGTACCGTGGCGATCGCCGTTATCGGGAATATTATCCGCAATGCCCTTCTGACCTTCTTTCATGGGGCGGGTCACGAACATTGGTTTGAATGGCTTCATGAAGGATGGGGCGGAGACCTTTATTCAGCTACGATGTTAGGACTTTTAATTCCCACTCTCAGTGTCATTGATTGGCTTGTTCATTATTTTTCTGGCCCATTGGAAGACCCTCAGTAACACTCCATCAGGCCGACTTCCACCCCCTCAAAATTATCTAAACCGATCGGTGGGATAAATCACTTAAGATGTCGAGTCACGAAAGTCATGTATCTACCCAAATTCCTGCACAATTATTCCCTAGCGCGAGTTGCTTTAGTGCTATTTATGTTAGTCCTATTCGCGGTAGGGGCAGTTCCCAGCTACTTCAGTGGAAAATGGGCTTGGGTCTCTCCTCCCAATCTAGTCAATTTAAAAGAGTTAAAGCAATTGACAAAGACAGGGTTAACCCTGAGTGGATGGGAAACCAGTGCACCTCAGATTGTAAAAATTGGGGGCCGCAATTGGGTACAGCAGAATATTCAAGAAGGCGATCGCTTTGTGGCGGGTCTGTTGTTGCTTAATCAAACAGGTCCGATGCATCAACCGCAAGTGGAGTGGATGGATATCGATGGGTTTTGGCGGTGGAAAACTGATTCCGAGCGATCGCTACCCTTTGAGGTGAATCCAGACTCCACCCCTAACCCGAAGCAGCCGGTTCAGGTGAAAGCCCGATTATTCCGAGGATGGACAACGGAGCAAACCTACGCGATCGCCCAGTGGTATGGGTGGCCCACGGGCGGAAATCCCACACCCTTTAGCTGGTTCTGGCGCGATCGCCTCGCCCAACTCCAGGGAAACCGCCTTCCCTGGGTCGCCATTAACATTATCATTCCCATAGAACCCCTCGGCGATATAGAATCAGTCCGACCCCTGGTTGAATCCTTAAGTCAAAACATTCAAAAGGCTTTAATCGAGGGTCCCTTTACTCCCCAGACGAAAAGCGAATGACCCCCTGACGAAGACAAAGGGCAATCCCTGGGGACTACACAAACATTTCCCCTCAACACTGGCGCATCTACGGGGTCCCTTACTCATGAAAGCACCTTGCTCAAAAAGACGCCGATCTGCCTTGCTGTCGGCATCTTTCATCAAAAGCTAAGGGAACCTTCCACTCCTGAACCCAAATCCCTTCACCCGTTGTTGTCATCAGTTCTCATGATTGAATCCTCCTCTGTCAGACAGTTTTATCACCTCACTGCCTTGACCCTAGCAGCGCTACATACGGGAGCTACGGTCATGCCCCTGGGGGCAGTGTTGACCCTCGCCTTCTATCGTGGAATACCCCAGGCAGCCAGTGCCACCCTGCCCCCACAACTCGCCCAAGGGATACCCACCCCCCAAGCTCCATCTTTACCCTCTATTCAACCCGGCCCGCCTATCCCCCCGCCTCCGGCTCAACTCCCCCCGACGACTCCGGGCAGCAGCCCTCCACTGACCCAATTTTGCCAACCCCGTCAAGGATTGCCCTCCCCCACACCTCAGCAGGCGATCGCCCCACTCCCCCCTCCAGCCCCACCGACACTTCCCCCAGCCCCGATCCCGGCAGCCGCTTCTCAACCCAACCCCTTCCTAGAAAACCCCTCCATCATTCCCGTTAGCGAATTCCCCAGAGTATCCTACCCATTCGCCCCTGGGGATCAGATTGTCATTGATGTCCAACCCTATCAAAACATCAGCATTCAAACGTCCGTTAATCCCCAAGGACAAATCGTCATGCAGTTATTAGGACCCGTAGAGATCGCCGGGTTAACTGCAGAACAAGCCCAGCAAAGGATTCAATCCGGTTTAAATCAATTTTTAGTTGATCCCCGAGTCAGTGTGGCCTTAATTGCCAAACGTCCGGTGAATATTACCGTTACCGGAGAAGTCAACCAACCGGGTTTTTATGCCTTTCCCGCAGAAAATGCCAGAATATCAGAAGTTTTAGCCGCCGTGGGTGGGACGACGCCCGGATCCGACCTCACCTCCATCCTGATCCGACGTCCCTTGGGTGATGGCAGGTTTTTGCAACAACGCCTCAACCTGTTGGTTGCCCTGCAAGCAGGCAGTCCCCCGCCGGATCTCTTGCTGCAAGAAGGGGATATCGTGATTGTCCCCAAACAATCTTTAAGTGAAGCGCAGATTAATGACAGCAACATCGTGGCGCGATCGCGCCTCTCTCCTCCCCAAGGTGTCGGCATCCGCGTCATCGGAGAAGTAACACGTCCGGGATTCTATAATCTCCCACCCTCAGTCAATCCCATCCAAGATGCCTTAGTGATTGCTGGGGGATCGACACCTGCTGCTGACCTGCGATCGGTACGGGTGCGACGAGTCCTCACCGATGGGCAGATTAGCGAAGAAACCGTTGACCTATATACCCCCTTACAAACCGGCGCACCCTTTCCCGAACTGCGCCTCGGCAATGGGGATATCGTCATCGTCCCCACCCTCGATTTAAACGACGCCGCCTTTAACTACAACAACAACCTCGTTTCCAACTCCACCTTATCCACACCCCAACCCGTCAGCATTACCATCGTCGGCGAAGTCGCCCAACCCGGATTCTATATCCTCCCCGCTTCCCCCCGTCCCATTCCTACTGCATTACAGCTTGCCGGGGGAACCACTCCCGTTGCCGATTTGCGAGGCGTTCGGGTCCGGCGGACCCTGCCCGATGGGCGCGTCAGCGAAGAATCACTCAATTTACTCTCCTCATTACAAGGCACTACCCCCTTCCCCGATCTCCGACTAGCCAATGGGGATGTCCTGATCATCCCTAAACTCGGGTTAGAAGAAGCCCGGACTTATGACAGTAACGTGGTTTCCACTTCCACCCTAGCCGCCCAACAGCCCGTCGCCATTACAGTCCTCGGAGAAGTAGCAGCACCGGGATTTCATGTAGTCGCTCCTTCCCTGAGTCCCATTCCCACTGCCTTACAGACTGCCGGTGGGATTACGACTGCCGCCGACTTGCGCAGTGTCCTTATCTGTCGGGTAATGGCCAATGGCTCCGTCAGCGAAG
The DNA here is from genome assembly GCF_025370785.1 of Laspinema olomoucense D3b. Lineage (GTDB taxonomy): Bacteria > Cyanobacteriota > Cyanobacteriia > Cyanobacteriales > Laspinemataceae > Laspinema > Laspinema olomoucense. Next base: position 82,360 of record NZ_JAMXFA010000029.1, read on the forward strand.
AACGGGTAAACCTGTACGCCTCCCTGGAAACTGGCACCCCTTTACCGCAGTTCCGCCTGGGAAATGGTGATGTGGTCATTGTCCCTAAATTGGGATTAAACCAGGACCCCGGATATAACCCCCGCATCGTCGCTGAATCCACCCTAGCTGCGGCCATTCCGGTCAATGTGACTATCCTCGGAGAAGTGGCCCAACCCGGATTTTTTACCCTTCCTCCCTCCGAGCGTCCCGTTGCCGATGCGATGTTACTGGCTGGAGGAATTACCTCTAATGCTGATTTAAGGGCAGTTCGAGTCCGCCGAGTGCTGGATAATGGTGGAATTTCCGAAGAAGTCCTGGACCTGTACACCCCCCTGCTGACAGGGGCTGAACTTCCCGAGCTGCGCTTAGCTAATGGAGATGTGGTCTTCGTTCCGACTATAGAAAGCAGCACCGATGAATATTACGATCGCGTCCTAGTCTCTCGTTCAAACCTAGCTGTACCACAGATTGTTGTTCGCGTCTTAAGCTATCCTGCCGGGGGCATTAGCGTCGTTCCCGTCCCTAGTGGTAGTACCTTTGCGGATATTCTGAATGCGGTTCCCCTCCTGAGTGCAGACCTTAACAATATTGCCCTGATCCGCTTCGATCCCGAACAGGGTAAAGCCGTGACTCGGGAAATCAATGCCCAAGAACTCTTGCGCGGGGATCTGGCTCAAAATGTACCGTTAGAGAATAATGACGTGATTGTCATTGGTCGCAATCTGGTGGGCAAAATCACCTATGCCCTGGGGACCTTTACTCAACCTTTCCGGGATGTTCTCGGATTTTTACTGTTTTTTGATTCCTTGAGAGATAGTGCCACACTCCTCTTTGGACCCGGTGGCGAGGAGAATGAAAATAACACCGACAATTAATAGACAATCTTGCTTTCATTCCCTCAAGCCGATGGGTGTTAATCAGGGGGGAAAGGGGGAGCAATCCCCTATTTTGCCAGATGTCTCATAAGCCCAGGACGGTCTTATGGTACAATGGAGCGAGTGTCTCTACAGCAAGTCTAAATTAAACCATAGAATTAAGAGGAGTGCGTCTGCCCTTTTTTCTAGGGAAGAGTAGGGAAAGCAGACGCTGTGTTTTTAATCTTTAATATCCTTCATCTTTATCCCTATTCCTATCATGGCTCCACCCATTCTCAAGCGCTACGCGATCGCTTTTGGTAAATACAAATGGTTTGGCTTCGCTGCTTTTGTCCTCACCTTGGGCGCAGCGGGATTTGTGGCAATGCAACCGCCTCCCGAAGAGACTTATCGGGCGCGCGGAGCACTGACTTACACAACTCCGGCGGTGACGTTTTCGGCAACCGGAACCCAAATTCAAGAACAGGGCAAGGCACTTCCTAAAGAAATTCTCCTGGCTGAGAATGTGGTGACGGCAGTGGGAACCCAGGTGAATGAAGACCCCAAAAAATTGGTCAAGGAGGTGTATTTAAAAATGCCTAAACCGGATGGCCCCCCTCAAATTGAACTAGGCTATACTCATCCCAATCGGGAAACCGCCGAAACCACCGTGCGAGCGCTCATGGAAGCCATGATTGAGCAAAGCCGAATTCTCAATACCTCGGCCTTACGACGCATGATTGACACCATTGAAGAGCGGTTGCCGGAAGCGCTGGCGGAACTTAGAGAGGCGGAACAGAAACTCGAAGAGTACGAACGGGAAGAGGCGGTCGCAATTTTGGCTGCCAAAAGTGGGGGATTGGCTGGGGCGATCGTGGCCAACCAGAATCAGCAACGGGAGATTGGCCTACAGTTAGAAGGGCTTGATGCCCAGCTTGCAAGTTTAGAACAGCGCCTGGGATTAACGGCAGATCAAGCCTACGTCTCCCAAGCCCTCAGCGCCGACCCGATTATCGCGCAATTGAGAGCAGCTCTCCATCAAATTGAGTCCCAGCGTGAACTCCTCAGTAAAGATTTCCGCCCGCTCCATCCCCAGATGATTGAGTTGCAAAAGCAGGAAACCTCTTACAATGAATTGCTGGAGCGGCGAGCGACAGAAGTTATCGGTGGGGGAGGGATGGCTGCTCCATTAATGAATAGCGCCCAAATTCGCAAGGACAGTAGTCTCGACCCGGCAAGGCAGCAGTTAGCGCAAACTTTGGTGAATTTACAAACTCAGCGGGAAACCTGGGTCCAGCAGTTGAATTCCCTGACCCAAACGGAACAACAATTGCAGCGGGATTATAAAACCCTGCCGAACAAAGAGCTTGAACGCACTCGCTTAGTACAGCAGGTAGCACTTAAGCAAGACCTCTACAATAAAATGCAGCAAGCTTTGGCGGATGCGAAAGCTGCTGAAGCGGAAACGTCCAGCAGTTTGAGTGTGGCACAAGAAACGTCGGTTTCTAAAAACGAAGTCAGTACCCAGCCCCCGGCGCTGATTTTCGCCCTGGGGGGGGTGGTTGGCATCCTTATCGGGAATGCCTTGATTTTTGCCATTTCTTTACTGGAAGGGAAATTCTATACGATGGAGGAAGTTCGCGGGGCGCTGCAGCAACAGGACCTCCGCATTCTGGGAATTTTACCCGAGGTGTTTATCCCTGAGTTCAATGCTCACGAAATGCCGATTTTGATGGATCCGGATTCCCCTTATTTGGAGTTTTATGAAAAGATCCGCAGTAATTTGTTGCGGATTGGAGAAAAAGCACCCAAGGTCCTGTTGATTACCAGTGTGGCTGCTCAAGAGGGCAAAACTTTGTGTGCTTATAATTTGGCGATCGCCGCAGCGCGTGCAGGGAAGCGGACTTTATTGATTGAGGCAGATTTGCGATCGCCCTCCCAAGCGCGGAGTCTGCAAGTGGCGATCGAACCCGACGCCAACCTAGAACCCCTGCGCTATTACGGACAGTTCCACCAATGCATTCGCCTCGCGCCGGAAATTGAAAACCTCTACGTTGTTCCCAGTGCAGGTCCTCTCAAAAACAGCGCAGCGGCGATCGAATCCAACGAATTCCGCCGACTCCTGGAAGATGCCAGAGCTCGGTTTGATTTAGTTATTTTGGACTCTCCTGCACTCAGCGTCAACAACGATGCCTTTTTACTAGAACCCTTCAGCGATGGGATGATTCTCGTCACTCGCCCCCGCTACACCCAAGGCGGAATGCTCACGGAATATGTGGAACCCCTGACTGAATCAGAAACAGTCCAACTCTTAGGCGCTGTGATTAATGGTGCCGATATTCCCGTCGCACTACCGGAAAGCATTCCCACCAAACCACCCTTAACCCTCGCCCAAAGCCCCGAAGCTCCCCAGCTTGAATCAATAGACAACAAGCCCTCCAAAATACCCACCCGCACAAGCCGGTAGTAGGGGTTATTGGCTCCAGTCCGATTGAGTGTTAGTCGCTCCTTTCTCATTGGCCACACCTCGAATAACAAGCACCGGCTTCACATCTTGCTCGCTCTTGTCCCCATCGAGCAAGATGTGAAGCAAGGGCGCATCGCTTACAGAACATACTCCTCTAAATGCCTGTACCTAATGAGTCCAGGAACCGCTATAAATTCCCGGCACAAAAAAACAAGTTTCTTGACCAAATTTTTGCACAAATGGAACAAACCTGTTGTAGAAAGCCGGGTTTGACCTATGACTCTACCGGCGCTCTAGGGCTTAAAATAAGTTTGAATCCTCGGCCACAATTTCAATTTCTGGGTTATGCTTTTATTATTTTAAAATTACAGTATTTTAAACAGCTTATCACCCTTTAGCTATTTTAAAATATAACATCAATCCCCTAATTTTTTTTGATTACCGAGCCTCACAGCTTGTGATTAAAAGTTAGGCTATATCAGGAAAATGTGACAAAAATTTGGGGTTATTGAAAGGGGGAAAGAAGCCTGATTATTGTTACCTTGGTCAGGATCCAAGAGGTCTTTCTTAAATTCCCCCTCAGCCTTTCCAGAAGCCTTATTTCCGGCGGAAAATTCCGAAACTTTTTACAGGTTTTAAATTTTAAAGGGTCCGTTCAAATAACTGGGTGTGTTGATGAGCGGGAACAATGCTATTGTAGATGAGCGTCACGCAACGTTAAGCTCAAGCACCTAGGGGAGCTTAGGTTTGACAATTTATAGATAGGAAAGGCTTGTATTTCCGGAGACCAATGTGGTTCACTGGATACTTGTTTAAACATGGTATGGGGAGTTTTAGGTGTGTTCTTACATCAGCTTGTATTGCGTCTGAGTTTGCTGGCCGGTATTGGTGCAGCCATAGTGCTGCCATCAGGATTAAGTTTAGCCAATCCTCACCCCCTTCAGGGCCTGAACACCACCGGGCAGACTCCTGAGTTGCCCAACAGCAAACAGAATACTAGACCTGTTCCACCCACTACTCCAACCGAGGAGTCAGTAGTTACCTACACACAACGAGAACTCGAACAGATCCTGCTCTTGTTCCGAGAGGTCGAACGACAAGGACTAAGGCCCCAACAAGCTCAGGAGCTCCAATCCCTGATTCGCGAATTAGAAGAACTCAGAACTCAGGGGCAGCCCCAGGTGGTCCTCTCCACTACTCAAGCGCAACAAATTCGTGGGTTGCTGAGTTCCCTAACCCCCCAAGAAATCTCACAGATTCAGGAAGCCCTGGATTTGCCTGAAGTGCAAGTGGGGTTATTCACTCAACAAGAGATTTCTGAAATTTTATTAATCCTCGGCGGAATTCAACAGCTAAGACTTCGGCCCCAGCAAACGGATGACATTTCAAGGCTAATTCAAGATTTAGAAGAAATTCAAGCACAGGGGCAGCCTCAAGCTATTCTATCTCCTGAGCAAACCCAACTGGTCCTCTCTGTGATCGAGTCCTTGACCGAACAAGAACGCGCTCAAATCCAATCTGCTGTAGGTGTGGATTTAGCCCAGGGGACTCGCCTTGATCGCGCAACGGTACAAGAGTTTATCTCATTTCTGAGAATTATCCAACGCTTAAATTTACGACCCCAACAAAGGGAAGAAATCCAAAGTTTAGTTGAGGAACTACAGGCACTTGAAGCCCAAGGGGAACTGGTGGTGGTCTTATCTCCTGAGCGATCGCAACAGCTCCAAAACTTAATAGGCTCTCTGAGTGAGGAAGAAGTCGCTCAAATTGAGGAGAACATTGACTCACAACTACCAACCCCCCGGAGGTTTACTCCGGAAGAAGTCGCCGAGCTCCTAGTTGTTTTAGAAACAGCCCGAGAAGAGGACCTCACCCCGGAGCAACTCCAGCAAGTGAATGAGTTAACCGAAATCCTGCAACGCCGACAAGCGGAAACCGACGGAGATATTATTCTACCCGCTGCCGAAGTTGAGATTTTGCTGAGTTTTCTGGACTCGTTAACGGACAGACAACTACAACAGCTCGCCGTTGCCTTGGGGTCACCGGGGAACTTTCCGGGAATTACCCTCAATAACCCAAGTGGGTTTGGTGGGGCTTGGGGGAATCTAGGGATTGGGGCACAGTTTAACAACCGAAATCGTTATACGTCGGAAGATGGGTCAATCTCCTTGTCGATGGGGTTGGGAGATCCCGTAGAGGCGATCGGCTTTGATGTCATCCTCGCGCTCACAGGGCTGTCTAATGAGGAAGGACAGGCTGATAATCTTGGTGCAGGTAGTATCAGTCTTCAAGCCAGTCGAGTGCTCCCGAACAATTTTTCCGTTTCGGTGGGAGTCATCAATCTCGTAGATTGGATAGATGCTGCCAGTGATACAGGTCGCAGTTTTTATAGCGCGGTGACTAAGGTCCTGATTTTCGATGAGGACCTTGAAAAACCCTTTAGTCTGGGGGTTGTAACCCTTGGGGTGGGCAATGGGGTCTTCCGAACCGAACCCAATATCGATCCTACAGATGAATTGGGGGGGAACCAATTGAATATATTTGGGAGTTTTGCCACTTCAATGGGTTCTCAGGCTCATGCGATCGCCGAGTGGACAGGACAAGACTTGACAATGGGCTTATCTGTGGTACCCTTTAAAAGGATTCCCTTGGTCGCGAGCTTTGGACTCAATGATTTAACAGGTAACGCTGGTGATGGGGTGCGCTTAAATTTGAGTATAGTCTACGGCATTTCTTTTTAAACAACAGCGCGGGCCTTTTTCTCTCCTTTTTGGAGAAAGGGAAAAATGTACTGCAACCTCTAGTTACGATAAAACAAGTAAAGGCATTACCCAAACAATGAACAGGTTTGGTAATCGCTGATCAAGGGTAAATAGGTATTTACAAATACCTGTGCAGTCAAAGTGGGAAGGAAATTACGGAACTCCCAAGCCTTTGATGCAGAGAGTAGCAGAACCCTGTCAAAATATGACGTTAAGTCAGAGGGTGAAAACTTCACCCTACCACCCCACTGATGTTCCCAAATGAGATAGGGTTGTAGGGTTGAAATCAGTCAGCTACTTCATCTCCTTTTCGGGGATTGAAGTGATCCAGATGGTAGATGTCTTGTATCCAAGACTCTAGGGAGTGTTTGCGTCAACGTTGATGGGCAGTCGATTAGAGTTTGAGTTTAAAAACTCTCGGCGCTCCAATATGAGGGCCCACTGTCCATAGGAAGCGGCTATACCCGCATCGCTTCCTCCTAACTTGTTTGAGTTGGGTATTCTCGCGGGATGTGGTTATATGAACGGAAAACAGCGATTCTCGAAACTTAAATCATCCAGTAGCCGCCTATTATTTGTAGGTATGGCAGCTACTGCCTCTGCAATCTCGATCTCAGTCGCCGAACCGGCCAACGGTCAGGAGGGATCTCCAGGCCCTCAGTCCCCGGTAACTATACCGATTATTCCAGCCGATCCGATTACCCCTGCGGTCCCGATCGGAACACCCGTAGCGCCGCCGCCGACACCGACGCCGCCAACGCCGACACCGACGCCGCCGACACCACCCGTAGTGCCACCCGTGGTCCCACCAGTAGTGCCACCCGTGGTCCCGCCCGTAGTACCGCCAGTAGTACCGCCCGTGGTCCCGCCAGTAGTACCGCCCGTGGTCCCGCCCGTGGTCCCGCCCGTGGTCCCGCCCGTAGTACCGCCAGTAGTACCGCCAGTGGTCCCGCCAGTAGTACCGCCAGTAGTACCGCCCGTGGTTCCGCCGGTAGTGCCGCCCGTGGTCCCGCCCGTAGGGCCTCCGATCCCCACGGATGTCTTGAGTTTCCTGCAAGGTCTTGCCAACCGACTAGGGATTCCCTTAGGTCAATTGATTAATACTCCTCTGGTCCAGGCTGCCCTAACCAAGCCTAACACCCTAGCCATCTTGAATGCGGCAGAAGCTGCTTTCGCCAGAGGTGGAATTGGACTGCTAGACGGGTATAACAGCATTAGTTTAGCCAGTGTAGTGGCACGGACTACCAACCCAGGTGATGCGGTGGCAATCTTCGAGCGACTGGACGCAGCAAGATTGCAATTTATGGTCTTGCGTCTCGATCGCAGCAACCTGGCTGGTTCACTCCTGTCTGCCCTTGAATCCGCCAAATTTGGCCGGTACGGTAGCATCACCTTTGGAGAGTACCTGGTTTACAAAGGTACAGGAATCCGCTTCCAAAGCTTTGATAACCAGTTCATTCCACAGCTCAACTTTGACTTGTTCCTAGAAGACTTTGGAAATCAGATCCCTGGTCGATAGAATCCTCCTCTCTAACGCTTCTGGTTAATCAACGGTGAATTTCACAAGGGATTGGCGTTGCGCCTTTCCCTTCTGCTCCGAAGTTAAAAGAACTCCTAGAGTTTTTTCAGAGCCGTTAGTTAGGATCCTCTTTCGGGCGAGCTGTGCCGTAATCAAATCAAAGCGGCCCACACTTTGAACCAGAGCAAAGCCTACACTCTCTCAAGGGTGTAGGCTTTCTCTATGAGGTCCGTTGAGGGTTAAAAAAGTTCAGGACGGTCTGGAGCCTCAATCCCCTAACCCCAGCTAGAACCCCCTTAAGAATTACAATTTCTATAAAAGGGGGAAGATCCGGGTCTCAGAAGATCTGTAAAACCGCAGTATAATAGACGCCAGTGGCTAATTTTTGCAATTTAGCCCTTAAACGTATCTTGTATTTTAAACAGTGGAACTTTCCTGTAAAAGTGAATACGCGCTGTTAGCCCTCTTAGAGTTAGCAAGCCAATATGATAAAGGAGAGCCGCTACAAATTCGACAGATAGCTGCTCAACAAAATATTCCTGACCGTTACTTAGAGCAACTTTTAGCCTCCTTACGGCGCTGTGGTCTGGTTCGCAGCCAAAGGGGTGCAAAAGGCGGTTATCTGTTGGCTCGGGAACCTTGGAAAATCACCCTCTTAGATGTCGTTACCTGCATAGAAGGATTGGATGCCGGACTTTCGGAAAACGATTCAACCCCCAAAACTCTAGAGAATGAAGTCATTCGAGATGTGTGGAAAGAGGCTCAGGAAGCCTCTCAATCTGTCTTGCAAAAATATACCCTGAAAGATGTCTGCGAACTGCGGAATTCTAAGCGGCAGGGTGATATTATGTACTACATTTAAAGCCACTTCATAACCCTCCGGGGACTTAATGCGGTCTATTCCCAATGCCAGAGGCTGCTGTTATTAATTCCGGTTCGTCTTTTAAACCTGAGCAATAAACACTAAAAAAGCCATGCACAGTGCATGGCAAAGTCTGAGAAGAAAACCTCTAAAATTCTTAACCTTTAGAAGGCTCCTGTATTTCTGATGCTGAATTAAAAATCAGGGGAGTTTGAACCCCCCTTATCCTGAAAATTGCACAGATTTTAGAATCTGAACGTGGTCCGAAGGGTTCCAATCACCACATCATCATTGAGATCGTTGTGATCCGGAGCCGTCAACCAGATAAAGCCCGGAGTAATGGCAATATTCTCGGTTAGCTGATATTGGTAAAACCCTTCTACGTGCAGAGAAGTGTCTAGGTCTTCAAGGGCCCCATTAAAATCATCTTTGCTGACTCGGGGTTCCATACCCACGACTAGCCCCAATTGGCTACCCGGAGGTCCCGCGTTAACCGCTAAGTTAACGGCCCAGTTCCAGATGCCTAGGTCGCCTTTTAGACCTTCGTCCAGGATGCGAGCATTGGTGTAACCGGCCCACCCTCCGAAGGCAAAGGTTCCCGTATCGTAACCGAGTTGCACACCATAAGCGTTGCTGATAGTGGTTAACCCATCGTCTGGTGCCAGGGAGCTAACGGGGGTGGCAAGTTGGCTACCCGTAAGCATATCGGTGCGATAGGCATTGACATAAGTCAGACCCAGTTGCAATCCTGTAACTGGCTTAAAGACCAGTTGGGCTAAGGCTCCATAAGGGCCGTCAAATAGACCGTTGCGACGGGTCGGAGTTCCAGCATCTTGAGCTAAATACCCCAGGCTGATTTCTGCGGGACCGGCATCAAAATTCAAGCCAATCCCGGAGCCTTCCACCATGTTGTAAATCGGCGCGCGGGTCCCGAAACGAGACAGAGCACCGCTGCCACCATCTCCATCCAAGGGGGTGATGGTGCTGGCAAAGTCAGGGACAATACCGCCTACAGGAAGAAAGACAACGCGGGCGTTGCCAATATTGGTTTCATACGCCAACCAATCTAGCTCGACGTTGGTGCTACCTTCACCGTAAGGGCCAACCCCAAACTTGAGGTCGCCTTCCGGGGTGAAGGTATTGGTTCCCGAAAAGGCATCGAGATTGTTGATTTGGAGTCGGGTATATAGGAAGTCGTTCCCGGTAAAGCTGGTCACAAATGCCAAACGAGTGCGGGTTCCAAATTGAACGCCGCTGTCGGTTTCGCCTCCGACGCTATTTCCACCTTCGGACAAGGATAAGGCAAAGATGGATTCGCCAAAGAGTTTGGTTGTGGTGGAGAACTGATTGGCTTCAAGTTCTGTGACCCGGACTTCGAGGGCATCTACCCGACCCCGTAAGGTGGCGAGTTCAGCCCCAAACTCTTCAACTAACCGTTGCAGGGTGATCAAGTCCTCGCTGCCTAGCACCCCTTCGATTTGAGCGGCAATGATTTCGTTGATGCGTTCTAAACAGGCGTTTAAACCGGCTGCAAATTCATAACGAGTCAGCGCCCGGTTCCCGCGAAAGGTCCCATCGGGATACCCGGCGATACAGCGATAGCGCTCAACCAGGGATTGTAGGGCTTGGAATGCCCAGTCGGTGGGTTGTACGTCGCGCAACTGAGATACGGATGTGACTTGGGTGATGAGGCTACTATCAGCTTCTGTTCCGTATTCAGTGAGTTGTTGTAAGATGTTGGCCGTTTCTGTGGCCGACGGGGCGTCCTCTTGGACTTGGGCGATCGCCCCGGTTGGGTCAACCTCACTTGCAGAAAATTCAGTCGGCGTGGCGAATTCGGTCGCCTGAGCCGTTGGCATCCAGTCGGCTGGGATTTCAGAGGCGATCGCCTCGGATGCACCCACTCCTGACCCTAGAGCCGCTCCGACTAACGCCGAAGCTAATACTGCTGGACTAACCAACAGCGAATTCCATAATACTTTAGACATTTTCCCTCTTCTCCTCACACCAATTTAGAGTTCGATGGAATACTTTCCCCTGGACTACGTTGGGGAAATCAAAACCAACAGCAACAGCAGAGTGATTATACAGGCTTTCCCCCATTTGCGAACAGAAGTTCACTTTGCCCGGGACGGATATGGGCTCTTCTCCGTCATCCCGCTCAGTCACCCAGGGAGCTTTGGCATCAATCAGCTCGCAAATTAGGGCGCTAGTGTACCCCTGTTGTGAGTGCCTTTATCATGGCCTAAAACTGTAGTTCGGTCAAGAACTTTTATCTCTTAATTCTCTCTGGTAGCATTTGTTACCAATTACTCTTGGCTTTTTCC
>NZ_JAMXFA010000002.1:0-216313 GCF_025370785.1 Laspinema olomoucense D3b
CATCCTCCCCATCCTCCCCATCCTCCCCATCTTCCCCATCCTCCCCATCCTCCCCATCTTCCCCATCCTCCCCATCTCCCCAATCTTTACATAAGTACAAATCTCCCCAGAAATTTGATACTCTAACAAAAGTAAATCATGCTCTTGCCGTCACAACCTCTCCGCTGAGGGGGCGCAATAGATTCCAGACTTGGTATTCTGAGGCAGTTGGCGGCACTCACGAATCAGATGGCATTTCTAGTGGCATCTGAATCCATTGATTCCAATCCAAGGTAGCACCTGTGAATCTATCCTCTTTGAATTTCTTTCGCAATCTGCGTTCAGACAATAAGCAATTTGCCGTGATCGGGTTAGGGCGTTTCGGTCGCGCGGTCTGTGATACCCTACACGGATTGGGCTATGAAGTGCTCGCCATTGACGTAGATGAGAAGAAAGTCACCCAAGCGGTGAGCGAACAATTTGCGGCACACGCATTGCAACTGGACACGACCGAACCCGCAGCCATTCACCAGGCAGGAATGACGGATTTCGATACGGTGATTGTCGCGATCGGGAATTTCTTGTCCGAGAGTATCATTACGACCCTTAACCTCAAAGAAGCTGGGGTAAAGCACGTCGTCGCGAAAGCTTCCTCGGAAATTCACATGAAAATGCTCAAAAAAGTAGGGGCCGATCATGTGGTGTTTCCAGAACGGGAAATGGGTTGTGCCTTAGCGCGTACAATCACGACTCCCAGTATCCTTGATCGCTTTGAACTCGACCCCGAACATAGCATCGTAGAAACTATTGTACCCCCTAACTTCCACGGCAAAACCATTGGTGAGCTGGAACTTCGCAATCGCTACGGTTTAAATGTCCTCGCCGTCAGCCAAGATGAAAAATTTGAGATCAATCCCCCCGCTAACCGGCGACTCCTAGGGGGAACGGTTATGGTCGTGATCGGATCAAATAAGTCGATTGATCGGTTAAGACCTTAAGAAAACTATCGGGGACAGGTAGCAGATTCGGTGTCTAGGACCCCAAAATAATTTTTGTAGAGATGCGATATTCCGCGTCTCTATATCTTTTCAACAGTTAGGAATATTCTGCGGGGAAGTTGAGGAATTAAACTATACTTAGAGCTTAGAAGTTATCAAAAAATCATTCTTATGTTGGGTAAATTCTTTAACAAACCCTCTGCCGAACTGGGCGATCGCGTTCCGCCTGGACAACATCTGGCTACGGGGTTTCCGGTGCTCACTTATGGTGATACGCCGCAAATTTCTCGCGATCGCTATTCCTTAAAAGTCTGGGGTCTGGTCGAACCTCAAACCTTTACCTGGGATGACCTCATGGCTATGCCTCAGCAGGAGTTTACCGCCGATTTTCACTGTGTCACCCGCTGGTCTAAACTGGATGTGAAGTGGAAGGGAATCAAAGTCCTAGATTTCATGAAGCACCTGACTATCGATCCGAAAGCAATTTGCATCATGGAACATTGCTATGGAGATTATACCACAAATATTGCGATCGAAGATTTCCTCCGGGAAGAAAATTTTTTCGCCCATACTCTATTTGATGAACCCCTGAGTCCGGAACATGGAGGCCCTCTCCGCCTCGTCGTCCCTCATCTTTACGCTTGGAAAAGTGCGAAATGGATTAACGGTTTAGAATTTTTAGCGGAAGAAGCATCGGGTTTTTGGGAACGCAATGGTTACCACCAGCGAGGAGAACCTTGGGCAGAAGAACGCTATAGTTACTAAGCGCATCCTGTTGCTAATTGTTGAACGTTACGACTTCAGTCGTGAGGTTGAACAGGAAGGAAAAAATAGCTGATTTCCTTCCTGTTTTCCCCTGTTGCCAATCTTCGGATTTTCTTACCCGCCGATGAAACGTTTGATAAAGTCCAACTTATTTTTATAAGGCGGGTAGCGGAAGTCTAAATCCAAGCGAAAAGACTTTTCTAACACACTTTTCCGATGAGAAAAGGTATCAAAACTGGCTTTACCATGATAAGCACCCATACCACTGTCACCAACGCCACCAAAGGGCAATTCAGAAACTCCTAGATGCATGATGGTATCGTTGAGGCAAACGCCACCAGAAGAGGTTTCTCTGAGGATTTTTTGCTGCTTTTGTTTATCGTTGGAAAAGAGATAAAGGGCGAGGGGTTTGGGTCGTTGGTTGATGAGTGCGATCGCCTCGTCTAGTTTGTCATATTCCAGAATTGGCAGAATTGGCCCAAAGATTTCCTCTTGCATAATCGGTGAGGTGAGGGAAACCCCATCGATAACGGTTGGCGCAATATAGCGATCGCCTGCATCGGTTTGACCCCCGACAATAATTTCTCCCTCCTGGAGTAACTCCCGTAGGCGATCGAATTGTTTGGCACTAATAATCCGCCCATAGTCCGGACTATTGGCCGGGTTTTGACCAAAAAATTCGGTAATGGTGCGTTTAATTCCTAGCAATAAATCTCCTTTAATCCGCCGATTCACCAAAAGATAATCTGGGGCTATACAAGTTTGACCGGCATTAATAAATTTTCCCCAAACAATCCGCTTGCAAGCGGTAGGCAGGTCAATATCTGTCTCCACAATACAAGGACTTTTTCCGCCGAGTTCTAAGGTAACCGGGGTGAGATGTTTTGCCGCCGCTTCCATGACAATTCGACCAATTTGAGTCCCGCCGGTAAAGAAAATGTGGTCAAATTTTTGGGATAATAAATCTTGGGAAGCCTCTACGCCGCCTTCCACTACAGCAATATAACTCGGGTCGAAGGTTTTGCGGATTAAATCGGCGACAAGGCGCGAGGTATGGGGAGAAATTTCCGAAGGTTTTAAAGTGACACAGTTCCCAGCAGCAATCGCCCCCAGTAAGGGAGAAATGGTCAACTGAAAGGGGTAATTCCAAGGGCTAATAATTAAGACTACCCCTAACGGATCGGGATAAATTCGCGCTACACTGGGGAACTGATCGAGGGGACGGGCAACGGTTTTAGGTTTGGCCCAGGATTTAATATGTTTGAGGACATAATTGACTTCTCGAATTACGCCGACTTCGGTTAAATACGCTTCAAGTTCAGACTTTCTAAGGTCTTTATTCAGGGCATCAATGACGAGTTCCTTGCTATCAATAACGGCTTGTTTAAGCCGTTCCAGTTGTTCGATGCGAAAGTTGATGTCTTTGGTTTTACCTGTGGCAAAGAATTGGCGTTGGGCCTCAATCAGGTCACTAATGCGGGATCCGGTAAGCATGAAGGATATCCTTAATTTATGGTAGAGGTGAACCTAGGGCGATCGCCCCTCTTCTATTGTAGAGACTCTTGGAAAGTTGCCCACCTCTAACCTCGATTCCAGATCGCTGGTAAAATGTGAGAATTATAAGTTACTGCTGTGATAGGCAAGAGCACTGACCATCTCGGGAGAGTTACAAGGGGGTTTTAGCTAGAGAATGGCGGGGCGGTGAGGAAGTGGAAAAAGGTTGTAACCCTTGACGGGACTGCTGAATGGCATGGTCTAAAGCTGCCTGATAGGCGGTGATTTTTTGTGCGACTAAGGGATGTTTACCATGAGTGGGAGGGACGGATTGGAGGAGGGCGATCGCTTCTTGCCATTGAGAGGCGATCGTATTCCAGTCATAGAGGGAAAAGGCTGATTTTGTGAGTTTGGTGGCACTTTCAGCGGTGGCGATCGCGCGGTCAAAGGGGTCGCTTTGCCTCACTTGTTGCCCTGCGTAAGCGAGATTGAGCTGGGATTCGGCTAACAGTTGTTCTGCCAAGGCACTTTGGGAATGGCTAGTAGGGACGTTTTTGAGATGAGCGATCGCCTTTTGCCACTCCCCCCTGACGGCCTCCCATTCCCCCATTGAATACGCCGTTTTTTCCAGCTTTCTGGCGCTTTCTACTTGGGCCACTGCCCGATTATAGGGGTCAAGCTGGGCAATTTGCTGATGGACCGCAGTGAGATAACTTTCATATTCTTTGATTTTGGGGGCGGCTAAGATTGCCTTGTCATCATCAGGGGAAATGCTCACCAAGAGGGCGATCGCCTGTTTCCACAACAGGGATACTTTCTCCCATTGTTCCATCGTTGAGGCGGTTTCAGCCCCTTGCTTGGCTTCCTCTGCTTTAGCAATTCCCTGATAAAAAGGGTGAAATTGTAAGAGTTGTTGTTTAGAGAACGTGAGATTTCTCTCATACTCCACCCGTTTTTGTTGGACGAGGGCATACTGAGGATAGGTGGGCGGGATGATTTGCAACTGCGTCACTGCGTCTTGCCAAGCCTGTACACCTTTGTTCCAGTCTCTTTTATGAAGGGCAACCCGGGTAATTTGTGAGGCTCGCCCTCCTTTAGTGAGGGCCGGTTTCAAGGGGTCTAAACGGTCAAATTGCTGGCGGGCATAAGTGAGATTTTTTTGATATTTCGGGATTCGTTGTTGGGCAAAATCCCAGTGATAATGTTCTATTGAGACAGTTTTTAAGCGGGCGATCGCCTCTAGCCAATGCTGTGCCACTCTATCCCACTCTTCCCATGTCCTCGCACTTTGGGTTAAATTAGCCGCTGTAGTTGCATGGGCGATTGCTTCCGAAACCGGGTCCGGATTCTCCTGGGCAGACGGGGAAATCGCCTCCGCAGAAGGTGCAGCAGTTGCCGTGAACAGGAGACGGTAATCACATCCGGCAACCATTACCGACAGAAGGGCGATCGTAATCGTGGGAAGGGATATCCCTAGGCAGGCGAGGGACAGGCCCTTAAATGGGGACAGACTTCGCAGTTGCATAACCTGATTGGAGTATAGAGACTGGGCGATCAACAGAGGCAATTCATGCTGTTTGTATCGTTTTAGCGCGATCGCATGGCGATCGGCCCACTCCCAGCAATTTTTATGCCTTTCGAGGTATATCGACCTCCCTCTCTAGGTGTTATAAATTTATGTTGGCGGCGATTACATCCATCTAAAGACATAAATTATAGCTATCCTGTCCCTCCAAGCAACGGGATGGGGACAGGGATTAAGGGGAAATAGCTGGAAATACCCGATTCAAATCCAAGATCACCCCTTCAACCCCAGGGATAGATGTTGTTTCATTCGGTAGCTTCACTTGCTTTTGCCGATAGTCAAAGGTTCCGCTTAATTTTTGATAAGGACTGGTATAAATTTCCAGTTGCTTTTCTAATAAATTGACAATCCAATAATCTGAAATTCCTGCTTCCGCATACAAGGGTAATTTCACCTGGCGATCGTAGTCTAAGGAAGAATCGGCAATTTCAATCACCAGCAAAATATCATCCGGCAGGGGATGATGGGAGAGGTAGTTATCCTCCCGGTTTCTGACTAGGGTAAAATCCGGTTCCGGTTCGCTATGATTGGGGAGAGTAATCGGGTCCTGACAGCGAATTTTAGCCTGACCTGACACCCGTAAAATCAGTTGTTCATTCAGGTTCATACAACAAACGGCATGAGGTTTTCCTTTTGGGACCATCTGGATTGCTTCTCCTTGGATTAATTCAGTGCGATCGCCTTCCGGGAAAAACCCCAGTTCGATGAGACGGTGATACTCGTCAATGGTAAAGCGTTTGGCTGTAGCTAGGGTCATAGGAGTGAGGGAGTTGACGACTATTGTTATTCTACCACAACCTTTCCTAATTTTGCCTGATTCCGCTACAATTAAACCAGTCAGATTAATCGGCTAAATTTATGAAACGAATTGTTTTAATTGCAGGATTTGAATCTTTTAATGCGGACTTGTACCGGCAGGCGGCACAGGTAGCAATTTCGCGCTGTCCTGAGTTGGATATTCGGGTCTTTAGTGACCGAGACCTCACCGCCAAACCGGACGAGGTAGCAACCGCACTTCAAAAAGCCGATGTCTTTTTTGCCAGTTTAATTTTTGACTATGATTGCGTCATTGGATTGCGGGAAAAAGTCCAACAAATTCCCATTCGCCTGGTTTTCGAGTCTGCCTTGGAACTGATGAGTTTAACTCAGTTAGGAAAATTTGCGATCGGGGACAAACCCAAAGGAATGCCGAAACCTGTGCAATTCATTCTGAGTAAGTTCTCTAGCGGCAGAGAAGAAGATAAACTCGCCGGATATATTAGTTTTCTCAAAACCGGACCCAAACTGCTTAAATATGTCCCGGTTCAAAAAGTACAGGATCTCCGCAATTGGCTGATTATTTATGGATATTGGAATGCTGGAGGTGCGGATAATGTTGCCGCAATGTGTTGGACTTTAGCCGAAAAATATCTGGGTTTAACGGTGGGGGATATTCCTCCCCCGGTAGAGACTCCTAATATGGGATTACTCCATCCTAACTATTCGGGATATTTTGAATCTCCCCGCCAATATTTGAATTGGTATCGCACTCAAACTCTCTCCTTTGAGAGTCCCGTGGTGGGAATTCTCCTCTATCGCAAGCACGTCATTACTAAGCAAGCTTACATTCACCAATTAATTCGCCACTTTGAACAAGCGGGGTTAATTCCTCTGCCGATTTTTATTAATGGCGTTGAGGGTCATGTTGCTGTTCGAGATTGGATGACTTCCGCTGATGAAACCCAGCAACGACAGCAGGGAAAGAATCCAACTCGGTCCTTATCTGCTGAAGCAGTCGAAGTGGATGCCATTGTTTCTACTATTGGATTTCCCTTAGTAGGAGGTCCGGCAGGTTCAATGGAAGCGGGACGACAAATTGAGGTTGCCAAAGGTATTTTATCCGCTAAAAATCTGCCTTATTTTATCGCAGCACCGTTATTAATTCAAGATATTCATTCCTGGACTCGCCAAGGGATTGGGGGATTGCAAAGTGTGGTTTTATATGCCTTACCGGAACTCGATGGGGCGATCGATACTGTTCCCCTCGGCGGTTTAGTCGGGGAAGACATCTATCTCATTCCTGAACGAGTCAAGCGGTTAACGGGAAGGATTAAATCCTGGATTGAATTGCGAAAAATACCCCCAGCAGACCGAAAAATTGCGATTATTTTATATGGATTTCCCCCGGGTTATGGTGCAACGGGAACCGCTGCCTTACTGAATGTCCCTCGAAGTCTTCTCAACTTCCTGCAATCCCTCAAAGATAAGGGTTATACGGTAGGGGATTTACCTGGAGATGGGGAAGAGTTAATCCGACGGGTTAAGGTTGCCGATGAGTCACCGATGGAGACTAAATTAACGCGATCGCAAGGCATCATTCCGACTAAAGTCAATGTCAAAACCCTGGATAAATGGTTGGGATATCTCCTCACTCGTCGGATTGAGAAGCAATGGAAATCTCTCACCGATACCGGCATCAAAACCTACGGCGATGAGTATGCGATCGGTGGAATTCGTTTGGGAAATATTTGGATTGGGGTACAAGCGCCTCTCGGCATTTCCGGGGACCCTATGCGGTTAATGTTTGAACGGGATATGACCCCTCATCCTCAGTATGCCGCCTTCTATAAATGGCTGCAACATGATTTTAAGGCCCAGGCATTGGTTCATTTTGGAATGCATGGAACCGTGGAATGGTTGCCGGGTTCTCCCTTGGGAAATACGGGATATTCTTGGCCGGATGTTCTGTTAGGAAATCTGCCAAATCTCTATATTTATGCCGCGAATAATCCATCAGAATCGATATTAGCCAAGCGGCGGGGATATGGGGTATTAATTTCCCATAATGTGCCGCCTTACGGTCGGGCGGGATTGTACAAAGAAATGGTTTCCCTGCGGGAATTGATTGGAGAATATCGAGAAGATCAGGCGAAAAATTCCGCGTTACGAGAGGCGATCGCCAAAAAAATTGTTGATATTGGCCTAGAAATGGACTGTCCCTTTGCCGAAGCCAAAAAATTAGGCATTGACTTCACTCCAGAAACAGCACGAATGTTTAGTTCCGAGGTTTTAAACGCTTATTTTATCACCATTTATGACTATTTACAAGTGGTGGAACAACGGTTATTTTCCTCCGGACTGCATACCCTGGGAGAAAGCCCCAATCCAGCCGCATTAAAATCTTATCTCGATGCTTATTTTGACCAAGACTTTGACGAAGAACTCGTAGAAGAACTCACCACCAGCAACTACCCAGAATCCCTCTCTAAACTCATCCCCAATCCCGAGGAAGCGGTGCAAATTTGCCAATTATTAAGGCAAACTCCTGATGAAATGACCAACCTCCTGCGCGGTTTAAATGGGGAATATATTCCCCCTGCACCCGGTGGGGATTTATTGCGCGATGGACCGGGAGTTTTACCCACAGGACGGAATATTCATGCCTTAGACCCCTATCGAATGCCTTCCCCTGCGGCCTACAGCCGAGGGCGAGAAATTGCTCAAAAAATCATCGCCCAACATCTGGAAGAAACGGGCAAATATCCGGAAACTGTTGCGGTTATGTTATGGGGATTAGACATTATTAAAACCCGGGGAGAATCTCTAGCCATTTTGTTAGAATTAGTCGGGGCAGAACCCCTCAAAGAAGGAACCGGACGGATTGTCCGCTATGAACTCCAACCCTTAGACCAAGTAGGACATCCGCGCATCGATATTTTAGCCAATCTCTCCGGCATCTTTCGTGATAGCTTCGTCAACATTATCGACCTGCTGGATGACTTGTTTTTACGCGCTGCTGAAGCAGATGAACCCCAAGAACAAAACTTTATCCGAAAACACGCTGTAGCTTTAAAATACCAGGGAATCGAGAATGTTTCCGCCCGCTTATTTTCTAACCCTGCCGGAGATTTTGGGTCTTTAGTCAATGACC
This sequence comes from Laspinema olomoucense D3b, assembly GCF_025370785.1. Classification (GTDB taxonomy): domain Bacteria; phylum Cyanobacteriota; class Cyanobacteriia; order Cyanobacteriales; family Laspinemataceae; genus Laspinema; species Laspinema olomoucense. Next base: position 8,732 of record NZ_JAMXFA010000002.1, read on the forward strand.
AAGTTATCGAAAGTAGCTGGGACTCCGGAGATGAATTAGCCCAAACCTGGCAAAGTCGCAATGTGTTTAGTTATGGAAGAAAAGACAAAGGAAAAGCGCGTCCGGAGGTGTTGCAACAGTTACTTAAAACCAGCGATCGCATTGTCCAAGAAATCGATTCCGTGGAATATGGACTCACGGATATTCAGGAATATTATGCCAACACCGGCGGATTAAAACGCGCTGCCGAAACCCAAAGCGGCAAAAAAGTCACCGCCAGCTTAATTGAAAGTTTCTCCAAAGATACCACCCCCCGCAAATTGGAAGACCTGTTACGCTTAGAATATCGCACTAAACTCCTGAATCCCAAATGGGCGGAATCAATGGCAAACCAAGGGTCTGGTGGCGCGTATGAAATCTCCCAACGCATGACAGCCTTAATCGGATGGGGAGGGACTGTTGATTTTAAAGATAATTGGGTTTATGATGGAGCCTCAGAAACCTACGCTTTGGACCCAGAAATGGCAGAAAAACTGCGGAAAGCTAATCCCGAAGCGTTCCGCAATATAGTAGGCAGAATGCTAGAAGCACACGGACGGGGTTTTTGGAATGCTGATCCAGATAAATTAGAAAAACTGCAAGCATTGTACAGTTTAACCGAGGATGAAATGGAAGGCGTGGCAATGGAGTAAAATGAATCAAGACTCGGGGAGAGAATAACCTTCTTCCCGAGTCTGGAGTGATACAATAGGTCTAAAAATGTAGACCCGCTTTTGATTTAGCTTTAGATGAATCATGAAATTTGATATAATCAAGGAAGTTTTTAATGGAATCATTTCCCTCATTGAGGCCGTAATCTGGCCTGCTTTTGCGGTATTTTTCGTAGTTTACTTTGGAGACTCTTTAAAAAAACTCATCAATACTATCAGTCAATTCACCTTAAAAGCAGGGCCAGCGGGAGTGGAGGCGAGTCTTACCCGACAACTGGAGTCAGCGGCGATGCTAGGTGCAGCATCCGAACACAAGAAATCCAGTCAAGAGTCCTCAAATAACGGTAAAAATGCCGATACAAATCAGGAATCTCGAAAAATTATTCAGGCGATCGAGCGCGTTTCTGACCCTAAGATATCTGAGGAATTGCTGACTAAAAAGGTGCTGTGGGTTGATGATTGCTTGGAAGAAAATACTTATGAGCAAAAAGCCTTAGAAGTCTTAGGGGTTCAATGTAGTTTTTCTCGGAATACAGAAGATGCGATCGCCAAGATAAAAGCTAGTCCCTATCATGCAGTCATCTCAGATATCGAACGTCCCCCGGACGATCGCGCCGGTTACACCTTGCTCGAAGAAATGCGGCGATCGGGCTATTATATGCCCTATATCCTCTACGATCGCAGCATCCTCCCGGAACACAAAAGGGAAGCGCAGCGACTAGGCGCAAATGGTTGTACCACCCAACCCACAGAACTCTTTGAAACCATCATTTCCGCCTTAGTCGGTGTTCGCAATTAACCCAGGCGATCGCATTCCCTAAACCACCCGCTAAATTCTGCTAGAATGCAGTCAGGTTTTATTGAAAGTTACCCAAAATCTATGATAAAATCCGTGACTAAACCCAGCCGCAAGTTCCAACATCTAGGCTCTGCTTTCCTCCTGAGTCTCCTCAGTTTATTCCATGCCGATCGCCCCTTACAGTCCCAATCCATCGCCCTCTCTCCCGAATCCCAATCGGCATTAGCGGCCCTTAATATTCCCGTAGCTGTTCCCACCTACATCCCCGAGGGATTTACCCTTTCTCAAATTAAAATTAACCTTTGTTCCTCCGATATTCCCCAGGGCGGGGAATGTAGAGAAGGCTCATCCTATGAAATAATCTATCGGAATGCGGACAATGCCTGTGTGATGATTGATGCTATTGGGGGAGGACTAGGGGGCCCCGATAGTGAGTTCCATTACTCTATTGAAACCCCGCTTTTAGGAAAAGTAGAAATTGGATTTGGTGAAATTCCTGGGGATAGAAATACACCCACCCCTGAACAATTAACAAATCCCCAATCCAGGTTATATAGTTTTCCGGCCAAAGCGACATCAACTTCCTCTCCTTATTATGCTGTGCGAGTTCCAGAAAACCGTTATGCCTGTGGCAGCAATACCCGAATTTCTCCTCTGGAAGTCGAAAGAATTCTTCAGTCCTTGGTTTTGTTGGAATAAGGGTTTAACGGAAAAATGGCGATTATATTTTAAAAAATCGCCATTTTTCCAGATTACCAGGGATTACCAATTGTGATAAATCCGGACCAAAACTAAGGATGGGAAAGGTCCCTGATGCTCAGGTGTGCGAGTTCCAGTGGCAAGGCGATCGCCCCATTAGAACCTACCCATTCTCCGTTGTCAAATCGGACTTCCCCGCGCAAGAGTTGCCGTTGGGTTCGCCGGAATCTTTCCGAATCAGGATGTGTGCTGGGGTTTACAACTTAGAAAAAGTTGGTATAATAACGGTAAGTAGTAAATAAATTTTATAGGGTGGCGGTTCAGTTTCAGGGACAAAGACTCGGGGTCCTATTCACAATAAAATAAGGAGACTTAACGCAACATGAAAGCTATAACTCTGGCTCAACTTTGGCCCTGGTTGAGAGGATTGGGGCTAGTGGGATTGATGACGATCGCCCCTGGGTGGCATCAATCCAGTGCAGTTGCTCAACCCCGACTCAATTGCGACAATCCCCAAAGTCAAAACGACATGAATGCTTGTGCAAGACAACGGTGGGAAGCAACGGATCGCGAACTCAATCGAATTTATCAAACGCTCGTCCCGCAACTCTCCAACAGCAGGCGGCAACAATTAGTCACGGCACAACGAGCTTGGATTACTTTTCGCGATGCTGAATGCAGCTTTTACAGCAGTATAGCCGAAGGTGGATCGATGCAACCGATGCTGCGATCGGGCTGTTTAGCGAATTTAACTGAAATTAGAAATTCTGAGCTTTATCAGTACCGTCGGGGCCAAATTCCCCCAGCGCAAGGGCAAAGTTATCAAAGTGCAGATAACCGCTTAAACGCGGTTTATCAGCAGGTGATGCGGCAACTTTCTGGGAACCGCAAAGAACAGTTAAGGACGGCACAATTGGATTGGATTCAATATCGCGATTCACTCTGTGAATTTGAGCGCAGTGGTGGCGGGAATGCGGGGTTTAATATCTGTCAAATTCGCCTGACTGAAGTAAGAACGGAGCAGTTATCATCTCACTTAGAAGAGAGTAATTTGTAACAGTTGAGGGGGTTGGGTAACAGGTTTTTAGGGATTTACGACTGGAGAAATTAGGCGATTTCCCAGTCATTTTTATATTTTTTATCAATCCCAGGTGAGACTATATTTGATTAAGCTATTAGGCGGCAGAGCCATGACACGAGAGGGGGTTTTTCCGGTCCCCTCCCCTTAGCAAGGGGAGGGTTAGGGTGGGGTTCCCCAGAGGCACTTCCGGTCCCCTCCCCTGATTCTTGGGGAGGGTTAGGGTGGGGTTCCCCGCCTCACCCCCAGTCTTTCCTATACCCTCCGCAAATCCAAGGTGAGAGGATATTCCCGACTGGGTAAAACCGATCGCAACTCAATCTCGCCGGGAGTATGTCCCAAGGGAACAAAGCGGGTGATCAGGCGGCTGTGAGCTTCTCGGGAGTTGAGGGGGAAGCTGTTCCAGTCTACACCCCCCGGATGTTCGGCGTAGTAAGTACAGCCTCCGAGCGATCGCCTCTGCCAAGTATCCACAATATCAAAGACTAAGGGAACATGAGGGTCGATCGCCGGATGTAATCCCGCTGCTACTTTGCGGGCACGATATCGCACTCCTGCTACACATTCTCCGGCTGTATCGGTCCCTTGTAATGGCAGGGGATAGCCGTTACAGGTAACAATGTGCCGTCCTGGGGTAGCGTTCCTCAAGAGGACCTGGATCCGCTCCATTGAGGAGTCTACATAACGAGCTGTGCCTGTGGTTGTGGCTTCTTCTCCTAGCACATACCAGGGTTCGATCGCCCGTCGCAGTTCCAGTTGTACCCCCTCGCGGACGATCGCCCCATAGCGAGGAAACCGAAACTCTAAAAATGGTTCAAACCACTCCCACTCAAAGGGATAACCCCTATCGGTTAACTCCCGTAGGATATCTCGAAAATCCACCGCAATGTAATACGGCAATAAAAAGCGATCGTGTAAAATTGTCCCCCATCGCACCAAATTTCCGGTGTAGGGTTGTTGCCAAAAGCGGGCAACTAGGGCGCGAATCAGTAAGCCCAGAACCACTGCCATGCGCGGGTGAGGGGGCATTTCAAAGCCGCGTAGTTCGAGCAATCCCAGTTGATTTTTCCAATTTTCCACCGGATACAGTTTATCAATGCAAAACTCACTGCGATGAGTGTTGCCGGTGACGTCGATTAGGAGGTTCCGTAACAAGCGATCGATGACGTTGGGGGGAATGTCGGTTTTGGGGACTAAATGTGCGAGAGCGATTTCTAGTTCATATAAATTTTCAAAACGCCCTTCATCGACTCTCGGGGATTGGCTGGTGGCCCCGATAAATAAGCCGGAAAAGAGGTAAGATAAGCTGGGATGATGCTGCCAGTAAGTGATTAAACTCCGCAGTAAGTCTGGACGACGGAGTAAGGGACTTTCCTCTAGGCTAGGACCGCCCAAGGTGATGTGAGACCCGCCTCCGGTGCCGATCCGGAGTCCATCTTTGGTATATTTTTCCGCATCTAGGCGGCTGAGTCGGGCTTCTTCGTAGAGGCAGGTTGTAGTTTCTACCAATTCTTGCCAATTAGCGGCAGGATGCAGATTAACCTCAATGACGCCGGGGTCAGGGGTGATTTGAAAGCCTTGCAGACGCCGATCGCTGGGTGGGGTAAATCCTTCAATGTGGATGGCATAGCCGGTTTCAACAGCAGCATCTTCGAGGGAGGCGATCGCATCTAGGTAGTTTTCGGCGGCACTAATTGGCGGCATGAAACAGTATAATTTTCCCTGTCGCATTTCCACACATAAAGCGACTTTAACGCTGTTGATGACATTTACCCGGTAAAGCTTCTCACGTTGCCGGTTGCGGACTCGGGCAAAGATATCTTCAAACGGGTGAAAACTATCCTCGGGATTGACTTCTGTTTCGGTTTGTACTTCTTCCGCTGCCCAATTCATCGCACTTAGGGGTAAACGAAAGCCAGCGGGAGAATCTCCAGCAATTAAGCAGAGGCGATCGCCGGGAGGATGCCAAGGACAAGTTACCCAGCCCTCTCTCTCCTCACTTTTAGTCCAAATTAAGGGTAAAACATAAGCACAGAGGTCTTTTTCTGGATTTTTATCATAAGCAGCGATTACACAGTTCGTATCCACCCCTAGCCGTTGGGCGACTGCGGTAATAAAAATTTTGGCATCTTTTGCCGTATAATTTGTATCTCGGGTTTCCGGAAGGGGACTGTGCCAAATCGGAACCCCATCCTTGCGCCAATAACAGCCTAATGCCCAGCGGGGTAAGGGTTCCCCGGGATACCACTTGCCTTGACCCTCATGCAAAAGTCCCCCAGGGGCGAAGCGTTGGCGTAGTTGGCAGAGCAACACCTCCGCTAATCGGCGTTTTTCTTCCCCGAGTGCGCCGGTGTGCCATTGAGCGGACTCACGATCGTCCTGGGAAACAAAGGTAGGTTCTCCCCCCATTGTTAATCGCACATCAGCGGCTTGTAACTGCGCCTCGACTGCCTCACCTAACTGGGTGATGGCTTGCCACTGTTCCTCGGTATAAGGCTGGGTCATCCTCGGTTGTTCTTCAATTCGGGTTACGGTGACTGAATAGGTTAACTCGCTCTCACAAGGGCCGATTGAGCCGGTGACGGGTTCGGCATTGGTAGGGTCAGCAGCAGCGGCGAGGGGTATATGTCCCTCGGCTGTTAGCATTCCCGAGGTGGGGTCGAGTCCAATCCATCCAGCCCCGGGGAGATATACTTCTGCCCAAGCGTGCAAATCTGCTTTATCTGTCTCGGGTCCGGCAGGACCTGCTAAGGGGGTTTCATCGGGTTTGAGTTGGATTAAATAGCCGGAAACAAAGCGCGCTGCCAACCCCAAATGCCGTAGAATTTGGATTAAAAGCCAAGCGGTATCGCGACAGGAACCGAGGCGTTTGTAGAGGGTTTCTTCACAAGTTTGAATGCCCGGTTCAAATCGGACGGTATAGGCGATATCCTGTTGCAGTTTTTGATTAAGGTTGCTAATAAAGGTGGTGATGAAGGGGTTAGATTTTTCTAATTGATTAAGCCATTCGGTTAATAAGGGTCCCGATTCTTGAATTTGCAAACAGGGTTGCAGTTCAGCGGCGAGTTGTGCGTCGTAGGTAAAGGGGTAGGAACTGGCATAGTCTTCTACTAAAAAATCAAAGGGATTGATGGGATGAAGTTGGGCAATTAAATCCACCTGAAGCAGGAGATGACTGCTCTTTTCGGGGAAGTTAACTCGCGCCATAAAATCACCGCCCACCCCTTGCCGCCAATAGAGGGAATGATTCTCTGGCTGAATTTTTAAGGCATAACTATGAATCGGGGTGCGGCAATGAGGGGCGGGGCGTAAACGCAGGATATGGGGACCCAAAACCGCAGGGCGATCGAAGCGGTAAATTTTTTGATGGTTGAGGGCAACTTTAACAGACATTTAGGGTGAGGCAGCAACAGTGCAGTTTAAAACAGTGGGGGAATTAAGGGGGCGATCGCCTACGATAACCGATCGCCACAATTCGCACAAAAGCGGTCATTTTCTTTCACCGGCGCACCGCATTGGGGACAGAAATTTTGCCGGTATGATGGCGTAGATTCTCCCATACTCATGGACATATTTCCCATCCGCATTTCCATCGGATTCATGCGCATTTCCATATCCCCCATTTTCATCGGTTTTATGGGTTCCATTGGTTTTATGGGTTCCATTGGTTTCATGGGTTCCATTGTCGCCCTTGGGGGGGTTTCTGTAGCTTGCATGGCGATCACTTCAGCACTCTCCAAATTTGGGGCTGTGGCGATCGCACTCAGGGAGGACCCTTGCAACTGCACATAATGCGGACCGCGATCGCTTTCTACTCGCAAAATAAAGCCCCCAGCATTGCGATATAAAATTGGGAGGGCAGTCCATTTTCCCGTTGAAAATCCACTACTTGATTGTTGCTGTTGACCCGCCTGAGTCCCAGTGAGAGTCACAATCGTTTGATTGTCCTGATTATCAATAAAAACCTGCTGGCCGTTACCCAGGTTACACAGATATGCCATAACCGAGCCTCAAACGTTATTAAACGAGGATCTTTTCTAGTTTAGGATAGTTTGGGGCAGAAACGACGATTAAACCCGAAACGAAACAAATTGAAATTAAATCCAGGATTATTTCATAAACAACTCCCCAAATTTTAAGCTTCCGCTGGGTTCTATCGCAGAACCCGTCCCTGGTGCTATTGCCATTGAACCCGGGTAAGAGTTCAGAGGGCCAGGGACGGGTTTCTCCCTATCAAGAAACTGTGACAAAATGGGGAATAGTTTCCCTGAAGAGTTGCCCGACATCAAGAATCGGTGACAAACTGGGGGGCTTGAGAGAGTTCAGAGCAAGTCTAATAAAAGTACCGTGAAACTGACCTGAGTCGGGACCCCTGTCATGGCAACACCCGTGACCGAATCGGCGGGCTTTATGAGGGTTGAACAGGTCATCAGGTAACTAACATCAACAGTTTGTTTAAATATAAAGGAAAAAGCCCGGTCAATTCTTTAACAGCTATCGTTTCTGGGGCTGATTTTTCAATCTACAACTTTAATTGAACCCCGATGTAATCCCTGATAAATTTTCTCCACTAAGTCTTGTTCTCGTTCTCCGACATAACTGCCGCAGAGGAGGCGCATCAATTGGGATTGATCTTGACGGCTAATTCGACGAGAATTCAGAATTTTTTCCGTCAGTTCGCCTATGGTAGATTCTGACGATCGCTCAGAGACGGACATAAGTATAATCACGGTTAAATTACAGTTTCTTACTTCTCTAATTTATGTGTTTTTCCCCTTGACGGGTGTGATATTCTTGGTGTAATAGGGCGATCGAGATCGATAAGCCGGAGTGATAAGAGTCACTAAAAGCCGTGACTATCAAGGGGTTGCGGCATTATCAGTGCATCACCACCCTCCCCTTCCGGGCGGTTCCCACAACAGGCGATCGCAGTCCCACCCTTTTCCCCGTTTTGTCAAGTGGGTGAAAACTACAGAATCTGACTTCCATAAAATAGAGGTCGAGACTTCCCCTACCTCTTAAATTACATCAAGAGAACCCCCTAGCTCAACCTGCCGCCCCTAAATAGTTTGAGGCGCCGTCTCCCTTGCCGGTAGAGGTGGGGAAACTGCGCCTCAAGAGGTTATCCTATCCTGATCACCATCAGATTTAGGCTTGATTCCAGAGTTGCTTCACCTTACCGGGTAACCATTGGGAAATTTCGGCAATTCGCTCACTGGAAAGTTGCTCTTTGGTGGCTGAAAATACGGCTTTAACCACTCGTTCTGCGTCCGTGAATTCCGGCATAGAACCTTCCTGAGCAATCCGGAATAAAAAGCGATCGTCTTTAATAATTAAAGGCTGACGAATTCGGCTGATAAATCCCACAAAAGGATTCGTATCTTTCCACAAATCTGCAACTTCCATTTGCAGAGTTTTATCGGCAGTTGGCTGGGCTTCAGTATGCAGTTCGGCAGCAACGCGATCGGCAGCTTCAGTGGTCATCACATCCCGCATTACCCGATACACCACCACGGTCAAATCCCGGGCATCAAAGATATCATTCAGGTTCGCTTCTAGCATCACCTTTTCCAGAAATCCCACATTCTCCGTAGCAATGGGAGAACCCGGACGGCCAAACCCATCAGCCGGAGAATGAGACTCCATTTTTTTAAGGGTTTGGCGACCTTTTTCGGTTAATGTGGCTTGTTCCAAAATAATCGGAGAGGGTGAATTTGCATCCTCTGGATTGCCACCAACCTGAGCCTTAATATAGGCTTTTTCGTTCAAGTAGTCTAAATTGTCGAGCAATTCTTTTTTGGTGACTTCTTGCTCAGAAAAATCCGTCAAATTCAAGTTGACTTGAGCATCTTTTTGATTTTGGCTGCTTTCCTTAATTTTTTTCAAAACGATGTAAGCTACATCATCTCGGAGTCCGATTGTCATAAAATTCTCCAAAGTTTTTTAACCTACAATTCCTAGCTGCGATCGCCCTGTTAATTCCCCTGACTTCAGCAAGTTAACATCCAGGCCGAATCTACCCTATCCGGTAAAATTCTGCCGCTGCCGCTAACCCCTGATTTCCAAGCGAAAATTGGATGTAAGTTAATTAAAAACTTATCTCCGGGCAATGTACTAAGGATTGCTGACATTTATTTAGTCTTTCCCTACCTTATCGTTTGGGCTAGAGAAAATCCTCTGTCTGTAGGATGACAAGCCCTTCAGCCTACAGAAGGAAGTTAGGGAGTCTGAGACTTCTATTGGCCTCGGCTAAACTGGGGGGAATTTAAGCATAAATCTCCTTGAAACAGCTTAAAATTATTTAAAAACCTCTCCACTTCCTGGTGAGGGGGCTTCTGCCGCGTCCCCCTCTGAAGGAGGCTCTGCCTCCAGTTCCCCAGCAAGGGCTAATCCCTGCCTATTGTACCTGTCCCGGCTTCAACTCTACAGGTACAATAGGCAGGGATTAGCCGCAAAGAATGCGTGAAGTGGCTTCAGCCCGGTCACGAGGATAATACTTATTAATCGTAAAAACCCACTGTTATAAGCCCCGTGATCCCCAGTTATCGTTGTAATAGGAACTGATCGCCGTAACTTAATAAATCCTCCAGGGTTTGGAGACGATTTTCCCAAGTTTGAATCTGATAGGGTTTTTGCAAGGAATAGAGATTCATCCAACTCCGAAACTGCCCGCGAAATTCCCTCAAAACCGAACGGGCTTGCTCAAGATTGGGATCGGAAGGATCACTCGCCAACTGTTCTAAGGCTTGAGTTAATTGCAATCCCTTCTCGTCAAACTTGTTAAAGTCAGTTTCTCTCATAGATAACTCTTCGGTATCCCGCAAAAATTGCCATTCTCGTTGCAATCCGGCAAATCGAGCAGCGGCTGTTGCAAAGGGTTCGCGGTAGGGAATGGGAGTGCGATCGCCCAAGGCAGAAGGTCCTTGAGTTCGCTGAAAAATCCCATTCAACTCCGGGTTAAGATTTTCCGCCGCAAACAGCGCATATCCTCCCACGGACTGATTCCTTAATGCCTGGATTTGGTCTACTGCAATAATCTCCGGTAGATCCAGCAGACGAATCGCCGGTAAGATTAAAGCCGCACCCAAGTCCTCCTGATTAATCCAAGGTTGTGCCAACTGTTCCAGACGGTTGGTATCCATTGCATAAGTCATGGGTACAACTAAGTCAACATCCCCGCGACGGGCCCATTCTTCCCAGTTTTGTTGAATTTTGTTGCGGCGATCGTGAGGATTCAACGGAAACACCGCCACAGATAAAATTACGTCAGAACGCACAGTCCGCAGCAGTTGAGAGGCATCAGCAACAAAACTATCAATTTGACGCACCCGAAAATCGGTCCATTGCTGCCACAAATCGCGATCGCCAGGACTAATCGTCATCGGGTCCACGCCGGTTATATTCTGAAACTCCTGCCGTGCAACCTTGCCATATCCATAACTGCGTTCCGCACTTGGGTCCTGAAAAGGATATCGAATATAATCTAACTGCACCCCATCCACGTCATACCGAGTCGCAATTTCCTCTAAAAGGTTTAACAGATAACTGCGAACTTCAGGATTTGCCGGGTCCAGAAAAGGCTTAGTTTGTCCTGGGGGAATCATCTGTCCCTCGTTCGTATAACCCGCCCAATCGGGATGAGCAGCAATTACAGGACCGGGATAATTCGGGGCTAAATTGAGTAAAACATTGTGTCGCTGATTTCCGGCGGCAAAAGTCCAGATCCAAGCGTGTAACTCCATGCCGCGATCGTGAGCTAGTTTGACCGCTACAGCTAGGGGGTCCCAATTTGCGGCAATTAAGGGATTTTGCTGCGGTGCTACCTGGGAGGGATAAATGGGATATCCGGCATTGATGGTTTCAAAAAATACCGTATTAATCCCAGCAGCAGCAAGATTGTCAAAAATCCGGGCTAGACCCTGTTCTGACCCCGCCCGCACAATGGAACCGCGATCTAACCAGATTGCGCGGATTTCCGGTTGAGCGAGTACGCCGTTGGTGGGATAGTTTTCCCAAAGCAAATCGCGAATTTCCACCCATTTAGCCCTAGCACCGGCATAGTCCTGTTGCTGAACCAATTGGGGGAATTCCAACAACATAGATCGCGCCGTGGCGATCGCCTCATGGGTGGGGACAAACGCCTGTTCTATCTGGGCGATCGCCTCCCCAGTTTCCGTCTGTGTCTTCTCCCCCACCGCTTCCAGGGATGCAGAAGCGACGGCAAATTTATCCGTCATCTCCTCATCTGTCTCCAAACCAGCTTGTTCAGGACCTTGAGCATGGACGGAGGCTGTAATCAGCGAGCTTTCCACCCGTCCTAACAGATTTTCCAATTCTTGCCGCATCTCGATCGCCTGGAACGAGGGAATCGGCAATGGCCCTTGCTCCACCCTCAGCCCCGGAGGTGCCGTTTCTTCCGCCGGATCCAGCCCAGGCGGGGAAACCGCTTCTACTCCTGTGGTTCCAGACGGGGAGGGAACCGCACTCCCAGGAAATGACGGAAGAGTATCCCCAGGAGAGGGACGCGCCGGTGCTTGGGGGGCTGGCGCAGGTGCAGGAACCGGACTACTAGCGGGGGCCGCTTCTGGCTGTTGCCTCCGTTGCATCTGAGCTTCCCGCAATTGTTCTGCCTCGCTTTGGGCGGAAGATGACGGGGCCTGGGATGGGGGTTCAGTGGTGGTATTCTGCTCACCCGCTACGGTGCGATTGACTATGGGTCCCCGTTGGAGTTCACTTCGCAGGAGGGCCGCCCGTAACCAGGCGCTGTCATACTCTACATCCGCATGATTGCCCCATTCCCAGCCAAAAAACGTCGTGCGATCGCTAACCAGAACCGCAGGATTTCCCGGTGCGGGACCCCAGGTGGTCATCACTTCCGTGTTATAGCCACTCGGCGCTAAAATTCCCCCAGGAATGGCGATGCGGTTGACCTCTGGGGGAATCCAATTGGAGGGACAAAGCATTTCAGTCCGGCAATAAAGGGGTTCCATCGGCGTGGGTTCGGACAACTCACCTTGCCAAGTTCCTCCCAGGGTGGCGGTTAAAGCATGACGAATCCCTGTTGCGGAGTTCACCCCTAACGGTCCTGAGACGATCGCATGAACCCCTTGACTGAGTAAACTTTCCAGGGCGAGGGCCTGTTCCACAGTCCAGGTGGAAATATTGGGGATAAACAGGACTGTAATATTGGCCTCTTGGGCATCATCCAACAGGCGATCGAGTTGAATCGTATCATAGGCCAATCCTGCGGCCCGTAAGCGGGCATCGATCGCCTCCCATTGGGCTTCATTTTCCGAACTGCGGACCACCCCTAAGCGCAACGCCGAGTTTTCCGTGAGGGGTTGGGAGGGAACTCGACCCGGAGTCGTTTCCGGTGCAGTTTGACTGAGGGAGGTCTCTGGAATCCTGGCCCCTCCTGGAGTCGGCTGTGCGATCGCCCCGGAGACGGGGGTATTCAGTAACCCCAAACTTGTCACTAAGGTTCCGATTATCCATTGCCCTAGGTTGGAAATCGACTGCACCTTTCTCAAAGATTTTCGCAGATGATAACGGCGATCACTCATCACACTGTTGTTCCTTATTCCTGGGTCAAGACAGTAAGGAGCAATTCTAACAACTTTGGGAACGAATCCGATAGACTGCCTCCCGATGAAAGGCAACCCTCACCCTAAATCCCTCTGCCTTCCAGGGGAGAGATTTAGGTTGAGGGCCTCCTGGCTGGGGAGAAGGGGATGAGGGCCGACTGTCCAAATTGGGATGCTCCCCCCTAACTGGATTCAGTTATTATCTACGGGATATCCAGTGAAGCGAGAATACTGCACGTTCCCTGATAGATTGGAGTCTTCTATAGCGGCTACTCCCTTAAGTTTTTTCTCGAAATAAATCACCCCACCAATCTGGTTCTCTACCCAAAAGCTCCCATGAATAAACTCATATTCAGGAATTCTAATTAGCAAAAGGTTGTGGGGGTCTTTCTTAAACAGTTTCTGAGTGAGGAGCGGGATGATTTTTTTCAAAAAAGGATGATCAACTGGTCCACCAAAATCCAGAAATTCGGGATGATCGGCAAATCTGTCCATATAAAAATTCCACAACTTCCCTAAATCTTTTTCGCGATCGACCCTTAACTGGAGTTCTCTTAATTTATGCAGACTAAAGGAGGGTTGGGGGCTAGACTTAGGCATGACTAATTTATCCTGATTACTAAGATGGACTCCTGATTCCATAGATACGAGGCAAGACTGGATTGCGAGTTTGATATCCTCCGGGTGTTGCTTTTTAGGAGGCAGTCCGCCCTTTGGACATAGCGGGTGCTGACCGCTGTTTAGGGGGCGATCGCATAGATGGGCGAGTTAAGGGTTAGACTAACATAAAAAAATGCAACAATCAAGGAGGTTAGAACAAGTAACAGTCACTGACGAGGGTTCAGCATTTGCTCCAGAGACTCCCCTAAACCTAAAATCCAATAGCTGTTATCCAATCCAAATTATTTCTCAAGAAAAACCCACGGAACCAACGGATAAAAATGCTGGAAACCGGCGATAAGATAGGGCCGAAACGTATAGCACCTTCTGTTGCAGCTAGTATCAACTCGCCTTGGCTAAAGAACGAACGGTCAGGATTTCGTCAGGACGTAAAACTTCTACTATAGATAGGGGGACTGCAATTACTGCAAGAGACTCACCCACCGCATTAAATACTTCTAAAATACAGCCTTCTTCACCATTACTGGGATGAGGGACGAAATCAATCAGGGTTGCGATATCCCCGGCTCTAAGGTTATATTCTGGTAAATCACAGGTTAAGGCAACTTCTTGGTATAGTTCTAGGGTCATGTTCAATTCTCCTTAATGGGGACGACTGGTAGCACTAACCTTTCATTGGTATTCTGAGCAACCGTGAGCACTCGTTTATGGTTACGATCGCGAAGCGTCCCGGAGGGAATCGCTCTGATCCGTCAAAGCAAACAAAAAACTGGTATCGAGTATTGCCGTCATGACTCATCTCCTGGTTTGCTGCTCCAGCCATGAATTGAATCAATTTCATTATGTAGAATTTCCTCGTCATGATCTGAAGTGTCGGGTTGTCCGGATTTTCCTAAACCAGCGATCGCCAATAGGAAGTTTTGCTGAGGTGAATCAGTGCGCTGCTGCTGGACTGTTTTATAACGTAGGTAGTCAATAAAGCTGGCAAGCTCAGTCAGCACTTCATCCGGTAGAGCATTGACCGCCTCGATTAAATTTTGCCGTTCTACACTTGTTTTAGACATGGCTGGTATCTCCGTAGGTGTAAGTTTTTTACGATTATTTATCTTTTTTGCGTTGAGCAGACTTTTTCCCTGGCTTTTGTTGGCTGGTCATTTTAGTATAAAGCTCAAACAGCTTTTCTAGGCGTTCGGTGTCGTTTTTGAAGCGGCGACCGATGTAGATGCGTTCGATAATTTCATCATTGCGATCGTGCGCTTCCCGGACTAGGGGGAATTCGCTATCCATGCGTTCTGGGTCGTACATATCGGCAATTGTAGCAGGGAAATAATGCTCTCGGGCTAATAGGATTTGTTCCGCGCAACGGGTCATATCGATTTTGTTTTGTTCCGTTAGAGTGGGAACAGGGAAGGTATTCCAGCCGAGAGTGCTGGAGTAAGAAAAATCGGTTCTCATCCGGACGCAAACGGTACCAATCCAGACCCAATGGAGGCGCGAGGCGATTAGCGCCATGTTCCAGAGGGGTGCATTGTACAGAGCAAAATTGCGATCGCCGATTACGTCGCGATCACTCAAGATTCCTACAGGTAAAATCGGTCTATTCTCTGAAGTGACTCTAGGAATTACAATCATGTATGTTTTCGCTGTATTCATTTCGCGAAACTGATGAGAGCTATTAGCCATAGCATTCGCTCCTTTGTCGCGACTTGCCAGCCGTATTTTACGCACCGTTTCAATTCGCTCTCGAATCGGTTCGATGGTCAATGCCTCCTCCAAATATTCATCCTCAATCCACAGGCAATAGCGAGATAAACCCCGAATAAATTCCGCAGATCCATAGATCCTTCTGATAAATCTTTCCCGTTGCTCTTTGCTTAGATTAAGCCTATTTACCTCCTCAGAAGAAAGCAGCAAGTTCCCCCCATCATAAGGGGTATTGCCTCTTAGCATTTCAAAAATATCGCCCAACGGCTTCGCTGCTTTTTCAACGATCACGTTAGATCCAGCAACCAAATAAGCATTAATATTTTCAGTTTCTTTCACAACTGTCTTACCCTGATCCTCAAGAGAAAACAAGTAGCGCACTTTATGAGCATGATTAGAAATCCCCACAATAACCACCGTCACCCCAGCGTTATGACTCGCCAAATTCGCCCATTTAAACGAGGTATGTGCGAAAGCAATCTCATGTCCTGTTTCAAAAATTAGCGGCCATAAAATCGGCACTTGTTGCCCCTGACAAATCGAATTAGTCGAGACAAAAGCCGCCGCAGAATTAGTCTGAGTTCCATAATCTGCCGCTTTCATAAACCAACCAGACACATAATCCAGCGACTTCCAGAGTTTTGTTCGATGCTCAAAAACACGTTTTAAATCGTTCTTCTGTTCAGTCGTTTGCCAAGTCGAACCCAAATAAGGCGGATTCCCACAAATATAAGTTTCTCCCCCCTCATTTTCAAAATCAATCTCTGCCTCGTCCCGCATTTCCCCCCACAAATCCAAATCCTCACGCTGCACCTTCACCCCCGTTCCCGTGGGTGGACACCAACTCAACCAATCCAACCGCAAGGCATTCCCACAAGTAATCCAATTCTCCTGTTTCGGTGGTAGAAACTCCAACAACGCCAACTGCGGCCCCCGATACAACACATCACACTGAAACTCGGCAATAATCAACGCTAACCGGGTAATTTCTGCGGCAAAATTGCGAATTTCAATCCCCCGAAAATTGGTTAAGGGAATCTCAGAACACTGTTCCAATTCCCCCCGACGGTGGTTAATTTCCGCCTCAATCTTCCGCATTTCCTTATAAGCAATTACCAGAAAATTCCCCGAACCACAAGCGGGGTCAAACACCCGAATTCGCGCTATTCGTTGCCGCAAATTCAACAACTTCCGGCGATTATCCCCCGCGTCCTCCAACTGACTGCGTAAATCATCCAAAAACAACGGATTTAGCACTTTGAGAATATTCGGCACACTGGTATAGTGCATCCCCAAAGCGCCGCGTTCCTCCTCATCCGCCACCGCTTGAATCATCGACCCAAAAATATCGGGATTAATCTTTTTCCAGTCCAGATTCCCTACATGAAGCAAATAAGAACGGGCAATTTTGTTAAAACGCGGCACTTCCAAACTGCCAGAAAATAGCCCCCCATTCACATAAGGAAACCGATCCGCCCAACTGCGAATCCCCAACCCCTCTCGTTCCTTCAGGGGAGTGCTCATCGCCCGAAACACCTCCGAGAGCACCTCATGGGTATTAGAAGCATCGGTTGCACTCATTTGGGCGATCGTCTGGGTAAACAATCCCTCACTATGGAAAATATTTGTATCCTCCGCAAAGAAGCAGAAAATCAGCCGCGCCATAAAATGATTGAACTCTTCCTGACGTTCCGCCTTATTCCAGTCTGGATTCTGCTTCTGTAACTCCAAATATAGCCGATTCAGGCGACCCGTTGCCTTGATATCAAAAGCATTCTCGCGGATTTGCCGTACTGTGGTAATCCCCGCCAAAGCCAGGAAAAACCCAAAATGGTCGGAAAAATTCTGGTATTCACAAGCAATTGTTTCCCCATCCGCCAGATTTTCCGCCTCAAAACTTTTGCCGTCCGTCGCCAGAATAAACTTAGCTTTATACCGACTCGTAGCGGCACTCTCCCGCAACGCTGTCAGAGTAACAGTGACTTCCCCTTCCGCGCACACTTTCACATGAATATTGTTACGCTGAAGCACCCCACCGGGTAAATCCGATTGATTGGAGTTCCCACTTTTGATCCGCTTGATCGTCGTCGCTTTGTTCCCAAACGCTTCCAGGAAAGCAAAGGGGAATTTTTCGGCGTCAAAAGGTGCTTCTGCGAGTTGGGAAACGGCTTCTTCGATTTCAACGGCGTTCATAGTTATAGATAAAAAAGATTGGGGTTATTATACGGAATTGCGCTTTAACCCGCAGGCTGAAGCCCGGAGGCTATACAGACGAAGCCCGCCTGCGCGGGCTAATATAAAAAACTGACTTTTAATCATGGGTTATGTCTTGCCGTAAAGTGGCGATCGCTTCCAAACTTAATCCGGTAGCTTGGGCGATCGCCTCATCATTCAGTTGACCCAGTAAGTTTCGAGCAACGTCCAGTTTTCCTTGTTCGATTCCTTGTTCGATTCCTTGTTCGATTCCTTGTTCGATTCCTTGTTCAATTCCTTGTTTCCGTCCTTGTTCAAGCCCTTGCTCAAGTCCCAATGCGATCGCACCCTGTTGGTCATAAATAAACATTTCCCGCCGTTCCAAATCTTCTAATTCCTCTAGGGTTAATCCCGCTTGATTGGCAATTTCAAAGGCTTGATTGAGTTCGGCGATATCATCCATATTTTCAGGAATTGAAGTGAGCGATCGGGCATACTTCATAAAATAAATCCATTTGTCTGTCAGCGTTTCCAGCTCGTTCAGTTCTTTAGTAAACTTCGGCAATTCCACAAAGACTAACTCCATCTCATTCTCTGGGTAATGCCAGCCTTCAGACTTCTCTCGATAGACAAAGCGGGAAATCAATTGATTCTGTCCCGGAAACATCTCAAAATCAGTTAAAGTCAAAGCAATCACCGGCTTCAGGTATCGATAACCTTGTCCCCGTTGCAATTGAAACGCATAAGTTTTAGCCGCATTAAACAAGACCCGCTTTCCAAAAGATTGCACATTTAAAACCTGCATTTCCACAATCACAAATGTGCCGTCATTAAGCTGGGCTTTAACATCCAGATAGGTATCTTTTAACCCTTCCAGTTGAGGGGGCAAATTAGGATTAATGATTTCCAAGTCTTGAATAGTCGGATTGCCATCATAGACCAAAGCATTGAGAAAACTGATTAAAATGTTCTTGCTTTGTGCCGAACCAAAGATTTTTTTAAAAGCGTAGTCGGTTTTGGGGTTAATAAATCTCATAGCCAGCCTACCCAAATTTTTTTAATTAATTGTAGCATAACTGGACTCTTTTGAAATGCCACCTGTGTCTAGTTCCTGGGGAGTTTCCATCCCAGTTCGCTTCTAGGCGGGTGACTGATTCATCCAATTGTGTCCGATGCCGAATCCGCTCTCAACCCAGTCCTTCTAGCCCCTCAGAGGTTCAAACTCTTGGGCGCTATGATAGCTTGGTATAATCAGTTTGGATAGCATCGGGTTTATGCGATCGTCTATTATGGCTAAAGATCGTTTTCATCAAGTTGTTAAGACAGCTCTCGAATCAGATGGGTGGACTGTCACTCACGATCCCCTTGAGATTAAAGTCGGTGGGGTAGATATGGAGATTGATTTAGGGGCAGAACGATTACTAGCGGCAGAGCGCGGAAATGATAAAATTGCGGTGGAAGTCAAAAGTTTTTTGGCGAGGGCATCGGCAATTTCCGAGTTTCATACAGCGTTGGGGCAGTTTATTAACTATCGGGCTGCTTTACGCCGTGAAGACCCCGAGCGCATCCTCTATCTGGCTATCCCTAATCTAGTCTATCACACTTTCTTTCAACGGGAATTTCCGGCCTCAATGTTGCAAGAAAATTCTGTAAAACTCATCGTTTACAATATTGAATTGGAGCGAATTTTGCTATGGAAGGAGTGACAGGTAAATTAAAAAAATATCAACAAATTGTGCAAAAATTGTTGATGGGTTATGCAGAAAGTAAGCCAGCTTATGGTGAGATTGAGGTAGAGACTATTTTTGATACCCAACAAAATCATTATCAAATTGTCCATTTTGGTTGGCATCATGAGCGCTGGATTCATCAGGGTGTCATTCATTTAGATATCCGCAATGAAAAAATTTGGATTTTTTGCAATTCAACAGAGCATGATGTTGCGGAAGATTTAGTCAATTTGGGTGTCCCAAAGCAAGATATTGTGCTGGGCTTTTACCCTCCTTTTATGCGGAAAATGAGTGACTATGCAGTCGGCTGAAAGTAGAAGAAACACAGCAGTATAAGCACATTAATGTATTCTTATACTCTAATAAGACTGGCTGTTTCCCGCTCATATCGGAATTGCTCAATGGTGCCGTCCTGGATTTTGGCGATCGCCTCCTCAATAGCTGCCAACGGCACGAGGAACCACTCTCTGGGCTTGACTGGCATATCAAAGCGATCGCGCAATTCCAACTCTAATCGCGCACTGGCGAAAAACTTCTGCAAAATTGCCTCTAGTTTTTTCCGGTTAATATTGGCAAGTTTAAACGTTGCCACAATTTCCACATCGGCTAACAAATAGGTCGGGTCTTGCTTAGCGTTAGCAATTCGCTTTTTAACATTCCCACCCCTCACCCCAATTTTATGAATAATCAACCGATTCTGAGCAATAAAAGGATGTTCCGACTCACTCCGCAAAACATAAATATAACCCGTCGGTAATTCCTCTTCTGCCTCCACTTCGGGTTCAGCCTGAAAAGAAAATAACGGGCCTAAATCCAGCTTAGTAATGCGACGGCTCTTTTTATCTTTATTTAAAGCGCGCTGGAATGACCTAAACAGGGGATTACTCTCAGTACCATTGTCATAAATCACCCGCATCCGGCAATTTTTAAGACCATACTCACTGATAAACATCTCTCCCATCTCAGCCACCAAAACCTTTTGTCCATCAAGAATAAACAAATCCTCGGTATTAATTGTGGCATTATCTTGATATTTCACCGTTTGCCGTTCCCCAGTTTTTAACTGACGGGCAACTTCCTCAAAGAGGGGTTTAAATTCATCAAAATCCTCGCAGGAAAAGCGCTGGGCCACTTCCTCCGCTGCCTTGATTTCTCGACGCGATTTGCCTGCGGCAATGCTGCGCGATCGCACATGAGTTAACTGAGTAACATCGTTTTCTGAAGCCGCATCAACCCCCACAGAAGCCAACAGCACCGCATCAATGTCGTCTGCTTCCAGGTTTTCTTCTAAAGTCCAATTAGCATCATTTCCCGCATTTAAAAGCCCTTGGGAGTCCAGAGGTTTTAGGAGGGCGCGACATTCCGCCAATTCTCGCAGGCGATCGAGGCGCACCGCATAAAGGCGATCAAAAATATTCCGATCCTCCCCATGTTGAGGCAGTCTACCTGTTTTGGCGACAAACCGCTCAATTTCGTCAAAACCTGCGATAATCCGCTCTTCTCGGGGAGAATGTTGGCGAGTGGGTTCCGGGGCGATATCTATCCCCAACTCAGCCAACAATTCTAAATCTTCATCGGTGGCAGATTTGGGTGTGGATTTAGGCATTGTTTTCCTCCTGGTGTTCAAATTCAGCAATGCCGTCCTGTTGTTGTGGCGGGTTTTGTAACTGTTGAATTAACCAATTGGCGGCAGCAGTGTTGGTTTCCGTGTTCAGTTGTTCTAGGGTTTGTTCTAAAAGGGCGATCGGCAACCCCGTCAACACTTGGGACTGCGCGATCGCTTCATAATGCCCCAAGGGAGTCAAGCCAAAGGCAAAAATCCGCCGTCCTTTGACATCAACCACCCAATATTCAGGAATCCCTAAGCTGGCGTAGAGTTGCTTTTGTTCATCCAGGTCAAGAGTGAGGGTCGTATCGGCAATTTCCCCCACCAGGTCGGGCAAACGGTGGCGACGCAAGTCAATCCGGCGCGGTTCTCCGGGTTGCCATCTGGGAATATTATCACCCTTGTACAACACTAAATCTGGCGCACAGGCGTGGGTATCCGGGCGTTCAATGACACAGCGGCCATAAGATTGCAAGACAAACTCAGGGTGTAGAAATACCCAAACAAAGAAAATTGCCGTCATCAAATCACTGAAGGAAGCATGATTTGGTCCTTCTTTGCCCATATCTATCCACAACCATCCTTGATGAAATGAGATTTTTTGCCAGTCTATATCGGGGTTATCCCGGATAGCCACATAGTCTTGCCAGGTGGCGTTGTGCTGTTGGAGGATGGAGTTGGGTGGGGTGGGTTTTTCTAGGGAGAGGGTCATGGATTGTCACCTCCAGATGAGCTATAAATTGATTTTAGGCATTTTTTTCCTCCTTAACTTTCCGTAGTAGGAAAGCAATCCCTATCAAATAAACCGTGTTCGATACTCAGCTTATCTTGCACAAAAGCTGTCACCCGTTCGGTTAAGTCTCAGGAATCCTTTTGGCTGGTGGAGTGGGATGCGCGATCGCCCCGGGGATTGGGGTACTCATACTCTATCCGGTTGTGATAGAGCTTTAAAAACCGGATGGAGTATCAAAAACGGATGAGTTTTGTCAGTCCCAACCACAGTAAAATCAGGATATCCCAAATTCGGGTAGGCGTTCCATAGACCAACGAGCAGGCGGTAGGAAAAATGGGTCAACAGGGTAAGGACTTAGAGATTGAGTTAGAGTTGCAGCAATTGCGTCAGGCGATGGAGATGGATTTAAAGTTAGAGCAGTTGCCTGAGGCGATCGCAGCGCCACTGGCAGAACAATTGGCGCAAACTGAGGCAGACGATCGCCCAGAAGGGTCACCGAATCCAGTCGCGTCACCATCTTCCCGGAAACCCAAAGCATTTATCGCCGCGATCGCCTTGTTGGGTTTTGTGGTGGGGGGAAGTGCGATCGCCGCACTCAAGGTCCAGCAGTGGGCGCTAACCACCTCAACAACCATTGGCACTGAGATAGAAACAGCGCAAAAAACGTTAAATATTGATTTCCTGAAACAGCACCGCCAAACCCTCCAAACTGCCACGGTTATCCTAGAAAAAATTCCTAATTTACCGGGGTTCAACTATCAACAAGCTCAGGCTAATTTACCCCAATTGCGATCGCTCCAAACTACGGTACAACTGAACCTAACCGCCACGGAACGCCTCAAACTAGCAGAAACCCTGGCAATGGAAGCCGCAGTGCTTGTTCAAAATCCTCCTCATCCGCTGGAAGTTTGGGCCAAAGCACGGGAGAAATGGCAGGAAGCGATCGGGCATTTACAGAGCATTTCACCGGATAGCATTGTCAGTTCAACCGCTCAACAAAAGTTATCAAGTTATCAAACTAATTTGACCATCATTAACCAACGAATGGCGACTGCTCAAAAAGCGGTAGGCTTTAATAATCGAGGCGCTGCGGAAATTAGTAAACGAGACTATAGGCGAGCCATTCAATATTTTAACCAGGCGATCGCCCTGAATGCCAGTCAACCGGAAGCCTACATCGGACAAGGAATCGCTTACTCAGAACTCGGAAATAATCTCCAAGCCATTCAACACTACGACAAAGCTATCCAACTCAATCCTAACTTTGCCGAAGCCTACTACAACCGAGGTTTATCTCATTATGAACTCGGAAATGAGGAAAAAGCACTAGAAGACTACAATCTCGCGATTCAGAACCAGCCCAATTATGCACAAGCTTATCTGGAACGAGGTGGCGCTCACTATGCCCTAAAAGACCCCTCCACAGCAATGGCAGACTTCCAGCAAGCCGCCCAACTGTTTTCTCAGCAAGGGGATACCCAAAATCACAAATTAGCCCAAAAAATCATCGACTATTTGCAAGCGACAACAGAATCCAATTCCGATGAAAGCGATCAAGCAGACTATCAAGAATGTTGGGACGCTTGGGGAAATCCCTGCAATGAAATTCATTATTATGTACCCCCCAGAACCTCCAAGAATTCCGGTGGGGTGAACGTTCCCAACCCCGAAGAGAACTCCAACTCCATTCGCACCCCCTCTCGCACTCGGGGAGGTAGCTTCCGCAGTCGGCGAAGGCGGTAATTGATCTGGAGTTTTATTCTTTCGGCCATTCTTCTAACCCAGCTTCCGCTAATGCTTGTAACTCTGGCTCTTCTTCATAGATTTCCGCATAAAGGGCGGCTGATTCTTGTAATTTAGCTGATTCTAAAGCCGATCGCAATCTTTGCAGCGCTGTCATAACAAGCGCCCTCGAATCTTGAAACCCATAGTCTTGGAACTGTTCAACAAATTGGCTGATTGAATCATCCAGTTTAAATGTATATTCTTTCACCTTCTCAATCCTCTCGAACGAAACGGCTAATCAACAAAGTCGTTTTTCTTTCTGACGCCGCGCAGGCGGGCTTCGTTTGTAGAGCCAGACCCTTGAGGGTGCGGGTTTTTATTGATCATTATTAATGCGGCATCAGGGATAAAACCTAACCCTCCCCGATATCTTGGGGAGGGCGATCGCACCCCCAAACCTGTAGCGTTTGAGGAGCCTTCAAATCCCCGCCAATGGCTTAATCCACTGTCTCATTCACCGGGAAGCGATTAATCAACTGAATCGCCCGATAAGCATTCACCTTCAACCCCTCAGAAATGTGAGGGACATAGGGAATTTGAGACAAGAAATCCAAAGTCCGGCGCAACATTCGCACAATATCACCCTCATCTAAACTCGTATTCGCACAGAGTTCGGTCCATTCCACCCCAAGCGCCCACTCTTCCACGATCGCAATTAATTGCCGTTCTAACCAAATCGGTAGTGCTACTCGATGGCGGTGTTGCAGTTGAAACAGTTGTCGTCGTTCTCCTTGGAGTTGCGACAAGGCCCCCTCCACCTCTCGGGACAGATTATAATTCGTCCAATTATCAGGACGGGAAACCTCTGTCACCAAGGCGGCACAAGCACAAGCAAACTGATGGGGTTCTAACCATTCTAAACAGCCAGACATCAGGGCTAATCCCAGCCATAACTCGTTATCTCCCCGAATCGCCGCCGCACTTTCTCCCAGGGGAGTCACCTCAAAAGTCAGGTTTTCAATCGCCTCTTCATCGCCATCGGTTTGGGTTTCCAACTGTCGTAAACATCCCACCTGTTGCAGAATGTTAATCAAATCCAGAAACTCTTCCCAGTGAGCGGTGAGATGGCTATCCAGCTTGTTTTTGACCTTGCTGAGGTCGCTTTCTAGCTTCTTATAGCGTTTGAAATGTTTAACCAGAGTGCCAGGATGTCCATATTGATTGAGAGGATGGTCCTTGAGTTGAGCATCCAGGGCCGCAATTCGTCCCTCCTGTTCCACTACTTCTGGGGCATAAAAGGTGGGAACTTCCAGGGGAATCAACTGGGCGATCGCTGCTGTATCTTCATTTCCCTTGCGGGATTGTCCCGGTTTGAGGATCAATTCTCCCGGGGGTAACGGGGATTCAAATTGATTCCACCTCGGTAGCGGTTCATGCAATTCCACCACATCCAGTCCCGTCCCCACATACCAGCGATTGCTTTGACTCAAGCAGACCAAAATCGGCGATTTCCCCGGTCCCGGTGCTTTGGCCACCAAAACCGCCAAAATAGGCTCTTTGGTGACAATATGACGGCCTTTGAGACTGAGCAATTGTCCCGGTTCAGCGGTAGAAAGGGCCTGCGCGGCGATCGTCCGAGTGGATTCTAAAGCTTGCTCCTCTAAGGTTTTGAGCAGTTGCCGTTCCACCTTCATGCGATCGCGTAATTTTTGATATCCCTTGCACAGGTCCTCATCCACCCCCTGCAACTGCTTTTTGAGACTGGCTAATTCCTGGGTTTGTTTGGAAATATCTTGCAATTTCGGTTGCAGGTGCAGGGTTGCCAAATACTGCCCAAAACTCGATTCCACCAGTTCTTTGGTTTCCTCTAAGGTATGGGTTTGCAGCAAATTTAACACCATCCCATAAGTGGGAGTAAACTGACTCACTAACGGATCCGGTCCCACCGTGGCTAAGTAGGACGCTTCTTTTGCCCCTTCAAATCGGGTCTGAACGGTGACCACATAGCCCCGTTCATCCATCCCTCGACGACCGGCTCTACCGGACATTTGCAGGAATTCTGAGGCTTTTAAGAGTCGATGTCCATCATCGGTCCGCTTGGATAAACTGGAAATCACTGTCGTTCGCGCAGGCATATTAATTCCTGCCGCCAGGGTTTCTGTAGCAAAGACGACTTTAATTAAACCCGCCTGAAACAGTTCTTCGACTAATCCTTTCCAGGCGGGTAAAATTCCGGCATGATGGGCAGCGATTCCCCGGAGGAGGGGTTGCAGTTGTCCCGTGCGTTCTGCTTCTGGGTTTTTGGCTAGAAATTCATGGACTCGTTTGTGCAGTTGTGCCGCTTCTTGGGGCGTCACCAGACTCAGGTCAGAGACTTGGGCAACTGCATCATCACAACGCCGACGACTGAAGATAAAGTAAATCGCCGGAAGCATATCCTGCTCATGCAAATGGGTCAATAACTCAATTAACCCCGGTTCATCTCGATTCGACCCTCTGCCTTTCCCTGGGGTTTTAATCAGGCGCTGGTTAATCTTGGTATGATCTTTACTCAGCAGGGGAAACAGTCCCTTGGCGCTGCAAAAGTAAAATTCTAGGGGAACGGGTCGATAATCCGAGTAAATTAACTGGGTGGGTCCATGTACCTGGGAGATCCATTCGGTTAACTGTCCAGCGTTGGCAACGGTGGCCGAGAGGGCGACAAGCTGAATTTCCGGAGGACAGTAGATGATTGATTCTTCCCAGACGGTGCCCCGTTGGCGATCGTTCATGTAGTGGCATTCGTCCAGAACTACCGCCTCGACTCCATGTAAGGAAGTCCCCACGGCCCCAATGGAGGTACCGTAGAGCATATTTCTAAAAATTTCCGTGGTCATCACCAACACTGCTGCATCCCGGTTGATGGAGATATCCCCGGTGAGCAGTCCCACGTTTTCCTCTCCAAACTGTTGCCGAAAGTCGCGCAGTTTTTGGTTAGAGAGGGCTTTGAGGGGGGTGGTGTAAAAGACTCGTCCACCCCGTTTTAAGGCGCGGTGGATGGTGTATTCTCCGATTAAGGTTTTCCCGGAACCCGTGGGCGCACAAACCACCACGGACCGGCCTGCTTCTAAGGCGGCGATCGCCTCATGCTGAAATCGATCTAACGCAAAGGGAAACAGGTTGTTTGACTCAAATTTTTTCAAGATAGGGGTACTGTTCACGCCCAAAAATTCCTAGTGATTTTGTTTACTGTTTTTTCCAATCGGTTTGCCCGGGTCGCTCGTGTGATCTAGCGGTTGCTTTCCTTAGCAGTCGGATAGGTTTTTTTAGGGTTCTCCTGATGCTGCCCCTAGAATTTGCTCGCTTCCCAATTGCTGGACCGATTTTGGCGGGGTTTGCCCGTTGGCTGGCTCTCTCCCCGGCTTCTTTATTAAAATCCCATTATTCTTTGGTGATTATTATAGCAATCTTCTGGGTCATCCTTCGACTTGAGTTTATAGCTGTTCTGTTTGCAAAAAATCTACGGGTCATCTCGCCAATTCTTGGCTTTTATTGTTTAATTTTTGAATTATGACATTCGGGGTTTTCCTTGTACAGGTATCCCCTGGCTTCCGGTCTCTCCAGTCTCTTTAACTTGTTCGCTATTAACACTTGTCAACCTTCAAAGAGAGATAGACGAAACTGGGTTACAAGCGGCGCATGAGTTCGCTTAACAGGGAACCGGGGACTCGCGATAATGCCCGAGTTTGGCCCTCGATGCCAAATTCCGCATAAATGGTGCGAACAATTTGGACAATATAGGCCCAGGCATTTTGATGGCGTTCCGGTTGGTCTTGAGTGGCAGTCGCCCCTTGGATATAATGATCCAGTGCGGCATGGAGATGTTGAGCGCGGCAGGTGGCATCGGGGATAGCGTTGGTTTGGGTCACCAGTTGATAATGAGCCAATCCCAAGTTTGTATGAGCGGCAATCAAATCAAAGGCTAGTATTTTTGGCGCAGAAGACTCACCCCCGCCCTGGTGACAGAGTGTTTCTCCCAAGGTAATGGCGGCATCGTAGGCGGCGATCGCCTCAGTTAAAAATTCTGCCCTCAGTTCGGGTTCCGATTGCGAGTGATTGGCCAGATGCCAATAGGCGGTTCCTAAATTATTTTGAGTCGCAGCATGAGCCGCCGGAATTGTCTGTTTTGTCCGATACATTAAAGCAATCTGATAAGCGGCGATCGCCAGCATCAGATAATCTTTGGGTTTTTCATACTGGGCTAAATTCCAATAGGCTGTGCCCAAATTATTTTGAATCATCCCATATTCTAGGGGCTGTTCCGATCGCGAGTGATGGCGCAACGCTTCACTATAGGCCGAAACCGCTTGTTTTAAATTCTCCACCGCATCCCGATGTTGGGCCAAGTTCCAATAGGCCGTTCCCAAATTATTCTGAGTCGCCGCATAAGGCCGCATATCCCCACCGGGTTCCCCCTTGCGATAGTCTAAGGCTTGTTGGTAGGCCAGGATGGAACGCTGTAAATTTTCCTGACGGTCTTGATACCGGGCCAATTCGCTATAGACTGCCCCTAAATTATTCTGAATCCGCGCCCAGACAGCCGGTTGGGCCTCCGCATCCAGATGTTGCAATCCTTGGTGATAGAGTTCAACTGCCTTGAATAAGTTGGCGAGTTTCTCCTCCGGTTGCGATGGATAACGCGATCGCATCCAGTGACAATTTCCCAAGTCATTCGCCAGATCCCCCCACTCCGGCGCATCCTTCTCCATCAAGGCGATCGCCTCTTGGTATGCCAGAATTGCCAGGGTCAGATATTGCGGCAACAACTCCGGGTCCACTGTCGCCCCATTTTGATTCCCGCTACTCCCCTGGGATAACCTATCTCGATAGAACGAACCCAATTTTAGATAAGCATGAGCCAGTTCCCCCCGAGAGGTCCCGCTCTGGTGCAGTTGTTCCACCTGTTCCAACAGCGTCACGGGGAGGGTATTGGCCGCAGAAGGCACTAATTCAGCCTTGACATCGGCGCTGATTCGTGCATTAACCGTGGCCCAGACTAATTCCACCAGCTTTGCTGGAGGTTTGGGAGGGGATGGGGGAGATGGGGGAGATGGGGGGGATGGGGGAGATGGGGGAGATGGGAGAGAGAGGGGGGAGATAGGGGCGGTGAGGAGGGGAGTGGGGGTTTTGAGGGGGAGGTAGTCGCCTTCTGTCTCTCGGTGGGATTGTTCTAATGGGAGTAATGGTCGTGGTGGGGGATTTTCCTGGGGTAACCGGGGGATGACGGGGGATGCTTCAATGGTGGTTTGACTGTACTCTGGAGACTGGGCGACGGGGGTGGGTTCGCCCTCAAACTCAAAGAGTCCCGTGCGACAGTGCCAAAATTGGGGTGCAGATTGGGCAATGGTTCGACCCCAGGGACGGGAGACCCAGAGTAAAATACTACAAGAAAACAGGCGATCGCCTGGATCACTCAAGCGGCCCTCACTCGCCTCTAAGTCCGCCAAAAACGACCATTGCACCGCTGGAGTTGCCTTGGTTAATTTTTCCAACCCAAGGACCTGAAACACCGGCAAAGGCGATCGCGGATCTGGCAAAGGATGACGAGTGATCCATGCCTCAATTTGGGCGACAGGATTGGGGTCCTGAAGATTTAACTCCAAACTGACCAATCGAGGATATTCCGATTGCCGAGTTTTCCCGCCTCCATTCTCCTGGGGTTCCCCGCTGCCACAATCCGCTTTCAAATCCGCAGCTAAACCCTTTGCCAAGCGGTTTCGCAGGGGCAAGTCATCACACACCGCCACAAAGATTTGACGGCGTAAATTCAGACTCAGCGCCAGTTTAAGCTGCTTGTAGGTTTGCCGATTAACGTCCAAAACTGTTAGGGGAAGAATATCCGTTACGATCATCGTATCAGGATCACGAGTGCAGGGAATAAGGGTGCAAACTCTGCCGAGGGTACACTTAACACTTAACTCCAGCGGCAAAGTTGGCGTGAACAGATACTCTTTCCAGGAGTTCCTCAAAGGTTCAGGAGGGATAACACCTGGGCGATCGTCCGGAAAAATTCCCAGAAAAAAAGACTGAAGTCTTTACTACAAACATTCAAAAATAACGTCAGTCATCTCCTGCTTTGTTCGTAGTGACGACTTCAGTCGTCTCCCCTTGTTCATACAACCAGGTTTAAAAAGGCTGTTCTAATTAGCTAAGGTTAGAAATCGAGGCAGCTAAGACCACTAAACCGCTGACTAATAAAAGGCCCAAAACCGCCTGGACCACGTAGTTACGTTTTTCCGTGGTCGTTGGAGGGGTGGCGGTGTACATTTTCGGCTCTTTTGCAAAATTATTGAGCAATCCGCCTTCATCTTCACTATAGGGCATTTGTTAAAACCTCAGTCTTTCTACCTACCTAATTTTACTTTATCAGATGACGGTAAAGATTGATCCCGCAATCATCATCAATTTTAGGGAAGGCGAGTACCGGGTTTGGTCCCATCCTGGGAACGGGGAGGATGGGGGAGATGGGGGAGATAGGGGAGATAGGGGAGATAGGGGAGATGGGGGAGATAGGGGAGATAGGGGAGATAGGGGAGATAGGGGAGATGGGGGAGATAGGGGAGATAGGGGAGATGGGGGAGATGGGGGAGATGGGGGAGATAGGGGAGATAGGGGAGATAGGGGAGATAGGGTGGAAACGATAGCAAGTCGTTATCCTCCCCATCCTCCCCATCCTCCCCATCCTCCCCCAAACCTGCGGGAACACTGCCCCGCCCTTACCGTTATAGATAGAGAGAGAGTAAGTATTGCCACTCCCGAAGCCAATTTTAAGAACCCTCTTTACTTAACCATTGGCTTAGTGTCCCATCAAGGGTTGGAAATCGCCTCGCTGTTCATCCGGAGTATAGGAAATCCCCCACACTACCTTAACAAAATGACAATTTTGAAGATTGCTTCAAGGCAACTTCACACCTGCGAGCGTCTTTATAAAGCCTTAGTAAAGTTAGGCCAGTCAGTGAGTATAGACAACTCCTCAAGCTGTTGTTAATCTAAAAAGCATAAGGGTAACAAACGATAACAACCGAACGGCCCAACCCCGACTCTTATCCAACAACCTGGATACAGGAACGGGAAGAGAAGCGGGTTTCTGGACAACATTTCTGCTGGTTTTGCAAGCAAGGTCCAGAAACCCAATTTTTATATCTGAGTTAAGCCTACAGATAGAGGGTGGGAAATTCTATCTATCAAGGGGCGATCGTGCCAGTGAGGGGAGAACTAGCACTGGCGGCAGATTTAATGGGAATACGACCGGCGAGATAGGCTAGACGTCCGGCTTCTACCCCTTGGGCCATCGCCCTTGCCATTGCGGCGGGATTTTTGGCGAGGGCGATCGCACTATTAATCAAGACCAAATCCGCCCCCATCTCCATCGCCAAAGCCGCCTCGGAAGGCACGCCAATCCCGGCATCCACTACCACCGGCACTTGAGCATTCTCAATAATAATGGCAATATTCGCAGCGGTACTAATTCCCTGTCCTGACCCGATCGGTGACCCCAAGGGCATGACTGTAGCACAACCCACCTCTTCTAAGCGCTTGGCTAACATTGGGTCAGCATTAATATAAGGCAACACGGCAAACCCTTCTTTGACTAATTGTTCTGCCGCTTGCAAGGTGCCGATCGGGTCCGGTAACAGATATTTAGGGTCGGGAATTACCTCTAATTTGACAAAATTATTATCCTCTTGACCCAGGAGTTTCGCCATTTCTCGACCCAATCTGGCCACGCGAATCGCTTCTTCAGCAGTTTGACATCCGGCAGTATTGGGCAACATCCAGATTTTACTCCAGTCGATCGCCTCCGCTAATCCCTCATGTCCCGGTGCATTGGTTTGCACCCGACGCACCGCCACTGTCACGATTTCACAACCACTGGCGATAATACTTTGCTGCATTTCCTCCATTGACCGATATCTGCCCGTCCCGGTCATTAACCGCGACTGGAACGATCGCCCCGCAATGGTGACCGGCTGATCTAACTGCTGTAACAAAGATTCCGGAGAAGGGACAGAGGGTTTGGCGGTGGCGTAGGTGAGAGAATTACTCATGGGAGATCCAGTGGGTTGAGCAGATGAGGTAAAAAATCGCTGACTACTAAAGTGTGATAGCAGGGGATCCGTATTCTCCTGGAGAATCGAATCGGCAATCAGGGCAGCGGTAATCGGTGCCAGTAAAATCCCGTTGCGATAGTGACCTGTGGCTAAGGTTAAATTGGCGATCGCACTGGGACCCAGAACTGGCCATTCATCCGGAGTCGCCGGTCGATATCCCCACCAACATTCACTGATGGGATAATCCCCTAGGGCCGGATAGAGGCGCATCGCCCGTTCTAGCAAGAGTTTGATTCCCGCAGGAGTGTTACTCGGGGTAAACCCCACATCCTCACTCGTAGCACCGATAATAATCCGGCCATCCCGTCGCGGAACGATGTAGGTTTCCGGTCCAAATAATACGCGACTTAGAGGCGGCTGCACCGGGGAATTGACAGGGGCCTGCACCGAGAGCATCTGCCCTTTTTTAGGATGAACCGGAATCGGCAGGAGTTGATGACTCCAGGCCCCGGTTGCCAGGACATAATGGGAGGCGTGTAATTCTCCCTGGTTCGTGCGCAGGGCGACTGCCTGCTGTTGTCTCTGGATAATCCCCTCCAGGATGACGCCCTCGCGAATCTCGACTCCCAATTCTCGGGCTGCCTTTAATAACGCATTGGCAAGGGCGCGATTATCCACTTGTCCATCTTCGGGATACCACCACCCGCCAACGACTGCCTCACCTAAACCAGGTTGGTACAGGTCTAGGTGACATTTGTCAACCCAAGTGGCGGGAAATTCTGAATCCAGAGGGTAGAGGGTCCCCCGTGGGTTGGGTTCATAAACCGGGGCGAGGATACCCCCAGGCCAATAGCCGGTAGAGACGCCGCTAAGGTCTTCTATTTTGCTAATCCAGTCCGGATAGAGCGATCGCGATCGCAAGCACAAATCCAGCATCGGTCCCGGGGGAACAGCCTCCGCTTGCGGGGCCAACATTCCCGCTGCTGCATAGGTGGCTCCCTCCTGTAGCGATCGCGTACAAACCGTCACCGATGCCCCACGCAGTTTCAAGTCAATGGCAATGGATAAGCCGATAATGCCACCGCCAATAATAATGATATCGTTTGATGTCTTCATTAAAAAATTAGGGTAATTTGTTTTATAAAAGTAGGCTTTTTGTCAAGTTCCCATCCCGAAGATTAGTTTAAAATTTTCCCCGGGACTTCATTCACTGGGTTTTAATGAATCAGAAGACAGGGGAGTATAATTTACAATAAGGCTTTCCTGTTCCGAGAAAAAATTGCCCTCAAATTATTAATTTTTAATGCTAAATGCCTCAAAGCCCTACCCTTCTGCTGTCCACAGCGGATTTTCCCCTTGTCCCCAGAATCCGTCATATTTTGTCAACTTTACATCACCTAAAACTTGGGTTTGACAAGCTAATCGGAGATTTTTTGCGGGAGAATGAGGAGGGAGCGATCGCCGAGTTCGGTCCCGCCAGTTGGGAGCCGAGACTTCCCCTTGAATCTCCACCGCACAAGTGCCACAACTACCAAGGCCACGACAATTAATCAATTTTGCCTTGCCATTGTACAGGTCAATCCCGTTATCTAACAAAACCTGCCGGAGATTGGCCCCGCGATCGCACTGTAAGGTCTTTCCCCCAACTTCTACTTTTGGCATCTCAACTCACTCAAAGCATTTCACTCTCTATTTTTACACCTTTTGGGGAGATGGGGAGGATGGGGAGGACCGCCATCAGGATGGGGAGGATGGGGAGGATGGGGGAGCTTAGAAGAGTAGGGTTTTTACGTTCAGGGGGATTGGCCTGACATTTAAATACACTTCCGGTCCCCTCCCCAAGACACAGGGGAGGGGACCGGAGATGGAGTTAAGCCTAAAAAACGTACTCTCCCCCATCTTCCCCATCTCCACACCTCCCCCATCTCCCCTGTCCAATGACAAATGACAAATGACCAAGGACCAATGACCAAAACTATGAATGCAGATACCACCAACCGGATTTGGATCTACGACACCACCCTAAGAGATGGCTCCCAGCGCGAGGGGATGTCTCTGTCTATCGAGGATAAATTGCGAATTGCTCACCGCCTCGATCGCCTGGGAGTACCTTTTATCGAAGGCGGATGGCCTGGGGCTAATCCCAAAGATGTCCAATTTTTCTGGAGACTCCAAGAAGAACCTCTGCAGAACGCTGAAGCAGTCGCTTTTTGTTCCACCCGTCGTCCGGGAAAAACGGCAGCAGAGGACCCCATGTTACAGCCAATTCTGTCCGCAGGGACCCGCTGGGTGACGATTTTTGGCAAATCCTGGGATCTTCATGTGATTGAAGGACTCAACACGACCCGGGAAGAAAACCTGGAGATGATCCGCGATACTATCGAGTTTTTGCGGAGTCAGGGACGACAGGTGATTTATGATGCCGAACACTGGTTTGATGGATACAAACACAATCCTGCTTATGCGCTGAAAACCCTAGAAACGGCGATCGCAGCCGGTGCGGAATGGATTGTTTTCTGCGACACCAATGGCGGCACCCTACCCCATGAAATCAGCCAAATCACCCGCACCGTGATTCAAACCCTCCGCCAAAATATTGAGATTCCCATCAATTTTGGCATTCATACCCACAATGACGCAGAAACTGCCGTTGCCAACGCCTTAACTGCGGTTCTCGAAGGAGTCCGCATGGTTCAAGGCACAATTAATGGCTATGGCGAACGCTGCGGCAATGCCAACCTTTGCTCTTTAATTCCCAATCTTCAGCTTAAACTGGGCTATGATTGCATCGATTCGAGTCACTTGGTTAAACTGACCGAAACCAGTCGCTATATCAGCGAAGTAGCCAATCTCGCCCCGGATGATCATGCTCCATTTGTGGGACTTTCAGCCTTTGCTCATAAGGGGGGAATTCACGTTTCTGCGGTCCAGCGCAATCCCTTGACTTATGAACATCTCCAACCGGAATTAATCGGCAATAAGCGCCGAATTGTGGTTTCCGACCAAGCCGGAATGAGTAATATTTTGGCAAAGGCCGAGAGCTTTGGGATTGATTTGAACAAAAAAGATCCAAAATGTCGGCAGATTTTGGAGAAGTTGAAAGAGTTGGAAAATCAGGGATATCAATTTGAGGCAGCGGAAGCGAGTTTTGAATTGTTAATGCATGAAGCAGTAGGCGATCGCCAGACATTTTTTGAAATTAAAGGCTTTCACGTCCATTGCGAACAACTCGAAGGGATGACCAATGTTTTGGCAACGGTTAAAGTGGGAGTCAATGGCAAAAATATTTTAGAAGCGGCTGAAGGCAATGGTCCCGTTTCGGCTTTAGATGCCGCCCTGCGAAAAGCATTGGTTAATTTTTATCCCGCTTTAGCGGACTTCCAACTTACGGATTATAAGGTCAGAATTCTGGATGGGGGGGCCGGAACTTCGGCTAAAACTCGGGTTTTAGTGGAATCGAGCAATGGTCATCAACGCTGGACAACGGTGGGGGTTTCTACAAATATTATTGAAGCTTCCTATCAAGCGGTGGTAGAAGGATTAGAATATGGGCTAATTCTTCAAAACCAAGGAAAGGAAGCGGTAATGGTTTCTTAGGAGAGAGTAAAAGCAATTTAGTTTCAGGGGAAAGCCAGGGAACCGCGCCTTTGCAGAGTATCAAACTCGGGTTTTCCCCTGATTATTCAGAAAGGGGCAGGTCATGAATTGCTCTTTTACCCGGTGATGGGTCAGTCCAGTTAAATCCTAGATTGCCGGGTAAATAGAAAGGTAAATCCTTGACATTATTTCAGGTGGCCGATTTGGGATCTATCTCTGGATAGAGAATAAATAAAAGGGAAGAATCACCGGGTCAGTCACTTGGCAAACTGTCACAAACCGTCCGGTAGCTGCTAGGGATTGGAATAATAATAAAGTGATTCTTGATCGTCTAGGATTGTAGCCCTCATGCAGCGCTTAGAAAATTCCACTGCCTCTGAAATCAGTTTTTCTCAAGTTCCCGAAGATCCTCGCATCGAGCTCTCTGTTGCGGAAAAATTGGGAGAATGCCAGGAAAATTTATTACGAGTTTTAGTGGTTGCCTCTGGCGGTTGCACGGCGTTGAGTTTATTAGCTTCGCCGATGGTGGGACAAATTGAAGCGGTGGATAGCAATCCGGCGCAATTACATTTAGTGGAGTTGCGCCGTCAGGCATTGCTACATTTACCTTTATTTGACCAACTGGCGCTGATTGGTGGCGATCGCACCACGAGCAGTCGGGAACGACTGGACCTCTACAAAGAATTGCGGCCCTATCTTCCAGAAGCAACGTTATCTTTCTGGGATGCGCGACTCGAACAAGTTGCCCAAGGCGTCAATCAGGTGGGCCGATTTGAGACCCTGACGACTCAGTTATCGGCCCAATTTTCGGCATTGGGTTTGGATCCGCTTCACGATCCAGCACAAAGTCTTGCTCATCCTGGGTGGCAAGATTGGGTTGAGTCTATTTTCACCCCCGAGGAACTGGTGAACATTTTTGGGGAAATGCCGGTGAAGGGGTGGCAGGGACTGTCTTTTGGGGAGCATTTTGCTCAGAGGTTGGCGATGGCCCTCAACAAGATGCCTCCCCAGGAAAATTATTTTATGACCCAACTGTTTGCCAACTCCTACGCTGAGGGGTTAAAAGGGGTCCCGGTGTATTTACAAGGGTTTGCCCAAGGGACTATTTTGGCCCTGGGTACCCAGCGCCTGAAACTGCATGGCGGTCAGTTTTTAGAAAAAGTGGTGGAACTCGGTCAAGCGGGGGGATTTGACCTGATTTCTATGTCAAATTTCGGGGATGGGATGGCCCCTGGGGAGTTAGAGGGGGCGATCGCCAAGATGGCGCAATACTTAAATCCCGGTGGGGCTTTAATCGGACGCCGACTCCAGGGCAATTATGATTTAGGGGCGGTGATGAGCCAGTGGTTGCACGTGGATCGGGAATGGAGTGCTAGATTACTGGGGATGGAACGCTCTTATCTCTATGAAGAGGTGGTTTTGGGGTTTGCCTGATGATGGGGCGATCGCGGCTAGATCATGAGGACCCTGAACCCAAACTTAACCTTGAATGAATCCTGACTTAACCCACTCTCAACGGCTGTGAAGTCTAAGGTCCCTGCCCATAAACTCTGTTTAGTGAGGGGAATCCTCCACAACTCGATTGTTTTCTCACTGAAGCGAGATAAAATTGGGAATGAACAAAAACTCACTTATTTGCATCTAAGACCAAGGCAACAGTCGTCGTTACATAAGGGTGAGAGAACTGCTGTGATTCCTCAAGACTTTTTAAAGGTGGTAACAGTCGAACGGGGCGTGTCGGACTCGGAAATTCAGGTCTTATCTTATGCGCTGCATGGTGAATCCATCGCCGCGATCGCCATTAACCTGGGCATTCGACCCGAAGCGGTCCGCAAACGACTCGGTGAAGTGTACAAAAAATTTAAAATCGGGGGCGCTGGACCCGGTAAAATGGCCAAGTTACAACAGATTCTGGTCAGCGAGTATCAGGACCATCAGACTGGCATAACCTTGAAGAGCAATGGACTCCTGAATGGGTCAGCCTCTTGTGTTAAATCCATCTATGATTGGGGCGAGGCACCGGATAGTTCAATTTTTTATGGGCGAGAACTTGAACTAGCCACCTTGAAGCAGTGGATTTTAGAGCAAGAGTGCCGAGTGGTGTCCATTTTGGGAATGGCAGGGATGGGCAAAACTGCCCTTTCCGTCAAACTGGCTCACCAACTCCAAGATCAATTTGATTCGGTGTTATGGCGAAATTTGCACCAGGGTCCACCCCTGAGCGACCTGCTAGACAATCTACTCAAATTGATCTACCCTCATCAGAGCGCTTATTCTGTTCCGGAACTCAATGATAAAATCTCCCTACTCCTGGAATATTGTCGCCGTCATCGCTGTTTATTAATCCTCGATGGTGTGGAAACCCTTTTACAAGGGGGTGAACTCTCGGGACAGTATCGCGCCGGTTATGAAGAGTATGGAGACTTTTTTAAACGGCTTTCGTGCCAACCCCACAAGAGCTGTGTGCTGATGACCAGTTGGGAAAATCCCAAGGAAATCAGTTTACAAGAAGGGGATTATTTACCCGTTCGGTCTCTACAATTGACGGGGTTAAATGCAGAGGCATCTACTCAAATTTTAAAAGATAAAGGATTGATTGCCGAACCTGCATGGGCTAATTTATTTGACCTATATCGCGGCAATCCTTTAGAACTCAAAATTGCAGCTCGGACGATTCAAGAATTATTTGGGGGCCAAGTTGCGGAATTTTTGAAACATGGCACATTAGTGTTTGGGGAAATCGGAGAGTTGCTCGCCCAACAGTGCGATCGCTTGTCTGCGTTAGAAAAAGAAATTCTATATTGGCTGGCGATCGAGCGTCAACCGCTATCTTTGGAGCGTCTGCGCCAGACGATGTTATTGCCGGTGCCGTTACAGGAATTATTAGAAGCGGTGGCTTCTTTGGGACGGCGATCGCTGCTGGAAAAAAGTGCAGACCCGCACCGTGCTTTATTCTGCCTTCAGCCTGTTTTGTTGGAATATGTAACTACGGCGTTGATGAGTCAAATTTTTGAGGAATTACGCGAGGTTTTTAACACTAAAAAGCCGGAGAAATTTTTGCTTTTCCGCAGCCATGCCCTGGTGCAACCGGAGGCGGAACCCCTGGTTCAACAACAACAACTCTATCAGATTATCACGCCTTTAGGCGATCGCCTCCGACGCACGATTAGAAGTGAAAGTCGGATCGTTGATTATTTAACCCAAATTGACACCCTTTTACAAGGAGAACCGACTCTAGAAGTCGGCTATAGCAGTAAAAATGTCAAGAGTCTCCTGAAATCCCTCCAACCGGAGAAAGAAAGACTGAGCGATCGCGCTTGAGTGTTTCAGAGATAACCCCCAACCCCTTACCCCTGAAGGGAAAAGCACAAAGCCCTCATCCAGGTAATAGTTGAGGCTTCTACTTCCAGTCCCCTCTAAACCTCAAAAAAAGAGGCCCTCTCCTCAAAGGAGAGGGAAAGGGGTTGGGTCCCCTTCCGAGTCCGCTCTAAAATGCTGGACTCCCCCATCTCCCCATCTCCCCATCTCCCCCATCTCCCCCATCTCCCCATCTCCCCATCTCCCCATCTCCCCATCTCCCCCATCTTCCCCATCTCCCCATCTCCCCATCTCCCCATCTCCCCCATCTCCCCCATCTCCCCATCTCCCCATCTCCCCCATTTCTCCAATGTGCAACAATTGAGAAAATTTGTGATAAACTACTTTAGTAGAGAAAAAACTCTCCACTAAAAATCCCACCCAATTCCGTACCCATAGCAAGCGCCAAAGCGAGTTCAACGCTCAAGAAGTTCAACTTCGACCCTCTGCGATCGCCCTAGGGATTGATTGGTTATCCGGTAGGAATCTGATCGCGCTGCTTACTGTTGTAGGTAGCCCCAACAAGCTTAATCCTTCCCGAAATGTGCAGACCGTATGATTCTGAAGAAAGCGCCTCCCAGGTGAGTGTGATCAACGCGATCGCCATCTAGGGCAAGCGTAACCGATAGGGTTAGAGGTTTGCTCCCAGCCAGGACCCCAGGAACCAGGAATCGGGTGAAAGGCTCTGGGGAGTCACAGATGAGGCGATTCGTAAAAAAAAATAAAAAATAGACTTGCCAAAAGCAGCGTGCTACGATAAAAGATATAAAGTAGCTTTTCCACCGATTACCGAATCTAGGATTTTTCCGAACCGGCACTCAACTGACTGAAGTTGGGGATAGCCGCTCCATCAAGATAGCGAAGATAGCGTGGCTCGACATTTTTGATAGTCGAGAACCGATGATCATTCCTCCCATTGACCTAGAATATCGGACAGAGCAAAAAGAAAGGACTTTCCAATGGTTCAAAACGTTTCCTTAGCTTCAGGTGGTTTACACAAACCGTGCAAATCTCCGGATTATATACCCTGTTCGGCTGGAAGTGTGTCAAGGCCGATGCCAAACCGACTCGACGGTCTAACGAACTTGACTAGCTGAAACTGATGGTAAAAAATGCAGGCACTTTTTAAAGAGGTCTGGAAGCGGAAACCCAACTTCGCGCTGGAACGGCATACCCCTCCAGCAAAAATCCACCGTCAACTCTACGAGGATGGCGAATAAAACCTTGCGAAGTATGGTAAAAGGATTGGAAAGCAATTGAATGTTGTTAGAAGTTTTTGGAAAATTAAAGAGGTATTATGACCCAGCAGGTTTGTCACTCGATGGATAAATTACAGCGTCAGGTGCGATCATTAGTAGAATCAAAAATCCTCAAGCCTACAGATAGCCTCTGGAAAATCGCCTTTCTCTATGGAGATGAATGGGCGTACTGGAAAAAAGAATTACTTGAATTTGGTTTTTCAATGAAAGATCCTGTGGTTCACCTCTTAGCGGTAGAAACCTGGGAAGAAGACGAGTAGAAGGGTTGGAATAAGGATAACCGGGAAAAAAACAGAGGAGCGATCGCCTGATTGGGTATCGTTTAGCCCAGCTAAAGCTGAGGGTTTTCGCTCATCTGTCATCCCGAATATCCCTATTTATAAGCACTGCGAGAGAGCCCGAGCTAGTTGCGCAGCGGTTTGATAGCGATCGCTCGGTTTAGATTCCGTTGCCTTTTCAATCGTCTCTCGGACTTGGGGAGGAATGCGCGGATCACCTTTGAGGTTAAACCCATAGCCCGAACCGCGAAGCTCAAAAAACTTCTGAGGACTCTCCCCTGTCAGTAAAAAAATCAACGTTGCACCGATCGCATAAAGATCCGATTGAGTTAATGGCTCACCTCGGTTCTGTTCTGGTGCCGTATAATCCGGTGCGCCAATGCAAGTACCCAAAGGCGTACCAATTTCCTTAACCGCCCCAAAATCCAGCACGATAATTCGATTATCCACCGTCCGCACCATCAAATTCGCCGGTTTGATATCCCGGTGAACGATGGGCGGACTTTGGGCATGAATATACTCCAATACCTCACAAGTTTGAATCATCCAATCGATCGCCTGAGATAAAACAACCGGACCGCGCTGATAAACCCGCTGTTCCAAATCCTGACCGTGGATCATCGCCATTGCCAGATATTTTTTGCCCTCATCGACAAAAAAATCATAAAACTGTGGTACTCCGGGATGATTCAACCCCTTGAGGATCCGTGCCTCCCGCTCAAATAATTCCCTTGCCTTGGGAATGCGGGTCATATCCGCATTCATTTCCTTTAACACCAACATTTTGGGACGGGGGTTATTTTCCTCCGGAGGAACGAATGCCAGATAAGTCGTACCCATTCCCCCTTGACCCAAGGTTTTCAAAATTTGATACTCTCGGATCTGCCGTTCCACATGAATCGGCGCGCCGCAGTGAATGCAAAACAGGGTATGGGGGGGATTATTGGCATGAGTGCAAACCGAGGCAACCGGGGAAGCCGGGGAAGCCGGGGAAGAGGGGGAAGCCGGGGAAGAGGGGGAAGCTTGGGCTTCCAGGATAAACTTTAACAGTGGACCTCCTCGGGCTAACTGAATCAGCGCCCCATTACTGAGGCGCGACTGCTGGGCTGGGTGACCATTGACAAACGTGCCATTGGTCCCGTAATTGATCAACTGCCAGACTTTGCCGTGAGTGCTATCCTGGGTCAGATGTAACTCCAAATGCAGGCGAGACACGACCGGATCATCAAGCACTAGATCATTCTGTTCCGGCGATCGGCCAATGCGAA
This sequence comes from Laspinema olomoucense D3b, assembly GCF_025370785.1. Classification (GTDB taxonomy): domain Bacteria; phylum Cyanobacteriota; class Cyanobacteriia; order Cyanobacteriales; family Laspinemataceae; genus Laspinema; species Laspinema olomoucense. The sequence continues at coordinate 49,742 of NZ_JAMXFA010000002.1, forward strand.
TCACCTCAGCATTCTCAAACCGCCACTGTTTAATCGGAGAATTCGTGTCGTCTACCAAAACCAGAGTAACCACTTCGGCAACTCCTTGAAACATCATTGAAACTCAGTCTTAAACCTGATCGAAGCACAAACTAGAAGCGCACCGAAAGCCAAAACCCCGGCTTTCGGTACGCCGGGGCGGTTTACCGTTCGCGGACCAGGGCACGAACGGCGATCGCCGTAATATTATCGTGACCGTTATATTGATTCCCTAAATCAATTAACGCCTTAACCCCAGGCTCTAAGGGCATTTCTGGATTCAGGAGGGGTTCAACATGAGTCAAATAGTGAGTCTCTAACAAATCATTATCTGTCAGACCATCGGAAGCCAAAATCAATAAGGTATCTTCCTCTATCTTAAAAAACTGCACATCGGGGCTGACAAAATCCTCATTCCGAGGTCCCAGCGCCTGGGTAAGCTGGTAGGCATCGGGACGCAAGTAAGCCGTTTCCGGATCCACACCTCGCTGAATTTCCCGCTGCCCCACTTCATGATCCACCGTGACCTGGTGCAATCCCTGAGAGGGAGTAAAACGATAGAGACGGCTATCCCCCACATGAGCAACGGCTACATTCTGATCTTGAACTAACACCATCACCAGGGTTGTCCCCATCCGCCCACTGCCACCACGCTGTTCTGTTTGGTTGAGGTCATAAATGGCCTGATTTGCAAACAGAACCCCGGTAGAGATGACCTCTTGAGTCGGTAAGCTATCCTGCCAATAGCGATGGAAATATTCCCGCAGCTTTTCCACCGCTAAGGCACTGGCAATTTCCCCGCCTTCATGTCCTCCCATGCCATCACAAAGAATGTAAAGCCCCTTGTGGTGGGTGGAGAAGGCTCTGGCACCTTGACGCTGCTTAACTTGGGTTTCAATGCCGAAATCATCTTCGTTATGGGTGCGTTGCCGTCCAATATCCGTCTCTCCGGAGGCTTCGAGACTTTCTAACAGAACCGGCATGACCATCGTGGGACTGTCATCCATATCTAGGTTATCGGTGATTGCACCCAGATAAAGCGGGTCAGATTGGGGGGAACTGATGGGAGTTGCCGGGTGGAGTTGAGATTGCAGGGTTTCCAGGCGCGATCGCAACTCTTCCACATTGTCCAACTCTGCCGAGGCTAATTCCCCTACCACTTGTTGTAATTCTGAAATCTCCTCCTGTTCTGTGTCGGTTGTCAGTTGCGCCACATTTAAGAGGGTTTGCCAAAACTGTCCCACTGCCGTGAAAGTCGGGGTAGCATGGGGCTGGTCGGGATATAAGCGTTGCAGACACAAAATTTGGTCTTCTACATCTAGGCGGAGATTTTGGGGTTCTAGTAAACTTTGCCGACAATGCCAGGGCTCTAATCCAATCCAGAGTTCTGTCACTTCCTGCAACCAGTGCAGAATCTGGGAGGGAAGGATGGGGTTAGTTTGGACATATTCCATTAGGGCCGGTTGGGTGGAACGGTCTTCTAAGAGGAGGACCCGGCGATCGCCCCAGTGCCATGCATCATGGATAGCCGGAACGATCGCGTAAAATTGGGAGTGGAGGGCCAGATACGCTTTAGCGATCGCCGGAATTGCCAGGGCCAAAGCGGGAGTGGGGTTATCCATGCGATCGGGGATTTCTACAGGGTGAGAACTCAAGGCGAACAGGAGCGATTGTTGCAAGGGAATGCAATCGAGTACCTTCACCTGAATTTCCCCCTGAGTCAGTTGATTTAAGGCCAAATCCTCCAAAAGTTGATAGCGGTTTTCTTCGCCTAAAAAGGACCCGGCAGGCAGAATTTCTTCGGTTTCCTCGGGGATTTCTAATGCTGTTGCCGCAGGGATTACCGCCTCAGATTGTTCTTCAGAAATCGGTGTTTCGGGAATATCCGCGTCCGTCGGTTCTATTGTCGTTTCTATCTCGGGGGATTCTTTCAGGGTAGCGACTTCTGGGGGGGTTTCCACTGCCGCTTCAACCCCCTGGGTTTCCGAGGTTTCTGTACTTTCCGCCACTTGTGTGAGCACTTCCGACAGACTAGCAATGGTATCAACGTCAGAAGTCTCAGAGGAAGTCGGAGAAGCTTCTTCCGTTGTCCCTGCCTGGGGTTCTATTTCCGATTCCTCCGGGATATGGGTTGCGATCGCCTCGGAAACTGATCCCACAGCCATTTCCACCGTCGGCATGGTTGCCACAGACACCGATTCCTCAACCGCTGGAGTATCAACCTCTGCTGCAACATCCCGACTCTGGGGTACTCGTTGGCGATCGACGATCGCCAGCCAAATTTGCCCCGTGATGGCACCGCAATTATGGCACTTTAACTCACTGGCAAGCACCGGGGCTCCACATTGCCCACAGGATTTATGGGTTAGGGACATCCCACATTTTTGACAAAACTTGTGGGAGTTAGGGTTCTGGGAATGGCATTTAGAGCAGACAAGCATAGTAATATTCCACTTCAGAAATTTAAGAGTTTTAATCAACCCGGATTTTTAACGATCGCATCTTAATTTAGGATACTTCCTGGATTTTAGCGTTCCTCTCATCGAGTTAACCCCCGCTAGACTTAGCCAGATTTCCCCCTGATCCGTTCCCAAACCCCTCGGGTCCCTTTCCTTACCCCTTCGGTGTCAGGAAATCCCAGAGACTCGCCCCTACACCGAAGGGGTTTTCCCACAGAAACTACTCAGGGAACCCCTTTAAAATGCTTGGATCCATTCTTTGACCTCGTACTCGGTCCAAATCCCATTTTTCCAATAAGGGTCACCCTCGACTGCCTCACGGACGGTTTGTTCATCTGGGGCTTCATAAATCCCAAATACTTTGGTGACATCTTGCGTAGGACCCAGGGTAATCACTAAACCGGCTGCTTTTTGGGCGCTAATTCCATCTAGGTGCGCTTGTCGATAAGGGGCCCGTTTTTCCAGCACATCTTCGCAGTAGCTGCCCCACATTACATACTTCGGCATCGTTTAATTTTTGAGAGTAGAGGTTGACAATTGAACCGCTATATCCCCAGGAATAGGGGAGTTTAACAGCAGGTCGGGAATAGGAACCCCCGACCGTTGGTTTTGGGGAATATGTCCCCGGGAAGAGAGGTAGGGCTGTTTCATTCTCCCAGCCCAATTAATTTTTGCATGGTTCAATCGCTTTATCTGGCCTGGGATACAGCCTTATTCCCCTCCCTTGGAGGGGTGTCCCGAAGGGACGGGGTGGTGTCTTGATTTGGAAGAGACATATACTTTTGAGTAGGGTGCATAGATCAATACTTGATGACTAGCTAGAATTTACCACCCCGCCCCTGCGGGGCACCCCTCCAAGGGAGGGGAATTTTGGGGCTTATTCCCCTTCCTTGGTGGGGTAACCCTCGAAAGGAGAGGAATTTTGGGGCTTATTCCCCTTCCTTGGAGTAGGGCTGTTTCATTCTCCGGACCCAATTATTTTTTGGGCTGTAAAGCTTACGGTGCAAGGAAAATTTTAGAATGAAACAGCCCTACGGGAAGAGAGGGGGTTAGCTGCGCAAACTCACAGCAAACTGGCTGACTAAGGCATCCCTAACCTTCTGATGGGCCGGTTCTATCTCTTCATCGGTGAGGGTGCGATCGCTGGCCCGATAGACCAGTCGAAAGGCTAAACTTCGTTGTCCTTCTGGCACATTCTGTCCCCGATAATCATCGAACAGTTGCACGGATTCTAACAAAGACCCGGCAGACTGGCTCATCACCCCAGTGAGATCACTTACCGCCACCTCAACCGGCGCATAAAAAGCCAAATCCCGGTCTGATGACGGATAAGAGGAGTAAGCGCTAAATTTGCGTCCGAAGGTATCTTGTGTGAGAGCATCTAAAATGGGTTGTAACTCCATCTGGAAGATATACACTTCATTGGGTAATTCTCGGTCTTGTCGAAGTTGGGGATGGAGTTGACCGAAAACCCCAATATTCCGGTCCTGCAACCACAAAGAAGCTGTCCGTCCCGGATGTAACAGAGTGGGATAGGCATTGGATTCGGGACGATAAGCTATATCCAATCCGAGGCGATCGCAGACACTTTCCAGAATCCCTTTCGCCTCATACCAGGACATCGGTTGTTCCCGACCACTGCGGACCCAGCGGCCTACAGTGGGGTCACCGCCTAGAATTCCGGCGATCGCCTCTTGTTCCTTCAGTCCTTCGCTATCTTTCCAGAATGTGCGACCCAACTCAAACCCATTCAGAGGACCATTGCCTTGGGCTAAATTATACTCAAACGCATCAATGGCCCCCGAGAGCATTTCCGTCCGTAAAGCAGAATATTCCACAAACAGCGGATTAGCTAAAGCAATTTGATTTTCCTGTTCTGCCTTAACTAACGAATAATGCATCAGTTCCGTCAAACCGGCACTGCGGAAGGCCGATCGCAACTCTCGTCTTGCCTGTTGTTCCGGTCCAAGCTGTCCGGCAGCACTTTGGGTTGGTAAGGTTTCGCAGAACTTGTCATAGCCATAAAGACGGGCAATTTCTTCGATTAAGTCAATTTCCCGTTCCAAGTCCCGAGCCCGATAGGGCGGCACTTGCACGGACCAGACTTGACCCGGGGTAATCCCTGTGAGGGTACATCCCAAAGCCGTGAGAATCGGTTCGATATCCGTTGCTTGTAATTCTCCCGTGCCTTCGCCTTGTTTGATGGGTCCGAGAACCTGATTCACGCGATCGCGGCGCAGTTCGATGGATTGGACCGAACCCCCAACACGCAGTTCTTCCGGACGTGCATCGGCAAGTCGTTGATGGACGGGAGTACCCCCTGCGAGTTCTTGGAACAGGGCGATCGCTCGATCGCAGGCTGTTTCTAACCCGGCATAATTGACCCCGCGTTCATACCGCGCCGAGGACTCCGTGCGTAACCCCACCGCCCGAGACGATCGCCGCACTGCTGGCGGGTCAAATAATGCCGCCTCTAAAATTAAATTCTCAGTCCCGTCATGGACTTCCGTTTCTTCCCCACCCATCACCCCAGCAATGGCAACCGGCTGATTATTCGCCGTAATCAAGAGATTTTGGGCTTGCAGAGTGCGGGTTTGACCGTCCAGGGTTTTGAAGGTTTCCCCGGATTGGGCAAATCGGACGCCGAGGGTGAGGGAATCTCCTCCGGCGAGGGTTTGGAGGCGATCGCGATCAAAAGCGTGTAACGGCTGTCCCCATTCCAACAGAATGTAATTCGTGACATCCACCACATTATTAATCGGGCGCACCCCTGCCGCTTGGAGACGTTGCTGCAACCACAAGGGAGAAGGGGCAATTTTGACCCCAGTGATTTCCGTGCCAATATAAGCAAGACAGGCTTGAGATTCGTCAATTTTTAACGAAAACCCCTGGCCTCCGGGGGTAGGGTATGTACTTAAGGCAAGCGGCAATCGTAACGCACCCCCAGTCAGGGCCGCCACTTCTCGGGCGACTCCTACCATACTCAAAGCATCCGCCCGATTTGCCGTGGAGGTCAAGTCTAAAATGACATCATCCAGACCCAACAACGGAGAAACTGCCGTCCCTAATTGGGGGTTTTCCAAGTCAAACTCATGAATCCCCTCGGATTCTTTCGTTAACCCCAATTCAGCTAACGAGCAAATCATCCCTTCAGAAGGGACGCCGCGCAGTTTGGCCTTTTTAATTTTTAAGTCAATTTTGGGCAGATACGTCCCAATCGGGGCCACTGCCACATAAATATCAGCCTTAGCATTCGGTGCGCCACAGACAATATTTAAAGGAGATTCCCCGCCAATATTGACCTTGCAGACGCTTAGTTTATCGGCATTGGGATGTTGTTCGCGCTCAATAATTTTTCCCAACACGACGCCGTTAGCCCAACTGCGCCGATCTTCGATGTCTTCTACTTCAAATCCAGCCATCGTCAGCGTATGGGCTAACTCTTCTGGAGACATCGTGATGTCTATCAGTTCCCGCAACCAGTTTAGAGAAATCCGCATTGATATGGACGCCTAAAATAAGTCAGCCTGACTCATTTTACAAGAGCATGGGTCTACTCAGGGGTTGAAACTGGGTTTGGGGTAGAAATCGGCTAAAAGATTCCCCGTTTGCCATTGGGTTTAATTGTTAGCCAGTTGGTGCGTGCCATTGCCAGTTGAGCTTCGCTGATTCTGGCCCCGGTGAGGTTGGCCCCGCACAGGTTGGCCCCGCGCAGGTTAGCTTGGGTAAAGGAGGCTTCCATTAAGTCGGCCCCTCGGAGGTCCGCGCCTTCTAAATTGGCATTGACAAAATAGGCTTTCGTTAAATTACTATCCCGTAGACAAGCTTTTACCAAAGTAGCGCGTCCGAAGTTCGCACTGGTGAGGTCGGATCCTTGGAAGTTGACGCGATTGAGCTTGGAGTCATAAAAATTAGCGCCGGATAGGGTTGAGGACCGCAAGTCTAACCCGGTGAGATTGCAGTCGCCAAAGTCTCGTTTACCTTTGCCATAGGCGAGGCGAATAGCTTTGGCATCGAAGATCCCATCACTGGCAACGGTGGAGGCGGCTAAGGTTTGGGTGCGAAAGCTCGTTGCTGAACCGGGATTAGAATTCATTCCTGAATTTAAGGCGGTCCCCCCGCGACTGGCAGCTTTGGCCTGTTTATTGGCGCGACGGGTTCGCAGTAACTCCACTTCCCGGGCGGCAGGGGATAATCCTCGGTTATTTTTTTCTTCGAGGCGGGTTTCTTCTTCTTGCGGGGGTGAGTCTTTGCGTCGCGACGAAGAGAGTCCTTCGGAAAGGGTTTGACGGTGGGATTCTAGATCCAAGGCGCGGAGGGCTTCTTCTGAGCTTTGGTAGCGATCGCGCACGGAAGCTGCCAGCATTTTTTCCAAAACCGCTGCAAAACTATCACTGACATAAACGTGGGGACGCCAGATCAGTTCGGTTGTCATGGGGTCATAGTCAAAATGTTTGGGGGATTTGCCCGTCAGCAGATACAGGCAGGTGGCTCCCACGGCATAAATATCACTGGCATAAACGGGGCGCAATGCCATTTGTTCTTGGGGGGCAAAACCCGGGGTGCCGATCGCAAAGGAGGTAAAGGCGGTTTCTCCGGTGGAATTGGCGTTGAGGAGTGCGGTTTGACTCACTTCGTCTTTGACTGCCCCAAAGTCAATCAGCACCAACTGATTATCCACGTCCCGGCGAATGATATTGGCGGGTTTGATATCCCGATGGATGACTTCATTATCATGAAGATATTTGACTAAGGGCAGGATTTCGCGCAAAAATTGTTTGACGGCAAATTCGGTAAAAGGTCCATTGCGCTTGGCTTCTTGTTTGAGGGTTTGACCGCTAACATATTCCTGAACTAAATAAAATTGGCGATCGCTTTCAAAGTAATCCAAAAGTCTGGGGACTTGCGGATGATTACCGATTTTCCCCAGGGTTTTCGCCTCGCGCTCAAAAAGTTGTCTTGCCATATCCAGGACCCGAGGCGAGGTTGAGGCGGGGCGCAGTTGCTTAATCACACAGACAGGCTTCCCCGGCAATCGGTCATCTTCGGCTACAAACGTAGCCCCAAAACCACCTTGACCCAATGCTTTAAGGACGCGATAGCGATCGCGCAGGAGTAAATTTGAGCCACAGGCTTGACACTGGATGGCATTCTCGGCATTTTTAGGTTCCGGACAGGCGGGATTGACGCAGTAGCTCATGAAACTTCACCTGATTGTTCAAACGGATGTTTTTTGACCCTAGGAGTGAGTCGTTGTAGATGCAAGACCCTTTTTTGCTTCAAGCATAGCAAGTCATTTGAGTGAATCTATCCTTACCTTAGACCATTGGTTGAGAAGTCTGAATGACAAGGGAGCCAATCTGGTAAAGGAATATCAAATTTATAAGGCGATTGTGTAAAGTCTTAGTAAATGCCACGGCGATCAAGACTATTCAAGCGCTCCTGATAGCGATCGCTCTATGCATGAGGGTTCCCTTAATTCCCCCTGAACAAACAAGAACGCTCCTGTTTTTTCCGGAAATGTTTCGACCTTAGTCGAGTTGGCTCCTCTCTTCAGGCGATCGGTTGTCTCAACGGCTCCTGTTCTCTCTATTTTTATCACTTAAGTGATTTTTGCCGAAAAACAGAAAAACCCCCTCCAGTCGCCATTTCAGAGTAGGGGTCATTCATGAATCACCCCGACCCCAGTGGGGACGTTGAACCTGGAGAAACAGGTAAAACAAAGGTGTGTTCTATGAACACACCTTGAGCACAGCTTAGACTTCTACCTTAACTCCACGCCAGAAGGCGACATAACCTTTAATCTGCTTGGCAGCATCTTTAACATTAGGATAATACCAGGCAGCATCTTTGTTGACCTGACCCTCAACCACGATATCGTAATAACTGGCTTGACCCTTCCAAGGGCAATTGGTGTGGGTATTACTATCTTGGAAATATTCCGACTTGATGGAATCTGGGGGAAAATATTGATTCCCTTCGACAACTTCACAGCGATCGCTTTCGGCTAAGATAGCTCCATTCCAGATGGCTTTGGGCATGATAGGTTACTCCTGATGTAAGGGTCTGTTCACCATTATGAGCCGATGGGCGAGCAAGTGGAGTGGATTTTGGGGAAAACTAACCCGGGATTTCCACGGCGATCGCCGTTACCAAACAGCGCAGTTTGGCTGCGGGACACCAGGCACAGCTATCGTGGAGTTTGGTAGAAGAACGGGCGCAAACCGAGTTGAGCCAGAGTTCTCCCGTGATTGGACAGACAAAGGTGTTGGGGTCGATCGCCCGTTGTCGGTAAGCATCTAACCCGATGACTTTGCCCCCTTTGGATAATGGTAGCCCCACCCTTGAGGGGATTCCGTCGGGGGGGGCTGGTGGGAGCATTCTCATCCGACTCCACCGATGCCTGGTGGTTGGATGCCTTAATAAAGGCGTTCCCATGTTTCTCCTCACATCACTTAAGTTATAAAAAAGCATCAGGCTGGCAAGTCTCATCCCAATCCTTGTCAGCAAAGGCTACATCGAAACTTCTAGCGAGGAGGTCCTGTGACCGGATAAAATCAACGATCAGGACATTAAGCCAAAATCCCGACTTAATTTAAGAATGATGCGGGTCTGTGACCCGATAAAATAAGGTGAAACTCAACGACAAACTGCGAGCCATGTCAGGCATCAGCCCTTTAAACGCCACTGCCCCGAATCAGTTAGAGCGATCGCTCAAACATTTTTTTGGGCATGATAGCTTTCGTCCGGGACAGCGAGAGATCGTCGAAGCCGCCCTGCAAAATCGGGATCTGCTGATCGTCATGCCTACGGGTGGCGGTAAGTCTTTGTGCTTTCAACTCCCGGCCCTCCTGCGAAAAGGGATAACCGTGGTGGTGTCACCCCTGATTGCTTTAATGCAGGATCAAGTGGAATCCCTGAAAAATAACGGCATTGCCTGTACCTTTCTTAATAGCACCCTGAGTTGGGAACAGACGCGATCGCGGGAACAAGCTATTCTCCAAGGTGAAATCAAACTCCTCTATGTCGCCCCAGAACGTCTGCTGAGTGAACGATTTCTGCCCTTCATGGACCTGGTACGCGCTCAAGTGGGCATCTGTGGGTTTGCGATCGATGAAGCCCATTGTGTCTCGGAATGGGGCCATGACTTCCGCCCGGAATATCGGCAAATGCAACTGTTGCGCCAGCGCTATCCGGAAATTCCCATGATGGCCCTGACTGCTACCGCAACCGATCGCGTTCGTCAAGACATTACCCAGCAACTGGCCCTGCGGGATCCAAAAATTCACATCGCCAGTTTTAACCGCCCTAACCTCTATTACGAAGTTCGTCAAAAAAACAAGCAATCTTATCGAGAATTAGTCAAGCTGATTCGCGAAAGCAAGGGTTCGGGAATTATCTACTGTCTCAGTCGTCGCCGCGTCGATGAAATCGCCCATAAATTGCAGCGAGAAGGCATTGATGCCATCCCCTATCATGCCGGAATGAACGATGAGGAACGCACCCTCAATCAAACCCGCTTTATTCGCGATGATGCTCAGGTGATTGTTGCGACCATTGCCTTTGGCATGGGCATCAATAAACCTGATGTCCGCTTTGTGGTTCACTATGATTTACCCCGCAATATTGAAGGCTATTATCAAGAATCGGGACGGGCGGGACGGGATGGAGAACCGGCAATTTGTACGATGTTTTTTGGGTATGGTGATATTAAAACAATTGAATATATTATAGACCAAAAAACTGACGTAGATGAACAACGGATTGCCCGTCAGCAGTTGCGACAAATTATTAATTATTCAGAAAGTACGGTTTGTCGGCGCACGATTCAACTGGGATATTTTGGGGAACGGTTTCCGGGAAATTGTGAAAATTGTGATAATTGTAGACATCCTAACCCGACAGAAGATTGGACGATTGAAGCGATGAAGTTTCTCTCCTGTGTGGCGCGCTGCAAGGAAAGATTTGGGATGAATTATATTATCGATGTGTTGCGGGGTTCTAAAAATCAGAAGGTTTTAAAATATGGTCATGAAACGCTTTCAACGTATGGGATTGGATTAGATAAAACCGCTGATGAGTGGAAAATGCTGGTTCGATCGCTAATTCATCAAGGGTTACTGGAAGAAACGACTGATGGGTATGCGGTTCTCAAGTTAAATGAGGGCAGTTGGGAGGTGATGCGAAAGCAACGGCAGGTTTTCATTGCGGTTCCGAAAGCGCCGGTGAATACAGAAATGACCGATCGCGATCGCAAAAAGGCCGAGGTGGAAATGTTGCTCGATCGCTTGCGATCGCTACGCAAGGAAATCGCCGATGAGCAATCTGTCGCCCCCTATATGGTGTTTGCAGATTCCACCCTGAAATTAATGGCGCAGCAACGTCCCCAAACCTTAGATGAATTTGGCAATCTCTCAGGAGTGGTAGGATATAAAGTCGAGCAGTATGGCGAGCGTTTTGTAACAGAAATTCGCGAGTATTGTCGCACATATTCACTCTCTTCGGTGGGGATGAATCGCGGCAGCAATAGCAATAATGGTAATGGGGAGTTGGATGCAACCGGGGACGAGTTATTTGAGCAGTTGCGCGTCCTGCGTCGGGAAATCGCCAATGAGCGGGGGGTTCCGCCTTTTGTGGTGTTTCAAGATAGTACCTTGAAAGCGATCGCCCAGGACCGTCCCCAATCTTTGGCAGCACTGAAACAAATCTACGGGGTGGGAGAGTATAAACTGGCGGAATATGGCGATCGGTTTATTACCGAAATTCAAAACTATTGTCAAGCCAGAGGACTACAGGAAAGTGCGCCCACGGACATTCCTGAATTAGAGGTGAATTCGGACCCTTCTTTGACTCAGCTACTCACCCTAGAATACCATCAAAACGGGATGAGTATTGCAGAAATTGCGGCAAAACGAAATGTGAAAGAGACCCGGGTGGAATATCACTTAATTAAACTGTTGGAAATGGATCAGGCAGTGGATATTCACCGCTTGGTTCCGGTGCAACGGCAGCAGGTGATTATCGAAGCTTTGCAATTGTTAGGTTCTAATCTACTCAAGCCGGTTTATGAACATTTGGGGGGAAAATATAGCTACAATGAGCTACGGTTAGTCCGGGCGGCTTGGCAACGGAATCTCTGTGGGAATCTTCAGTCTATCGAGGATGAATTGGAGTTTTAAACGGGTCATGGATTGACGGGGTTGTTCTCGGTTAAGGGGGCTAAGAATGGTAAGGTGGAAACAACCCAGGAAGGAGAGGGAGGAGAGATTCGAGTTAGGGGAATGTACCGTCCGAACTTGCCTCCTCCGGACTCTACTGGGGATTAAATTAGCAAGTTTTGTGACCCAGCGGAGGCAGTCATGACCGAGTTTATGGATTTTCTCAGACATAAATATGCTTATGTGGCGATCGGCGAATTTAAACCGGGTAAATTTGAAGAAGCCAAGCAACTATATGCCAAAGCCGTCTCTACTTACACCCAAGGGTTTAAGGGAGCCTATCTACTGCAACAGCCAAATACTGATAAAGGAATTGCAGTGATTTTTTGGGACGATATCGACGCGATGGAGTCTAACCACAGTGAGGCTTATGCGGCAATTTTAGACGAAATTTCCCATTTATTTGCTAAACCCCCGATGACGGCGTTTTATGACGTTTGTACCGAATTTCCGGCACCGGAGTCGGTGGCAGTGGAGTAAATTAAAGGTGCCGATCGCCGGTTGTTAGCCAGAATACAGCGAGATCGGCCCTCCGATGTTCCCGTGGGGGATTCCGGACCACTGACCCCCGCATCAGTGGTCCGCTGGGGAGAACCCCCTGGTCCTTTCCCCTAAAATGCAGGCGATCGCAACGACAAAGACGGGGTACAAAACCGAGGACTCTCTCTATTTTTATGTACCCAGGCTGTGCAAATCACCAAAAGTAGTATTCAATTCAATAGCAGATCAACGGATTTTTAATTCTCCTAATATCATATTTGCAGGCGCACCCCTACTGACCTAACCCCCTTTCCCCCTGCAAAGGATGGGGGAGAAGAGGAAAAACTGTTTTTTTAGGTTAATCCAAGGGACTTGATATAAGTTGAAAAAGTACGACGCTTTTGCCAAACAGGCTTTAGTGAGTTGCGCAATGGGTTTTTTGCCAGCGCGATCGCGATTCCATGATGGAGCATACTCGCACTTACATTCAATCCAACTCCTCCGCAAGCTCCTCTGCTTGGGCTTTTAGTGCCGCTTGCATCGTTTTTTCCGCATCCGCGAGAATCGGACTGGCTTCGGCATCCCGATTAGCTAACTTGAGGGCTGTACCCAAGTGATTCAGGGCTTCGGCTCGATAACCATCAACGCCGATGGAGTAGGCTAATGCCGTGGCCTCACAGAACTGTCCAGAACGAGCCTGCGCTGCCACAATTTCACACAGTGCCTTTTCCGGCCAACTCGGATAGCGCATAGAGCGAGCGGCTTCTATGGCCTCAGAAAAACGTCCAGCTTGGGTCAGTGCCGTTGCCAGTTGGTTCAGACTATTCTCGCGCTGCACCGGAGCGCCCAGAGAATAGGCGATCGTTTGTGCTTCAGTCAAAACGGTATCCGCTTCCCTGGGTCGGTTTACTCGCTCCAGAGTTGTCATCACCTGAAGTAGAGAATAAACGGAGCAAGACTCCATCCCCCGAGCGACCGTAGTAGCTTCGGCGAAAATAGCGCTGGCTTCATCCGGGCGATCGCCACTCTCCAATGCTAGGGCTAACTCTAAAAACGCACGGACTCGCTCGCTACGCTTGGTAATCGAACGGATCACATTTGCCGCTTCCTCAAAGTTTCCGGCTTGAGTCCATGCAGTTGCCAAACTCCTGAGCGCCTTGATGCACTCGCGTTCCCCCTCCAAAGAAGCCGCAACAGAGGCCGCTTCGGTAAACTGTCCCGCTTGTGCTAAGGCTGCCACTAGCTCGCTCAGAACGTTTTCTCCACTGGAAGCAGGCCACAGGGACTGAGCGATTTGGGGGATTTCGGCAAACAGAGCCTGTGCTTCATCATGACGGTGGGCTCGATGGAATGCTGTTGCTAACTCGCACAGCGCAATCGCTCGACTAGACATTTTCCGAATAGAGCGAGTTGCTGTAGTTGCCTCGGCAAAAACTGCACTCGCTTCACTGTCACGATTAGCGATCGCCAATTCTACGGCGCGATCTCTCAATTCTTGCCTTCGTCTCGTCTCTACAAAGTCCATACAAGAGGCTACCTCCATGACCGATTGCAAATGCTTAAATGCCTGTTTAAGCCCGGTTATCAATATAGCTCGTCGTCGGTGTCCTTTGCTATAGACATAGCAAGCAAGGTGCAAAGCCTGATCCCAGGCGATCGCTTACCGCACGTCCCGGGATTCCAGATTGGATCCCTTGTCAAATATCAAAATGATTTAGGGTTGCGATAGAGTCGCCCGCAATCAATTGTGTAGAGGGGGCAATTCCTGTAAGATGGGCCTATATAAAATACCGAACTCTGGTTAACTTCTTATGTCTGAAGCTTTTTTACTCAGCCGAATTCTGCTTAAATTTGACCCGGAATCCCAGGAACGGCTGGGAGATTTATCCGCCGTTGCCTTTACTCCCGATGGTTCATTATGGGTTGGTTCCGATGAATTACTAACTCTGGAACGGCTTTCGGTGATTGAACCTTATGTTTATGGAAATCATCAACCCTTTGAAATCGGAGAATTGATCGAGTTATCTAATCACGAAGAGGAAATCGATATCGAAGGAATGGATTACTCGGAGGGCTACCTCTGGTTTACCGGGTCTCACAGTACAAAACGTAGCCAGCCGAAAGGGAAGAATCCGGAGAAAGATATCCGCAGGCTGGCCCGAGTCAAAAGCGAGGCCAATCGCTATTTATTGGCCAGAATTCCCATTCAAGATGGAGTTCCGGTTAAAGCCTCTCCCGACCCTTTGAATGGCGATCGCCCCTTGACTGCGGCTTCCTTGGAAAAAACTGAAAGCGGCAATATTTTAATAGACGCCCTGAAAAAAGATGTTCATTTCGGTTCAATTATCGCCGCACAGCTTCCCAGCAAAGAAAATGGATTAGATATAGAAGGATTGGCCGTTCGGGGTTCTAAAATTTTTATGGGGTTTCGCGGTCCCGTTCTGCGCGGTTGGTCGGTGATTATTGAACTGGAAGTCGAAGAAAGTGCGCCCGGAACATTAACGCTCAAAGAGATTGGCCCAGAAGGACGGCTTTATAAAAAGCATTTTTTGGATCTCAATGGCTTAGGGATTCGAGAAATCTGTTTAGATGGAGATGACTTAATTATTTTAGCCGGTCCAACTTTAGATTTAGATGGTGGAATGAAAATGTTCCGGCTGACCCGGGTATTTGAGCGCCCGGGAGATACAATCATCGCCCAGGATGAGACGGAATTAAAAGTTTTATTTGAGTTACCGTTTAAGCTAGGAACCGATCGCGCTGAAGGATTAGCCCTTGTGCCTTGTTTGGGACATCCCAATTCTTTGCTCGTGGTTTATGATTCCCCGGACCCGGCGAGATTAGTTAATAATGATTCGGTATTTGGGGATGTGTTTCGCCTATGATTATTCACGGCTGAAAAGATTAAAGGTTTAAAACTGAAGTCATGGCAAGGGGAGGCAGGCTTCCCCCACTGACACAGGGGTGAAGCCTGCTTTTGCTTATAATGCTTGCAATTGGGAAAAGCGCTCGGGACAGAAGAGGGCGACTCCAACAGCAATCACCTTACCGCTATAGAGTCCCCGCGCTTGTAATTGCGCTTCGGGCACATTTTCTTGGGCGATGGACTCGGCGACTTTTGTCGCAAAGTCTTCGACGGAAGACCCAGCAGCCAGGGCGCTACAGGCTTCTTGACCCAACTGTTCCGCCTGTTGACTCCCCACCTGTTGATGGATTTGGAGTTCTTCTGGGGTCAACAGTCCTTCTAAAACAGTATCAAATTCTTGAGCATAAGCCGGAGTGAGAGAGCCTAAAACAAGGGAAGTGCTTAGACAAACGAGGGATTTTTTCAGCATAATTGTATGTTAAGAAAGCGGTGATATTGTTTCCCGTTCCACGAGTGAGCGAGATTGGGGAAAGCTAGACGCTTTAAATTACCCCTGCATTATAGTCGGGAGTGGGGAAAGTCAGCTTAGGGGGTGATCGCCCTCCCCCTGGGTGAATTTGGTCGGCGGTACTCCAAAACCCTTTACCCTGGCCTAAATTGAGAAGGACGCCAGGGAAAGAGGGGTCGGAAACTGGGGGATTTTTTCCCCAAGACAAGTTGGATCCGTAGGCTCTAATCGTAGGGAGGACTACTTATTTAGGCCAGAATGAACTGACAGTCAAAGGTGGGAAATCATTTTATGTAGTGGGGATGAATGGCGGCGGGTTGAACTCCAAAGGGGGTTTACCAGGGACTGCCGATCGCTGTAAATCCGGACCAGTAGTAGGGATGGGATAAGGCATAATCTCCTACTTCTGACAATTCCGGTGGCAGGTTGAGCGCCCCTTGGGAGTGAATTAGGCGATCGGATTCAATTCTCACTTCACCGCGTAGCATAGCCAGTTGTGCTTGCCGCAAGGCATCGGCTTTCAGGGAAACTAAGTTGAGATGATGGTATAATTCGGTCATGAGTCCTAATGTGGCTTCATCATTGACATACCACAGAGAGGCGATCGCGGTTTTTACGCCACTTTTAACCGCTAATCCCGCAAACCCTAATTCTGCCTCGCGATCTCCCAGGGCGGTGCGGCAAGCGGATAGCACTAATAACTCCACCGTAGGCATATCTAACTGTAATGTGGTCATTTCATCTAAATTCAGCCGACGGTCCCAGAGTTGAATATAAGAATTCGTGCGATCGCCTGTTTGAAATTCCGCATGAGTTGCCAAATGAATGATTTTTAAATTATCTCTTTTATGGGATTCTGACAAATTTTCTAGGGTAAATTCTTCGTTTAAAAAGGCTTTATCTGACCCGGTTTGTTGCACAATATGGCTCAACTCTAACGGCACTGCTGGTAAAGGAGAGTGTTGGGCAAATTTAGAAGCACCCATTGCCAACACTGGAGAATTTTGCAGGGAATGATAGGTTTGGGCAGTTAGGCTAAAACTGGGAATTAAACTCAGACTATACCGTTCAATTAAAAATTGCTCCCCATCAAACAAGGCGGCAATGGGTAAGCTGCGTAATCCCGGATCCAAAGAAAACAGGAGGGTGTCAATTTCTAAATTTTCTAATTCTTCCGCAATGGGCCCAATAATCCAATCATACAACTGTTTCCCCGAGGAAAAATAGTTGTTCATATTTTGTCTTCTGGGGTCGGTAATTTCCCACCGAAATTCATTAACCACCGGAAACAATACTTCCGGAGTTGCTTCAAAAATGGTCTGGCGAATGGGAGGACCAACGGGGGGGACTAAGATGATTTCCAAGCGATCGCCCCGGGAAATGGCATAAAGAATGGCGGCCTGTTTTCCGGTTTGCTCCTTGAGGGTTTTTAAGGTCTCTTGGAAGCTAAACAGGGTTAGATTTTGGGAAGGCAAATTCCCCGTAACACCCAGATAATCTTGGAATTCTTGATTCCGCGACTCTTCGATCGCCCAGATAATTTCTTCGGTATTCTCATGGGCAAATGCCAGTTCTAAGCGCGAGATGATCTGTTCGGATTTTTCCCCCTCCATGAAGGTTTGAGGATTGGGGTACGCCCCCATCGCCCTGGAACTAATATACTGGTGTTCCTGTTGATGAGGAATCAACGAGGACTCGGTGAGATTAGCATTAGGAACGATGTTTCCCAGGGTAGATTTCATTTGTTTGAGGGATTCCAGCATTTCCTTCCCTTTGGCAATTTCAGTATCTGATAAGTTGGGATTTGTGCTGATTGCCCATTGATACCAAATTGAACTATCAATGTTCAAAATTTCATTAAAAATCCATCCCGCATCGCCGAGGGGTTCTAGGGGTTCTGTAGCGGAATAGTTTAGGTTAGAGGCAGAAACCTGATCGCCGGTTGTACTGGCGGGGATGGGGTTGGATAAAGGTGCGATCGCCACTTGTCCCGATTCTGGCACATTCTCCCCGGTGGGTTGGGATAAGGATTCGGGCAAAGTGTCGGTGACTCCCGATGGCGATGCCAGTAATGGCAGATTCTCGGTATCGGGTGCGATCGCTGGCATTTCTCCCCCAACCGTTGCCTTGATGGGTTCCGTTACCCCCTCACTTGGAGATAACTGAGGCAGTTCTATGGACTCACCGAGTTCCGGGGTGACCAAAATTGGCGATCGCTCACTTTCAGGGCCGACGCCTTGATCCGGTCCCGGGTCTAGAGATTGCTCACCGGGGGGTAATTCCATTGGCGATATCGAGGCGATCGAGACCCGGGGAATATTTCCTGACGGTTCTGCTGTAGGCAGGGGTTGGGATGTCGCCGGTGGTGATTGAATCGGTAGCGGTGTAGAAGATTGTACCGGCGCCGGTGTGGGTGTTGGCAAAGAGGATTCTACCGGCGTGGGTGTTGGCGCTGGCAAAGAGGATTCTACCGGCGCGGGTGTTGGTGTGGGTGTTGGTGTGGGCGTAGGGGATTCTACCGGCGCTGGTGTTGGCGCTGGTGTTGGTTCCTGTACGGGTTTCGGTGGAGGTTCGGGAACGGAGTAAATCCCGATATTGCCTTGGGTAAAGGTATATAAAAACGAGTCACTGGTGATCTCACTGGTCCCGGTGGTTAAAGCACCGGCAGTCCCATTGATGCGGGCATCTCCGACAATAAAAGGCACAATCCCATCCCCTCCGTGACGAATGACGATCGCACCGCTACCTGTACCGCCCATAGTGGAAATACTCGCCTCTTGTCCATTTGCTGCGGTAAATGTCCCGGTAGCGCGGAAATTGCTCCCGGTTGTGATATCCACCGTTCCCCCAATTGTTCCTCCTTGAGCATTAATCCAACTCACTTCGATATCCCCTTCCGGGTCGAGAGTGACATTTCCCCCGGCCCCCGCAGTTCCGGTGGCGGCGATCGCCCCGGCGAAGATGGCGGTTTCGGCGAGGACTTGAATACTGCCTCCATCCCCTGCACCAGAGGCGTTCAAGTCTCCCGAGGTAATCGTTCCCGGGGCCAGAGTCCCATTACCTCCGGTTAAGGCAATGTTCCCCCCATTTCCGCCGGTGGCGCCACTATTCACAGTCCCCATTGTGATATCATTCCCCGTTTGAATGCTCACCTCACCCCCGGCAGTCCCGCCGGATGTGTTAATATTTCCTAGGACAATATTCCCGGTTGTGGTATTAACGGTGAGGTTTCCCCCAGTTCCGAGGTTGGCACTACTATTAATGTTTCCCCCAGTAATTCCGGTATTGGCACTCAGGGCGATCGCCCCGCCATTGTCTCCCTGGGTGGTTAAGGGTCCGACGGCGACTGACCCGGATGTACTCTCTAGGTTAATGTTGCCCGCCGTGAGATCCGTGGTAGTGATGTTGCCCACTGCGGTTACCTGGGTATTGCCTTCAGTGGCGATCGGGCGGTTCAGACGAACGGTTCCTGTAGCATCAATGGTAACCCCGCCCAATTCTACGGCGATCGGCGCATCTACAGTTACATCCCCGGCCTGAATTTCTAACCCCATCAAGGGAATTATATTCCCGATCGCCTTCTCAAGTTGCAGGTTACCTGTACCGCTATTTAAGGTCAACTCTTGGGAACCATTCACGGTTCCCCCCAGGATAATCTGTCCATTTGCTGCGGAGGTATCCAGGATAATATCTCGCTTCAGTTGAATATTGTCGCTTTGAATGGTAATTCCATTACCCTGGGTGGTGACCATATCCCCATTGAGTATCGTTTCACTTGCTGTGGCATTCAGGTCGGCTAAATTAGCACTTTCTAAGCGAATTGTGCCACTCTGTGCATTCAAAATTAAGGCGCGATCGCCATTCACAATCCCAGCAAAATTAATATCTCCCTGGGACGTTTCCACTGCTGTATTATCCTGCAAGATAATATTGTTAGATTCAAAGGTAATTGACGAATCATTCGCCCCGCTAATAGACCCGGCGAGTTCTATCGTATTTCCCCGCAAGATGAGCGAATCTCTAAATTCTACAACACCCCGACCTACTTCTAAGGTGGTGGTTCCGGTCCCGTCTGTCCGTCCGATGGTGATGGAGTTAAACCCAGTTTGCAATAAATCCAGTTCCGTTGCTGTCAGGGTTAATGTGGAATTTTGGCCCTGATTGATTGCACCCAGTTTGATATCTAAACTGGGCGTAAAGGGTTGTAAAACCAAATTGCCATCACCCCAAATTGTCCCGCCAAAGTTTAGGTCGTCAGCAGTTAAGGTAATATCATTTAAAGGGGTGATGGCCCCGATGCTTAAATTAAAATTAATGCTGCTGTTTCCAGCAGTTACGGTTAAGTCTTGATTGCCATTGACCGTCCCATCAAAGGTAATGTCTGCGTTTGTTGTTTCTACAGTAGCGGGATTGAGGATTGAAATATCCCCGGTGGTTGAAAAGGTCAAAGAAGCGTTATCTGTGCCTTGGACTGTATTGTGTAGATTAATCATGCCCGTCTGCGATCGCACGGTCAAGGGGTCGCTGATGGAAACTTGATTCAAATCAATGGCGGCAGTGCCATCCATCCGGCCAATGGTAATAGAATTAAATCCATTTTGGAGTTGATTTAATTCACTTAAAGTTAAGTCTAAAGCGGGGGTATGATTCTCGGCCTCCCCGAGGGCAATGGGTTGGTTAGGGGTGAAGGGTTCTAAGGTGAGGTCACCTGTCCCGGAAACTGGACCGCCAAAGTCAATTTCCTCTCCCCGTAAGCGCAGATTGCCCTTTAATAATATACTATCCCTGAAATCGAGGAGAGTCGCGGTAGCATTTCCCGATAAGGTGGTGGGGGTATCGGTGGTTAAGAGATTTAAGGGGGTGGTTTCTCCAATATTTCCCTCTAGGTTGATTGTACCTGTGGCGGTTTGCAGGGTTAAATCATACCGGCCATCAATCTCCCCGATTATATCAATTGTACCGCCCCCTGCATCAACGCTGGTATCTTGATCGAGGATAACTGTGCCTGCGATTTGAATGGCATTGCTGTGGGTAATGATTTCATCTTCCGGGGTGATGATTCCTCCAGCAGTGAGGGCGATCGCACCTCCCGTCCCGGAACTGCCCTGGGCAGTGATATTTCCCGGGGTAACATTGCCCCCTGCGGCAACGGTAATATCCCCTCCATCCCCAGCAGATGAGGCATTCAGGATTCTTGTGATAATATGTTCCCCAGCATTGAGTTCAATTCCTCCCGGGGCGATGATATCCTCGGTGATAATATGGGTTCCTGCATCGAGGGCGATCGCGGCATTTCCCACAATCCCATCGGGGGCGGATATCGACCCCGCACCCTCGGGAGTTCTAATCAGCAAGGGGTCGTTAAAAGTGTGAGAATTGGTAACGGTGACCATCCCGCTACTGTTACTCCGGCCAATAGTGAGGGAAGCAAACCCCGGTTGTAACCAACTCAAATCCGTTGTTGTCAGTTGGAAAATGTGGGGATTTCCGTTACCGGGTCCGGCGATCGCCATGTTTTGGGCCGGGTTGAAGGGTTGTAAGGTGAGGTGAGTTGTCCCGGAAACGACATCGGTAAAATGAATCCGATTGGCGGTGAGTTCCACATCCCTAGTGATGTTAATTGGGGTATTATAGGTTTGAGTCTGGGTGGTGGTGATATTCTCGGCGATCGCCGTCTGTGCCGCATTCACTGTTAAATCAACTAAAGGCGTCTTTTCCCCCACAATGGAATTCAGGGTGACGGTTCCCTCTTCCGTCTGGAGGAACAAACGGGCATCCCCATTTACTGCCCCTTCCAGGTTGATCCCTCCCTGATTTTGGTACTGTTCAAGGGTCAAATCCTGATTAACCTGAAGATCCCCCTCGATGTTAATCGGATTAATATATCCTTGAATCGACTGCACCGAAATAGTCCCCGTCGGAGCCCATAAATCTATACCTCCGCCCCGGGTCCCATTGCTCGTAGACCGGGACCAGATCCTCTCACTATCAATGTTTCCCTGGGGACTCATGAGACGAATGTTACCCCCATCCCCAGCACTATAGGACCGAGAATCGATATTCCCTGTCAAAATGGAACTGCTGGCACTCTCTAAAGTAACGGCCCCACCGGATGCCCCACTACTGCGAGTGCTGATATCGCCCGTTTGGATATCAGTTCCTGCGGCGATCGCTATTGCACCCCCATCCCCTTTCACCAACCCATCCATATAGGCAGCGGTACTCAGAATCCCCGTTTCCACTCGTCCCAAAGGGGCAGATAAGGTAATATCCCCACCCCCTTGCATGACCAAATCCCCCAGCAAATTATCATTCGCCTCGGCAATAATATTCCCGGTGACAATATCTCCCCCGGTGGCGGTGAGGGTGACACTCCCGGCATTTCGCGCCATCAGTCCTAAAAATAGGATGTTTGTACCCACATCACTCACATCCACGTTCCCGAGGGTAATATTCACCCCAGAAATGGTCAGACTCCGACCCTTAGCGATAATCGATTGGGTCGGGTCCATTCTAAAGTCGCCACTGCCGCTATTATTGGCATCAGCAATAAAGGCCAGTTGTAAGGGGTTGGCCCCCACGAGGGTTCCTCCGGGATTGGCAAAGTTCAGCGAAACCCCCGGGGCAATAGTGATATCGTTATTCGCCTCCAACCGGATATCAGCGACAATTGAAGTTAGATTCCCAACGCTGATTGTATAATTAAGGTTGGGGTCATCCATCCCGGAAATAGTGCTATTCAACAGCAGTTTATTATTGTGAGTTCCGCCCGTTGCCACAATTTCGATATTTTCTGGGTCCAGCAGCAAGTTCCCCACAGTTCCCCGGACGGCACTCAAGTCCACATGGCCTCGAAACAGGAGGGTCTCTTTCCCCGATACTTCCACAAAACCCCCATCGGATGAGGTTTCCTGACTGCCTCGGGCGGTGATACTTCCGGCAAACTCCGTTGTATCATCGGCCCATAAAATCACCGTCCCGCCATCGCCTTCTTGGATTGCATCTGCGGTAATTTCTGACCCTTCACTCACAACAGTCTGGGTGGCATTGGGAATATTTCCCCGTCCCTGAAAGTCTCCACCAATTCTAATCGTCCCGCCACCACTTCCCGAGGCATCCAGGGTTCCTTCAACCACCGCCACACGGTTGCCGAGGAGGGCGATTTGTCCTCCGGTCGTGTCCTCGGCGGAGACATCCAGGGTCCCGGAGGTAATGGCATCGCCCGGTTGTGCAGCAACGCTGATTCCTGAACCCGTGAGGGCGATCGTGCCATCTTCCTGAACCTCAACGCCGGTGGCATGGGTGAGACTCCCCCCGACAAGCAACTCCGGTAAAGACAAGGGGGCGATCGCCCCCCAGGGTTGCATTTCCGGCGGTCTCACCTCTAAACTCAGCAGATGATGTTCTTGGGAAATTCTCACTACGCTTTCACCGGGGACCGCTGCGATCGTAATGCTTCCCCCAGGCGCGGCAAGGGTTCCCGTATTAAAAATGCTCCCCCCTAACAAAGTTAAGTGATTTCCCGGTTGCAGGATTAATTCCCCAAAGTTGGCAATACTTCCGGGTTGTTCTAACCCAAAGGCAAACTGCGAAGGGGTTCCCACTAAACTTGCCCAGTTATTTTCCCCGATCGCCTTAAACCACCCGTCCCCCAACCCGATTGCTGTGGCAGTCGTTGCTAAAAAGTCTCCGGAAACATTAAGTTGTGCGTTTGATCCAAAGACAATTCCTGCTGGATTCATTAAATAGAGATTGGAATTGCCTCCAGTGATTTGAATTAATCCATTAATATAAGAGGCATCGCCTCCGGTAACTCGTCCCAAAATATTTGCGATCGCCGGGTTGGACAGAAAATTCGCAACTTGTCCTCCCTCTAAATTGAAGCGCTCAAAACTGTGGAACAAATTGGCCCCATCTGCCGACTGTTGTCCCCCCTGAATATTAAATTTTGTTCCCTCCGTGGTAATTCGGGTGCCGGTCCCATCGCTTGCCGGATCAATGCCTTGGGCCAACAAGGGGTGTTGATGCGCGCCAATCACCGTGGCAACCAATCCAGTGATAATCAACTGAATTTGCTTTCCCCTTAATTCTTTGACTGGACCAATACAATAACCCACAATTCCCCCTGACCTCCTGAGCTGTTCCTCTGTCCCCGTTTAGCGCTCTGATGTTCCTAAGACGGATTCCCTGATTCTGGAGAACCCCACCCCATTTTTTATCTGTTGGTGGGCTGTTAGTACCGGGTTTGAATTAAACAACAAGTCTATTTTAAAAGACTATTTTTACCATTCTTTTACTCTACTGGATTATATCCCCTTTGACAAGTTAAGTATTCTTGCTCAAGAAGCGTGTTAAGTTCCTATGAATAGGTCGCTTAAAATTACCTAAATTGGGGACAGATTGACGCCAATCCTTGCTACGGAGAGATTCCCGGGGTTAAAGGGGTCCGTGGCGTTAAAATTCCGCTTAAAATTCGGCTCAAGTGGGGCCGGGTTGAGAGGACGGATCAGGGACAGAAAAAAAACCCGGTTTCATTACAGAAACCGGGTCCAAGTTAGATTAAACGAACAGCCCCTGAAGAATTAGGCGGGATTCGTTTGGCTAGATTTGTGTTGCAGCTTTCGGACAATCTCACCTTTTTCCAGGAGTCCGACTAAGAGGCCATTGTCATTAATGACCGGCAACTCACTTAAGTCTCGATCTTCGAGAATGGCGATCGCTTCGAGTAAGGTGACATTGGATTTGATCGTGGTCGTGGATTCCACGGTTTTCATCAGTTCTTTCACCTGCGTATTCGGCCAGTCCGAGGTCGAAATCAGTTTCAAATCATCCACGGCGATCGACCCGATTAAATATCCTGCCTCATCGGTGACTAAAAACTTGCGCCACTGAGTTTTGCTGCCGATAATGTACTCGTTGGCAAACTCACGTAAAGAGAGTTCGGCAGAAACAATCGGACTGTTAGGGTTGACCGCATCCGCAGCGGTATAGTGAGAAAGGGTATCCTGAATCGCCGCTGATTGTGCGGCAGTTCCAGCGTTTTGAATCAGGAAGAACCCGATTAACAGGGTCCAGAAGCTCCCTATGTTACTGATGCCGAGGATGGCCATCCCACCGAGGAGTACAGCAATCCAACCGAGTGCTTGGCCGACTCGGCCAGCAAAGATGACACCTTTGTAGGGGTTGCCGGTAATTTTCCAGACGAGGGATTTGAGGATATTCCCGCCATCTAGGGGTAAACCGGGAATGAGGTTAAACAGGGCTAACATTAAGTTGATTGAGGCCAACAGTCCCAGAATCGCAGCGATTGGGCCAGTGAGGGGGGTTGTTAAGGCCAGGGCACTAAAGAGGGCAAACAACAGTAAGCTCACTGCAGGTCCGGCGATCGCCACCCAAAATGCCTCACCGGGCGTTTTGGACTCCCGCTCTAAACTAGCCAGTCCCCCGAACAGGAACAAGGTGATAGATTTCACTTCAATTCCCTGACGAATGGCTACAAAACTATGTCCCAGTTCATGGGCTAAGACTGAAGCAAACAGCAACAACGCTGCAACCAATCCTAAAATCCAGGGGAGTATTAACCCCATTGCCGGAAATTGAGCAGCCAGCGCTCCCCCATAACTAAATGTCACTAAAGCAAGCACTAAAAACCAAGAAGGATTAACGTAAAAAGGGATTCCGAATAAGTTGCCGATGCGAATGTTGCCGTTCATATTGGCTCCGTCATTTATTAACAATTGAGATGCAGTGTTTGGCTTCTCATTCCTTTTACTGTAACAAAATGTAACGAATCGGTCAATCTCAGTTGAGTCGTAGTAACCGTCCCTAGGGGTTCGGCTTAAATAAACCGGATTTCAACCTGAGTAAATCTACGGAGTTCCCCGAGGTAAAAGTCTGAAACTGAAGGGAAAGAAGCTCTATAAACCACCCGGTGATGGCAGAAGGATTAACAATAGGCCGTGACATCTTCGCCACATTCATCGGCGAGGAAACATAACGCCCGAAACCGCAGAAATACCAGTTGTTCATAAAACGGATTGAGCTTACACAGGGGTGGAATGTGAAATAAAGTCCGTCCAAATAGCTGGATATCCCGTTCAAATGGACATTGCGCCGGAATTAGCTTGCACAACTCTTTCGCCTGTTGGGGGTTTTTAATTTCAATGCGATCGATCCAGTTACGGATAGGGAGCAGGACATCATCAAACCGAAGTTTAGCAGGAATTTTTGACTGGCGTAATAAGCTGGATAGAATAAACATCACGATTCTTCCTTGACATCAATCTCTGAAGGTTTTTTTCTTATAGTCTTATAATTAACCATGCATTCCCACTTTGTCCCAGCCCAAAGTAGTAAAATCCACCCTCGCTAGATAGAGTTTTCTTATCTAAATTATACGAACAAAGGGAGAATCAATAGCCTGTCGGTGCATTTGCAGTCACAGAAAAACGCTGTAACCCTCTGTGTGCAAAGGATGTGTTTTCTAATACCTGAGATAGAGAGCCTCAGTGCGCTTTTAACTGCTGGCTTCCAAACTACCTCCCGGGTAAAACCCGGGGAGGTTTGTGGAAACTGGAGTTTTATCAGTCTTATAACTTTTGCAAATCTTCTGGTAAGGCATGGTAGCGCCAATACTGTTTTAAAAGGCTCACTTCCGAACTACTTCCCGGGTAAAACCAGGGAAGGTTTCGGGAAACTGGGGTTTTATCAGTCTTATAACTTTTGCAAATCTTCTGGTAAGGCATGGTAGCGCCAATACTGTTGCCGGAGTCCGTCGATATACTCATGCTCTTGCCGGGAGGGTTTAGCGAAGCATAATCGGCAGCAGCCTGATCATGCGGTCGGGTTTTCCTGTGAATATAGGAATGTACCAGTTAGTCGTACAGGGCGATCGCCTGTTGTATCTCCTGCGGTCATATCATGTTTGCTCGCTCACCCACAGTGAAACCCCCGTCCCACCTCTTTTAACACCTTCTCCTCAGAAGAAAGGGAGGTATAAGGAATAGATGTCTTTGCTGTTGTCCGGGGGAGAAGAGGAAGAATTGTTTTTTTAGGTTAACCCAACGGACTTGATAAGACAATGTTCTACACAATGTAACCTCTGTTCCCCGGCCTTCAAATTTGGATAAAATTTCACGGAGACAGCCTCGATCTGCAACAACAGCATCATCAGGCGATCCAGATTTTTCTGGTTCTTATTTTCTGGATAATATTTCACCAAATCCTCTAACAGGAGACAAATATTATCCGAACCCAATTTGTAGAAATTTGCCACCGCCTCCGGTATTTGCTGTTTCAAACCCATTCACCAATGCGATCGGACCTTAGAAACTTGCAGGGCGATCGCCCGAGGCCAGGACCGGCCCCTGAGAAACCCTCGAACGGGTGAGCAATTCTTAGACCTTCAAGCTGAACTCAGCTTTAATCCAGGATCCAGGCAAGAGAAAGAGCAAGACTGAAACACCGTTTTTGTCCTCGGGATTGAATCCTGAACCGAGGCCCTAGGTTAGGGGATAAAGCCCCTAAATGTGGCAATATTTTGAGGGAATTGAAGACCCAAACCCCTTAAAATTTACAAACCCTTTAAAAAACCCCCCTTAAAGATAAAGCTCTAAACAAGAGTTTTTTTTACTCTTGCCTTTGCTAGAAAATCCCCATATTATAAAAATGACATAGGGTGCAGATACCCAGACAGAGGTTGGACAGAGAAGTGCATTCACAACCACATTCCTTTAACTCATTCTTCCAAAACAGGGAGACCCCCATCATGAACGCTCAAATCAGTGACAAAATTTCCTCTTGCAAGACAATCGGTCGCCACTGCACCCTAGGTTTGATGGCCTTGGCTGCCACCACCGCCAGCGTTTTCGCGGCTCAAAGCGCTTCGGCTCAGGTGACTCAAAGCCAGTATGAGGCTCAATATACAAGCTCACCCAGCGATCTATTGCGTTTAGATTTCGATACGTGGAACCTCTTTAACAGTGTGGTGAATGTAGAGCGGCAGAAGCTCAGCACTCTTCAGCGCCCTCAAGCGGACCTCAGTAAACTGCGTTGGGGCGGTGGCGTTCAAGATGTGGAAGTGTTCTTCATCAATGAAGGAGCAGGCTACCGGAATCAGCTATTCTACTCTGTAGATGGTGGAACCAGCAAAAACATGATTTTTGGTGATATTTCCTCCCCCCTGAGCCTTCTTTCCAACAGTAATGGACCCCTGAAACTCGGGCAAGGGAGCAATTTGGGCAGTTTCACCGGAAATACTTTTATTGATTTCTTCGTGAAGTCTGACGGTGCCAATGGCGGCACAAATTACCTCGGATTTGACCCGGATCAGAACCCCGGCTCATCCAAGGGTCTGTCCCACGTGATTGGATATACTTTTGGTGACTACTTGCTCCTAGGGTTTGAAGACATTATAGGAGGAGGGGATCTCGACTTCAATGACGTTGTGTTTGCCGTCAAAGGGGTAACGACTTCAGTCCCTGAACCTTCTTTGATGATTGGGCTAATCGCTACGGGTGCAATGGTCGTGCTGCGCAAACGCGCTCACAATTCAGAAGTTTAAGGGTGGTATGAACTCAAGAAAAAACTCGCCTATTCTAGGCGGTTTGAGCCAAGGGGATTGAAGGGGTAGACCGGCTTTTCATCAAAGAGATCGCCCCTCTGGTCCCCGAAAACCCCTTAAACTGATCCGGCAACGCCGGATCAGTTGTCGCTGCTCACGATAACCGGGCTACAGGGAGGCATCTTTCATCAGATTCTGGTCAATCCCTTTGAGCCTCTGTGCGTACAAAGGCGCATTTTTGTAATTTTATCGCATCTTAGTCTGGATATACTTCATCACCTCTTATCATCAATGGCGATCGCCCGTTCAGGTCAATGTTCCTGAAATCCCGAGGCGATCGCCTCCGTTTCACCGCCCACAATAAAATACCCGGAACCCAGTTTCTCAGGGGGGAGCCATACTTCCCGCAATTCACTTCACCCCTGATATTGACCCATCTCCCCCTTAGAATGCTCTACAACCCCTTAAACTCATCCTGCAACGCCGGATAACTGCGATAAGTCTGCCGTAGCTGATCAATATATCCCTGCCACAGGGAGGCATCTTTCAGGATATCCAGATAAATCGATTTGATTGTTCCTGCATACATAGCAGCAGTTTGGTAATTGGCTCGCGTCTTAGCCTGGATATACTTTATCACCATTTTGTCATAAATGGCGATCGCCCCTTGAGGGCGATGTTCCTTCACCCCCTCCGCAATTTTCAGATCCGTAAACTGCCCACAAGGAGAGTTTTGAGATAAGGCGATCGCCTTGTCCCACTCTTCCTCCTCTAAATAAATTTCCGCTAACTGCTTCGGAACATTTGCCACCCCGTCCAGGATCTCCTTGTACACCAGTTCCCACCGATCTAACCCCGTCGCCACTTCCTTCAGTTGATGATACAGTGCGAGAGAATAGCCATATTCCCGCAACCTCAGCATCAACAGTCGATACAGATTTTCTAAGTCCCCTTGCTCTTGATAGAACTTGCTTAACTCAGAAAGAATGTTTTGGTCCTGGGAGCGGATTTTATAATAAGTATTGCTTCTTTGATCGCCTAAATCGAGATGATTCTCTCTGCCAGTAGAAACCCATCGTTCTAACGTTGCCCGATATTTTTCTACCTTCCCTTGTTCTCGCCAATAATAGGCTAACTCCACATACTGAAAGGGCTGGTTTAAATTTGCCTCCCGCAACCGCAGATAATTTTCATCATCCCCCAACTGGCGATAAAAGTCCGCCATCCAATCAAAAGTATCTTCATGATTACTATATTCCGGTAGGTGTTGAATCACATAGAGATAATCTTCCGGCATCGTACAAATCAGATTCAGGGTATCTATAATTACCCCATCCAGTGACTCATCCTCGAACATCTCCCACTGGAGCAAATTTAGCACCGAATCAATATAACCTTGCTTTCTTGGCATGGGCACTTCTCCTGCCGCCACCGCCTTTGCAAATAGGGCTAATGCCGTCCTTACTTCATAGGTGCCGATTAAATATTCTTCTTCGACGAAGTATTGATGCGCCTCCGTCACCACCTCCCACAAAACATTAATTTGGTCCGGCAATTCCAGGGTTGGGACTAGAGAGAAAACATGATCCAAGTCGGGATAATCCTCTTCATCATCATAATCCTCCTCATAGTCATCCTCATAATATCGCTCTTCTTCATCATAACTTTCTTTTTCAATCCATTGCTCATAGGTTTCCTCAAAAAAGTTCTGAATTTCTTGCTGGAGTCTGATCACCATTCCCAAGTTTGTTTGTGAGGGCTGAAGAAGTTCCGGGGATAGGTTTCCTTCAGACAATAGTAGATGACGCACCTCGGGAAATTCATCTACAAATTTCAATACCATTTCTACTAACTTATCAACCCCCATCCCTCGCAACGCCGCTTCCAAATCATCAGGAAGGGAGGCAACAGAAGAACCGGAGGCGATCGCCTCAACCTCATCCGAATTATTCCCCACCAACTCATCGGGGTCACCGTAAAGCGCATACAACAACACCGCCACCCGATGCTTACAAACCTCATCTTGAGCAGCACAAGTACAATCCGCCGAAACATTGCCGCCACTACTGCGAATTTCTACACTGTAGACACCCGTTTTGGTTCCTACCTTCGCTGTAATTCCCGTGCCGGACCTATAATAAAACTGCTCAATGGAACTCGTTTCATAGCACAATAAGCCCACTTCAAAACTATCCGGATTATCGGCAAATTGTTTAATGTCTTCTACCGTCAACTGGTTCAAATTCATAAGTAGCTGCTGATAGGATGGAATGGACCACTCAGATTTTACCCTAGAAAATCCCAAGGCGATCGCCCAATTAATCTCCCCGGGAAGATGTGCCGGTACGCACTGAATTGATAACTTAAGGGGAGCATCTGCTGCCCGTGCAGATAGATTTGGTTTATGATAGAAGCATCGGTTTTAAAGAAGCGACACTGAAGCAGGGTGGGGCAACATGAACAAAGCTGTGCCTGCACTTTGCTTAAAAGAACATTGATATAATTTGCATTGCATTTATGGAGAGTATTGCTATGACATCCACCCAACCTCAAGCGATCGCCTCTCGGGTGAATCCCACTCGCACCTTACCCCCCTTAGAAAATGGCGATCGCTTAAGGCGTCCGGAATTCGAGCGCCGCTATCACCTCATGCCGGACATCAAAAAAGCTGAACTCATTGAAGGAGTAGTTTATATGGCATCCCCCTCCCCCTTACGCTTTCGGTCCCATGCCGAACCTCATGGTGATTTAATCGGGTGGTTGTGGACTTATAAAATTGCCACCCCCCAAGTTCAAATGGGAATTGAACCCACAGTGCGCCTAGATTTAGAAAACGAACTCCAACCCGATGGCGTCTTATTAATCAGTCCCGAAAACGGCGGACAATCCACCATTGACGCAGAGGGATACATCCAAGGCGCACCGGAACTCGTCGCCGAAATTGCCGCCAGTAGCGCCGCCATTGACTTGGGGGATAAAAAACGCGCCTATCGCCGCAATGGGGTGAAAGAATATATTATATGGCAAGTTTTTGATGAAAAAATTGAGTGGTTTCAGTTAGAAGACGGGGATTATGTATCAGTCTTGCCCGATGAGCAAGGGATAATCCGTTCGCAAGTCTTCCCCGGATTGTGGTTGGATATTCCTAATCTCATCCAAGGGAATATGCAGCAAGTTTTGACAGTTTTGCAACAAGGAATCAGTTCGCCGGAACATCAAGCATTTGTGCAACCATTAGGAGAAGATTCGGCGGAATCATCTCCTGATGCTTGATGCTGGGATTAAGATTGGACTGCGATCGCCCCTATTGCTCATGTTCGGAGTCCTGGTTTTTCTCCTCCATCCCGGGGGCGATCGGTACCTGATGGGTGACCCGTTGCACCATACTGTCCTGCTGCACCGGCATCGTGTTATCATAGCGAATATGCCACAATGCCAATCCAAAGGTGAGAGCAACTCCTAACCCCTCATGAATCAACCCGATCGCAGTCGTTGCCATTGCTTCCCCAACAATTAACAGAGTGCGCTTAGAAATCTGCATTACCTTATCCTCAAACTCGATAATGCAGTTGTAAAATTGCGGGTATTCCCGAAAGCAAGGAAGCGCCGAAAGCACTATACTACAAATATTCGGGTAGATACGGGGAGGGGTTTCGGTATCGGGATCCCGAAACTTTCCCGAAACTTCTTTCGGATTCCGGAACCCGCAAACTCGGTTTTTACTCTCATTCCCTTGCAGCGATGGCGAAAAAAGCTCACGGCAATACTCCCAAAATACGAGTTCAGCTTCTGGTTGAGGCATTGTTGGACTATGAACTGAACAACAGCGATCGGATTAACAACCTGAGCGTTAGCTGGGATAAAAATGATGAAACTCTGCTCATCGTCAATACTACTCTGCAAGCGCTGCGGTATTTGGTGCGGGATAAAACCGAATTTAAACCGAGTCCTAAGACATCTGAGACGCAACTCAAGAAAATTATCGGCGAACTCCTCAGCTATTACCTCAAAGACTTCCTTGGCATCTTGCACGATAACCGCGCCACCATCAAAGGATCTGAGGATTGGGTATTTACCCTAAAATTGTGGAGTCAAGATAAAGAGAAGAACCTGCAACCACTAGAGGAACTGTGGTACGAGAAACAATCGCCCCAGTCTCGCGACAGTCAAAGCGGATCGGTTCCCCCGGTAGTGGAAACGAATCAAGACACAACGCCGCCTCCACCACCCCAGAGCAAAGGGATCCAAACCGTGGGACTGGAAACCATCGCTGAAATCCCCGTGTGGGTGGGGCGCGATGCTTTGTTACAGGAGTTAAAAACCAAATTACTCGCCCCCGAAACTCCCCCGAAAGTGCTGACAATTATCGGACAAGGGGGCATCGGCAAAACCAGTTTAGCGGTGAAACTCCTGGAAACCTTGGGAGTGCAGTTGCAACCGCCTACCCTCACCGCCACCTGTCCCTATCAGAAAGCATTGTATTTAAAAACCTACCAAGGGACCAGTTTTGATGCCGTGGCAGAGTTTCTCCTGCGGGGATTAGACATCGAAACCCCTGAACCCCTGAAAACCGCAGGGGAAAAAATCACCCAAATTCTGGAGGGGTTGACAAAACAGCGCAGCGTTGTCGTGCTGGATAACCTGGAAGATATTTTACACCCCGCTCACCATCCCGACTGCGGTAAAGCGCTGTCTCCAGAATGGGGCGAGTTGCTTCATGCCTTTGCTTACCGCAATCATTGCTCAACCCTGATTCTCACCAGTCGAGAATTCCCCGTGGATTTAACTGATACTCGTGCCCGGAACCCGAAACCCGACCCGAAATTAGTGGAAGTTCTCCCCTTGTCTGGGGTTGAGGATACGGATGGAGTGGAAATCTTGCGTCAGCGCGGATCGGAAGATAGTGAGGAAGATTGCCGATGGATTGCGGAACGAGTCAAAGGGAATGCCTTTATTTTGACCCAATTGGCGGCGATCGGGGCCGAAAGTCCCGGGTATCTGCGGAAACATCCGGAACTGGTGACAGAAGAAGCAGAACCGATTCTGCAAGCGCAACTCGGGCGGCAAAGTCAGGCAGGGTTAGACTTATTGCGGCGAATGTGCGTCTTGCGCGTCGGCATCGATATCCAGGGTTTGACCTTTTTGCGCCTGTACACCGATGACAGAGAGAAAAACAAGCGGTTTGAGATGGCAGCACTTTTAGAAGAACCGGCAGAATTGACCAAAGCGGAAGTCAAAGATACCCAAGAAATTGTCATGCGCTTGGTGAATAGTTCCTTAGTGCAGCGTCGCTATGATAAGGAGCAGTGTGAGTGGTATTATGACCTCCATCGCTTGATGGTTGAATACTTGCAAGGGCAATATCAAGCCGAATTACCGCAACTGATGCAACGGGTTTATAAGTTCTACTGTACGGGGAAGACGGTAGAAAATCCCAAAACCTTACAAGATTTGCGCCCGCTTTTGGAGGCACAGTATTTTGCCTTCATGTTGGGAATTTATAACGAGGCATCTAGTTTATTGATGGGACAAATAGAGGATTATCTAACACCCTGGGGATACGGGAACCTCTTAAAAGATTTGTATGAGCAAATCTTACCCCATGTTGATGAGGGGACTCGTCCTTATTATCTATCGCGAATTGGTTTGAGATATCGGGATTGGGGGAATTGGGATGAAGCAGAAGAATATTATCAGAATGCTTTAACTATCGCACAAAAACAAAAAAATAAGAGTTTGATTGCTGGATTACAAGCAAGTTTGGGATATATCCAGCAGGATCGCGGCAACTGGGATGAGGCGGAGCGTCTGTTTCGGCAATATTTGGAAGTTAAAACCCAATTGCGGGAGCGCAAAGGGATGGCAACCTCTTGGAGACTGTTAGGTTCTATTGAGCGACTGAGGGGCAACTGGGATGAGGCGGAGCGTCTGTTTCGGCAATCTTTGCAACTGAGTACCGAATTGGGCGATCGCTCGGGGATAGCATCCTCTTGGGCAAGTTTGGGATATATTGAGGGAAAACGGGGCAACTGGGATGAGGCGGAGCATCTGTTTCGGCAATCTTTAGCAATTGACACTGAATTGGGCGATCTTTCCAGTATGGCATCCTCTTGGGCAAGTTTGGGTTCTATCGAGCGACTTCGGGGCAACTGGGATGAGGCGGAGCGTCTGTATCGGCAATCTTTAAAAGTTAAAACCCAATTGGGCGATCGCCAAGGGATGGCATCCTGTTGGGGACTGTTGGGATATCTCGAGCGAAATCGGGGCAACTGGGATGAGGCAAAGCGTCTGTTTCGGCAATCTTTGGAATTGAGCACTGAATTGGGCGATCGCTCCGGTATGGCAACCTCTTGGGGACAGTTGGGAGATATCCAGCAACTTCAGGGCAACTGTGATGAGGCGGAGCGTCTGTATCAGCAATCTTTGCAACTGAGAACCGAATTGGGCGATAAATCTGGCATGGCAACCTCTTGGGGAGTGTTGGGAGATATCCAGCGAAATCGGGGCAACTGGGATCAGGCGGAGCGTCTGTATCAGCAATCTTTGGCATTGAGAACCGAATTGGGCGATCGCTCGGGGATGGCAGCAACTTGGGGTTGTCTGGGAGAAAACGAACTCGTCAAAGGCAATCTCGATGCTGCTGAAAAATATTTAACTGAAGCATTGGTACAGATGGAAGAATTGGGAATGACTTTGCATATTGCGGAAGCAAATTTTGACATCGCGCAACTCTGGCGCAAACGTGGGAATGAAGAAATTGCCCAGCAGCATTACCAGAAATCCTATCAAATCTATCAACAACTAGGTGCAGCAAAGGATTTAGAACGGATTGAGCGGGAGTGGAATCAGGAAGTTTAGGGCTGTAGTAAAATAGGGGCGAGTGCCAGAAACCTGGTTGGGGCGATAATTGGGGAATTTGTCCCCAGATTGGCTCAAGCAACTGGGTTCTCATTTTATAAACTTTTATCGGACAATATAACCATGTCAATCCCCTCTCAAGTTCTCGCCAAATTGAAAATTTTAGAAACCCTTTATCACCAAGGGAAATCTAATGATCTCATCAACCAGACATTAGACAAAATTATTAGCCAAGAATTGGCGGAGTCTCGGCAAAAAAATCAGGAATTCGAAGCCGAAATGCAAATTTTTGAACAACAGTATCAAATGTCATCGGCTGAATTCTCTCAACTATTCCACTCCGGAAAATTAGGAGATCAAATTGACTTTGTGGAATGGAACGCTTTTTATCAAATGTGGACGACATTGCAAGAGCAGATTCAACTTTTGCAATCTACGGAAAATCTATGATGATTGAAGAGTATTTGACCGTTTTGTGACAATTCTAATCCGGCTGGTGCTAGAATTATCGCCAGTGGCATCCGGGATATTCAGGAAACTATTCATAATGCTCAAACCTGGGAGAGGATTACAGGAGAATTTAACCCATGAACGAACAACCGTCAAAATCCATCTCTGAAATTTTTGAGGAGAGAACCCTCATCGATCGCGCTTTAAAAGTTGCCGCCAATCGTGCCTTTTTGCGTCACAAACAATTGGGGCGTCCGATTGTAGTCTGGCAGGATGGAAAAATTGTCAAAATTCCCCCGGAAGAGATTTGCGTAGATGAAGAATATTTCTAAACCCATCGGTCCCACCCGGAGTTACCGATAGTGGTGCAATTTCAAGGGTTAGAAACCGGGTTTCTTAATCAGATGTTGGCAATTGCCATGAAAGGCGGTGAGAAACCCGGTTTCTGGTCCAGTTTTAAGGGTTAGAAACTGGGTGTTCTCATGAGGGGGCTTCAGCTCCCTCACAAGGAAAAAAAGGGAAATTTGCTAAACTGAACCCATGAACCTATAAAAAGGCGGTTTGAGTGACAGCCTAACACACAATTTGAGGTCAAGCAATGAAAGCAGTTGAAGTCATGGGCAAAGTCGATGATAAGGGTCAACTTTTGTTAGATGAACCTTTAGACATTAAATCCGAGAGCCGAGTCAAAGTGATTCTCTTGATATCCGATGAAGATGACTTGGATCCGGATGATACTCCCGCCGAGGAAATTAAAGCTAGTTTAATCCGAGCCTTGCAAGATGCTAAAGCCGGAAGAAGAATTCCCTTAGAACAAATGTGGGAGGGAATTGATGCCGAATAATCCTGAACTCGTCAACATTGATTTAACACCTGAATATCGCAATAACCTCAAAAAACTAGCGAAGAAATATCGCAATATTCGTTCTGATACTCAGGTAGTCATTGAGGCATTACAACAAGGCTCTCGATTAGGCGATCGCCTTTCTGGTTTTGGCGAAAACCTTTATATTTACAAGGTTAGAGCCAAAAATAGTAATATCCAAAAAGCAAAAAGTAGCGGCTATCGCATTATTTATTTGCTGGAATCAGAAACCAGTATTTTATTGTTGACGATTTATAGCAAACCAGAGCCAGAAGATATAACACCGGAGCAAATTCAAACGATTTTAGAGGAGCTGTATCAATCAGAATGAATAGGGAGCATCTCAATCACGAACAGTTCTTCCCCCTCCCCGATGTCTTGGTGAGAGGGTTGGGGGGGTGGGGTCTTTCTCGTGACGCGGCTGAAGCCCCCTCACGAGGAAATTTTGCCACAAAAAAGCAGCCTCGGAAAAGGCTGCTTTTTCTCACATAAAACTTACTCTATTTACTCCACCGTGACTGACTTCGCCAAATTACGGGGTTGATCCACATCTAAACCGCGTCGGGCTGCGATGTGATAGGCGAGTAACTGTAACGGGATGACCGCTAAAATAGGTGAGAGTAACTCGTCTACAACGGGGACTTGTAAGACATCGTTAAAAATCTCTGCTGCGTCAAACCCATTTTGCGGAGTGACCCCAATCAGGCGGGCATCCCGCGCTTTTGCTTCTTGGGCGTTGGAAATCACTTTCTCGTAGACGGTTCCCGGCATAGCGATCGCCACCACCGGCACTTTGGCATCCAACAGGGCGATCGGTCCATGTTTCATCTCCCCTGCGGGATATCCTTCCGCATGGATATAGCTGATTTCCTTCAGCTTTAACGCCCCTTCCAAGGCGATCGGGAAATTAATCCCTCGTCCTAAGAAGATAAAATCCTGAGTCTCGGCAAATTCATGGGCCAACTCCTCAATACTACCTTCTTGAGAACTCAGCACCTGTTCAATTTGTACCGGAAGTTGGCGCAATCCTTGGATAATTTCCTCGATGCGTGCTTCTGGGAGGGTTTTGCGTTGATAGGCTAAGTCCAAGGCTAAACTATAAAATGCCATCAACTGCGCCACAAAGGTCTTTGTTGCCGCCACCCCGATTTCAATTCCAGCATGGGTATTAATAATGTCGGGGACAAGGTTCCCCAAGGAAGACTCGGGACGATTGGTAATCCCCAAGAGTCGCGCTTGATAGGCAGCAGAAAGTCCAGTTCGGCGCTGGTTTTCCATTGCTAGGGCCGCCAGAGTATCCGCCGTTTCTCCCGACTGACTGATGCCGATCGCCAGGGTGTAGGGGCGCAAGGGGGCCGGTGCATAGCGATATTCTGAGGCATAGTTGACCGAAGTGGGAATTCCCGCCAACTGTTCCAGCAAGTATTTCCCAACTAACCCAGCGTGCCAACTGGTCCCACAAGCGAGGATTTCAATCTGTTGCAAATCCTTATACAGTTCTGGATTAATTCCCAAATTAATCGGCGCAACTTGATTATCCCCCGGTTGCCACTCCCGGTTAAAATAGGCTTCCAAACAGGTGCGGACCACTGCCGGTTGTTCGTAAATCTCCTTATGCATGAAGTGGCGGAATCCTTGTTTTTCCACCAAGACCGGGTTCAGGTTGAGGACTCGGGGAGTTTTTTTGAGGCGATCGCCTGCAAAGTTATAAACCTCCACCCCTAACGGTGTCAACCGGGCCATTTCTTCATTTTCCAACGCCAAGACAGCGCGGGTATAGGGCATGATCGCCGGAGTATCCGAGGCACAGAAAAATTCCCCCTGGCCAAATCCCACCACTAAAGGGGCCTGCTGTCGGGCGACAATCAGTTCATCGGGGTAGTCACTACAAATCACGGCGATCGCAAATGCCCCTTCTAACTTATTCACCGCCTTGCGCACCGCCTCAAAAAACTGCGAGATTAACGGCATAAACCCCGGTGCATCCACCATCGGTTCAGTCATCAACTCCGCAATTAAATGGGGGATGACCTCCGTATCCGTATCGGATCGGAACTCATGTCCTCTACCCTTGAGTTCTTCGCGCAACTCCCGATAATTTTCAATAATCCCATTTTGGACCACCGCCACTTTGCCATGAGTGTCCATGTGGGGATGAGCGTTGTATTCCTCCGGTTTACCGTGAGTCGCCCACCGGGTATGTCCGATGCCGATTTGAGCGGGATTGTCGATGCCTTGGATTTTTTCTCGCAGGTTATGGAGTTTACCTTTGGCCCGGACACAAGTGACCTTCCCATCCCAAATCGTTGCTACACCTGCTGAATCGTAACCGCGATATTCTAGTTTTTCCAGTCCGGCGAGTAAAACATCTTTCGCCGCTTGAGTGCCAATATAGCCAACAATTCCGCACATTTATCCGTTAACTCCTCTCGATACGGTGCAATGGATAGAATTTTAGTTTTTCCGTGCTGTTTCTGCTATAATCACATCCCTTTATAGTTTCCTAACGTCTCAAGTGGCGATCGCCCGGTATGAGCAGAAATCGACAGCGCGATCGTGGATGCAAATAATCCCTACAGCAAGTTGATAGTCTCTTCCCCTGCCTAGTCTCTGATTCCGGAAATGAGTTCCCCTGGCCTGAAGCACAGGGACGCGAAAAAAGAGGGGCGCAAGGCTCCCTCTTTCTATTTCAATTCTAAATGTTTTAAAAGCACTCTTGAACCCAAAGTGCCTTCAAATCATCCAACTCTAGTAAGCCAGACCCATACTGCGAGTCGTTTCAGCGCCGAGATAGACTCGGATGCTCAAAAAGTCTGTCGGACAGGCAGTTTCGCAACGCTTGCAACCTACACAGTCTTCAGTCCGGGGAGAAGAGGCAATCTGACCAGCTTTACAGCCATCCCAGGGGACCATCTCCAGAACGTCTAAGGGACAAGCCCGAACGCATTGTGTACAACCGATGCAGGTGTCATAGATTTTTACGGCATGAGACATGGATTATAAGCTCCCAACGTGTTCTCAACAAATTTTTGGATCTGGTAATAGCCGCTTTAAGCGCTAGAGTAAGCGTTAAAGCTGTCGAAATCTTGGCTTAGTTTATCGTAGTCCTACCTATTCCTCTCAGAAAAGGAACGAGAACTTAAAAGATCGTAATATATTGCCCGGTGCTTTTACTAGAGGGGGAGGGTGGCGATCGGGCTTAAGCGGTTTCCAACCCGCCTAGGTTCATCCTTTTGTCATAAATCTTTACAAGTTTCCAGGGACCTGCCATCAAGGTCGCTCAATCCATTCCCCCGTTCGTAGTAACGCCTTCAGGCGTTACTACGAACGGGGGATGAGTTTTAGAGTCCCAATTTTTCTAAAACGGGTCGAGTAGATACTACGTGACGATCTAACCCCAGTGCTTTGGGGGGGATGCCTAACGCTAACGCCACTAATTGCGGCAGGTGGAGGACCGGCAGATCTAACTTATGACCGATGAATTTAGCCACCTCCGGTTGCCGGGAGTCTAGGTTGAGGTGACATAGAGGACAAGGGGTGACTAAACAATCCGCACCTGCCGCGATCGCCTCATCTAGGTGGTTCCCCGCCATTTGAAACGCTTGGTCTGTGGCATAACTGGAAAGGGGCCAGCCACAGCACTGGGTGCGGCCCGGATAATAGACAGGCGTGGCCCCTACCGTCCGAAATACATTTTCCATCGATTCCGGTTGATAGGGGTCATCATAAG
Organism: Laspinema olomoucense D3b; assembly: GCF_025370785.1. Taxonomy (GTDB): domain Bacteria; phylum Cyanobacteriota; class Cyanobacteriia; order Cyanobacteriales; family Laspinemataceae; genus Laspinema; species Laspinema olomoucense. The sequence goes on from NZ_JAMXFA010000002.1 coordinate 89,756, forward strand.
GGATAGTTTTTTGAGCGCGCAGCAGATAGCAGCCATAGAATGCCGCACATTTGAGTCCACTCAGCTTGCGAGTCACGCGTTTTTGGAGCTCATCGAGACCATAATCCGTGACCAATGCCCATAATAGATGTTTGACTTCCGTAGTGCCTTGGTAGGGAGAACAGTTTTGTTTTTCCAGTAACCCATTAATCTGGTTGACATAAGCGGGGTCAGAGGTTTGGAAATCCTTGAGACGCTCATCCACATGACCGATGACCCCTTGGCAAGTGCTGCAATGGGTGAGTAAGGGGAGATTGAGTTGTTCGGCGAGGGCAATATTGCGGGCGTTGACCGTATCCTCTAGGAGGCGGGAGTCTTCTTTAAAGGTGCCGGAACCACAGCATGAGGCTTTTTTGAGTTCCAGCAGTTCGATACCGAGGGCTTTGGTTAAGGCGGCAGTGGATTGATAGAGTTCGCCGCAAGCGCCTTGAGCAACACAGCCGGGAAAGTAAGCGTATTTGAGGGTAACTGATGGCATGGCAGTGGCACAGTTGAGAGGACGGTAGGAGGCGATCGCCGTAAGTGAGCTCAAGGCGATCGCCTCTTCTATTATTATGATCTGGCCTGGGGCGCTGCACAGTCCTTATCTTAATTCCGGCTTAATTTTAGAAGGGTCCTTGGTCATTGGTTATTGGACGAGTGACAAATGACCAAGGACAAATGACAAATAACAAATGACATCAGAAATCGCGTGTGGGTGATGCATCTTTCAGATAAGATGGGAAAACGGCCTTGAGCCAGTCATCGGGCATAGGAGTTTTAGAAACGACTAAGGGCCAGAGCGACCAAACCGGGCAGGGACAATCCCACGTTAGAACGGCCCCACCCGAACCCAAATTTGTTATGATTTGCTGCATTCAAAGAGGACATCCCCATGAGTCAAGAAGATATTTTTTCCCAAGTCAAGAAAATTGTCACGGAGCAACTGGAAGTTGAAGGGGAGAAAGTCACCCCTTCCGCCAGCTTTGCCGAAGATCTCGGCGCTGATTCCCTGGATACAGTGGAACTGGTGATGGCATTAGAAGAAAACTTTGATATTGAAATTCCGGACGAAGCAGCAGAAAAAATCACCACCGTCCAAGAGGCAGTGAAATACATCGAGAGCCAAGTTGCAGCAAAAGCATAAAGCCGACTGCTTTCACCTGGATTCTGCGTGTTTGGTGTGGCAGCAAGAGATACCGCAATCATGACCAGCTTAGAACGAAAACGAGTTGTTGTTACGGGTCTGGGTGCCGTTACGCCCATCGGCAATACCTTACAGGACTATTGGGAAGGGTTGTTGAGCGGACGTAATGGCATTGGTCCCATTACCCTATTCGATCCGTCGAGTCATTCCTGCCGGATTGCCGGTGAAGTGAAAGGATTTGACCCCCATGACTACTTGGAAAAAAAAGAAGCCAAGCGCATGGATCGATTTGCTCAGTTTGCGATCGCCGCGAGTAAGCAAGCGATCTCCGACGCGAGTTTCGAGATTAATGAACTCAACGCCGATCAGGTGGGGATTGTCATCGGCAATGGCATCGGTGGCATGAAGGTAATGGAAGATCAGCAAACGATCTACCTCGATCGCGGACCGGACCGATGCAGTCCATTCATGGTCCCGATGATGATCGCCAACATGGCGGCAGGTTTGACTGCCATTCATACCGGAGCCAAGGGGCCAAATTCTTGTGTGGTGACGGCTTGTGCAGCGGGTTCCAATGCCGTGGGAGATGCCTTTCGCCTCATCCAAGGCGGATACGCTCAAGCGATGCTTTGTGGCGGAACCGAAGCGGCAGTGACACCGCTATCCGTTGCGGGGTTTGCAGCAGCGCGGGCGGTTTCCACCCGGAATGATGATCCGCTTCATGCCTGCCGTCCTTTTGATCGCGATCGCGATGGATTTGTGATGGGCGAAGGGGCGGGCATTTTACTCCTCGAAGAACTGGAGCACGCTCTGGCCAGAGGGGCAAAAATTTATGCCGAAATGGTAGGCTATGCCATGACCTGTGATGCCTATCACATGACCTCCCCCGTCCCCGGTGGTGAAGGGGCCACCCGAGCGATGTTACTGGCAATGAAAGATGCCGGAATCACCCCGGAACAGGTGAGCTACATCAATGCTCACGGCACCAGTACCGCTGCCAACGATAAGACCGAAACCAACGCGATTAAAAACGCTTTGGGAGACCATGCTTACAAGATAGCAGTCAGCTCTACAAAGTCAATGACCGGACATTTGCTAGGGGGTTCTGGCGGCATTGAAGCGGTAGCCACAGTCATGGCAGTCGCCAATGATAAAGTGCCCCCGACGATTAACCTGGAAAATCCAGATCCGGAGTGCGACCTTGATTATGTGCCCCATCACAGCCGGGATTGCCCAGTGAATGTAGCACTCTCCAATTCCTTTGGGTTTGGGGGACATAACGTCACCCTCGCCTTTGCCAAATACCAGTAAAGGGTTAAAGGTGACAAGGTTGCCGGATGAAGTTTGTTTTCGAGTTTCACCTGAACGGTTAAGCCTACAGATAGCGGCTTTCATTCTCAATACTCCCTCCTTGTCACTTGACCCTTGCCCATCGATCCGGGTAATGGGATCATGGGATTACCTGTTTGGGGCGATCGCGACGGGGTAACTTTCGCTCATCACCCCCAATCGTCCTCCATTACCAGACCAAGCTTAGACAACAGACCCTCATTTACACAAAAGAAACTATGGCCGTATCTGCTCCTACCAAACAATCTCTCGAAGAACTCTGCATCAACAGCATCCGCTTCCTGGCGATCGATGCTGTGGAAAAAGCCAACTCCGGTCACCCCGGTTTACCAATGGGTGCAGCGCCGATGGCGTTCGTCCTGTGGGATCAGTTTATGCGGTTTAACCCCAAAAACCCCAAGTGGTTCAACCGCGATCGCTTCGTCCTCTCTGCGGGCCACGGCTGTATGCTTCAGTACGCCCTCCTGTATCTCACCGGCTACAGAGGCTTAGAGTTAGAGGACCTCAAACAATTCCGTCAGTGGGAATCCAAAACCCCGGGTCACCCCGAAAACTTCCAAACCGAAGGCGTCGAAGTCACCACCGGACCCCTCGGTCAAGGAATTGCTAATGCTGTGGGTTTGGCTGTGGCTGAAGCCCACCTCGCCGCCAAATTTAACAAACCCGACCTCACCATCGTTGACCATTACACCTACGTTATTTTGGGTGATGGCTGCAACATGGAAGGGATTTCCGGCGAAGCTTGCTCCTTAGCCGGTCACTGGGGACTGGGTAAACTGATCGCTTTCTACGACGACAACCACATCTCCATTGATGGTTCCACAGACATCTCCTTTACTGAAGATGTCAGCAAGCGCTTTGAATCCTACAATTGGCACGTCCTCCACGTCGAAAATGGTAACACCGACCTGGATGCCATTGCCAAGGCGATCGCCGAAGCTAAAGCCGTCACCGACAAGCCCACCTTAATCAAAGTCACCACCACCATCGGCTTCGGTTCTCCCAACAAAGCGAACAGCCATGATGTCCACGGTGCAGCCCTCGGTGCATCCGAAGTCCAAGCCACTCGCGACCACCTCGGCTGGAACTATGGCCCGTTTGAAGTACCGGAAGATGCCCTCGGCCACTTCCGCAAAGCGGTCGATCGCGGTGCTAAATATGAAGAAGAATGGAACAGCCTCTGGACTCGCTACAAAGCTGAGTATTCCGAAGAAGCTGCCGTTTTAGAACGGATGATGAGTGGCAAACTCCCCGATGGCTGGCACAAATCCCTCCCCACCTTCCAACCCGGTGAGAAAGCCGATGCCACCCGGAACCAATCCGGTGCTTGCTTGAATGCGATCGCTGGAGTCCTCCCCGACTTGATCGGCGGTTCCGCTGACTTAGCCCCCTCCAACAAAACCTTGCTGAAATCTTCCAAAGATTTCCAAAAAGGTGCTTATGAAAACCGCAACGTCCGCTTCGGCGTCCGCGAACATGGCATGGGCGCAATTTGCAACGGTATCGCCCTGCATGGTTCCGGTTTAATCTCCTACGGTGCCACCTTCCTGGTGTTTACCGACTATATGCGCGGTGCCATTCGTCTGTCGGCCCTCTCTCAAGCTGGGGTAATCTGGGTCATGACCCACGACTCCATTGCCTTGGGTGAAGACGGCCCCACTCACCAACCCATCGAGCATATCCCCTCTCTACGCGCCATTCCTGACCTGATCGTGCTGCGTCCGGCAGATGGCAACGAAACCTCCGGTGCCTACAAAGTCGCGATCGAAAAAGCCAAAGGCATTGGTGCAGATCATCCCTATCCTTCCCTATTGGCCCTGTCTCGCCAAAACCTGCCCAACCTGGAGGGAACCTCCCTTGAAGGCGTTGCTAAAGGCGGTTACATTATCTCCGATAGTGAAGGCACTCCGGACATCATCTTGATCGGAACTGGCGGCGAACTCTATCTGTGCGCCGAAGCGGCTGAAAAGCTCCGTGCACAAGGGAAGAAAGTCCGTGTCGTCTCCATGCCTAGCTGCGAACTGTTTGACGAACAAGACGAAGCCTATCGCGAATCCGTGCTTCCCAAAGCCGTTAAGAAACGTCTGGTTGTAGAAGCCGGTTCCAGCTATGGCTGGCATCGTTACTTCGGCGACCAAGGTTCCTCGATCAGCGTCGATCGCTTCGGTGTCTCCTCTCCCGGTGAGATCGCCTTAGAACGGTTTGGATATACAGCCGATAATATTGCTGCCAAAGCAGCGGCACTTTAAGTATTTTATACAAAAAGTGTAGGGGCCTATTCCTGGCAATAACCCCCTAATTTTATACAAAAAGGCTCTCTAATCCTAGGGAGCCTTTTTATATAAAGTCCGGTGGATTAACCTCTTCTCCCCCGTACAGCCCTAAAAAAAATGGATTATACCTCCCTCTCCTCTTAAAAGAGGTGGGGGGAAAGGGAGTTAGGTCAGGGGGGATGAGCCAGCCAACATGAGATGATTATGTCTTTCCCAGCCCGATTCGGGATCCAGAATGTTCGGGTCAAACACCCCATTTTCGGCCCTTTAAAAACCCGATAGATTCCATTCGGATTGCTCAACCCTGCAGCCAGTTAAAATCAACCTAGGATTGAACTTTGAAAGCCGGTATATTGGCTCATACCAAATCCGGTTGGTAAAAGTAGGTTTTCGCTTTTAGCCCGCGCTTCTCGGGCTACCCTTCACCGAAGCCGCTAGCGCGTCTACGTCCGTATAGACCCACCCTTGAGGGTGTGGGTTTTTATAGACCTTTGCCAACCGCATTCCGTATCAGAGGCCACCCTGGGGACCAGTCGCCTCCAAAAACAAAATGCGGTAACATCAGACAAGATGCTACCGCATTTATAACTTGATTAAAACTTAGGCAAAAATTGCTCGCTTTTTTTAGGTTTAGCGATAAGTCGTCGAGGACCGACCAGTCACTTCTTCGCGATCGCGAGCCGGATCGGCATAATAAGTAGGGGATTCGTGGCGATTACGACCGGCTAAACCAGCCAGACCCAGTAAGCCTAACAAGCCTAGTAAGCCCCAATCTCCATTATCATTATCTTCTTCGACACTTCGAGTCCCTTCGCGGGTCTCATAAACCTGTTGAGTTTCATTTCCTTGGTTCGTGTCAGTTCCGGGGCTCGATTGAGCAGAGGCCGGTAAAATGGAAGGCGCGAAAGCTAAACCTGCACTGAGAACAGTGGCGCTTAAAATTGTGGACAATTTAGAACTCTTCATAAAAAGCAGTCTCCTTAAAACATTGCTTGCTTGTAACCAATTTATCTACAATCACAGTAAGGCGCATCAATCTTTAGATGTAAACTCCGTTATAACTCAGTTATTCCTGAAGAAATAGACAAAGGGGAAAACACAGTATATACCGTAGGAAAATGCCCTCAAACTTAAAGCAGGAGAAAGAAAGATGCTCTGGCTGGAGGTCTGGCGATCGCCCACTAAAATCCGGATTCTATGGGTTGCACAGCAGCACCCTCAAAGCTTTCTAGCCCTGGCATTGGAGGGCGAGAAACCCGGCGATCGCCACCGCAGAGGACCTCTGGATGAGGGTGCAATTTGCCCCGGGATTTAAACCCCTCCAGAAATTCCTCGGGTTTACATCCGAGGTTATCTCCAAATTAATCCCCTCTAGGGTTGATATCCCTAAAAAAACTGGAAGCAGATAAAAAAAATTAGCGCTTGAAAACTGAGAATCCCCCCAAGATGAGCTATGGTTTCCGATAAAAGTGGGGGTTCCCATGTCATCAAATATAGACAAAAAAACCTAAAAGGATAACAACCCTCATGCCCAATTCTCTTAAGCTCGCCTTAATAACGCCAATCGGTTGGGGGGATTAATCCTTTTTGTTGCCAGCGGTCTAATAAAGTAGGCGGGGCCAGCACAACTCAGGTTTTAGGCCCCCTAGAGCATCCCTGTAGAAGCGTCGGGCATTAATATAAGTGACCGGAATTTTCTCCGGCAACTTGGAAAAATAGCAGTCCTGAGATTGGGGTGAGTAGACAACGGGGTCACTCAAGGCAAAATAGGCTCGTGAAAAAGAGGCTACTCCAAAAGCGATCGCCCACCGCAGCGACAGACAATTGGACCCGATCGCCTCGGCAACCGTGACCCCTCCTGCGAGATCGCGTATAATAACCAATCAGTTGATAGTGCTTCATCCACAATATCCAGTGTCAATCGGGAGATATCTTCCTCTACAGACAGAGGCGATCGACATAGTTATGACCTTTAATTTGAGTGAAAACACATTCACTTGTCGAACGTAGTAAGGAGTATTGGATGTCAGACTTGATAGAAGCCGTCCTCAAAAGTGACGAAAAAATCGATCTGCGTCAGTTTGCCAGCGAATTACGCACCACAGGGCAGCAGTATTTTTTGAGAAATGATATCGTCCGTGCCTTCTCAGACTACTGTACACACCATGAAAAGCCCTCAGATTTTTATCACTCTTCCCATCTCGGAAAACTGATTTTATATACCCAGGAAATCATTCTGGAAAATGAAAGCCTCTGCATGATTATCCGGCCTAAGATTGCCTCTCAAAAAATCTTTCGGATCTTAGAGGACCTGACCGTAGAGGCCATGACCGTGCAGGAATTGCTAGATTTGCGCGATCGCCTCGTCAATCACCACCACCCGAACGAGGGGGATGTCCTAGAACTGGACTTTGCCCCCTTTTACGACTATTCCCCCATCATTCGCGACCCCAAAAACATCGGTAAAGGAGTCCAGTTCCTCAATCGCTACCTGTCGAGCAAGTTATTTCAAGATCCAGAGCAGACCCTCGAACTCCTCTATGAATTTTTGAGTCTGCATCAGTATAACGGGCTGCAATTACTGATTAACCAACGGATTAAAAACCGGCGGGAATTGTCCCAGAAAGTCAAACAAGCCCTCTCCTTCGTGGGCGATCGGCCCCGAGAAGAATCATTTGAAAACTTCCGATTTGACCTACAAATCCTAGGATTTGAACCCGGTTGGGGTAATACTGCTGGTCGCGTCCATGCCACCCTAGAAATTCTCGACGAACTCATCGACTCCCCTAACGATGCAGGACTGGAATCCTTCATCTCCCGGATTCCCATGATCTTTCGCATCGTCCTCGTCTCCGTGCATGGGTGGTTTGGTCAAGAAGGCGTGCTCGGACGACCCGACACCGGCGGCCAAGTCGTTTATGTCCTGGATCAAGCCCGCAGCTTAGAAAAACAACTGCAAGAAGAATTTAAACTCGGCGGCTTGGATACATTAGGCGTTCATCCCAAAGTCGTCGTCCTGTCCCGGTTAATCCCCAATGCCGATGGCACTCGCTGTAACGAACGCCTCGAAAAAATTTACGGCACCGATAATGGCTGGATTCTGCGAGTTCCCTTCCGTGAACAGAATCCTAAAATGACCCAAAACTGGATTTCTCGCTTTGAAATCTGGCCCTATTTAGAAACCTACGCCATTGATGCTGAAAAAGAACTCCTAGCCGAATTTCAAGGCAAACCCGATTTAATCGTCGGCAACTATTCTGATGGAAACTTAGTAGCATTCCTGTTGGCACGTCGCCTAAAAGTCACCCAATGCAACATCGCTCATGCCTTAGAAAAATCTAAGTATCTCTTCAGTAATCTCTACTGGCAAGACCTGGAAAGTCAATATCACTTTTCTCTCCAGTTTACCGCCGACTTGATTGCCATGAATGCTGCCAACTTCATTATTAGCAGCACCTATCAGGAGATTGTGGGGACTCCCTCTAGTGTGGGGCAGTATGAATCCTACGCCTGTTTTACCATGCCGGATCTGTATCATGTGGTCAACGGCATCGAGTTATTTTCTCCTAAATTCAACGTCGTCGCCCCTGGGGTGAATGAAACGGTCTATTTTCCGTACACCCGCACCCAAGACCGCATCCCCTCCAACCGGGAACGACTGGAGGAACTGCTCTTGACTCTGGATGACCCCACTCAAGTCTTCGGAAAGCTGGAAGACCCTAGCAAGCAAATTCTGTTTTCCGTAGCCCGTCTGGACCGGATTAAGAATTTGACGGGTCTTGCCGAATGTTTTGGCCGCAGTCCAGAACTGCAAGAACACTGTAATCTGATTCTAGTGGCTGGGAAATTGCGGCCAGAGGAGTCTACGGATACGGAAGAAATCAGCGAAATGCAAAAATTGTATGGCATCATTGAGCAATACAATTTGTATAATAAGATTCGCTGGTTGGGAGTTCGACTCTCTAAGAGCGATTCTGGGGAATTGTATCGGGTGATTGCTGACCATAAGGGCATCTTTGTGCAACCGGCTTTATTTGAAGCCTTTGGCCTGACTATTTTAGAGGCAATGGTTTCCGGTTTGCCCACCTTTGCCACCCAGTTCGGGGGTCCGTTAGAAATCATTCAGGATAAGGTGAATGGATTCTACATCAACCCCACGAATTTAGAAGAAACCGCCGAGAAACTGCTGGAATTTGTGTCCAAACATCAGCAAAATCCCCATTATTGGGAGGAAATTTCCCAACGGGCGATCGAGCGGGTTTACACCACCTATACTTGGAAAATTCATACCACCCGCCTGTTGTCCCTTTCTAAAATTTACGGCTTCTGGAATTATACTTCCAAGGAAAATCGTGAGGATATGTTACGCTACTTAGAGGCGTTATTTTATCTGGTTTATAAGCCCCGTGCTCAGGCGTTATTGGAGGAACACCGGGGCCGATAGGTCAGGCATTAAACTTTTCCTCAGATAAGCATTCCCGTTCTTGGGAATCGGTGAGGTTTGAACCTTGAGAATTAAGAATTAAACCCTAATCAGGATGATTAGATTAATCCTTAATTCTCAAGTTTAATTCCCTCTTCCCTTACCCCTGGATATATCCCGGCGCCCTACCCCGCTCCTCTTACCGAATCTCCCCTCATCATCCCTCACGGTTCCAGGAGAGCAATCATCGACTAACCCCCCTCCCCGTTCCTACTTTGCCTTACAATTCCAGAGTCGGGTTCTCACTAAAGTATTTAAAAATTCCCATAAAAGCGTGAGCGCAAAAAAATCGACTGTTGCCCAACTCTTTGAGCCGCCACTGATAGCTATTTTAGGAAATTTGGGTATAATCCCAAAAAACTGACTGTGAGCCAAATCCAGAAGGCTTCAGGAAAAATCACTTGTTCCTCCTCCGGACTGGGAATTGTAAAAACCGTCGGGAGGGGGTCGTTCCCGATCCGGGGACTCAGAATAAAAGAGAGTAACCTAGGGGTATCCTCTCAGACGCCAAAAATTAGCCAATGACTACCATTTACATCTCGTAAATATTGGTCTATGGTGCTAAGGGTGTATTTCCATCCAAAATGGGGACGGCCCATGATTCTCGGGTTCCTCATCTTCGGTTCGATAAGGCACTGCCATTGTCCAATTAGAGGGAATGGGTGCATTGTAAAAACCCAATCGCAAAAACAGGAGGAGGGTGCAAGTTTTATTGAATTTATCTTGAGTGCATCTGAGTATTAGTGAGCGATCGCCCATGTAAAGAAGCGATGACAACCCCTACTTTTTAATGATCAAGCCGAGCGATCGGTCCTAAAAAACTCCGAGTGATGAGTTTAGTATTCCCCAAAACTATTCTGTAGATAGAGTTCCCAAAATGGCAGAAATTAGAGACCCGAACAATCCCCAGGCGACGAATCTCCCCGGATCCAACCTACCCGGATTAGATGAAAGCGATCCCCTAGAATCCTCTCGAACTTTAGAGGAAGAGGGAATTTTTTTAGATTTATCCTTACGGCAAATCATCCAAGGCCAAGGCGGAGATGATACCCTTATTGGTTCCCTAGCCGACGATACCATCGTTGGAAACCCAGGGAACGATACCCTCTATGGGAATGCAGGCAGTGATAGTGTTCAAGGAAACCAAGGCAGCGACACGATCGCAGGCGGTCCCGGCAACGACTTCATTCAAGGCAATAAAGAGGACGACTTCCTCTTCGGAGACTTAACTCGCGACGGACTCCCTCTCCCCGAAGGAACTGGTAACGACTTCATCCTCGGTGGCATCGGCAATGACCTAATGTTCGGTAACCAGGGTGACGATAGCCTCGATGGAGAAGGGGGGACCGACACTATTTATGGCGGCAAAGACAACGACTTTATCATTGGTGACGCAGGGGAAGACTTCCTCGCAGGCGATGATGGCAATGACCTGCTCTATGGTGGCCTGGACAATGATATTCTCGTTGGTGGCCTTGGTATCGATACCCTCTACGGGGAAGACGGCGCCGACATCCTCAATGGCAGCGAAGGCAACGACCTTGTAGTTGGCGGTGCCGGTGATGACATCCTCTATGGCGACGACCTCACCGCAGAATCCTTTGGCGCAGGAAACGACATCGTTTACGGAAACGAAGGCAACGATATCGCCTACGGTGGCTCCGGCAACGATGTTCTATTTGGCAACGAAGGCAATGATAACCTCTTTGGCAACCGAGGAAATGATGTCCTCTATGGGGGTCAAGGAGATGATACCGCCTACGCTGGACAAGATAATGACCAAGTATTTGGCGACAAAGGAAATGATGTCCTCTTTGGCAATCTGGGAAATGACTTCGTAAATGGTGGTGAAGGCAATGACCTCCTCCTAGGCAACGAAGGTAGCGACCTCATCGACGGCGGTTCTGGAGGCGATATCATTTACGGCGGTCAAGATAACGACACCATTCGAGGCGAGGATGGAGATGACCTGCTGTTTGGGGATAAAGGCGATGACGTAATTTTTGGCGGCGTAGGCAGCAATACCCTGACCGGCGGCCAAGGGTCGGACCAATTTGTAATTTCCCCGGGATTGGGATTCTTACAACAGACGCGAAACTTAATTACCGACTTCACCGATGGGCAAGATTTCCTACTCTTAGCCGATGGCATCACTTTTGATGATCTCGACCTCCGCCAAGAGATCGACGCCAACGGGACAGTTAATACCGTCGTTTTGGATCGCCTCACCGGCACCGTGACCATCTTGCAAAATGTCAGTGCCAGCGCGATTACCCGGGATGATTTCCTACCCCCACTCGCACCGCCACCGCCTCCGCCTCCACCGCAGGCAGCGCCACTCCCAGACATCCCCACCCCTCCGATTGTCAATCCTCCAGTAACCCCGGGACCCGGACCCACCGAACCCGAACCCGAACCCGAACCCGAGGAGAGTGTCATTCAATTTAGTAATGCCACCTATCGCATTAATGAAAATGGGACTCCCGAAGCCATGCTAGTCACGGTGACTCGCGGCAATAATACCGAAGGGGTGATTAGTGCCGATGTGGTTCTTCAAAGCAATCCGGGAACTGCAACAGCGGTAAACGATTATGAGAATTTTGTCCCGGTTACTATCCGGTTTGCAGAGGGAGATACCACCGCCAAACAGGTTGCTATTCCCATCGTTAACGATACCCTCGCTGAAGATACGGAAACGATTAGCTTACAACTGACTAATCTCACGGGTACTGCGGTTTTAGGCAGCCAATCTACCGCGACGGTCGAAATTATCGACGATGATAATCCCGGAGAGTTAGAGTTTGTCATTCCAGCAGAAGGGAGTTTCCGAGTTAAGGAAGATGGAAGCGTAGTCCGACAAGTCCAGGTCCGTCGAGTCAATGGCAGCAGCGGCGAGGTAAGTGCTCAGATCTCTCTGGCTGCCGGTTCAGCGAGTACAAATCCACCGGGACAACCGGGGAATGTGGGAGAGGATTTTGGGGCAGTTACGGTTCCCGTCTCCTTTGCTGATGGAGAGACGGCAACTAAAACCATTCAACTCCCACCTACAGCAATTTTACGGGGGACATTAGGTCAAGTCGATGGTCTCAAAATCGTCAACTTATCGTTGACAAATCCCACAGGGGGGGTAGAACTCAGTACCACTGCAGCACCCCTGCAAATTGAAGATATGGATCAACTGGTTGTCAGTCTTGAGGTGACTCCCCCGGGAAATGAGGCGTTTGAGGCCCAGGGGGCCCTGCAAGCCCCGGCCACCCGAGAAGGGGTGTTTACGATCGCCCTGCGAGATGCCAATGGTGCTCTAGTCCCTGCTCCTGCCGGGGGCTTAACGGTTTCCTATCGGGTTGATACCACAGCACCGACAGAACCCACCGATCCAGAAGTAGCAGTCGAGGGTCAAGACTACAATGCCGTCTTCAATAATGCACCCTTCACTTTGGCGAGCAATACCGTCTTCATTCCCGAAGGATCTTCCACGGCTACCATTACTATCAATCCCACGGACGACAGTTTGCCCGAAGGGAAGGAATTCATTAAGGTCATCCTGAATGAAACGGCTGATTACAACATCGCCGCTGACAAGCAAGAAGGGGAAGTTATCCTGATCGATAATGACTCACCGATTGTCCGCATCAGTCCAGCCACCGGACGGATTAAGGAAGGCACAAACCCCCAGACTGTCTTGACCATCTCGCGAGAAGATAGTGTTGGTAATCCCATCACCTCGGGAGCTTTGACCGTCAATTATGGGCGGGGCGGAACTGCGGCCAATGGTGTAGACTATGACCTGTTGACTGGGCAAGCCGTGATTCCAGATGGTCAATCGTCAATCACCGTGACGGTTCGGGCTTTGGATGATAGTAATGCAGAACCGGATGAAACGGTCCGCATTACTCTGCAAGGGTCAACGGAGCCCACCCAGGTTTATGAACTGAAAGAGGGACAAACTCAGAGTGTGGTTACCATTGAAGATAATGAGACCCCTCAAATCAGTGTAGTGGGACGGGCTGCGGATGTCTTGGCTGACCCTCCTACGGGTAACCAGTTCCAATTTATCCGCTTTGGTGATAAAGCCATCCCCCTGACGGTGAATTATACTCCCGCTGGGACGGCTGTAGCTGGCACGGACTACACGGCATTACCTGGCACAATTAGCTTTACTGCGGGACAAAGTTCGGTGTCGGTTCCGTTAACTACTATTGACAATCCGAATGATGCCAATGCCAAGGTTACGGAGATTCAGATAGTAGATGGCGCGGCTTACGATCTAGGGTTTGCTCCTACGGGCAATTTGCTGTTCTTAAACTAAGAAGACAGCCTATTGGGGTTAACGGCTGTTAACCCTGACCTTTTTAGCCCCAGTCTCCCTTACTTAGGGTAGGGGAGACTCTGCGGCTTTTGTATCAATAGGTTAAGATCAAAATAACAAGCCTAGATTAAAACCTAGCCGGAAACCGCACCCCCTAAGTTCATGAGTTCTCAAGTTCTTGTCGAAAAGAAAAAGTTAGAGCATCCACCTCGGGATATTCGTTATCTCGGCGATCGCGATCTGCGTCAGTCTGCCAAGCGCGTTGCTCAAGTGGATGCGGATATCCGCCAACTGGTGCGGGAAATGCTCCAGAGTATGTACACGGCGGATGGCATTGGATTGGCGGCACCTCAAGTCGGGGTCCACAAACAAGTGATTGTCGTTGACTGTGATTTGGAAAACCCTGCAACTCCCCCCCTGGTCCTGATCAATCCGGTGATCAAGAAATTCGGCGGCGATGAATGCACCTATCAAGAAGGCTGTCTGAGTATTCCCGGTGTTTATTTGGATGTTAAACGCCCTGAAATTATCGAAGTGGCTTACAAAGATGAACGGGGACGTCCTCAAAAAATGACGGCGAATGGAATCGTCTCTCGCTGCATTCAGCATGAGATGGATCACCTCAATGGTGTCCTCTTTGTCGATCGCGTGGAAAATCACTTGGCGCTAACTGAAGAACTTGCCAAACAAGGGTTTTCGACGAAAGACGTTAAATCCATGCTTTAAGAAAGAGTCAACGGTTAACTATTAGGGGTTAACCGTTTTTTTGGGCTTCAATTGTAACCCCGGGCGGTTTCATTGACCCTTAGTAAATCTCCACAGACGTAGTGATACTGTAATCATACTTTATTGGTCAGGGTTTCTCATGTTCATGTCTCCCAAAACTTCCCTCTTTCTCGGCGCTTCCTGCGTGGCGGCGATCGCCTCGGTGGGTTCGATTTTTGAACTCTCCTCCGGACAACCGGAACTCGGAACCCTTCCCACGGGTATCATTCTCGCCATTAGCGTTCCTAGCGTGGTTTTATTCTTCCTCGCTGCAGTCCGGGATGCCCGGTCTTCCGGCTGATTGGCCCCTCTCTCGTCGGGTTTGGCAAGTTTCCTTTTTAAGGTAGGGTGGGTCCTCTCTACCCTACTCCTTTAAAACCCCTAAATCTGTCACTAGGGGTAGATGATCTGAGCCAATATTAGGTCCTTTTCGAGTTTTAAAAACTTGAATTTCTCGATTGACGAAACAATGATCGATGGGGATGGAAAGCAGTGGGTTAAAACTAGGCCAAGTGGGCATGATTCCAAACCCTGAACGTGCATTTTGAAGGTGAGCATTTTGGACAAACTCCCTGTAAATAGGAGACCAGAGGCTGATATTAAAATCTCCTAGAACTAGGGCTGGGTTGTTTAAAGGAGCCACATAATCAGCAATCGCTTCTAACTGCTGATTTCGATTTTTAAAGAGGTTTTTTGAAAGGGGAATATTAGTATGCGCCACCACAATCGATAAGACTTTTTCCGGCAAAGATATTTGGGCGATAACCCCTCGTTTTTTGAAGTCTAAACTCTCCTCATAAACCCGTTTTAAGGGTAGGGAACTATACAAAGCTATATCTCCTTTTAATACGGCATAAGGCAGAATATCCCGTAAGGTTTCTAACTGTTCCTTCCATTCCCCTTTCACCTCCATAAATGCAGCAATATCGGGAGTTTCTTGGCGGACAAAACTTAGTAGTTTTTCGTAATGTTTATTTTGGAATAAAAGGTTGGACTGCAAAACTTTGATGGGAATTGAAGATTGAACCGGGGTGGCGATCGCTGGATTGGCCCAGTACCAAGGCGCAATTTCTGCAAAATTTATCAGAATACAAATTAAACTAACAATAATCCAAGGCTTACGCCGTTTAAAAGCAAAATAAAATAAGCCAATTATTCCCCCTATCAGATATTGCAGTTTAAAATGAGAAGTTAAATCGAGGAGATAGAAAAACTGGCCAAAATATCCCAATAGAGAAAGCAAAATTACTCCACAAACCCCTATTTTAAACCCATGCCTGCCTAAAAATTGAACTACTGGAAAATTTGGAGTTTCATTGTGTAAAACTACCCACTTGAGTTGAATTTTTAAAGGGTATGAAAGAGGTAATTTGTCAATTTCTGCTAAGAGTTGGTCGGTGGGTTCTAATTGCCTGCGTTTTTGATAAATTTTTATCCAGACTGTATCCATGCACCGATTAATCACCCCATTCACGACTAAACCCACCGCGACTAAAAAAAACAGTCCTCCCAATAATTGAAACGGTCCGCCTAAGTTCTGTAATCCAGACCAAATTGCTGAATTTCCGGTTTTTCCAGTAGCCTGCATACTGAAAAAAAGAAGTAACCCCGGGACAGCAACAGTCATTCCGGTAATTATTAATTTATCCATATTTTTTAGGGTTTAAACTTCGGAGTAACTTGCTAAATATTGTAGTGGTATAGGGTCTCAAAATATTTACAAAAAATTTTGTAATGTAGCCCTAAACTTCCGTAGTAATCCAGTCTATTTGATAATTCCCTGATTGCCCAAAGTAATGGCAGTCGCCATTACTTTGGTATCCCCAAAAGCCTAATCGCTTCGCTTACTTTTCTGCTCTTACAATCCCAAATCTACCCCAATTCTATGGGCGCAGGCAAACCCAGAAAAAGCCACTGCATTTAATCCTTGTCCTGGGAATGTACTATCTCCCACACAGTACAAACCAGAAATTGATGTTCGATTAAATGGCATTCCCAACAATCCTAATAACTTACGTCGGGGAATCGGTCCATAAGTCCCATCCACCCGATTTAAAAACCTGCGATGCGATCGCGGTGTTCCTACCTCCATATAATCCAATCCCGCATCTAAACCCGGAAAAATCTCTTCTAAACGCTCAATAATTCGTCCTGCTGCTTCTTCCTTTTTCTCTTCATACTCTTCAGAAGACATTCCCTCCCAATCCTTAATCCAACTGGGGGTAAAAGTATGAATAATATGATATCCGTCCGGGGCTAAACTCGGATCCAAGAGGGTAGGAATCGACACGAATATTGTCCCCTCGGGTTCTTCCATCTTCTGCCACTGGTCTAAAACAATATGATGACAAGCAGTATCCCGTGGCAATACCCCCGCTTCTACCCCTAAGTGCAAACTAATAAAACTGGGGGATTTGCGATAGCGACTGCGCCAATTTTCTTCTTTCCCAGGCAGTGGGCGATCGCTCAATAACTTGTCAAAAGTATCCCAGCGCGTGGCATTCGACACAATCCGTTTGGCCCGATATTGCTCTCCTGTGGTCAATTTTACCCCCACAGCCCGTCCTTTTTCCGTAATAATTTTATCCACCCGAGATTGATAGCGAATGCTACTTCCGGCATTCACTAATCCTTCGGCTAATTTCTTAGCAATTTGTCCCACGCCGCCTTTAGGATAATTAATTCCCCCATAGTGGCGATCGGAAAACACCATCCCGGCATTAATCATCGGGGTCATTTCTGCTGGAACTACGGACCAGCAATAGCATTCGATATCGATAAATTTCAGCAGGGCCGGATCTTTGATATACTTGCGGGCAATATCTCCAGCATTCAGAGGGAGATATTTGACTAACCCCAAACAGGCGAGGGGATGCTGGAAAAACACCTGGGTCAGATAGCGCGGTTCTTCCAGGGACAGTAATGGCATGGCATTGAGGCAGTTGAATACTTTCCAGCATTCATCGTAAAATTGGCGAATCCCCTCCCGTTCATGGGGAAAGCGACTGCTTAGTTCTTGCAAAAATTTCTCATAATCCCGATGAACTTCTAGGTCCAGTCCCTCCGGGAGGTGATAGTGGATTTGAACCGGATCGGCTACGGTTTCTAGGTGGACATTGACTGCATTCAGGGCGCGAGTCAGCAGGTTCGTGGTGCCTTTGTCCCCAAATCCGAAGATCATCGAGGCCCCTTGGTCAAAGCAATAGCCGTTGCGCTCAAAGGATCCAGAACTGCCTCCCGGAATGGTGTAGCTTTCCAGGACTAGGACCTTGGCTCCTTTGGCAGCGAGTTGGGTGGCGGTAACGAGTCCGCCAATGCCAGAACCGATAACGATAACATCGAAATTCTGAGTTTGGGGTGAGGTTGAGGTGGAAGCAACTGCCATGAGTCGAAGTCTTGCGATCGCCTAAAGGGTTATGAATGGGAGAGCTGAACACATTGCACTGCACCCACATCTGCACCCCAATTCGATTTGGAGGACAACGGGATGTAGGTTTTAGAGACAATGCCACAAGCTATGGGGTTATTGTAAGGGAAATTTTAGGTCAGGGGCGCGTTGTGTTAGTTATTCTCCCCCCCCAAGGAATTAGGGGAGCAAGGCCCCAAGCTTTGCGCCCACCCCCCAAAAAGAAATACGGGACTAGCCGTTGCTGACCAATCCCGCCTGCCGATCCTTTTTGAGAGGAGAACACTTTAGTAATCTCAATATAGACTTATTGAAAATATTTGTCAATACTTATTGAGAAGTTTTTTCATAAAAATTTTCAAGAGAATCTGCAAGTTAACAACAGGTAACGGAGTCTGGGGCACAAAACGATCGCCCCTCGATGAACTAAGCAGACGCGGAAGGCAGTACAATCGGTCTGGTCTCCAACCTAGAATTAAGACAAGCGATCGCCTGTAAAAGTCCATGACCATACAAATGCGAGTTTATGTGCCGCCGCATCCGTTGATCAAGCATTGGCTTGGGGTGGCGCGGGATGCCGGAACCCCACCAGCCTTGTTTCGGAGTGCCATCACCGAATTAGGACGCTGGCTGACTTATGAAGCCTGTCGCGACTGGTTGCCGGTGGTAGAAACCACCATCGAAACCCCCCTGGCTCCTTGTCCCGCAACCTTTGTGAATCCCGAAGTGCCGGTGGTGGTAGTGCCGATCCTGCGGGCGGGATTAGCCCTCATGGATGGGGTGCAACCCGTGATCCCCTTGGCAGCGGTGTATCATCTGGGGATGGTCCGGGATGAAGAAACCCTGGAAGCGCGATGTTATTTAAACAAACTCCCGGCTCAAATTGATCCCCAAACCCGAGTGCTGATTTGCGAACCGATGTTAGCCACTGGGGGGACAATTATGGCAACAATGGCGATGCTCACCGAGCGCGGGGTGGATCCGGGGCTGATTCGGATTTTGTCTGTGGTAGTGGCATCCCCAGCTTTGCAAAAATTGAGTCAAGCCTATCCGAGTTTGAATATCTATACCGCTTGCATTGATGAAAGTCTCAATGAGAACGGTTATATTGTGCCCGGGTTGGGAGATGCAGGCGATCGCGCCTTTGCAACTTGAGTCAAGCCGACACACCTGCCACGCCTTCATGAGCCTTGACAAGCTGCCGGTGTGTCGCGCTGCCGAGGTTTTCGCCGGAACTCAAGATGAGGAGAGTACCCGCCCCTATGTGTTATTATATCGAGCATGAGAGGGGTTCCGGGACCCGAGATTCCCAGGGTAGAAATTAATAAGCCACAAGTGAAAGAAGCAGCAACTCTAGACAGGGTAAAGCAATGAGTAATCGAGATAATTTTGCAGGCGGATTTTTACTGGGAACGATTTTAGGTGGCATCGTAGGTGGAGCGATCGGGGCGATCGTCGGTGCAAAACTGGCAGAAGATAATAAGCCACCGGAAAACGGGAACCGTCCCGAACCTAGACCCCGAAAGCTAAAAAAACGTCAGTTTGCCGAACAAGCTGGCATGGAAACTGCACGGCGTTCTTTGGAAAACAAAATCGCTCAACTCAATGATGCGATCGATGATGTGCGGCAACAACTGAGTCATGTGAACGGGGCTGTAGTTGATGAAAACGAGACCCTTTCACCTCTGACGGAAGAATCCTAATCCGATTCCGAACGTTGCCACAACGAGGAAGCCAGTACAGTAGTACAGTAGGGATGAGAAACCGGGTTTTTTGAACAAATTTCTGCTAATTCCCGAGAAATCTAGGCAAAAACCCGCTTTCTGGCCCCCTGGATGAGAACCCGGGTTTTTTTGCCGAATTTCTGGTAATTTCCCATAAATTCACAGAAGAACCTGGTTTTGAGTCCCCTGGGTCTCATATTTCTGTAGCGATCGCCCGGTTCGCTGGCGATTCGGAAACCCGACTGCCTAAAAATTCGGCGATCGATTACACTAAAAACAAGGCTCGATAGAGCTTAGAGTTCCGATAATCCAAGCCAATCAACCATAATGAATCCCGCACTAGACTTAATTTTCAGCACCCTAGCTGCATTCTTTCAAATTTATTTCGTCCTGTTGATCATTCGGATTCTCTTAAGCTGGTTTCCCAATGTCAACTGGTACGATCCACCGTTTTCCATTGTCAGTCAGCTAACCGATCCTTACCTCAATATTTTCCGTTCTTTTATTCCACCATTAGGGGGAATCGACTTCTCCTCCATCTTGGCAATTTTGCTTTTGCAATTCGTCTCGGGGTTCTTCGGCAGCTTATCAGCCAGTGCAGCATTGGGTTTTTAATGCCCCCGAGGGACCCTTTCCCTTGGGAACTTCCAAGTCCCCGGTTACTGAGGACTACAAAAGCGGCGAGCTCAGACTCGCCGCTTTTTGTTGATAAAGAGGGGGGAGTAAGAAGAGATTCAGCTTAATCGAGACTATCGAGACTATTCTCATAGAGTAACGGTTTGACCTGCCCGCTAAATCCCCGCGCCTTGAATTTGTCTAATTTGAACGGCGTGGGGAGATTCGCTGGAACAGAGATTCTGAACTCAAAATCGCTATTTCCTGGGGGAACGGACTGAATATTGCCGATGCGGGTCCGATTGGGCATGATATTGTTGCCATTGGCATCATAAATCACGCCAAATACATCAGCATCATAAACGGGTTTACCGGAGGTATTTTTAGCAGTCCCGCTAATGATAAAACAGTTGGCAGCGCTCATATCGCCACTGGCTACGATGCCCTCGGAGAGTTCTTCACCACAGTCTTTGTAGGCGATATTGGCAATTTGGATATCGGTCAGGGCTAAAGCGGGAGGACTAAACCAGAACAAGCCGATCGCGATCGCAATGGGAAGAATTATCCTCCTCAACGGGAAGAAGCGCCCGGTTTTAGGGAGGGAGATTTGCAGAAATTTGCTCATGAGAACACCTCGGAATAGGGGATAGTTAGAATTAAACACAATTAACGATAGGCGGGATTTTCAACAACCAAGCTAAAACATAGCTTACCGCGAAGCAGGGCCTAGGAAAAAACGCTGGGGTGAGGGTTTTAACCCAGGGGTTGGAGGGGGTTAAGGAAGAGGGATTATCCGCGTAAATGCTGACGGAGTGCTTGACCCATGATATCAACGGGCACGGGGCGATCGAGCCAAATTTGCAAGGCGGCAGCCCCTTGTTGGACTAACATTTCTGAACCATCGATCGCCTCTGCGCCCACTGCCTGCGCCTGTCGCAAAAATTCTGTAGGACTTGGGGTGTAGATGAGATCATAGGCGATCGCCCCCTGGGGGAGGGTTCCTAGGAGGTCTGGGGTCACCGGCGAGTGCCCCACATCCGGATACATTCCCACCGGGGTGGAGTTCACCAGTAATCCCGCCTGGGGTATGAGTTGTGGCAGTTCTGACCAGTCATGGACCGAGAGATTGACCAGCCAAGGGGAATCCTGCCAACTGGTTTGAAATGCCTGTAATTTGTCCAAATTCCGGCCCACAACACAGATTTGGGCACAGCCTAACTGGGCTAAACCGGCAACTACAGCCCGCGCAGCCCCCCCGGCCCCTAAAATAACGGCGAGGGTTTGATTCCAGGGGCGATCGCAACTCTGCAACGGGGCGAGAAATCCTTCCACATCGGTATTTGTGCCTGCCCACCCAGTGGGAGTGCGCCAGACGGTATTCACCGCCCCCACCGCCTGAGCAACGGGAGAAATCTCCGATAACAGAGGAATAATGGCCTGTTTGTGAGGGATGGTAATGCTAAATCCGCGCACCCCAATGGCAGCAAAACCGGCAATAGCGGTGGATAAATTGGCCGGGGCGACTGGCCAAGGTAGATAGACAAAATCTACCCCCATTTCGGCGATCGCCGCATTGTGCATCACCGGAGAAAGGGAATGCTTCACCGGATAGCCGATGACACCGAGTAATTGAGTTGTTCCTGTAATAGTTGGCATGGGCTAAAAAAGCGGATTCCTGACACCTGTTCGTGAATACGGTTAGAGTAGAGTTCTAACTACTGTCCCGCCCCTTGATTTTATGTCACAATTTTGAATAAGAACCGTAAAAAAAGCGCGTTCGGCTCAGGGTTATGAAGGGCTGGAGATTTGTAAAACACTCAACTTCAGGGAATTCTACCGAAATATTAGGGTTGTTCAGGTTAATCGGTGATTTGTACATAGACAACCCTCTGCTGTCATACCCGCTTCCAGCCCCTGGCATTGATGGTTGAGCTTGGCGGCCCTATTTTGCTTTAGTGGACTAGAATTTTATCATGAAAAGACTCACCTATATTAGTAAATTTTCCCGCACCCTCTCCCATGACGATATTGAGGCGATCGGTCGCGTATCCGCTCACAAAAATCAACAAGCAAATGTGACCGGCGTGTTGCTCTGTTTGGACGGGATATTTTTTCAAATCCTCGAAGGCGAAGCGGAGAAAATTGACCAAATTTATGACCGAATTCTGGCCGATGAGCGTCATACGGATATTCTCTGCTTAAAATCGGAAGGGGAAGTCGTCCAAAGAATGTTTCCCGATTGGTCCATGCAAACCATTAATTTGGATGAAAATACTGATTTGCTAATTGGACCGATTAAGGTATTATTGCAGACTCTCACCGAATCCCATCGCGTGTTGGAAAAATATACCCAACCCAGTATTTTTAAAATTATTAGTCAAGGGATTAATCCCCTAAGCATTCGGCCCAAAGCAGTCGAAAAAATTGTGTTTTTTAGTGATATTGTTTCTTTTTCTACCTTTGCGGAGAAACTGCCCGTAGAGGAGGTGGTTTCCGTGGTGAATAGTTATTTTTCAATTTGTACTGCCATGATTACCCACCATCGGGGAGAGGTAACTAAATTTATAGGGGATTGCGTGATGGCTTATTTTGATGGAGACTGCGCTGATGACGCCATCCAAGCGAGTTTAGATATCTTGAGTGAACTGGAAAATTTAAGAAATGTTTCCCCCGAAGGGAGTCCGCTGCGGGTGCTCTACAGTGGGATTGGTTTAGCCAAGGGGAAAGTGATTGAGGGAAATATTGGTTCGGAAGTGAAAAAGGATTATACCATATTAGGGGATGCGGTGAATGTAGCAGCTCGCTTGGAAGCCTTAACCCGCAAGTTATCCCAAGCCTTAGTTTTTTCCGGGGAGGTCAAAAAGAGTGCGGCGAAATCTTGGGACTTTATTTGGTTAGCAGATTCGGCATTGAAAGGAAAATCGGAATCAATAGAGATTTATTCAATTGATAATGAAATGACGCGAAAATCCAGCGGTGGATTAGAAATTGCGCGGAATATTGGGCATTATTTGGAACGAGTGGGCGATCGCGAACCTAGTCAGATTTTTGGGGTGACCAGTTTGCCACTATAAGGAAGTCCGTGCATGGGGTGCATCTTGACTCAACCTCACTTGGACATCGGTTTTTGGGGGAAGATCAGCCCCTGGAAACCGGGAGATGACGGCGGAGTTACCTGCCTCAGTTGGATTCCCCGGATGAGGGAACTCCTGTATCTTGGGACGGGAATCTCTCCCTGGCGATCGCCGTGCCCAAACCGGCCGATCTATAAAATTTTGATAAACCTCCTCCCGATTTTTCAAAAAACTTTATAATAGCTTTAACTGAATCAGGGAACCGGCTGTTCATCGGCCCTCACATCCATCAGTGATCTAAATTTTTCATCAGACTGAACTGACTCTATATCTCCTCAAAACAGCCCAATTTTTCCCTCCCCCTACCGATTGACATTTATCAAAATTTATGGCCCGCTTGACCCGAAATTGGATATAAACGGGGTCTTGTACCCCCGTTTTCCACCTTCTTCGTGTTCTGCGAAATAACGCTTTAAAGCGAGTGTATCAGCAAAAACCTTGAATAATCCCCTCAAAATCAAGGGTTTCCAACCTCTTCCTTGCTGAAGGCTACCTCACTCCCCAAGGCCAATTCCCATTCTTCTCCAAACTCAGCACAAAGATAGAGTGACTGACTTAGAACATAGAGGAAACTAATAAGCAAAGCCTACCCCAAGAAAACCTCAGCCCTATGCAGGGTCAGGTTACAGGAACAGATTTTCTGAAAAATATCCTGTCTTCTCGGGCTGGCGAGTCGGTATGACATGAATAGAACAAGAACCCCGGTTTCTCGCTCTATGTTGTTGCCAAATCGGTGAAATTTTCTAAGGGGAACGGGTTTATAACAGCGGCTATCCCGCTACCCTGGGGTCAACAATCACTCTAAGTTATACCTGTGGGATTCGACCCGAATCCGCCTAAATTTTACCCTTGTAGTTGAGAAATTCAGCAAAAAGCATCCCTTCTATTCACTTATTTTGAAGAGTTTACCCGAGGTATTACAACATGAAAAAGATAAATCTCACCCTGACATCTGCGGGTTTTGCGACCCTAGTGCTTTTGGGTGCAACCTCCTCTACGGTACAAGCCTTTTCTTTAACTCAGTCCAACCCCTTGAAAATTATGCCATTAGGGGATTCTAATACCCGAGGCAAAGGTGAGGACGTTGCGGGCTATCGAGATGACCTCTGGATGCGGCTGAATGACAGTGGATTCAATGTTGATTTTGTGGGGAGTGCTACCACGAATCCCCCCAGTAGTTGGAATCAACCCTATCCATTCGATCGCGATCATCAGGGTCATGGTGGATATGCCGTTAGCGGGGACACCTACGCCACTGGCGGTGATTTGATGTCCAACATCGATAACTGGCTGAATGCCGCCACTCCCGATGTCATCCTGTTGATGGCAGGAACTAACGACTTTATCTTTCAGAAGACAACAACTGCCCAGGAAACCCTTGATGAACTGGGTACATTACTAGATAAAATCTTTGCTTGGTCGTCCGATGTAGCTGTATTGGTTAGCTCGATCGCCCCGTTAGCGCCCAAGGAAGGATTAGCACAAGAAGCCGCTTTATACAATAATATGATTCCGGGTCTGTTAGGCAGCGATCGCTATCAACAGAATAACCTCTCCTTTGTGGATACCCGCAATTTGTTTACCCTGGATGATGTCTATGATGGGGTTCACTTTACACCCGAGGGTTACTCCACCTTAGCCAATGCCTGGTTTGATGGGATTGTTTCCGCCTCTAATGTAGGTCAACCTCCTATAAGTCCGATCGTCGTTGAAACTCCCGGATCAGACGACCCAGTTTCTATACCTGAACCGACTTCTGTATTAGGACTCTTAGCATTCGGTTTAGTTGGCGCAGGATCGTTACGCAAACGCCGTCATGTTTCTCCCTAACCCGAACTCCAGGATTTTGCCCCAGAACAATTCCCAGAAGAAAACCGGGCGATACCAGGGGATACTTAGGGCGAATGAGGGCGATCAGGTGGGCTGAATTGAGATTTAGCCCCCTTCTTACAAAAAGTGCTTACAGGAGGGGATTAAAGCCAGTCTGAAATCGGGTTTGCTCACCGGAATTCCCTCCGATTAAAGCAACTTCTAGGGGGTCAGTACAGGATTTAAAGTGGATGACCCTAGGACAGCTTGATGTAAGTGCAGCACTCACAGGCTGGAGAGCATTAACTACACCAGAAAGAGCGATCGCCATCCTGCACTCCCCCAAATGTACAAAAATAATTGTACAAAGGGCTATAATCTGCTCATTTTCACTGTCGATAGACGGGTAGGGTAAAGTGAAATGCACTGCCTTTATTGCAAGAAGAATCCACCCAAATTTCCCCACAATTGGCCCGAATTAATCGCTTACATAAGCCTAAACCGATTCCATACCCATCTTTTTGCTCATCGCGCTTGAGGCGAAACTTATCCTCAAAAATATGCTCCTGATTTTCGGAGGGAATGCCGGGACCCGTGTCGATTACACTAACTTGAACCTTTTGTGTCGTGCGGTGCAAGATACAAACTTGAATTTCGCCGCCTTGGGGAGTGTACTTAATGGCATTGTCCAGAAGATTGACAATCACCTGGCGTACCCGTTCTCCATCGGCATAAACCGAGGGTAAATCGTTGGGAATGTCGGTTTTTAGGGTATGGGATTTTGCCAATAAGCGGTCTTTGAAATTTTCTAGGATGTTCAAAGTCAGGGTTTTGAGGTTGAGTTTCTTGGGATGAATGTGAAACTCGGCACTATTCGTGCTATGAGCAGCAACGAGGATATCTGAGATCATGCGATCGATCAGGCGGGTTTGAGTCCGGGCATGGTAAATTAATCGCGATCGCAGTGCCGATGCCGCCTCGGGACTGAGAGATTTTTCCGGTTTGTAAGTGATTTCTAGGGTTTCTAAAGCCAGAGAAGCTGCCGTCAGAGGATTTCGCAACTCATGGGCTAACATGGCAATCAAGCGGTCCTTAAAATGCAGTTGGTCCACCAGTTCTTCTTTTTCCTGCTTCAGGCGAAAAATTTCATCGGAGAGCTCCATCAGTTCAGCGGAATGTGCCAGTTCAGAAGAGATGCTTTTGCGGGGGTAATGCCCGATCGCTTCTTCTGATGCCTGCTTGCTGAGATACTCTTCCACGGACTTTTGCCAGCGATCCCACCACTTATCCAGTTCTCCGACTAAATTACTACCGGCGAGAACTTGTCGGGGTCCCGGGTGGAGTTTAATCAAAGCTGGAGTCGCGACCAGTTTAAACTGTTCCGCTAGATAAGGCTGTTCGCTGACATCAATGATTTGCAAGTCAAAGGGGATACCTGTCCGCAGTTTCTGAAAATAACTGCGGATTCTGCGAATTTGTTCACTGGATCTCGGACGCCTATCAACAAATAGGACAAGCTGTAAAGGTGCTTCATCGTTCTGATGCATGGTTTTTTCCGGAACTGCCCTCATGCAATCCCCTTGCGGCAATGCGGCTAAAAAAGTAACACTGATTTTGAGCTTGAGACAAGTGACTCGATCGCCCTAGCGATTCTTTTGTTTTTCTTTATATTTATAAATTATCCTGTTTATTGTCGATTCGTGAAAGAGTACAAAGGATTCGACTCTTGTCACGACTTGACTGCCCAGAAGGAAAAGAGCTAGGGCCTCCGGACTGGTCTAAACCTACCCAATGGAACCTCAACTTTCAACCTGTTGAGGCAGCAGAACGTTTGTTGTCAAACCTTAACATTTTCTTAAGACTTAAGCGAGGAATGTTGTCAAATTTGCCGAAAAATTCAGGGGGGCGGTTGGTGATCACAGTTGCGATCGCCTTCTTTGTGGTGACCCTAGTCTTCACCCTCCACCGCTACTACACCTTTTACGCCTCTTTTGACCAGGGAATTTTTAACCAGGTCTTTTGGAATAGCAGCCAGGGACGGTTGTTCCAAAGTTCGCTGTCCTCGGGTCTTTCCACCAATGTTGTCCATAGTGGAGAAGTCCCGGACGTTTCCTATCACCGTCTCGGACAACATTTTACCCCGGCCCTATTACTCTGGCTACCCATTTACAGTCTGTTTCCCTCTCCGGTAACCTTGAGCGTACTCCATGTGACAATGGTCACCGCTGCTGGGGGGGTACTCTATGCCCTCGCCCGAGTCTATCTCCAACCCGCGATCGCCAGTTGGATTGCCGTCAGCTACTATGCCGCCAATGCGATCGCCGGTCCCACCCTCTCCAACTTCCATGACAATTTCCAGATGCCCCTATTTGTCTTCAGTCTGTTGTTGGCAATGGAAAAACGCTGGTGGTGGCTCTTTTGGCCTCTGGCCCTCTGCATCCTCGCAGTCCGCGCCGATGGCGGCATCTCCCTCTTTGGCGTCGGAGTGTACATGATTCTCAGCAAACGCTATCCCAAACGGGGATTAGCCATTTGTACCCTCAGTTTCACTTATATCGCCCTCTTGACCAACCTGGTCATGCCCCTGTTTTCCGACGATATTTCTCGCCGATTCACCATTGAGCGCTTCGGGCAGTACATTGATAAAGAAGAAGCGACCACCTTGGAGATTCTCTGGGCCTTTATCAGCCAACCGGGATTAGTCCTTTGGGAGATTATCACCCCGATTGGGGGAAAAATAAAGTATCTCCTGGGACAATGGCTGCCCTTGGCCTTTATTCCCGCATTTTCCCCAACCGCTTGGGCGATCGCCGGATTTCCCCTGCTGGCGATTTTCTTACAACAAGGTCAAACCGCCTTATCCATTAATATCCGCTATGCTATGACTGTCGTTCCGGGTCTCTGTTATGGGGCAATCCTCTGGTGGTCCTACCGACAACAGTCCTTACAAACTCCAGTCCGGGACGTAATTCGCCAGGGACTCTGGAATAAACCTGCGCCACCGCCAGTCCCCATCAATGAACCGAAGCAAACCCCCAAGACCAATTTATTAACCGGCAAGATGTCCACCTGGGGCGATCGCCTCGGTTCCCTCCTCGAACCCCTGCGCAAAAAAGCCGACTACTGGTGGGAAACCCATCCCAAACTGCTCAAAATTTCCATGCAGCGCTTTTGGGCCATTTGCATTGGGTTGTCCCTATTGTTTACCTTTACCTCCAACCCGAATCGCACCTTTTATTTTATTATTCCCGACTCCATCGACCCCTGGGTCTACGTTTCCCTGCCGCAGCAGTGGGAACATAGTCGCCACATCCGGAACTTAATGTCCCAGATTCCCCCGGATGCCAGTGTTTCCGCGACCACCTATTTAGTGCCTTCCCTCTCCGGACGCCGAGAGATTCTGCGCTTTCCGTTTTTGCGGTTCCGCAATGATGCTTCCCAAGAGGTTAACGTCGAATATGCGATCGCCGACTTGTGGCAACTCCAACAATATCTCCCCGCCTTCAAACATGACCGCGCCCTCTTTCGCGATTTAGTCCCTTTTATCGATCAACTCCATGCCACGGACCAATATGGCATTATTGGATTTGAACAAGGGGTGATTTTAATGCGCCGACAAACTCCCTCAGATTCAGCAGCATTAGCGGCATGGCAACGGTATCGTGAAGAGATTGAGCCATTATTGAAACCGGATGCGTAAGCGACAATCGGCACTCTCAAGCGGGTGCCGATTTAGCAGGGGATTAAGAATGGTGCAAAATCTCAGTTCTATCCAAACCTAAACTTGTGTAATCTGCGTCCATGAAAATTCTGGTACTCACTTGGGAGTTTCCTCCTCGGATTGTCGGGGGTATTGCACGTCACGTTGCGGAATTATATCCGGAGTTGGTGAAATTGGGCCATTGCGTCCATTTAGTGACCGTGGAATTTGGTCATGCCCCGATGTATGAACAACTGGAAGGGATTGACGTGCATCGGGTCCCCGTCGAACAGGGAAACGACTTCTTCCACTGGGTTGCCAACATGAACGAGAGCATGGGACGTCATGGGGGCAAATTGATTTTAGAAGAAGGACCCTTCGACTTGATTCACGCCCATGATTGGTTAGTCGCCGATGCAGCGATCGCCCTCAAACACCACTTTAAAATTCCCCTGATTGCCACCATCCACGCCACAGAACATGGCAGAAATAACGGCATTCATAACGAAATTCAGGGGTATATCGCTCAGAAAGAGCGAGACTTGGTGTACAACTCCTGGCGGACGATCGTCTGTAGCGATTATATGCGTCGAGAACTGGAACGAGCATTAGGCTGTCCCGGGGATAAAATCGACGTCATTTTTAATGGCATCCGGGCCGAAAAAAAACCCCGGTGGCAGGATTTTGATGCTCAAACTTTTCGCCGTCAGTTTGCGGGCGATCATGAAAAAATCGTCTACTATGTCGGTCGCATGACTTACGAAAAAGGCGTCGAAGTCTTATTAAGAGCAGCCCCCAAAATCCTCTGGGAAATGGGAGGATTGGTCAAATTTGCCATTGTAGGCGGTGGCAATACCGACCACCTCAAAGAATTGGCCGGTGCTTTAAATATCTGGGATAAGTGCTATTTTACCGGCTTCATGTTTGAGGATGACCTGCACAAATTCCAAGCGGTTGCTGATTGTGCCGTCTTCCCCAGTCTCTATGAACCCTTTGGAATTGTCGCCTTAGAAAGTTTTGCCGCCCGGGTTCCTGTGGTTGTCTCCGATACCGGAGGATTACCCGAGGTGGTTCAACATACAAAAACCGGCGTCGTCACCTGGGCGAATAATCCCGACTCCCTCGCTTGGGGAATCCTCGATGTGTTGAAAAATCCTGGGTATGTGCAGTGGTTGATTGATAATGCTTACGCGGATTTAAACCGGCGATTTAGTTGGCCGAAATTGGCTCATCAAACTGAAGTAGTTTATCATCGTGTGGTGAATGAGCGATCGCAAATTGTTTGGTAATGTGAGGGGAATTGCCAAGTCATCCCCCATCCGGTTGTAAACCGTTGGTTTTCTTTCTGAGGGAAGCAAAAGACAGCCTAATTCTGCTTTCCTGCCCACCCTAACTCACCCAGTTGCTGCATCATCTCTCTCCAAAACCCCACCTACAATCCTCGGATTCTAATCCCGAATCACCGGCCCTAGAGGGTCGGTATCGGATTAGGAAAACTAACCTAGTTGCTGTACAAACCTCCCTCAATCCCCTCCCAAAATCCTTCCGTGAAAATCTGTGAAATCAGTGGTTCATCCCTCTACCTCAATTGATTCTATATAATCAATTAACCGCTCAACTTCCTTAAAATCATGTATCAATCCTTCTAAATTCAGCAATCCTATTAATTTGGCTCCATCCTTAGCTTTGGAATATTTTTTATTTTTTCTTTTCTGTTTTCCTCTAACAATTTTTACCTCTTCAAAATATTGACATAAAATAGTCTCTAATTTTTCACTAGGTCTTTCAATTTCTTCCGGATGTCTATTTCTAATTAAGGGATTGCTGCGGATATCTTGTTCTTGTTTTTTACGAGTCAATCCTTCACTCTTCCCAAATTCTTCAATCTTATCAACTTGAGACAGTATCCAAGCTTCCATTTCTTGGACCATAAAAAAAATTCGGGTTGTATCAAACGGCTGATATCGCGCCAATCTTTCAGGGATTATTTCTGTGGGTCCATCTAAATCGATGAGAATAGCTGCATTAGACTGCTGTTCTTCTATAAATACAAGACGGTTCCTAGTTTGGGTGATGGTTCCAAAGGGTTGAATGATGAGATTAAAGTCAGCAGGGGAGAGCCTTTGAGATAATAATTTATGAAAACTTTCCCGAAAAACAGCTGTATTATCCACGGTCAATACTGAGGGATTTTCGGAGTAGACTCCCTCAATATAAATCGTAACATTGATTACCATCGCTTGCCACCTATCAAACCTTGTAACCAAGCTTGACCCACCAAAAAATCTTCATCCACTTCATCAGGGAAACTGTAATTGACTACCGTTTCATTCCCCTGGTTCTTTTCAAAAACTAAGACATCCTCTAGCTCAAATAAATTCAGGAGTAAGGGTGAATGAGTCGTCAAAATGATTTGAGTCTCTTTTGAGGCTTGTTTCAGGGCCTCCGCAACCGTATTAATCATGTCCGGATGAAGATTAGTTTCCGGTTCGTCAAGACAGACCAGATTGCCGCGTTCAGGGTTAAATAATATGGATAACAAGAGAAGATATTGTAGCGTTCCATCCGAAATCTGTTCAATAGAGACAGACCGAGTTAAATTTTTTTCTCGAAGAACTAGATATAACTTAGAACCTATTACATCAAAATTAATATCCTTGAAAAAAGGATTGATTTTCTTAATAGCTTCTTCAATTTTTTCATAGTCGAGAGAATTATTATTTTTGATTCTATTCAAAATAGTTATTAGATTTTGTCCGTTAGGCAATAATGTTGTTTCTGTGCTGTAGCTGGCAGGTTGTCGGATCAGACTAGAAAAAGTTGTATCAAAATTAGAGTAGACAGCAGCAGATTCTAATGCTCTTTTCAAGGTAAACAAGGGATAGAATCTTTCCGGATCCGAAATTTGACTCAAAGCGGGTTCGGTTGATTTGAAGGTGATTTCTTGATTTTGTTCGGGATATTTTTCGAGGCGCACTTTTCCATCTTCCCTCCTTTTGGAAATAACTCCCTGGGCATTATTCATTTCCATGAAAATAAAATCATCTTGGGTAGAACTAGGACTTATAGAGTATAATTTTTCAGCCAACCAATAAGAGGTTGACGCCATTTTATAAATCGTCAGTTCATAAATTGGATTTTCCCTAAATTGATAGCCTTTCTGATTTTTTATATTATTAATGAATTCTTTATCAAATTCAAAAGACAACTTAATATAGTCTTTTTCATTGGCATTGAAATTGGCTACCGTAGGAAATCCACCCCAGGTTTTTAAAAATATGTATTCTAATCCATTCCCAATAATCGCTTGGTATAATAGTTGAATGGCTTTGAGTAAATTTGATTTACCACTGCCATTAATCCCTAACAAAATATTAAGACCGGGATTCAGTTTTACGGTGGTTGGACCTCTGAAACTAAAAAAGTTCTCCAATGTTATTCGTGAAAACATAATTTTGGGGGTTGGCTAAGGGTGGAGATGAGATTAGGTTGAGAATTGTACGAATTCCGTGGAATAATTATCTCCCTACAGAATATTTTACAAATTTTAAAGTATTATATAGCAATTGTCAAGGTTTCTGCTCACCTCGGGGTTTAATTCAGATAAAAGTCTGTGAAATCAGTGGTTCATCCCTCTACCTCAACAATCCTCCCCGAACTTTCCGTAACGATTCAATCGTGGCGATCGCCTGTTGTGCCACTCTATCAATCTCCTCAACCGTATTAAATCGCCCGATTCCAAATCGTACCGAAGCAAATGCCAACTCCGGCGATCGCCCAATTGCCTCCAACACATGAGACGGTGCAATTTTAGCCGAAGTACAAGCGGAACCCGATGACACCGCCATCACTGATTGCAATCCCAACAACAACGCTTGACCATCCACTCCTGCTACACTTATATTTAAGTTACCGGCTAATCGTTGGGTGGGATGACCATTCAAAAACACCGATTCCAAAGATTGTAATTGTTCCCATAACCGCTGTCGCAACCTCATCAGGCGATCGCCTTCTGACTCCATTTCTGCCAATCCCAACGCTACCGCTTTAGCAAATCCCACAATCTGCGGCACATAAAGCGTCCCCGATCGCAATCCTCTCTCATGTCCTCCCCCATGCATCTGAGGAGCAATTTTCACCCGAGGATTACGCCGCCGAACATACAGTGCACCCACCCCTTTCGGTCCATATATTTTATGGGCAGTTAATGACATTAAATCTACCTGCATCTCCTGCACATCTAGGGGAATTTTACCAATCCCTTGTGCTGCATCACTATGAAAAATAATCCCCCGTTCTTTACACATTAACCCAATTTTTTTTAACGGTTGTAAGACACCTATTTCATTATTTGCCGCCATGATGGATACCAACACTGTATCGGCACGAAAGGCATTTTCTAACTCCACTAAATCCAGCAATCCATCAGGTTGAACCGGCAAATAAGTAATGTCAAATCCCAAGGTTTCTAAGTAGGCACAGGGGTCAAGAACAGCATTATGTTCGGTGTTAACGGTGATGATATGCCGTCCTTTTTGAAAATAACTTTCCGCCACCCCTTTAATCGCTAAATTATTGGCTTCCGTTGCACCACTGGTAAAAATGATTTCTTCTGGGGTGGCATGAATAGCATCAGCGAGGGTTTCTCTAGCTTGTTGAATAGCAGCTTCTGCTTCCCATCCATATTGATGATTGATGCTTGCCGGATTTCCGAAATAGTCCGTAAAATAAGGCAACATTGCCTGGATAACCCGTTGATCTACAGGGGTGGTGGCATGACAGTCGAGATAAATGGGGCGCTCGGACATAAGCAATGTTAGGAAAAAAGGTAGGCTCTAGCTTTAGCTTAACTTAAATTAGTCTACAATTTGAAGTATAGAGGGGATTTAGGATGAGTTGTAGGGTGCTTCAGACTCATTTTGAATCTATAGCAAGTCTAAATCCTTCTGACAATCCCTACAATACCTACAATTGACGGAGTAGGAGCATCTTGCTCCCTTAAAGTCACAGAGAGCAAGATACTCCTACTCCCTTTAAAAATTGTACAAGGCTTACCAGTGCGCTCTCTATCCCGGTCCTGGGTAGGATTTTCCGAGGTAACCTTACCCTGAAATTACCATTTTTTCATTCCGGTTGCTGCACTGCAAAATATTCTGTCTTGATACCCGGGCGATCGCTGGATTTAGCCGACTGAATACGAATGGGTAATTCAATTTTAAATTCGGTTCCTTTTTGGGGATGAGAAATACATTCTATCGTCCCTTGATGTTGCTGTACAATAATTTGATAAACCATTGATAATCCGAGTCCGGTTCCTGAACCGACGGGTTTTGTACTAAAAAAGGGGTCAAATATTTGGGATTTAACCGATTCGGAAATTCCGGGGCCATTATCGGCAATCCGAATCAGAACTCTATTTTCACTTAAAGTTTCCGTCTGAATTGTCAAACAACCGGGATGAGAAGGGGAATATAAACTGCTGCTTTCTATCGCATCAATGGCATTATTGAGGATTTGCAAAAAAGCTTGATTAATTTGGGCCGCGTAGGATTCAATAGAAGGTAATTTTCCGTAATTTTTAATAAGCTGAATTTGTTGATTAGTGGCGTTAGATTGCAACCGATGACCTAAAATTAATAACGTATTTTCTAGGGCTTCATTGATTTGAATGCACTGGAGTCCCGACCGTTCAAAGTGGGTAAATTCCTGAAGAGATAAGACAATTTGGCGAATGCGATCGCTCCCATGTTGCATTGACCCAATGATTTTCGGTAAATCTTGCAGCATGAAATTCAAATCGATGGATTCGAGTTTGGTTTGAATCGCCTCACTGGGTTGATTAACTTCTTTTTGATACAACTGAACCAGGTCAATTAAGTCTTGAGTATATTCTTGGAGATGACTGAGATTACTGTAAATAAAGGTAACCGGATTGTTGATTTCATGAGCGACCCCAGCGACGAGTTGACCAATGCTGGACATTTTTTCGCTTTGGATTAATTGAGACTGCACTCGTTGTAAATCCTTGAGGGTTTTACTCAGGCGTAAACCGGCGCGAACCCGGGCCATTAGTTCTTCGGTGTCGATGGGTTTAGAGAGGAAATCATCCGCCCCGGAGTCCAAGCCGATCACGCGATCGGTCACCAGTTCGCGGGCAGTTAAGAGAATAAAAAAGGTGCTGGATAAAGCGGGGTTGGCTTTGACGTGCTTGCAGACGGCTAATCCATCAAGTTGGGGCATCATCCAGTCACAAATAATTAAATCGGGACGGAGTTGCTCTGCTTGATGGATACCTTCCTCCCCATCGGAGGCGATCGCCACATGATGACCTTCACTTTCGAGCAATTCTTGCAAAACAATTTGCACCGTAATATCATCATCAATCGCTAAAATTTTACCCATAATCTGGTTATCATTGATAATTTTTGCGTTGAAATTTTTTCGGGGTTGGGGGAATCTAATCCCTAGCCTAGCCTAGGTTTTATGATAATTTATACTCCTTACGGTTAAAGTAGGAGTCCGACCGTTGAGAATCAGGGTAGGTTTCCCAAGCTTCTACTTTCTTCGGGGGTCTGTGAGGACTAGACACCAGGTTTCTGGTCCCAAACTTGGTAGGTTATCCTTCCAAACCCCTCTGAACAAGAGGGGCTTATTTATAATTCAACCGGGGATAAAAAACCGCAGGGGGTTGATGGAGGGTTTCACCGTGGATTTAAAGTAACTCGGGTAGATGAGTTTCAATAAACTCGCAAACGCTCTTTAATTGAGCTTGCAAGCTAGATAAAGGTGAGTCAGCTTCCGCTAAGCGGTTTTCGCGAGCGAGAGTGCCTAAGTGTTCAGCTAGGGCTGATATAGCTTGCGCTCCTACATTAGCACTGGCTCCTTTCAGGCGATGGGATACCCGGTCAACTTTAACACAATCATTGGCTTGAATGGCGGAGGCGATCGCCTGGGTATCTGCTGTAGCGGTGGTGGCAAATGCTTCTAACAGGCGGCGTTGGAGTGCTCTTTTGCCGCGAGAGACTTCTTCCAGACGGTCCAGGTTAATGGGTGGTGGAGAGTCTGAGGCGATCGCCTCGGCAGGATCAACAGGCAGATCCGGAGTCGAGAAATTCGGTTCTGGGGGTTGCCTCACCGGGTACATCTGCTGATCGGGGTGAACAATCCACCGTTCTAAAAGCGCCCTCAAGTGTTCTAGCTGGACTGGTTTACTGATATAGTCATCCATTCCAGCAGCCAGACACTTATCCCGTTCCGCAGACATGGCATGAGCGGTGAGAGCAATGACCACGGTTTTGTGAGGTGTGGACGGGTCCTGGGGTTCGCCATCGGCAGAGGGGCAAAGGGACCCGGTTGCTTCCCGGTTGCGGATTTCTTGGGTGGTTTGATAGCCATCTAATCCGGGCATCTGACAGTCCATCAAGACAATATCATAGCGCTTTTGGCTCAGGCGAGCGATCGCTTCGACCCCATTTCCCACACATTCCCCTTGATAGCCTAATGCCTCTAATTGTTGGAGAATCACCTGCTGATTAATCGGGTGGTCTTCCGCCACTAAAATATTTACTGTGGAACGAATCAGGGGGGGCACGAGGGGTCTGGGGGGTTGAGAAATGCGGCGACTGCCTCCCCCGGGTTTAGACGTCAAGGTTTGCGGGCGCAGGACCACAGTCATGAGACTATTAAATAGTTCAGACGATCGCACGGGTTTGACCAGATGCCCTTCTACAAAACTCAACCCGCGCTCTTGCAAGGATTGGATCAGTTCTAGGGCGCGATCGCGATATTGGAGTGTGGACATCAAAAATAAAGACGTTTGCGGGGGAAACGGGGATAATTTTTGGATAAATTCCTCGATGAGGGCGGGATTAGCCTCCCCACTCAGGGTACAATCGGTACAATCTTTACAATCATCTTTACAGTCTCCGTCATCCCGGCGATCGTCCTCAATTCCTAACAGCAAATGAAGGTCAACGATCGCCACTTGATAGGGACGTCCGGCGCTCACTGCCTCTTGCAACTTCTGGCACAATCTGCTATAATCTTCTACTTCATCAATACTGATACCCCAATCCTCCGCTAGATATCTTAAGGATTGACGAGTCGCCGCATTTCCCTGAGCGATTAATACCTGAACTTCCGTTAAGGCGACGGGCAGAGCACAACGGGGAATCGAACCGGATACCCGAGTCCCTTGTTTGCGAAACTTCAGTTCAAACCAAAAATTAGACCCGCGATCGGGGGAACTTTCCACCCCAATTTCGCCTCCCATCAGTTCCACCAATTGTTTACTAATCGCCAGTCCCAAACCCGTCCCCCCATAGCGTCGGGTTGTGGAAGTATCCACTTGAGAAAAGGATTGAAACAGTTTGTCTTGGCGATCGCTCGGGATACCAATCCCCGTATCTTGTACCGTAAAGCGCAGCCAAACTTCTTGCCCTCTGGCATCGGAAGACTCCGGTTTCATCGACTGGTTGACCTGAACCACCACCTCCCCCTGGTCAGTAAATTTAATCCCATTATTAATCAAATTCAACAAAATTTGACGGAGGCGGGCTGCATCTCCGATTAAGTGTTGCGGCACCTTCGGGTCAATCCAGACGGCTAATTCTAAACCCTTCTGATGAGCTGGAGCCGCTAATAAATACACCACTTCTTCAATACAAGTTGATAGTTGAAAATCTAAAGATTCGAGGTTCATTTCTCCGGCTTCCAGCTTAGAAAAGTCTAAAATATCATTAATGACCCGCAGCAGGTGTTCCCCACTGATGCGGATGGTTTCAGCACAATCCCGCTGCTGATTAGAAAGCGGAGTTTGTAATAATAAACCCGTCATTCCTAATACACCATTCATCGGGGTCCGAATTTCATGGCTCATGTTAGCCAGAAATTGGGATTTGATTCGGGCTGCTTCTAGGGCGGTTTCCCGAGCTTCCACCAGTTCATTAATATTATCGGTGACAATGGCAATTCCTCCAACTTCTCCCGTAGGACTATACCAAGGCTGAATCGCCCAACGCTGATAGAGTTTAGACCCATCAGCCTGTGCCCAGCAATCTTCCCCAGAAGAGATAGCTTCTCCGCCTAGGACCCTTTCCAGCAGAGGACCCCACTGTTCAAATAGATCCGGCATCACGTCAAAAAAGTGATATCCGATCCAGGAAAGATGGGTACAGGAGAAGTTGCCCTTGTAATCATTCAACCACTTCTGAGAATGGGCAATGTAACGCAGATCGTGATCCAATATTGCGATCGCTACGGGTACTCGGTTAATGATTTCTCGCAGTTGCAGGCGTTCCTTTTCTAGGGCTTCTTCGTACTGTTTGCGGTGAGTGATATCTTTGTGAGTCCCTAAGATCCGCACGATGTTGCCTTGGTGATCCCGTTCTACCACCTTTCCCCGGTCCAGAATCCATTGCCATTCGCCGGTTTTGGTGCGAATCCGGTATTCAATTTCAAAAACCGGAGTACCGCCGTGGAGATGCTGGTTCCAGGCGGCGATCGCCCGGGGTAAATCATCAGGATGAATCAATCTGTGCCAGGATTCGACCAGATTTGGGGTTTCATCGGGCATCCAGTCGGCGATCGCTCTCCATTTTTTCCCGATAAACAAATCTCCCGTCTCCAGATTCCAATCCCATAATTCCAAATTGCTGCCTTCGAGGGCTAATTGCAATCGTCGGTTACTTTCCTGAAGGTGATCGAGGCATTGCTGATTTTCCCGATCGCATTGCGATGCGGATTGTCCCTTGCCATCGGCGATCGTCACCTCTACAATATTGGTATAAATACTAAAAATCCCCACCACTGCGCCCTGGTCATTGGGAATGGCGTGAGCGCGCAACAATGCCCTCTTGCTAGTCCCGTCTTTTTTTTGTACCCAGACTTCTGCACACCAACTATACCCTCGGCGCACCCTTTGGCAAATTTCGCGATCGAGTTCGGGAGTGCCGTACAGTTGGCTAATCCCTCCGGCGGCATTGATTTCATCACAACTATATCCAAATTGTTCCTTCCATGCTCTATTTTGATAGGTGAGAATCCCATTGAGGTCGGTGATGGCAATGGCATCGGATGCTTCATTGATACCCCACTCCAGCCACGATCCAGAGGCGATCGGTTTCCGAACCCGATTCAGTGGAGTGCCAGTGGGAATACTCACCCGAACGCGCTTGAGATGTTTGGGATGTTTGAGGAACAATCCAGTTGAGGCGTCCCAATCCGCAGATATGGGATGAGGTTTGCGGATACAGGACCGCCATTTTCTCAGTTCGACGGTTAATAACATCGAAGGTTGTAATTGAATCGGTTGCACTTTTGAGCCATTCCCAGGATTCGGATCTGAGCTCAGACTCGCCGATTCTTCCGATGCCTGAACTGGGTCCGGTGCGATCGCCCTTTGTCCCTTCCAAATCAAAAACACGACTTGATGATGGCGATCAAAAACAGGTTGGATAGAAAAATTAACCCCCTCCCCCCTGGCATTACTCCCGTCGAGAGGAAGGCAACTGCGAACGAATTCTCCCCTAGCGGCTGTAGCGATCGCCTGCTTTAATTGTTCTTGTATTTCCTGATTCTGATGGTGAGTTTCCTGGCATTCAGGAGGACTCCACCCTCGACTGTTCCAAAAAGGAAGACCCACTTGCGCTTCCCGCTGTGAATTACCCCCGCCTGTGTCCCCTAAAGTTTGAATCTCCAGAAGGGTTCCCTCGGGTTCTAACAGGGCGATCGCCTCCCACAGTTCCGGGACCCCAGATGGACCACTCCCTTGAATATCTCCGTTAGACTGTCGGCGATAAGCGGCGATCGCCCGTCCTGCGCTTTGCAATACAGGGATTTCCCCGGAACTAACCGGGTTCGGGTGAGAATACTCAAACCCCATCCATCCCAGACAACAGCCATCGGCAATGGCGGGAATCAGCAGAATTGAGGAGATTTGGCGATCGGCAAAAAAAGACCCCTCTGATTCCGGCAGTTCCGCCACTGCCAGAGAAATCGCCTGTCCCCCCGAGGCGCTGATCTGCTCTAAATCCGGTAAACTCGGGACCCTTACCTCCCTGGGGAAGTCCTCGGCATACCACTGCGATCGTAAACCCGTTCCCCTCTCATCCCCTGTCCCCTTCCTTTCCCAGAAGTATGCACCCGTCGCACCAGACACCTGTGCCAGTCGTTGTAGAATCTCTTCATAAAGCAGAGTTTCCCTCTCGAAATCAGGCGTTACAGCCATCAGTAACTGTTGCTGAATCTCCACCAACGCCGTGAGGTAGGAGGAACAAGAACTGGAATGAGCCAGTTCTGAGTCAAGGTCCCCGTTGCATCCCCCAGAACAATCGCTGTGTGACGTCCCCGAAGTTGGGTTAGAGAAACCCTTGACCCGG
This sequence comes from Laspinema olomoucense D3b, assembly GCF_025370785.1. Lineage (GTDB taxonomy): Bacteria > Cyanobacteriota > Cyanobacteriia > Cyanobacteriales > Laspinemataceae > Laspinema > Laspinema olomoucense. The sequence continues at coordinate 129,867 of NZ_JAMXFA010000002.1, forward strand.
GCAACTTCCCCAGTAAATGGAGGGTCATTTTGTGCCGGAGTTTCTACCGACTTTTCCTGACTCTTTTGAGGATTTGGGCTGATCAGGCGAGCTTCCCATTTCCAGGATTGTTGTTCATCCAGGGCGATCGCCATTGATTGCATCAAGTTTTTCCAGTCATCTGAATGCAGGCTAAAACTCACCTCAACCCGAACAGGTTTAGACTGTCCTTGAGGATGAGTTCCCTGATTTTGCACGGCTGTAGCACCATTTTTTTCCTCAAAGGTTACAGGAATGGTTTCCTTGTCGTGATTCCATGCTAGATCAAGCAGTTCTAACACAATCCCTGGATTGCGAGTCGGTTTGAGCGGTTGACTAGACTCTACAGATTCAATCGGAGTCAATTGGCGAGTTCGCCCGGATGAGAGTGGGTTGGGTTCTAGGGGAAGGACCATTTGATATACCTTTTTTTATTTCGACTTTTAATCCTGGAGTGAACAATTCTAAGATTCAACCTTTCCCGGGAAAAGTTACTATGCTGTTCGTGATTTTAATGGTTTCTTTATTTTTTGGCCCCTAAAAAATACTGAATTGCTTTGAGGCCAGATTGTGGTGGAATGCTTGGCGATCCAGTTACCTAACTCAATTTTAGACTTAATGTCACTTCTGTCTTAGTTTAACCTGAGAGTTGCAAGAGCGGAAGGAGTTAGGGGCGCTCAAGGGTACAGTCGTAAAGGTTCGTCCCTGTTTTGAGTTGAATGTCACAGGCAGTCGGTTAGAGTTAGAGGAACACCTGAGTATTTCTTGCAACCTGGTCACGCTTTGGTGGGTTAGGGGAGATTTCCCTGCCTCACCTGGGTACAATTGCTCGGCTGTGCAGTCGCGTTTGAGTGCCTATATTTCCCGAGGGGTACCTGGGAGTTAGAAGCGATGTATTTCCCTGAAAAGCCTGTAAATTGAGGGGTTTAGCACTGTTTTCGAGTCGGGTTATCAAGGTTAAGCCAACGGCGCACTCCCGAGGGAGAACGTCCGTCTACAAGCGCGATCGGCTGCCAACTCAGAGCAACCTTTCATCACATTCATCAACGCGAGCTCATCCTTTTGGTAAGAGTCGTTGCTAAAAGTGGACGCCCTTGGATGTATGTTCGCTCTATAAAATCCCCAATTAACCCTGTATGACGTCCCGAAGACGCTCTAGGATTGGGATAACCTTGTATGACGTTATAGAAAATGCCAACAAAACCCGTTACCTTAAGACTACCTGAAGAACTCTTAGAGGCGATCGATAAGAGGGTTGTCTCCACCGGTTCCAATCGCACAGAAGTCGTGATTAAAGCTCTCCAGCAAGTCTTTTTTGCCCAAGCCGATCAACCCACCCCGACGACAACAACGGCAACAACTGCAACCCCTCCCGATACCACCCTCCTCAAACGACTAGAAGACCTAGAGGTAAAAATCTTTAAAATCTCTAGCGTCCTGGAGCAGTTAAATTCCAATATTCTCTCCCATCTAACTGAACGAGTCAGCCTCTTAGAAGAAGGCTTAAGTTCCTCTGAACCTCAGACTCCCACCGAGGCTCAGAGTAACGCCAAAACGGTGATCAAAGGCCAAAAAAGAAGTAGAGTCTTCCTTTTAATAAAAAACTTCTTTCTTTCAAGTCACCTCTGAAGGGTAGCTGGGGGGAGTAAGCGATCACTCGCACGGAGGTGGCGATCGGCTAATCAAAAAACAAAAGTTTTTGACGAAATCAACAGCTTCACTTTACAATAAAAACCGGGATTGGTAATGTAGAGCCATGTCCATACTACAGTAGCCACAACCGGCGTAATCGCGATCGTCCCAATAGATAGCGCAAGACAGGCGCTCTTACGGACCGAAAGATTGGAGCAGCGTTTGCAAAGCGCTTTGCCACCGAATTTTTTGACCTGACGTCTTCCAACGCCAGGGCGATCGTGCCAATCAAATAACTAGACTTGTAAGTAGGAAACTGTTTTCGAGTCGTGTTATAAAGGTTAACAGAACGGCGCACTCCCGAGGGAGAACGTCTGTCTACAAGCGCGATCGGCTGCCAACTCTGAGCAACCTTTCATCACATTCATCAACGCGAGCTAACCCTTCTAGTAAGATTCGTTGCTAAAAGTGGACGCGCTTCGATGTATTTTCGCTCTATAAAATCCCAAATTAACCCTGTATGACGTCCCCAAGACGCTATAGGATGGGATAACCCTGTATGACGTTATAGAAAATGCCAACAAAACCCGTTACCTTAAGACTACCTGAAGAACTCTTAGAGGCGATCGATAAGATGGTTGCCTCCACCAATACCAATCGCACTGATGTCGTGGTTAAAGCTCTCCAACAAGTCTTTTCCGGAGAAGCAGCTCAACCCACCCCGACGACAACAACTGCAACAACTGCAACCGCTGCAACAACTCCCGATACCACCCTCCTAAAACGACTCGAAGACCTAGAGGTAAAAATCTCTAGCGTCATGGATCGCTTAGATTCTGATGTTCTCTCCCGTCTAACCAAACGAGTCAGCGTCTTAGAAGAAGGCTTAAGTTCCTCGGAACCGCCGACCCCGGTGGAGACTCCGAGTACCACCAAAACTACGACCAAAGGCCAAAAAAGAACCCCCACGGTCAAGGAAACCAAAACCAGCAAGGTCTCGAAAGAACCCGCCGAACCTCCTGCCTCCAAAGAACCTCCCGAACCCCCGGCTTCCAAAGAACCCGCCGAACCCCCGGCCTCTAAGCAGTCTAAAACCAAAGCCGCAACCAAAACTCCCAATGGACGGCGGCGTCAGGCTAAAGCTGAAAAAAAGCTCCCCGCCGCAAAAGAAGCCTCTAAAACAAAAACAATCGATTCTCCGCCTCCGGCAGAGGAACCCACTCCCACCAAACGCAAAACTCGCGCTAAAGCTACTCCAGAGGTCACGACCCCTGCGGCAACAAAAAACCAGCGGGGGACGATAGAATGGCTCACGGTCAAACAGGCATTTGAGAAACTAGGCGGCGATGCAAGTGATCCAGAATCCGTTATTTCTAGCATCGATGGCGCTCGAACCGTCAAATTAAATCGGTTCGGGGTACTGAGTGCGTCGGATTATAAAACCTTTGGTTTAGAATTCCGACCCGATCGCCGCAGTCGGCGCTTACCCTGTTTACGGAAACTCTAACCCCCCGGAATACCCGCTACCCATAACCGCAGGATTCCCGAATTCATCCCACGAAGTGCGAGTTGATCTGTGAGCGATCGCTGGCATTGTTCCGAAGCGTTCCCCCCTGTTTACGGGGAGAAAAGGGGGAACCCTTGAGGAAAATGCCTTCAGCCTTCATCAAGATAGACTCGGGTTGATATCAGTCGGAACAATACCCAAATAAAAAGCGCCCCCAAATTGGAGGCGCTTTTTTTATTCAAATCTGAGATTAACCATTGATAGCAGGAGCAGTTAAAGCAACCGGAGTTGCTTCGCCAGCAGCCAAATCAAGGGGGAAGTTGTGAGCATTACGCTCGTGCATCACTTCCATACCCAGGTTAGCGCGGTTGATCACATCAGCCCAGGTATTGACCACACGACCCGTAGAATCGATAATGGACTGGTTGAAGTTAAATCCATTCAAGTTAAAGGCCATCGTGGACACACCTAAAGCGGTGAACCAGATACCCACAACCGGCCAAGCAGCTAAGAAGAAGTGCAAGGAACGGCTGTTGTTGAAAGAAGCATATTGGAAGATTAAACGACCGAAGTAACCGTGAGCGGCAACAATGTTGTAGGTTTCTTCTTCTTGACCGAACTTGTAACCGTAGTTTTGAGATTCGGTTTCGCTGGTTTCACGAACCAAAGAACTGGTAACGAGAGAACCGTGCATGGCACTGAACAAGGAACCACCGAACACACCTGCCACACCCAACATATGGAAGGGGTGCATCAGGATGTTGTGCTCAGCTTGGAACACCAACATGAAGTTGAAGGTTCCAGAGATACCCAAGGGCATACCATCAGAGAAAGAACCTTGACCGATCGGGTAGATCAAGAAGACGGCGCTTGCTGCTGCAACAGGAGCAGAGTAAGCAACGCAGATCCAAGGACGCATACCTAAGCGGTAGGAGAGTTCCCACTCACGACCCATGTAGCAGAAGATGCCGATGAGGAAGTGGAAAATCACGAGTTGGTAAGGGCCACCATTGTAGAGCCACTCATCCAAGCTGGCTGCTTCCCAAATGGGGTAGAAGTGCAGACCAATTGCGTTAGAAGAAGGAACAACTGCACCAGAGATGATGTTGTTTCCGTACAACAGAGAACCGGCAACGGGTTCGCGGATACCATCGATGTCCACAGGAGGAGCAGCGATGAAGGCGATGATGTAACAGACGGTAGCGCTTAACAGGGTGGGGATCATCAATACGCCGAACCAGCCGATATAGAGGCGGTTTTCGGTAGAAGCGACCCATTCGCAGAAGCGGTCCCACAGATTAGCGCTTTCGCGCTGCTGTAAAGTGGTGGTCATAGTTTTATGATTGCTATTGGTTTGTCGAGGTAGTTATGATGTTTTTAGATTAACGAGTTTGTAACGATTTGTAAAGGGGTTGTCACCCTATTTTTTCTTATCAGACCGATAAGGTAAGCTTATCAGGCTATTGAGATGCAGAAGTACAATGCTGAGATTGAAGATAGAACCAGGTGGGGAGCAAAAAGGGGGTTTTTCGGATGACGCTTCCACTGGGATGGGAAACCCAGTTTTTTTGAGGAAAATCTTTGCTGATCTACAAAAAATCAGGACCAGAAACCCGGTTTCTGGTCCTATAGTCCTAGGGATGTAAGACGAGACCGACGTTTTAGGATGAGTTCATCGATGCTGTAGCAACTCGCCCGGGTTAAGCCGCAGCTTTTGCAAAAATTTCAATGATCTGATCGATTTCATCTCGGGCCCAGGCGATCGCGTCTTCGGGAGTATCAAAGGGTCTGAGGCTGATATTGCGGTATCCTTCGGGACTATGAAATTCATAAAAAAAAATATCTTCTGCCAGAATCGGAACCACGATCCAGCCGCGATAGAGTTCTCCTCGCAGGTCATAATTTGCCATAGTTTATCCTCTTGAATCGGTGGTTAATCCACCCATCTTTGTTAAAATTACAGTCTAGCCATTCCGGTGGGATGGCGACAACGGATACTCCACCCCTCAACGGGCTTTCGGTGAGGCTGGAGGGCGATCGCGCCGGGGAAAAGTGCGGCATTGTTACTTTCGATGTTTTTTAAGCGAACCCATGAGCGGTTAATTTTGTCAATATTCTGGAGAAGAATTGTTATAAAAGGCGGACAAGTTTCGGAAGATTGACGCGCCACAACATTCAGTGGCGATCGCATCGGAACCGGGACATCTAAGGGGTCGCCGGGAGTCTAAAGAGGGGATAATCTATACCTGATGATAGAAATTTCTATCGTATCTACCTTTAGTCTCATGTTTTTGGCAAAGAAAAATCGTTACATTAGTTTATAACCGAGCGAAAAGAGGAAAGATAGGAGTAGAATCGATCGCGGTGCGACATTCGGAACAGTTGGGGTCCGTTTATTCCCTTAGCCCAGTGTACAAGGAACACCCAAGCGGTTCTAACCCACGGATCACAGTTCTGGAGGGTTGATTAGGATTGCGCCCGCTTGGAGTAACCTGAAACAAGAGGGACATCGTAAAAAAAACGAGCTAAGATTCAAGTCGAGAGGTAAGCCACCTTGTAAAAAATTCCCTCCTTCAGGGTAAAAGGAGTGGAAACGGAACGAAAAGAGATGAGCGGGGTCTTTGCGGTATCAGTTCTAACTTATCAAGACAACCCGATTCGGACTCAACGCTCGCCGCTTACAGCAGACCCGCCTTTGAGGATAATTTTGTGATAGGCTTGCCCGAAGGCCGACTGGGATCAAAGCCCAGTTGAGGCAATAGCAGCCCAGTAACACACAGCCAAAGTCGGAGGGAAAACACAACTTGACCGGGATTTGCATCACTGTAAATTCTGATGAGAGTCACGTTCTACCCGGATAGCGATCGCAGTGAGCCCCATTAAAAACGGCCACACTAGAACCATAGCCGTATTTTCAAGCCCTAGAAACACTGTTACCTTTGAGAGTTATTATGTTGTATAAACCCAGCTTTGGCGATCGCCAGCTTGCTGAATCATTTTATCAAGCCTTGTTCAACCGTTTCTACGATTCCGTAGATCGCCCAACTCAGCAACTGTTGAGAGAATGTCAATTTGGTCTCGCGCCTTCCCCAACGGGGGTCAAAACCTTTTTTATTTTGACACCGCATTTAGAGCAAGCTCAAAACCTGATCGAGCAGATCGATGAGATCATCAACGGAGTCATGGCAATTATGGTCGGAGTTCACCAAACTGCCATTTGCATTGCACCCCCAGACGGCGGCGACGGTCCCCGGGAGCAACCGGGACAATTGAACCCGCGCTACATGATGGCCAAAATATTTCCCCATCCCCCACAAGACGATGAGGAACAGGGTTAGAGTGATCCGGGTAAAAGCTAAAAGCTAGATGAGCAGTGCTATTTTTACCGGGGTCGGGAATTTTGATGAAACTTAGCAAACCGGACTCGGAGTAGAAGAAAGGAGAAGTTAGATCCAGTAGGGGGCTTTCCTGGAGTAGATTGTCCCTTACAAGAATGCTCCACAGGATTGAACCGGGCGAGATCGGACACTCCCTATCCTAAAATCTTCCCCTCGCTCCCTGCAATCAAGACCGGACAGTGCCTGTTACTCACGGTCAAGCTCTCAACCAAAGACTCGGTTTCGGGATAAGGCAACACCCTGACTCAAGTTAGGTGCGTTGTGTTCCTTATGAATTTGTCGGACACCGAAACGTAGGAATATATAAGGAGATGTTAATTTGAGGTTTGCCCATAAACGCAGGGAATGAAGGAATCAAGCGATCGCCAACCTTCCCAGGAGTAATCAGCAAAATTACGGATGTCACCACAGCCAACCCTCGTATTTTTCCTGATGACAACCCTGAAAATTACCGGCAAAATAGAAGCAGAAAGATAAACATGCTGGTACACCTTCCTTTGAAAAACCTGCTCCTTACCCCAGGAGCAGGTATTTTTATGGCCTGTAGATCACGAACCCAAAAAAGAGCGATCGCCCATTGTCGCGCCGATTACCCACCGGGCGATCGTCAAACCCGTCTTTGAGTGCCTGTGTTCCCCAGACCGCTTAACTTCCCCCCGAACCCGACTCATTCTGGCGAACTTCCCAGGTTAAAATTCGGTTAAAGGTGGCAGAATAAGAGATAAAGAACTTTAAACAGCCCTTCTATTCGTGTCCATACTCCTTGTTTGGTTAACCCTAGCTAGTTTCCTGTCCTGGTTTACCAGTACCTTAGCAGCCGCAGGCAGTCCGCTCCTCTTAATTCCACTGGTTAACCTTTTGCTGGGGTCTGGCGCAGTCGCACCCGTCATTACCCTGGGGATGTTGCTCGGAAACTCACAACGGATCTTTTTATTCTGGAGTGATATCAACTGGAAAATCACCCTTTGGTACCTACCTGGTGCGATTTTAGGTGCGATTTTAGGTGCGTATTTGTTTACCCAAATGAATATAGAATGGCTGCAACTCGTGATCGGCTTATTCCTGATCTTGAGCGTAGTCGGCTTTGGGTTCAAAAAACAAGAAAGTAATTTCCGTATCGCCACCTGGTATTTTTTACCTGCCGGATTTCTGTATTCCTTTATATCCGGACTCATCGGCAGTAGTGGTCCCCTCTTAAATCCCCTTTACCTGAAATACGGATTAGTCAAAGAAGAAATGATTGCCACGAAAGCCGCTAACGTAGTGGTGATCCATATTGTCAAGATTGTGATTTATTTGGCCTTTGGTGCAATGACACCGCAGTACCTGGGATATGGATTGGCGATCGGTCTAGCCGCAGCGCCCGGGAACCTCCTGGGTCGCTACGTCCTGCGCAGCATGAGCAACCAGCACTTTCGTCAGCTTGCCCTCGCGACAATGGCAATTACAGGCATATTAATGCTCTGGCAACAGCGCGAGTTATTGCAATTTATGCACTAAGGCGATGTTACTGGCCATATACATCCCCTGTTGATTTTTGTCAACAAGCGTAAGACATAAAGCGATCGCCTTAAGCCACCGCTCACCCCTACCCTTGCCCGATGCTTGAACAGTCCCGGAGATTCGCTACAATAGTGAAGCACCAAATCCCCGGCTTTCTTTCCCACCCTTAAAGAAACAAAGCTGATCACTGTTGGCCTGGGTTTTATTCACTCTAGCCCAAGAGAACAACGAGGGGTTTTGATGCCTGAATTAACCCTAAATTCTGGCATTTATTACTAAATCAACAACTCGGAGAATCTATCGTGTTACAAAATCGTGAAGGGCAAACCGTTCCTGATGTTACCTTAAAAACCCGCCAAAATGGAAACTGGGTAACGCTCACCACGAATGAGCTATTTGCTGGGAAAACCGTAATCGTCTTTTCCCTACCAGGTGCATTTACCCCCACTTGTTCCTCCACTCACGTTCCAGGCTACAATGAATTAGCCCCAACCTTTAAAGCTAATGGTGTTGATGACATTATCTGCGTTTCCGTCAACGACCCATTTGTAATGAATGAATGGAAAAAGGAACAAAAAGCAGATAATATCACCTTCATTCCGGATGGAAATGGCGAATTCACCGAAAAAATGGGAATGCTGGTCAACAAAGAAGACCTCGGTTTTGGCAAACGTTCCTGGCGCTACTCCATGTTAGTCAAAGATAAAACCATTGAAAAAATGTTTATCGAACCCGAGGTGGAGGGCGACCCCTTTGAAGTCTCCGATGCAGAGACGATGCTCAAGTATATCAACCCGGAAGCGAAGAAACCCGAATGTGTTTCTCTGTTGACCAAAGAAGGATGTCCCTATTGTGCGCGTGCTAAAGCAGCTCTAAAAGAACATGGGTTTGAGTATGAAGAAATTGTCTTAAAAGACAATATTACCACCCGTTCTTTACGGGCGATTTCTGGAGCCACAACGGTTCCCCAAGTTTACATCAATGGTAAGCATATTGGCGGTTCTGATGACCTGATCCAATACTTAAATCAACACCGTAACTAAACCCCGTCCTACTTCAATTGGGTTTATATTAGATCGGAAAAATCCCCCACCTGTTTAAGGTCGGGGATTTGTGTAACTATAGCGTTTCCCCCAGTGATGAGGTACGGATAGCAGTTAGTTTGCGCCCACCGCCTCGGGCATCGCTGCTACTTTAATTACATAGAAGCCTGATCGGAATTTCCTATCAGGATCTTAGGGGAGCGATCGCCGTTGCCATTACGGCCCGGTTTCAACAGTTCCAATGAACTCTGAAACACCACGGATTGTTGAGGTACACCGATCGCAATTCCCTGTTGATCCAAGCGCATCTTCATCCGGCGGCGAAACTCTCGCCCCACAATCCAATGTTGCAGCGGTTTAGTTTTAATCCAAATCCGAATTAAAACTCCCGTGTAATCAATCTGGTCAATCCCCAACACTTCCGGGGGATCAACCATTTTTTCCTGCCATTCGGGTTCGCTATAAAACTCTACGGATAAATTTCGCAGCACTTCCAACACATGATCCACATTATTCTGATAAGCGACAGTGATCGTGAGATCCACTCGCGCCCATTCTTTGGAGAGATTGCGGACAATGGAAATTGCACTATTGGGAATCGTAATTAACTGTCCTTCCCCATTGCGAAGTTGGGTAATGCGGAGATTCATATTTTCCACAAGTCCGCCTACATTGTCTACCAGAATCACATCCCCGATCGCATATTGGTCTTCAAACAAAATCAAAAAGCCATTGATCGTATCTTTAATTAAACTTTGAGAGGCCAAGGAAATCCCCAAACCAATAATCCCAGCCCCAGCAAGAATCGGCGCAATATCGAGGCCAATCACGGATAAAGTCATGAGAATGCCGATACTAATACAAACGGCGGCAGTCAGACTTTTAAACACTCCGGAAAAAGTAGAAAACCGCAATGCCAACCGTCGGGACGTATCCAAGTCTACTAATTTACCCTCTTGCAAGACGCTAAAGAATCGATCAATAGCGATCGCACTCAGGCGCACCCCCACATAAGTAGTCAACACCACCCCCAGCAACCGCAAAGGAACGGGAAGTAAAGACAAAATCAGCACTTGGATGCCTCGACTCACGGGAAACAATCCCAAAATGCTGTAAGTGCCGCCTCCCCAGATGACGACTTGTCCAAATTGTGCCAATCGCTGCTGGATATCGTTGACATTGAGCTGTTGCTGCTGCTTCATCTTGTACTGCAACTCCCGCATGGATTCGGTTTGTTGCTGCACTTCAAGGGATTCAGATTCAGCGACGGGAACAGATTCTTCTGACTGCTGGACTTGCCGGGGAAGAACTGGGGGTCTCTCCTGGGGGAGGGGATAAGCAGCGGCGTGAATTTGCTCCCGTTTCCGTTTAAATTGTTGCTGATAGTAAAACAGGATCAAACTGGATAGCACCATCGCCAAACCGATGGAAACCGACCAAACGACCTGTTGTTCGAGATAGTCCGGTTGACGCTCTAACAAGGCTCGTAAGAGTCCTTGGCGAATCTGTTGCTGCCAGCGATCGGCCACCATTGCAGCCGGCATCCCTAAGCGTTCAGCATCTAACGCAGTTACCGTTAGGAGCCTAATTTGTTGGGTTTCCGCGCGCCCCCACTGGGCATAAATGACGGGTAAACCGCCTAGGGGATTGTTGTAGATTTGGAGATTTTGATTGATGAAGGTGGTAATCTCAGCAGATGAATAGGTTCCGTCAGGGTTCTGAGTCTGCTGATTCTGCTCAAGTTCGGTTTGGAGTGCTTCGAGTAACTGCTGGAGTTGTCGCTCGATCGCCTCTACCCGAGACCCCTCGTCCAGTTCGATGGGAGCCACAGGAAATAGGGTCCTGCCATCGAGGCGGACGCGATGATTTAGATATGGCGACAACCAGTCTTTTGATAGCCAGTTGTTCGGGAATGCAGATAATCGCGCTGCTGTGGTGGACGAGTGAGACGCTGATTCTGCGGCAGGGTCAAGGGGTTCGGATTCGGTGGAAGCCTCGGGGTTAGATTGTTCCGGTGGAATTTGGGCGATCGCTGCCGGGACGGGACAGGCTTGGAGGCTGAACACCTGAAGCGCTGCGATGACTGCCCATTGCCCGATCTGTTTACCAATCTTTCCACCCACTAGGGGCGATCGCCCAGTCCTAGCTGGTTTTATATCTTGACTTTTTTGAATGTCCATGATAAATTATTCAGCTTTTAACTTTACAAAACTTAACCTTGCTTCGACTAGATTATACTGCGTGGCTGTTGGAACGTCAGTCTTTTCGATAAACTCAGGGTTAAGCTTCATTGTGACAGCAGGAAAAGGAACATTTGCCCGTGACCCCTCAAGCGCCAGGACTCCCGAATCCAGACTTCACCCCCTCAAACCCCAGTGGCGAGAGTGAGTTTAGCGACTTTGATTGCTCAATGATGCGTCGCTGTATTGAGTTGGCTCAACTTGCATTAGGAAAGACTGCACCGAATCCCTTAGTGGGTTCCGTGATTGTCAAAGAGGGCCAAATCATCTCAGAAGGCTTTCATCCCGGTGCGGGACAGCCTCATGCAGAAGTCTTTGCTCTGCAAGGAGCAGGGGAACAGGCCCAAGGTGCCACAGTCTATGTCAACCTAGAACCTTGTAATCATTATGGACGCACCCCCCCTTGTTCCGAAGCCTTGATTGCGGCGAGAGTCGCGAAGGTGGTAGTCGGGATGGTCGATGCCGATCCCCGGGTGTCCGGTGGAGGTATCCAGCGCCTGCGATCGGCAGGAATCGAAGTAGTCGTCGGCGTGGAAGAAGAAGCCTGCCGCAAGCTGAATGAAGCCTTTCTCCATCGGGTCATCTACCATCGTCCCTTTGGAATTTTAAAATATGCCATGACCCTAGATGGCAAAATTGCCACCACCACAGGTCACAGCGCCTGGATCACCAGTACGGAAGCGCGTCATGAAGTGCATACCCTGCGTGGGGCGTGCGATGCCGTCATCATCGGGGGAAATACCGTGCGTCAGGACAATCCTCAGCTCACCAGTCACCATACCGGCACTCAGAACCCCTTACGAGTTGTGATGACTCGCACCCTGGATTTGCCCGAGGAGGCCCATCTGTGGGAGGTTTCTGAGGCAGCGACCCTGGTACTGACTCAGACAGGAGCAAATCCGGATATGCAGCAGCGGCTTTTGAATAAAGGCGTTGAAGTGATAGAGCTTGATCCCTTAACTCCGGCGATCGCGATGGAGTACCTCTATCACCGGGAGTTTCTGTCGGTTCTGTGGGAATGTGGTGGACTGTTGGCGGCGCGGGCGATCGCAGATGGCGCAGTTCAAAAAATTCTCGCGTTTATTGCTCCAAAAATTGTCGGGGGTCAGTCGGCCCCCTCGCCGGTGGGAAATTTGGGCTTAACTCGTATGGGTGATGCCTTAACCTTAGACCGGGTAAAATGGCGGACGATTGGAACAGACTGTTTAGTTGAAGGGTATTTAAAACTGAAGGAATAAGGGTGAAGTCTAAACGATGAAGTTTTAAGGGACAATTCAAGAGCCATAACCCGGCTTTTTTGTAGATTAGGGCGGAAATATGCCCGCCCTAATCCTGTACAGTCCAGGGTCAGTCCGGATCAAGGGTGAGAGTTTTACATAAAAATCACCAAATTTTAACCCCCAAATAAAATTTGAGAGCTTAGCCAATCCTTGCGCCCTGAGACTGTCCCCTTCATCCTTCATCCGTGAGCCTTTATCTCACCCCCTTGAGGCGAGGAAAAATATGCAAGTCATGCTGTTGTGGAGCGTATTTGTGGGAAGTCTCGGCATTGAGGCAGTAGTTGCCGGGGGATGGTTGCGCTGGCGGCAACTGCTTTTGCGGCAACAAGATCAGGAGGAGGAAGAACTTGTGACGGATCAACAAAATCATCGGAATTTAACAAAACTCGAAAACCCACCCACTTCCTTGCCTCTGAATGGCGGCAAGAGTGCAGAACAATTTGTAGCCCCCCCTAAACCCGAGGAGGTGACTGCGGTGATTGCTGCCTTGCGTCCCCCGTTGCCCGAGGCGAACGTCGGATCCTCAAAGGATTCCCAGAGTGGGGAGTGGGAGTATAAAATCGTGCGGGCGAGTTTCGATCTGTTTCGCGATCCCCAAATTTTCCAGGGATTGTGTGAGGAAGAACTCCAGGCGGGTTGGACGCTGTTGGAAAAGCTGGACGATCGCCGGGTACGGTTCAAGCGGGCGATCGCATGGCGGACGATGATCAACGAGGATGGGATCAATTTCGACCCCTATCGCTCTCATTATGGACCGGCTACAGGATGGCTCAATGTGGTTGGCGCGATCGCCGCTGTCACTTCGATGGTTTTACCTGCTTACTTAGGGTATGTTTTGGTCGCCAATACCCTCTCGGCAAAACCCTTGTCTCCCTCAGTGCCTACCCTGAATCCAACGGGTGCTCCCGTTTTCGAGCCATCCAATCCGGAACCCCCCCTGATCCCCTAGGGGCAATCCCCAAATTAACATCTCCCCGGGTCCTGCTCAGTTTGAGTGGTCCTCAAATTTGGAGCAGGAGTGAGGTCCCTTTGTTAGAGCGAAGCGCGATGATTAAAGGGACCTAATCCACTGGACTCGCTGAATTGATTAAGAGTCCTCATCCTCCCTCCGGTTTTTAAGCCCGGGTTTTCTGGGCACAGAAGCGCAGGAACAGCTTCTCTTTCCGTAGGCCGAACGGAGCAGATCTGTCGGTTTGTGCCGAGCTAAAAATACCCGATTTGGTCTGATCAGCAACCCTGAATTGTTCTGAACTTTTAACCCCCCTCTCCTGAACTCGGTAAGCCCGCAACAAAACGCAACAAAAACCGGGAAAAAAAGCCTAAAAACGAGGTATTCATAACCCCTGGAATGGAGTATGATTGAAGCGATCGCCTAAAAATAACGCGGCGTTTCCTCCCCGTCAAGGCGATCGCATTGAATGCTGAATTTAGGGGCAAAGCATGAACGTTTTTGCGAATGAGGGACAACCGGATATTTACCGAGGCTTTGAACGAATTTTAGTGGTTCAACGCCGAACTGAATCGGCCTTAGAAGTCGCAGAGCAAGGACGAGCCAAAGCGGTTGAGCATCTCTTAGCCAACCGATTAGGAGCAGAGGGGAAATGCCAGCAATCCGTAAAACCACCGAGTCTTTATAAAATTAAACAAATCGCTAAAGCCCAAAATTCGACTTTAGTTTATTATTCCCTGATTTATGATTATCAACAATTTTATGAAATGTCCCGGCTGCAAATCGGGCTAAATACCTTGTATGCTTATGCAACGGAACTATTTATTTGGGTAATTTCCCCCGGGGGGAGAATTAGCTTTCGTCAAGTAGACCTGCAATCGTTATGGTACGAAGATAATACATCACTGGCGGGGCTGGTTCGCAGCGTCCGGGAATTAATTAATGTGGGCTATAGCGATCGCGAACGGCTGCTTTGTCGTCAGCAACTCCAGTTGCTATATCAAATCCTCCTGGAACCCATCGCCGATTTACTGCCCAAGGATCCCCAAAAACGGGTGACAATTATTCCCCAAGATTTCTTATTTCTGGTTCCCTTTGCCGCATTAATCGATTCCAACGGTCAATATCCCATTGAAAAGCATACCCTACTCACCGCTCCCTCGATTGAAGCCTTGGGGGTGACTCATCTGCAGCGAAAACCGATCGTTGAACGGGAACTCGCACTTCAGACGGTGGGAGGTAATAGCAGTTTTCCTTGCTGTCCCACCCTCGAATCCCCTCAAGAATGCCTCGTCGTCGGAAACCCCACCATGCCCAGCATTTGTTTGGAATTTGGGGAACCTCCGGTGCAATTGCTACAAATTCCCGGGACTCAACTGGAAGCCGAGACGATCGCCGAGATTCTGAAAACTCAACCGATTACGGGCGATCGCGCCACCAAATCAGCGATCCTCCAAAAAATGCGTTCTGCTGATATCATTCATCTGGCTACCCATGTTTTTCTCGATGATATCGAAGGATTGCAATCGGCGATCGCCTTAGCACCGAGTCCCAACACTCATGGACTCCTAAATATTAATGACATCCTGCACTTAAATCTCCAAGCTCAACTCGTCGTTTTGAGTGGCTGCGATACCGGCAGAGGTCGCATTTGGGGAGATGGAGTTGTGGAATTATCTCGGGCTTTTATCGCCGCAGGAGTCCCCAGTTTACTGATGTCTCTCTGGTCGCCCCCCAGCAAGTCTAACCTAGATTTTATGAGGAAATTCTATCAGCAATTCCGGCAAAGCTGTGATAAAGCTCAATCCCTAAGAACCGCCATGTTAACGACAATGGAACACTATCCCAACCCGCGAGACTGGGCCGCATTTACCTTAATTGGAGAAGCCTAAAATTTCTGGACTCAGCACCCTTTATAAACCGGGTTTCTTTCAAAAAAGCTCGGGTTATGCGATCCAAATCAACTCCATTAACCCGGTTTCTTCTCCCCAAAAACGAGAGTAAAAACCGGGTTTCTGATGCCTGCAACCTTATCCTAAATCCACGTCTTCCGGCTACCGATTGGCATACAATTTTATCGGTTCCTTAATAAAGCGAATGTACAAATGCCGAAACGTAGACTGGAGAACCCGAGGCATTCCAAAATCAATGGGAACTAGCGCCTCTGGCAGTTTCCAATCCTCAATTTGGAGGTCCACAGGTTTCAACAAGGGAAACTGGATCTCTTGCAGTTCGGGACAGAACCCCAAGCGTAAAGATGCTGCAGCGGTGGGAACAAGGTCCGGTGAAACATTGAGTACCTCTAACAGGGCGCGATCGCAGGCAAACACATCCTCCGACGCCGCCAACAGTCCCAGCAGTCGGGGTTCTCCCCCACTCGGACCATTCCCTTCATGGCCGATAATCCCATCTACAAGAGTTAAATTTGGAGAAATAGCCCGCGCCGTTTCCACCAGCATCTCTCCAAAGCGATTCACATCCTTTCCCGCTTCCAAATGCCACCAGGCTTTCATCTTTCCAGGTACACAGCCAAATAAATTTTTAACCCCCATCGTTACCGTCAATTGAACATGGGATTTTACCTTCGGTAAATTAATCACCACATCCGCTTCCATTGCCTCCTTGGACAATCGTAAATGATTAAATTCAGTGGCAGTCGTGGGATATCGCTTACCATGAAATTCCACAATTGGCAAATTCAATCGTTCCACCATCTCCTGATATCCATTGGCAAAGGCAACCCCCCGCGCACTCCCAAAAGCGGGACTATCTCCTAAAAAAGGTTTTCCTCCCACCTCCATCACCATTTCTGCCACACAAGAGACAATTTCGGGCCGAGTTACACATTCTTTGGTCGGACGGGAACCCGTGAGCAAATTAGGTTTAAGTAGAACTCGATTTCCCGGTTTTACAATGGCAGCTATTCCCCCCAGAGGCGCTAAGACAGTCTCTATAGACTCCCGGAGAACAGCTTTGCTGTAAGAGTTGGCGCGAATTAAACTAACACTTGTCATGAGATAAACTGAGCTAATTTTATTAAAAAAAAGTCAACCCTGAACCGGGAGGGGTGAACATTTAAGGGTGATGAATCCCCTCCCGGGCGTGACCCTGACCCCTTCAAAAATTCCCTGAATCGAGGAATTTAAAATTCAACCACTCTGGGGTAATCGTCCCGTAGCACCACGCTGCATCGTCGTCACTCGTTCTCCATTATTGATGACCCCAGGACCTTGCAGTTCGGGAATAGGTGGATTAATTTCTACCTTAACAACCTTAGCCGTTGAGACCATAATCGTGTTATCAATCAGATGAAAGGTGATCCAGGGTTGGGCTAATAACTGGGGTAACTGCTGCTGGAATTGGGCTCCGGGAACTGGAACCTTAAATGAATCTGTATGACCGTTTTCATAATAAAACGTCACTTCTGTACTGGATTGAGCTTGCATTGTGGCAAATGAACCTCTCGCCATAATTGCACTCCATATTGACAATTTTGTGAATTTCGGTGGTATGCCGCCACCTCTACTTAATTTAACAGGTAGGCTGTCCTGGACGAAACAGGCTTTGAGGGAAAGGGGTTCACTGGGGATTTGGTACCGCCTCCAGGTACTGCTGAAGTTCTTTCTTCGGTTCCACAACGTCGCGACTTGCTGGGGTTGGGTTATCCAAACCACAGTAAGTCGTGACACCGAACAATTAAGAACGACTTGCTGTCGTTGCCGCATTTGCCCGTTTGAGTTTTAATGCGGGAGGGCGCTCATTTTCTGTAAGTCCAGAACCTCCGCTAACTGTTCTGAGGTCATTAGACCCCGTTCTAGGACGATTTGCCGTAGGGATTTACCTGTTTCGAGGGATTCTTTGGCGACGGAGGCGGCGTTGAGGTAGCCGATGTGGGGGTTGAGGGCGGTGACGAGGGCTAAACTGCCTTCGGCGTAATGTTCGCAGCGAGTGCGATCGCAGGTAATGCCTTGGAGACAGAACTGACTCAATGCACCGATCGCATGACCTAAAATTTCAATGCTGTGAATCAAGTTATAGGCGATCAAGGGCATCATCACATTTAGTTCCAGTTGTCCCCCTTGTGCGGCCAGGGCGATCGCACTGTCATATCCCATCACCTGAAAACATACCATCGAAGTCATCTCGGCCATCACCGGATTATATTTCCCCGGCATAATCGAGGACCCGGGTTGCACAGGAGGTAATTGAATTTCCTTCAGTCCGGTTTTCGGTCCCGAATCCATCAAGCGCAAATCATGGGAAATTTTTAGGCAATCTGTGGCTAAATTTCTTAATGCACCGGAAACACTAACAAAGGGGGCCATACTTTGCATTGCTGCCATCAAGTGCGGGGTGGGAGTCAGGGGGATATTGATTAACTCTGAGAGAATCTTCACCACGCGATCGCGATACTTCGGATGGGTATTTAAACCCGTTCCAGCCGCACTTCCCCCAATTCCGAGTACCGTGAGTTCTTTCCCGGCAGTTTCGATGCGCGTCCGGTGTTCCGTGAGTATATAGGCCCAGGCGCGAAAACTTTCCCCGAGTCGGACGGGTACGGCGTCTTGCAGATGGGTTCTGCCAGATTTGACGATATCCTGGAATTCAACTGCTTTGGCTTCTAGGGCGGCGATCGCCTCGTTGAGTGCCGGAGAAAGACTATGCTGCAACGCCAACAGTCCCCCGATGCGAATGGCGGTGGGTATGACATCATTGGTGGATTGTCCGTAGTTGACTGTATCGTTCGGGCTAATCCGCTGATAATTGCCCTTAGCGTCCCCCAACAGTTCCAGGGCGCGATTTGCCAGCACTTCGTTGACGTTCATGTGGTGAGAAGTTCCGGCACCGGCTTGGTAAACATCTACCACAAATTGATCCCGTAATGCGCCGTTGAGGATTTCATCGGCTGCATCAGCGATCGCCTGACTCAGTTCCTGGGGAATGCAGCCGAGTTCACCATTGGCAAGGGCTGTGGCTTTTTTGATCAGCAAACAGGCATCCAGGTAGGTGGGTAAGGGTTTGAGTCCGCTGATGGGAAAATTTTCCGTTGCCCGTAGGGTTTGGATGCCATAGTAGGCAGGGGCGGGAATTTGCCGTTCTCCCATCGAATCCCGTTCTATGCGGTAGTCTAATTCCGATTGTTCGCTCATCAAATCTTTCTGGGCTTATTGTTGAAAATTTAAACGATTCAAAGTAATTTTACCGAGCAGAGTGAGCTTTGATCGCAGTATCCTTAATATTGGAGAGATTTAATAGATTTTGCACTAAAAGTATGAGTCAAACAATGAGTCGCATAATTTCTATCTATGAGCGCACTTTAGAGTGTAGACCCGATAGCTATTGGGAATGGTATCAACAGGCGAATGCCATGCGGGATACGGGTCATTATGATGATGCCCTCCGCTGCTACGATAAAGCCGTGGAATATCGCCCGGAAGACTATTGGGCCTGGTATCAAATTGGGAATGTTTTAGATGAGTTGGGTCGGTATGAGGAGGCAGTCGCCAGCTATGACCGCGCCTTAAAAGCCCGTCCGGGAGACTATTGGGCCTGGTATGAACGGGGGAGTGCCTTCCGGCAATTGCGGGAGTATGAGGAGGCGATCGCCAGCTATGACCGCGCCTTGGAAGTCCGTCCGGGAGACTATTGGGCCTGGTATGAACGGGCGATCACCCTCGCCCGGGCCTGTCGCTACGAGGAGGCAGTGACCAACTACGATCGCGCTCTAAAAGTCCGGCCTATGGATTATTGGGCCTGGTATCGCCGGGGAATTGCCCTGGAGATGAGCCAGGAGTATGAGCAGGCGTTAGGGAGTTACGACTGCGCCTTGGAGGTGAAACCCACGGCAGAGATGGCCTGGTATCGACGGGGAAAGATGTTGGATTTGTTAGGAGAAACGGAAGGGGCGATCGCCAGTTATGACCGGGCATTGGAGATTGACCCCGAGGATGATTTGGTTTGGTACGATCGCGGCATTGCCCTGGATGACCTAGACCGCCCTGCCGAAGCCCTCCATTGCTACGAACGGGCTATTTCTATCTATTCAGATAATTTCTGGCCTTGGTATCAATTGGGGAACGTTCATAGTCAGTTAGGCAACTACGATGAGGCTGTGGCCAGCTTTGACCGCGCCTTGGAGTGTGAACCGAACTGGACCCAGTGGGGTGAAGATTATGAGCGGTTAAGCGGTTGGGTCTGGCATGAGTTGGGTATCGCTTTAGGGGAACTCTGTCGCTACGATGAGGCAGTAATGAGTTTCCAAAAAGCCCTGACCATTGAAGCAGAAGATGGGGCCGTTTGGTACGACCTGGCCCGCTACTTGATCCGCCAAGGCGATGGCCCCGGGGCAGTTGCCAGCTTGGAACAGGCGATTCATTGGGGGGGCGACTCCTATCTTGAGAAAATTGCCACGAATATGGAATTTGACGGTTTGCGGGGCGATCGCACCTTTCCCGGGTTGATGTAATTTTCGTTCGGCTGATATCGCACTGAGAGTTTAGACTCTTGGGGTGGAACGTTGAAAGACACTGACCTCAATTTTTAACGTTTCATCCCCTGTCTCCGGTATCAAGGTAACTGACGATTCCTCGGGGTCAAATTGTCAAGATTTGCTGACAAAACTCTCCTAAAATTGGGTAATAAATTGCGTTTAATTCGTGAGATAAAAATATAAATTTAATTGAATAGAAAGGGTCAAAAATCCTTTAAGATTCTAAAGGGGATTTACAGTGAATGGACCCCCAGTAACCTCGGATTAAAATTTTAGCCAGGTCAGTATAAACGCTTATCGAAAGGGCAGACAAGCAGCTAAATGGCAAAAAAATAGCCCGAATCGAGGGAACAAATCCACAAAGCGCAGATATGTTCTGCTTTGGAGCGCTATTATGAGCGAAAATCAAGACTCAATGGGATTAGACAATTCAACAGATGTAGGGAACAGCGCGACGGCGACTGCACTCAAGCCAGAATCAGCAGACCACCCGAAGGATTATCAAGAGTGGTATAAGCGGGCCAGCGTTCTCCATGACTCGAAACGGTATGAGGAGGCGATCGCCAGTTATAACCAGGCCCTGGAAATCCGCCCCCATGATTATTGGGCCTGTTATGAACGGGCCAATGCACTCGCGGCCCTCCAACGGTATCAGGAGGCCGTCGCCTCTTATGATCAGGCATTGGAAAGCAAACCCAATGATTATTGGGCCTGGTATCGCCGAGGGAATGCTTTAAGACATACAAACTGCTATGAAGAAGCCGTTGCCAATTACGATAAAGCTCTAGAATTGCGGTCCCGGGACTATTGGGCCTGGTATCAACGGGGTAAAGCTTTAGGAGAACTCGGACGGGTTGAGGAGGCAGTCGCCAGCTTTGACCAGGCCCTCAAAGAACGCCGGGACGACTATTGGGCCTGGTATCGTCGCGGGGAAGTCTTAGCAAAACATGATCGCTATGAAGAAGCGCTAGATAGTTATGACTGCGCCTTAGACCTCCGTCCGCACGATCGCTGGGCCTGGTATCGTCGCGGGGAAACCTGGCAACGGTTTGGGCGGTACGAAAAGGCGATCGCCAACTACGCTGAGGCCCTGGATATTGAGGCTAATTTTCCTGAAGTTCATTATGCCAAGGCTACCTGTCATCTCCTCCTGGGTCAGATCGAACGGGCGATCGAACATTTGCATTCTTATATTTCCCAAGACCCCCAGCAATGTCACGAACGGACTCGTCTGGATGGAACCTGGGACTCGATTCGCCAAGACCTCCGATTCCAAGCCTTGTTACATGAAATCCAGACTTGACCCCTTGCCATAAAAGTCTAGGGTAGTTGCACCGCATTATTGTATCAATCTGGCGCTAACTCACAAAAAAAGGCGATCGCCTCTTGACAGGCGATCGTGTTTTATGTATATTAGTATCATGGAAATCTGTGCCGGAATATATACAAGCTTTGGGCCTCCAAATCACGCCAGTCCCCTGTTCAACGTCTCGACAGCAAGGCGAGACGTTGAACTAAGAAAGATATTTTTACTTTCCTAACATCTGTAACTGATATAACCCGGCATAAAGTCCACCCTGTTGCAGCAATTCTTCGTGACTGCCTTGTTCCACCAGTTGACCTTGCTTGAGGACGAGAATGCGATCGACATTTTTAATAGTCGAGAGACGGTGAGCGATAATAATCGCTGTGCGGTCCTGCAATAAATGGTCTAAGGCATCTTGAATTAAAGATTCGGTTCCTACATCTAAACTAGCGGTTGCTTCATCTAGCACTAAAATTTTGGGGTTGCGAATCGCCGCCCTCGCAAACGCTAACAGTTGCTTTTGTCCCCCGGATAAATTGGTTCCCCGTTCCCGCAATTGGGTATTGTATCCTTGGGGTAAATCCTCAATAAAACTGGCTACATTAGTTCGTTCTGCGGCGGATTGAATCTCAGCTAGGGTATAGGTTTCTCCGAGGCTGATATTACTTTTAACATCCCCGGCGAACAAAAATCCATCCTGGAGAATTACACCGATATGCTGGCGTAATTCAGCTTGGCGCATATCTCGAACATTGACGCCATCGATGAGAATTTGACCTTGACTCGCTTCATATAGCCGACACAACAACCGGACAATCGAACTTTTTCCGGCCCCGGTGGGACCGACTAAGGCGACTTTTTCACCGGGTTTGATGGTAAAGTCTAGGTTTTTGAGAACAAATTCATCATTTTTATAGGCAAAGGAAACGTTCTGGAAGCGAATTTCTCCGGCATGAGGGTTGTTAGAGTGGGCGATCGCCGGAGAACTTTTCTCTGGGGCGGTCCTTTGCCACGGGTCACCCACTGCCCGTTCTTTGACATCGGGATCGCGAATTTCGATGGGTTCGTTAAAAATATCGCTAATCCGTTCAATGGCGGTAAATCCCGCTTGAATGGCGGTGAATTTCTCAGCAAATTGGCGCAAGGGGTCAAATAAGCGCTGGGAAAAGAGAATAAATTCAGCTAATTTCCCCACTGTCATGGTATCGCCTAGGACCAGTTGACCGCCTAACCATAAAACTCCTGCGATCGCCACAAAGGCAATCCACTCTAAGGTTGCAGAGACAGCAGAATCATAAAAAATGGTTTTGTCAACGGCTTTAATATAACGCTGGTTATTCACCCGGAAAATTTCCGCATTAAAGGCTTCCCGGCGAAAAATTTGGACGACCCCAACGCCAACAATATTTTCTTGTAGCTTAGAGTTGAGGGAGGAGAGTTCTTCTCGCGCTTTATAGTTTTCTAGGCGATATTGCTGTTGGAAATAAATAATTAAAGCGGCGATGGGAATGAGCATTAGCAATAGGAGGAGTGCCAATTGCCATTGCCGATAAAACATGATGATTAAGACGATCGCAATCGAGAATAAATCCGTGACTACCCCAATTGCGCCCGTAGAAAACACCTCCCCGAGGGCTTCCACATCGCTAGTGAGGCGGGTAATCAAGCGTCCTACAGGAGTGCGATCGAAAAACCGAACCGCCAAAGAGGTGACGTGTTCAAACAAATCATTGCGAATATCCGCCGTAATTTTCTGCCCGACTTCCTGAACGAAATAGGACTGAATTGCTTGTAAGGCAAATCTGACCGTAATCGTCAACAAGAGTAACCCAGAAAGGAGATTTAAACCTTGGCGGAGGGTCACCGTTGACAAAAACGGGAGATTGGTGGGTTCGCCCCGAATCAGGGAAATCGTCTGTCCGATAATAATCGGTTGGACTGCCCCGGCAAAGGCTAAGGGGACTAATAATATCAGGGAAAGCCCCAACAGACGACCACTGCGACGGGCATAAGGAACCAAACGCAGAAATAAACGCCAATCATTTTCGCGACGGCGCGATCGACCTTCTTTGGGAGTTGGGGGCGGTGATAAGCGAGTCATCAATAAACCTTATGGACAATGGAAAACAGATGTCCTCCCACTCTAGCGCAACCCCCGACGCGATCGGCTTTGCGGACCCCCGGGATTACACTGCGGTTGTCGTCATTTCGCGGATGGCGGCAATGCGATCGCAGATGCCATCGGTATTCAGACGATAGCTAATCGGATGGGCAATCAATCTCGCGGAACTCTCGAATAACACTTCCATTTCGATTAAGCCATTTTCCTTGAGAGTCCGTCCAGTGGAGACCAAATCAACGATCGCCTCAGACATCCCCGTAATCGGTCCCAGTTCCACCGAACCCGACAGGGGAACGATTTCCACCGGCAAATCCAAGCGTTGAAAGTATTCCCGGGCACAATGGACAAACTTACTGGCAACTCGTCCGTGGGCGGGTAAATCCAGCGATCGCCGGTAGGGACTCGACTCCTTCACCGCCACAGATAACCGGCATTTGCCAAATCCCAAATCCAGGACCTGGGCGACTCGCGGCTGTTTTTCCCGCAATACATCATAACCGGCAACCCCCAATTGCGCTTGACCGTACTCCACATAAACCGGCACATCATGGGTCCTGACTAACAACGCCCTAGCGGTCCCCGTGGGGTCTAAAATTTGCAACTGTCGATTTGACGAATCCAGAAATGCACTAAAATCCAATCCCACCGACTGCAACAGTCGGATGCTATCGGTTAACAACGATCCTTTCGGTAAAGCGACGGTCAGCATAAGACAAAATGAGAATATCGGTTTTAGATTTTACTGGGGAATGGGGACAAGATTTAGAATCGGGGACAACAAACCGGGATTCTGTCCCTCATTGGACACAAACCGGGCATGACTGTTGTGAAAAAACGCGCTTTCTAACCTTCAACCCTTACCACTGATACCAATGCGAATTCTCTTAGTGGATGATGAAGTCCAACTCACTGAACCCCTAACTCGGGTTCTGACTCGGGAAGGATATCAAGTAGAAGTCGCCTCCGATGGCGCAACCGGGGCCGAATTAGCGCGGCAAGGGGGATATGACTTGCTCATTTTAGATTGGATGTTACCCCACCAATCGGGATTAGCCATTTGCCAGGAAATCCGCCGTCAAGGGGATGTGACGCCGGTTCTATTTCTGACGGCAAAAGATACCTTAGACGATCGCGTTCAAGGACTCGATGCTGGGGCCGATGATTATTTAGTTAAACCCTTTGAATTGCTAGAATTATTAGCGCGAGTCCGAGCACAACTACGGCGATCGACCACCCCCAAAACCCCGGACCCTGAGACTCACCTCCACCGGGAGGACCTGGAACTCGATCGCGAAAACCAGTTAGCGTACCGAGGCGGGCGCACCATCGAACTCTCGGAAAAAGAAAACACCCTCCTGGAATATTTTATGCGCCATGCTGGACAATTACTCACCCACAGCGAAATTTATCAACATTTGTGGCCTACGGGAGAAAAACCCAGCAGCAACGTCCTCGCCGCCCAAATTCGCCTACTCCGGCGCAAAATTGAAGCCCCAGGGGAGGTGCCATTAATTCATACCGTTTATGGCAAAGGATATCGATTCGGGTCCGGGGGTGAATCGTCTTCATCATCAGGCCCCGACTAGATTTTAGGTCGGTTATTCCGCCAATAAATCCGAGTCCGCAATCAGGATATCCCGAATTAAGTCTGACGAACAGAAAATTGAACTATTCACTGATTTAGCATGGGGCAACACCAAGTTATGTATTTGGATTATTTGTGGAAAACTCTGACTCAATTGGGCAACGATCGCGGTAGATTTAAGCCTCTAGGTTTACCGATTTTACTGGCGATCGTCACCCTGAGTACCCTAAGCTGTACGACATCCCCCCCATCTCCCCCATCTACCCAATCTCCCCAATCGCCTGTAGTCAATCCCACTTCCCCCCCAATTCAGGACGATCGCGGCAGCGACAGCCCCGATGAAAAGCCGCCTATCACCTCATCGGTTTTACCTCAAACCAATGCCCAAGGGGATTATACAGGTAAATCTAATCATATAAATTGGCGAGTCGTAGACCCGGACCCCAAGGGTTTGAACTGTCGCATGGGCGCTCAAACCATTGAGCAAGTCTGGAATCCCTCTGCCGGACCCTTAAATATCGGAAGTTGGCCCGCAACGGGAACATTACCCCCTGATTCCACCTTCCAAGCAGCACTTTCTCCCGGCGGGTTTATCTTAACCTTTGATTCCAACAATCAACCCTGGATCTTTGTAGAAAGTAGCAGCGGACCCGAACAAACAAACAATTGTTTCATTCGCGCCAATACCAACTACATCGAACCCGTAACCAGCACTCGTTAATATTCTCCATGTTTGTAGGACCGACTTCAGTCGTTTCTTTTATCCCTGGGAGCATCTTCCTTCCCTGCTATAACCAGAGAGGAAAATGCTCCCTTTTCTTAAATTGATAACCCGAATCATTTAAAAGAGCTTGCTCTAATTTTGACAATTTTGGACAAATTAAAGTGTCGGATTAACTAAGGTCCCCATAAATAGCAAAGTCCCCGTGGTATCATCCCGAATGGCAAAAAAGAAAGGGCGATCCATAATCATTTCCACTGGCCCACTACGAGTCCCCAGTATTCCTGTTACTGCCGATGCTTCCGTTCCTTCTTCATTCACCTCCACAAATGTTTTATGCTTGATTTTACTAATCCAGAAAGGTTCGGGAGTAATTGAGCTAAAATCTGCCTGGGGGCTAAAGGCTATCCCCATATTCATGGCGGTTAGGAGATCTTTCAGTTCAATCTCATATTCTATTTTAAATCTGGGCAACCCCAATTTAATAGGCTTGTGTTCCCAATAATCTTTAAGCCATAAATTCCAGTTTTCTGAATTCAATTTTTCTAAAAATGAATCTAAACCCACTTCCGACTTGGGCAGAAAAATATATAAATTTACTTCTGCGGTATTGCCATAAGGCAAGGCAATGGCCTGGAACAAGGCATTTTCATAATAAGCAAACTCTTGGGTTTGAAACATCAGGGGATGAGGTTGTATCTGTCCATCGGCTAAGACAAATGGATGCTCACGAGTGTCTGCTTCAGAAAATGGACTCAACCAAGCAGATTTAAAGTAAATAGCATTCACCAACAGGGCAACCGTACCGCTCATGATCTCATGAGGCTCTAAAATATGGTCTATTTTTTGACGAGTTTCTTGGCCTACCCACCCATTAATCAGGGGGGCAGCAGTAGCGGGATTACTAAAATCAATTTCACGACTTAGGGCTTGATAACAGGTTTCGATTCTTTGAATAAAATTAGAATTAAAAGAGTCACCTTGCTGCCTCCAAAACGAATTGGCAATGGCTAATTCTACTTCTGAATCCCTTTCCTGGAGGTAAGTTTGCAGTGCGGATAGGGTAGAATCAATTTGCTCTTGCTCCATTCCTGGGGTTTCCAAAACCGAAGCGATCGCCTCGTGAGTTGCCCCCGTTGCCCCCCCATTAAGCATTTGTAACGCCAGGGTCAAACTCAAGGGAGAAATAAAAATATTCTTAGCCTTTTCTTGTTGATAAATTTGAGAAAATAACTTAATACCAAAGCGAGTATTAGCTGCAATAATGGGTTTAGTAACCACCGTATTTTCTAGTGCTCCATCTAAAGTTATATCCCATGCCCCGACGGGTGTAGGCTCGCTCATATTGATGGCAGAAATCTGGTCAAAAAGGGGTTTAGAACCCTCCAATCGTGCCATCCCACCGAGTACGATTGAAATCGCCACTGCACCCAGTAAAGCGATCGGTCTTACAGCATCCATACAATCTTTTTTCATACCATTCCACTACATTCTTTTAATCTTCAAGGCCGAACCTTGTAGACAGCACCCTGAGCTCTTGTTGTCGGGGAATATCTTGAGTTTAAGACCGGCTTTATTCCGTCTTTTTATCCTCTGATTTATGCAACGTAATAATGGTCACCTCTGGGGGACAAAATAACCGACCTGGGAAATAAGTCCCCAATCCCCGGCTCACATAAAGTTGATTATTTCCTACCTGATGTAACCCTTGAGACCACTCCCAACGCTCCACAATTTTATAAGTGTTTTTGGATAAATAAGGAATCCATTGCCTTAACCCTTTAGGAACTTGTTCACGGAAGCATTTGAAATAAGCGGGGAGGGGTCCAATTTTGGGTAAAATAATTTGTCCTCCATGAGTATGACCGGATAGCTGTAAATCAACCCGCAGGGTTTGTAAATAAGCGGCAGTATCGGGACTATGGGAGAGAACAATCCGGGGAATTGACTCATTAATACTCGGAAAAACTGCCCGAGCATTAAATTGACCTGACTGCACCTCTGCCATCCCCACAACAGCTAAACCTGCCCCCAAAGGATAGGCTACTTCATTCCAAAGAATAGGGATTCCTATCTTCTCAAATGCTGTTATAATGGTTGACTTAGAGTGAGGTAATTTGATATCATGGTTGCCTAAGATACCATAGATACCCCGGCGACTTTGAAGATGCTTGAGTTGCAATGCCAAAGGGTAAATGCAGTCAGGATTATGGGTTACATAGTCCCCAGTTAGCAGGACCAAATCCGGGTCGGCATGATTGGACGCGGCGATCGCCTCCGCCAAGAGTTTATCGGACAACCCATCCTTTTCATAATGAAAATCGGATAACTGGACTAATTTTGTCCCTCTCAGATGAGTGGGTAAGTCGGCGATCGCCACGTTTAACCGTTCAATTTTTAACGATCCGGTCAGAAACCCGTGCATACCTGTAATTATCCTAGTGGACAGATAATCCCAGCATAACAAACTTTATCAAATCAACCCGTAAAGCTCGTATCCCCTATTTGTAGCAACGACTTCAGTCCCTATCCCCAATTCGGGGTCACGACTGAAGTCTGGATCTAGCCTTTGCTCTAAAATTAACCCGGTTTCTATCTTCCGGCAAAATTTTCTCTTTAAAAAGAGTAATTTAGGCGGGGACTGCCATTCCCCGTTGTACTGCCGGACGTTCCTGTAGTATTTCTACCCAGCGCTTGAGATGGGGATGTTTTTCCAAAGTCAACCCCATAAACTCGTAACTCGCCACCCAAGGATAAAGCGCAATATCTGCAATGGAGTAATCCTCCCCAGCAATATAGGAGCGATCGGCCAATTGTCCGTCTAATACCCCATACAGTCGTAAAGTTTCTTGCTCATAACGGGCGATCGCATAAGGAACTTTTTCCGGTGCAAACCGATTAAAATGATTAAACTGCCCAAACATCGGACCCACACTGGCCATTTGAAACATCAACCATTCGATTACTTGATAGCGAGATTTAGTCTCCCTTGGCAATAATTTTCCAGTTTTTTCCGCTAAATACATCAAGATAGCCCCGGATTCAAAGACCGTAATTTCTGTCTCATGGTCGATAATGGCCGGAATTTTGCTATTGGGATTAATCTCCACGAAATCCGGGGAAAATTGCTGCCCTTGGGTAATATCAATTTTATGGACATTGTAGGAAATTCCTAATTCTTCTAACAGAATAGAAACTTTGCGTCCGTTGGGCGTGGTAAAGGTATAAAGGTCGATCATCGTTGGAAAGTTTCCTAGAATTGGGCGATTATTACACTAGATTACTCCTAATTTGAACCAATTTATTCGAGCTAATTGGGTATAAATTGTACTTGACAAACCGGCCCGGAGAGATAATACGGGATTCAGGGACTAGAAATGATATTTCGGGATGTCTGGGGCCTATCCAGAAGGTGAAATAGGGGCCTGACCAGACTTGGGGTGATTCCGCATCCAGGAGGCGTCATATAAAAATAGGGAATGTGAAAGACCACATTCCCTAAAGGGCAAATAATTTAAACTACCCTGATGACCCCACGCCTCAAACCCGTTTTTATATTATAAATAACGACTGAGTTTGAATAAAGCTTATCAAATTTGGGATAATTAACTGCGTTAATATCCTAGTCCAACCCACTAGAGTGAGAAACCGCCAGCTTTATTTTTTTAGGAATATCCCTATCATTCTAGCAGAGGTAGACAGTCCGTGAAACCTTGCACTCGATTACTAGAAAAAGGTCGATAATAGGACTGATACCAAGAAACAAACCGGGGAATTCCGACCTCCAGGGGAATACTGGGGCGAAATCCTACATCTTGCTCCAATTCCTCAATATCGGCATAAGTCGCAGGGACATCCCCCGGTTGCATGGGAAGAAACTCTTTTTCAGCTTTTTTCCCTAGACAGTCCTCCAAAATTTCAATAAAGCGCAACAATTCAACAGGCTGATTGTTGCCAATATTGTAAACTTTATAAGGAACAGCCAGACCGGGACTAGGACAGTGCATTTCGGTTACATCTGGATTGTCCTTTGGAAGGTGATCAAGAACCCGGATTACTCCGGTGATAATATCGTCAATATAGGTAAAATCTCTTTTCATTTTACCGTAATTAAAAACCGGAATTGGCTTTCCGGCTAAAATCGCTTCAGTAAACAGAAATAAGGCCATATCGGGACGGCCCCAAGGACCATAAACCGTGAAAAATCGCAGCCCAGTGGTCGGCAATCCATATAAATAGCTGTAGGTATGCGCCATCAATTCATTAGCTTTTTTAGTGGCTGCATATAAACTAATGGGCGCATCTACATTGTCCCGAACGGAAAAGGGCATTTTGGTATTTGCGCCATAAACTGAACTGGAAGAGGCAAATACCAAATGTTTAACATTGTTGTGCCGACACCCTTCTAAAATGTTGGTGAACCCGATTAAGTTACTCTCGACATAAGCATGGGGATGAGTTAAAGAATAACGTACCCCCGCTTGGGCCGCTAAATTGATCACTCGGTCCGGTTGATAGTCAGCAAACAGTTTCTCCATCCCCTGGCGATCGCTCAAATCTAATTGGCAAAATTCAAATTTGGGATGCGCTTGCAATAACGCCAGTCGCGATCGCTTCAAGTTAACATCATAATAATCATTCAGATTATCCAGCCCCAGAATCGTTTCCCCGCGTCCCAGCAACCGCTGACACAAATGAAAGCCAATAAAACCAGCCGCCCCAGTCACTAAAATCGGTTTCATAACCCCTTATAAACTCCAATAAACTATTTTTGAAGGAAAAAGACTCGGGTCCAAAACGGATTTAATATCCATAAAAATGCCCTCGGGATTCAGACATTGGATTAACTCATCCGGTGAGCATTCTAAATACTGACGATGGGGCACCGCTAAAATGAGTGCATCCAAGGCAAAAAACTCAGACCAGGAAGTGAGGGAAATGCCATAGACTTGGTGAACTTCTTCCCAATTGGCAATAGGATCATGGACTAAAGGTTTGATACCAAACTGTTCAAGTTCTGCCACAATATCGGGAACCCGAGTGTTACGAGTATCGGGCACATTCTCTTTAAAGGTCATCCCTAAAATCCCCACCCGAACCTGTTTAATGGGAATATTTTCATGATTGCTCAGCAGTTTAATCAACCGCTGACCCAGATAACGCCCCATATTGTCATTGATGCGCCGACCCGCCAGAATGACCTCGGGACGATAGCCCACTTGTTTGGCTTTTGCGGTTAGATAATAGGGGTCTACTCCAATGCAATGACCCCCCACCAATCCCGGTTTAAAGGGTAGAAAATTCCACTTAGTCCCAGCGGCGGCTAATACTTCATGAGTCGAGATATTCAAACGGTCAAAAATTAAAGCCAGTTCATTCATTAAGGCAATATTCAAATCCCGCTGAATATTTTCGATTACCTTTGCAGATTCTGCCACTTTAATCGAAGGAGCGCGATAAATTCCCGCATCAATAATAGATTCATAAACCTGTGCCACCCGCTCTAAGGTCTGTGCATCTTCCCCAGAAACCACTTTAATAATAGTTTCCAGCCTATGTTTTGGATCTCCTGGATTGATGCGTTCTGGAGAATAGCCTAATTTGAAATCAATACCCGCCTGCAATTCCGATTTTTGAGCTAAAATTGTTCCGCAAATTTCCTCAGTCACCCCAGGATAAACCGTAGATTCATACACAACAACCGAACCCCGTTGCAAGACCCGACCCACCAGTTCTGATGCCCGGATTAAAGGGGTTAAATCGGGTTGACGATTGGAATCAATCGGCGTGGGAACAGCAATAATAAAAAAAGTTGAGGATTTTAAATGCTCGGGGTCACTGGTGAAGTGAAGAGAAGTTGACTTTAAGTCATCTAAACAGACTTCTCCAGTGGAGTCGATTCCCTGGGTGAGGGCGAGAATTTTCTCAGAATTGATATCAAAACCAACCGTGTCTGGAAACTTTTTAGCTAAGGCAATGGCTAAGGGTAGCCCGACATAACCCAGTCCAATAATTGCAATTTTTTCCGACATAATGGGGTGTGGTTTAATTGAAGAGGTCAATAGAAGCGTGGTATCCCGGATTAAAGTTAGGGTTGTTTATAAACTGGAGTAGAAGCTAATGATTCGGCGTTAGAAACAACCCGGGAGCGGTTAGAATCTGGGGTGGGTTGTCCGGTATCGGAAAGGTCCACTTGCTCAAACCAAAAGAAGGCCACGATCGCCAACAAACCGAGAATCATGACACTCGGTGCCGCGATCGCCCAAGATGGGGTGAGAGCGATCGCCACTCCCATCCCACTGCAAATGCCAGCTACCTTGTAAATTCGTCCTACTCCCTGGGGAACCGTCAACCCCACCCGCACTAACCGATGGGAAGTGTGATCCCGTCCTCCATCAGTGATTTTAAGTTGCCGACGCAGACGTGAGAAGGTAACCAGGGTTGTATCAAAAATTGGAACTGCTAAAATAACGATGGGAACTAGCCAGGTTCCGGAAAATTCTGCACTTGGAGAAATGACCATCAATCCCAGGGCCGCTAACAAAAATCCCATAAACAGACTGCCAGCATCTCCCATAAAAATTGTAGCCGGATGCCAGTTAAACCGCAGAAATCCCAACGTGATCCCGAAGATCGCCCCACAAACGACGACCAAGGGAATTTGTCCTTGGACCCAGGCGATCGCCCCGAAACCAACACAGGCGATCGCACTCACCCCCGCAGACAGCCCATCCATATTATCCAGAAGATTCAGAGCATTGCAGATTCCCACCACCCAAAACAAAGTCAAGGCAATATCTAACCCCTGAATTCCCGTTATATGTATAAAAATCCCACTAGAGACCAAAGCGATCCCTGCCCCGAGTTGGCCGACCAGTTTCGGTAGAGGATTGAGTCCGCGCAGGTCGTCATACAATCCCATCCCCGCCAGCAACGTCGCGGCGATCGCCAGGGTCACCCCTTGGGAGAATAACCACTGTGAATTAACAATCAGTAAAGTTGAAATAAATCCTAGATACATCGCAATTCCGCCTAACAGGGGAATTGGACGACTATGTGCCTTGTGCTGTCCCGGTTTATCCAGCCACCGCAAGCGGCAAGCAGCAGAGCGGGCCAGATAAGTCCCTCCACCGGCCAGAGACATGGACAAAATAACAGTCTCAGCGAGTAACCAATGTGTAGTCATGAAATTGCCCTCATCTGGTACATCAGGGTTCAGTTCAGGGTGAGGGAGAGCCACAATATCACCCAGCGAGTTAACTCAGCCGAAGTTTCGAGAATTGTCTCCTCTGCCGGTAAGCTAACCCACTGATTTTCCCCTCACCCTGCGGTCAAATGCACCCCGATGACCTAGGGACTCAGGGAATCCACCAAAATCGAATACCGGATTGAATCGGTTTCATATAGCACTTATGCTTAAAACATGAGGTTGATGAACTACCAATCAGGATTCATAGGCAGAAGGAGAGTATAAAACCAGGTTTTTAGTTTCAGTTCGGTCAATCCAGGGTTTAACGACGGTTCACCCTGATGCAATCCCTAGAGAAGATGGACAAGCTTTCGAGACCCGGGTTAAAGTTTTGTAAAACTTGTCCATATCAGCAACCAAGCGCTCTGAAGTATAGTTTTGTAACGTCAGTCTTTGGGCTTCCTGTGCCAGTTGCGCTGTAGTCGTAGACTCCTCAAATAAAGTGAGGATGGCTTGAGCTAAAGCCTCCGGGTCCCGGGGGGGAACTAGACGCCCAGTATAACCCTCCTGGATTAAATCAGCAACCCCCCCCACCCGGGTAGAAATCACCGGACAACCGGCAGCCATTGCTTCAATTAAAGAAGCCGGAGTACCTTCATTATCCGAGGAAATTACCACCGCATCCAAATCTGCATACACTTGCGCCAAATCCCGACGCCATCCGGTAAAGATGACCGCTTTCTCAATGTGCAACTGTTCGGCGTAAGTTTCAAGTTCACCACGCAGTTCGCCATCGCCCACGATCGCACAGCGCAGATTGGGATTTTGTTGATAGGCGATCGCTGCCGCATCTAAAAAGAGATGCAAATTTTTAATCGGCACCAAACGCCCTACCGCACCCACTAAACCGACATCCGCCGGTAAGTCGAATTCTGCACGAAACCGATTTGTGGTCGAGACGTCCTTGAGCCGATGGAGTTCCAGACCCAAAGGAATCACTTCAATGTGGGAAGCATCGGTGATACCATAGCTAACAATTTCCGATTTCAGGCGATCGCTAATCGTAATAATCCGGCTACTCAGTTTCGCACAAAATTTCTCTAATTCAATAAAAAATCGAGTTTTCGCCGCCCCGAAATACCCATGAAACACATGACCATGAAACGTATGCACCACCCAGGGAACCCCCGCCCACCGCGCTGCCAATCGTCCCACCAAACCCGCTTTCGCCGTATGGGTATGAACAATATCCGGCTTCCACTCCCGCATTAACTGATACAGTTTAAACAGCGTAGAAATATCCTGACGAAAATTAATTTCACGCCCCAAGTCTGGAATAATTTCCATCGCCAACTGACGCGCCGCAAATTCATCTTTGAGCGTCCCTTCCCGACTGGTTTCCATCCCAGTCACTAACAGACACTCATAACCCAGATGAGTTAACCCTTCATTAAGTAAAGTAACATGAGTGGCAGGGCCACCCACATTCATGCGGGCAATAATTCGCATGATACGGATGGGGGGGGAGGGGGAGGAGGAAAGCATCTTTTTTAAAGTTACTTAATTTACGTTGAATTTTAATTCACTGATGAACCTGCGAGAGCAAATTTTTACTATTATTCTGTTGCTCTAACCAAGATTGAAACATCAAAATATCCCAGAGATAGTATTTCCAATCGTGCCGACCCGATAAATGTTCTTCCCACTTTTCGCGAATCGGTTGGGGGTTAAAAAATCCTTCTTGTCGCAGCCGTCGTTCATCTAATAAGGCTTCGGCCCAATCGCGCAACTCACCGCGCAACCAGCGCTCAATCGGCACCGCAAAACCCATTTTGGGTCTTTCCATTAAACCAGCAGGAACGTATTGATCAAGAACCTGACGTAACAACCACTTGCCCATCCCGTTCCGGATTTTCATCCTGAGCGGAATTTGCCATGCAAATTCTACAACCCGATGATCTAAATAGGGAACTCGTGCCTCTAGGCTAACCCCCATACTGGCTCGGTCAACTTTGGCTAAAATATCATCGGGAAGATAGGTAACCGCATCCAAATACATCATGCATTCGGTCAAGTCGGAGAATTCGTGCCAGATTTTCGAGTCACTTAATACCGTTGGGGGTTCTGTGCTCCCGAGTACCACAGTTTCGGGATTTTTACAGTTTGAAACCAAACGTTTATAAAGGGATTGGGGGTTATGAATGGCTAAAACTTCAGCCAGCTTTTGCAGTTTATCTCCCGGTTGACGGAGTTTGAATTTGTGAGGGATAAAGCGATCGCTTTTCTGGAAAATCGCATCCCAAGTTTCGGGAGACAACTGAGTTATTGCACCGGCTGCCATTTGGCGAGCCATTGGGGGAATCCAGCCGAGTTTTTGCCAAAACCGACGCCCCCATAAATGACGGTTATAGCCTGCAAACAGTTCGTCACCGCCATCACCAGAAAGGCTGACCGTGACTTGTTTTCGAGTCAGTTGAGAAATCAGAAAAGTCGGGATTTGGGAAGAATCAGAAAAGGGTTCATCGTAAAGGGTCGGGAGTTTGGGAATGACAGCCAGAGCATCTTCTGCGGTGACATAAAGTTCAGTGTGGTCGGTGCCCAAATGTTGAGCTATTGCCTTAGCATGGTCAGCTTCATTGTAAATTTTTTCATGGGTTCCAATGGTAAATGTTTTAATCGGTTGAGTGCTTTGCGCCTGCATCAAAGCAACCAGGGTTGAGGAGTCAATTCCACCGGAGAGAAATGCCCCTAACGGAACATCCGCCATCATGCGTAAACTCACCGCATCTCGTAGGAGAGCATCTAGTTGGTGAATGGCTTCGGTTTCGGAACCTAAAAATGGCTGAGAAATGCCAGAAATGGCAGTAGATTTTGCCGACCAATAGGGAATAGGTTCGGCATGAGTCTCTGGCGATCGCACCGTTAACAGGCAAGCGGGAGGTAGTTTATAAATGCCTTGATAAATCGAATAAGGTGCGGGAATATAACAAAACCGAAGGTAAAGGGCTAAAGCATCGCGATCGATTTCAGCCGAAAATTTTGGATGCGCTTTAAGGGCTTTGAGTTCTGAAGCAAAGAGAAACGATCCATTGACCCAACCGTAGTAAAGGGGTTTTTCACCCAGGCGATCGCGACCCAAATGCAACACTCGTTCTTGCCGGTCCCAGAGTGCAAAAGCAAACATTCCATTAAAACGTTTAACCGCCGGTTCAATTCCCCATTCGCTAAACGCCGCCAGCATCACTTCCGTATCTGAACCGCCCCGAAACCGATGACCCAGGTTTTCCAATTCTCGCCGCAATTCTAAGAAGTTATAAATTTCGCCATTAAAGGAGATCACATAGCGATCGTTTGCCGACATCATGGGCTGATGTCCTTCTGGGGAGAGATCCACAATCGCTAATCGGCGATGTCCTAATGCAATTCCCGCCGTTTCATCAACCCAAATTCCACCGCTATCCGGGCCGCGATGCAGCAGCCGGTTGTTCATTCGTTCTAGAACCGAACGAGACTCTATAGGGTTTGAAACGCTGCGATCAAGCCAGCCGCAAATTCCACACATTTATTTCTTATACCCCAGAACACACCAATAGGGAGCGCGATCGCTAAACACAATATTTATCAGACCTGCCGCTTCCATCATTTGACGTATTTCATCTTGAGTGAATCGGCTTTCTAATTTCGTGCCAAAGCGATCTAATGAATCATTACGCATAACATAAAAGCTCCGGCTTCTGTAAATAGACAGGGGAATAACATCCACATTTAAGCCTAATTTTTCTAAGAGAAGAGAAAAACGAGCCAGTGGTAGATAAACCAGCAAAGCAATCATCTGACTTACCCCATAACGAACTGGGTAAGGAAGCCGATAAATCCCCTGCCTAATGATATTGCTGAGTTGCCAAATCAAGCGAAACCACCAAGGCCGATTGTCGAAGGCATAATAAAGATATAGCAGCAAGGGGGCACCAGGCTTCAGCTTCTCTACACAAGCTTGAATTCCCAAGAAAGTATTGGGAACGTGATGGAGAACTCCGAGAGAATAGCCGAAATCCATCGAATTATCTGGGAGGGGAATATGATCAACACTAGCGTGATAATATTCACAATTTTCCACTTTCAACAAATTGTTTTTAGCCACCTCTAAAGCGGCTGTACTAGCATCAATACAATGTAACGTTCCCACTTTAGGAGAAACGAATTTCGCCCAGCGACCGCTACCGCAACCCAAATCAAAACCCACTGCCTCATTAGGCAGCCGTTCCCAATGAAATATAGAAAAATACGAGGTAAATATTTCTGTAATTTCCAAATTTTCAACTTCTGAATAATTGAAGCTCTTCCATTCGCGGCCAAATCTTTCTACAGTTTCTAAGTCAATATTTTTCATTAGAAAAAATTTTTAATTAATTTATTTTCACTACTTGTTTGATCTCTATCTATCAAACAACCACCTAAAACCAAATACCTCACTTGCGACTTCAAAAAGGTATTCACTGCATCTTCAGGAGTACAGACAATCGGTTCTTGAATGTTAAAACTGGTATTAAGTAAACAAGGAATACCCGTTAAACATTCAAATTCTTTAATTAACTTCCAGTAGCGCGGATTAATCTCTTTGCGAACCGTTTGCGGTCGAGCGGTTCCGTCTATATGAACCACCGCCGGAATTTTTGCTCTCATGTCTTCAACCACTGGAAAGACGGTAATCATAAATGGATCGTAGCGATCGGTTCCAAAAATTTCGCAACTTGCTTCTTCTAACATCGATGGAGCCAAAGGACGGAACCACTCTCGTAACTTCACTTGATGATTCAACTTTTCTCGCATTTCAGGATCGGTAGGATTCGCAATAAAACTGCGATTGCCCAACGCTCGCGGACCCCACTCCATGCGTCCTTGAAACCAAGCGACAATATAACCTTCTGCTAACACCTGGGCCACTTTCCGAACCAAAGTCTCTTCAGAAAAATGCTCGTACTTCAATCCTTTTTGATCCAAGACTCGCTGACACTCCGCGTCTGAAAATCCCGGTCCCCAGTAGGCGTGATTCATCACAAAATTGCGAGGTTTGTTCAGCTTGCTGTTCCAGATTTGATAACAAGCACCTAAAGCGCACCCGGAATCTCCTGCAGCAGGCTGAAAATAGAAATTTTTAAACGGAGTTTCTGTCATAATTCTTCCGTTCATCAAGGAGTTAAAAGCTACACCTCCCGCCATGCATAGATTGGTTTCCTGGGTTTCTTCATAAAGCCAATTAAGCAATTTAATGACAATATCTTCCAGCACTCTTTGAGCCGTAGCCGCTAGGTTGCGATGAGCTTGAGTGATTTCTTCATCCGGTTTTCGATTGGGGCCTACTACCTTCATAAACTCTAGATTAAAAATATAATCCTTTGCTAAATGGTGATCCAATAAGTTTGTGTTAAAATGAAATTTATTTTTGCCGATAGGAATGAGA
Organism: Laspinema olomoucense D3b; assembly: GCF_025370785.1. Classification (GTDB taxonomy): domain Bacteria; phylum Cyanobacteriota; class Cyanobacteriia; order Cyanobacteriales; family Laspinemataceae; genus Laspinema; species Laspinema olomoucense. Next base: position 168,311 of record NZ_JAMXFA010000002.1, read on the forward strand.
ATGTTGTCTATAAAATAGTCATAAAATTCGGGCTTGCCCCATCCGGCCAATCCCATCATTTTCCATTCGTCCCCCTGGAACATATCAAAACCGAGGAAGTTCGTCATTGCAGAGTAAAATTGTCCCAGGGAGTGGGGTAACTTAATGCGATCAAGGGTGTGAATGCGGCTTCCTTCCCCTCTGGCACACAGAGTGGTGCAGTCTTCGCCAGTGCCATCTACGGTAAAAATAGCTGCGTGATCAAAAGGCGAGACAAAAAAACAAGAAGCAGCATGACACAGATGATGGCTCAAATAGTGGAATTTAAACTTGCTATCCCCAAACGTTTCCTTCAAGTGCTGCTGCATGAAGAACATTTGTTTGTAATGTCCCCCCACTTGTTCTAAACCGCGCTTCCTGCGGCTATTAAAAGCAGCCCAAGATTGCGGTAAGGTATTGAGCGTTACCAAAATGCGCTGTCCGACGACCCAAGGTTTCCAGTAGAGTCCGATATGGTCTACCTCCTTAAATTGAATATCGGCTTCAGAAAGAACATATTCTACTGATTTATAGGGAAAACCAACATGATGCTTGATCCGCGAAAATCTTTCTTCTTCAGCCGCTGCGATCAGCTCCCCATCTTTTATCAAACAGGCAGCGGCATCGCCCATTGTTGTTAAACCCAAAATATACATTTCAATATTCTCCTAAGTTGATTAAAGCTGAGTTGTAGATGCTGCCGAGCGCAGAATTTCTTTAAGTTTGGGAACCCAAACCGCAGCCGAATACCGGTTTTCAACAGTTTTCCGTCCGGCTAGACCCATTTCCCGACGCAAGTTGGGGTTTTCAATTAACCGGGATAACTTTTCAACCCACTCCTGATCTGTTGAAGCTAAAAATCCATTTACACCATCTTGGATGTAATCAGGAATAATGCCAATTGGCGAGGCGATCGTGGGAATACCAATCGCCATGTATTGCAAAATTTTTCCATGACAGCGCCAAGGTGTCCAACCTGTATTCGGAAACGGTGCTAACCCAATGTCGGCATCGTGTAAATCCAGCGCTTCAGTATCGGCCTTCCAGAGTTTGGAGAAAGTCGGTACTCCCTCCATTTGATAGGTATCGGTATGAGAAATAACTGATAATCGGAAGGAATATATACTGGTCACTTGTTGCAACGGTGTTTTAATGTCTTCCAAAAAGGGTAAAGTGCTATGACTCCCTGTCCATCCCAGCGTCACAGTTGCCTGCTCTTGGTGATCGCCTTTCGGTGGATAATCTTTCATGTCGATGGTACTCGGTACGACAGAAACGCGATCGGTGTATTGTTTAGCATACTGAGCTAATAAAGAATTCCCGACCATAACGGTCTTTGCTAATCGACAAATTGTTGCCGTTTTGCTCGGCCATTTCAGTCTGCTCAAGAAACCATTTGTGGGACTACGATAAGACATCCAAATCGGGTCATCAAAATCATAAATAATTGGCAACCCCTGTTGGGCAACCAAGCGTTCGATGACTGCCGGACCGATGGCAGCAGCTTCTCTGTAAATAAAAACTAGGTCAAACTTTTGGGTTGTCGTTAAAAATTCCAGGCGACGGATAAATGCCTGCATCATTAACTGCGCTTTTTTAATATATTGTCCCGGTTGATAAATGACTTGGTGCAGCGTCTCGTCTTCAAAAGGCAGAAAAGTAAAATGAAATCCGTCTTTTTCTAAATATGTTGCCCACTGTTCGAGCCGAAACCGCTGGCCCGGAGAGGTATCGTATAAAGCTGGCATTAAAGCTAAAACTTTCATCGGATTTGTCCTCTGAGCTGCTTGGATTCCAACTGGGCTAATCTGCGCTCGTACTTTTGTTCCCAACCCAGTCCCGCAAATACTGCCCACAGTAGCCATACCTGCGCCCGCATTCGGTAAGCAGTACCAATATTGCCCATAAATAAAGCATACAAAATACAGATAGATGCAGTCATGGCAATAATTAGCACACTTCCCTGGTAGTTGCGGATCAACCCGCGTTTCATTCCACTCAGTATCTGAGGAAAGAGTAACACCCAAAAGGCGGTCTCTGGAATCGTAATATTCTGTCGCATACTTCCCAACTGCCAGGGAAAGGGAACAGTAAGAAAATAAAGTAGCCCCAAGGGTAAAAACGCTAATGCTCCTTCGGGTGTGGATACATCAGCATCAGGTAAATAACCGGAAGTAGCGCTTGTTGCCAAATCGAAACGGGAGATTTGGATAGTTGCCAATGCCTCTTCCAAGTTCGCAGGTAGATCCGCTTGCACGCGATCAAAAAATCCGACCTGTCCTAAGAGAAATATCAAACCCGCCACTAAGACTATTTGCCTGAGTAGCACCCACAGCAGATTTACAAGGTCAGCGTGTGTTTTGACACGCCCGAACAGCAGCCCCAATGCCACAATTGGTGCAAGTCCTGCAGCTAAGTAAAAGCGCAGAGCAAACAAAGCAGGCATACAACCCACAACAATTAACAGCGATCGCGGCTGCCATTTTTCTTGCAAGAGCAAAATATGATAAACCATCAGATTAAGCACCACATAAATTGCCCCTTCTTTATAAAGAGCTGACCAAATCAAGAACGCTGGCGACCACATAATCAAGCGTGCGCTGTAATACGCCCCGGACGGTGAAGTACCTAACTGTCGCGCAATCTTATAAGTTAGCACTGGTCCCCAAGCGGTAATAGAAGAGTAAAAGGCTAGAACCAGGGGTAAAACTCGCAAGCCGCCGGTTAGGAAATAGAAAAAAGCAATTAGGAGAATTGGCCCTGGCGCTCGCGCTCCAATACCTACTTCCAAAACCGACGAGGGTCTTCCTACGAGCCAGTCCGATGCCAGTTGAGCCGCATATTTTTCGTAGCTAAGGCCATCCTGTATCAATGGCATATCCGGATAAAAAATAGTCACTAGCCAGGCAGCCATAGCAAGCCCAAAGCGCAGGAGAAAGCTTCTAAGATAAATATGTTTGAGCAGAGGTGCTTCAGCAGGTGTTATACTCATCACTCACGGATGGCCCAGCACGTTATTCCATCACCCATACCGATCGACCCCCCAATAAATTGGACTATATCGAGACCCCTGTGTTCTAATCTGGCTCGTATGTTTTTTCCAGTCGGCAATTCATTGCTCCAACGATGAAGCTGTAGTGAAATTGGCCGAAATCCAGTGGAATTCAGAAGATATCGCAGGCTTGCTGGAGAAAAGCCAACCACATGAAAAGGAGAAAAAGTTAGACTTAAGTTGATCGCCCAATCCGTTCCCCGAAGACGCATATAGGCATTTCCAACTCTGGTTACCAAAGACCCTTTATTGGGAATATCGATAAATACCAGACCTCCGGGACGAAGTGCATTGTAAACTTTTGTGAGAGTCTCAAATGGATCATAAAGGTGTTCGAGAACCGCAGCTAAAAGTATAGTGTCATAAACTTTTTCTAAATATTTACAGTTTTGAATGAATTGCATTCAATCTTGATATTATATGACTTTGATACCGTGGCAAAATTTTCTGTCATTTCTACACCATAAACTTCCCATCCGCGATTTGCAGCTCCTTTTAGGAGTTCCCCACGTCCACATCCTAATTCCAACATCTTGCCCGGTTTTTCAAGAATATTTTCTGCAAAAGCAGCGAGTGCTTCACCATTTAAAATTTTTCTATTTGCATAATGTGCTTGGAAATATTCTTGCTCTGAGTATTCTGCATAAGGATTGGATTGAGGCAGTAGAGTTGGTGACTGGTAAACAGTATCACAGTCACAGCAGCGAACTATATTAGTTGCTACACCTAGACTTCTGTGATGAGATTGTCCACCCCTAGAACCGAGAATCCTTGCTTTCTTCGAGTGACAAACGGGACAAGGACGATCCTCTGCATACCATAAGACTTCTTTAATTCTTTCCATGATTTAATTGTTTTCCTATCGCAACAGCACGAGTGCCAAGTGATTGATAAATTTGTTTATAAGACTTGACACCTTGTTCTAAAGAAAAATAGTGATGGGCAGTGGCGACACAGCGATCGCGCACATTGGGATCTTCGACTAATTGCAAAAGTTGCTGAATCGCGAGCACTTGTGCTTCTGGGTTAAATTCTCTAAGTACCACACCCACTCGATGATTTTCTAAAATTGCTGTCATATCTCCCACGCCATCATTGCTTAAACAAGGAATGCTACAGCCCAAAAATTCGCCTAGTTTAGTTGCCGCAGATGCCCGTTTAGAGAAAACAGGTTTAATAAAAAAAATTCCGGCATTCATTTGATGCATTTCTTCGGCAACCTGGCTATGAAAAACGGTTTTAAGTTCCACTAAATGCTCATCTATTCCATAAAAATGAAGGCGATTCCGGATATAATCGCCTTCATTTCGATTCAGAATTAATAATCGAGCATTCGGTCTAATTTCTAATAATTCTTTGAAACACTCCAAAACTGGATCAAAAAGATACCAGCCTCCCACAGAACCAACATATCCTAGAGTGAAAGATTTGTCTTGTCTATCTTGGGTATTAAACCTAGGATGAAATATTTCTAAATTGGTACAAGTGGGAATCACTTCAAATCGGGGTGGATTTTCTTTTAAATAAGGAAATTCTCGCATCGCCGCTACTCCCGCATGAGTCAAGGAAACCACCACATCTGCATTAGTTAAAAATTGCTGTTCAGCCCATTTGGCAATTGTATAAAGTCGAGAGTCTTTCGGCCATATTTCCGCATCAATTCGCTCATCTGCCCAAAACCCGCGCATATCAAAAATAAACCCAACCTTAAAAATTCGCTTTAATAGTAAACCGAGTAGAGCAGGAACGTAACTGCGAACTTGGACAATCTCAATCCGGTAACGGATGACTAAATAACTACACAGGAGAAAACCGACTAATAAATCGTAAGCCGTTGCGGGTGCCGTGGGATGTTTGTGATACCGGAGAGGAATCCAGCGGATTCCAGAGGCGCGAACTTTTTCAATTAAAGCATTCCGCTCTTTTGTCTCCGCCCAATCTTCCGGTTTTTCATAAGTCACTAAAGTGATTTGATACTCTTTCGTCAGGTGATACAGATATTGCAAAACTTGAGATTGACCCAGAGGTTCTAGTAACCCGTCATAGGAAATATAGAGAACTTCTGAACTCATATTATTTCTGAGAAATTTTTGAGATATCATTTTGCTCAGTATGAATAGGAGTGGGACAAAGGCTACTGGCGGGATTATAACTGGCAATCGCTAAAACAGAACCTCCATACCGTTTAATATCATTAACTTTCCATTCATTTCGTTCTAATTGGTTGTTTAAAATATCAAGGGTGTACTCTCTAATATGATCGGCATCGGAGTAGTAAGGAGAGTCCAGAGTTCGTCTGACTAAATTGAGTGAATCAGCTTCAAAATCTGGGACTTCAATAATTAATGTAGCCGCTATAGTGTGAATTTTTTGCAAAAGAGCGTCGGCGTTGTCCATATGTTCTAAAACGTGGATTAACAATGCAACATCAAATTGATCTGAAATCACATTTTGAGTTATATCGGCAATAATATATTCAATTTTTTTATCACCTGAAAGCTGTTTGGCAATTTCAATATTTGCCGAATTACTATCAACTCCTACAACTCGATTTGCATACTCAGCCGCAACGCGACACCAGCGTCCCGTCCCACAACCAATATCAATCATCGAACCATTAACTGGGAGCCAATTTTGTAGTATTTCTTCTGATAATGCCATCGTGGCTTTGTGAAAGGATGAACCAAATATTTCACTGCTAAGTTCCCATGCAAACCTCTTTAGTAACCAAGATAAAAATAGACAACAACGGAGTAAGCGAGTCGAACCTAAAAAGATTTTGCTGATGTATTTAACACGATAAGCGATCGCAATCGGTAATGAACGAGGCTTATTTCTGGCCATTGTCAGATTGGCTTCTGTCAGACAAATCATCCTAGCTGTAAACATTTTTTTATCTTATTCCTGTAATAAGTTTTTGTCGTTGCCACCACCGTCGAGGAAAATCCAGAAAATATAAAAAGCTATTCGGGGTAAACCAGAGGCTTTTAAGGAAGTGATACATGAAGGATAAAGGCTGTTTAGCCTGAAAAAAAGATCCGGCAAGCATCCGGTGCAAATTTCCATAAGCTTGACGGCGTAAATTACTTATTTCTGATAAATTTTCCTTCCCAAAAGCCTTAGAAAAACAAAGCAGCATATCCCGTTCCATTTTTTGAACATTGCTGTGCATATTCTGCCCATGCACGCGATATTGAAGCAAAACTTCGGGGACAAAACCCACTTCTTGAGATCGTGCAATTCGGTAATACATATCCCAATCATGGGAAACAGAAACTCCTGGATCGAAATCGCCGACAGATAAAAAAGTATTTCGCGGGATTACTGCGCCGCTACCACCTCCTAAAATAACGGGACGAGAAAGTTTTAGCATTTCCTGAGCAACCCAACCTTCAAGACCATTCATTTGCCGATCGGTGACGCAACCTGTCGCATCGATAATTTCTAAACCACAATGCACTAAGCCTAAATTTGGTTCTACAATAAAGCGATCTACTTGTCGTTCTAACTTGTGAGGTAGCCAGATATCATCAGCATCCAAAAACGCTAATAAATCCCCCGTTGCATGGTTTGCTCCAACATTTTTAGCTGCTGATAAACCTTGATTTTTTTGGTAAATTACTTGAATGCGATCGCAATAACTCGCTAAGACTTCAGCAGTATTATCTGTAGAACCATCATTAACCACAATAATTTCTTTAATTGGATACGTTTGGCTCAGTACGCTATTAATTGTATGTCCAATATAGTCAGCGTAGTTATAAGCGGGGATTATGACGGAGATAGTTAGCATAATTTAATTTTATTGGTTTTTGATAAAACCCTGCGATTGACTGCTCGATAAAATAAGCTTGGTAAAACTGACAGAATTTTCCAGCACTGAGTTAATGCGCTACTCAAGCACATATTTTCAGGCTGCATTCTTTTTACAGCTTCTAAATATTGTTTTGGATGAACAACACTCACAAAGTGACTCTTAAAATTGGGTTCTAAACATTGTTTTAAATTTAAATAATTGGCGGTTTGATTCGCTTTCACATATAGAATCATATTTTGAGCATAAAAGAAAGCTACATTTTCATTATTCCAAACTCTAGGTCTAATGCAATCGACAAAAACATATCCTCTCTTGTCAAAAGCTTCTTTCCAATAATCTGTCCACTGTTCGTTAACATGGTGGGTTCCTCCTTGATGGGGAATTGCTGCTGAAAAAAGCACAATATCGCCTAAATTGCAGAGAGAGCTAATAAAAGCTTCGGCATTCTCCGGAGGCAGATGTTCGGCCACTTCCAAGCAAACCACTAAATCAAATTTTCGGTCCATTGAAAAAGGCTGACTAATATCTTGTGATTTAAATTTACTTTTAGGTATGAGTAACATCTGTCTATCGACAAAGTCACTATCAATCCCCAAAATATCCTCAATCTCGTATTGTTGAAAAACTGATAGCCAGGTGGCTACTCCACATCCAACATCTACAATACTTTTCGGCTCAATAAATTCCAGCAGGATGGGAATAATTTCTTGGGCTGAATGTTTAGCCTCTGAGTCACAATATTTATAAAAATCTCCTGTATAAGTCATGGATACTCCTGGCTGTTGTTTTAGTTTTAGGATTAAAGTGTTTTTTCGATGAGACTGTTATAAAGATTTTCATAGCGACGAGCAGCTACATCAGCACCCATATTTTGTCGAACATACTGATTTCCTAGCTTTCCTAATTTTTCACCCAATTCTCTATCTGACATCAGTTCACAAATAAATTCCGTGATCGCTTCACTATTACTAATAGGAACCAGACGCCCGCGTTCATTTTTACCAATAACTTCGGGTGCTACTCCTACTGGAGTCATAATTACAGGTTTATAAAATGCCAAAGCTTCAATTAAAACCTGACAAAAAGATTCACTTAATGAGGGTTGCACCACCAGATCAGCAGCAGCGATCCAATCAAGTACATCAGTGCGCCAACCAACAAATGTAACAAAATTATTAATTCCCAAATTTTTACATTGTTGATGTAATTCTTCTTGGTGAGTGCCGCTTCCTACGATAACTAATTTAAAATTTCTGCTTTTTCTTTTGATTTGAGAAATTGCTTCAAACAAATATTCCAACCCTTTTTCTCGATTTAATCGACAACAAGCAAGGATCATATATTTGTCTTGTAGCTCATATTCTTGACGTAAGCGTTTAGGAGAATCAGGAGAACTTGGCACGTAAGATGAAAAATTAAACCCATAGGGAATTATTGTTATCTTTTCAGGGGGAACCCCTTGTCTTTCCGTCAAAAGTTGGGCAACCTGCTGAGTCGGTACGACAATTTGTGTTGCCGTATAATTGCAGAACCCTTCTGCTTTGATGAGTATGTTTTGTTTAACCCCGTGTGACAGATGATAAATTAGGTCAGCATAATGCCGTCCAATCACATAACAGGGGACAGGAGTAAGTCGGACTGCAACAGAAGCAATTAAATTTTCATGGTAATGATGAGCATGGAGAATATGGGGTTTAAATTGTCTAATTTTAGCAACTAATAACCTAAGTATTTGGGGGTAGTTTTCCCAAGCTAAAGGAATATTTAATGTATCTATAGGATAAGAAAAATCTGCTGTATATTGCGTTTTGATTGGGCTATTGGAAGGTGATACAATCAATGCAGAGAGTTTAAAGCGAGAAGGATCTAGGCGTTTTAAAGCAGCATCAATACCATCCTCACTTCTCATGCTATGAGAAAAATGTAAAATTTTTATCATGTTTTTTGTAACAAGTATTTAAAACTAATTTTTTGGTTATAACCCACTATATTCTATGTTTCTATTGCAGGATTTGGGTTTTTAGAAAAGTTTCAAGGTTTTTGGCTTGTTCTTCTCTAGACAGTCCAACTAAAACATCGGGAGTTAAACCTGGAATTTGACCTATTGTTTCTTTTTGATGAATCCATTTTAGTAGTTGCTCGGCGATCTCTTCAGGATCGTTAAGAGTCACGCCCGCTTTTCTATCTTGAATTAGTTTTTCTGCGGCACTTTCCGAAGACCCGATCGCTAAAATTGGTCTATGCGCTCCGATATATTCAAATAATTTTCCGGTAAAAACTCCTTTTTCTCGTGGATCGTTCCATAAAATTAACAGTAAGATATCGGCTTCTAATTGAACTTCAAGAGACATTTGATAAGGTATCGGTGGATAACTTTTTACAATGTGTTCAACTTTATATTGAATAGCAATCTTTTCGACAAATTCACTATCTGCTCCATAAAAAATTACTTCCACGTTATTTTGTGCAACCTCTCCCAATAACTTTAAGGCTTTAAAAAGCGGATCTGGTTTGCGGATGCTTTCAGTCTCGGATAAAGGAAAAAGCTTGCCAGTATAAACAATTCTTAGACAAGTATTTTTACTTGTGTTTTTAAAAACAAAATCGTTTGGAAAATCAAATCCATTCAAAATCACTCCAACAGATTTTTGATATTTTTCTTTAAGTATTTCTGCGAGGGGCTCTGAAACAGTTACAAAACCTTGTGCCGAAGAAAAAATTAATCGTTCTAGCGGAGCTTCTAATTTTTTTCTCCATTGAGAAAAAAGTAAATCATACGCTGGATTCTCCACCCAAAGATCTCGGAGTTCTGCTACCCAAGGAATTCCATACTTTCTTGATATAAGATGAGCCAATATCAACGAAGTAGGTGGTGGTGAACTTGCATAGATTAAATCAGGTTTCCACTCTTCTAGCAAATGTGACGCTGCTGCCATTCCGGGAAAAATCCAGCCAAGCATACTATCGGGAAAATATAAGATGTTTCCATAAATCAAGCGAATTTTTTCAATGATTTTATTAAGCCCAAATGCTTTAGTAGATTCTAGTGTATTTTCAGTATTAAGATCGACGTTTCTTTTAGAAAACTTACTTTTGATTACAAAAAATAGGTGGACTAATTTTCTGGGTCTGATCCAGTCTATATAATTAATGTAGTTAGTTTGTATTACGTTGGCTGATGAAATTTCTAAAGGAAGACTCTGTTCGACAGGATGGTCTTTGATTGTAAGAACTCTCACATCATTGCCGAATTGAGAAAGATATTTAGCCATCTTGCCAACGCGAACAGATCCAATAGTGTTAAAAGGAGGAAAATACGCTGATACAATTAAAATACGCATAATAAATCAAACCTAAAGAAGAACTATTGAAAAGATCATTTTAAAATTTTGACAATCTGTTTCGCTGCCTGACCTGTACCGTAAACTGTACGGGAATTCAGATCGCCATCTGGTAAAGTCAATGAATTGAAGACTTCACATCTAACTACGATATCACTTTTTGGTGGCACTAATCGATTCCACCTTGATTGCACCAGTTCAACCCACTCTGTTTCCTCCCGTAATATGACGCAAGGAACTCGGTAGAAAAAGGCTTCTTTCTGCACCCCACCAGAATCCGTGACAATTAAACGAGCATTTTTCTCCAGCATAACCATATCCAGATATCCAACAGGTTCAATTATTTGTAAACAATTAGAAACCGGAATCATTAGATTATTTTGCTCTAAAGCTTTGCGCGTTCGAGGATGTAGAGGGAGTAACACTGGAATCTCTGCTGCTACCTGCATTAGTCCCCTAAAAATTGCCTGAATATTTGCAGAGTAGTCTGTATTTTCTGCTCGATGAATGGTCGCAAGTATGTACCCTTTTGACCGAAGATTGAGATGCTTTAAAATAAAGCTATAAATTGCCGCTTTTGACCCATAATATAGGGCCGCATCATACATGACATCACCGACTAAATGAATGGTTCCCTGATGAATACCTTCGCGACGTAGATTCTCTACTGCTACTTCGGTGGGGGCAAACAACAAATTAGAAGCGCGATCGGTTAGCACTCGATTAATTTCTTCGGGCATTTGCCAATTAAAAGAACGTAATCCTGCCTCTATATGAGCCACGGGAATATGTAGCTTGACTGCTGCGAGTGCCCCTGCCAGAGTTGAGTTGGTATCACCGTACACTAAAACCCAGTCTGGTTTTTCTTCCAGTAAAACTCCTTCAATTGCTTCTAACATTCGCCCAGTCTGAGCGCCATGAGTCCCAGAGCCAATACCTAAGTGATAATCTGGTGGGGGAATTTCCAATTCTTGAAAAAATACCTCAGACATATTGGCATCATAATGTTGTCCTGTATGCACTAATATTTCTGTTATGTCTGGGGTTGAACGTAAAACCCGAGATACTGTTGCAGCTTTAATAAATTGCGGTCTTGCTCCCACAACTGTGGCAATTTTTAACATTACATATATCCTGACCTGTAATTAATTTTTTAGGTTTTAAACCTTTTATGCAAAGTTATAATCCAAACTTCTTGTTCTTTTTTAGGCCATATAGATTTTAGCAATTCTTTAAAATAAGAGGGTTTTGCTGGTAATGATGGGGGAGAAGATTGGAGGTTTATGTTTGATGAAATTAAAGATCCTGAAAAACCACATTGAGGGCATAAACTGTAATCGGGCATAACATTTTTTTTTATAAATATATTTGACAGATTGAATCCTATCAAAAAACTCCAGGCATAAACTTCTCGGGTCACTATTTTATAATTTATGACTTGAAAGTCCTTAAATAACTCCTCATTTTTTTCTAAGTCAAAACTCCTCATATGATATATTGGATTAAAATGACAACCGCAGTAAAAACATTTTACATTTTTTCGTTTCTCGCGATAAGGAACGGCTACTAATATATAATTTTTAGCAACTCTTTCAATTTCTGTCAAGCACTTATTATAATTGATATAAGGCAAATGCTCAATCACTTCCAAAGCAGATACTAAATCAAATGAGTGATCTTCAAACTGAAGATTGTCAATCGAACCTCGCAAAATATCAGACTTACATACTCTACATTCAATTGCTGCTTTAGATCGCTCTACTCCTAAATAATTAATCGGCTTATTTTGAGTTTCTAGATAGCTAATAAAAGCTCCATTTCCAGTGCCTACATCTAACAAAGAAGTCACACAGCCCGGAATCATATCAGCACATTGCATAAAGCGTTTTAGCTCTAAGTCATTTTTTAAATACCTTTCTTTTGGCCATAAATCTTTATTTTCATAGTAATTTAATTCATTGTTCATATTTTTTATCCTTTACTAATTGTTCATTAATATTAAAATCAATAAAAACTATTTTATTGATTTATTGAAATAAAATAGTTTTTATTTTCCCACAAGAGCCAACAATAATACATGAAAGTTAACCCAAAACTAAAACAAAGAAGTAACCAGTCATCAGCTTTCGCAATATACAAAATACTCATGATAATTCCAGATGGAACAAATAGGAATAAGTTTTTAAAAATTATCGTAAAAAATTTCTTATGGCTAATTCCTGACAACTCAAATACTAAAATGCCCAAATATCCATAAACCATAATTCCTGAAATACTAAACAAGCTCAGTGCAACTCTGGCATCACCCATATATCCTCCTAACGACAAGGATAGCAAGCGAGATGTAAAAATCAATAACTGTATCCAAAATAATTTTTTTTGTTTCTCCAATATAGTAAAAACCGTACTTAACGGAGATGAAATAAACCAAAAAAATGACCAAACTCCTAAAATTTGAACATAAACGCCTGCTTCATACCATTGATTTCCAAAAAAGACTAAAAAAAGATTTCCTCCGATTAAAGTTAACATTAATATAGGAAATAGTGAAAATTTAACTAAATAATTAAATGTATTTTCAACCGTTCTAGCGAGAGTACAATCATGTTGGGCAACAGAAGCTCTTTGGAAGAATACTTGACTGATAGATTGACCAATTAAATTCATAGGGAGACTAATTATGCGAAAGCCTAAAGCGTAATATCCTACAGTTGTCATTGAAAAAAAAGCCGACAATAAAAAAGCGGGTAATTGCCAAGAAATATTGTTAAACAACGAAGCGGATAAATCATACAAAGGAAATCTGTAGTGCCGTTTTAGCCCTGATATCATTCCCCCCATACTGATACTGTGCCGTAACTTAAAACCATCATCGCGCCAAATTTGTTGTCCCAATACTAAACTCGAAAGAGCGGAACCTACTACACCAGCACCAATTAAGACTCCTCCTGTTCGATAACCCATGTAACCTCCACTCAGTTGTGTCCCCACTGTAGTTACTGAAGTGACGATCCGAGCGATTGATAAACGACCAAAATGCTTGGTTCGAGAATTCCAATAATTTAGAGCCATAAACACTCCACTGAAAAAAACTGTCAGTGGGACTAACCCTAAGTACAAACCGAGTTCTTCGGAACTTAACCAGCCTACTATCAAGGGTTTTGTGAACCAAATCAGAGGAACTGATAAAGTGCTAGTTAAAATTACCAATCCCAAACTTAAGCCCAGAAGATTAGCAGCTTCCTCATCATTGTCTGGTAACATAATAGAAAGTTCGTAACGCAGACAAGAACCAACAGCCACAATAGTTGTAATAGAACTAAATAGCGCAGACAAACCAAAATTTTCAGGGCTATAAAAGCGAGTTAGTAAAGGCGAAACTATAATGCTTAGAGCTTGAGCAAATACTGTTCCAGAAACTAGCTTGAGTACATCTTTTGAAAAACTATTTTTTTTAGGAAGAATCATTGAGATATCAATTTGCCTAAAAATTCTTTTAATACTTTTACAACCTTCACCTGGTTTGCATAACTAATCTCAGCCCAAATTGGTAAACTCAACACTTCAGTTACCAACAAATCACTCACTGGGATCTTAGGATACTGTCCCTGATAAACAGGCAACTGGTCTTGCGCCACAGGATAATAAATCATCGACCCAATTCCCTGCTCACCCAAATATCCCTTCACCTTCTCCCGTTTTCCATCCACAACCCGAATCGTGTACTGGTGAAATACATGACCATCCGCGAACTCTGGAGTGATTATCCCCGCAACATCCGCCAATAACTCATTGTAAGTTTTAGCCACCTTACGTCTGCCCTCATTCCACTGTTCCAGATAAGGCAACTTCACCCGCAAAATCGCCGCTTGCAACGTATCTAGACGGGAATTATATCCCAAAACTTCATTATGATACTTCTTTTTGGCCCCATGCACCCGCAACATCCGCGCTACTTCTGCCACATGGTCATCATTAGTGACAATCATACCACCATCCCCATAAGCTCCCAAATTTTTGGAAGGGAAGAAGGAATAAGCGCCGAGCTCGCCGATCGCCCCCGTAAATTTCCCCCGCAGTGACTCCCGCGTGGATTGCTGGCAATGACCATCACAAGACGAACAAGTTCCCCAATATTTTGCCCCAAAAGATTGAGCGCAGTCTTCAATCACCTTTAAACCATGCTCTTGGGCAATCTCCATAATCTGACCCATCGCTGCGGGTTGCCCATAGAGGTGAACAGGCATGATCGCCTTAGTCCGAGGGGTAATTTTGGCTTTAATCTCTTTGGGGTCAATATTGAAACTTCTGGGGTTAATATCCGCAAAAACTGGCTTTGCTCTCACATTGCTAATCGATTCCGCTGTGGCAAAAAAGGAAAATGGAGTAGTAATCACCTCATCTCCTTTCCCAATTCCCAGCGCCCGCAAGCCAATCACCAGGGCATCTGTACCCGAGTTTACACCGATCGCGTGTTTAACTCCCACATACTGCGCGACTTCCTGCTCAAATAACTTGACATCCGGTCCCATAATAAACTGCCCGGATTCCAGCACGCGATTAATAGCCGCTTGAATCTCTGCCTTGATGCTCTGATATTGACGACTCAGGTCGAGAACGGGAATTTTTATCTCACTCATATAACTTTTACCACTTCCCTTTCAGAAACTTGCTGATATTTTGCCCCTGTTGAATCCACCGCATAGCCATTGCTGTCGAATGTGAGAACATCACCGTAGGCGCTCATCCAGCCGGTGATTTTCGCGGGAACACCCGCCACCATTGCATAAGCCGGTACATCTTTTGTGACCACTGCTCCCGCTGCGACAAATGCACTTTCATGGAGGGTGATACCACAAACAATCGTAGCATTTGCTCCAATACTCGCTCCCCGTTTTACTAAGGTTGTAACGTAGTCTTCACGGGTATTGCGCGGAAACTCGCAACGGGGCGTTTTCACGTTGGTAAACACCATACTTGGCCCACAAAAAACGTAATCTTCGAGAATTACTCCCTCGTAAAGCAAAACATTATTTTGAATTTTGCAACTGTTACCAATCTTGACCGAGTTAGCCACGAACACATTTTGTCCTAATGTGCAATTCTCCCCAATTTTAGCTTTTCCCATAATATGAGAAAAATGCCAAACTTTGGTTCCTCTGCCAATCTCTGCGCCCTCATCTACATAGGTGGATTCGTGGGCGAAATAGTCGCTCATACCAGCACCCCTTGCTCCATTTCAGTAAGATTAACAGGAATGCCACCTCTTTCGAGGGATATCTGGCTCGCCTCCAATACTTTCAGCACTTTTAAGGCACTGATGCCATCAGTTAGGGGTTGCTTGCGCTCTTGGATACAATCGAGAAAATGTTGGCATTCTAATCTCAGCGGTTCTGCTTCCGGTATAAATAAGGTTGTTTCTGAAGTTTGGCGGGCAACGGGCAAACCTCCTTGCCACTCAATTCCTTTGTCGTAAATTTTTAGCTTCCCTTCCCGAATGGTATCGTCAAAAACCGCCATTTTTTGATCGCCGACAACCACCAACTTTTGTTCTTTGAAAGGATGCAACCAACTGACAAAAATATGCGCTTTTGTTCCGTCATTATACTGCAAATTGGTTGTTGTGACATCGACGATACCAGACTGCAAATAAGTACCCCCTGATGCACTAACGACACTGGGTTCCTGACCAATCAAACTAGAAATAACAGCAATATCGTGAGGGGCAAAGCTCCACAAAATATTTTCTTCTGCCCGAACTTTTCCAAGGTTGAGGCGGTTGGAATACATATATAAAACTTTGCCCAGTTCGCCGCGCTGAATAATCTCCTTCAAAAGGGTAACGGCTGGGTGATATTCGAGAATATGTCCCACCATGAGAATGGCCTTTTTTTCTCGGGCCAGTCCGACCAGTTCTCGACCTTCTCGATAGTGAAGCGCTAAAGGTTTTTCTACAAAAACATCTTTACCCTGTAAAAGGGCTTGTTTGACTTGAGTGTAGTGCAAGGCTGCTGGGGTAGCGATCGCCACTGCCCGAGTCTGTTCGTCGGCCAACACCGCTTCAAAGTCTCCAGTTTTATGGACTTCTGGATAAAGTTGGGCTTGATTGTTTAACGCCGTTTCATTCTTATCGCAAATCCACCGGAGTTTACCGAGGTTTGCAAAATTTCGCACTAAGTTTTTGCCCCAATATCCGCATCCTATAGCAGCTACGTTGGCATAATTATCATTAACCACTCGTTCCTCACTCTTCTGTCTCAGGGTCATGTCAATAGCCCTTTGAGGCTTTTTCAAAACTAGGGCTGCACTGTTCTAATAACCGCCACGAAAGAGATAACTGTTTTTTTTGATGCTCTAGGAGTTTGGGAGATTCAAGTAAACAATTGACTTCCCTCAACATGGCCTCTTGTGCTTCGGGGAGAAGCTCTGCATAGTTTTGAACCTGCAAGTTTCGCAACACCAATTTATAAATTGCTTCGATGTCGGTCATCCAGATCATCTACTAAAAAGCATGAGAGGTTTAAACGGCTTGAATTAAGGATGGATGGTATGAATACACTCCCCTCAATGTTAAGCAACCACAACATTCTTGGATGTGGTAAAACTCTCGATCGCATCGTCCAAAATTTCATCGAGCGATCGCGTGGGTTGCCAGCCTATATACTCGGCAATCTTGGATAAGTCCGGAAAACGCCGCTGCATATCTTCAAATCCAGGTGCGTAGGCTTGCCCATAAGGAATCGTTTGAATTTCAGACAGCTTGTTATTTCCTGTAGTTCCCACTCGATCAATAATCCGCTGGGCTAAATCTAAAATCGTAATCTCCTGTTGTGAGCCTACATTAAAAACTTCCCCAATGGCTTCGGAAGACTCGGCGAGGCCAATCAGTGCTCTGACTGCATCTTGCACATGGAGGAAGCAGCGGGACTGCTGGCCATCTCCATATACAGTGAGAGGTTCTCCCTGGAGTGCCTGTTGGATCAAGCGGGGAATCACCATGCCATAGCGTCCGGTTTGTCGGGGTCCGACGGTATTGAACAGACGGGCGATCGCCACGGGCAATCCTTTCTCGTGATAATAAGCCAACGCTAAAAATTCATCCACCATCTTTGAGGCTGCATACCCCCATCGATTGCGACTGGTTGGTCCGAGTACCACATCATCATCTTCTCGGAATGGAATACTATGTCCTTTCCCATAGACTTCTGAGGTGGAGGCAATGACGACTTTTGCCCGATACCGATGTGCCGTTTCTAGGACTTTCTCGGTTCCCATGATATTCGTCTTAATGGTCTGTACGGGATTTTCCACCACCAGTTTGACGCCCACGGCTGCGGCTAAATGAATGATGATATCCGCTTCTGATGCCAGTCTATCCAACACCATATCATTGGTGATGTCAGCGTAGGCAAAGTGAAAGTCTGGGCGATCTAGTAAGTGGCGAATATTATCGATACTTCCAGTTGATAAATTATCGATGACTCGCACTAGAGAGCCTTTATCTAACAATGCTTCTGATAGATGAGAGCCTATAAAACCTGCACCCCCAGTAATCAAATAGGTGGGGTAATTTCTGGATTGGAAATTTTTATTGATCATATTTGTTTTGGGTGGTTTGGCAAGGTGGTGATGTAGTATTCTCAGGGGTTTTCAGAAACCCGGTTGAATTTTAAAATAAAATTTTGCATTTTAAAAATTTTATGGGCTAATTATTTCATACACTTCCTGTAATATTTCGTGAATTAATTGTGCCTAAAACTGAAAAAGTACAAAACCAATCTAGCGTGAAGAAGTTTGAGTTTCATTAGGTGCATAGTATCGTTCATAGTAGTTATAGGAAGTCGGTAAATATTGTTTAACGCCATTGGCGACTAGGCCCAGGACTGGGGTGCGAGACATTTTTAATCCATCAAAAACTTCTCGTAAAATAGCCCGATCGCTTTTACCCATACCGATCACCATGACTAAACCATCGGTATGAGGTGCTAAAAACTTAGCATCGGAGATTGCCCCTAATGGAGGGGTATCAAAAATCACTAAGTCAAAACTCGTTTTAAACTCTTCAATTAACTGTTTCATGCGTTGAGACGAAAGGAGGCGAGCGGGATCTGGGGGGATTTGTCCTGCAGTTAAAACATATAAATTCTGATTAACTGCCGACTGCTGAATGCTGTCTTGAGCATTGAGAGAATCCGTAGAAATTAAATTGCTTAATCCCCAGACATTGGGTAAATCCATGCGGCGATCGATTTGAGGACGACGTAAATCTGCATCCACTAATAAAACCCGATTTCCCATTGCTGATGCAGCTTCAGCCAGTTTCATTGAAATTGTGGTCTTCCCTTCGGCTGGCAATGTAGAGCTGATTACAATGGACTTGAGGGGCTGATCCGGACTCATAAAATAAAGGTCGGCATGGAGAGAACGGAAGGCTTCAAAAAACTGAGAAAATAGGTAGCCGCCAGATGCTTGAACTAGGTTTTCTCCATCAGAGACCGTTAGGCTCTCTTTCAGGTCTTTTTCAAAGGGAATGGTTCCTAAGATGGGGAAGCCCATATAATCTTTTATGTCTTCAACAGAATGGAATTTTGTATCCAGTTTTTCCGCTAATAAAGCCGCCCCAATTCCTGCCATTAAACCCGCAATCACCCCTAGGAGTAAACTCCGAGACAAATTGGGTGAAATGGGAAAAGTGCCAACTTCAGGTTGCGAAATCAGTTGCCAGGGCATGGCTTTTTGAGCGGATTCAATTTGAAGATTTTCTCGAACGGCTAAAAATCGATTTAAACTTTCGGTTCCTAATTCCAGTTCTCGCTGTAAGTCTGTGTATTGACGCATTAACGTCGCTTGTTCTTGCATTTGCTGTTGCACAATCGTTTCAGCTTGAGCGATCGCCCATTGTCTCGCCCGAGTTGTTTCCATCAAATTGACGGTTTCTATCAGCTTTCCAGTCAAATCATTCCGCAGTGAGTTAGGAGTGGATAATCCGCGAATATCTCCCCGAATTTGAGAGACGTTGGGTCCAAGAACTAATAAAGCTTCCTCTTGCAATAAAGGTAATAAACTATTCCGTTCATCAATCAAAGCTTGCATAGCGGGACTTTGCGCCGTAAACCGAGTAGACTCTCGCGCCAGTTTTGCTTCAATTTCATGAAACCGATTCAATAAATCTTGATAGCGAGGTGCTTCACTCAGGGAGGTTGCTAACATCGCTTGTTCTAGTTCCAACCCTAACTGCCCTCTTAATTTCCCGTAGAGGGCTTGCGCTTGCACGAGCTGGGATTCTGTCTGTTGTCTTTCTTGGACCAAACTTCCAATCTGCTGAGATAAAATCTGTCCGCTTTGTTCCGGATCAATTAGGTTATAGTGTTGGCGAAATTGTTCTAAGTATTCTTGAAGGGTATCGACTCTCTGTTGCAGCCGAGGCAACTGGGTTTCTACAAATTCCAATCCTTGACGTAGGGTGGTCTGCTGCTCCATTTCAGAATAATGAATGTAGCCCGTTGCCAACTCTTTTAAGATAATTTGAATTTTTTTTGCATCGGTGTCCTGATAGCGAATATCTAATATTTTGGTTAACTTCAATCTTCGGATGCTTAAATTCGCTATAAACTCGCTAAATTCCAATTCTGGATAATTTTGTTGGATGTTGGTGAAAACAGGATTAAGGACGGGGCCGCTTAAAAGAACTTCCATTTGAGTTTCATAATCTAAGCTTTCTCCTTTTCCAGTATTTTGAGTTAAAGCTTGATTAAGTTGTTCAAGATTATCCTGTCCTTTAATCGGTTCCACTAACAATCTAAAATTTCCCTCATAAATCGGGGTTTGGGTCAAGACTTTCACCAAAACGCCACAAGTTACAGCGATGCTGACTCCGGCAAATATAAAAATCCGGCGGCGGGCAACGGAGAGCAAATGTCGAAGATTTAGAGCATCAGCATCATTATTGAGAGGAGGTAATATCGTTGCAGGTAAAGGAGTTTGAACGGAAGGGGATGCCCCCTTCAACTGCTGAAAGAAAGGTGGAGAG
This sequence comes from Laspinema olomoucense D3b, assembly GCF_025370785.1. Taxonomy (GTDB): domain Bacteria; phylum Cyanobacteriota; class Cyanobacteriia; order Cyanobacteriales; family Laspinemataceae; genus Laspinema; species Laspinema olomoucense. The sequence continues at coordinate 188,569 of NZ_JAMXFA010000002.1, forward strand.
TTACCATCGATATCCATGATTTCAACGTCAGGAATAACTAGAAGTGTGAGGAAGGTAAGATTTTTTTAATTTTATAAGCGAGCCATTATTGTCAATCCCCCAACTCACTAACCTCTGGGTCAGAGAGGGGCGGGATTTCACTGGGATGTTTCTTCGTTATCAAAGGGACAGTCCAAATTTCCGCCCACTTGAATAATAAAATCATCAAAATCCTGGTCCTCCAATGCTGGATCAACTAATAAAGAACCTGTGTCATCCCAGGATAAGGCCACTCCTCCAGTTCCGAGAGTGGAAAAGTCTCCTTCAAATCTGAGTTGCTTATTCCCGCCTGGGTTTCGGCTATTCATGGAATATAGAATTCCGGCAGAACGACCATTTAACGTAGATTCTAAGTAAAATAGATAGGGCGTATTAGCCTGAAATTTAAAGGCGACTAAGGGTTGAGGAACAGCATTCCCTGGAGTCCCTTTAAAATCATTGCTGACGCTCTCGCCGGAATTGTCCTCGTAAGTAGATTCAGCTTCGACACTTTGTACCCTATCGGCGGGTTTGACTTCAACAAGCAAAGGGGTTTTTTCGCCCGTTTGTAAATTCATTACTCCAAAAGTGGCTTGATAAGCCCCGTTGGATTCGATAAATTCAAACTCTACAATAGTCTCTAAGTCAAACACGATTCCGGTATTATCAAATTGATTTTCACCCGTCGCTTTGACTGATAGGGGATTGAGTAAACCGAGGGCGGACAAAGAAGCAACTGCTCCTAAGAACCAGCTGGTTCTGAACCCGATTTTACCTAGCATAGCACAGTTCCTCTTCACTACCAAGTTCTTAAATTTTGAAGTGCCTTAAGTTTTTCTTCTTCAGGAATGTCGAGAAGACTTAAGAATGTTTTTGTTTCTTCCAGTAATCGGTTGTATTGAGTACATTCTGAACTGATGCAAATTCCCGAATTTTCTGGGGGTCTTCTGCTAAAGCGCCGAGGAAGATTTTCAGCTTGTTCTACAGAAGCAACACAAGCCGAATAAGCCTCTTGTAAAGCTTGATATAGCTCTTGGGCTTGAATTAAAGTTTGGGGATCGAGTTGGCTTTCAATCTCAAAGATAGGGGCGGTATTGTTCCAACTATTCGTTCCCGTACTATCTGACTGCTGTGGGGGATTTGCCAGGGCGCTGACAATCCAAAATACAGTTCCCACAGTAGATGCGGCGATCGCCCCTTTGATTCTGATATTAACCATAACCACTGCTCCTATTTCATTGACTAAAATCTCCAGCCTAAACCCGCCCCTAAAACAAATCTGGGTCCATCCCCAGCCCCGGCTAGATCTCGCACCGCCGGGGTAATCACAAAGGGAATATTTTTAAAGGGGGCAATGGAAGCACCCACAGCCAAATCTTGTCCGGTCCATTCTGCAATGACACTAACAGGTTCTATCACTCGCACGGCCATACTTCCAAATACATTAATGCCATTGCGCTCGTCTTCCAGGGCATCTTCAGTTTGGAATTGTCCATTGCCCACTCCAGCAGTAATGGCAATCCGACTTAACGGGGAAGAGAGAGATTCTTGGGTATGAATTATTTTCGTAACCGTGCCATAAAGTGAGTTCTGGACACCATCATCTTCTCCAAGAAATAGAAATCCATTCCATCCAGCCGCGATCGCCCAGTCATTGGCAAATTGACGATGGACTTTGACATTAAAGCCGCCCGTACCGATATCGCGATTGTTCCCAAAGACACTGGCTAGAGTATAGCTCACTTCTACCCCAACGAGATCCCGGGCATCACCAACCCCAAAGCCAATGGCGAGAGCTCCATCACTATTGTCAACAAATCGGGTGCGAGATTGATAGGTCGCGGAAATATACCCGGTGTTGCGATCTGCGCCATATCCCGTAGGATTGAAGATACTCAGAGCGGGTGAGGCTTCGATACTGGGCTGAATTTCAGCGCTTTCTTGAAGTTGCTGTACCTGCTCTTCAATTATTTGAATTCCTCGCGGATCGGGGCGATAGAAGGGGGTTGGGTTAGTGGATCGCCCGGGGGTGGAATTGCCTGGGGATTGGACCAGTGCGATCGCCGGTGCGGGATTGTTCGCTTCCCCTGAGTCCATTGGTAATAAATCTCTCGCACTTCCTAGGCTTGCAGAATCGCTCTCTTGAACCACTTGGGGAACCTGAATCGGAATCGACTCGGTAGCGATCGCCACAGAGTTTACCGGCGGGGGGGGAATCTGCGGAAGCGCTAACTCCTGACCCTGAGCGGCTTGAACAACGGGTGGAATCTCAATCCGGGGTTGACTCCATTTGGGGGTCGAGGGAACGGCGACGATTTCAGAAAAGGAATTGTCTGGATGTTCCTGCACCGACACCCAATTTATAGGCTGATCGCTGCTCACATTTTCTACTCTAACTCTGGGCTTCTCACTAATTTCTGTGACCACAGGGGTAACAGGTGCAGCCGCAGGAGTGAGAGAACCTCCTTGCTCCTGCATTGCCACTGGTGCTCTGGGTGGCGGTGAATATCTAGGGACGGAACCTTGCTCTAACAAAGGCTGAGAAGCGATCTGCTCGGGAGGTGCAACATTTGCCCAAGGAGAAGCGGCACTAAACTCAGGAATGAACAAGGGAGAGCGCCTAGGGCCTTCTAAACGCAGTTCCCGAACAGTTTCCCCTTTTTGAGACAGTGGTTGGCCCCCAGAGGGTTCAACCCGAGCGATCGCCGTGGATGCGATCGCAGATGAGTCAATTTCCGGGGAATTTTCTGGTGCGGAAGGAGTAATTTCCGTTGCGGGTGTTTCTACAAATTTTGTATCTTTAGCCTCTTGTGTCGGGGGTATTTCATCCGGTTTCAAACTCAGAGCGAGTTTCGCATTAGCGCGATCGGCACTTTCAGTATTAGACATTGAAGTTGCCAAAAAGGCCACGGTAAATAATGAAGCCGTTGCTAGTACAAGTCTCATAAGGTCACGTGTTCTCTTAAGTTGATATAAATAATAGACGCAGGAAATACCCATTAAATTAAATCCTAAAACCCAGCAACTCTATTCCCTCTTGTTCTTTGTTCTGAGTTTAGTTAATGACTCATACAAGGGAGAGTCTATAGCTCCGGAAATGTTCCTGCTTACTACAAAAGTTTCCTTGTTTTACAGTATTAGCACTTTAACTATTTTGCCCAGAAAGTGAATAAATTTCAAAAATAAGACACCCTTTATTTTATTTTATTACTTAATTATCTCAATAAAATAGTAGCTATAAATACCAACCAATAAATGAAATACAGATGATTTTTATTAGGGTAAGACTCGGCGAAATTTAGACCTTTAAGCATTGAACAGCTACTCAAACAAGTGCTATATATTGGACGAGAGTTCCTAAAGCGACACTTACAGGATTAGAGGAAGGGGGCAAGAAACTGTATTGCTTGTCCCCTTCCTCTTATATCATGTTTGCTGGACACCCACACTGACCTAACCCCCTTTCCCCACATCCTTGTAAAGAATGGGGGAAAAGAGGAAGAAATGTTTTTTTAAGTTAATCCACTGGACTTGCTATAAGAACAGAGGAACTGCTTAAAAAAAGAGGAGGACTGGATAAGATTATACTCCCTCCACTCGGAATCCTTACCTGAATTCTGCAAAGTTTTTTATTGCTCTTCCTCAGACAACAAGAGAGTGAGTTTCTTCAATAACTCGTCTATTTCAGCCCGCTTATTGGGATTGTTCCAGGCTTTAAAGCGGCTGAAGCGTTTGGAGATACTGTTAATTTCCGTTTTTAACTGGTCTTCTTCTTTAGGAATTTTCTTTTCTTTGACTATTTTTTGCACTTGTCGCAGAGAGAAAGATTGGGCGATCGCAGCTTCTAAAAGTTCGACTCGTTCCTCCTTAGACCCCAACTTAGCAATTTCCTTGGCTTTTGTGTATTCGATGCGACCCTGGCGTAACGCTTCAAGAATTTCAGGAGACAGTTTAAGCAGAGGAAGCCGATGAGTTCTAAAGGCTTCAGTAGAAAGTCGGCCAATACTTTGAAAAATAGCTTCAATTACTTGCTGCTCTTCCTGGCGGACAGCGCTGTCCGCCAGCCCTCTTTTTACTTTAGCCATTTGATTCAGTAAAGATATTACTGCTTCTCTATCCTTTTCTAGCTTCAGTTCTAGTAGTTGCAAAATTCCCTCGGTTTCTTCCACCGGGTTCAAATCTTCCCGTTGTAAGTTTTCCATCAAGGCGTACTGGACAACTTCTAAGTCGCTAAGTGTTTGAATGACAACGGGTACTTCACTGAGTCCCGCTGCTTTGGCTGCTTTATATCGGCGTTCCCCCGCAACTAATTCATAACGACTTTCTCCAAGAGGCCGCACAATAATCGGATGAAGCACTCCATGTTGTTTGACACTCTTGGTCAGTTCCGCCATTGCAGTTTCATCGAAGTAGCTTCGGGGTTGGAACTGCGAACGGGAAAGCTGGCTAATTTTCAGTTTTTCAGAAGCAGGGCAATTTTGGTGAGAAAGATAGGGAATATTTTGGGGGTCCATGTGGTTGCTAAAAAGTGAGTGGGCATCGGTTAACAACAGTAGAATCTATGCCATGACTTAAGGTACATCATGCCAGTAGGTGCAAGAGTCAGCTAGACTGACTGGGCGGCTATCCTTCTTACCCGGTGGGGAGGAATTTCGCTTGGGCAGAGCACGCAGATAAATACAAAATCTTTTCAGACTAGATCTGCGATAGTCCGGACAGTTTTAGAAAAAAAAATTAGATAGCGCGGCTTGCAGTAGTTTGTCATTGAACCCCAGTTGCACCGCTCATCTGTGCGTCAATTCAAGCCTGTGGCATCGCTTCGCTTTAGATGTCCCTGGCCGACTTCTTCACATGGTTCTTGGCTTGTTTGGTTACCAACAATTTAGCTTGTTTATACAACTATAGAAGCTTGATAGTATAAGTTATATATAAAATATTTATAAAGTATTTTTTGAGAAAATTTTTCTATCAAAGAAAAATGGGCAGTTATACAATATCAAACAGAATTAAAATTGCAAGCTGTTAAAATCATTCCAGCATTCATTTTTGACTGTGAAAAATTTTAGATTAATCACTAATTAGTGTGAATTATAAAACCGCTAAAACTTGCAGTATTTTTATGTTATGGCATCATAAAATGTTAACGTTATTAGTGCGGACTTATAAAATTTGGTAAAGGTAATTATAAATTATATTCTCAGCATTTTATTCATGAAGTGATGTTTTGGTGAAGTGGAGTTTTTATAAAATTTGGGGACAAGGGTGAGTAGGGTGATGAGGTTCTGTGGGAGAGGAAATAGGGGGACAATCAGACCAATATTGGTCAAAATTGCTGCGCATCGCTCTATCAGTTTCATATTTTAGCTCCCTCACCCCTGTTAGTTATAATCTATAGAGACAGAGGAATTATCTGACTACGGCGATGTTATTGCGATCGCATTGTAAGACCGATCGCCCGAGAGAGACCTCCGGTTTTTTAGGATCCCGAGGGGTAAAACCCCTCAGTGACCTAACCCATCGGTATCCTCAAAAGTATTCCGGTTCAGAAACCCGCTTTTCTGGCAATAGTAGGGACTTTCACCCCAATTTATCCCAGAGAAATCGGGTTTTCTCCCTTCATGAGCGAGGATACCGCAGACCCCTTATCCCAGGGTGGAGAAGAGGCGATCGCCCATGAAAGGGACAGTTCCCTGGAGAAAAGTGAAAAAATCTTTAGTCCCCCTCCATCTCATGCTTTAATAAGTAACTGTAACCCTGTGTCTGTAGCTTCTTTTCCCAGTCAACCTCAGTCCTTAATTGGCAATACATATCTGGAGGCCAATATGAAAAATTTACAGTTGCTCGATGAAACCATTCGGAACTTAGAGCAGGAAACCAATCTAACCCGCATTAAAAAATTAATGCTTTGTGTGTGTCAGGGAAGATGGGAAAATAATGCTGACTTACTAGCGGCTTTGAACTTACGGGACTTAATTATTGAAGTATGCGAAGTAACTGGCAGTTTAGACAATCTTAAATTTTCTTTAGATGGAATTGTCAGTAATATTAATAAACCGCAACAATATGCTTTAGTGGCACAAATTTTAATTTCTAATCTAGGTAAATTTTATGATGATGGTTTAACTCAGCCGGGACTCTCAGAGTTTCCAACCCCTCCCGATTTAGCAAATACCCTGGTCATTGTTTCTGATTTTACCAATGAAACTGACTTTGACCTTCCGACTCCACCGGAAGCACTGGGTGCCATCACCGGAGAAAAAATCTTTGATTTGCGGCTCAAAGTCGTTCAGCATACGAGTCCATTACGGGCAAAAATCCTCATCTTCTCGGCACTTGATCGCCTTTTTGAATTTAATCGGGATGAAGACTGGCTCAACTTAAAAAAAATCCAGCTTGACGAACTGTTACAGCAAATTTATGAACTCTGTCCCAGCGTCGAAGCTCTGGAATCTCACTTATATGAAACTGCCAAAAATCTCCCGGAAGCGGATGAAAACTACCAATCTGCTGGCGTGATTGTGCAATACATGAGGCCGTTATATTCCCCCATCGGGAAACTGCCACCCCTGCCCGACTCGCTCTCTCCCGGGAGCGATCGCTGGAATGCTCTGCCTGAAATAGAGGGGGCCGACGAAGACAGCAGTGCCAGTCACGGCTTCATTCCGGATGACGACGATAATGATTACAGTGAGATTAGGGAAGAAAGTGAGGACGGTAGCGATATATTGAGCGAAGTGTTACCGCCCATCTCGCTGAATTTCGAGAGTCTGAACAGAAGCGATCGCAAATTTTCGTTAAACGCCCTCAAAAAAATTGATCCAGTTCAACAAAAACAAGAACTGGAGAAAAAACTAACTCTTAAAGTCAACCAGAGTGTGGAAGAAATTGTTCAATTTATTGAAAACCGCTTAAATCATCTCGAACGGGAAATTAGCGACGAACTCGAACCTCTCGATATTGAAGACGGAATTTCAGTCAAATATGAAACGATGGGAGATTTTATCACTCAAGTCAAACAGGCTACTTCTCAATTCCTGGAACTTCTGATAAACTTAGAAGAAGCGGAAAGAAATCAACCCATTGAGCGAGAAGATAACTCGACGTCTTGAAATGGGTCCGGATAAAGAAGGGCAACCCTAAATCTAGGGATTAATGTCAGGGGAAAAAGCGGGGAAAGAGGGATAATGTTGATGAATGTCGAAGAATTATTGCGGCGCTATACAGCCGGAGAAACCAATTTTAACGGAGCCAGTCTCTGGGGTGCGAACCTGCGCGGGGCGGATTTAATTGGGGCGAAATTACGGGGAGCGGACCTCCACGGAGCGGACCTAATTTTTGCCTACTTGAGCCGAGTCAACTTGAGTGCAGCCTACCTAGTCAGTACCAAACTCAGTGGTGCTAATCTTAATCAAGCCAATCTCTCCGGGGCAAATCTCAGTGATGCGGACCTACATGGGGCGACTCTCCAAGGCGCCGATCTTCGCAAAGCGAACCTCAATTTAGCTAATCTACTGGATGCGAACCTCAGCGATGCGGATTTACGCGGAACGACTTTGAGCGGGGTTTGTTTACGCGGGGCCTGTTTGCGCGGGGCCAACTTCCGGGAGGAACGGCGAATATACAGTGCGGCGAATTTGCGGGGAGCGGATTTACGGGGAGCGGATTTGCGCGGGGTCAACCTCAGCGGTGCGGACTTGACGAAGGCGGATTTAAGTGGGGCAAATCTCACCGAAACGAACTTGCGCGGGGCGAATTTAGAACGGGCGAAAATGGCCGCAGCGATTGTTAACGGAGGGTTTCTGAGTGATGCGAATCTGTCTTATGTGGATTTGAGCGGGGCTTGTATGACAAATGTCAAGCTGGAACGAGCGCTGTTGGGCGACGCGAATTTGGAGGGAGCTAAACTGGATATGGCAATTATAGCCGATGCCAAACTGGGGAAAGCCAACCTATCCGGGGCGAATTTAACCCGGGCGAATCTATCGCGGGTGGATTTAAGTCGGGCAAATTTGTCTCATGCGCTCTTGAACGAGGCGAATCTATGTGAGGCATATTTGGCGAGAACGAATTTAATGCGGTCTAACTTGACTAAAGCCAGCTTAATCCGAGCAGAAATGAGTGGCGCTAATACTGCCGGGGCGATATTTAGCCACACGACGATGCCAAATGGAGATATGCAGAATTAAACTGAGCGCCCATTTTTAGTAGAACCGTGAGTGAGTAGTCCAGGGAGAAGAGGCAGATGACAGAGTATGATGCGATCGCCATCGGCAGTGGAATTGGCGGGTTAGTCACAGCAGCTTTACTCGCTCGGTATGGCAAGCGCGTGCTTGTTTGTGAGAGTCATGCGATCGCCGGAGGTGCAGCTCATGGGTTTTCTCGCCAGGGATTTCACTTCGACTCCGGACCCTCCTTTTACTGCGGACTGGGAGATTCCCAAAGCCTAAACCCCCTGCGCCAAGTCCTGGAAGTTCTGGGAGAAGCGGTGCAAACCATCGCCTACGACCCCTTGGGACATTATCATTTAGGGGACATTATTCTGCCCATTTACGGCAGTTGCGATCGCTATCGGGCAGAAATTGCTGCCATTACCCCCGCTGGAGCCAAGGAACTCCAGCGGTTTGAACGGCGAATGTTGTCCTTGTATGACGCCCTCAAAAGCATTCCTACTTTAATCTTGCGAAGCGATCGCAAGCTGTTACCCGTTCTCCTGTCATACTGGCCCGCCTTGCTCCAATTACTGCCCCATCTTCGGGAGATTCAAGGGTCCGTGGGTCAAATCCTTGATCGCGATGTGAAAGACCCCTTCGTCCGGCGTTTAATCGACCTAGAATGCTTCTTACTCTCTGGATTCAAAGCTCACGGCACGATCGCCCCAGAAGTGGCCTTTATGTTCGGAGAACGCAGTCGCAGCGCCATCGACTATCCGATTGGGGGGAGTACCGCCATGATCGAAGCCCTAGTGCGGGGATTAACCCGATGGGGAGGGGAACTGCGCCTGAATGCTCATGTGGAGCGCATCTTGGTCCAGGCGGGGCGAGTCACCGGGGTGCGGCTGCGAAATGGCACCATCCTCAAGGCCCCCATTGTCATTTCCAATGCCACGATTTGGGATACCTATACCCATCTGCTTGCGCCGGAGGACCTCCCGGAGTCCTACCGCCGTCAAGCCTTAGAAACCCCGGTGCTGGATAGCTTTATGCACCTGCATTTGGGGATTAAAGCCGAAGGATTAACTGGGCTGACGGGACATCATGTGGTGGTCCATGATTGCGATCGCGACCTCACCGAACCGGGGAATACCTGTATGATTTCCATTCCCTCGGTCTGGGATCCAAAGTTGGCCCCACCGGGACATCATGGGATTCATGCTTATACGATGGAACCCTACCAGTCTTGGCAGTCCGATGTCAGTTATAAAGCGCGGAAGCGACTGCGAGCACAATCTTTATTTCGAGCCTTAGAACGGATTATTCCTGATCTACGCGATCGCATCGTCCTGGAACTGATTGGGACGCCCCTCACCCATGCCAAATTCCTGCGGCGAGATCGAGGCACCTATGGTCCGGCGATCGCCGCTGGCAAAGGAACCTTTCCCAGTATTCATACCCCCATTGCTGGATTATACCGAGTGGGGGATAGCACCCTTCCCGGCATTGGGGTTCCTGCGGTGGCAGCATCGGGAATCCTCTGTGCCAACACCCTGGTGGAACCCGAGCAAACCGCACAATTACTGAAAAGTCACCGGACTTGACTGCGAGACCCCCCTCGGGTTTTGCAGGGTCTGGATTCTTTACTTCACTGGAGCCATAAGCGATAATCAAATAATGCTGATTCGGGAGTTGGATTGGGCATTATAGGTCTGAGGCTCCCCCAGTCCCGCAACGGGATGATCGAGCTGACAAAGGCACCCGGGATCAGCAGGACCTCAACCCTGGGGTAATCCCCTGGGCAAGATACGCGATCGCGGATCAACCCCTTTATAAGGATGAGGCTGTTTTATTGTAATCACATTCTGGCCTAGAGCCTCGGTATAGTAGAGGGAAGAGAACGGGGTTTCTTTCAAGCCTCTCTACTCATTAGCACCCAATTTGGACAAGAAATTGAGTTTCTTGTCCGGTTTATCAAATCGGGAACCGACACTCTAGGGGGGTGGGGGATGCCGCCAGTTCCAAACTAGGCGATACAGTAGGCCATATAGCGAACCGATCACAGATCTATAGAATTATGGAGCGATCGCGCCACTCTTATTCCGTGCAGTTAGGTCGTGCCATCATAAACGATTTCTTCGCCGGAACTACCGTTTTGGTGGATCGGTTGAGTAACGAAGATGAGGGTGTGAGCATTCTATGAAATTGCGAAAGAAAATACTGATTATAGTCGGCACGACCCTGTTAGGTCTAAATGTCGTGCTGTACGCTACAGCATCGAGTATTTTACTGGGAGACTTCAAAGAATTAGAACAGAAAGTTGTCCATCAAGATGCCGTCCGAGGCTTGCAGTCCCTCCAGGAAACCATTAACGAACTGGAATCCATCGCTCGCTATCATGCGGAATGGGACGATACCTACAGCTTTATCACCCCGGGAGATCCTAACTACGTTAACTCAAATTTTGGCAATGAAACCTTCGTTCAGTTAAAGCTGAATCTGTTGCTGATCCTGGACGAACAAAGAAAACCTGTTTTTAGCAAAGCCTTTGATTTGCAGCAAAAGACTGAAATCCCCATGCCTGGGGTGATTCAAGATTTAGCCACGGCTTATCAACAACAAGTTGAGAAAAAATTCACCGAAACCGGACACCACAACCACCCCCTCAGTGGCATTGTCCTGCTTCCCCAGGGACCGGCCCTGATTGCTGCCCAATCTATTCTCACCAGTCGAGGAGATGGTCCGTACCGGGGGACTTTATGGGTCGGACGCTTTCTGAATCAGGCGGAGATTGATCGCCTCGCGGACCTGACCCAATTATCCCTTTTGGTTTACCCGATGAGCGCTTTGCCGCCGGAATTGGAGGAGGTCAAAACCGAGTTAGAGGAGTCTTCTTCATCCCAGAGGCCCTCAGAACCCTTGCCGATGATCCAGCAGGGTCATCCCATGCGATCGCCTATCGTGGTCAAGGCCCTCAGCGAAACGGAAATGGCCGCCTATACCTCCCTTCCGGCGATCGCCAGCAATAACCGTTTACTACTGCAAGTCACCCACAATCGCGAGATTTACGCCAAAGGTAAAACCAGCATCCGCTATTTTATCGGGGCTCTGTTAGGGGTGAGTCTGGGGTTTAGTGGTCTAACCCTGCTCTTATTTGAAAAATTAGTCCTCTCGCGACTGACGGTGCTCACCCGAAAAGTTGAACGCATCGGCGACAAAGGGGACCTGTCCATGCGCGTTAAAATTGTAGGTCATGATGAACTTTCGAGTTTAGGGATGACCATCAACGGGATGCTCAAAGCCCTGCAAGAGTCCCAGTATAAGCTCAAAGAAAGTGAAGAACGCTATCGATTGATGGCGGAGAACTCCACCGATATGATTTCCCGGCATACCCCGAAAGGCAAGTTTATTTACGTCTCCCCCGCTTGTCATTCGTTATTGGGATATGAACCCGAAGAACTGATCGGCTGTAACCTCTATGACTTTTTCCATCCCGAGGATGCCAAGACCCTTGCCGAATCTTACTTGGCAATGGTCAAGGGTCAAGTCAGTTATACCGTTAGCTACCGGATCCGCCATAAATATGGTCATTACCTGTGGTTTGAAAGTACCAGTCGCACGGTTCGCAATCCCCAGACGGATCAAATCGAAGAATTAGTCGCCATTTCCCGGGATATCACCGAACGCCATCAAACCGATGAGGAACTGCGGGAAAGTGAAGCCTCGATTAGAGCGCTTTATAAAATTACTTCTTCCCGTAAACTCAGCTTTGAGCAAAGGTTGCAACGGTTGCTCAGCATGGGAAAACGGCGCTTTGGGTTGCCGGTGGCAATTTTATCTCGGATTAAAGGCGATCGCTATGAAATCATGGCAGTTGAATCCCCGGATAATACCCTGCAACCCGGCGATCGCTTCCCCTTGAGTCAAACCTACTGTCGTGAAACCCTCCGCCTGAAAGAACCCCTCTATTTTGAATCCGTTAGTGTCACGCGCTGGCACAACAACCCTACCCAAACCGCCTTTCCCCAAGAAGCTTATATCGGGACAAGGGTGATTGTCGGGGGCAAAATTTATGGCACCCTCAGCTTTTCCAGTAGCACTCCCCTGGGACGCCCGTTTAAAGCCGTCGATAAAGAACTGCTCAAACTCATGGCGCAGTGGATTGGCAGTGAAATCGAGCGTCGTGCTGCCGCTGCGGATTTAGCCCGGGCTAGGGACGAGGCCCTCGCTGCCACTCGTGCCAAAAGCGAATTCCTCGCCACCATGAGCCACGAAATCCGCACCCCTATGAATGCTGTAATAGGCATGACCGGATTACTCCTGGATACCGACCTCAACCCCGAACAGCGTGATTTTGTGGAAACTGTCCGCGCCAGTGGGGATGCCCTGCTCACCATTATTAACGATATCCTCGACTTCTCCAAAATTGAGTCGGGGAAACTCGACCTGGAACAGCAACCCTTTAATCTGCGCTCCTGTATTGAGGATTCCCTGGATTTACTTGCCTCCAGAGCAGCGGAAAAAGGAGTAGAGTTGGCCTATCTCATCGAACCCTCTACTCCGGAAATGATTATCGGCGATGTGACCCGAGTCCGGCAAATCTTGGTGAATTTGCTCAGTAATGCGGTGAAATTCACCGAAAAAGGAGAAGTAGTGGTCTCGGTGAGTGCCTCGAATATTCCTCCCCAACAGGCCGAAGGAATCGGGACGGATAGCTTAATCCTCAAGGCGCAGGAGACTAGGAACGGTCATCTCCCCAAGGATCGGAACCCGGATATCAGCACCAGCAACCCCTTATGTCAAATTCAATTTACCGTGTCTGATACCGGCATCGGCATTCCCCCAGAACGGATGAATCGCCTATTTAAGTCTTTTTCCCAGGTAGATTCCTCAACTACTCGCGAGTATGGTGGCACGGGGTTAGGTTTAGCCATCAGCAAGCGTCTGAGCGAACTGATGGGGGGTCGGATGTGGGTGGTCAGTGGCGAGGGAGTCGGTGGCGACCCGGACCCGGCCTTTCAATGGCCGATCGCCCCCGCCATTGCTGACAACTTCTCCCCTCGAACCGACCCCGAGCAAAGTATCTTTACTTTGACCGATGCCAAATCCGATCATCCCGATACCCCACCCACGGGTTCGACGTTCTATTTCACGGTGATGGCAACTCCAGCGGTCAATCCTTTGCCGGTGGACCTGAATGGCACTCAACCGTCTTTGGCCGGTAAGCGGGTGCTGATTGTGGATGATAATGCTACAAACCGCCAAATTTTAACTCGTCAAGCCTTGTTTTGGGGGATGAAGCCTAAGGCCGCGAGTTCGGCCCGGGAAGCCTTGGATTGGCTGCAAAACTCGGAAATCTTTGACATTGCCATTCTGGATATGCAAATGCCTCAAATGGATGGGATTACGCTGGCGTCCTACATCCGAGGAATTGTCAAAAATCGTGAATTCCCCCTGGTGATGCTGACTTCTATTGGCAGACAGGAAGTGGACTTGCCTCATAAGGTCCCCTTTGCTGCATTTCTGAATAAGCCGATTAAACAATCCTATCTGTACAATGTGTTGGCGGGAATTTTTGGGGGAGTGCCGATTCTTTCTCGTCCAGTTCTGATGAACGCCCTCGCCATTGACCCCCAGATGGCTCAACACAAACCGTTACGCATTTTGTTGGCGGAGGATCATTTAGTCAATCAAAAGGTGGCCCTGCAAATTTTGCATCGGTTGGGGTATCGCGCTGATGTGGCGGGGAATGGGATGGAAGTGTTGCAAGCGTTGGACCGGCAGCATTATGATGTGGTCCTGATGGATGTTCATATGCCGGAAATGGATGGGTTGGCGGCAACTCGGCAAATTTGTGAAGATGCCCGAGATGGCCGACTGCTGCATAAACCGCGAATTATTGCGATGACGGCGAATGCGATGCAGGGCGATCGCGAACTTTGTCTGGAAGCGGGGATGGATGACTATATCAGTAAGCCCATCCGTATGCCGGAATTAGTGGAAGCGCTGGCCCTGTGTCCCTTGGATTCAGACCATTCCCCCCTTATGACGCCGACTTTATCCCGAGCCGATGGGGAGGCTCCAGGGTCGGAATTAGCCCGGTCTGGTCCCGAACATCCTCCGGCTTCCCCGTCCAAGGCGATCGCTCCCCCGGTTCTGAATCCGGCAATGTTAGCCTCGTTACGGGATATTGAGGCCCTGGAAGAGGTGATCGAGATTTATTTAGAGGAGTCTCCCAAGCTGATTGACCTGCTGACGGTGGCGATCGCCCAGGATGATAGTTTTGAACTGCAAGAAGCAGCGCACTCGCTGAAATCAACGAGTGCGGCAGTGGGTGCAATGAGTTTGGCAGATCTGAGTCAGCAACTTGAATCCATTGGGCGATCGCACCACAACTCCAACACCCCTCCCCCCCCAGAAGTCACGGATATTTTCTCTGACCTGATTATGGAATACCAACGGGTCAAAACCGCACTGAACTGGGAACTGGAACAGGGAGAATCCAGCTAGTTGGGATTTTGGGTAATCGAGAGGGTGTAGCTATGCTGTCCTCCCGCAAGGTCGCCAATATAGATTTGATAAGTCCCAACGGTCCATAAACCAGACATTTCCGGCTTTTCTCCTACGGTACTATCGGCAAGTATGCAAAACCGTCCAGTGGGACCTTCAATTAATAAGGTGGGTTCTCCGGCACTTTCGACTCTTAACCGGAGATAGGGGAACTGCTGTCCGACTTCCAGGGTTTGACTGGGTTGCTCAGAAATGCTGCCACAGTCACTTTTTTGCACTCCACCGGATGTCCCTTGGAGTTGGATCGGATCGCTACTCAACTGGGGTTGCAGTTGGACTACTTCTGCATGAAGTCGATGGGGGGCGATCGCGGCTAAAAGGACCGCGAACAGAGGCGCAATCAGGGTGCGAGTGGGTAGTTGCATAGATTATTTCCCCTTGGGGTTTAAAAAGCTTTTTTGGTAATCTCTACTACTTACAGACGCTCAGCATTTTCATCCGTTCCGATCGCCAGAGGCAACTCGGATTCGAGCAATCCCCATTTTCACTATCATTATAGATTTTAAATTGACAGGTCGCCAGATGAGCAATCCTCCCCAGACAACCCTACTCAAAATCGTTATGATTATGATATTCTTGTAACGGTTCGTAAAGAATCGGGCGCGTTGATCGCCGTGAGCGTGCTTTCCAAGCCTACGCCCTAGCCTGTTCGCGCCAGTTAACCCTCATAACATGGAGAATCAAACAATGACCGAAGGATGTATCCGCGTCGGCCAACAGGCCCCCGACTTCACCGCCACCGCCGTTGTGGATCAAGAGTTCAAAACCATCAAACTCTCGGACTACCGGGGTAAATATGTGGTGTTGTTCTTCTATCCCCTGGACTTTACCTTTGTTTGTCCGACGGAAATTACCGCTTTTAGCGACAGTCATGGAAGCTTCAGCCAACTGAACACCGAAGTGTTGGGTGTATCGGTTGACAGTGAATTTTCTCACCTGGCTTGGATCCAAACCGATCGCAAATCTGGGGGTCTGGGCGACTTGAACTATCCTCTGGTTTCCGATATCAAGAAGGAAATTAGTTCCGCTTACAATGTCCTCGATCCTGAAGCGGGAATCGCTCTGCGTGGACTGTTTATCATCGACAAAGACGGTGTGATCCAGCACGCCACTATCAATAACCTGGCATTTGGCCGTAATGTCGAAGAAACTCTGCGGATTCTGCAAGCTATCCAGCACGTTCAAACTCACCCCGATGAAGTTTGTCCCGCAGGTTGGCAACCCGGTGCGAAGACGATGAACCCGGATCCCAAGAAGTCTAAAGAATTCTTTGCGGCTATCTAATTGGCGGGATTGGCATCGGAGGCGATCGCGATTGGAACTTGATCGGCGATCGCCCTTTAATCCTTTGAAACCCAACTCTTTCCCCAAGCTACTTCAGCAGGGATTGAGTTGGGTTTAAAATTTATGCAGGATTTTCTTTAATGAATGGGATCAAGAGGCTTAAACTATGTTGACATCTACGGATTTTAGAGGATTACTCAATCAACGCTTTTTCAATAATTTTCTGCCGGTTCCTGCTCTCAATAAACTCTACCCGGCAGTCTGTCCCCCTGACTTTCAACTTCCTCATGTCAACGGGGAGGGTTCGATTCGCCTTTCTGAATACCGAGAAAAACAACCTGTCATTCTCTATTTTACTCGCATTTTTACGGAAAAACAATATTGTCCACTGTGTTTTCCTCACATTAAAGCCATGAATACGGCTTATGAGCAGTTTGTAGAAGCGGGTGCGGAAGTGTTATTAATCACGAGTACCGATGAACGTCAAACTCAAATTGTCATCCGGGATTTGGGATTAAAAATGCCGGTGTTGTGCGATCCGAGTTGTTTAGTTTTTCGGGCTTATGGGACCGGACAAGCTCTGGGTGCACCGTTACCAGCACAGTATCTACTCGATGTGGAAGGTAAGTTACGGTTTAAGCATCTGTTTTCCTTTTTAGAACCGAATGCTCAAGTGAGCCGCTTGTTAGAGCAATTACAGCAACTTAAAGGGTGATCCAGACGATCGCTGGGTATTTGGGTCTGGGGTACAGAGTAGGGGTGACAAACCGGGTTTTGGGAGAACCTCTGTCGCACTCAGCAACAAAGAAACGGCCAATAACCCGGTTTCGGGTCTAGGCTGGGACTCTAACACTGTACCCAGTCCGGGGGTTACCACTGGGGAGAACGGGCTAACAATTCGGCGATCGCCTCTGGATCTAAGGGTTTAGAAAAGAGGTATCCCTGGGCGAAATCACAGCCTAATCCTCGGAGTTTTTCTAATTGGATGGGAGTTTCCACCCCTTCGGCGATCGCAATCATGCCCATTGTGTGAGCGATTCCGATAATACCGGGAACCAATCCGCACTGATGTTCCGGGTCATCAATGCGCTTGATAAAAGAGCGATCGATTTTTAGGACATTGACGGGAAATTCTTCTAGGTAACTTAAGGAAGAATAGCCGGTCCCAAAGTCATCAATGCTTAATTCAATATGGCAGTCGCGAATTTGGTGGAGAATGTCCAGGGTGGCTTGGTTTTTATTGGCGATCGCACTTTCAGTAATTTCCAGTTTAATCATTTGAGGATTGATTTGGGTGGCTTCCAGGAGTTCCCGCAGATGCTGGATAAACGAAAATTGTAGAAAATGCCGCGCTGATAAATTGACACTACAAGTTACCTTGTCATTAATCAGGTTTTGATGTTGCCACGCTTGGAGTTGTCGAACAGATTCCTGTAATACCCACAGATCAATACTGGCGATTAAACCCGTTTCTTCGGCGACGGGGATAAAGTCGATGGGAGAGATAAATCCCCGGGTAGGATGTTGCCAGCGCACGAGGGCTTCAAAGCCGTAAATTTTGCCCGTAGTTAGGGAAATAATCGGCTGATAATAAACTTTAAATTCCTGCCGTTCGACGGCCCGTCGCAAGTCATTTTCAAGCTGGAGACGGTTTAACGCCTCATCATGCATGGCGGGATCGAAGATGTAATATTGGCCTTTTCCGAGGGCTTTGGCGCGGTACATGGCGGTGTCTGCATCCCGGAGGAGATATTCGGGTTTTTCGTGGTAGAAACTCCCCAGGGTAATGCCGATACTGGCATTAATAAAAACTTCATAGCGGGAGAGTTGAAAGGGTTCGGTTAAAGAGTTTAAGATGCGATCGGCGATACTTTGTGCCCGGTCGAGGGTGGGGAGTTCTTCCACGAGGACTGCAAATTCATCGCCGCCTAACCGGGCTAAGGTATCTTCTTCTCGGAGGGCGGATTGGAGGCGTTTACCAATAGCAATCAGGAGTTCATCTCCGACGATATGACCGAGAGAATCGTTGACGACTTTAAAGCGATCGCAGTCTAAAAAGAGGACGGCAAACTGATAGTGGGGGTTAGCTTTTCGGAAGGCGATCGCCTGGTCCAATCGTTCCATAAATAACACCCGATTGGGTAGATTTGTCAAGGGGTCATGAAGGGCTAAATGGAGTAACCGTTCTTGGAGTTGCTTACGTTCCTTGATTTCCTGAATCAGCTCTTGATTAGACTGTTCTAACTGGAGGGTGCGTTCTTGGACGCGAGTTTCCAGTTCTGCATTGAGTTGCTGAATTTTTAATTCGGCATCCCGGCGCAGGAGTTGGGTTTGGATGCGAGCTAAAACCTCTTCTAATTGGAAGGGTTTACTAATGTAATCGATTCCGCCAACATTAAAGGCTTTGACTTTATCAAAAGCATCATCTAAGGCACTCAAAAAAATTACAGGAACTTCGCGAGTAGCCTCATTTGCTTTTAAAATTTCACAAACTTGATACCCGGTCATATCCGGCATCATGATATCCAGTAAAATCAGGTCAGGGACGACAATCCGACAGGCTTTGAGGGCCATTTGACCGTTTAAGGCTTTGCGAACTTTATATCCTTCCTCGGTTAAAATCGTGGCCAGATAGCGCAGATTATCTTGGGTATCATCCACGATTAGAATATCTTTTTGGAGCATTTGAACAGGTTCGGCGTTCATTGGCCCTCCTGTTGAGTCAATTGTTCAATGAGATCAAACTGATAGTTATGGGCTAACTCGGCTAAGGCTTGGGATAAATGGGACAGATCCGGGGGAATCTCTTCGAGTAAGCGTAATATCAAATCATCGCTGCATTGCATGGCTGCATCAGAAAGCTGATAAATCCAACTTTCGGGCATAACTTTTAAAGCCTCCGGGGAGAGGGAATACAGGGGTTTAGAACTATCGGGCTGTGAGCGGTTCAGGTCGTCTGGGGAGAGGTCTTCAAAAATATAGTCAATATTCAAATATTGGCCGATGGTTTCTAGCAACAATTCTTCTTGAAACGGCTTACGAATGAAGTCATCGCAACCGGCATCTAAAATCATTTTTCTTTCTTCCTCAAAAGCACTGGCGGTTAAAGCGACAATGGTCGTTTTTTGACCCTGAACGGTATTTTTAATATGTCGGGTGGCTTCATAACCATCCATGACCGGCATTTGCATATCCATTAAAATTAAGTGAGGTTTCCAACTTTCATAAACCGCGATCGCCGCTTGGCCGTTCTCCGCCTCTTGCACTTGAAATCCGAGGGATTTCAAGATTGTCTTCAACAACAGACGACTCTCAAAGGCATCATCTACGACTAAGATGCGAGATTCATTGGCTTTAGCTTGAGGGGCGATCGCCACTGGACGGCGCTTGTTTTGGCGAGTTTGAATCTCTGCCTCGCTACTCGGTGCGATCGCCACGGCAAAGGCAAACACCGTTCCTTGACCCACGGTGCTGGTAACCTGAATATCGCCTCCCATTAATTGTACGAACTTTCGGCTAATTGGTAAACCCAGGCCCGTCCCTTGCTGCGATTTCCGTCCTGTTTCTGTTTGTCCAAAGGGTTCAAACAATTTCCCCATCTCCTCCG
Source organism: Laspinema olomoucense D3b (assembly GCF_025370785.1). Classification (GTDB taxonomy): domain Bacteria; phylum Cyanobacteriota; class Cyanobacteriia; order Cyanobacteriales; family Laspinemataceae; genus Laspinema; species Laspinema olomoucense. Next base: position 208,198 of record NZ_JAMXFA010000002.1, read on the forward strand.
GGGCGATACCTGGACCTGTATCCTCAATTTCCAAATATAAGAATTTACCCTGATTACTGGAGTTTGAAAAATCCGCCTCCCCAGGATTGACCATAGTCGAGGCATCTTTCACCTCAATGCGGAGAATAACGCGACCTGTTTCAGTAAACTTAATGGCATTCCCTACAATATTAATCAAAACCTGACGTAACTTACTCTCATCAGTTTTCACAAACTGAGGAAGGGCATTGCACCCCTCAAATATAATCTGGAGTTGCTTAGACTCCGCCTTGAGCTGAAACATCTCATTTAAGGATTTCAGCAAATTAATTAAGTCAAAATTGACCGGATTAAAACTCATTCTGCCCGCTTCAATTTTAGACATTTCCAACACATCATTAATCAAGGCTAAAAGATGCCCCCCTGCCCGATTAATAATTTTTAAATGCTCGTGATTTTCAGGTTTCAGGGAGGAATCCCGGGCCAAAACTTGAGTAAACCCCAAAATTGCATTCAGGGGAGTTCGCAGTTCATGGCTCATATTCGCTAGGAACTCACTTTTGGCCCGGTTAGCGGCATCCGCAGCGAGGGCGGCTTTTTGCAGGGCCTGGGATTGTCGCTGAGTTTTTTCCAGTAATTCTGCTTGCTGTAGGGCCACTCCCAACTGATTGCCAATTTGAACCACGACTTTAATTTCGGCTTCCTTCCAGTGGCGAGGACCGCTATTTTGATAGCTGGCTAATAATCCCCAGAGTTTATTGCCGGAAAAAATAGGAACAATAATATAGGCTTTGGCTTGAAATTGCTCTAGGATATTGAGGTAAGATTCATCAAAGCCCGCATTGTAAACATCTTCTACCGCCAAATAGGTCAAACCTAAATTCCACTCTTCAGTTCGGGCAGATTGCATATAGCAATCTTCTAGCACAACCTCGTTGTCCCCTAGCAAATCCGAGTCGCTTCCGGTTAGTTTCACGGCAGTTTCGGGTAAATCCTGAAGGTTATCCATTAAAGAAATCCATTCTGGACCCGTGGATTCGGCGACCACCTCACCTCGCCAGTCGTCATGAAAATGGTGAACTAAAACGCGATCGCACTTAAGCACCTGGCGCAATTCCCGCGTGGTTGCGGAAAAAATCGTTTCCAAATCCAGGGTTTCGCGCATTCGTTGAATCACTTGGGAAAGTGCGCGTTCTCGTTCCACACTTTCCTGTAACGCTGCTTCGGCTTTTTTGCGTTCTGTAATATCCGTTAAAGTGCCGGTGAGGCGATAAGCTTCCCCCTCTTCATTCCGGATACATTTCCCCTTCACTTCCACCCAAATCCAACTCTTATCTTTCCGTTCCATGCGGTGGGTATGATAATAGTAAAGGGGATTTTGCCCTTGCACATGGTCTTGCAAGGTTTGCATCGCTACAGACAAATCGTCCGGGTGAACCTTGTTAAACCAAGTGCTAACCCGATAAGGTAATTCCCCCTCTTCATAGCCTAAAATTTGCATCCAAACTGGGGAATAATAAATCTGGTCATTTTTCAAATCCCAATCCCAAATCCCATCATTCGTCCCGGATACGGCTAATTTAAACCGTTCCTCACTTTCCCTGAGTGCATCTTCAGCCCGTTTGCGTTCTAGGAGTTCAGTTTTAGCTTGCTCAAATAGGGTACATTGTTGAATTGCGATCGACAATTGCACCGAAAGCTGACGGAGGGATTCAATTTCCGATTCATGCCATTGTCTTTCGCCGCTACAGTGATGAGCAATCAGCAATCCCCATAATTGTTCCCCTTGTCGCAGAGGAACCACGAGATTCGCTTGAACTGCAAACTGACTGAGAAGTTCGACATGACATTCGGAAAGTCCAGCGGTGTGAATATTATCAATGGTCCGAATTCGACCTTGCGCGTACAGGGGAATATGGGTTTCAATGAAACAGCGGTCTTCGATTTCAATTCCTTTGACGGACATCCAGTCAGAACCCACCGATTCAACGGCAATCACTCCACCCCAGTTGGGGTTAAAACGATAAATTAAAATTCGGTCCGTGGCTAAAAATTTCCGAACTTCGTTGACGGCAGTTTCAAGGACTTCTTCCAGGTCCAGAGAGGAGCGAATCCGTTCCTGAATTGAACTGACCAGACGTTCCCGTTTAAGCTGCTGCTGTAAGGCAATTTCCGCCCGTTTGCGTTCGCTGATATCGGTAATGGTGCCGAGATAGCCCTGAACTTTCCCATCATCGCCGATTTCGGCGATCGCCTGACCGATCGCCCAAACCACAATCCCATCAGGACGGACAAACCGATATTCTGACTTAAACGGAACCCGAGTTTCAGCGGCTAAAAACCACTCCGATTGCACCCGCTTCAAATCATCGGGATGGAGATTTGCAATCCAACTTTTGCCGATCGCCCCTTCTAAAGAAAGTCCCGTCAACTCACTCCACCGCTGGTTAACATAAAGACAATTTCCCTGAGCATCCGTATGAAAAATACAAACCGGAGAGGCTTCAGCTAGGGTTTGATAGCGCCGCTGACTCTCATCTAAGGCAGCTTCCGCAGATTTTCGAGGCGTAATATCTTTGTGGGTACCGCTCATGCGTAAGGGGATGCCAGATGGGTCTCGTTCTACTACTTTACCCCGAGACAGAATCCATTTCCATTCCCCAGACTTCGCTCGCATCCGTAATTCCCGTTCATACACCGGGAGAATTCCCTTTAAATGGTCTTGTAACGCCTCCAGGGTGGGCTTACGGTCCTCTGGATGTAACAACAACTCCCACATTTGATAGTGATTACCTATTTCCTCAACTTCATACCCCAGCATCCCTTTCCATTGCGGATCAAAATAGGTTTTTCCCGTGGGGATTTGCCAATCCCAGATGCCTAATTCACTGCCTTCTAAGGCTAGTTGTAACCGCCGTTCACTCTCACTCAGGGCAGCTTCTGCGACCTTTTGACCAATGGAGGAACCTAACTGAGTGGCAACTGCTCCTACTAAGGCGATCGCTCGTTCATCTCGGGGACTTTCCCTGCGTTTAAAGAAGGTTAAAACGGCTAAAATCCCATTGCCTCGAATAATGGGGACTGCAAAACTGGCTTTTAATCCCTGTTTGAGTGCTGTTAAAGCATCGGCGAGGGGTTCGGTTTCCTCGGTTAAATTTTCAATCCATTCCGGTTGGCGTGACTCCCACACTCTTCCGGGAAGTCCTTCCCCAAACCGATAGATCCGGGGTTCCCGTAGCAGGCGGAACTCTTCCACATCGGGTTCGGGGTAATACCAACCGGGACGATAGGTGAGGGAGTGGTGATTGGCGTCGGGAAGCCAAGCCTCGGCCACATCCCAATTAATGGTAATGCAAATTGAGCGTAATACGGAGGCTAAAGCACTTTCTAAATCCGGTGCATGACGGATGGCTTGATTTGTATCTAATAGCAGCCGAATTTCATCTTCACTTTGCTTGCGATCGCTAATATTACTGAAGGTGCAAACGACTCGTTCAACCTCGCCGGAGGAGCCGATGTGGGGGTCCATATTTAGCAGCAACCATACGGTGTCTTTTTTCCCCCACCGGCAGATTCCCGTGACTTGATTGTGCACAGGTTGACCCAGGGCGATCGCCTGATTAAGGGGATGCTGTTCTTGAATCAAAATCGTTCCATCCAAAGAAAGAATCTGCCAGTTCAACTCAAAAGCACTTTTCCCCTGTAACTCGGTTTCCGAGAGATCCAGCAGTTCCCTGACGAGAGGATTGCTCAATAAAATAGTGCCTTTGGCATCCAGAAGTAATACTCCAACGGGCATATTTTCGACTAACGTTCGGAACCGGGTTTCACTTTCCTGGAGGGCCTGTTCTCGTAACATCTGGGATTGATAACGGCGATCGACCAAAGAGGTAATCAGGGTTCCCACCAGCAGAATCAGCGTTCCCAGACCGATTTGCATTGCTAACCAGGATTGGTCCGCACCTTCAATCCGCATCGCTTCTGGGTGGGAAATTGCCGCAAAACAGGTGGCCCACATTCCGGTATAGTGCATCCCGGCGATCGCCACGCCCATAATCCCTGCACTCCCCACTTTCAGCCATTCCCGGTGAGGACTGAGGGAGTCGCGAACCTGAAATGCCAACCGTAACGCCGCAGTGGAGGCAAAAATGGCGACTGCCACGGAAAGGGTGACCCCCCAGGGGTTGTAATGCAGGGTTGCCGGGACCTGGACTGCCGCCATTCCTAGATAATGCATCGAAGCGATCGCCAATCCCATGACCACACCCCCTCCCACCAGGAGGCGGACCTTCAACTGCTGACGATTGTACAGCAACATCGCCAAAGCCGAAGCCACAATTGCATCCACCCAAGACAACAGGGTGAGAGGGATATTGTATGCTGTGGGGACAGGCAACTGGAACGCCAACATCGCGATAAAATGCATCGACCAGATGCCAGTTCCCATTGCCACAGCACCCCCCACACTCCAGATTAAGCGCGATCGCCCCGAAGATTTCGGATTCACTCGTCCGGCTAAATCTAACGCCGTGTAAGAAGCAACGGCACCAATTATAAATGAAAGGGCGACTAAAACCGGCTCATACTGACCCCGAATCGTATCCATAATTGTCCCTAATTGTCCTTAATTATCCCTGACATTGACTTGCTTTCGTAAAAAATATTGTAGAATTCAGCGCAATTATTAACCCGTTTTTGTTAGTTTTAGTTAAAATTAATTATTAATACACTACTTTATTTTTTTAAGTTAACAATACAACAATCTCTAAGGGCCAATTATAAACTATCTCAAAAGGGGTCCAATAGTCACCGCTCTTTTTGAGAACGGCACTACTTCCAAGAAGCCCCTCAGTGTTGCCTTTGAATCCGCCTTCGATTAACTCGTAAAGCAGAGTGGGAATATGCCTGTCTTGGAGGCACTCCAACCCTCTATCATTCTAGTCCACCCCTGAGTAAGGGCGGAGTGACCCTATTAAGTATTTTTCACTGGACCCTAGACTAACCCGATCCTCCGTCAACCCCAAACAATGCCCAACTATCAGACAAGCCGCTTGGTAGTGGGGCTAACAAAATAAACGGAGGGTTTTCCAAGTATTTAGTGGGTTACAACTGAATTTAAGATATAGCATTTCCACCAGTGATGAGGTACGTTTTTGGAGTGCGATCGCCAAGAGTGCCGGAGGCATCACATCTTGCTCATTTTTTTGAAGTTAAACTCATTTAGGTGCGCTATAGCAAGGTCCGGGTTAAGCAGCGATCGCCTCCTTCCGTCAGCAGTTTAGTCCAACTTCATCGGATAATCAAAATGCCGTATTAAGCACCGATAATTATGCACCACCGGAACACCTATCAACTGATGGCTGAATATAATTGCTGGATGAACCAGAATATTTATCAAGTTTGCGAGTCAATTCCCGACGAACAACGCAAGCAAGATAGGGGAGCATTTTTCAAGTCAATTCATGGAACCTTGAACCATCTGCTTTATGGAGATAAAGTTTGGATGGGGCGATTTACCAATCAGCCATTTTTGGGGACATCCCTCTCACAAGAATTGTATGCAGATTTTGCCGAATTGAGAGCCGAACGGGAACAGACAGACCAGCAAATTTTAGACTGGTCCAAGAGTCTGGACCCGGACTGGTTAAATCAACCGTTTGAATATGTCAGTCAGTCGGACCAGAAACAGCGCGTCATGCCTGCCTGGATTTTGGTGACGCATCTGTTCAACCATCAAACTCATCATCGAGGGCAGGTGACTACCTTGATTAAACAACTTGGGTATGAACCCGGGGTGACTGATATTCCTTGGATGCCCGGGGTGAGTGGGTTGGGTTCGGAATGATTCGCGAAGGTGCAATGGGAGGGGAATAGATTTATCCGTTGGAACAGTTGCAAGTTTCAATCCCTGAAAGGGATTAGGGGTCATTGAGACCTGAGATTAGCTGGCTTAACAACTCCCAGATTCAGGTTTCAATCCCTGAAAGGGATTAGGGGTCATTGAGACGGGGTTGCGCTGCTGGTAGTGCGATCGCACCCGGGTTTCAATCCCTGAAAGGGATTAGGGGTCATTGAGACTGTTTGGGTTTCCCGGAATTCCGTCATTTAAAATGTTTCAATCCCTGAAAGGGATTAGGGGTCATTGAGACTAATTAACAAAAGTCGCCCAATGGTACTAGATTATCGTTTCAATCCCTGAAAGGGATTAGGGGTCATTGAGACTTGGGCAAGTTGGGAATTGGCAAGGTAAAATTGTTCGTTTCAATCCCTGAAAGGGATTAGGGGTCATTGAGACGGAATTTGACCACCCCATCGGTAGCTCTTACTATTCGTTTCAATCCCTGAAAGGGATTAGGGGTCATTGAGACAAATTCTACTCACGATGCAATCATTTCCAATCCGTTTCAATCCCTGAAAGGGATTAGGGGTCATTGAGACTTGTAGCCTCGTCTGATAATGTAGGTGATTATCTGTTTCAATCCCTGAAAGGGATTAGGGGTCATTGAGACGGAGAAGCACTTTTGTTGTCCGCAAGGAAAATTCAACTGGTTTCAATCCCTGAAAGGGATTAGGGGTCATTGAGACTCTTTAACCCAACAACGAGCGTATTCAAGCGCTTCGTGTTTCAATCCCTGAAAGGGATTAGGGGTCATTGAGACGTTAAAATCAAGCTTTTAACGAACATCTATATCTAGTTTCAATCCCTGAAAGGGATTAGGGGTCATTGAGACACCGATCAGCATATTATGGTCCCATCTCTCATCTAAGGGTTTCAATCCCTGAAAGGGATTAGGGGTCATTGAGACCCTCCGAATTTAGCCTCTCAACAGTTGTGGTGGGTTTCAATCCCTGAAAGGGATTAGGGGTCATTGAGACCACTTATCAAAGTCGGTAGAGCTATCCCCCAATCGGTTTCAATCCCTGAAAGGGATTAGGGGTCATTGAGACAGCAATTCGAGGATGAGTTATACCAGTATTGCCTAGTTTCAATCCCTGAAAGGGATTAGGGGTCATTGAGACTTGTAAATTTGGTCCCAATAACGATGTTGTCCGCCTGTTTCAATCCCTGAAAGGGATTAGGGGTCATTGAGACGAACAAAAGCAAAATATGTGGGATACGGCAGTAGAGTTTCAATCCCTGAAAGGGATTAGGGGTCATTGAGACGGATGATGGGAATATTGCGGCTATCTGTGAGTTTCTGGGTTTCAATCCCTGAAAGGGATTAGGGGTCATTGAGACGTGATTGCGCTGCTAGTAGCCCTGGCGGGAGGTGTTTCAATCCCTGAAAGGGATTAGGGGTCATTGAGACCGCCGGTATTTGAAACCCTTGCTATATAAAGTTTTCAAGGTGCATTTGCGCGAACCTAGATTTAAAATACCATTACAGCCTGTGATTTGTAAATAGGTTAAATTCATTTTTCTCTCAAATCCTCTTCCCGTATAGCTTTCAGCAGTTGCGCGAACCGGGTGGAAGGGGAAAAAGACTCAATGCCTTATCTAGTCAGGATTTCAGTCTCAAATTTTGTCCCCTGGTTTTCTACAGCTTAGGGTTCGCGCAAACGAGATAAAAATTTAGGTGGGGTCCCTCGGGTTTAAAGCCCCTGACGCATCCTCTCTACATGGACTCAATGGAGCAAAAGGGCTTTCCTATTTTTAAGTTTAACAGAACTAGGCGGTCAATCGGGTTCAACCGACTTATTCTATGGGGCCGCCAACGTTTGAACCCCTGCCCGATTTAGCGATGAAGTTTCAACTCCCACCGGATTTACGCCCTCATTCCACAGGCGATCGCCCCTTGCCAACTGTTAAATTTTGTCAAAGAAACGCGAATTCCCTCTCAAACCCTGATTCCCTCGTGGGAAATGTCAAAAAACCATAGAAAACTGATCCGGCGCTTCAGGGTATATCCGTTAGAATTTTCCTTAAGAAGCGATACCATAGTGTCTTTTTGACTAAAAATCATCAGACCTAGGGTTGAATCCCTAAACCCAAACTCACGGAACCTTTAACAGTCATTTGTCATTTGTCATTGGTCCTCTGTCATTTGTCATTTGTTAAGGGACCAAGGACCAAGGACCAAGGACCAAGGACCAAGGACCAAGGACCAAGGACCAAGGACCAAGGACCAAGGACCAA
>NZ_JAMXFA010000002.1:216413-305869 GCF_025370785.1 Laspinema olomoucense D3b
GGACCAAGGACCAAGGACCAAGGACCAAGGACCAAGGACCAAGGACCAAGGACCAAGGACCAAGGACCAAGGACCAAGGACCAACAACCAAGGACCAACAACCAAGGACCAAGAACCAACAACCAAGGACCAAGGACCAAGGACCAATGACCAATGACCAATGACCTAATTTTCCATCCTTAACGAGCGTTATGAACCATCAAAAACTGCCACAAAAACAGGGACTCTATGACCCTCAGTTTGAACACGATGCCTGCGGTGTTGGCTTTATTGTTCATCAAAAAGGTCAAAAATCGCACTCTATCGTTGAACAGGCCCTGACCATTCTCCTCAATCTGGACCACCGGGGTGCTTGTGGTTGCGAAAATAATACCGGGGATGGTGCCGGAATCTTACTCCAAGTCCCTGATGCGTTTCTGAAAAAAGTTGCAGCAGCAGAAAACATCGGACTGCCGGATGCCGGTGAATATGGCGTGGGCAACATTTTTTGCTCTCAGGACCCTGCTATTCGCCAGCAAGGTAGGCAGCTATTTGAAAAAATTGTCGCGGAGGAAGGGCAGAAGGTTTTAGGATGGCGGGATGTGCCAACGGATAACTCCTCTTTGGGGAATACGGCAAAATCCAGCGAACCCTTTATTTCCCAAGTGTTCATCCAACGTAGTGCTAATATCGCCGATGATTTGGCGTTCGATCGCAAGCTGTATGTTATCCGCAAACGGGCAGAACGGGAAATCCACGCCAGTGAACTAGACTCGTTCTGGTATGTTTGTAGTCTCTCCTGCCGCACCCTGGTTTATAAAGGGATGTTAATGCCGGTACAGGTGGGAGACTATTTCCCTGAGCTCCATGATGAGACAATGGTAAGTGCTTTGGCCCTGGTGCATTCCCGCTTCAGTACCAACACGTTTCCCAGTTGGGAACGGTCTCACCCCTATCGCTACATTGCCCATAATGGGGAAATCAATACCTTGCGCGGCAATATCAACTGGATGCACGCCCGGGAGTCCCTGTTTGAGTCGGAACTGTTTGGGGAGGACCTCAAAAAGCTGTATCCCGTGATTGACTTAGAAGGCAGCGATTCGGCGATTTTCGATAATGCTTTGGAAATGCTGTTCCTGTCTGGGCGTTCCTTGCCTCATGCGGTGATGATGATGATTCCCGAACCCTGGACCGCCCATGAGTCCATGAGTCCGGAGAAAAAGGCGTTCTACAAGTACCATTCTTGCTTAATGGAACCCTGGGACGGTCCGGCCTCGATCGCCTTTACTGATGGCACAATGATGGGGGCAGTGCTCGATCGCAATGGTTTACGTCCCTCTCGCTATTACGTCACTAAGGATGATTTAGTGATTATGGCCTCGGAAGCTGGGGTTTTACCGATTGAACCGGAACGCGTTGCTTATAAAGGTCGCCTGCAACCGGGTCGGATGTTCCTCGTAGATATGAAACAGGGTCGGATTATTTCTGATGAAGAAATCAAAACCCAAATTGTCAGTGAACATCCCTATCAACAGTGGATTGATGAGAATTTAGTTGCCCTTTCTCAACTGAAAGATGGTCCTGAATGGGGAGAAATTGACCCGGTGCCGTTGATTCAACGACAAATGGCGTTCGGGTACACTTTTGAGGAATTGCGCCTGTTGATGACGCCAATGGCGACCAATGGGGTGGAGGCAGTCGGGTCAATGGGAACGGATACGCCGTTGGCGGTGTTAAGCGATCGCCCGAAATTGCTGTATGACTATTTCCAACAACTGTTTGCACAAGTTACAAATCCCCCGATTGACTCGATTCGGGAGGAAATTGTTACTTCGGCAGAAACCACCATTGGTTCGGAACGAAATCTCCTCAAACCTACGCCGAAAAGCTGCAATTTAATTGAGTTAAAAACTCCAGTTCTCACCGATGAAGACTTGGCAAAACTCAAGGCAGTAATGGGCGAGTTTAAATCTACAACCATCCCGATGTTATTTGACCCGACTACTGGGGTGAAGGGATTGGAAGCGGCCCTGGAAGCAATTTTTGCTCAGGCAAGTGAGGCAGTCACCTCGGGTACCACTATCCTCATTCTCAGCGATCGCGGGATGAACAAGGACAAGACAGCAATTCCCGCATTATTAGCAGTTGCCGGACTGCATCACCATCTGATTCGCCAAGGCACTCGCACCCAGGTGGGATTAGTCCTGGAATCTGGCGAACCTCGGGAAGTTCATCACTTCGCCGCCTTGATTGGGTATGGTTGTGGGGCGATTAATCCTTATCTCGCCTTTGAAACCATTGATGACATGATTCGCGAGAAATTACTCGTGAATGTGGAGTATAAAACCGCTGTCAAAAATTACATCAAAGCGGTGACGAAAGGGGTGGTGAAAATTGCCTCGAAGATTGGGATTTCGACGATTCAAAGCTATCGCGGTGCCCAGATTTTTGAGGCGATCGGGTTGAATCAGTCGGTGATTAGTCGGTATTTTACCTGGACTGCTTCCCGAATTGAAGGGGTGGATTTAGAGGCGATCGCCAATGAAACCATCATGCGTCATTCTCACGCCTTCCCCGATCGCGATGCCAATGGTCACACCCTGGATGTGGGCGGTGAATACCAGTGGCGCAAAGACGGTGAAGCGCACTTACTGAGTCCGGAAATCATTCATGCCTTGCAACAAGCAGTGCGTGAGGGCAATTACGAACTCTACAAGAAATATGCGGCGAAAGTGAATGAACAAAATCAGAAGTTCTTCACCTTACGCGGATTGCTGGAGTTTAAAGCACAAAACCCAATTCCTTTAGAAGAAGTAGAACCGATTGAGAACATCATGAAACGGTTCAAAACCGGCGCGATGAGTTATGGTTCAATTTCTAAAGAGGCCCATGAAGCATTGGCGATCGCCATGAACCGAGTCGGTGGCAAATCCAACACCGGCGAAGGTGGGGAAGACCCGGACCGTTATACTTGGACCAACGAACGGGGCGACTCCAAAAATAGTGCGATTAAGCAGGTTGCTTCCGGACGGTTTGGCGTCACCAGCTTATACCTGTCTCAGGCGAAGGAAATCCAAATCAAAATGGCACAAGGTGCTAAACCCGGGGAAGGGGGACAATTACCGGGACTGAAAGTCTATCCCTGGATTGCCAAAGTGCGCCACTCCACCCCGGGAGTCGGGTTGATTTCGCCCCCGCCTCACCATGATATCTACTCCATCGAAGACTTGGCGGAGTTGATTCATGACCTCAAAAATGCCAACCGCAACGCCCGAGTTAACGTGAAGTTAGTCTCGGAAGTCGGTGTGGGAACCATCGCGGCAGGGGTTGCCAAAGCACACGCCGATGTGGTGCTTGTCTCCGGATTTGATGGCGGTACAGGTGCATCCCCCCAAACCTCCATTAAACACGCCGGTTTACCCTGGGAGTTAGGGTTGGCGGAAACCCATCAAACCCTGGTTTTAAACAATCTGCGGAGTCGGATTGTGGTAGAAACCGATGGACAGATGAAGACAGGACGAGACGTGGCGATCGCTGCCTTACTTGGTGCCGAAGAATACGGATTTTCCACCGCACCTTTGGTCACCTTGGGCTGTATTATGATGCGCGTCTGCCATAAAAACACCTGTCCCGTGGGGATTGCCACCCAAGATCCACAACTGCGCGCCAAATTCATGGGAGACCCAGAATATGCGGTCAATTTCATGAAATTTATCGCCCAAGAATTGCGGGAAATCATGGCCCAGCTTGGGTTTCGGACCCTGAATGAAATGGTGGGACGGACGGACTTACTGGAACCGAAAAAGGCCGTAGATCACTGGAAAGCGAAAGGAATTGACCTTTCTAACATTCTATATCAACCGCAAGTCGGTCCGGAAGTGGGTCGGTATTGCCAGATGGCACAGGACCACGGATTAGAGAAATCCCTGGATATGACAGTGTTGCTGGATCTGTGCAAAGATGCGATCGACAAGGGCGAAAAAGTCAAAGCAACCCTGCCGATTACCAATATTAACCGAGTCGTTGGCACAATTCTCGGCAACGAAATCACCAAGAAACATTGGGATGGATTGCCAGATGGCACAATTCACCTGCATTTCCAAGGAAGTGCGGGACAAAGTTTCGGGGCCTTTGTACCCAAAGGAGTCACCCTAGAACTGGAAGGCGACGGCAACGATTACATCGGCAAAGGACTCAGTGGCGGTAAAATTATCGTCTATCCGTCCAAGAAATCGACCTTAGTCCCCCATGAGAACATTATCGCCGGAAACGTAGCACTTTATGGTGCAACCAGTGGGGAACTGTATCTGTCGGGGATTGCCGGGGAACGATTCGCCGTCCGCAACTCCGGGGTTCATGCCGTTGTCGAAGGCGTCGGGGACCACGGATGTGAGTATATGACTGGCGGTAAAGTCGTCGTCATCGGACCTGCCGGACGGAACTTTGCAGCAGGGATGAGTGGCGGAGTTGCCTACATCCTGGATGAAGCAGGAGATTTCGCCACCCGGTGTAATACCCAGATGGCGGATATGGAGAAGTTGGAAGAACCGAGTGAAATTGCGATCGTCCGGGAGATGATCCAGAAACACGCGGATTATACCAACAGTCCCAAAGCGGCAGCAGTGTTGGCAAACTGGGAGGAAATGGTGCCCAAGTTTGTCAAGGTAATGCCACGGGATTACAAGCGGGTGTTGCAAGCGCTGGAAAGTGCATTAGCGTCGGGTTTAAGCGGCGATGATGCCTTGGATGCGGCTTTTGAACAGAATGCCCGAGATGTTGCCCGGATTGGGGGTAGTTAGGAGATAATTGGAGGGTGGGCAGTTGCCTGCCCTCTTTTGATTTGGGGAGGGATGAACCACGGATTACACAGATTTTCACGGAGAGATGAATTGAGGGATTTTATTGGAGTTGCTCTTATGTAATCGTAAAACTGATATGCCTCAACTTGATATCATTCATAACGCTGTCAAAAATTCTCTGATTAAAGCGGGTTGGACGATTACGGATGATCCCTATATTATCCAATATCGGAGTACCAAACTTTATGCGGACCTGGGCGCTGAAAGACCGATCGCCGCAGAACGCGAGCAGGAAAAAATCGTTGTAGAAGTAAAAAGTTTTGTGAGTGCGTCCCAGTTCCAGGATTTAAAGGAGGCGTTGGGTCAGTACGATATCTATCGGTATCTTTTAGAAGAAAGTAAAATAGACAGAAAACTTTATGTGGCTATCAGCGCCCTAATTTACAAGACGTTCTTTCAACGAGATGTGATTCAGTTGATTATCAAGAAGCATCAACTTCCTATGATTATCGTAGATACGGAATTAGAGGAAATACTGCAATGGATAGAATGAGTGAATATCCCCAATTAATTGAGGGGATTTTAACGGAATATATTGAGTTATGCAATCGCAGCCCAAACCCCAGTTTTGAAAGTTTTTTAATTGCAGATAAAGTCAATCATCATTATATCTGGATGAATCTGGGGTGGGAAAAAGGCGATCGCATTAATGAAATGACGGTTTATATTAGAATTCGCGACGGTAAATTTTGGATTGAAGAGGACTGGACTGAAGAGGGAATTGCTAATGAATTAATTCGTTTGGGAGTCCCGAAACAAGATATCGTGTTGGCGTTCCAAGAACCTAAAATGCGGCAGCATACAGAGTTTGCTTGGACCTAAATTTCCTCGTTTCCAGGCTCTGCCTGGGAATGCCAAATTGGAGGCTCTGCCTCCTCTTCTCATCCAGAATTTTATTCAAAAAAAACAGATTATTGGTCAAAAATGGCAACACTATACAGTAAAATAAAGGAGACCTTACATTCAAGCTGGAGAGGACAGGTCAATGCTGTTTGCCTCCGGTGACAATATTAATTATAGGAACTTCTTAAATGAGTAAAAACATCCGGCTGTTTTCTAACTATATCCAACGGGAAAACCAGACGACAAACTACTGTTTGCTGATTCTGAAGCTGCTTTACGAAGAAAATCCTAAATTTTTATCTGAAGTTTTGAGCACATTGTTGGGTGAACGCTTATCGGGAGCAGTTGGGGTCAAGTTTAGCCAACAAAACCGAGGTACAAAAAGCGTTCCCGATGGCACAATTAGTCAAGAGGCTTTTTCAATTGTTATCGAAACTAAACGGGATAATCGGTTTAATTTAGAGCAGTTAAGCCGCCATCTTGAGTCTATGAAAGAACAGCCGGGAATTAAGGTATTGATGGCTTTGGGTAACTTTGAATGGGAAGAACCCAACCCAGAAGCGTTTCAGGATATCGATCGCCTTGCAGAAGAAATGGGGGTGGCATTTGCACCAGTTAGCTTTGAGCAGTTCCTGCAAGCGTTGAAACTCAGCTATTTACCCAAAAATCTGGTGGATGCGATCGCAGATTTGGAAGAATATATGAATGAAGAAAATCTACTCCCCTCTTGGAAATATCATCTGGATGTCGTAAATTGTCGCGTCTCCTTCGATGATGTCCTTCAGCATCAAATTTACGTTTGTCCCGCCACTGACGGGAGTTACAATCATCGCCGCAGTCTTTACTTTGGGATGTACCGCAACAAGAGAGTTGAGCAAATTGGCAAGATTGAGGCGGTTGTGGATTTAGAGTCTGAAGAGACTTCTTCGATTAAATGGAAAAAAAATATCGATAAACCTGATTTAGAGTTAGTGGAAACAGCAAGAAGTCGTCGCAGTCAAATCGATAACTCCTGGTATCCGGCACGAGTGTTTATTTTGGCAGATTTACATTCCACTGATTTTGTGAAAACAAGTCCAGGGGGAATGCAAAGTAGTAAACAATACTTCGATATTAGTCACTTAAATGTCATGAATGCGGAGGATTTAGCTCGTAAATTGATGGGGAAAACTTGGGAGAATTATTGATGATTTGATACAATGGATGTGCTGCTGTTATGATGGGGAGTGGTTGATTAGGAGGCAGAGCCTCCAATTTGGCATTCCCAGGCAGAGCCTGGGAACGAGTAAAGGAGTAAATTAGAGGCAGGATGGACGACAGGCGATCGCCTTAAAAAGGATGTGGGGAGATCGGCCCTTGGTCAAGATAAACTGAGGGTCTGAGGTTAAGCTAAAATAATGATTTACGACCCAATTTTAAGTCAACATGATCCATTATATTGGAGAAAACTATGCAAGTTAAACTGAAACAAATCAAAGTTTCACCGGGTGGACAACTCCTGATGACTGATGTTAGTTGGCCCATGTACGAACAACTGTTAGAGGAGTATGCTGGAAAACCCGGTGTGCGGATTAATTATAGTCAGGGGTTTTTAGAAATTATGGTGCCATTGCCGGAACATGAGGCCAATAAAGGGATGATTGGCGATTTAGTTAAAATTTTGATGGAGGAACAAGATTTAGATTTTTGGAGTTTAGGCTCTACGACATTTAAAAATGAGGTGATGCAACAAGGGGTAGAAGCCGATGACTGCTTCTACATTGAAAATGAGGCAGCTATTCGGGTTAAAAAGCGGATTGATTTAACGGTAGACCCGCCGCCAGATTTAGCGATTGAAATTGATATTACTGCTCGGACTCGGTTTAATAATTATGAAGCATTAGGGGTGGGAGAACTTTGGCGGTTTGACGGCACGAAGCTGGAAATTAATGTATTGCAAGGAGGGCAATATGTTCAGGTGAGTGAAAGTCCTCATTTCCCTGGGTTGCCTTTGAGTGAGGTGGTTCCTCACTATTTAGAGCAAAGTAAAGTTGAAGGGAGAAATAAAGCAATTAAGGCGTTTCGCGCTTGGGTGAGGGAGAGAATTGAGGGAAGCTAGGAAGGAAGAAATAAGTTATACTAAGATTTTGAATTGGGGAGACTCATGAACTGGATTAGAAGAGTTCAACTGCGATCGCCCCCCTGCCTCAAAGCTCAGAATTTGGCGATAAACCCAATCCATCTGCGCCTCAACCCTGTTGGATGATGCCCTCGGGAGGGGCAGAATGTTGGAAAATGATAACATTTGGAATCCCGGGAGAGTTGCAGGGGGGAAGGGGAGAGAATCCGCTTGGGATGAGGATTGGCTGGATTTTTCCCCGGGGAATCTATAGGGCCTTGCTTAACAATTCGATATTCACTTTCAATAACGGCAATGATAAAATACGGCAAACCTGTAGAATCAAACGGCTTGTCAGCGATCGCTGCTCCAGTTTTGACCGTCTGCATTATCCCGCCATTTCACCCGAACCCTGACCGAATCTTGAACAGAGGACACGAACAATGGGAAAACCCACTGGCTTTCTTGAATTCCTGCGCGAATTACCGTCTGAACTAAACCCGCTCGATCGCATCGGCAACTGGGATGAGTTCCACCTACACATGGAGGAGGACAAGCTACGCACCCAGGCGGCGCGGTGTATGGATTGCGGGACCCCCTTCTGTCATACCGGCACTTTAATTAGTGGGATGGCAAGCGGTTGTCCGGTGAATAACCTGATCCCGGAATGGAATGACCTGGTGTATCGGGGTCTGTGGCATGAAGCGCTCGATCGCCTCCATAAAACGAACAATTTCCCAGAATTTACGGGTCGAGTCTGTCCCGCGCCTTGTGAAGGGTCCTGCGTCCTGGGCATCACGAACCCCCCGGTGACGATTAAAAATATTGAAAATACCATCGCCGATAAGGGATGGGATGAGGGGTGGATTACCCCGGAACCCCCGGAAAAACGCACGGGTAAAAAAGTGGCTGTCATCGGTTCGGGTCCTGCGGGATTGGCGGCAGCAGCGCAGTTGAACCGCGTGGGACATGAGGTTGCCGTGTATGAGAGGGCCGATCGCCCCGGTGGGTTGCTCATGTATGGCATTCCTAACATGAAGCTGGATAAGGAACAAGTTGTCTTACGCCGGATTAAACTCCTGGAAGATGAAGGGGTAAAATTTGTCTGTAATACAGAAGTGGGCAAAGATATCACTGCCCAACAACTGATGCAGGAGTATGATGCGGTGATTCTCTGTACCGGCGCAACCAAACCCCGGGATTTACCCATTGAAGGGCGCGATTTACAGGGGATTTACTTCGCGATGGACTTCCTCACCGGCAATACTAAAGCGGTTTTAGACCGACACAAAAACGGCAGTTTTATTTCCGCTGAAGGCAAAGATGTGGTAATTATCGGTGGCGGTGACACGGGGACCGACTGTGTGGGAACCTCGGTGCGTCATGGATGCAACAGTGTGGTGCAGTTGGAAATTCTGCCGAAACCCCCCGAAACTCGGGCATCTAACAATCCTTGGCCCGAATGGCCGAAGGTGTATAAGTTAGATTATGGTCAGGAAGAGGCAGCCGCAAAATTTGGGGCTGACCCTCGGGTTTATACCACGACGGCGACGAAGTTTGAGGGCGATGATAAAGGCCGGGTGAAGGCGGTACATACGGTGGTGGTAGAATGGCTCAAGGATGAGCAAGGTCGCTATACACCGAAGCCAGTTCCGGGTACGGAAAAGGTAGTTCCCACCCAGTTGGTGCTGTTGGCGATGGGATTCTTGGGCCCAGAACAGCCGCTGTTGGATTCCTTGGGATTGGAACGGGATGCGCGCAGCAATGTCAAGGCGGAACATGAGAACTATACAACCAGTCTTCCCGGGGTGTTTGCGGCAGGAGATTGCCGCAGGGGTCAGAGTCTGGTGGTTTGGGCGATTAATGAAGGTCGCGGGGTGGCACGGGAGTGCGATCGCTACCTGATGGGAAATACGGATTTACCCTAAGTCGGGAACACCTTGTGCCGCCGAACCGAACTGCGATCGCCAGTTCAGTATCGGCGGCATCCCCACCCGGATTTGGGGGGGAGAAGTGAGGGCAGTCGCCTCTAATCTGCTAAATTTGCCTTAGTAACTATCCTCGCCGGGAACTTCGTCTTCGGTCTCAACGGCTTTAGTTGTGGCCAGATCCAACGAGGCATCGTGAATCGCTTGCCATAAAGAAATTAACTCAGTCCCGCTGAGGTCGCTATTTTTATACTCCTTTACCGCCTCTTCTACTTCCTTTTGAGTATGCAGATGTGGCACGGTTTGGTTATCAGATGACATAAAACAACCTCTACTGATCAAACGGACGACATTGGATTGAGGGATGGGTTGTGAATCAATGAGTAATTCTTCACAGCTCATCGGCAATCCGGTTTCAAGGAAAGGTGCATAGGCATGAACGCCTAAAATCCCTAAATCCTAGCACCCCATTCCAACTGGAATACCCCTCAATTACAGGGATAAAGTTAGGCGTGAATGGAGACTGACTGATTTGACTTTATTGTAATCACATTTCCTGTAAAAAAGGATTAACTGTTACATTTTTTCGCAATGGGGGATAAAAATTACATAAAAGTTTAAGAATTACAAACCCCGAACTTTAACTTTTAATGCTGCGATCGCCCAGGCAATCTCTTGAGCTATCCTCAACCGTTGCCGGTAATTTATAGCACAGATGCACTTGGGCGATCGCTTCGTGCCAATGGTCTTCAAATCAATAGCTGAGTAAAAAACCAGCCTGTTTTCCCACTTCTTGTCCTTTAGCTAAATTAGCCCAAATCGCCCCGCGCTGTCCAGGGGCCAACAGGGGATAGAGAATCTGAGCGCAAGTGAGGCCAACTTGGAGAGGGGGCTGACATTAAAGGGGTTGAGCCGATTTTTTGTGAGATGGGTGACCTACTCGCGCCGGAAAGTGCCGGGAGGATACTGTAACAATTGTTCCACCTTAATCTCGGGATAGTATCCCGTTACCCCAGCAAAGGTGGGAGCCCGATTCCCATTAGCTTTGGCACCCAAAGCATCCGCCTGGAATAGAGCCAAATCACCTAATTTCCCAGATTTCTGGTAGAGTTGAAAGGCGCGATCGAGCGGTTTAACGTGAATGCCCAGAGCGGGAAAACATCGAGATAGACTGCCGCCATTCTAATTCAGATTAGCCAGGGACTGCCACCGCTGTTCAGCGGGAAATCCCCAAAAGACGAAGCGACGGAAATTATACTTTTTGTAAAGTGGAGCAAAAGCGCGGTCACCCCTGGAGTAAAATTGGTCTCAAACAAAACCACCGGCCCTATATCCAGACCACTCGCATGAGGAGAAGCTGAACCCGGAATCCCATGAGATAGCAACTGATACAAATCCTCAGAGTCATGAAAATAATTCTAGTTGAAGATGATGAACCCGCCAGTGCCGCGCTTTCCGTTGCCTTGAGAAAGCAAAACTATAGCGTAGAAGCGGCAGCCGATGGGGAAACGGCCCTGGAACTGGCAACGATGTTGGAATGCGACCTAATTTTACTCGACTTAGTAATTCCCAAACTGGATGGAATCAGCTTGTGCCGGAAACTGCGGGAACAAGGCTATCAAAAACCCATCCTGCTGCTGACGGCGAAGGATTCTCCCCAGGATATTGTCACCGGGTTGGATGCGGGGGCGGATGATTATGTAGTCAAACCCTATAATCTCTCGGAACTGATGGCGCGGATTCGGGCCTTGCTACGCCGGGGGGCGGCCCCAGTGACCGAGACCCTAACTTGGTTAGACTTGTGCTTGAACCCAGTCTCTGGGGAAGTCACCTGGAATGGGCAATCTTTGGGGGTGACAGCGACGGAATATAAGCTCTTGGAACTATTTTTGAGAAATCCGCAACGGGTGTTTAGTCGCAGCGCCATTATCGATCGCCTCTGGTCCTTTGATGATTCCCCCACGGAAAATGCGGTTACCGTTCATATTAAAGACCTGCGGCAGAAATTCAAAGCGATCGGCCTTGACAAAGATCCCATTGAAACCGTGTACGGGCTCGGGTATCGACTCAAACCCGCCACGGAGCAAAATCCCGAGACCCCCGAAGGTGAAACAGCCCGAAAGCAGAAGACTCCTACCCCGGCCAAAAAATTACAAGCGATCGCCTCCATCGGCCAAATTCTGGAAAAATATCGACCCCGGTTAAACGAACAAATTGCCCTATTAAGGCAAGCCTACAACGCTCTAGCTGCGGGAAAACTCACCGATAAACTCCAGCAACAAGCCATCCAGGAAGCCCATAAACTGGCCGGGTCCTTGGGTCCCTTCGGATATTTAGAAGGCTCCAACCTGGCGCGGAAAATTGAATACCTGCTGATGTCATCAACCCCCCTAGGGACTTCCGAAACGGACCAGTTAGAGCAACTAACCCGAGGGTTAAGCGAAGAACTGACCAAACCCCCCACCGAGAGCAGCCTAGAAGTCCCCTCCCCGGCCAAAGCACGGACCCTGCTGGTCGTTGATCCCGATCGCGCGATCGCCACTGCCCTCAACGCCCAAGCTGCTAACTTAGGAATAGGGGTAGAAAGCGCCTTCACCCTCACCTCCGCGCGTCAAGCGATCGCCCGGACAACCCCGGACCTGATTCTCCTGGATATCGCCTGTCCCGAAACCAGCACCTCCCCCGGGGAAAAAGCCGGACTGCGATGGTTGCAGGAAGTCGCCCACCAATTTCCCACCCTACCGATTCTAGTTTTTAGCACCCTGGATAACCTCGCCGATCGCGTCGCCGTTTCGCGCTGTGGAGGACGGGGATTTTTGCTCAAACCTGCCTCCAGCGACCAAATTTTAAAAGCGATCGCCCAAGTCCTGCCGCCCACAGCCACCCCAGAAGCCAAGGTCCTGATCGTCGATGACGACGGAGCAGCCCTCGCCGTGATGAAAGAACTCCTGCAACCCTGGGGACTCGAAGTCACCACCCTAGACAATCCTGAAAAATTTTGGGAGATTTTGACCGCTGTTGCCCCACACCTGCTGATTTTGGATCTAGAAATGCCAAAATTTAATGGCATTGACCTCTGTCAAGTCGTTCGACAAGATCCAAACTGGGGGGACCTGCCGATTTTAGTCGTCACCGCTCACACCGATGCTCAATCCCTGCGCCAGGTATTTGCCGTAGGGGCCGATGATTTTATTGGCAAACCGATTGTAGGGCCCGAATTAGTCACGCGCATTACCAGCCGGATCGAACGCGATCGCTTTCGGCAACAACTGGAAGCTCTCAAACACAAAACAAAAGAACAGCAGCCATGAAGGGCATTTCCGACTGGGATAAAAGCCAAGCACAACTGATTGCCGAACTCCAAGAACTTCGCCAGGAAGTTCATCGCCTGGGCGGGGAGACCCTCATGCCGCAGGAATCCCTAGCCTCAATCCCCTTATCGGCTCATGAAAATCGGGTTCGGAATATCCTAAATCTCGCCCCCCTTCCCCTGATGATCCATACCCAAAATGGGGAAATCATCCAAATCAACAAAGCCTGGACCGATCTCACCGGATATCATCATAGTGATATTCCCACCATCGCCGACTGGGCTCGGCAAGCTCATCCCGACTGCTCCCAAGAAGTGCAAACTGCCATTGCCGAGCTCTACGATTTGCAGGAACAGATCATCTGCACTGCAGAATACACCATCACCACCAAAACTGGGCAACACCGGACCTGGCAGTTTACCTGTGCCACCCTGGGAACCCTCGCCGATGGGCGGCGAGTTGCCATTAGTATGGCAACGGATATTACCGATCGCAAACAAACCGAAGCTTTGCTGCAACAAACCAATCTGGAACTCGAAACCCGAGTCGCCGAACGGACCGCACAACTCAGGGCCCTCACCGATCGCCTGCAACAGGAACTGAGCGAACGTCAGCAGACTGAGCAACTCCTGCAACAACAAGCCCAGTTGTTAGAGTTAGCTCACGATACCATCCTTACCCGAGACCTCAACGGTCGAATCACCTTCTGGAACCGGGGTGCAGAACGAATGTATGCCATTTCCAAATCCGAGGCGATCGGGCAAATGTATGACCAAATCCTCGCCTCCCAATTTCCCCAACCCCGGGCTGAAATCGAAGCCGAACTCCTGAGTGTGGGATACTGGGAAGGGGAAATTACCCATACCCCACCCCACGGCACCCCCTTGATCGTGGCTTCGCGCTGGGTCTTGCAGTATAATGAATTTCAAGAACCCCTGCAAGTTCTGGAAATTAACAACAATATTACCCGTCGCCAACAAGCCGAAGCGGACCTGCGCGAAAGTGAGTTTCGCTTCCGTCAGTTGGCGGAAAATATCCGAGAGATCTTCTGGAGTGCAGATCTCAAGCGCCAAGAATTGCTCTATATCAATCCAGCTTATGAGACAATGTGGGGTCGCAGTTGTGAAACACTGTATCACAATCCCTACGACTGGCTGGATGCAATTCATCCCGAAGACCGTCCCCGCGTCGAACAGGGGATGAGTCAAAAATATTTAAACGGGGAATATGACCAAGAGTATCGGATCTTGCGCCCCGATGGTTCCCTGCGCTGGATTCACTCTCGCGCTTTTCCCATTCGGGATCAGGCCGGAAAATTAGTGAAAGTGGCGGGACTGGCAACGGATATCACCGATCGCAAAACCGCAGAACGAGCGCTCCAAGCTTCCCAAGCGCGATTAGCTGGGCTGGTGGAAATTGCCCCAGATGGCATCATTTCCGTGGATGCTCACCAACGAATTACTTTATTTAATCAAGGTGCCGAACGCATTTTTGGCTATGATGCAGCCCAGGTTCTAGGTCAACCCCTGGACCTGCTAATGCCGAGGGACAATGAATGCAATCACCGTTTCTTCGTGGAGTATTTTAGCAAAACCTCGGGTCAAACTTCCTCCAGGGGAGACCGGACTGAAATCATTGCCCTTCGTTCTGATGGGACGGAGTTTCCCGCCGAAGCTTCGATTTCTAAGTTGGAGATTGATGGGGAACAAATTTTTACGGCAATTTTGCGAGATATTAGCGATCGCAAACGCACCGAAGCGGCTTTATCGCAACTGGCGGCGATCGTTGAGGATTCTGAGGATGCAATTTTGAGCAAAACCCTGGAGGGGATAGTGGTGAGTTGGAATGCCAGTGCCCAAAGGTTATTTGGCTACTCTCCAGCCGAGGCGATCGGTCAGTCGATCTTCTCCCTGATCGTACCACCCGATCGCCACCAAGAGGAAACCACTCTGCTGCAGAAAATTGCCGAGGGTGAATCGGTGCAACAGTTTGAAACTGTGCGGATGCGAAAGAATGATACTCCGATTCATGTGGCCTTGACGATTTCTC
Source organism: Laspinema olomoucense D3b (assembly GCF_025370785.1). Lineage (GTDB taxonomy): Bacteria > Cyanobacteriota > Cyanobacteriia > Cyanobacteriales > Laspinemataceae > Laspinema > Laspinema olomoucense. The sequence continues at coordinate 231,481 of NZ_JAMXFA010000002.1, forward strand.
CGGTGAAAGATGGCCAGGGAAAGATTATCGGGATTTCCACGATCACCCGGGACATTAGCGATCGCCATCAAATTGAGCGGATGAAAAATGAATTTATCTCAATTGTTTCTCACGAAATTCGCACACCTCTCACTTCGATTCGCGGGGCGATCGGCCTTTTGGCCAGTGGGATTTATCAAAATAAGCCTGATCGCGTCCAGCGAATGCTAGAAATTGCCCTCACCGACAGCGATCGCTTGGTGCGTCTGGTTAATGATATCCTGGATTTAGAACGTCTGGAGTCCGGTCGTCTGGAATTAGTGAAGAACCGCTGTGATGCGGCCAAGGCGATCGCCCAAGCGGTAGAAGGTGTTCAGGCGATCGCCGACAAGGAAGGAGTCCGCTTCTCCTTACCCCCCGTTACCGCCACCGTCTGGGCCTCTCCCGATGCCCTTCAGCAAGTTTTGACTAATTTGCTCAGTAATGCCATTAAATTTTCTCCCCCTCAAAGTATCATTACCCTCACCGTTCAACCCCAATGGCAAGGGGTTCTATTCGCCGTCCGAGATTCCGGTCGAGGAATTCCACCGGATAAACTAGAGATGATTTTTAACCCCTTCCAGCAGGTAGATGCCTCCGACTCCCGGCAAAAAGGGGGAACAGGTTTAGGATTGACCATTTGTCAGCGCATCATCCATCAACATGGAGGCCGCTTATGGGTCGAAAGTACCCTCGGTCAGGGAAGTACCTTTTACTTTACCCTACCCGATCCTCCCAGTTGAAGGGAGAATCCGGTCTGACCCGTCCAAGTTTTTGACCTGAAGTTTCTTTATCGTTTCTTCATGTTGATGGGATAATTTAAACATTAATAGACAACGCTTAGGTTGATTGAAAGCACTTGAGGCCCACAATCTTTGTCTATGAAATTCTTAACTTCAATGCTCATCCTCTATTCCCAAAACCTTATTTATATCCGGTTTGCTCGCTCCCCTACACTGACCTAACCTCCTTTCCCCCCAAACCACCTCTCCGAATGCCCTCTCCTAAAAGGAGAGGGAGAATAATCCATTTTTTTAGGGCTGTACGGGGGAGAAGAGGAAGAAAGAAATTTTTAGGGTAATCCAACCGAGTTGATATTAAATAGACCTCTTGCAAAAAAAAGGATTGATCCCCCTTTCCCCCCCTTTAAAATGCCAATCGGCTTTAAAGAATTTTGCCAGAAGTCTAATAATTGAATTTAAAGCAAGGCGGTTAAAATCGATCGCAATATTGGCCGGTTTTGAGCGGTTAGAAAGGGACCCGGGGAAGGACTGGGATAGAGGGCGTAGAACCCGGGTTTTTTGACCAAATTTCTGCACTCTTTGCCCTTCTGTCACCGATCTGAATTCCTTTGAGCGAGGGCCGACTCCGAGGAGGTCCCGTCACAGCAGGTAGGGTGATTGATAAATTCCCCTTAACAGGGTGATTTAAAACGCTTATACTCACCGGCTCAACGGTGAATGAATTCCGGGGAGGGGCGATCCTCTGCGCTTTAAGAACCTGGGTTTTTGTCTACAAATGATGACTTTCAAAGGGCAAACCCGGATTAAACTCAGGGTTAGTGATCCCGGCATCAACTTAGGTTGATAAAATTCAGTCATTGACAAATTCTCCAGGATCATAGAGAATCTTTCCGGGAAGGGGGAAGGCACTCTAGTCCATTCCCTAGGCTGCATTAGGATTAGGATATAATACCCAAAGAAAATGTTTCAGGGGTAACACAGTAAATAGAAAAGAATGGGGAAAACCCAAAGGGTTTTATCCAATTCCATCCAGTTGGAAAATGTCGCCCCTCGTCGCCCCGTTTAAACCCGGTTGAGTGCCATTTCCCTAATGTTTATGTGACTTAGAGGTGGCTATGAATGATAAACTAATCTTAGTGGTGGATGATGAAATTACCGTTCGAGAGGTAGTGCAAATCTGCTTAGAAGACCTCGGGGGATGGCGAGTGTTATTAGCGCCCTCGGCTCAACATGGCTTAAAGCTGGCTGCCACGGAGCAACCCGATGCGATCGTGCTGGATATTTCTATGCCAGGAATGGATGGCTTTGCTTTTCTGGAGCGCCTCAAAGGAAACCCCTTATCCAGGTCAATTCCGGTCGTTTTATTGACAGCCAAAGCACTTTGGTTTACACAGCATCAGCTTGAGCAGTTAAAAGTCGCCGGTGCTATTTCTAAACCCTTCAATTCTCTCACCCTATCCCAGACGATCTCTACCATGCTGGGCTGGGAATAGGCGGATCAGGGTGATCTTCTTCTGGGGAGTTACCAAGACGGTCTTTATAATTTCTTTACTTTTTTGGGATAGCCTCTTCAGTTGTCTCTTCCCGAGGGTAACCCTTCAGAGGGTTACAGAGTCCTGACCTGCTAAAACTCCCCGGGTCCTGACCTCATCTGCACAAACTTCAGCGGGTTATTTACTCATAGGCCGCAAATCCAGAGTTTTGTAGGGGCTTTGTTGCCCGTTAGGGGAAGTCAGGTTGGGCAACTTCTTTTATTCAGGAAGGAACACTCATGGTTATAATTAAGATACCCATATTATGCTTCATCTGTGTAAGCAAACCCCAGGTAACTTATGACCAACAAAAAATTATACGTTTAGAATCTTACTCTGTCAAGAACAAGATATCCAGCCCAATCGGTGCGGATTTCTAAGCCGATTCCGTTGCTAACTCAATTCAGGGAGGCAGTCGCCTTCATTGTTTCACCCCATGCCCTCGGGGAAGAAACAATGCAGGGGATAGTAATAACTCCGTCGGGAAACAGGAGGCTTGACTTTCCTGTAGAGAGGCGGAATTTATCCCTGGGGACCGTTGTATGATATTTCCTCCGGTTAATATACCCGTGATTCATCCAGGGACTTGAATGAATCAGGGGAGAGTTGCTTAAGAACTTGTGCAAGCCAACTTCGTAAAGGACTGGGGCTTTTCATGGGGAAATAACCCTATCTGTGGGTGGGGTAGTAGATGAAAAGTACCTTCTATCCCTACTTTAGTTAAGGGCGCAGTCCAGTTTCAGAACAAGGCTCCACGGTGGAGGGAACATTAAACGGCCCTAACTCCGAGTCAATGCTCGGGGGGGGAACCCGATTAGCTCAGTGCGATCGCCCAAATTGTTGGATCAGTACAGTATGAGATTTTATAGCCCAAAAACCGGGTTTGACCGTCCCCCTGTCTGGAGTCTGAATGACTAAAGCAGGGGTCAAGAAACCCCAGGGTCTTCCTTCTACTGTACCGACCTCATCCAAGCGATCGCCGGTGGAATTTGCTCAGAACTCAATCAATTTTTTTTGCTGGACATCGAGGTTTAATGATTACCCTTTCAGACGTTCGTTTAACCCAAAAACTTTACGAAAGCAGTAATTCTGAAGTCTATCGCGGCTATCTTACAGCTTCGGGACAAGCCGTGATTTTGAAAATGCTGAGAAAGGCTTATTTTTCCCCAGAACGATTGGGGTGGTTTTGGCGGGAATATGAAGTAACGCGATCGCTCAATTTAGCCGGAATCCCACGAGTTTATGAGTTCAGCAGCGAGGGAAGTAGCCCCTTTTTTCTCATAGAAGATTTTGGGGCTGAATCCTTAAATCGGTTAAAAATTGCCGGAAAACTGGAACTGAAAGATTTTTTTAACTTGGCCATTGCCATCACTGAAATTCTCTCACAAATTCACGAGCATAACATCATTCATAAAGACATTAACCCCAGTAACATTGTCTTAAATCCCCAGACTGGACAAGTCAAAATTATTGATTTTGGGATTTCAGCAGTGTTATCCCAGGAAAATCCGAGTTTTCAAAATGCCAATCGTCTCGAAGGCACTTTATCCTATATGTCCCCGGAACAAACCGGGCGCATGAATCGCTGCATTGACTATCGCACCGATTTTTATTCCCTGGGGGTCACCTTTTACTATCTCTTAAGCGGCATCTTACCTTTCCAGAGTGAGGATCCGATGGAATGGGTTCATAGTCATATTGCCAAACCGCCGATTTCTCTGAAGACTATTCTACCCCAAATACCCGCCACTGTGTCCAACTTAATTGCCAAATTAATGGCCAAAAATGCTGAAGATCGCTATCAATCGGGAGGGGGATTGAAGGCGGATTTAGAAGAATGTCTGCGCCAGCTTCAGACTAACAAAACGATTAAAACCTTTTCCCTGGGACAGCAGGACCGTTCAAACCGATTTCAATTACCCCAACAGTTGTATGGGCGGGAAGCTCAAATTCAGACCTTATTGGAAGCCTTTGAGCGCACTGCCGAGGGGAATCGGGAACTGATTCTTGTGGCGGGATATGCGGGGGTTGGTAAATCCGCTTTAGTTCGAGAAGTTCATAAACCGATCGCCGGTAAACGGGGTAACTTTATTGCGGGAAAATTTGACCAATACCAAAGAAATATTCCTTATTTAGGGCTGATTCAAGCCTTCAATGAGTTTTGTAATTTTATTTTAGGGGAACCGGAAGCTGTCTTTGAACAATGGCGCAGTCGCATTTTAGCCGCCCTAGGTCATACAGGGCAGGTTTTAATTGAGATGATTCCGAATTTAGAAAAAATTATCGGACCTCAACCTCCTGTGGGGGATTTGGGGGGACAAGAAGCCCAAAATCGGCTGCATTGGGTGGTTCAAAACTTTTTAAAAGCCCTGTGCGATCGCGAACATCCACTGGTGATTTTTCTCGATGATCTCCAGTGGTCAGATCTGGCTTCTTTAACCCTGTTGGAGGCGATTTTAAGCGATCGCGATTTGCAATTTTTGTTGGTGATTGGGGCCTATCGGGATAACGAAGTCGATGGAACTCATCCTTTGATGATGACGAAGGCACATTTGGAAACAGAATTCCCCAACTTAATTACAATCGCCCTGGACAATCTGACTTCTTCTGATGTGGCGGACTTAATAGCAGCCACATTGCATTCCCCTCAATCCTTGGTGCAACCCTTAGCCGAGTTAGTCTCTGAAAAAACTGGGGGTAATGCATTTTTTACCTTAGAATTTTTGAATTCCCTTTATCAGGAAAGGTTGATTTTTTTAAGCAGCGATCGCCAAAATTGGACCTGGAATTTAGCCGAAATAGAAGCCCGAGAGATTACGGATAATGTAGTAGTTTTAATGGCGAGTCAACTGGTTAAATTTAGCCCGGAAACCCAAACCATCTTACAGCTTGCCGCTTGTATTGGCAGTCCCTTTGATTTGGAAACCTTAAGCCGAATTGCGCGATCGCAGCCGGAAGTCGTATTAAACCAGTTATTTGCAGCCCTGCAAAGTGGATTGGTGATTCCCTTAAATGAAAATTATAAACTGTTGCCGTTGCTTCCCAAAATTGACAGCGAGAAAATTAAGTTTAAATTTTTGCATGACCGGGTTCAACAAGCGGCCTACTCTTTAATTCCCGAAGCCCAACGGCCCGCGAGACACTTAGAAATAGGTCGCTTGCTACAGGATAACGTGAATCCGTTGCAACTCTCCCTGGATGACCCATCCGCTTCCTTACCGGAAACCCTATTTATTAGGGTTAATCATCTCAATCAGGGCAGCGAGTTGATGACGGACAAAACGGAGAGAATAGACCTAGCTTACCTCAATTTATGGGCCGGTAAAAAAGCCAAATTAGGCAGCGCTTATAGTCTGGCTACCCAGTATTTCAAGTCCGGTTTGAGCCTATTACCGCCCCAGAGTTGGCAGACCCATTATGACCTGACCCTCCAGCTTCATCTGGAAGCCGTAGAAGCGGAATATTTAACCACTCATTATCCTGAAGTTGAAGCCCTGGCAGCGGTGGTCCTCAACCAGGGCCGAACTCTTTTAGAACGGGTCAAGGTTTATCAAATTTTGATTCAACTGTATAGTGCAATTAACCAGCTTCAAAAAGCCGTTGATACCAGTTTAATAGTTTTGCAAATGTTGGGGGTTCCCCTGGCTGAATCCGGATCAATTCAGTGGGATCTGGCGGAATTATCCCGTCTTCCTTTGATGGAAGAACCGGATAAATTAGCGGCGATGCAGATTTTAATGAGCGTCTGGGGGACGGCTATCATTGTGACGCCGGAATGGGTCTCCAGAATGGCCTTGACGATGGTTAAGCTTTCCCTGGAATATGGAAATTCGCCCTTGGCTGCCTTTGCTTATGCCTATTATGGGTTTAATCTTTGTGGTACAGGAGAGATAGAACGAGGGTATCAGTTAGGGCAGATTGCTTTGGAATTATTAAAGCAGTTTGAGAGTGCGGAAAGTCGCTGTAAAGTTCATCATATTTTTAATGGTTTTATCCGACATTGGAAAGAACCCCTCCCAGCGGCGATCGCCGGTTTAAGGGCTACAGTGCGTCTCGGTTTGGAAACTGGGGATTTAGAATATACCTGTTATGCAACCATGCAATATAGTTGTTATTCATTGCTGAGTGGGGAACCCTTAGAAAAGGTCATCCAAAAACACCAAGAATCTTTGCAAATTATCGAAAAGCACCGGCAGGATATTCAACGCTACTATACTAAAATTTGGTTGCAGTTGGCGTTAAATCTCCAGGGAAATGCCGGGGAAGTGGGGCGTTTAAATGGGGAAGTTTTTGATGATAACCAAGACTTGCAATTTTTAAGGCAAAATAATAGTGATACGTCTTTATTTTGCTTCCATCTGGCCCAAGGGATGCTCAGTTATTATTTAAAAGACGGGCCAAAAGCGGTGGAGAGTCTGACTATCGCCGCCCAATATGAAGCGGCGATCGCCTCCTTGATGCCCTTGGGTCAACTGCCCTTTTATGATTCCCTGGCCCGATTAGCATTATATTCGTCCCTGGAAGAACCTCAGCAACAGGACTTCCTTCGCCGAGTGGAAACCCATCAAATTCGCCTCCTAGAATGGGCGAACTCGGGACCGATGACCTATCAACATAAATATGATTTAGTCGAAGCCGAAAAAGCCCGGATTCTCGGTCAGAATTGGCAAGCGGCGGAATTATATGAGCGGGCCATTGTCGGGGCTAGGGAGCATCATTTTATCCAGGAAGAAGCTTTAGCTTATGAGTTGGCCGGGGAGTTCTATTATCACCGGGGAATGAGCCAAATTGCTGAACTGTACATCCAACAAGCTTATGCCCTTTATCAACAATGGCAAGGAGGCGCAAAAGTTCAACAATTAAGCGTTCAATATTCCCAATGGTTGGACAAACCCCAAAAGGAGAGGGGATCAGAGAATCTGGCGGAAACTCAGTCAGAAACTATTCACTCCACCAGCAGTAAAGCCGAAGTGGTGTTGGATTTAGTCAGTGTTTTAAAATCCTCAGCTGCCCTGACGCGGGAAATAGAAATCGAAAAGCTGCTGGGGGCATTAATGAAAATTCTGATTGAAAATGCCGGGGCACAAAAAGGCTATTTAATCGGAGAAGAAAACGGGGAATGGATTGTTCAAGCTGCCATTGATGAAAAACTGGTAACGAGTCAACCGGGAATCCCCTTGAAGGCGGTAGGAGAGGGTACGGAGGATCAGGACTGGCTATCCGCTGCGATCGTCCGCTATGTGATCCGCACGCGGGAGACTGTGGCTCTAAACGATGCTACAGTGGAGGGGCCATTTCAAGGAGATCGCTATATTCGCGCCCAGCAACCCAAGTCCATCCTCTGTATGCCCATTTTAGACCGGGCTAAACTCAGTGGGATTATCTATCTGGAGAATAATCTCATTTCCGGAGCATTTCCCCGCGATCGCCTGGAAGTTTTAAAATTTTTATCGGTCCAGGCGGCAATCTCTTTGGAAAATGCCAAACTCTATACTTCCCTGCGCCAAAGTGAAAGCAAATTTAATCAATTTTTAGAAGCGCTTCCCATTGGAATTGCGGCCCTAGATCCCGCCGGAAAATATCATTATATGAATCGGGCGGGACAGCAATTGCTAGGACCAATCCCGCCGCCCCTCTCCCTAGAAGAACTCTCCACGGTTTATCAGGTTTATCTCTCCGGTAGCGATCGCCTGTATCCCCAGGAAGAACTCCCGGGCATCCGGGCGCTGCAAGGGGAAGCGGTGATGGCAGAAGATTTAGAAATTGAACGCGCAGGGGGAAGGATTCCGATCCAGGTGTATTCCACGCCTATTTTTGATGAAAGCGGCCAGGTTATTTATGCGATTAATGCCTTTACCGATATTAGCGATCGCAAACAAGCCGAGAAACTCAGAGCCGACTATAACCACAGCTTAGAATTGCAAGTAGCGGAACGCACTGAGGCATTACGCGAAAGCGAAGAACGGTTTAGAAACTCCTTTGAAAGTGCGGCAGTAGGAATGTGTTTGGTTGCTTTGAATGGGCAGTTATTAGATGTCAATACCGCCGTTTGTCAAATGTTAGGGTATTCTAAATCAGAATTATTAACCCTCACCATTCAAGATATTACCTATGTCGAAGACCTCGAAAGTGACTTGAGTCACCTGGAGGAACTGGTACAAGGGGAAATTTATTATTACCATCTGGAAAAACGCTACCAGCATAAAACTGGGAAAATTATCTGGGGATTATTGAGCGTTTCCCTCGTGCGCGATCGCGACAAACAGCCCCTTTATACCATCAAGCAAATTCAAAATATTACCCTGAGAAAACAACTGGAACTCAACCTCCAGCAAAAAACGGAAGAAATTGATCGCTTCTTTACCCTGGCCTTAGATTTACTCTGCATTGGTGATGTGGAAGGCTACTTACGTCGAGTGAGTTTGGGCTGGGAAAAAGCCCTCGGCTACACCGTCGCCGAATTAGAAAAAATGCGAATTTATGAGTTAATCCATCCCGATGACCTCAACCAAACCGACACCGAGATGAATAAACTTTTGGATGGACAAGATGTGATCAACTTTGTCAATCGCTATCGCCATAAAAACGGCTCTTATCGATGGATAGAATGGCGCTCATTTCCCGTGGGTCATCTCATTTATGCAACCGCCCGAGATATCACCGAATCCAGAGAAGCGCAAGAGAAACTGCGCCACAGCGAAGCCAATTTAGCCAAAGCTCAGGAAATTGCTCATATTGGCAGCTGGGAATTTGATCCGGTGAATCAAAGCACCCTGTGGTCTGAAGAACTCTATCGGATTTATGGATTAGAACCTAGTCCGATCCCACCCTCCCTCGAACCTATTCACCCCCGGATTCATCCCCAAACTCCCTGGTTGGAACAGCGGGAAATTCAAGACAAATTGAGGTGCGGTGAATCCTGGGAATTGAACCAGCAGGTTGAGCGCCCCACTGGGGAAATTCGAGAAATAGAAGTGCGCGGCGAACCCGTTTTTGATAGGGCAGGAACATTGGTAAAGTGGATTGGCACCGTCCATGATATTACCGATCGCCAGCGAATTGAAGCCAAACTCCGTCAGAGTGAGGCGGCATTGCGCGAAGCACAACGAATCGCCCATATTGGCAGATGGGAACTGGACCTCAAGAGCGAGCAACTCACGGCCTCAGAGGAATGGTTCCAGATGTTTGGGGTCGATCCAGCTTACCCGGAATCGGCCTATCAGGCGCATTTTAATGCCATTCATCCCGAGGATCGAGTCCAACTGCAAGAGAATCTCAAGGAGGCTGTACTTAAGGGAATTTCCTATAAAATCGACCTGCGGATTATCCAGGGCGATCGCATCTGCCGATACTTAGAAGCGCGAGGGGAAGCGGTTCGAGATGACAGGGGACAGGTTATCCACCTGCGGGGAACCGTACTCGATATTACCGAAGGTAAGCGCACGGTCCTGGCCCTGAGCGAAAGTGAAGAACGATTTCGCACTGCCTTTGACTATGCCGGGATTGGTATGGCGATCGTCGGACTCGATGGCCGATGGTTGAAAGTTAACCGGGCAGTCTGTGAGATTATCGGCTATGGCGAGGATGAACTGTTAAACCTAAACTTTCAAGCCATTACCCATCCCAAGGATTTAGATTTGGACTTGAACTATGCAACCCAACTGCTGCGGGGTGAAATCCGGTCTTATCAATTAGAAAAACGCTACATTCACAAACAGGGGCATTTTGTCTGGGTACTGCTGACGGGTTCCTTGGTTCGCACCACTGAGGGGGAACCGTTACATTTTATCGCCCAAATCCAGGATGTGAGCCTCCAGAAGCAGGCGGAACAAATTCTGCGATCGCAGATGCAACGAGAGCAGGTATTGAGCCAATTTGTACAAAGTATTCGCAATTCTTTGGACTTGACCACGATCTCATTTAGTGCAGCCCATGAAAGCGGACGGCTATTAGGGGCCGATATGGTGAAAATTCTGCAATATTTCCCCGATGAGGCGTTGTGGCGGAATATGGCGGAATATCGTCCCTTTGATACCCTCCCCAGTACCCTGGATCTGGATATTCCTGATGTCGGAAACCCTTTCACCGAGACCCTTAAAGCCTTAAAACCCGTGGCTTTATCCGGCTGGGAACCGCATCCCAATGATCCCCGGGTGGAGTTGCTCGGCAGCTTTGGCGGTCACTGGCTGATTTTACCCTTACAAATGGGTGCGGGGGTCTGGGGAGCCTTATGTTTGGCGCGGAATTTAAGGGAATCGCCTTGGGATAGTACGGAGATGGAATTGTTAGGAGCAATTGCCAATCAACTGGCGATCGCCATCAACCAAGCGGAACTGTACCAACAGGTGGAAAAAGCCCGCGAAGCTGCTGATCGGGCTAATCAAGCCAAAAGTGCTTTCCTAGCGAGTATGAGTCATGAATTGCGATCGCCTCTGAATGCCATTCTCGGGTTTGCTCAACTGCTCCTGTCCAATGCATCTTTATCGCCGGATCTCAAAGAAAATGTGGCAATTATTCACCGCAGTGGGGAGCATTTGCTAACGTTAATTAATGATATTTTGGATTTGGCAAAAATTGAGGCCGGACGGACTACAATTGTAGAAACTAATTTTAATCTTTCTCACCTCCTTACCGATTTACAATCCATGTTTAAGCTCAAAGCCCATAGCAAAGGATTGGACTTCGTTGTCGAACGATCCCCGGAGGTCCCGGAATACATCCAGGCCGATGAGATTAAATTGCGGCAAGTGCTGATTAACCTAATCGGGAATGCGATTAAGTTTACCCAGACGGGTCGGATCGGTGTCACCATGCGGGGGGTAACCGGGGAAGGGCCATCGAGTTGCCCCAACCCCGATACCGGGGAACATCAAACCCTGAACCTCCGGTGTGAAGTGTCGGATACCGGACCGGGGATCGCTCCGGACGAGTTAGACCATCTGTTTCAAGCTTTTGTGCAAACGAGAACGGGACTGGAAGCCCGAGAGGGAACCGGCTTAGGGTTATCGATTTCTCGCAAGTTTGTGGAGTTGATGGGCGGCTCTATTCAGGTGCGATCGCAGGTTGGGGAAGGGAGCACTTTTAGCTTTGAGATCCCTGCCACGGTGGCAGCCCCGAGTGAGTCCAAACCGATCGCCCCGCCACGTCGGGCCGTGGCCCTAGAACCGAACCAACTCCAATACCGGATTTTGATCGCCGACGATCGCCGGGATAATCGCACCTTTGTGATTAAATGCCTGAAGCCTCTGGGATTTGACCTCTTAGAGAGTAGCAACGGTCAGGAGACGGTTGCCCTTTGGGAAGAATGGGAACCCCACTTAATTTTTATGGATCTAAGAATGCCGGTGATGGATGGCTATGAGGCCACTCAACAGATTAAAGGGTCTATGAAAGGCCAAGCCACGGTGATCGTGGCTTTAACCGCCAGCTATCGTGAGCAGGAAAATGCCGTTGGGCTTTCCTCGGGATTTGATGCATTTATCCGCAAACCATTTCGGGATACGGAACTGTTTGACTGCTTGACTCAACAGTTAGGGGTGCGGTTTGTGTATGAAGACCCGGGCGAATCAGCGGCCCAAACAGTGGCCCTTCCCCCAGTCCCTTTAACCGAAAGTGATTGGAGTGACGTTCCCCGGGATTGGTTGAATTCTTTCAACCTTGCCACGAAATCCTGTGATGTAGAATTAATGGTGTCCCTGTTGGATGACATTCGCGATCGCCATGAATCTTTTGCGAATACCTTAACCAACTGGACCCAAAATTTTGAGTTTGACCAAATCTTAACGGTGATCAAATCGGTGTTAGAGTAAACCTCTTGCCCCATTCTCTCAAGCCCCATTCCTCTGGCCTCCCCCTTCTTAAGGGGCACTGTAGGAGGAACCCAGGGGGACTGGCCGGGGAACCCACGCCATCAATGGGAGGGAGATCCCAGGGCGAGGGGAAGGGATCTCAAGGGAGCGAAAGGGGGATCGAGCTAGATTTTTACAAGAGGTTGAGTGAGCCTAAAGACTGAGGGCAAAGGATTCTCAACCCTAAAGAAGTAGTTTGGGGAGGGGTTAGTAGAAAGGGCCTACTGTAGCTGATCCGGTCCGGATAGAGGACACAGCGGATTCAGGATATCTGCGATCGCTATCAATCCTCCCGGACTTCTCGAACTGCCTAGACCCGGGATTTCGAGTTTCCACCCATTTTCCATCTTGATTGTATCGGCGAGGTATTGACGAATGAAAACAGAGGGAGAGCGGTCTTATAAAGGCGAAGTCTTGGTTGTTGATGACACGGTTGCTAACTTAAAACTGTTAGTGGATTTGCTGTCAGGTCATGGGTATAAAGTCCGCGCCGCACCGAATGGAATTTTAGCACTTCAGGCGGTGGATGTCAATACTCCAGACCTCATTTTACTGGACATCATGATGCCGGAACTGAATGGGTATGATGTCTGTAAAAAGCTCAAATCTCAAGAGCAAACCCGCCATATTCCGATTATTTTTATCAGTGCCTTATATGAAACTTTTGATAAAGTTAGAGGATTCGCCGTGGGCGGGTCGGATTACATTACTAAACCGTTTCAGGAAGCGGAAATCTTAGCCCGGATTGAGCATCAAGTGAAACTGCAAAAATTAGAGGGGGAATTAAGGGAACGCAACTTTCAACTGAGCTGGGAAATTCAGCAACGCAATGCAGCGGAACGGGAAAAAGACAGATTAATTATTTCCTTACAAAAAAGTCAAAGATCATTAGCCACCGCCCAACGAGTTGCCGGGGTTGGGAACTGGGAATTGAACTGGGTGACCCGACATTTAGTGCTTTCCGATGAAATGTTTCGGATTCTGGGGGTCAAATATAAAGTGAAACCCAGCTACGGTGAAGTATTAAAGATGATTCATCCTCGGGACCGCCGCCGGTTTTCCCAAACCTTAAAGCAGGCGATCGCCTCGGGGAGTTCCTATCAAATTGAAGGCCGAATCCAGCGACCGGATGGGGAAATTCGCTATATAGAGGCCAAAGGAGAAGTGATTAGGGACCTGGAGGGCAAACCGAGTCAAATTTTTGGCACGATTTTAGATATTACCACTCGCAAACAGGTCAAAATTCAGTTAGAAAAACAATTAGTCCGCAGCGAACTGCTGCGAGGCATCACGGAAAAAATCCGCTCGGAATTACAGCTAGAGAAACTGCTAGATACTGCCGCCCAAGAAATTAGAGATGCCTTTGGGGTGAGTTGCTGTGAAATTCATACTTACCTGGAATCCCGAATTCCCCCCTTGCAAATTGCTGCTTTCGCCCTTGCTCAGGGGTGCCAATGGAGTCCAGAGTTAGAAATACCCCTGGATAAAACTCCCTACACTGAACAATTTTTAGAAAGCGATCGCTCCGTCGCCATCAATGACCTAGAAACAGACCCCTTATTTCAGCCCCTTTTGGCTCAATACCCACAGTTTCAGGTCAAATCCATGCTGTTAGTGCGAACCTCCTATAAAGGACAACCGAATGGGGCCTTGCTCTTGCATCACTGCGCTTGCCCCCGGGAATGGAGTGGGGGAGAAATCGAGCTGATTGAAACCATTGCCGCTCAAGTGGGCATTGCGATCGCCCAAGCCAATTTTCTGAAGCGGGAAAAACAAGCGCGCGCCAAACTCAACCAAAAAAACCAGCAACTTCAACAAGAAATTAACGCCAGAATTCTCACCGAAACTGCCCTAAAAACCAGTGAAAGCAAATATCGCAACCTGGTAGAAACCTCCCAAGACTTAATTTGGACCATCGATACCAAAGGACGGATTACCTTTGTGAATGCGGCAGTTCGAGATATTTATGGATATAGCCCCTCGGAGGCGCTCGGGCGATCGTTTACGGAGTTGATTCATCCGAGTCGATGGGCTCAGGATCAGCAATTTTTCCGCCAAATCCTCCTAGAAGAACAAGAAATTTCTCAATATGAGACCACTCATATCACCCAAGCCGGAACTCCGATTTACATGATGCTCAATGCGATTCCCTTGCGGGATGAAGGGGGTTTTGTAATCGGGATTACGGGTACTGCCAGCAACATTACTCAGCTTAAACAGACCCAAGCCAAACTCATTGAAACCAACCGGCTGCAACAAGCTATTCTCAACAGTGCCGAACATACCATTATTGCCACAGACCCCCAAGGTACAATTCTCACCTTCAATGCCGCTGCTGAACGATTACTGGGGTATAACGCGCAAGAAGTCACTGCCCAGGCAAATGTGGTGATCCTCCACACTCGGGAAGAACTTCAGGAACGCGCCGACACCTTAACCGCTGAGTTGGGGTATCCCATCGCCCCCGGATTTGATGCGATCGTTGCTAATGCTCGTCATGGGGTCCCGGATATCCGCGAATGGACCTACCTCCGCAAGGATGGTTCTCGCTTCCCCGTATGGCTTTCGATCACCGCCTTACAAGATACGATGGGTCAGATTACCGGATTTCTAGGTATCGGCAGTGATATCACCGATCGCAAACAAGGCGAAGAAGCCCTCAAACAAGCGGCGATCGCAGCCGAAATGGCTAACCATGCCAAAAGTGAATTTCTCGCGAATATGAGCCATGAATTGAGAACCCCACTCAATGCGATCCTCGGCTTTGCTCAGGTGATGGCTGGGGACCCTTCCCTCCAACCGGAACACCAACAACAAATTGAAATTATCAATCGGGCTGGTTCTCACTTACTAGAACTAATTAATGACATTTTAGAAATGTCAAAAATTGAAGCCGGGAGAACAAGTTTAAAATTAGAACCCTTTGATCTGGGGCAGATGCTGCGAGATTTAGAAGATATGTTGCGGTTTAAAGCTCATGAAAAAAATCTCCTCCTCATCACCGAAGTTGCCTCGGATGTTCCCCTCTACATTCGCGCCGATCAACCCAAATTGCGCCAAGTTTTAATTAACATTTTGGGGAACGCAATTAAATTTACCCAAACGGGTTCCATCACCTTGCGCGTTCATCACGGCAGTGGAGATTGTGAATCGCTGAATCAGCGGGATTCCTGTCCCTGCTTTCTCGGGTTTGAAGTCGAAGATACGGGTTCGGGAATTGCACCGGAAGACATGAACCTGATTTTTGAAAGTTTTGGTCAAACAGAAATGGGACGCAAATCCGGTCAAGGAACGGGATTGGGTTTACCCATTAGTCGTCAATTTGTGCGAATGATGGGGGGTGAAATTCAAGTGAGCAGCATCCTGGGAGTGGGTAGTAATTTTACCTTTGCTATTCAGGTTGAACCTGTGCATCCGAGTGAAGTCCCTCAGACTCAATCTAAGGGGTCGGTGATTGGGTTAGCTCCGGATCAACCGACTAAACGCATACTCGTTGTGGACGATATGTTAGAAAGTCGGTTGTTGCTCGTCAAACTCCTCGGTAGTATTGGATTTGAAGTCCACGAAGCTGAAAATGGACAAGAGGCGATCGCTCAATGGTTACAGTGGCAGCCGCATTTAATCTTAATGGATATCCGAATGCCTGTCATGGATGGCTATGAAGCCACCAAACAGATTAAATCCACTCCCCGAAGTCATACAACCGCCATTTTAGCCCTAACTGCCAGTGTGTTTGAGGAGGACCGTTCGGCAGTATTTGCCGCTGGATGCGATGACTTCCTTCGCAAACCTTTAGAAAAAGATGAACTGTTAGAAAAAATCGGATACCATTTGAAGGTGGACTATATTTATGCCGATGAGCTTCACCCCTTTAAAAAACTAAAACAAGAGACTGAAACCGAGGAAATTTCACCGGATTTACTTAAATCTTATTTAGAACAAATGCCAACTCACTGGATAGAACAAATTTATGAGGCTGCTGCTCAATGCAGCGATGACATGATTTTAAGTTTAATCGAAGAAATGCCTCCGGATTTTGAACCAGTAGGTCGGGCCTTAAGTAAATTAGCAGAAAATTTTCAATTTCATCAAATTATGAATTTAACCTACTCGGAGGAGTTATGATTTCCTTTACAGATGACTTTAATAAACCCGTGATTTTAATTGTTGACGACCAACCGGATAATTTACGAGTTTTGTCCTCGATGCTGGTCATCAAAGGGTATAACGTCCGCAAAGCATTAAACGGACAAATGGCTTTATCAACTTGCAAAAAATTTGTCCCGGATTTAATTTTATTAGATATCATGATGCCCGATTTAAGCGGGTATGAAGTGTGTGAATCCCTCCAGGCAAACCCTCTTACCTGCCAAGTTCCGGTCATTTTCCTCAGCGCACTTGATGATATCACCGCAAAAGTTAAAGCCTTTAGTTCCGGAGGAGCGGACTACATCACCAAGCCTTTTCAAACTGAAGAAGTCCTAGCGCGAATCCATAAACAACTGACCATCGAGCGTCTGCAACGCCAACTGAACCAAAAAAATCAGGAGTTACAAACCCTGAATGAGGAATTAAAAAGATCCAACACGGAATTAGAGCAATTTGCCGGGGTCGCTTCCCATGATTTACAATCTCCCTTACAACTAATTATGGGCTATGCAGATATGTTACTCTGGAAATATGATAGCTTACTCGATGAAAAGGGCGAACATTATCTGAGTGAAATTTCTAAAGCCAGTCAGCGGATGAATCAACTGATTCAGGATTTATTGTCCTATTCTCGGGTCCGAGTGGGTAATGTTGAACTTGAACCCATTGATTGCGAAATCGTTTTATCCGAAGCCTTAGCCAATTTACAAGACGATATCAACGGCAGTGGCGCTTGTATCACCCACGAGCCCCTCCCCATCGTCCTTGGCGATCGCACCCAACTGATCCAGCTTTTTCAAAATATCCTGAGTAATGCCATTAAGTTTCGCCGTCCCCTTTTGACTCCGGAAATTAACATTTCTTTCACCGTCAAACCTGATAATTTTGCGGAATTTAAAATCCAGGATAATGGCATTGGCATTGCTGAAGAAGATTATCCTCTAGTTTTTGAAATCTTCAAACGAATCCATGCTTATAATAAATATCCCGGTACCGGAATCGGCATGAGTCTGTGCAAAAAGATTGTAGAAGGACATGGGGGAAAAATCTGGCTAGACTCTCAACTCAATAGGGGGACCACTTTTTTCTTTACCCTCATCCTCCCGAGTCGGAATCAACCCTAAAACGTCAAATCTTTATCAAAGTTCGTCATAACCAATTCAGGGGTTATCCCGGATTGTTCGTCATAACAAACTCAGTGGTTCTCTTTCCCTCCCTCTAAGTTTTCCATCTCTACCCTCAACAGGGAAGCCCCACCGGATAGTTCAACCCGTTGCCGAACATCCTCCTTATACTTACCCAATAGAATGCGCCATAACATTCGACCCAAACAGAAAGATGCACGCCAGGAGAACACTGCATCCCGGAGTTGTATCTCACTGCGTTCAAACCAAAAATGACCCATTAATCCTGTCAACTGAGTGAGGGGTAACCCCAACAAAATCCAGGAATTCTGAAACCATACCGCCGCAAAGAGTATCCCGTAAAAAATCAAAATTCCTACAACGTGCAATGCCACATTCATGGGATGCTGATGTTTGAGCAGAAAAATATCCCAATACTCCGTAAAGGGAACATTGTCCAGGCGATCGCCCCTATACTCTCTCACCTTTTGTCCCTGAGTCCCATTCATCTGATCCATCACTCCCTTCCTGCCACCGACGGAAACAACACCGTCCCCAGGGGTTCAGAACCCAGACGAGAACTCACTTGACCCTGAGACACCACGGGAACGCCCTTGATATAGACTGAGTGGATAATCTGATCCGAACCCCGCTTCACCATCCGAGGTTCCCCATCTAAAATCGGGTCTAATATTTCCACTTGAGGGGCGATCGCCTCCTGCAACCCCAGAGGATTCAGTAACACCAAATCCGCTTTCGCACCCACCTTCAACACCCCCGCATCCAGGCGAAACCACTGCGCCGGTTCTCCCGTCACCCGATGAATCGCCGCTTCTGGAGTCATAAAATTCGTCGTTACCGCTTGTTTCAACAACGATAAAGCCCCATCATAATAGCCCAAATTCCGAACATGAGCACCAGCATCGGTAAACCCGGGCAAAATATCCGGATGTTTCATCATTGCTAACCGGGGTTCGAGGCGATCGTTTGCACCCGTCGCCACCCAGCGCAAATCCGTATCATAACGCTGCAACAAATCCATAAATAAATCCACCGGGTCCTGCTGCATTTTCTCCGCGATCGCTGCAAAACTCAACCCCTGCCAACTCGGTTCAGGACAGCTCAAAATTTCCATCAATTTCAAGTCTCGATGAAAGGATTTGCGCCATCCATTCAACCAGTCTTTACGAAACTGATTCCGAAAGGTTTCTGATGCCCATAATTCCTGTCGTTCCTCTCGGGAATCACAACTATTCAGTTGTGCCCCCGTAGAGAATTCTTCAAATAAAGGAGTCACCGGACCATCAGAATAAATCGTAAACGGTTCCGTCAGAGTTTGAAAGCGCACATTCCCGCGCAATAGGCGATTCCAAATCCATAAAAGGGGAGAAAAAACCCGCCACAAATTGCGATTATGTACCGCATCCAATGCTGAAAGAACCGTCAACCGTAAAGGAGGTTGACCAATGCCCGAACCCAGGGCAATAATATCCAAAAAAGAAGCCAAGCGCTGTAAATTGGGAGTGACTTGAAATACCCTGTCCCGTTGCCGACACAGATTAGCCAAGCAAGCATATTCCGGTAGTTTAGCGTGTTGAGAGGGGATAGTACAACCCCGCCATTCTCCACTCATACGATGCCAGGGAAACATATCAATAGAAATACCAATAAATCCCGCTTCTAAAGCAGATTCAGCGATTAGTTCCATCTGGTTGAGTTCCCCTGGCGTAGGGTCAACCGTCAGACTCCGTTCCAATCCCATCACATGAGCGCGAACCGCACTATGTCCTAACATCGGCGCAACATTAGGACCGAGGGGTAACTGTTGTAAATGGTGCAGATATTCCCCGGGAGTTTGCCAAGAAACCGACTGGTTTAACCATTTAGCAATCAATCGATGGGAGAGGGTTTCCACGCGCTGAAAAATATCCGCCAACATTTGCGCTTCCCCTACGGCAACAGATAAACTGCAATTGCCAATCACCACACTGGTGACCCCATGCCGAACCGATTCACTCAATCCCGGGGCAATTTCTAGCTCTAAATCGTAGTGGGTATGAATGTCAATAAATCCCGGTGTGACCCAGAACCCCGAAGCATCCACAACCTGAGCCGCTTCTAGCGAGAGATGAGGAGAAATTGCGACAATTTGACCTTGTTTGATGCCAATATCTCCCGTAAATGCAGGGGAACCTAAGCCATCAAAAATTAATCCATTTTTAATTAAAAAATTTAGCATATTTTTAGAATAATTGTAATAAAAAATGCCTCATTTTGAGAAACAAATAAAGAGCTTAGTGACCTGAAATTAGGAGGAGCAGTTTTGAGGAATAATCTAGTTTGTTGCCCACTCTATATCCCTCTAAATCCCCCTTCTTAAAGTTAGGGCTGTTTCATTCTAAAATTTTCCTGGCACCGTAAGTGTTCTAGCCAAAGGGTTTTCGGCCTTATTTCTTGCTTTTAGGTTAAAAGTTAGGAAATAACGTCTGTATCACCCGCCCGATAAAGCTTACGAATAAGCAAAAAAATAATTTGGCCTTGAGAATGAAACAGCCCTACTCCAGAGGAGGGGAATAAGCTCCAAAATTCCCCTCCCTTGGAGGGGTGCCCCGCAGGGGCCGGGTGGTAAATTCTAGCTAGTAATCAAGTATTGAGCTATGCACCCTACTCAAAAGTATATGTCTCTTCCCAATCAAGAAACCACCCCGTCCCTTCGGGACACCCCTCCAAGGGAGGGGAATAAGGCTGTATCCCCGGCCAGATAAAGCGATTGAACAATGCAAAAATGAATTGGGCTGGGAGAATGAAACAGCCCTACCATCTTAAGGGGGACTGGGGGGATTTCCACAAGTCTCAGCCTTTCCCAATATTTATGCTCTTAAAGAGAGGGATTCAGATTCTATTATCTCATGTACCGTCGTAACAGAAACATTAACAACGCCCCCACCAAAACACCGGCCACCGATGTTCCCACTGCTATCAAATTTCCCCGTTTTTCGGTATAATTTAAAACGGGATTATCTAAGAAATTAGCCGAAAAATGAAGGGATTGAATCGTCCAGGTATTCTGCACTTTTTGGAGTACAGCAGTCCATCGCAGGGGCATGGTTTCTTCATTTCCATCTCGGAAATAGAATGTAGAGAGGGCCTCTCCGGAAGCGACTTCTATTTCGGGAGATAAAAAAGTTCGGATGGTTTCCCCCTCCAAACTCATGTTCAGCCTTTCAATGGGTCCGTTAAATTGTTCATTCCAATAGGTTTCAAATTCTCTCACGGTATGGAATACCTGGTTATCCACCGTGGTAATGGTGAAAGACGGATGTAAATAGGGTTCAATGCTTGTAAAATCCCGGTTATTTAAGGCATCCAGAGCAATCTGTCGGGTTTGGAGAATCCTTTGGAGTTCCTGTTCATTCACTTGTTGTCCCCAGGCTGATTCAGGCATTGTGAAGGCGATGGAAAGGGCCAGTAATGCAGTCCAAAAAAGCAGGCTAACTCGGAATTTGCGTGGCTGTTGTGGGGTTTTCATTGGGTTTTGTATTTTAAGTGAGTAATGGTTATCTTGGGTGGTCCAGTCAAGGGTAGAGGTGCACCTAGGGAATTGAAATTTGATATAAATTAACACAAAAAAAAGACAATGAGAATGAAGATAATCAGGAAGTTTACTCGTCCTGATTGTCTTCATTCTCAATGGCTACAGAAAATCTGGTTGGGTGGGATTAGCTAGAGACTAGACATGACCTCATGGGCGATCGCTAAGGTGCGATCGATATCTTCATCGGTATGAGCTAAAGAGGTAAATCCGGCCTCAAATTGAGAAGGCGCTAAATAAACTCCCCGTTCTAACATTCCGCGATGGAAGCGGGCAAATTTGCTCAAGTCGGATTTTTTGGCATCTTCATAATTATGCACAGGTCCGGGATTGAAAAATAGGCCAAACATGGCGCTAATTTGACCGCCACAGGCTTCATGTCCCGTTTCTTTGGCAATTTTCAGCAATCCCTGACTCAACTTTTGGGTAATCTTATCCAGATACTCATAAGTTCCGGGTTTGTTGAGCAATTCCAGGGTTTTAATTCCTGCCGTCATGGCTAAGGGATTCCCTGAAAGGGTCCCGGCTTGATACATCGGACCAGCGGGGGCTACCATTTCCATGATGTCGCGGCGTCCACCATAAGCCCCTACCGGCAATCCACCGCCAATCACTTTACCCAAGGTGGTTAAGTCGGGGGTGACGCCGAATTTTTCCTGTGCGCCGCCATAGGCAATCCGGAACCCCGTCATGACTTCATCAAACACCAGTAACGCGCCATGTTCTTGGGTGAGGACCCGCAATCCTTCCAGGAATCCACCATCCGGGGGAATAAATCCCGCATTGCCGACAACGGGTTCTAAAATCACCCCAGCAATCTCCCCAGGATTTTGCTCAAATAAAGCTTTAACAGCTTCCAAGTCGTTGTAGGGTGCGGTGAGGGTATTGGCCGTGGTAGATTTAGGAACACCGGGAGAGTCCGGCAGTCCCAAGGTAGCAACGCCGGAACCGGCTTTCACCAGAAACATATCGGCGTGTCCGTGATAACAGCCTTCAAATTTGATTAATTTCTCCCGTCCGGTGAAGGCACGCATCAGGCGCAAAACCGCCATACAAGCTTCGGTTCCGGAGTTGACAAATCTCACCATTTCTATGCAGGGAACGGCATCAATTACCATTTCGGCGAGGACATTCTCTTGGTAACAGGGTGCACCAAAGCTGGTACCTTTATTTAAGGCATCATGGAGGGCCGCAATCACTTCGGGGTGAGCGTGTCCACAGATGGCGGGTCCCCAAGTTCCCACATAGTCGATGTAGTGGTTTCCGTCTACGTCCCAAACATACGCGCCTTCGACTCTATCAAAAACGATGGGTTGTCCCCCGACGGATTTGAAGGCACGCACGGGAGAACTGACCCCTCCGGGCATCAGTTTTTGGGCGGCTGCGAAAATTTCTTCGGATTTTGTGGTATTGAAGGTGGTTGTAACCAAAGGGTCTCCTTTGCCAGAGGCTTAACGGTTGACTTTGTTTAGAATACGGCTTTTGGGTGGGAAGTGTTTAAGAGGAGCGTCCAAGTTATAATGTTTAATCCTACCCCGATCGCAGTCCCGAGGGCTAGTGCACTGGTAGAGTGGTTAGAAACGGGGTTTTTTGACAGAATCTTTACTGGCTTTGCACCGAAGCAAGGGCGCTGAAACCTGTTTTCTTGTTCCTTTGATCTCCTTCCAACCCAGAAACCTGAGTACCCAGTGTTAACAGAGTTTTAGAGACAGCGACTATGCGGGTTTTAGTGACGATTCCTCATGTTTTTAATCCCGAAGGAGGGGGCGGTTATGCATCGTTAAGCCCCGACTCCCAGCCTAGGATTCAAGCGCTGACCCAGTGCCTTGAATCGTTACATGGCACTTATAATAGTCGATCGCAGTTCTATTTTCAGTACAACCACCAGTTATATACCCTCCCGGCAAATGTGGAAACTTCTGTGGAACTGTCGATTATCATCTGCACTACTCAGGGGTTACATCTGCTGGAGAAATTGCCGGTGACTGGGGATTCCTATACCCATCAATCCTTTGCCTGTCATCCGATGCTGTTGGGGTTTGAATGTCAGGGGGTGTTAAAACAAAATTTAGGTGGCTATGATTATTATTGCTATTTGGAAGATGATATTATTTTAAGTGACCCGGATTTTTTCCAAAAGTTATCCTGGTTTACTGCCTATATTGGCAATCATGCCGTCTTGCAACCCAATCGATTTGAATGGGTGAAAAAACAGCCGGTTAAAAAGTTTTACATTGACCCGGAGTTGGAATTTAAAACAGGTAGAAAAGATAATTTTGCTCACTATTTTAGTGATAACCTAGTGCTAACAGGTAAAGTTCTGGGTCAACCCATTACTGTTAAGCGGGCAGAAAATCCCCATTCGGGCTGTTTTTTTCTGAATCAGCCTCAAATGGAACAGTGGGCGAATCAACCGTACTTTTTGGACCGGGATTCGCGCTTTTTTGGACCCTTAGAAAGTGCAGCCACTTTGGGAATTGCCCGGACTTTTCGAGTTTATAAGCCTGCGCCGCAAAATGCAAATTTTTTAGAAGTTCAGCATTACGGTGAGGGTTGGAGTCAGAAAATCAAAGATGTTAAGTTTACATAACCGTTATGTCAGAGACTGAAATGGTAAGCAGTAAAACGGCGATTCCTGTGGATCGGATTCGCTATAATGAACAGGGTCTAGTTCCGGCGATCGCCCAGGATTATCTGGATGGAACCGTGTTGATGATGGCTTGGATGAATGCGGAATCGTTGCAAAAAACTCTGGAAACTGGGGAATGCTGGTATTGGAGTCGATCGCGCCAAGAATTGTGGCACAAAGGGGCAACATCGGGACATCTCCAAAAGGTGCGATCGCTGCGCTATGACTGCGATAGTGATTGTCTATTAATCGGCATTGAACAAATTGGTGATATTGCCTGCCATACCGGGGAACGCAGTTGTTTTCATCAAATTGAGGGCCAAATTGCTGCACCTCCGGCAGATATGCTATCCCAGGTATTTGAGGTAATTTGCGATCGCCGGGATAATCCCTCGGAAGAGTCCTATACTGCTCGATTAATCGCCGGTGGGGATAATAAAATTCTCAAGAAAATTGGGGAAGAAGCAGCGGAAGTGGTGATGGCTTGTAAAGATGATGATGCCGATGCGATCGCGGGGGAAGTCGCGGATTTATTCTATCACTCTATGGTTGCCTTAGCCAAACATAATGTCGATTTACGAGAGGTTTATCGCAAGTTGCAACAGCGTCGGCGATAAGAAACACGTGCAGTCGTTACTACGAACTAAGTAAGATAAAGAATCCCTTTTTGTAGTAACGACTTGCGGTAGTTCTCGGATTGATTAAATTTGCACTTCACTCAGCCGTTTTCTTTGAACCAACATCCGATCAAGAACCTGTAAAATCCCGATTACTGCCACCACACTAAGCACCAATCCGGGCCATAATCCATCAGAGAGGGGACGGGGTAAATCTAACACAAATCCCCCTAAAATAGGGCCGATAAAATAACCGATGGCCCAACATTGAGAGTTCAGAGATAAATAGACGCCTCGGAGAGAAACCGGGGCCATTTCGGCGACTAAAGAGGAGGCAGCGGGATTGTAAACCACGATCGCGATCGCCAGGATTCCGAGGGCGATCGTTGCCGTCACTAACGGTGAAGTGGCGATCGTTCCGGTGATGGCAATAAAAATAAATCCCCCTGCCCATAAAATGCCAGAAATTGCCAAGACTTTGGAATGTCGCCAGTGTTTGAAGACTCGGGAAACGGGCAATTGCATCAAGATACAGAGGGCTAAATGCCAGGTAAATAATCCACTAATTGTTCCAGCGGAAAATCCCCTGCCGGTGTCTTCAGATTTTACAAAATCAGTGAGATATAGAGGTAGAGTGGTTTGAATTTGGGCGATATAGGTAGTAAAGATAATATTTACTAAGGCATACACCATTAAGGTGCGATCGCGCAAGGCACTCATCCATCCTTGTAGGGGCGGTTTAGAAGGAATCTCCTGCCGATGAGGTTCCTTAATCGCCATCCAAATTAACACAAAAAATAAGACAAATGAGGCGGCATCAATGATAAAAAGTAACCGATATTCACCAGTTACCGAAATCAAAAAACCGCCAAAAATTACCCCCAATTGTAATCCTAAACTATCTCCAAGTCGGGCCATTGCGTATGCTTCATTGCGTTGCCCTCCGGTGGTTAAATCGGCCACGACGGACTCGGTAGCAGGCCAATATAAGCCGATACCAAAGCCCATGAGAATATTCCCTAAAACCAGGATTTCAAAGCCATTGGCTAGGGCTAAAACTGCCGAGGCGATCGCGGAAATAATCGCCGCCCCCAGTAAGGTGCGTTTGCGGCCCCAATGGGGTGAATCCAAACAGGAACCACAGACAATCCGCCCCACAATTCCGGCGATCGAACCGATGCCTAAAGCAAACCCCACCGCAGTTTTAGTGAGTCCCACTTCATTGACGAAAAATATCGGGGCATAAAACAACGTAAATCCACTGCCAATTCCCGACAACAACCGACCAGAAATTAAAACCCAAACTTGCAGGGGAAGTTTGGGCAACCAATCCAACAGACGGTTAAATAAACGTTTCATACAGAAGTCTAAAAAAAAGGTGATACAATTCTTTAATCGACGATTTCCTGATGGTGATCGCCGAGTAATCTTTTAATTTTTCTTTCAGTTTAACCGATTATCCTTTGAACTAAATCTACAAAAATGTCGATTGACAAAAAAGAACTGATTACTAAAATAGCCCAACGCATTCAGAAAGAACCGGATGCGATCGAGGAAATATTAGACGCAACCCTAGCAGAAATTTATGAATCCCTCAAACAAGGGGAAAGCGTTTCCCTCAAGAACTTTGGGACGTTTTACATTCGTCCGGAAGGAGAAACCAGCGTTTTTAAATTCAACCCGTCTCAACGCTTAAGAAAACTCTTTGGTTGGGCTTCTACCTATCGCGGAGAACTTTAAAGCCCAATTTATCAACATTGTTTCTCGTGTCATGGCTGAAGCCGTGACACGGGCATTTTGCGGCTCTGCCGCCTAATTGAGGTGTAGATACAGGAGGCAGAGCCTCCAATAAGCATGACTCGGCAGAGCCAAGTCACGAGAGATTAACTGTTTTCTGGTTGTTCTACAGTTTCCACTTTGATAGTTTTGCGTCGGTCCTCTAACCATTGTTGCAAAATCAAAGCCGCCGCTTTGCGGTCAATTAACCCTTTATTGCGAGAGGGAGAAACATTTTGTTCAATCATCATTTGCTCGGCATAATAGGAAGTGAGGCGCTCATCTACAAACTCTACTGGTAAATTGAGTGCTGCCGAGAGGCGTTTGCTAAATTTCTGAACTTGGCGCGCTTGAAAGCCGATAGAACCATCCATTGAATAAGGCAATCCTACCACTAACAGCGATACCCCCCGTTCTTCAATAATCGCCTGAAGTTGGCTGAGAGTATCGGCAAAAGATTTCCCTTCAATGGTGGTAATTCCTGTAGCAATTAAACCTGTCCCATCGCAACCGGCGACGCCAATCCGTTTGCGACCAATATCTAATCCAAGTGCTGAGATTTTTTGTGCCATTCCCTCATTAAACCTGACAGACTTGAGCGTTCACTCATGGGGTGCATCTCACTGTTGCGAGTGTTGAGCCAGCCCCTACCCCGACTCAGCCTTCACCACCCCGTCAGGCTTCGCCTGCCACCCCTCCAGAGGAGGGGAATGGGGAAAATTCCCCTCCTCTGGAGGGGTGCCCGTAGGGCGGGGTGGTGGTTGCCTAACTCAGATGCACCCCACTCATCCTCATGAACGGCCAAGGGTTAGCCGTCGAGTCATTAGCCAGATTCTGACTAATGACCCAGACTCTAACTCAGGGTATCATCATCCAAGGTCATATCCAATTGCTCATTGGGGAGCAAGGCACCAATATCCTCAAGCGAGGATTGGGAGGGTTCTGGTTTCCCCCCAGCGGAAGGAGAGGGCGGTTTGGATAGCCAAGACATCCGGCTGGGAATGGGTTTGCGAGTGCCTTGTAAGCCTTGCAGGACCTCGGATAATTGCAATTCCAGAGAAACGGGCTTAGATTCACGCAGCTTGTGCCATACCGATCGCGACATCAGCAAGCTGTGGGAAATCCGCTGTGCACCGACTTGCTGCAAATATTCTTCCCGTTCTGGCTGATAGTCCGCAGAGGCTAACAGCAGGGATTGGGGCGGTAATTCTTGGACAATCCGGGCCATTTGAGCCAGCAGTTCAGGATATAACCAGGTGTAAGCCGGATGCACCGTCAGTTCGGCTACATGGGGTTGAGACCCATTGCGACTGAGGCGGACTTGAAAATAGCCGATCGCCGCTTTGCGTTGGGGTTCAAAAACATACCCGCTGACGGTTTCGGTTTTATGCAGCCATTGGCGGACACCTTGAATGACAGCACCCACCAAGCTGGTATGAAAATCCTGGATATGGCGATCGAACACTTGACGCACCAAAGGCGGCATCGCCGCAGTATCCAATTGATACAGCAGTTGAGCATCGGCATTACTCACCGGCATCAAATTAGGCAAATCCGGTTCCCGTTGGGCCAACTGTTCCAACAATTCCGAGGCGATCGCCCAATAGGTCATCTGCGCCAACGGCTGAAACCCATTATGCCGATACAGCGCCAGTTCATCTTTTTCATTCACATCCACTTCTAGCAGCCACATCCGCGCTTCCCAGATGGACTCTAAGCAATGGCGGATCAGTTGGGACCCAATCCCCAATTTTTCCGAACTCGGAGGGACTACTATTCGGTCAACACGCCAAGTGCTGCGGGTATGGTTAAACGGGGAAATCTGAATCGCACCCCGAATTTTGCGATCGTCTTGGGCGACCCGAACGCACAACCGATTTTGGAGTGGATTAGGAAACACACTCAGCAACTTCAGGGGCCAATACCAGCGGCGAACCGTATCAATTTGAGTCCCAATATCCAGGGACCCATTGTCAATAGAACTGCTGGGACTGCCCGCCTCAATTTCAGTTGCGTTAGCGAGTTCTGCTACCGCTTCTAGGTCGCGGTATTGCAGAGGGCGGATCGTCAGTGTTTGATTTTGGGGCAGGTGTGAGGTCATTTTGGAGGGACTGTTTATTCAACATTACTTGACAGCACCGTGCAAAAAGCTTTCCGGGCTTCGCAACCCTCGTGGAACAGCACAGGTGGCTATCTTTCACCCTGCCCGATCGCCCCCCTCACGGAGGAAGGCAGAAGATCGGCGCTGTTCCTTCCTCCGTTATAATCCATCGCTGTTTTAGGATTAAGATTTCCGGCCCGGACGAATCAACACCACAGGGGTTTGCTCATCGGCATTCCCGGCAGGATTGCTCCGTAAGGATTGCTCTAAAATCTCAGTAGAAAGCTCGGAGGAGGCTGCTAATATCTTAACCGCTTTTAAATCGTTCACGTCTACGATAGCAGCAGATAATCCCGTCTGTTGTTTGATGGTATCGACAACTTGCTGGGGATTATCGGGACCGAGGACAATAAATTGATCGTAGGGAGGCAGAGTCCCGGTGACGTCATCAATCAGTCTTGCCTGTTCTCCGGCTAATTGGTAAAAGACCCCTGGTTTCCCAAAGACTTTGGCGATCGCCCCAATGAAAAAGGCCAAAGCCACCCGCACAGGTCCCTCGATATCCACCAAGGTTTGCAATCCGCAGGCGGTAGCTAAACTAGAGGTAGGCAGGAAGTAATAACAGAGGCGTTTTGCCACAAATCCGGGTTTAACGGTACTGGGATGATGCCAGCGGTCCTGCATAATTGCTACAGGGGTTTCCCCAATGGTCACGATATCCCCAGGTTGAGCATGAGGCATCACATACCGCTTAACGATATCAACGGGATCATCCAAGTTCGTCAATAAATGAGTCTTGATGGGTAAAATTTCCGCATTGGCTTCGGGAATCTTGCGCCAGTTGGTAGATTCCGAGGGGTCTGGATATTTTAAGGGTACGACCAGATGGCGGGTTTTGGGAATCCGGCCCTCGGGTCCGTAGGTGACATAAGTGATGGCAATCCAGGCAGCTTTTAGGCGATCGAGGTTCGGTCCCTGAATATCAATCGCCACTTTCATGCGAGTTTTTTTGCCAATTTTGACAATATAGCCAAACCAGTAGTTATCATCCCGAGCTTTTTCGTCCGGGTGCATGGGAATCACTTCTGTGCGGGTGGTGATTCCTTCTAGGCTACTGCCGGAGAGGAGTTTGACCTCCGTATGAACTTCCGGCACCATAATTTCTAGGGTGGAGGTGCGGTTAATCAGTTCCAGTTCCCCAATCAGTTGACGCCGTTCGGGAGATAACACTTCTTCGTGCCATTCTCCTGGGGTCAAATCTAGTTGATTTCCAGGTCTTCTGCGGTATTGGGATTCGATGGCAGCGGCAGCGGTTCCTAGGACCAATGCTGCCGCGCCGAGTGTGATTCCGATGGTGGTTGCGATCGCCACAAGTTTCCCCCTGTTCTCAAAATGTACAAAAATCGCGCAGGTAGCTGACTCCACCTCAAGCAGGCAGCCGGTCCATTCCGGGCAATCCCATGCTGAAGTAAGCTAAAAAATGTTTACCACGGATATTTCCCTCGCGATCGGCTTAATTCCGGATCCGCCACCGACGCCCCACCCCTTCCCAGACAAAACCGCAATAATTTCCCGACAAGGCATCAATTTTACTCAATTTCTCTACATTTAGCGTTTTTTCTCTCGACTTGTCCTATATTTAGGATGCAGCAACTCTTATGCTGGAAATCTGCCCCCTACCGGACCTCATCCCCTTGAAATGTCATAACCCTATTTTTCCTAAACATTTGTAAACTAATATGAAGCGTTTTCTGAATATCAGAATATTTTAGATTCCAATGAAGCAACTTGTAACTGCTGAACGTCTGTGCCTGATTAGCCATACCCTATCAATGGCCTTTGGACTTGCCGGACTGCTGCTGGTATTACCCAATCCCGAATTCATCGTCAATCTGTCCGAATTCGGCCAGAAAGTATTCCAATGGAGCATGGCTGGAGGGGGAGTCTCCTATATCATCTTAGGGGCTGCGGCAGTCGCCCTTTATGCTTATAGAGTATTGGGAACGCGATTGTGGTTAACCTTCATGGTTCCTGCGGTGGTTCTATCCCTCGGGAGTGAACTACTCGGGACCAGTACCGGGTTCCCCTTCGGACACTATCAATATTTGAGTGGTTTAGGCTATAAAGTTGCCGGGTTAGTCCCCTTTACCATTCCCCTGTCCTGGTTTTATATGGGACTCGTCTGCTACGTCTTAGCCCGTGCGGGATTAGAATCGATTCAACTACCAAACTGGGTTAGACAAATTGGGGCGATCGCACTGGGAGCACTCCTACTCACCGCCTGGGACTTCGTACTCGACCCCGCCATGAGTCAAACCCAATTCCCCTTCTGGCAATTCCAAGAAGAAGGAGCCTTTTTCGGAATGCCTTACCGCAACCTCACTGGGTGGATGGGAACCGGCGCAATCTTCATGAGTGTTGCTGCTTTCTTTTGGGGTAAAGCACCACTTAGATTATCCCGTTCACAGTTAGGATTACCGTTAATCACCTACATTGTTAACTTTGCCTTTGGTGCAGTGATCACCTTAGTTGCATTAGATTCCCGCTTCGTGATTCCCACCTTACTCAGCATGGTTCTGGGAGTAGTTCCGGCAGTGGTGTTATGGTGGATTGCCTCTCCTTTGGAAGCAGCAGAAACCGAGATGGCGATCGAGCCCCTTCCAGCAAACACCCTCTCTCAAGTCTCCCTACCCCCCGTAGAAGTCGCCGCCAAATAACCCTCCATTGCTTGTAAAATTAAAGGTGTGTTATGGTCCGACCATAGCGCACCTTTTTTAGTCCAGTGATAGGGGTAGATTGACCGAAGATTTGGCAGGCTGTTCTATGAGTGAAAATTTACATCAAATGACCCATGCTGAACTCAAACAATACCTGTCTCAACATCGAAATGAAGAAGAGGCATTCCGGGAAGCGTTGCAAGTGTTAATCAGTCGGCGTAATTCTGAAACAGTTCGCTACCCTTATCCTTTCGATTTAGCCAATCCTGAACGTGAAATCACCGCTATTTTGAAAGCCAAAATCAATTTAACTGATTCATAAATGATTAACGCAAGAGATGAGAGAGCGTCGTTCCAACAACAGTAAGACCAACTAGCTTTCTTGACTAACACATGACAAACGACCAATGACCCTTGTCTATAATTTATGTTTAAAACCATAGCCATTGAAAATTTTAGAGGATTCCAATCCTTTAAACTAGAAAACCTGGGTAGAATCAATTTATTAGTTGGGGAAAATAACAGCGGTAAAACCTCTATTTTAGAAGCGGTTGAGGTGCTCTGCTCTCGGGGGACGGTCGAGACCCTGATCAAAGTGATGAACAGAAGAGGGGAATATTTAGAGGGGGAAGAGGATGGCTTGAATCAGCGGGAACGGGTTTTTGAAATTCGCCATCTATTTTATGGACATGAAATTGAACCCAATCGGGTTTTTTCAATTTCTGGAACTACGGAAGATAGTACGGAAACCTTGTCAGGATTAGTTCGATTCAAAAATGGCCCAAGGGACCCTGAACCTCCTGGTGGCTATCAAGCCTATCCTCTTAATGATTTGGCGTTATTAGATAAGTTGGCGTTATTAATAGATGAAGGGAATGAACTAGAGTTTCAACTTAAATGGCATCGGGCACAAGAAAGCGAACAACGCAAAATTAGTTTATTATTTTCTGGGGGACTTCCTGTTAATTCTATTCACTATGAGACCAGCAGACTGAGTGATTCAGGACCCCCAAAAAGCCGACTTCAATTTGTAAATTCATCATCTTTAACCAAAGAAAAGATGATTGACTTATTTGAAAAAATTGTATTAAATCCTGAAGAAAAGCTGGTACAGGAAGCCCTCCAAATTGTTGAACCCAGAATTGAACGCATTGCGTCGGTGAGGTCTCGAATTAATAGAAATTCAGACTCACGGGGGGGATTTGTGGTGCGTCTTTCAGATAGCGATCGCCGGATACCGATTGGGAGTATGGGAGATGGCATTTGGCGGATTTTAGGCATTGCCTTAGCAACTATCTGTGCAGAAGGGGGTGTTTTATTAATTGATGAAATCGATACAGGACTTCACTTTACGGCGCTTTCTAAAATGTGGGAAATGATTTGGAAAACCGCGATTCGATTGAATGTTCAGGTTTTCGCCACCACCCATAATAGTGATTGTTGGATGAGTCTCGCCACAATTGCCAATCAGGAATCATCCGCTAAACATGGAATTAGAATTCACCGCATAGAACGGGGTAAAAATACCAGTGTAGTCTTTACAGACCGGGAAATTGTAGTTGCAGCAGAACGAGGATTTGAGGTTCGTTAGGTATGGCAACAATTCACCAAAATCTGCTGCTTGTTGAAGGGGAGCAAGATAAGCGGGTTATTCCCTACCTTATCGAAGCTAATGGCATCGATTGGGGGACGACTAAAAATCCAATTGTTAAAATTGAAGCTTACGATGGGTGGCAACAATTAATCAATCCAGATGAAATTTCCACGGCGTTGAAAAGTTCCGGTTTAGAGGCTTTAGGCATCATGGTCGATGCCGATGATAATCCAGCAGGACGGTGGCAGAGTATCCGCAACACTTGTCGGGAAATTATCCCGGGTCTACCTGATGAACTTCCAGAATCTGGATTAATTCATATCTTGCCTGATGAGAAGAAGTTTGGGGTCTGGATTATGCCGGATAACAAAATGCAAGGGATGTTAGAAACTTTTTTATCCTATTTGATTCCCGAACAGAGTGAACCCTTGTGGGACTATGCTCAAGGAGTGGTCAAAGAAGCTCAAACAAAAGGTGCTCCATTAATTGAGTCTCATCTTGATAAAGCTAATATTTATACCTGGTTGGCATGGCAACATCCCCCCGGACGACAATTACATAATGCCATTATGGAGCGAATTCTTAATCCCACCCATCCAAGGTCTACTGTATTTATTAATTGGTTTAAAAATTTATATAATCTGTAAGGGATGAATTTAATCAATCTCTCAGCGATAATCGGCAAATTGCAGTAAAGTGATACCCTGTAAGGATTGTTCGAGATATCCCGATCGCTGGTAACTCTCGATCGCTTCCCTTTTACCTGAATTGCCTCTATACCATATTTTGTCTGATTTGTCACTCTCTATTTTATCGACCATTCTGTTACTGTTGCAGTTGCCTGCGGCGGCGATTCTGCTTTCTCGGCTGATTAAAGGGGCGTTTCGGCAGCCTCCGATTGAACCGACTACACCGACTCAGGAGATGTATGGTGCAGTGAGTGTGGTGGTCCCGACTTTAAATGAACGCGATCGCCTCTCCCCCTGTCTGGCTGGATTAACTCGGCAAAGTTATGAAGTGCGGGAAATTATCATTGTGGATAGCAACTCCACCGATGGCACTCAAGATTTAGTCAAGGCGGCGGCAGAAACGGACCCCCGGATTCGCTTGGTGACTGATGACCCCTTGCCGCCGGATTGGGTGGGCCGTCCTTGGGCCTTGAATTATGGATTTCTGTCCAGTTCCTCCGGGAGTCGCTGGTTTTTAGGCATCGATGCGGATACTCAACCTCACCCGGGTTTGGTGGCGGCAGTGGTGCAGGCGGCAGAGGCAAAAGGGTATGATTTGGTCTCTTTCTCCCCGCAGTTTATTCTCAAAGAGGCGGGGGAAATGGTGCTACAACCGGCGCTATTAATGACCCTGGTCTATCGCTTTGGTCCCACGAATACCGAGGCGAGTTCGGCAGAACGGGTGATGGCAAATGGTCAATGTTTCCTCTGTCGGCGATCGGTGTTGGCGGCAGTGGAGGGTTATCAGAGCGCCCGTCAGTCGTTTTGTGATGACGTGACTTTGGCCCGAAATATTGCCCAAGCTGGGTTTAAGGTCGGGTTTATGGATGGGGCGAAGGTGATTAAGGTGCGGATGTATGAGGGGGCGGCAGAAACTTGGCGCGAGTGGGGGCGGAGTTTGGACCTCAAGGATGCAGCGTCATGGGGGCAAACTTGGGGAGATGTTTGGTTTTTGCTGGCGGTGCAAGGGTTGCCGCTGTTGGTAGTGTTGGGATATCTGTTATTCGGGTTGGAAGGGTCGCGGTTGCTGTTGGGGTTAAATTTATTTTTGTTGGGGATTCGGTTTGCTTTGAATTTGGCGATCGCCCCTTCTTATGACCGGACCCAGGCCCCAAAAATGGCGGCCTGGTTGTTTTGGCTGTCTCCTCTGGCTGACCCTCTGGCAGTGTTGAGAATTATTCTGTCCGCGATTCACACCCCGACTCAGTGGCGTGGACGACAGTATGGACCCCAATAGCAGGAATTCCACTGCGGAACAAGCAGCCCCCTGCTTCCTTTGCATCACTTGATTGGAAGCCATGAGAGGGGTTCCCCGAAGGCTGGGCCTTCAGGGTGAACTTTGATTGAGGATATGGCATGAGCGCATGATCAAACGTAAAGAAAGAACATGAGGTTTGACCCTGGACTCTAAAGCCGGAACAAAGGACTCCGGACAGTAGAGTAATGACTGAGAAACCAATCACGAATCGTTGATTCGGAGTTATTCTCCGGCCCCATCATCCTCAGCGGATCCGTTAAATAAATCGATTCGTTCTAGTTGCCAGAGAATTTG
Source organism: Laspinema olomoucense D3b (assembly GCF_025370785.1). Classification (GTDB taxonomy): domain Bacteria; phylum Cyanobacteriota; class Cyanobacteriia; order Cyanobacteriales; family Laspinemataceae; genus Laspinema; species Laspinema olomoucense. The sequence goes on from NZ_JAMXFA010000002.1 coordinate 266,201, forward strand.
GTTTCCTTCTCGTCGCACCCGGGAGACGATCCAGTTACGCCAAGGCCAGTTATCACCGCGACTGGTGACGGCGCTGGCATTGACATCCATGAGGTCGGCTAGTTCGGAACTCGTGATCAGATAGCCTTTGGTGGCGATGCGATCGGCGATTTCCAAGGTTTGCATCAGATATTGGAGTTGAGTGACCCTCACCTCACGGGGTAAGTTGTCAAGGGATTCAGTAGTGGAATGGGCAGTTGTGTCCATATAAGCCAACTCCGAGGTCAGAAGGTCAGAACTTTGGGTTCATTCTAGCGCCTTTACTAGCTTGGGTAAATCTACCTGTCCCCAGGGGGAAAGTTTTGTTATGAAATCTTGATTTGAACAGGAATTTTAATGGGAGTGATAAGGGAAGCAAATATAAGGCTTCCTGGCTGATGGAACGGCCTCAACCCATGCTCTGTCCAAGGTAAAATTGCTGTTGTTTTTATATCGGTCTTGTCCAATGCGGGCAAGGGTGAACCCAAAAGCAAATTTTGCTTTTGGACGTAGATAAAGCATAGGTCTGAGATTGTGGGTCGGATTTTTTGGGGTAATGCGATCGCTTTGAACCCACTTAGAAAGATTCCATAGTCGTTAAGTTACGAACTTATGAAAGAGAACAACTTGGGGAGCCTCTGAGAGGAGAGTTGGCCGGTTTTAGAGGAATTGAGTCTTGATTTGCTTGTCCGGTTGAGCCCTTCTGATAACGGCTCACAATGGGCCATTGTAGAGGTTGAGGCGACCTAGGAAATCTGGGGGATGCGGATACTTTCTGAAAACACCGATGAAATTGCCCCCTTGAACGCTCATAATAATCTCGGTGCTTTGAGGATAATTCTTGCCGTATGCCGAGAACCCCAGATTATATAGGCGTTTCCCTCCTGATCGAGGGTGGACACAAGGAACAGGTGCGTTTTTCCACGATCCAAGAGTTCCAGAAATGGTATCAAGGGGTATTGGTCCCCAACTCCGACGGAAAAGAGTTTATCAACGTGCCGATCAAAACAGCTCAAGGAGAGTATATGGTCGTGCGACCCGCTACGATTTTGGGCATTCGGGTGGAACCTGTGTTTCTGTCAAGTGTCGATCGCAGCTTTGCCGAAGAATAAAGACCCGGGAACTACGAGTCTTTAGGATGCAGAGTCGGGTTGGGCGACTGCTGGCCGGTAAACTCAGCAGTAGCCCCGAACCTTGCCCCCTTAGTCTGTGGTGAGGGGGCGATCGCTGTGGGTTTGACCTCACCCCTGGAGACTGGGGTAAGCGATCGCCCCCAACCCGGGCTAAATTGACCCCGGATCCTAATCCCTTGCCAGAAACCCTAACAGATGTGATATCCTGGTGGTCAATCTCTAACTCAAAATCCAATCTTAGGGTTTTTCCTGCTCAAAAAGCCCATCCCCTCCGCCGGTTTGAAGGTTGCCCTCAACTCGACTCAAATCAACTTCCCACATTTAAAACCGGCTGTGAGGATAGAAGGTTGGCCCCTGAGTGCCTAAAAACAGAATTGAGCCAAAAGTTGTCCCGGGAATAGCTGGATATCGCTATTTTATGCGGTGCGATCGCCCCTTTGAAAGCTTGCCCCTTCTCAGGACACCCCATATCATCCTCATTTGACGATCGGGCCAAATCACCGAAAGCTCGTTCGCTCTTATCACACAAGCCTATGGAAATGCCTTTTGATATTACCCTGCTGATTGTCTTAACAGTTATTGCAGGGATCGGAGCTCAAGTTCTGGCGGACTACCTGAAAATTCCAGGTATCGTCTTTCTGCTGCTGTTCGGCATTCTCTTGGGTCCTGATGGCTTCGGCTTACTGCATCCGAGCCTCCTCGGAGATGGACTCGAAGTCATTGTTAGCCTTTCCGTCGCCTTAATCTTGTTCGAGGGAGGTCTGAACCTCGAACTGAAAGAACTCGATAAAGTCTCCGGTAGTCTGCGGAACCTCGTCACCATTGGCACCCTGATTACCCTGATTGGGGGAGGCATTGCCGCTCATGCGTTCAGTGAATTTCCCTGGTCCATCTCCTTTTTATATGCTGCCTTAGTGGTCGTCACTGGACCCACCGTCATCGGACCCTTACTCAAACAGGTCCAGGTGGAGCGTTCCGTGGCCGCATTGCTCGAAGGCGAAGGGGTACTCATCGATCCAGTAGGGGCAATTCTGGCCGTCTTAGTCCTAGATGTGATTTTAAATGGCGATGCCGACCCAGTCCGGCTGATTGCCGGGTTGTCCCTTCGTCTGGGGATTGGCAGTGCGATCGGGGCCTTGGGCGGTTGGACTCTGGGCTATTTCCTGAAACGTGCTCAGTTTCTCTCCGATGACCTGAAAAATCTAGTCGTCCTAGCTGGACTCTGGGGCTTATTTGGCCTAGCTCAAAATATCCGAGGGGAGTCGGGACTCATGGCAACCGTAGTTGCTGGGATTGTCTTACGAGCTTGTGCAGTGCCCGATGAAAGACTGCTGCGCCGGTTTAAAGGTCAGTTGACGATTTTAGCAGTTTCTGTTTTATTCATCCTCTTAGCCGCCGATTTATCCCTGGCTAGTGTGGTCGCCCTCGGTTGGGGGAGTCTCGTTACCGTTGCTGTTTTGATGTTAGTCGTGCGTCCCATTAATGTCTGGCTTTGTACGATTAATAGTGGGCTTAACTGGCGTCAGAAATTGTTTGTGAGCTGGATTGCACCCAAAGGAATTGTCTCCGCCTCGATCGCCTCTTTGTTTGCAATTTTACTCACCGATCGCGGGATTAACGGGGGAGACTCCATCAAAGCCCTTGTCTTCCTAACCATTATTTTGACCGTGGTTTTGCAAGGTCTGACCGCTCGTTCCGTCGCCAAAATCCTGGGTCTGATGTCCACCAAAGCCACAGGTGCCGTGATTGTCGGTTCTAATCCCTTAAGCCGCTTAATTGCCCGACTCTTTAAAGAACGGGGTGAAACCGTGGTCATTCTGGATACCAATCCCGAAGCCTGTCAGGAAGCGGAACGAGAAGATTTACCCGTCTTTTTAAGCTCGGCCCTCGATACGGAAGTGTTAGAAGAAGCGGGACTGGCTTCGATGGGGACTTTCCTGGCGATGACCAGTAATGGAGAGGTCAATCGCGTCTTGGCGCAACGCACCGCTGAGGAGTTTTCCCCGCCTCGGGTTTTAGCCTTGTTTCCCCAAGACCCGCAAGGGAATAAGACGGGAAATAAAACCAATAAAATTCAACACGCTTTTATCCCTGAACTCCAACTCAAGACTTGGAACGACTATCTGAGCGATTCTCAGGTCAAATTGGGAGAAACGGTACTCAAAGAACCTAGCTGTGCCTTTCAACAGGCTCATTTGCAAGCGCTGATTAGTTCCGGAGAGTTAGTTCCGTTGTTAATTGAACGAGAAAAACAGCTTTTGGTGGTCTCGGCAACCGATGCATGGCAACCGGGAGATGTGATTATTTATCTGCTTTATGACCCGAAACCCAAGCTGTTGAAGCGACTTTCCGGGTCGAGTCAGTCTCGCCTGACTTTGGAAAAATTGCCCACGGTGGAGGAAGTACCCATTTCGTCCCTGGCGTTGGAAGAAACCCTGGAAAAGGTTTCAGCGGAGTAAATTGGCAGTTGCTCTATTATCCCACTCCATACCGGCGCGACTGCCTTACGCTGAATTCCCCTATTTTGTCGCTCTAAGCTGAATTTAATTGAATGCTGCTAACAGGCGGTAACTTTGATTATCAATCAAAATAAACAGTCCTAAGGTAATTAAAATAAACGGTGTTAATTGGAGACCATATCGGGTTAAAACAAGGGCGATCGCCCGGTGGCGGCTCAAATAGTAGGCAATGGCACTCCAAACTCCCACCAATACATAAAAAATTACCAGAATTACGGCTAAATCTATGGGACGATTGCTGGCAAATATCGGAACATAAATTCCAATATTATCCCCACCATTGACGACGGTGAGGGCGGCCACATTGTAAATTTGACTGTTGGATAAATAGGTGAGCCATCTAGGCCACCGGCTGGGTTTTTGGAGAGGGGGCTCACCGGGAGTGATGATTCCTTGGACTTGGGGTTCATCATCGGACTGACGAACGAGTAACTGCTTGATGCCGATTGCGATCGGAATGAATCCCAATAGCCCGATCCCAGGGGGCGGTAAAAATAAACCCCCAAATAAACCGGGGAGACAGGCTAAAATTAAAATGGTAAATCCTAAATAATTCCCAATCACAATATCTCGGGGATGAAAGCCTCGATTGTTGGTTTGGGAAAATAACAACATGGAGAGGGTGATATCGTCAATATTGGTGGCGGCAAAGCTGGTGATACCCGTAACCACAGCGGTCAAGATAGAACTCATAAGCTTAGCGATCGCAACGCCTCCATAAAATTCTTGAATCGATTATATAGCGGTTCCCCCAGTTATTAGTTCAGAAACCCCTATAAGTTCAACGTCCCGGCTTGCTGTTGTTCCCTTCTGAGTAGCACTGGCTACTGTTATTCCCATCTAACCTTCTTTTGGAGTGGGTTGGCGAAGCGTGAACCCCCGGCTACGGATTGGCGGCAACTTCTCCTTGTAATGCCGCTAAAATTGGAGTATCCAAAATATTCAATTGCACCAAGGCAATAATTACAACGGTGTAAGCGGTTGAAAAAATTAACCCCGTGATTAAATCTTTTTTAAAGTTTCGCTTTTCGGAGCCTTTAGGCAGAATATCCACCACTCCAAATTGCATCATTAATATGCCAATAATATTCGATAGCCAATAGCCGACAATCGTTCCGGCCATCAAATAATCGGGCCAAACTAAACTACAAAAATATCCAAACCCATAGGCAACGGGCAGATTAAATACTAGATCATTCCACCAGCAAACCGGGGACAATAAATATCCCACACTTAAGCAAAAAAGTCCTCTAATTTTTGAGAAGGACAGTTTGAACGTCTCCGGGTTTGAACTAAGTTCCTCCCAGAACGTCTGGACCCAACTTTTAATTTTTTCATGTTCCCCTCAATTTGGAGCAATTTGCCGTATTTTTAAGCAAGGGCACTCAGTTTTGTCCGCGACTCTCTACTGGAGTCCCCTAATCCACCAACTATTCTAAATAGGAGACCCACTGGGGTAAGATTTCGGGCGACCCGTACCAGTTCAAAGGCGATCGCGGAGAATGCATCACCCCATCTAAAACAATATTTTCCGCCCCTACCAGATGCGCTGCTTCAATCGGGGTAATCCCATCGCCCCAAGTTTCCCCGATGCCACAGGTAATCCGATAGCTATTATGTGCTAACCATTGTCCCCGCTTGCGTGCGCCATAAACGGCCTTTCCCGCCAAGCAGACATAACGCACATGAGGGTAAAAAGCACCGGGATAAGAGGTATTGACAAAATCCAAATTTTTGAGGGTCCACCTTTCCTGGCTGATATGGGGACTGCCTAGGGTAATTAAGGTACTCACGAAGGGATTTGCATACCATAATTGAGCGGATTCGTCAATATCCCCATGAATGATATAGGGTTTTTCTCCCAAGTAAATCCGGGCAATCCATCCCCCGGCAGAATGGGCGACTAAGTTAACTTTCTGAGCGTTAAACTCCTGTAAGGCTTGCTGAACCGTGGCATGGAGTTGGCTGAGAATGGGGGCGATCGAACGGCCGCCAATGGTGGGGACCCAATCCCGCTTTCGCAGGGGGACTAAGAGGGCGGGAAACCCCTGTGCGTTGAGTAAGCGTTCAAACTCCCGATATTCCGATGCAGCAGCGAAAAAACCCGGTAAAATGACGGTCGGTAAGGGCATGGTGGATGGGGGATGGCACGAGATTGACGGAGATTTAAAGATTAGATTGTACCGGCAAATCTGGATGGCCGGAAAATTAACGGGCAGAATAAACCCATAGGGTAAGGAAAACGAGGGCTAAGAAACAGGATGATGCCATTGGGGACGTTATATGGAATTGGGGTAGGACCCGGAGACCCGGAACTGATTACGCTGAAGGGTTTAAAGCGGTTGCAAGCTGCGCCTGTGGTGGCTTTTCCCGTGGGAAGCAGTGGTAAACCGGGGATGGCGGCAGGGATTATCGCCCAATGGATTCATGCCGATCAGGTGCAATTGCCTTTAGAGTTTGCCTTTGTGCGAGATGAGGCGTTGCTGAATCAGGCATGGCAGCAAGCGAGCGATCGCGTTTGGGACTGTTTGAAATTGGGACAGGATGTGGCTTTTGTTTCGGAAGGGGATATTAATTTTTATAGTACCTTTACTTATTTAGCCCAGACCCTGCAACGCCAGCACCCCGAGGTTCAGGTGCAGTCAGTCCCGGGAATTTGTTCGCCTTTAGCGGCAGCGGCAGAACTGGGAATCCCTTTAACCATAGGGTCTCAACGGTTGGCGGTTTTGCCCGCCTTATATCGGGTCGAAGAGTTGGAAAAGGCGCTAGACTGGGCGGATGTGGTGGTATTGATGAAAGTCAGTTCGGTGTACGATCGCGTTTGGGACCTGTTGCAGGACCGGGGATTGCTCGATCGCACCCAAATTATAGAACGAGTCACCGGAGCCGAGCAAAAAATTCATCGCCAACTGCGCGATCGCCGCGATTTGAAACTCCCTTATTTCTCCTTGGCTATTATCCAAGTTGCACCCCCTAGTTTCCCTCCAGAATCACTCTGCAACTTTTAAATCGAAATCAGGATCTGTATCAATCAAGTGTTCACCCCTTCTGGCAATTTCTATTGTCTTGCCGCACACGAATGTCAGCCATCAGTGCTATCATATCCGGGTTGATGGGGGCATCGAATGTCTGAATTAACGCGGCAGGCGGTGTGAAACTGCTGCATCACAATCGCAGTCTGCCCGTCTAGACCTAAGCTTACCTGCCATGTCTTATTCTTTGCCGAAAAACTCCCTGATTGACCTCTTATCCCAGCCAACCGTGGTGGCAATTTTAGCCTCTGTGGGCATCCACGGACTGCTTGGTATAAGCTGGGACCGCTTGCCCTTGAAGGGTGAGACGGAACCTAATCCCTGGACGACGGTAGATTTGGTCAACCTGACTCCGGAAGAAGTCAGCCGCCTCCCCGATTTGTCATCGCCACAAGCTACCGGGTCCGGCAGTCTGAACTCGTCTTCGGAGCCAGTAGCGGGGTTGCCAGAATTAGGACCTCTGCCCCCTTCCCCCGGCAAATTGGGGCTTGAACCCCTGACTTTACCACCGGGGAACCCGTTATATGATCTGCCATTAGATCTTCCCCCTGCACCCTCTTTGAGGGATCTCAAAACCCCCCTGCCCTCCTTGCAGGATTATCAATCCCCCACGGAGTTACGGGAGGGTTTAAGAAATGGTCAGTCTTCGGGGTCGTCGAATAGTATGGCGATCGAGCAGTTACTGGCATTAGAAAGATTAGAACGCGCCCAAATTGAGCGAGAAATTGAGCAACGAGAACGGCAACAAAGACAGAGTGCTGAACAAAATCGGCTGATACCGCCACCGCCACCACAAGAATTCCGGTTGCAAGATGTTCCGCCCCCTCCCCAGGGGAGTTTCCCGGCTTCAGGGAATCAGCAAAGGCCCTTCAGTGGCATGAACGAAGCGGTGGATGCCTCGGAATTCGCCGATATTCCTATCCCTGAAAATGTCCCAGGGCCAGAGGCGATCGCTCGTGCAGAGAATGGCAATCCCACCCCACCGCCCGGATTTAGCCCATCAGGTACATTACCCGGTGATGTAAACCCGGGGATGGGACCGGCTCCCACGGGCCCTCAATCGCAGCAGATTGGACGTGCAGTGGATTTGCAGACTGCACCGAGAAACAGTCAACAAGATGGGATTGAGGAGGGCGCTCAAGCTGTGGGTCCCTCCAATGCTCCCACGCCGAGCGATCGCCCCCAGGAGGGTGCGGCGGTTCCCGATAAAGTAGGGACGGATCCTGAGAGGGTTCGCGAACTTTGGGCCAAAATTATAGGAGAAAATAGAGGAGAAGATAACCCGGAAAACCCCACGGGGTTGGTAAGCGATCGCCAAAATGCCATGTTAGAAGGGGTAGAAGCCTATGCCCAGTGGGTGGCGAACTTAGAATCCCAATATGGCGAAGTCAGGACCAACACGGCGATCGGCGTAGCGAACCAATATCCCTTAGAAGCTTGTCCCCAAAAGTTACAAGGGCGTGCTTTGTTTGGAGTTTTGGTCAATCCTGACGGACAAATTATGGATGGACCCCGGCGCTTACTGGGAAGTGGACAGGACATTCTCGATAGCTTTGCTCGAAAATTTGTCCAAGACATGAAGTTTGCTCCCGTGAGTAAACCTACGGTGTACCAGTATGCCTTTGAGTTCCAGTATGCTCCTCAACTCTGTACCAATGCGCCATCCCCAGGGACAAACCCCACACCTCCTGTAGAAACTCAGCAACCGGAGGTGAATAATACCCAACCCCCGGCAGGAAATGTGCCGCCGGTATTGGATGCAGAATCCCCGGCAGAAAATGTGCCGCCGGTATTGGATGCAGAATCCCCGGCAGAAAATGTGCCGCCGGTATTGGATGGAGAACCCCGGGGAGAAAATTCCCCTTTGCGGATGGAACAGCCCCCGGCAAGTAGACCCCAACAACTGCGGGACCCATCACCAGAAGGTGAGCCCGCCAAGCCGGTGAATGTAGCACCGCAACCTAAACCAGCCCCAGGGCCTGTACCCGGTGAAGCCCGCCAAGAACCGGCGGCCCCCGTGGAAGCCGTTGAACCGAAACCTGTGCAAGAGTCGGTTCCGCAACAGGTTCAGCCGCAAAATGAGCCAAGCCAACCTGTAGAAACGCCAGAAATGGGGGAAGAGGATGGATTGACTCCCCAGGGATTGCAGACCCCCCCAACTGGAGACTCTCAGGAGTTAGCGACTCCGGAGACATCGGAGGCAGAACCCGGGGAACCCGTGGAAGTGGATAACCCAGAGTCGGAACCTGCGGAAGATGCAGCACAGATGGAGGAGGAATCTCCCGAGGCGATCGCGGATGAGGAAGAACGCGATCCTGAAATTTAACCTGAATTCCACATTAGCCCGCGCAGGCGGGCTTTGTTAGTATAGCCCCACCCTTCAGGGTGCGGGCTTTATTACTGCACGTTGGTTTCTTCACCTAAGCGGGTAAACCGAATTTCAATCCGTCTTCTGCTTTCATCGGGGTTGGGATTAACATTGCCAAAATCTCCTGTAGGAGAAACCAATTGCGCCGCAGAATAGGGGCGAAATTGTAATTTTTGCAGCTTACCTTCATTGCGTTGAATGGTTTGTAAAATTTGCACTACGGCTAAGGCTCTCATTAATCCTAAATCCGCATTTGAACCCGGAACTAACTGATTAACTTGGGTTGTACCGGCAGCCACTTGTCCCAAGGAACGGTCTAAATTACTAGATCCGGCATTATTGGGTTGTCCATCGGTATGTCCAATAATTTCTACCACATCGATGTTATAGGCGGCGGCGTTGGCTTCAATTTGCGGGACTAATTGATTGCGAACATACGTTTCTAAGGCATCGGGAAGTTGAGCACTTCCAGAAGAAAATTGATAAGCCCCGGTATCGCGGATGACGATGATGGGAGGGGCTTTCGGAGTGGCGATTTGCTGTTGCAATTGCCCTTGTAAGGTTTGGGTTTGAGCCGCTAAAGCGCGATTTTGGGCCGCTAAGGGAGCAAGTTGAGATTCCGCTAAGGTGGCGCGGTTTTGGGCGCTGGTGAGGTCAATTTGGGCTCTGAGAAGCTGTTGGCGGAGGGCTTCTTCGGTTTCTCGCATACTGGTAATGGAGACTAAGGGTTTGATAATCGCCAGCAGCAGCAGGAAGCTGAGAATCATAAACGCATTCGACATTAAGTCAGTAAATGCGGGCCAAATATCAAATTCTGGTGGCATTTCATGCCGCCTAGACCTAAATCTCATGAGGCAATTCTCCGTTAATTAGGGTAAGTTTGTGCAGGTTTAAATCTGGGATTTGGAGAGATTTTGGAAAGGTTTTTTCCTCCTAAATCCGGTTATTAAAAGTTGATTTTCTGTATTAGCCTGCGGAGGCAGGCTTTGTCCGCCAACGCCCCACCCTTTAGGGTGTGGGTTTTTATTCATTTTTCAGGATTTTCTTCTTCCTCCCAGTTAACCAGTTGTGGGTTAAAGGGGTCCTGGGAATTGTTAGCTGGAGGAGGACTCAGGCGAGTGGGTGCGATTGGGGATTGTTCTTCAGATTCTAAATGCTTGACAACTTGGCCTAGTTGTGATTGAACGGCATTGAGGTCGTTGCCGAGTTTATTGATGCGGGAGGCAACGGGGTCGGTGGCGGGATTGATGCCATTACGATCGCCAACGGATGCGACGAGGCGATCGCCTAAAGTTTGCATTCCCCCTCTCATTTCTTCGGTAAAGAGTTTGAGGGTTTCGACTAATTTATAAAGTTCGGTATGGACATCCACAAAGCGATCGGTTCTGGTTGCTAACCGCTTTTGTAAGGTATCTAGGGTTTTGATGACGGAATGGAAGATTTGAGCGCTTTGCTGCATTTCTCCCACCACATCTGCTAATGCTTTTTGATTGTTTTGGGTTAAGTTCAAAACTTGGCCGGAATTCTTGCTTAATCCGGCGATTTCTTCTGAGAGGTGAAGGGTTTCCTGACTGGTGGTTTGCAAAGAGGCGATCGCTAGTTGCAATGCCTGAGTAGATTGATTTAACACCGAGGCGGAACGCCCTAAATCCCGTTGAGTATTGGCTAAATTATCCGTGGAACTTGCTAGTTTATTCGCAAATTGGCTCTTTTCAAAGAGTTGTGCTGACTCCCGAAACATGGTGGCACCGGACATCATGGAACTGGAAGATTCCATGAGGCGATTATAAACCTGAGTGGCGAGATGATTCGCTTGGCGGTTGCCTTCAGTAATTTGCTCTACGCTTTCTCCTAATGAGGAGGAAACCGCTTCTTTGACGGAGACAGAGAACTGATTGACAAAGGTGGAGAAGAGGGTTTCGAGGCGATCGACTGCTTTATCTAAAGGCGATCGGCGATTGAGAGCAGGGCCATAAATATTATCAATATAATCTTCTAAAGCGCTGATGAGTTGATATTTGGCAAGGGTGGTATTTCTCAATAAATTGACCACGGTCAACAAAGCACTACAAGCGACAGCAACTAAGCTACTAATAAACGCCACACCCATCCCTTGCAGGGGTCGTTGCACTTGTTGCACCAACGCATCAATACTCCCCACCCCAAAATCATTAATGGTTTGGCTGAGTTCGGCTAGGTTCATGGTAATTCCCAGGAACGTTCCCAACAAACCCAACGAAAGAAAAAGATTGGGTAAAAATCGGCAAAAATAATCGATTTGTTCGTTTTTGAGGAGATATTTACTATAAACTTGGTCAATTAATGCCCCAGTGTTTATATGTTCTAAGGCCGGGTCTGATTCCTTGCATCTTACCTCGATTTCTTCAACAATTCTCGGTTTTTTGGGCGGATTAGTATCGTAAATTAACCCTCGAACCCGAGAGGCTAAATACATTAAATGCTGATACACTCCCCACCGCAGAAATATCGTGAAAAATGTCAGGACAATCAGGCTCAGAACAAACCCGAGTAAGTAGGGAGGTAGCAGGACAGAATTGAATGATTCTATGACAGCAAATACAAAAGGTCCTTTAAAGGGAGAGAGGAATTGACTCATGACGGATTAATACTGGGTTGATAATTACAAAGCCTGTGGTAGCATTAACTCTACAGGCTAACCGGGCGTAATTTGCCCGAAAGAGATAGAAACAGTCAAGTTTCTGGCACTTGATTCGTCATAGTTTCAATCTATCCTAACTCAAACCCGGATCAGTGGGCCTGTGGTGCAGTTGCCTAGAATCTCCGGTGAAGGATGAGATCCAGGGGACAAGAAACCGGGTTTCACCGCCCAGATTTGCTCCAAATTGGCAGAAATTTTGCACAGAAACCCGTCTTCTAATCTCTGGTGGGGCATTTTAGTCTAAATCTCGACGACCCTCCAACGCACGTGCTAAGGTAACTTCATCGGCATACTCCAAATCTCCTCCCATTGGCAATCCAAAGGCAATGCGCGTGACTCGGGTAAAAGGTTTGAGTAATTGTCCCACATAAAGGGTCGTAGTTTCTCCCTCCACACTGGGACTGATGGCAATAATTACTTCTTTGATTTGTTGTTGACTCACGCGCCTAACTAATGCTTGGATATTCAGTTGTTCGGGTCCAATGCCATCCATAGGCGAAATTACCCCACCGAGGACATGATATTTTCCTCTAAATTCCCGAGTTTTTTCTAAGGCAATTAAGTCCCGAGAGTCGGAAACTACGCAAATCACATCGCGATCGCGATTGGGTGCACGACAGATTTCGCAAATGGGTTCTGCACTCAAGTGAAAGCACTCTTTACAAAATCCCACTTGTTGTTTAGCATCGATTAATGCTTTCGCCAATGCCTGAATTTCATCATCGGGTCGCTTCAGTAAATGGAGGGCCAGTCTTTGGGCGGATTTAGGGCCAATTCCCGGCAAACGTTGTAGTTGCTCGATTAAACGAGCTAAAGGACGAGTATAAACGGTCAGTCTCCTGTGGACTCCAAAAGATACTCTTCCATTTTACCGATTTTGCTTCCCCGATGAACAGGAATTTACGGCAAACAAGGAGGTTCCTCAAACCCCGTATTTCCCTTGGCGGTAACATGGCAGGAATAAGTCAAAGAAGCTGAGTTATTTCCTTGATTATTTTCTATGGTATTTCTCTTTCCTCCCGCTGTCCCTCGGGCTAAAATTCCGCCATTGACAATATTATTGGTAATTGTCACATCTTCCATCACCCCGGGAGCATTGTTGGTATCGGCATTTACATAAATTAGCTCAAGATCCGTCGGTCCGGCATTAACTTTATTTCCCACAATTTCCACCTTTTTAATGGAGGGGATTTTGTACAATCCAATGTAAGTATTACCCTGATTATTACGGAGAATTGCACCATTCACTTCGGTTCCTCCACAACATTCTTGAATTAAAATACCCTCCCCATCTACACTCAGATAGGGCGTATCTCGGATGCGATGGCGATACACTTCATACTGATTTCCCTCCACTAAAACATTCGATCCAGACCAATCAATGGCCCGATTTTCTAAGGTGACTGCACCTTTTGGTTCTTTTAACCCTGTCGGGTCCGTCCACCATTGTTTGCTGCGTTCGTCGCGGACTTGATTATCTTGGATGACTAACCCATCCCCCGAGGCAGAAATGGCGACCCGCATGGTGTGATAAACCCAGTTATCTCGGACGGTAATTCCAGTGCGAAATAGTCCCGGTTCTGTATGAGGATTGGCATTTTTTTGTAATCCCCCGGATTTGGACCGATTTACCACAATTCCATAGTGATTGCCATAGTGGAAGGGGACTTTATTTCCTTCTGGGTAGGTGATAATTTGTTCCCCGCGAATGGGTTTAACTTGATAACCGGGTTGGTCGTAGTTGTCGGTAATATTGTCATTAATTCGATTATTGGCAATTAAAATATTAGCTTTGGCATTGACTTTAATATTGGCGGCAAACCGATAACTGTAGCGCAACCAAGGACTTTGAAATGAAGGGTCAGGAACTCGCGGGTCGGGTTCAGCAACATTGTTGCTGCGAATGCCAAAAATGACCAGATTTTGATTGTTCCCGTTATCCAAATCTCCGCGCAAGGAAATGGCGGCACGATTGATATCCAGATAGACTAATCCAATATTACTGTCTGTATCTCCCGCAGCGGTAGTGATGGTTTTAAAGGCCGTGTCGTTCGGAGTACCATTCCCTGAGAATTGCGGTTCATATTTAGGAAATTCGAGTTTGGATGGAGGATTAAATTCGGCATTTTTGGCATCGGTGACTGAGGGAAGTTCACCCCGGAGAAGGACTCCAGTTTTGAGGCTGATGCTATCTTCAAAAGAGTAGGTTCCGGCAGGAAAATAAACCACTCCTCCGTCATTTTCGGCAGCGGCATCTCGCGCGGCATTAAACCGCGCCACCATCGTTCCTCCTTGGAAGTCCTGGATATTATAGACGCAGTTCCATTTAAGTTGATTGGTCCAGGGATAGGACGAGTTAGAATATTGTTCAGCAATAGGATTATCGGTTGGTCCTCCCTGGGGACTGCCACAATTTGCGGCAAGTATTCCCGGAGTTTTTGGGGATTGTGGCGCTGATGTTGGCGTTGCCGCTTCGGGTGCAACGGTGACAGATTCTGGTGAGTTTACGGAATTAACTGCTACTGGATTGGGCAAGGTTTGGGGAGAATTATCCAGGGAATTGCTCAGATTTTTGCTATAATTAAAGATGGTATAACCCCCGAAAATCAGGCTCAAGGTGCAACCGGCAAGGCAGACAAATTGGCCGATTTTTTTCCATCGAGGACTAAGGCGATGTTTGGGTTGATTCATGATATCTTCTGAGTAAGATGGCGTGAATTAGCAGAGATGTCTCCCACGGGATGGCGTTGTTAAGGGCGTTTGCAAACGGTAAAAAAGGTGCGGTTAAAATGGCGGATTGATGTTAATCTTTAAAATAACATAATTGCCAATCTTGACCCGCGATCGCCACGGCGGCTACATAATCGGGATGAGGGTGCAGTTCCGCGATGAACCAATTGGATGCTAACTCGGAATTTCCCTGAATTCTTAGTAATTTTGCAGGCATTCCGGGAATTAGAGACACTTCCACTTCATCCAATCCTGCTAATCCATCGCCGGTTGCCTTTAAATATGCTTCTTTGCGAGTCCAAGCATTCAAAAAAGCAGCTTGTTTTTGTGCCAGGGATAAAGCAGCGATCGCCTCTGCTTCGGCGGGAGTAAAAAACCGTTTCGCCAACTGTTCCGCATCGGATAAAGGACGAATTTGCTCTAAATCAATTCCCACAGGTTCCGAGGCGATCGCATAAAGCGCCAATCCCCCAGAATGAGACAGATTAAAATGCAGACTCTGCTCAACATTTGCCAACATCGGTTTCCCCTTGGCACTGTAGCAAAATTCTATCCCGTCCGGTGCAACCTGTAAATACTTCCCCAACAGCGATCGCAACATCCCCCGTCCCACAATAAACCGACTGCGATCGTGTTCAAAATAAAAGCGATCGGCCCTTTTTTGCTCCTCCGGGGACAACATGGCGCGAAATTGGCGGATTTCTTCAGAATTGCGATCGAGTTCCACCCGCCAAACATGAACCTGTTGCGGCAATAATTTTATCCCTTCTGCTGGAATTTTCCATTCTATATTCATCCAAGTTCAACGTCCCGACTTCAGTCGTTCTCTGCCTTCAAAAAATCGCGATTCTAGTTTACATAAAGAAAATTTTAGAATAAAACAGCCCTACCCTTAACAAAGCTAATTTTTCACCTTATTCCCCTCCCCTGGAGGGGTGTCCCG
Source organism: Laspinema olomoucense D3b (assembly GCF_025370785.1). GTDB lineage: Bacteria > Cyanobacteriota > Cyanobacteriia > Cyanobacteriales > Laspinemataceae > Laspinema > Laspinema olomoucense. Next base: position 281,624 of record NZ_JAMXFA010000002.1, read on the forward strand.
GAGGGACGGGGTGGTCTGTTTATGGGGTGTCCCAGAGGGACGGGGTGGTCTGTTTATGGGGTGTCCCAGAGGGACGGGGTGGTCTGTTTATGGGGTGTCCCGGAGGGACGGGGTGGTCTGTTTATGCGGACTAGCCAACACTGGATGACTTCGCAAAAAATCCATAACCCCTGCTAGATTATTCTTGACATCACTATCTCGCAAATGAACAACCGTTAACCCTAAACCCATCAGAAAAGCATCCCGTTGAGCATCATATTCAGCCTTATCATCATGACTGCTACCGTCTACTTCAAGCACGATCGCCTTGGACGCGCAATAAAAATCAACAATATAATTACCGATGATTTTTTGGCGATCGAAATCTAGCCCTAAAAACTGTTTGCGTTTAATTTGATTCCATAGCAACACCTCCGCCAAATTTCCGGCACTGCGCAAGGCTTTAGCCCGGTCCTTCAGTGCTGGGTTATAGGGAAGAGACATATATTTTTGAGTATGGCGCATAGATAAATACCTGTTCACTCGCTAGAATTTACCACCCCGTCCCGAAGGTGTACCCCTTCTAGGCTAGAATTTACCACCCCGTCCCGAAGGTGTACCCCTTCTAGGCTAGAATTTACCACCCCGCCCCTTCGGGGCACCCCTCCAAGGGAGGGGAATTTATCACCCCGTCCCCAAGGTGTACCCCTTCTAGGCTAGAATTTATCACCCCGTCCCGAAGGTGTACCCCTTCTAGGCTAGAATTTACCACCCCGTCCCTTCGGGACACCCCTCCAAGGGAGGGGAATAAGGTGCACTCCTTCAAAGCTAGAATTTACCACCCCGTCCCTTCGGGACACCCCTCCAAGGGAGGGGAATTTTGGGGCTTATTTCTCTGTTAAAGAGTAGGGGGATTTTATTGTCCTGGCTCAATTAATTTTTGGATTGTTCAATCGCTTTATCGGGCAAGAGATCCCAGCTTATTCCCCTCCCCTGGAGGGGTGTCCCGGAGGGACGGGGTGGTCTCTTTATGGGGTGTCCCGAAGGGACGGGGTGGTCTCTTTTTATTACAATTTCAAAAGAAGTCTACCCCTCTTACTCTATAATTGTCCACAAATAGAAATGGAGTAGGGGCATTTTATTGTCTTGGTCCAATTAATTTTGGGATTGTTCAATCGCTTTATCTGGCGAGAGATCCAACCTTATTCCCCTCCCTTGGAGGGGTGTCCCGAAGGGACGGGGTGGTCTCTTTTTATTACAATTTCAAAAGAAGTCTACCCCTCTTGCTCTATAATTGTCCACAAATAGAAATTGCCTCTGTAGTCAATGCCGGAACCTCGGAACTATTTTCATCACGAAGATGTTCCATCAAAATCTCCATCTTGTTCAAAGCAATATTCCCGAAAATAGTCGCAAAAGCAACATCGGAAGCATCCCGTCCCGTGCCGATTCTAACGATTCCATTTTGAGGCGCTAACCTTGTGGCATCAAACAGATACCAACGTCCTCCCAAATATGCCTCAAAACAAGCATGAAAATCAGGTGGATTTAACCCATAAGCATATCCTGCCACACATCGCGCTGGAATATTCAAGGCACGACAATAGGCGATCGCCAAATGAGCAAAATCCCGACAAACCCCAATCCGTTCCGTTGCTGTATCAAATGCCGAAGTATGGGGATTGCTGGTTCCATACTGATAAATCACTTTTTCATAAATCCAATTACAAATCGCCGTCACCCGAGAATATCCGGGTACCAAGTCTCCAAATTCAGAAAGCGCTAAATAATGGAGGCGATCGGACTCACAATAGCGACTGGGATAAAGATAGTGGAACGTCTCCACGGGTAAATCTGCTGGCGGTACTTCAGCAATGGTATTGCCATCCCCATAAAAGTGGGTCATTTCCACGGTTGCCTGATAGAAAATATTCAAATTTGTACCGGCAGGGACATTCACTCGAAAATAGCGATTTTCCACGAAGGGGGTAACATATTCATCGATGGGAATATCGGGGTCGATGATTAATTGTTCGGTGAGGATTTTCTGACAAGGGGTTTCTACAACGCGGATATTAAAGACAAAGGTACTCAGGGACTCAACATTATAATTGAGCGTACACCCTAGTTTGAATTTCATGTTTTTTAAAGCGGGGATGGGGTAGAGTTGAATTTAATTTTAGCATAATTGGCAGGGAGTTGCGACAATCGACCGAGTTTAAAAATCCGCCTGTAGGGGCGATTCGCGAATCGCCTCTACATTGGTCAAAACCGACTGGGGAAATGATTTTTAATGGGTTGTTTTTTGGACCCAGATGGGAAATCAGGGTTTCTACAAATTTGCGGAAACCTGTTGACAAGGTTGGGGATTTTTGGTAAATTGTTATTGTGGGAGAAGGTGCGGCCAAAAAAAGGCATTCCCAGGCATTAAATTCCCCCCAATCTGCTGGAGGGGGTGTCAGATAGAGTCAAGTATTGGCAAACGGAATAAGCTGTAGCACTGACACACCCTCCGGGATGAACTTACGCTGACGCACCCTCGCGGTTAATTGCTGCCTCATTTTTCTGGACAAACCGAACAATCATTCCCTCAAATTAGGAATTGCGCTTATCCCTCAACTGCTGGAGATTTTCTGCTGTTTCCTTTGTATGCGGATGCTCATCACCGAGAACCTTGCGGCGAATATTCAGCGCTTTCAGGTAAAGCGGTTCCGCCTCGGCATATCGCCTTTGATAAAAGTACAATTTTGCCAAATTATTGAGACTGTTAGCAGTATCCGGATGCTCATCATCAAGGACTTTACGACGAATATTTAGTGCTTGTAGGTACAGCGGTTCCGCGTCGGCATACCTTCCCTGATAATAGTACAATGCTGCCAAATTATGGAGACTGCTAGCAGTATCGGGATGCTCATCCCCGATGACTTTGCGTTTAATATTCAGCGCTTGTAGTAAAAGCGGTTCCGCTTCGGCATACCTCCCCTGGTAATGGTACAATGCTGCCAAATTATGGAGACTGTCAGCAGTATCGGGATGCTCATCCCCGAGAACCTTGCAACAAATATTCAGCGCTTGCAGGTAAAGGGGTTCCGCCTGGGGATACCTTCCCTGGGAATTGTACAATGCTGCCAAATCATTAAGACTCAAAGCAGTATCCCGATGCTCATCTCCGAGGACCTTGCGGCGAATATTGAGCGCTTGCAGGCAAAGCGGTTCCGCCTCGCCATACCGTCCCTGGGATTTGTACAATCCTCCCAAATTATTGAGACTGTCAGCAGTATCCCGATGCTCATCCCCAAGGACTTGGCGGCAAATATTCAGCGCTTGTAGGAAAAGCTTTTCCGCCTCGGCATACCTTCCCTGGGATTCGTACAATCCTCCCAAATCATTGAGACTCACAGCAGTACCCCGATGCTCATTTCCGAGGACTTTGCGTTTAATATTCAACGCTTCCAGGAAAAGCGGTTCCGCCTCGGCATACCGTCCCTGGGATTTGTACAATCCTCCCAAATTATTGAGACTCACAGCAGTATAACGATGCTCATCCCCGAGGACTTTGCGGCAAATATTTAGCGCTTGCAGTAAAAGCGGTTCCGCCTCGGCATACCGTCCCTGGGAATGGTACAATTTTGCCAAATTATTGAGACTGTTAGCAGTATCGAGATGCTCATTTCCTATAACTTTGCGCCGAATATTCAGCGATTGTTTCCATAACGGTTCCGCTTTCCCAAATTCTCCTTTTTCATAAAGTGCAACACCAATTTCATTCAATCGCAGGGCTAATTCCGGCGTTACCTCTAACTCCCCAACTTTGACATAAGCATTATGACGTTCGGCATACTCATCTGCTGCTTGATGCTGTCCCATTTTGCGACATAATTCTGCCATTGCTTCTAATACATCTAAAGTGTGGAAATGACTGGGACCAAATACCTGTTCTGATGCGGTTAGCGCTTCTTGATATTGTGCTAAAGACTTCGGATATAAACGGGGTCCCATGCGAGCATGAATCCCCCCTAACATCATCAGACTCGTGATGGCGATCGCATGATTTTCTCCTCCGAATTCTATTGCTAACTGTCGCGCTTCTTTGCAGAGTTGTGCTGCATCATCGAGTTGGTTGTTGTAAATCTTTAATAATGCTGCGGTTTTCTTGACAGTTGCCAGGGAGATGGGGTGGGGTTGGGGTTGGGATGTCAGGATTTCTAAGGCGCGATCGCAACAAAGTACCGCTTCTCGATATTCCCCACAGTCGCAGGCGATCGCCGCTAGGCGGTTGAGGACCTCTGCCACCTCTGGCGCATCTTTCCCTAAATGCTGTTGGCGCAACTGCCGCGATCGCATTGCTGCATTTTTAGCATCAAAGGTGCGACTGCCTCTCCGATACACCTCCGCCAATTCATACTCCACTCGCGCCGCATCTAAACTGTCCCCTAATCCCACTGCCGCATATTGCGCCTTGGCAGTTTCTAATTCCTTTAGCGCTTTCTCTGTTTCTGCCAACTCCACTAAGGAATATCCCAGCAGCATCTGTGCCTTGGCAGTGGTTGCGGTAACCGTTTCCCCCAACCGCTTCACCAGCGATCGCAACATCTCCACCACTTCCGAATGTTGCTGCTTTTCCTGGTGAGTCGGCATCTGCAACAATACCCAGGCAATCGCCTCCTGGGAATCACTGCTGTCTATTGCTTGATCCAATGCCTCATCCAGCGCCAAGATTGCCGCTTGCGGGGTTTGCGCCTGGAGATACTCCTGCTGCAACTCCTCATATAATCCCTGATGCAGCATTTGCCGTTGCTGTTGCGGTTGGTTTTCTAGCAAATATTGCCGCATCAGGGGATGTATCCGCCATTTCCCCTCTGCCACTGCTTCTATATAAGGAGAGGCAATCACTTCCGCAAACCGTCCCCGCCAAGTTTCCAGATGCTGCTGTTGCAGCAGGCGATCGCACCTTGCCTGATCCCACTGACGGGGAATTGCCAAGACTTGCAGCATTCGCAGTTCCTCGGGGTCCCAGGTTGCTGCTTCTGTGGTGAGAAATTCCTCGGGTTTCCCGGCAAAATCCTCCACCTGCGGCGATCGCCTCTGTTGGATTTTCTGCCACCGCTTCACACACAGATGCATATAATAAGGTGTTCCCTGGCAAATCTCGGTGATGGTTGACAACAGGCGATCGCCGGTAATTCCCGCAGTAGTTAAAACTTCCTGACTTTCTGCCTCGGTTAGCGGCAGGATGGGAAGACTCTCACCCCCCTCAATCCACTGCGGCAGTCGTCTTGCCACAATTACCCACAACACCCAAGGATTCGGTGCAGAAATTAGGGTTTCCAACCACTCCGGATGCCGAGAATCCGCCAATGCCTCATAGTCATCTAACAGAATTACCAGAGGTTTCTTCAGGCGATCGAGATACTGCTGCAACCCCTTCGCCAATAATCCTGGCAAATATTCGATAATTTGATATGGACTGACAAAATCTTGCAGGGGTGGCAACTCCCGACACCCGGTTTCTTTCCACCACCGCCATGCGTCAGCATTTTTGAGGAAAAACCAGTTTAATTTTAGCAAAAAGGTGATCAACGGCATCGCATCCTTGCCGATTTCTTGCAATTCCTCCAAGAAATACGGTAATAACTGCTGCATGGTTGTGCCAACTTCTGGCAATCCCATTTGCTGCAACAGTTTATCTAATTCAATGCCAGCAAATGCTGATGCTAAATCCGCACCCGTGCTCAGGCGATCGGCGCGATCGATTCCCTTGGCATATTGATCCTGAGTGATATTCAGATGGGGATTTGTCAAGGATTTATAACAAGTAAAGGCAAAATCAAAGGAACTGAAATCCTCTTTCCCTTCTGTTAACTGACGCCGTAACTCAATCAATGCTGCTTCATCGGTGGCAGGATTGCGACGGCGAATTTCTATGCCATCGATATAGATGCAAGGAACCTGGGGTTTGATTTTCTTGGCGATCGCTTTCCCCACTCCCCAACAGAGGCGATCGCTACCATAAAATACCAGCACATTCTGAGGTTGACTCCCCAGGCGAGAGAGTCCCTGCTGCACTGCTTGGAGATACTGCTGCCGGGGAATCACAACATCTGGGGGAAGGGGTGACGTTGCCATTATTGATTGGGTTTTAAGTGGATTGTTTTAGTTTATCTTAAGTTGGAGGGTGAAGATGTCTTTTTTTTGGCCGCACCTTTTCCCATGATAAAAATTTATCAAAATTGGGAATCTTTGTCAAGGGTTTTGGTGCCACAGGGGAAAAATTATGGCGGATAATCCTCTCGGGCGATTCGCGAATCGCCGCTACAGAGATTGGGGAGGGTGTAGACTGGATTGAAGGTAATTTTAAAGCTCAAGATGCCTTTTTTTGGCCGCACCTTTCCCCATGATAAAAATTTAACAAAATTCGGAACCCTTGTCAAGGGTTTTGGTGCATCAAAGTAAAAAAATAGGGCATTTTTTACAAGTTGTACCAGTGACGCACCCTACGACTACTAAGGCGATAATGACAACCTGCTGGGTTTTAAACCTCAGCAGGTTGTCGCCTAAATTACACAGCAGTTTTTGCTAGAAATTCTGGCATCCCGCGAATGCCTAAATTAAGATGAAACACCGCACCAGCACCTTTTCCTTCTTTGGCGCGATTGTCTCCGCCTGCGGTAGTTACATAAATGTCTGTATAATCTTCTCCGCCAAAAGTGAGAGCGGAAACTTTTTTCGCGGGGAAGGGAATGCGGAGGACTTCGGTGCCGTCGGGACTGTAGCGAAAGAGGTGATGACCATCCCATCGGGCGGACCAGATATAGCCTTCAGCATCGATCGTCATGCCGTCGGGAACGCCTTTTTTTTCGGGGATGGTGATGACGACTTGGCGATCGCTGATGTTTCCGGTTGATACATCGTAGGCAAAACGGTAAATTTTACGTTTAGGGGAGTCGGTCAAGTATAAGTGTTTCCGGTCCAGGGTGAATCCCATGCCGTTGGGAATTTGTAAGTTTTCTAGCACTTGGGTGAGAGTGCCGTCAGTATTCAGGCGGTACAGGGAACCGAGATGCTTGCCTTTTTCCATCGTGCCGCTAAAGACTCGTCCGGCGGGGTCAACGATGCAGTCATTAAAGCGGGTTTCGCGTTCCGCAGGAATTTCCGGGATGATGGGGGTGAGGGTGCCATTTTGCCATCGGGCGATCGCCCCTTTTGCCATGAAAAACAGCAAGGAACCATCCTCATGAACAGCGATCGCCCCTACGGAGTCCCCGGCATAAATCTGTTCATGAGATGCCGTTGCCGGGTCATAGCGGAACACCCTTCCCGTAGGAATATCACTCCAATACAGGCGTTTTTCCATCGGATGCCAGGTGGGAACCTCAGCATTGTGACAGTGATAATCGGCGATAATTTTCGGTGTTTCCATGATTGGGTTCTAAAAAACGAGGATTGGTAAAAATTAGATTGATCAGAAGGTCAACTATCTTTACCCAGGGTAGCGAATTGCGTTAAGATTGAACATCAGGGGGAGAAACACCGCAACCGGGCCGAAGGGAGTCTGAGGTAGAGTAGGACTGGAAAAACGGTGCAATGGATTGAAGAAATGATATAAATTGTGGGAATAAAAAAGAACAACCAGGAGCCGAACATTGCTCACCCTAAATCTCCCCGGACTGGAAGGGGGAAAGCCTACCCCGATCGCCAGGAATTTGATAGAATCTTCCGGAGCGATCGAACAGCTAGAGGGAGTGTAGCAAAAACAGCGGCTCCAGTTCTCGGGTCTGGGGACCCGTTAGCGCGATAGTGTTTAAGTGAACTCCTGCGGGATGGGATAAAGATGGTTACCGGACAGACGAGTTTTTTCTCTAAAGTCAGCACGAATAAGACAGACACAAAGCGATCGCCGATCCGACCCTTTGTACTGATGAGCATCGTCACCTTACTTATGGGTGTATGCGGCGCGCGTCTAGCACAGTTGCAGATTATAGAAGGGGAAGAGTATCGACAACGAGCAGAAGATAACCGGATTCGGCTGATTCCGATTCCTGCGGCGCGGGGTAATCTAGTAGACCGTAAGGGTAAACTGATGGCAGCCAATCGGTTAGCGAGGGCGATCTATTTATGGCCTCGGGAGCAACAACCGGCGCAATGGAAAGAAACAGCCAAAAAGCTCGGTCCCCTGATTGATGTTTCCCCCGAGGATATCATCAAGAAAATCAACGAAACCGGATATGCTTCGGGAATGCCGGTGCGAATCGCCCAAAAAATTGACCCAAAAGCGTTTGTGACCATAGCTGAGGCAATGGCAGACGTTCCCGGAATTGAAGTTCGGGCCGAATCCAGCCGATACTATCCCGAGGGGAACACCGGCGCTCATGTCCTGGGATATATTGGCGAAGCAACCCAGGAAGATCTGATGGCGAATCCAGAGTATCCGATGGGAATTATCATCGGCAAGATGGGAATTGAAAAGACGATTAACCAGCAATTGACGGGAGTTTGGGGTAATCGTCTGGTGGAGGTGAATGCCAATGGAGAGGAAATTCGCGAACTGGGGGTGCGATCGGCCATTAGTGGGGAACCCCTGGAATTAACCCTAGATGCAGAAGTCCAGAAAGCTGCGGAACGCGCACTAGGGTCCCGACGGGGTGCCGTGGTGGTCCTCAATGTCAAGACTGGGGGGGTGATCGCAATGGCCAGTGGACCCAGTTTTGACCCGAATATCTTCACCCGCAACGTTAGAGCAGCGGAATGGCAGAGTCTCCAGGAGTTAGAAAATCCCTTTCTGAATCGAGCCTTGCAAGGGTATCCCCCCGGGAGTACCTTCAAAATGGTCACTGCAGCGGCAGGAATTGGGACCGGAAAATATCAACCGGATTCCTATTTAGGAACCTCCTCCTATATTGTGGTCGGTGGCATTGCCTTTCACGAACATAGTGGGGGATATGGGGTGATTGGGTTCCAGGATGCTTTGGCATACAGTAGCAACACCTTTTTCTATCAAATCGGGATGGAAGTTGGACCCGAGGCGATCGCCGAATGGGGAGGTAAACTCGGGATTGGTGAGTCTACCAGCTTAGAGTTATTGGGACTCGATGGCGGCACTCACGGAATGATTCCCACCCCAGAGGAAAAACTGCGGATGTACAACGAACCCTGGTATGCCGGGGATAGCGTGACGATGGGAATTGGTCAAGGGATGGTGTTATGCACCCCCTTGGAACTCGCCGTGATGTCGGCGGTATTTGCCAATGGAGGGAACCGAGTCAAACCCCATTTACTCGCCTCTCAAAGCAATACCCCCGCCACTAAACCCGAACCTGTGGGACTCTCTCCCGAGGCAATTTCCGTGATTAAAGAGGGAATGGTTGCCGTGGTGCAAAAAGGGACCGCCCGAGTCTTAAATGATGGGACCGTTCCCTTAAGCGGGGGCAAAACCGGGACCTCAGAGGTCTTAGGACAGCCTTCTCACGCCTTGTTTGTCGGATTTGCACCGGCAGTCAATCCCGAAATTTCCATCGCCGTAGTGGTGGAAAATGGTGGCTATGGTGGGGTTGCTGCGGCACCCGTTGCCTTAGAAGTCTATCGGACCTATTTCAAGAAGTAATTCCTCATGGACACCAAAAACCGGGTTCAGGTGCGATCGCCTGAACCCGGTTTTTTAGTGGTTTCCCCTTTCCTTCCCTACGGATTCGCCTTTGATCCCAAATCCGGTTGTCAAAAGTCGGTTTTTCTTGAGCCCGCGCTTCTCGGGCTTTGTCCTTGTAGACCCACCCTTGAGTCGCGCTTCTTTTTATAGACCTGGAGCAACCGAATTCGGTATGATTAAGAAAATCAACAAATTCTCCACTGTCTTGAAATTTTGAGTTTTAATAGCAGATAGACTCTCGGGTCACCACGACCCACCCTATCCATTGATTTGGTAAACAATTGTCCCCTCTGGCTCCCGATGGGAAGCACAGAACTCCAGAATATCTGCTCATATCCTTAATTCTTTTTGGTGATAAAAATGCGTCTAATCCGTAGAACTTGGACGTGGTTTATTTTAGGTCTGCTACTCTCATTCACCATAGCAGCCTGTAATTTCTTTCAAACGGCTTCACCCATTAAACAACTTCCGGCAGTAGCACCCCTGGCGACTCCTCAACTTCCCAACTGGATCGAGGAGATTTCCCCCACCGGAGAAGCCGAACCCTTAGCGCAAATTTATATCCGGTTTAAAGACCCAGTAATTCCCTTAGAAAGTCTCGATTCACCGGAACAAACCGCTAAACTCAGCCAATTTCAAATCACCCCGGAACTCCCCGGGCAATTTAGATTTTTAACCCCGCGCATGGTCGGATTTCAACCCGATGAAGCCCTGCCTAAAGCAACGCGAATCCAAATCACCCTCAAAGCGGGTTTAGCTGATTTAAACAATCATCAACTCAGCCAGGATTTAGCCTGGACATTCAACACCGAACCGATTAAACTCACCAATTTACCCACCAGTGACCCTCCTGATCAATATGCCGAACCCCAATGGATTGACCTGAAACAACCCCTGGAATTTACCTCTAACGTGCCGCTGAATCTCAATTCTGTTAAACAGCACGTTAAATTAGTTCCCGTAGGTAGCAGCGAAGGGGTTTCCCTCCAAGTGGCTGCCTTGGAATCTGAGGACGCTTTGACGGCAAATTCAGCTTTAGCATTTGACCCTTCCCTCCGCACTTGGGACTATCAAATTACCCCCCAACGTGACCTGGAAAAAGGCACAGCTTATCGGGTGGAATTTTCCCCGGGCTTAGAACCAGCAAGGGGAAATTTAGTCAGCGATCGCCCCTTTAATAGTGAAGTCAAAACCTATGAGGCCCTGCAATTTCAGGAAATGGAATTGCAGGGAAAACCGGAGATGGGATTTGCTTACGGGCGCTTTGTCAACGGCGCACCCCAGTTAAAGTTTAATAACTGGATTGACCCCGCATCGGTGGAAAATCAAATCACCCTTAATCCCCCACCCAAATCTGAACCACCTCTCATTCAAACTTATCCAGATTCTAACCTTATTAATCTCAATCCTTGGGCATTGGAACCGGCGACCCAATATGCTATTACTATTGGAGCGGATGTTAAAGATAAATACGGTCAAACCCTAGGAAAACCCATCACCTTAAACTACCAAACCGGAGATTTAGCCGCCGAAATCTGGGCCCCTTCAGACTTAAATATTTTTCCGACAAGCAAAGATTTAGAGTTGACAATTTCGGCGGTTAACCTGCCTGATTCTGCCTATAAAGCCGCCTATCGCATTGTCGAACCCCGGGATTTAGTCTTTACTGATTCTGCTTATCCCCGAGGGAATGAAACCGACTTGTTACCCGATCCGAGTAACTGGCAAAGTTTCCCCATTTCATCTCCTCCTAAAAATCAAACCGCTACGGTGGCCATTCCCTTGCGAGAACGCCTAGGCAGGACCACGGGAATGTTAGCCTATGGGATTCGGGGACGGACCAATTCTTATCAAGAAAACGGCCAACAAAAATGGAGTGAACCGACCTATTATGGCATGGTTCAGTTCACAAATTTAGGCGTATTTGCCCAATGGTTTCCAGATACGGGACTGGTGAAAGTTAATCACCTTTCTGATGGCGCTGCCGTTAGCGGTGCAAAAGTGGATATTTATCAATCTCAAACCGATGCCACCACGCGATCGCCACAAACCCCTTGTGCCACAGGAACCACCAATGCTACAGGACTTTTCGTCTTGAATTCTCAACAGGTGCAACGCTGCAACCAGGGTGCAGAGGAACCCCCGCAATTACTCGCGATCGCCCGTCAAAACCAAGATTGGGCCTATACCCGAATTTGGCAATATAGCGGCACTTATGGATACGGAATCGATGGCGGATGGAATCCCGGAAGACCCCTCTCTCGCGGGACTATTTTCAGCGATCGTCAACTCTATAAACCGGGCGAAACCGCTGAGTTCACCGCCGTTGCTTACTACCTGGAAAATGGCGACTTAATCCAGGACAAAAATGCCGCTTATACCGTTACCTTACGCGACCCAGAGGGCAATGAAACTGCCCTGAAAACTCAAAATACCAATGAATTTGGAACCTTTTCCTTAGAAGTTCCTATCGGTAGTGATCGGCCTTTGGGATACTATTCAATTGTCGCTAAATCTAACAACGATGTAGAAATTAAGGGGGAATTCCGGATTGCTGACTTTAAACCGCCCAACTTCCAAGTGCAACTGAACCTCGATAAAACTTACGCCCTGAGTAACGAAAAAATCCAGGCCAAAGCCGAGAGTGATTATCTGTTCGGTTCCCCGGTTGCCGGAGGCAGTGCCAAATATTACGTCACGCGATCGCCCGAGGAATTCACCCCTCCGGGTTGGCAAGAATTCACCTTTGGCCGCCAATGGTTTTGGCCGGAAGAACAACCAGAAATCCCTAGTGAAGTCCTGCAACAAACCGCTACCTTAGATAACAGCGGTTCCCATACCTTAACCCTTACCATTGACCGGGATTTACCCTATCCCATGACCTATCGGATTGATGCAGAAGTTACCGATATTTCTAATCTTTCCGTTGCCAATTCTCAAACCTTAACCGCCTTACCCAGCGACAAATTAATCGGAGTTAAAACTAACTTTGTCGCCGATGCCGGGAAACCCTTTTCCATCGAGGCGATCGTCACCGACCCCAGCGGAACTGCCGTCAATGGAGAAACCCTGCGGGTGGAACTGCAAAAAATGAATTACAGCAGCGTCACTCAGGTGGTGGCAGGCAGTCGGACCCCCCGCTATCAGGTGGAATATGAAACGATCGCCACGGAAACTGTCAAAACCGCCACTACCCCCAAAACCGTCTCTCTCACCCCTCCGGAAGCGGGTTCCTATCGGATTCGGGTCAACCTTGCCAACGCCAAAACCGACGCTACCGCCACCGATGTGCAAATTTGGGCCACGGGAACCGAAGGAGTGAGTTGGGGACAACGTAGCGATCGCGAGAACTTCCTAGAAGTCAAACTCGACAAAGATAGCTACAAACCCGGTGAGATTGCCACCGCCTTAATCCAGTCTCCCTACCCCGAAGCAGAACTCTACTTTGCCGTTGTGCGAGACAAACCCTTGTATCAAACTATCACCAAAGTGAATGGCGCTGCACCCCAAATCCAGTTTAAAGTCACCCCCGAAATGCTGCCAAATGCGGCAGTAGAAGCGGTTTTAGTCCGCCAAGGACCGCCCTTAGACCAAGTGGAACCAGCCAACTTGGAAGATTTGGTTAAAATCGGCTTTGCACCCTTTAAAACCGACTTAGGGGAGAAATATCTCACCGTCCAAGTTACCCCCACCCAAGCAACCGTGCAACCCGGTGCCCAGGAAACGGTCCAACTGCAAGTCACCGACAGGCAAAACCGTCCCGTCCAAGGCCAATTAACAGTTATGGTGGTGAATGAGGGTGTTTTACAACTCACGGGATATCGTCCGCCCAACTTAGTGGATACAGTGTATGCGGAACAACCAATTTCCACAAGCTGGAGTGATAACCGCTTCAATGTTGTGCTATCTCCCTTGAGTTCTCCTGTGCAAAAAGGCTGGGGATATGGAGGCGGATTTTCTGCCGGTTCAGGAAGTACCCGAATCCGCACTGAGTTTAAACCCTTGGCCTATTACAATGGGTCTGTGATGAGCGATCGCAACGGACGTGCGACCATTAACTTTAAACTGCCCGATGATTTAACCACCTGGCGAGTTATGGCCGTTGCCACCACCACGGATATGCGCTTTGGAAATGGAGAAAATACCTTTATCTCCAGTAAACCCCTGATGGCCACTCCCCTGTTACCGCAATTTGTGCGACCAGGCGATCGCTTTTCAGGCGGCCTTGCTCTCACTAATACCACAGAAGAAAAAGGCCGCTTACAAATCCAAGGGTCCGTGAGTGAGAATCTGAATTTTGCCGACAAAACCGCAACCACTCAGACCTTCCAAACCGAGGCTGCATCAGGAACCCGCGCCTATCGCTTCGATATGCAAGCCTCCACCCTCGGCGAAGGAACCGTGCGCTTTGTCAGTCAATTAAACCGCGAGGGAGATGCCTTCGAGGTTCCCCTATCCGTGAGACAGCTTCCTGTAAGTGAGAGCGTTATTGAGACCGGAACCACGGAAAACCGGGTTAATATTCCCCTGAGTATAGACAACAACGTGCTACCCAATGTCGGAGGATTGCAAATCGACCTAGCATCCAGCCTCATCCCCGAAATTACGGCCCCAGCGCGAGAGACATTATTCGAGGATAGCTTACCCTTTTTAGAACCGGCAGCCTCACAACTGGCCGTTGCTGCTAACCTGCAAATTCTCGGACAAAAGTACCGGCAAGCATTAGGAGAATTTAACCCACCGGAACAAGCCGCGATCGCTCTCGATCGCCTCCAAAAACTGCAGCAACCCGATGGCGGATTTGCTACCTATCCCGGACAAACCCAGTCCGACCCGTTCCTCACCGCTTATGCTGCCGAAAGTTTATCCCAAGGGAAAACAGCAGGATTTGCCGTGGATGAACCAATGCTCTCACGTCTGCGCGGATACTTACAAAAAACCCTCGCCAACCCGGGACAATACTCCTATTGCGACAGTCAATCCTGTAAAAACCGCGTCCGTCTCGGTGCATTAATGGCCCTCGCGGAACTGGGAGAACGGCGTAATGACTTTCTGGCGGATATATATGCCCAACGGAATGACTTAGATGCCGTCGCCCAAACCAAACTAGCGCGATATTTAGAACAATTCCCAGAATGGCGAACGGAAGCGCAGTCCCTCTCTAACCAGCTATTTGAAACGGTGGCTGAAACTGGGCGATCGGCTACCGTCAACCTCCCCCAAGGATGGGGATGGTTAAGTTCCCCCACCACCGCACAAGCACAAACCCTGCGCTTAGCGATCGCCCGGTCCGCGAACCCAACTATCCGCGATCGCCTCCTCCAAGGGTTACTCAACCAACGCCGGGAAGGAACCTGGGAAAATAGCTACGCCAACGCCGAAGCACTTTCTGCCTTAGTCGCCTATAGCAACAGTCAACCCACCCCCCCCAACTTCACCGCCACCGCCAACCTAGGCGGCAATACCCTAGAGTCGATGCAGTTCCAAGGGTATGACAATACCCGGCGATTTATCCAAGTGGCAATGGATAGCGTCCCCAAAGGAAAGAGTAATCTCACTTTAAATAAAACCGGAAATGGTACATTGCACTACCTCGTGGAATACGGATACCGATTACCCGGAAATCAGCCGGGACGGTATAACGGATTGCGAGTGCAACGGAACATCAGTCCGGTAGGAGGTGACAAGGCGATCGCCCAATTTGGATTAGCCAAACCGGATAAAAACCTCGTCGTTGCTGCCGGACAAGTGTTTGATATCGGGTTAGAAATCATCAGCGATCGGCCCGTCGATCATGTTGTGATTACCGACCCGCTACCCGCAGGATTTGAAGCCGTGGATACCAGCTTCCAGACAGCCACCTTCGCCGTCAAATCCGCACAAAGTAGCTGGGAAATTGGCTATCAGAACCTCTACAGCGATCGCATCGTCGCCTATGCCGATCGCCTGAAACCGGGAGTTTACACCCTGCATTATTTAGTGCGATCGGTGACCCCCGGTATCTACGAATGGCCCGGGGCTAATGTTCATCTACAATATGCCCCCGAAGAATTCGGGCGATCGGCCTCCTCTAGTTTGGAAGTGAAAGAGTAACCCCTAAAAACCAGCGGGAATTCAAACCCCCGCTGGTTTTTACCCCCGGTTTTTGCTAGGATAGTTCTAACCCTATAGGGCGTTATTCCTGTACTTTTTTTTATCCCTAAACTAGCCATGATTGCTGTCAAATCGGATCATCATATCAGTCCCGAAGAATACCTAGAACGCGAACGGCATAGCCCCATCAAACATGAGTATCTTGATGGTGACGTTTACGCAATGGCCGGAACCAGTACCAATCATAATATTATTAGTGGCAATCTTTATATTTTCTTGCGTAACGCGCTGCAAAACTCTGGCTGTCGTACCTACTTCGCCGACATCAAAGTAAGGATTGATGAAGGCAAACGCTTTTTTTACCCTGATGTACTGGTCAATTGCGACCCCACTGATAACCGGAATCTTGCCCATGTAGACACCCCAAAAGTCATCATCGAAGTGTTATCCGAATCCACCGAATCCTTTGACCGAGGTAAAAAATTCCAATATTATCGGAAGCTTTCGAGTTTACAAGATTATATCCTGGTCAGTTCTCAGGATTATGTAGTAGAAATATTTCACCGAATTGAAGGCGATCGCTGGGTGTTAGAAACCTATCAAGGATTATCGCAGGTTGCCCGAATTGAAAGCCTCGACCTCAACATTCCCCTGGCTGAAATCTACGCCACCCTAAACTTGACCCCCGTAGAAAATCCTGCCTCTGAAGAAGAAGAAAAAAAACCAGGCTTCTAATATCAAGTCCGGGGGATTAACCTAAAAAAACAGTTCTTCCTCTTCTTCCCCATCCGGGCAAAGGATGGGGGTTGAGGGGTGAGGTCAGTAGGGGTGAGCCAGTAAACATGATGTAAGACAATGCACTCCCCTGGCCTCTCCATTCATCGCCCCAGAAACCCTGTTTAAGGGAATTTTAGAGAACTTTAATCGATCGCACTGATCACTTCCGGTTGCGCCGCTTTTCTCACAGTTTTAACCGGGATTTCAATGATGAATTGCGCCCCTTCTCCCGGGTCCGAAGTACAATACAACCGCCCGCCATGTTTTTCTACCACAATTTGATAACAAATCGACAATCCTAAACCCGTTCCTTCGCCCACAGCTTTGGTGGTAAAAAAGGGGTCAAACAGGCGGTGTTGGATGTTTTCGGGGATTCCGGGCCCATTATCGGCGATCGTAATTCTCACCCAGTGCGAATCCAAGGCAGCGGTGTGAATTTTAATCCTGGGGGGCTGGACATCTCCCTGATCAGGAGTCAGGATAGCGGCTTGAGCCCGCTCATGAAGCGCATCGATCGCATTACTGATAATATTCATGAACACCTGGTTTAGCTGACTGGCGAAACATTCAACTTCCGGCAAATCACTATACTGCTCGATGATTTGAATGCGTGGATATTGAGCTTTGCCCTTGAGCCGGTTTTGCAAAATTAATAAGGTACTTTCAATCCCCTCATGAATATTAACTTTTTTCATGTCGGCTTCATCCATCCTTGAGAAATTCCTCAAAGTTAAAACAATTTGCCGAATCCGCTCGGCCCCTATTTTCATCGAAGCAATCATCTTGGGCAAATCTTCCGCCAAAAAATTAAGATCCATCTCTTCAATGAACGCCTCAATCTCTGGGTTTTGCTCAGGATAATAGTCTTGATAAAGACGAATTAATGCCAATAGATCCGTGGCATATTCGTTAATATAGGTTAAATTGCCATAGATAAAGTTGACCGGATTATTAATTTCATGGGCCACCCCAGCCACCAGTTGCCCCAGGCTGGACATTTTTTCCGTTTGAATCAGTTGGGACTGGGTGTGTTTGAGTTCCGATAAAGCGGTTTCCAGTTGATGCGCTTGTCGGGTAGCGGTGGCGGTGAGTTCTTCTTGGCGGGCAAATGCGGCTTTTAATTCCGCTTCGGCCTGTTTGCGTGGGGTGATATCTCGTAAAATCACGACATACTCGATTTGATCCCAATTGGTCCGAGAAGAAAGGGAGACTTCTACGGTTTTTTGGGCAAATGATTCTGCTGAAGATTGAGCCTCTGGGAAGGAGAGCGCCCTGGGGTTGACAACCTGCTCACAACGGGGATGCCAAAACTGGGGAGCATCCCTGAGTCCGGGTAAGAGTTGGGCCATCTTCACCCCGACTAAAGCTTGAGCCGAGACCCCAAATAGCTCACAAGCAGCAGGATTCGCCCGGGCGATCGCCCCATGCTTATCAATCACCATAATCGGATCGAGGGCCACCTTAAATAAGTGTTCCGTGGCTTCTTGGGCTTCCACAATTGAGGCAATTTGCGGCAAACTGGTCCAACAGGCGATCGCCACCCCGACTAAAGCAATACTCAGTAACAACAACACATATAGCTCACTGGCGACGGCTAAACCACTTTGATCAATCGCGGTTCGGACCACCCAGCCCACTGTTAACGCCCCACAGATTAAAAAGAGTAAAACACCGACTTGTAAAACATCAAAATTTTGGAACTGTCCGGAACGGCGAGGGCGATAGAGCGCTAACCACCACTCCACGCGAAATAAGCGAACAGAACGGCGTCGGATTAGCCCATCAACCCCGAGAATTGTGAGGGGGAGTAACAATCCCATCAGCCAATGGTGCCACCCCCAGGCGAGTCCGCCCACTACCATCACGAAACTTTCCACAATCAGGAAAAGCAAAGACCAGCGGGGCCATTTGACCTCTGGGCGATCGCGGTTGAGCCATAAACTCAAATGCACCGCCATCATCGACGAGAGATATCCCGTACCCGTCACCATCACCACATGAGCCACATCCCCCCCCAGCAGGCAAATTAAACTTAAGATAAAAGTGAACAATAACCCCGGTCCAAACACCCCCCGAGAGGACACGACCCCAAATACCGGGGCTATATACCCGTCCACAGCTAACTGATACAAAACCCGTGGGGAGTTAGAAATAGCCGTGGTTGAACTGAGCAAACATCCGGCGGAGAGGAGGAACGTCACCACTGTGGAAGCTGCTGATCCCCAAAAGGGTTGCGCCCCTGCGACTAAATGCAAAAATGTATTATTCTCTAAACTTGGGTCACCGGCTAAACGCATCAAAATCCATGAGCCACCCACATAGACAATCGGTAATAAAACCGCCGCAAAAGATAAGGTTTTAAGGGTGCTTCTCGGCTGCCGACTATCGGCGACAAAAGACGAGGCAGTTTCACAGCCATAGGCGGCATAAACTGCTACAAAAAACCACTTGGCCCATTCGACCAGGTTAAACTGGCCCCAATCCGTCGGTAAAATGCCCGGACTGACTGGCGCAAAGGTGAGCCAACCCAAGCCTTGCAAGCCAAAGGTGACTAAAAACCCCAGCGCCGGGATGATGAAACACAAGTGCAAGATGCCTAATGTGCGGGTGCCACTAAATGCGACAATATAGGGAATGACAGTAAATCCCAGCCGGAGCAGATTTTCGGGCAAGTCCAGACCGACCGGGTTTAAATTGGCAATCACCAAGTCGGAGAGAATGAGCGCATTCATGGGCGGTACGGAAACCCATCCCAGCCAATATCCGATCGCGCCATAACGCGCGGCGATGGGATATTTGGCCAACAGTCTGGCTGCATAATTGGGGGTTCCACCGGACATATCGGTCCAGCGCCTCCCCAAGTGTTGGACTTGGAAGTTCAGTAAAATGCCAATAATCGCCGCAGGAATCCAAACAAAAATGGCTTGCACTCCCAAAGCTGCATTCATCGCTGGTGCGGGTCCCAGCCATAATAAGAGTCCGCTTAAGCCAAAACCCCAAGTTTCTAAAAAACTTAAACTGCGTTTGAGTCGAACCAAGGGCAATGTTTGGGTTTCCATGTAAAAAGTGTCAATTTTGATAAATATCGGATCACGATAAGCGATCGTCCTATGTCTTTTCGCGATACCAAATCTCATATTTTAAGTGCTTCAGGCTGTAAATGAGCAACTCTGCTTGCTACGGCCTGATTAAGCGGCCCTTTTGGGGCGATCGCCTCCATCCGTTTATGCTTGCCTTGCTACTGAGTTTGGGTTCGGCGGTGGTGGCGGGGTGGGTTGCTAAAGGGTTAATTGAGTGGGGTCGCCCAGGGCGATCGCACTCAAATCAAGGCTCAAAAAACTAAGTCACTCAACCTAAGTATCCCCCAATAGCTTAAATTTTCAATGACTCGTTCCCCAAATAAATGGAGTCAGAACCGACAATTCTCATCCCCTAGAGCTGAAATAACCGCCAATCGTCAAGATTGTATGTATAAAATTATATACCCCCCTTAAAATTCCCGCCTCCAAAAACACTAAATCTGTTTTACTCAGTCTAGATAGCGTCTTTTAACTCCTAGGGTACAGACCCATCGAGTTTCGGTAAAGGTAAACCCCATAAGCGCCAGTTCTCCCCACCCCCAAATCACACCCCCTCCGTGAAAATCAGTGAAATCAGTGGTTAAAATCACACCCCCTCCCTATTGCCATCTGTCCCCAAGAAGCGTAAAATAGAGAGTTCTGACCGAACAGGAACCATTATGAGCAAACGAGTCCAAGTCGTACTAAGTCAAGATGTTAAAAAGCTGGGTAGATCCGGCGACCTCGTAGAAGTGGCCCCCGGTTATGCCCGGAACTACCTGCTACCCCAAGGCTTCGCCGTTCGTACCACCCCCGGTATTCTCCGTCAAGTGGAACGCCGCAGAGAACTAGAACGGCAGCGTCTGTTGGAAGAAAAACAACAGGCACAATCCCGCAAAACGGCCCTGGAAACCATTGGACGCTTTACCATCTCCAAATCTGTTGGGGAAGGGGATGCGATTTTCGGGACGGTTACCGATCGCGAAGTGGCGGAAGTCATCCAAGCTGCTACTAACGAAGAAATCGATCGCCGTGGGATTACCCTGCCTGCCATTAGCAAGACTGGGTTCTATAAAGCACAAATCAAATTACACCCCGAGGTTACCGCTGAAGTCGAAATTCAAGTGGTTGCGGGCTAAAAATCGGCGAGTCTCCCAGGCGGAATTTCTGTCATGCCTGGGTCAAAACCGTCTTGAGATTTGTACAATAGAAAAGACGCGATTTATTTCTAACCCAAGTAAATCGCGTCCAGTGCATCCAGACGAAAGCTGAGTACAAATCGTGGCTGAATCCTTAAACTTCCAAGGCTATAGCGATCGCCTCCCCCCGCAAAACATTGATGCGGAAGAAAGTATTTTAGGCGGAATTCTCCTCGACCCGGAGGCCATCACCCGAGTCCTAGACCGACTCCCGCCGGATGGATTTTCTATCACCGCCCATCAACAGATTTACAAAGCCGCAGTCGCCCTCCATTTCCAAGGCAAAGCCACGGATTTGATGACCGTCACCAGTTGGTTAGCCGACCATAAACTCCTCGAACAAGTCGGCGGACAAAGCAAACTGGCCCAACTCGTAGAACGCACGGTTTCTGCTGTCAATATCGACCAATATGCCGAACTGGTGGTAGATAAATATATGCGCCGCAAATTAATTCGAGGCGGACATCAAGTAGCTGAGTTAGGATTTGATACCACCACGGAATTAGCCACCCTCCTGGACAAAGCGGAACAAACCATTTTTAGCCTCACCCAGGACCGTCCGCAACAGGGTTTAGTTTCCATTTCAGAAACCCTGATTCACACCTTTGAAAACATCGAAATCCATCAACAAGGGTTAGCTTTACCGGGGTTAACTTGTGGGTTTTATGACTTAGATGCGATGACCGGAGGATTGCAGCGATCGGATTTGATTATTATAGCCGGTAGACCGGCGATGGGGAAATGCTTAGGGCATTTTTCTGAACTCATTTTAAGGGATGGCAGTGTAACCACCATTGAAGAAATATTTAAGCGTCGTCAGGCTGAACTCTTAACCTTAGCGGATAATTGGAAATTTACCTTTACTCAACCGTCTGCTTTTGTCGATGATGGTATTAAACCCGTCTTTCGGGTCAAAACTCGTTTGGGTCGGTACATTGAAACCACACTCACCCATCCTTATTTGACCATAAAAGGGTGGCGAAGACTTTCGGAACTCCAAGTCGGAGATAAAATTGCTGTCCCTCGGAAGTTAGAAGTATTTGGGACGGAAACCCTGCCGGAATATCAAGTCAAGCTGTTGGGATATCTGATTGGGGATGGTTGTTGTTTGACCGGAGACCAGCCCTGCTTTATGAATAGTAATCCGGCTATTTTGAATGACTTTGAACAAGCGGTTAGGACTTTACATAATACCCGCACCCTGAAGGGTGGGGCTATACGGACGAAGCCTGCCTTCGCAGGCTGCTCTATTAACGGTAATGGAAACATTTATGGAAGTGACGAGAAGTCTCAAAAACCCCTAACTTTGTGGTTGCAGGAATTAGGACTATGGGGGAAAAAGGCTGATGAGAAAGCGATTCCGCCGATTGTCTTTAAGTTAAAGCGATCGCAGATTTCTTTGTTTCTTAATCGCCTGTTTGCCACTGATGGATGGGCGTCGGTTCTTGCCAGTGGACAAGCTCAATTAGGCTTTGCTACGGTTAGCGAAAAACTGGCGCGCCAAGTTCAGCATTTGTTACTCCGGTTCGGCATTATTGCTGCTTTAAAATTGCGGTCTGTAAACTATAAACATAGCCGTCATCCCGCTTGGCAACTGGATATTACGGAATCGGAATCGATTAAAACCTTTATTGGGGAAATTGGCATCTTTGGCAAAGAAGCGGCGATCGCCAAGGTTGCGGAAGTTTTAACGACTCGGAAACCTCACGCCAACCGCGACTTAATTCCGGTGGAAATTTGGGAACAACTAGCAGAGGTGAAAGGGGATGAACCTTGGACGTTTTTAGCCCAACGCGCTGGCATTCAAGGCTATAGTAATATCCATGTGGGCAAACGCGCCCTGTCCCGGGAACGACTCTGGACTTTAGCCACTGCATTAGAAAATCTGCCGCTTCAGCAATTGGCTACCAGTGAGGTGTATTGGGATGAAATTGTGGCGATTGAATTCATGGGAGAACAGCAGGTTTATGACCTGACTATTCCGGAAACCCATAATTTTGTGGCTAATGATATTTGCGTTCATAATACCAGTTTTGCCTTGAATCTCGGGCGCAATATTGCCGAATTCCATAAATTACCTGTGGCGGTATTTAGCCTGGAAATGTCCAAGGAACAACTGGTGCAACGGATGCTGTCCGGGGAAGCGGGGATTGAGAGTAATCGACTGCGATCGGGACGGATTGCTCAGAATGAATGGGAAGCCTTAAGTATTGCGATCGGCAATCTCTCCGAGTTACCCTTGTTTATTGATGATACCCCCAATATTACGATTACCGATATTCGGTCCAAATGTCGGCGACTGCAAGCGGAACAGGGGGGTAAAATGGGATTGATTCTCCTGGATTATTTGCAGTTGATGGAAGGCAGTAGCCCTGATAATCGGGTGCAAGAGTTATCAAGAATTACCCGAGGATTGAAACAATTAGCCCGGGAATTAAATGTTCCAATTATTACTTTATCCCAACTCAGTCGCGGGGTAGAAGCGCGAACGAATAAACGACCGATGATGTCGGATTTACGCGAATCCGGTTCGATTGAACAAGACTCCGATATTGTCGTTATGCTCTATCGGGAAGAGTATTATAATCCGGATACCCCAGACCGGGGAATTGCGGAAGTGATTATTACCAAACATCGAAATGGACCAACGGGGACGATTAAGTTACTCTTTGACCCGCAGTTTACGAAGTTTAAGAATTTAGCCAGACCGCAACAACATTATTAAGCAGATTGAATCGATCCCATCTTTCAAAAATATTAAGCCTCTTGCAAAAACAAGGATTTCTCCCCCCAACTCCCTTTTTTTTAAGGCATTTTTTATAATTTTGCAAAAGGTCTATTATCTCCACCCCTAGTTTATGATTTAGAGAGGGAATTTACCACCATTGTAACAGTTAAATAAGCCTGGGGCTTAACACCGATTGAAGGGGGGAAGTTCTTTGCCGTAGTAGAAGCGATCGCTCCAAGTTTTACCCTCGCTAGTTTTGTGGAAGATAGCCTACTTGTTGCCCTTGTAACCGGCAGTGAAAAAGCCCGTTCAGTTAACAGAGTATGACTGGAACCTGACCTCACAAATAGTTCGCTATTAGGCAATATTCCCATGTACGGGACTATCAATACCCAACTACAGTGGGGTATTGATAGTTCACGAGTAGTCCTGGAATGCTTCGGTCAATTTTTTGAAGAATTTCCCACTCTTAGGGAACTCCCTTAAGATGTGATTACCTGGCTTGGACCCGGAAAAATGGAGGCGATCGCCCCCAACTTTCCCCTAAATCATCACAATATCCACAGGAGTAATCCTCGTGGCGTCCACATTATTTAAAGCGACCAAAAGTTCACCCCCCACAGAAATATTAGTAACCCCGGTTGCTTGAGTAATACTCAATTGCTCAACGGTTAATCCCTCCGCCAATCCCAGGCGGTCAATTCCCACTTCAAAATCAACCACAAAGTTAATGCCATCCCCTTGGCGAGAGACAAAGATATCCTGTCC
>NZ_JAMXFA010000030.1:0-66109 GCF_025370785.1 Laspinema olomoucense D3b
ATCATTAAATGGGGCAAACCCTATAATTGCTTTTTTGTCAAGTACAATTTATACCAAATTAGATGAGCTTGCCCTGCAGTAAAACTGCCTGAGCAGTTTCACAAGGTTGAGCACTAAAAACGTAAGAGTAATAGAAGTTTCGGAAGTATTAGATAGTTTAGACATGACTCGATTCAGACTGAATCTTCGTTTACCCTGTCCAAATTTCCCTTCAATTTCGTTGCGAATGCGCTCGTCTTCCTGTGCTTGTTTTTTATCTTGAAGGCTAACTTGGGTTCGCGGTCTCCCTAATGGAGGACCGCTGAGTCTAATTCCTCTTTCTTTACACCAAGCTCTATTGACTCGGGTGCGATAAATTTTATCGGCGTGAACCGATTCCGGGTAAACTCCCGTCAATTCTTTGTACGCCTCTACTTGACTAATAAAATCTCCACTTTCATTATAACTTTCCCAACTAATTTTTTCTAGCAATACATATCCTTCTACACAACTGACTGATAACTTCGCTCCGAATTCCGTAGGACTTCCTGCTTTACCTCGGACGATTGGACGGACATGAGGTTGTGTTAAACTGACAATCCGATTGTCGATTCTTTTTTGATTATTCGACCATATCAAATCCTGTTGACGATAAATTTCTGCGGAGACTAATAAATTCCTGTATTGCCTTCTGCTTAAGAGTTCTAAGCTGGCTCCTTTTTCAATTAACTTGTCAATATGTCCCAAATTCCGTTTGATATATTGCAGTTGTTTTTTAACGGCTTCTTTCCTTTGGTTTCCAGAGGGGTTCCTCTTTTTAGCGAACTTTAAATAATCTTTTCTGGCTTTATTTCTGTAAGTTCTTGGTTTTTTGTCCAGGTTATCCTTCAGAAATTTATATAAGGTATCTATGATGCTTTCGGTAGTTTTTCTGGCTTGATTTAATAGCTCCACATCCGTGGGGTATTTGATATCCGCAGGGGAAACCGTTGCATCCATTAATAGCCGACCTCTATTTTCTTTTGGGTTTTCGGCTTCTTTTAACTTTTTTGTGCTGGGGTCCTCCGGAGTGAATCCTAGACTTTTTTGGACAATTCTACGATTAATTTTTTGAAGCAAAGCCGGAGTAATTCTTTGCCGAAAATGAACCATCATTGAGGGGTCAAAGGGCGCTTCGTTCTGATAACTGTTCTGTCCAATAAAATACTGTAAGTAAGGGTTTTCCTGTATTTGTTCTACAGTTTCTCGGTCACTCATACCCAACTTTTCTTTGATGATTAAAGCGCCCAGTGCCATCCTAAAAGATTTAGCGGGTGCTCCCATTTCTTCTGAAAAATTTTGGGCATATTCTGCCTCAAATTCTGACCAAGGAATGAGCTTCGACAGAACTATCCACCGATTGTCTTCACACAGTTGGCCCTCAAAAGGAAGTTCAAAGGCTTCTTCTGGCCCCAGGGTGTTTTGTGATTTTCGATACATTTTCCCTCAACCGATGCACAACAATTTCCTATTTTACCTCTTTTTCCGGTCGTTTGGGCCCGAGCCACACTTCTGGGAGCCTTGAATAGTCAGCGTTTCACTTTTTTTCAGCAAGCCCTATTTAGCAAAAAATCCTGACGTTGCGGCTGCCGTAGAACGGGATGAAATCACCGGGATTGGACATTATCTCACGTTTGGTGTCACCGAAGGCCGGGAGTTTACTCCATTTAGGGAAGGCAATACCACCCTCCCCAATGGAGTGGCTGCCGGGGATGTGACCCAAAATAGTGCTGTGTTGTGGACACGCAGTACAGAAGTAGGTCCGGTGATTTTTGAGTATGCCACCGATGCCAACTTTGGGGCGATCGCCGGACGAACTACCAACTTTGTCACCGACCCCACGGTCCCAGTCCAGGTGCAAGTGAGTGACTTGGCCCCGCAAACCCAATATTACTATCGCGTCACTGATGCCGCAGGCACTTCCGCAATCGGACAGTTTCGCACTCCCGCCCCCTTGGGAACACAGACGGGATTACGGTTTGGCGTCACCGGAGACTGGCAGGGAGAACTCGCCCCCTATCCCTCCATTAGCAATGTCCCCGATCGCAACCTAGACTTTTTTGTACTCCTGGGAGATACGGTGGAAATGGACAGTATATCCCCAGACCTCCCCGGTGTCCGCCAATCCGCTAATATAGACCAATTTCGCACTAAATATAACGAAATTTTCAGCGAACGATTTGGACTCAACCCCTGGGCCGATTTGCGCGCCTCTACCGCTACCTATAACACCTGGGATGACCACGAAATCACCAATGATTTTGCCGGAGGTGCCGCCCCAGCCGCATCCCCCCAACGGAATGGGATTTTCGGGACCGAAGGCCGGTTTGTCAATGAAACTCCCGTATTTAATCAGGCATTGGAAGCGTTCCTGGATTACAAACCCATGACGGAACAACAGTATGGGGAAACCGGCGACCCCCGGACCGCTAACAAAGAGAAACTGTATCGGTACAATGTTCATGGCAGCGATGCCGCCAGCTTTGTCTTAGACCTGCGATCGTTCCGCGATAAGCCCTTGCCCTTTATCCCGGAAACCGCTTCCCCAGAAGCCGTCAACGCCTATTTGCAAAACTCATTTGACCCCAACCGCACAGTCTTAGGTCAAGCGCAGTTACAGGAGTTCAAAAACGATTTACTCGCCGCTGAAAACGCTGGAATTACCTGGAAGTTTGTCATGTCTACGGTCCCGATGCAACATTTTGGAATCGCAGTTTCTGGGGAACGTTGGGAGGGATTTGAGGCGGAACGAACCGAGATATTACGGTTTATTGATGAGAACAATATTAGCAATGTGGTGTTTGTCAGTGGAGATTTTCATGGCAATGTCGTCAACAATGTGACCTACCAGGAGGGATTGGGTCAACCGCAAAAACCCACCGGCGCTTTTGATGTGATGATTGGTCCTGCGGCGATTCAGTTAAATATCGGCCAAGGACCTTTTGCGGCCCCATTTGGACCGGCAACCGTCGCCTTTACCCCCGATGCACTGCTGTCTCCCGCAGAGAAAGACCGCTATCGGGCAATGACCAATGAGGCGGAAAAGAATGCCTTTGTGCGCCAGGTGATTGATAATCGGATTCTGCCATTAGGATATGATCCCGTGGGGTTAGAAGGGTCAGAAATTGACGCGCAATTACTCCAGGGTTCCTATTTTAATGGACACAATTATGGCTGGACTGAATTTGCGATCGCCCCAGACACTCAACAGCTAACAGTGACAACCTTTGGCGTTGAACCTTATACCCAGGGGAACATGGAAGCGAATCCGGCAGAAGTTGCCAATCGCACCCCCACCGTTAGCTTACAATTTACGGTGAATCCGCAGACTGGGGATGTGCTATTACCCTCAAATATCACCACTGCCGTAGAGGAAAATCTAGCCCGAGATTTCGGACTGCAACCGGGTAATTTTACGCTAGTTTCCTCACAAAAACAAACCTGGTCTGATGGCTGTTTAGGGTTAGGAGAAGCCAATGAAAGCTGTTTGCTGGCCCTAGTGGAGGGGTGGCAGGTAACGGTCCAAAGTGGCGATCGCACCTTAGTCTACCGCACCGATGACACCGGGTCCCAAGTCAGACTCGATCGCCAATCCTCCCAATTGTAAAATCCCCTTCCTTCCGGTCCCCTCCCCTTAGCAAGGGGAGGGTTAGGGTGGGGTTCCCCTGGGGCGATCGCCACCTCCGGTCCCCTCACCTTAGCAAGGGGAGGGTTAGGGTGGGGTTCTTCTGGGGCGATCGCAAGTTAGAATCTCCCCCATCCTCCCCATCCTCCCCATCCTCCCCATCCCGATGGCGGTCCTCCCCATCCTCCATCATCGCTGCTTCATCACCACCAAAGTAATATCATCAAACACCTTCTGTTCCCCAATAAACTCCCGCACATCCTGAATCACCCCGGAACGAATCGCCTCCGCAGACTCCTGCCAATACTGCGACACCACCTCACACAATCGGTCCATCCCATAGAACTCTCCCGCCATATTTTCCGCCTCCGGTATCCCATCGGTATAAAGCACCACCCCATCCCCGGGATTTAACTCCACTTCTGCCTGAGTAATAAAATCAGAAATATCCAACTCTAACCCCACAGGAAATCCTAAATCCACCGTATCCAGTCGCTCAATTTCTCCCGTTCCTCGGACTACCAAAACCTCCTCATGTTGTCCCGTAATCCGTAACACGCCATCAGCATAATCCAACAACGCTAAAGTTAGATTCTTATCCGTCCGCATCCGGGCTACGTTGTCATGAATCATCCGGTTAATCGTATTTAAAAACTTCACGTAATCCCTTTCATCGTTCACCAACAAAGTCCGCACAGCCGTTTGGACCATCACCATCACCATTCCGGCTTCTAATCCATGTCCCGTGACATCCCCAATCCCGATTTTGATATGTCCCTCATGGTTCAACACATCATAATAATCTCCCCCAATTTCATCGGCTGGCTCCATAAATCCCGCAATTTCTAACCCAGGAATCGCCTGCAATTCTTCATAGCGAGGCAACATTTTTTGTTGGAGTTGACGGGTGACATCCAGTTCGGCACTCATCCGCAGGTTGTCGGATTTGAGCAGTTCATTCAATGCGCTGATTTCTTCGTTGGCTTCGGCGAGTTGGGCGGTACGTTCGATGACTTTATCTTCTAAGGTGCGATACAGTTGGGCATTTTCTAGGGAAATTGCCGCTTGGGCGGAGATGACTTGTAACAGTTCGATGCGTTCCGGGGTAAATGCGCCAGTTGCTAAGTTATTTTCTAGGTAAAGAATACCGATGAGTTTGCCTTGGTTGACAATAGCGGCACAAAGAAGGGATTGAGTTTGCTGTTGGAGAATATAAGGTTCTGAGGTGAAAATTCCCTCTTCGGTGGCGTTGGCGAGGATGACATTTTCTTGGGTCCGGGCGACATAGTTAATGATAGCCGGTGGGACGAAGTTGCCGCTTTCTAAGGGGAGGGATTCCAGGATTTGGACTGCCCCATTGGGGAGTTTGGCAGCTTCGATTTTGAGTTGGTTGTTGTCAGATAAAATCAGCACACCTTTTTGTGCACCAGCGTTTTCTATGGCGAGAGTCAGAAGTTGGGCGAGGAGTTTATTGAGTTGGATTTCGCTGCTGATGGCTTGGGAGGCTTTGAGCACGGTGGCGATATCCAGGGTTTCCCCGGAACTGCTGCCACTGGTGGAGGTGGTGGAGAGTTTGCTGCTGGTGGAGGTGCGTAATTCGATGAGTTGGGGATAACGGGTTTCTAGCTGTTGGACTTTGGCAGTGGCCCCCCAGCGTTGGTAAGCATAGTGGCCTTCTTGGAGGTAGAAGCGGGCTAAGTGAGGGATGTTGCGCGCGATGTAGAAACGGGCGGCGAGTTCGTAGGCGAGGGCTTCTTCGTTGAGGTATTCGTTTTCTTTGGCGAGGCTGATGGCGCGATCGTAGTAGTCTCGCGCATCGGACGGGTTGCACAAGACTCGGGCGCGTTCGGCTTCGACGAGATAATATTTATGCAGGTAGTTCATGGGGGCCTGTTGCGCCCAAAGTTGCATTTTTTCCTGGTTGGCGGTGACTTTTTCTAGGATCCGCTGTTGTTCGGGTTCGGAGGCGTCGGGATAGAGGGCGAGGTGCGTGAGGGAATCGTAGAAATGGAACACTAAAGCAAGGGGTGTTCCTAGGGCGTTTATCACATATTTTTCTAACTCAGCAATTGTAGTGATGGCATCCTGAAATTCCTGAAACTGATAGGCTAAAATCAGTTTATTCAAATACATATTATGTAATGAACTGACATCTCCCGCTTGGAGGCGAAGTGGGGCCATGATTTCTTCATTAAAAGCCTCTCCCATTAATCGCCAAGGAGTTTCGGAATTTCCGCGAAGGTTTAAAATAGCTTGTCGGAAGGATTCGTGCCAATTCAACGGGCTTTCTTGCTTTAAATTACGCATTAAAAGGCTATAATTTTGGGCCTGCTTTTCCAGGTTTTCTAAACTTTTACCCCCTAAATAAGCATTGACGGTATAAGAACATAAATTATTGGCTGCAATCTCAAAGTCTCCACTTTCTAATCCGGCTTGATATCCTTCTAAAAAGGGATTTAAACTCAGGTGTAAATGCTCTTTGGCGTGAGTGGTGAAAAAGTAACTCCGAGCATAGACTCGGGCTTGAACCTGTCTATCATTTAAGTGGTTAGCTAACTGGATAGCGAATTGACCATATTGATAACCCCTTTCTAATTGTCCCGAACGGCAGAGAATAAATCCATAAAAGGCAAAGGCATCTGCTGATAGGGGTGCATATCCATAGTGAACGGATAAATCAATCTGCTTACAGACGAACAGGGCAAATAATCCATAAATTGAATAAGAAGCATTATAGGACATCGCCATAATTTTCATAGCAGCCCCTTTGTAGGGGTCGCTCATGGGGGTGAAATTTAGCAAATTGTCGGCGGTGCGGGCGCGTTCTGCTAAATTCTCCTGAGTCTGCTGGAGTGCTTGCATCACATCTTCATCGGTGGGCTGTTCGGGAAAGTCTACTCCCAGAAGTTTTAATACTTCTAATGCTATGGTGATGCCTTCTCTCAATTGGTTTTGAGCATTATAAGCTAAAATCCGTGTTTCATAAGCCTTTACTTGATCTAAAACATTGAGTGCCTGTTCCTGTAGCTGTTCAATTAGCTGTCTCATTGCCTCAAAGTCACCGCATAAATAAGCAGCTTCTGCGGCTTCTTCATATAAATTTAAGGTAAGGCGATAGTGAGTTTGCCAAGATTGCAGAGAGAGTAATTCTAAACCCACTTTTAAGTAATTATAAGCAGGCTGATAAGCGGCTGATTTTTTTGCTTTTATGCCCGCTTGTAAATTTAGGTCAGCTAAATCATTTCGTTCTTCTAGTGTTTGAATTAAATTTTTACCCAAATTTAATTGATTGACAATATTAAATATTTGCTTTTTCCCTTCTTCGGGGTTTTGATATTGTCTTAATAAGCGACCAATTCTTAGATGGACCGCTTGTTTATCAGTTTCTGGAATTAAAGAATAAGCCGCTTGCTGGATGCGGTCATGAGCAAATTTATACTCCACAGTTACCCCCTGTGCAATCTCGGGGATATCCAATTCCATTAGCTTATAGTCGTCCCCAAGGGGTAAAATCAAAGTCTCGGAGATGGCATCCCATAATGCGGCTGCCGTTTCTGAACGGGATTTCTGAGAGACGAGGGCCAAAGTTTCTAGGTCAAAGCGATAGCCCATACAAGCCGCTAATTTTAAGCAATTTTGGGTAGTTTCGGGTAGTTTTTGAACTTGCTCTACCATCAAATCTACCACATTGTCTGTAATATTTTGGGCCGCTATTTGATGAATATCCCACTGCCAACAGCGACGGGAAGATTCAAAATTTAAGACTTTATTTTTATAGAGAGAATTTAAAAATTGGTTGACAAAAAACGGATTTCCCTTCGTTTTGGCCTCTACTAACTCTGCAAGGGGTCGGGCAATTTCTTCAGCCGCATTTAGGGTATCGGCCACCAACAGAGTGACATCACTTAGACTCAACGGAGTCAGAAAAATTTGATTCACGGTTGCTTGGTTTTTTTGAAGTTCCTCTAGGGTGAGCATCAAGGGATGCGCTGAGGAAACTTCGTTATCGCGATAGGCCCCGATGAGATATAAATACTGACTCGCCGGGGTCGTCATCAAAAGTGCTAACAATTTCAGGGAAGCGCTATCAGACCATTGTAAATCATCTAAAAAGACAACTAGCGGATGTTCGGCTTGGGTAAAGACTTGAATAAAGTTTTGGAAGACTAATTTAAAGCGATTTTCAGCTTCCGTTCCCGGAAGTTCCGGTACATTGGGTGGTTCGCCAATGATGGCTTTCAGTTCGGGAATGACATCAATGATAATTTGTGCATTAGGCCCGAGTGCCGTCAGCAGTTTCTCCCGCCAAGTGGCGATTTGGATCGCGCTTTCTGTGAGCAATTGCAATATTAAAGACCGAAAGGCTTGCACCAGAGAAGCATAAGGAATATCCCGTTGCAGTTGGTCAAATTTGCCGGAGATAAAATAACCTCGTTGACGGGTAATCGGTTTATAAACTTCCTGGACTAAGGCCGATTTCCCAATCCCAGAATATCCCGCTACGAGCATCAGTTCAGTGTGTCCCCCGCTACAAACTCGCTCGAAACCGGAGAGCAGTTCGGCGATTTCTTGCTGTCGTCCATACAGTTTTTGCGGCAGTTGGAATCGGTCCGAACTATCCTGAGTCGCGAGAGGAAAAAGTATAATCTCTCCAGTGCTTTGCCACTGGCGCAGACATTCTTCTAAATCCTTCTTTAATCCATAAGCGGATTGATAGCGGTCTTCAGCATTTTTGGACATCAATTTTAAGATGATGTGCGAAATTGCTTCAGGAATCTCTGGATTAATCTGATGGGGTGGGATGGGTTGTTGGGCTAGATGGGAATGCA
The DNA here is from genome assembly GCF_025370785.1 of Laspinema olomoucense D3b. Classification (GTDB taxonomy): domain Bacteria; phylum Cyanobacteriota; class Cyanobacteriia; order Cyanobacteriales; family Laspinemataceae; genus Laspinema; species Laspinema olomoucense. Next base: position 8,473 of record NZ_JAMXFA010000030.1, read on the forward strand.
CCAGGGCCAGGGCGTCATCGCTGGGAAAGGGAACTCTGCCGATAAGTAGTTCGTAAAAGGTCGCCCCGAGGGAATAAAAATCACTGCGATAGTCTACGCTGCGATTCATCCGTCCGGTTTGTTCCGGGGCAATATAGAGGAGGGTTCCTTCTAAGAGATTAGGATTCCGAAAGGTGGGATTTTCTCGACTCAGTTGGGTAGAGATGCCAAAATCGATAAGTTTGAGTTCTTGGGTGTTGGGGTTGAAAACCAGGTTGGTGGGGTTAATATCTTTGTGGATAATTTGTTGCTGATGGACAAGATCCAAGATTTCAGCAATGTTAATGGCAATGGGTAAAAATTGACTCAGGGTTAAAGGTTGATTTTGAATGATTGTCTTTAGGGAAACTCCGCCAAAATCTTCAATCACCATCACCCACTGGCGATCCGACCTTTCTAAGCGATAGGCATTAATAATTCCGGGAAAATTTAAAGACTGAGTGGTTTCATACTCGCGCTGAAACTGGGCGATTTTTTCGGGGGAGGGGTAGGCTTGATTGAGTAGCTTGAGGATAACGGGTTGGTTATCGGATAGACCCACGGCGCGATAGATTCGGGAGTTGCTGCTTTCGTGGAGTAGTTCGCCGATTTGGTAGTTTAAAATTGCGATCGCCATCAGATTCTGTCCTCGTTCAGGGTCTACAGGGGATACCTACCCGCATCCAAAGTTCCCGATCCGGACGGATGGTTAACCCCGCCTTGGGTAAGATATTCCCTTTACCCTCTAATGTTAGCCGATTCTTATAGAGTCTACTTAGCATTGAGGCCGTCAGTCTGAATCCAGGAATGCTTCAGCCGTGGGATTCAAGGTTGGCAACCATGAGGCTGTCACGGGGTCAACCACGGAAAACAACAATTTATCCGCATATTTAATCCAGGCTTGAGCAGCCAATGTGAGGTATTCTCCCGGTTGAATGCCGCTTCCCACTATAGCTAATGAACCCCAGTGCAACGGTTTCCTCCTGAATTTCTAGAGTTTGACAACACTAAGTATAACATATTTAAGGGTTTTAAAAAATAAAGGGTATATTGTGAGAGAAATTCCCACAATATACCCCCTAAACTGAGCCGATCGCCGGTTACTGCATCCCCGGACGGGGAAGGGCCAAACCGCTACCGCCTCCGGGATAAGCCCCAGGGTGACCCAAGGGAATATAAGCCATAGACGCTTGATGCATCCCAGAGTGGCGATCGCCAGACATTCCCATGCCACTGCCATAGAGTCCGATCGCCCCATCCAGCTTGGCATGAGCCAAATTTGCACCTCCCAAGTTCGCCCCAGTGAGATTCGCCCCACTGAGATTGGCATTAAACAAATTCGCATTTCTGAGATCCGCCCCATTGAGATTGGCATCTCGCAAGTCCGCATCCACCAACCGGGTATCACTCAAATCCCCATTGGTCAAATTTGCCTCCACCAATTGTGCATTCCCCAGATTCGCCCCGGCACATTGCACCCCACTGAGATTGGCATGATTGAGAACAGCCCCAATCAGATTCGCGCCTTTGAAATCCACACCACTGAGATTTGCATCCGTGAAATTTGTATTCACGCAATTGGCAAACGTTAAATCCGCCCCACTGAGGTTGGCATGATTTAGCTTCGCCTCAAACAGGTTCATCCCCTTGCCATCCAATCCACTCAGATCCGAGTGGGTGAGGTTGGCATCGACTAAATTAGCAAAACTCAAGTCAGCGCCGCTCAAGTTTGCATGACTGAGATTTGTTTGATTGAGATTGGCAAACAGCAATTTAGCACCGCTTAAGTCCGCTTTATTTAGATTAAAACGACCTAGGTTTGCCTCATTGAGGATGCCTCCCTGACACTGCTTGGTTTCGAGTAACCGTTTGATGTGGGCATTATTAGCAGCCATATAGTTTTTAAGGGATAGATGATTTTCTGATGGAAAATTATTCTTCTCATCTTACTCCCCTGGGTGGGAGATGGGGAGGGTGGGAGATGGGGAGGATGGGGAGATGGGGGGGATGGGGGAGATGGGGAGGATGGGGAGGATGGGGAGATGGGGAGGATGGGGAGATGGGGGGGATGGGGGGGATGGGGAGGGTGGGGAGGGTGGGGAGGATGGGGAGATGGGGGGGATGTTTGTAGTAACGACTTGCTGTCGTTACTACAAACAGGGGAATTGTGATGGAGTGGTGACTTTAAATTAGATTTAACTTCATGCCTTCTCGCGCTAGGAAGGCGTCGGGGAATTCGGCTTGAATTTGAGATTCAACATCAGCTAGAAACTCATCATCATGAGAGGGGTCGTGATGAAAAATCACTAAATGCTTAACTCCAGCAGCTTTGGCAAGTTTGATGCCTTCTTTCCAGGTGGAGTGGCCCCAGCCTACTTTCGGGGTGATGGGGTGATAGTATTCTTCATCGGTGTAGGTGGCGTCATAGATGAAAATATCGGCATTCCGGGCGAGAGAGAGGACATTTTCATCGAGGCGATCGGGATAATGTTCGGTATCGGTACAGTAAACTGCGGTATGTCCTTGCCAGGTGACGCGATAGCCGAGGGCTTCACTGGGATGATTCAGATGGGCGGTTTCAATGGTGATATCATCAATGGTGACTACATCCCCGGGGTGTAAGTCGTAGAATTTCAACTCAGACCTCATGCCCTGAAGTGGAATGGGAAAGTTAGGATGCAGCATTTGGTCGGATAGACGCTGTTTCATGGTTGCACCATTGGGGGCGACAGCACCGTAAACATGAAAGAGATTGCCGGGGATAAAGGCGGGGACGAAGAAAGGGAAGCCTTGAATGTGATCCCAGTGGGAGTGGGAAAAAAACAGATGAGCCTCCACGGGCATCTGGGGCATTAAACTGGTGCCAAGGAGTCGCAAGCCGGTTCCCCCATCGAAAATCAGGCGTTTACCACCGACGCGCATTTCCACACAGGAGGTATTGCCACCGTAGTGAACGGTTTCTTTTCCGGGTGTGGCAACGCTGCCGCGCACTCCCCAAAAGTAGATAAAAAACGCAGAATCCAGGCTGGTTTCCATAGAGACTATCCGATCGCAAGGCGGTGGGCTGGCTACTTTAGGTCAAAAAAAAGGCGGGGGTTTAGGGTAATAAGCAAAGGCGCGGTTTAGGGGGATTGCACCTAAACGAGGCTAAAGGTATGCAATTCTTCATACCGTCGCACTTCCAACAGACGGTTTTGCTCATCAACCAGAACAACCCGAGGCGAATAGGTTGTAACCTCTTCTGGGGTGAATTGTCCATAGGTCATAATAATTAGCCGATCGCCCGGTACACCCAGACGCGCTGCTGCACCATTGAGTTCGATCGCCCCGGACTCGCCAGGGGCCTCAATCGCATAGGTGATTAACCGTTCTCCGTTGGATTTGTTGACAACCTGCACCTGCTCGTAAGGCAAGATACCTGCTGCCTCCATTAACTTTTGATCAATACTAATGCTTCCCACATAATTCAAATTAGCATCGGTGAGAGTGCAGTTATGGATTTTTGCTAATAGAAGAGTTCGCTGCATGATGCGGAGTTGTTTCTAAGGAGGTTGGCAGATTGCTGCCTCAATGTTAGAACATCAGGACCTTAAAACCCAGAAAGTGCGGGCTGGCTTTGCGATCGCGACGGATTGCAGGGGGTCCCACGGGATGGATGCGAGTGATAGCCCTGAAGTTGTTAGCACCATTGAATTTACAGTGTAGCGGGAGTTGGTTGTTTTAGTCCGCGATCGCCGACGGAATCAACATCCAGGGAACCTTTCGAGAGGAGCTTCCCTTGGCAATGGAGGGGTGTAAGGGGGCGCAAGCATTGCGCCCTTACAAGATACAAGGATTGTCCGTTTTTACGCTGTAGACTGGGCCCCCAATTTTGGGGAACCTCAATTCAGTCTTTATTAGGCTTTTTGACCGGCTTTAACGCACTTCTCAACCAGAGGCATTACCTTTTCTACATCATGCCAGCCGAGAATTTCGGTTTTCTTCTTTTCCAGATTTTTGTAGGTTCTGAAAAATTCCGCAACTTCCTCTAGTCGATGAGGGGCGATATCTTTCAGGGATCTGACATGAGCATAGCGGGGGTCTTTATCCGGAACGCAGAGAATTTTTTCATCTGGGTCCCCCCCGTCAATCATTTCTAAAAACCCGACGGGACGGGCGGCAATCACACAACCGGGAAAGGTTGGCTCATCCATAATCACCATACCATCGAGGGGGTCTCCATCTTCAGCTAGGGTATTCGGGATAAAGCCATAATCGAAAGGATACTGAACCGAGGCATACAGGACGCGATCGAGGGTCAAAGCGCCTAACTCTTTATCAAATTCGTACTTATTCTTGCTGCCGCCTGCGATTTCAATTAAGACATTAATCAGACCAGGTTTCGGTTGGGCTGGAATCTTCGTTAAATCCACAATAACTCCTTGGATGGCGAGGGTCGTTTTCCTATCCGAATCTTGCCGATTCAGCAGGGTTAAATTTGGGTCAGCCCAGGGTGTACAACGCCGTCGCTCGGATTCGCGATCGGGCTTTGAATACCCCATGACAGTCCGTCAGCCATCGTACCAGAAACCTGGAACCCACACACCATCGGTTTGCTGCCCAGACTCGCCCCCTAAAGGGTGGGGATCCAAGAACAAAGCCCGCCCAGGCGGGCTACTCCATAACAACGACTTTTGATATGGGGATTTGGTATCATCCGGAATTAGGTTGTTCAGGGAAAACCTGTGACCACTAGCCCGCGCAGACGCGTCTACGGCTGTGGAGCCAGACCCGGAAGGGCCTGGGTTTTTGCCGAAAGCAAGGGTGAAAAACCCAGTTTTTGGGCCCGGGGATATCCCTGCTCTGGGGTCACCTGCTCACCCCGCTGAGGGGATAGGATGAGGGGGAGGGGAGGGTGGGGAGAGGATTGGCCGAAAAAGTCCCGATCGCCAGGAGGGGGAGCAAGAGGGTGAGTAAGGCGATCGCCGCACCAAATAAATTAGATAAAGTATTTTGGGGAACGGGTTCAGAAGACCGGGCAGAGGGACTACCGGATTCCATAAAGAAAACTATTGAATTTTTTTAAGTGTGGCTGTGAAATCAATCTAACCCAAAGCTCTCGCACTGAGCCTCTATCATCAGTATTAAATATTTTTCGCGGTAAGATTGTCATCAAGCAAACAATCTGGGACATTTCTATTGTACTCAAAACCCTGGAAATTGACCGGAGGGCCAACCTTCCCCAAGAAGGCGGGGCTTTTCCCCTGTATAGTTCCACAAGGATAAGAATTGCTATGTTGCTGTCCCTGCGGATAGAAAATTTTGCCTTAATTGACTGCTTAGATCTGGACTTTGGTAGGGGTCTCAATGTCTTAACCGGGGAAACGGGAGCGGGAAAATCCATTATTCTGGACGCCCTGGATGCCGTTTTGGGGGGCAAATGTACGGGAAGGGCTATCCGCACCGGAACCGGGCGATCGCTGATTGAGGCCACGTTTGAACTAGAACCCCCGGTGGCTGCCTGGGTCCGAGACCAAGAAATTGAACTGTTAGACGGCACTCTTCTCGTCGTGAGTCGGGAACTCGTGTTTGGGAAAGGAGGAGCCATGAGGAGCCGATCGCGGTTGAATGGGGTGCTGGTGAATCGGCAACTCATGGAACAACTGCGCGATCGCCTGGTGGAAATCACCGCCCAAGGGCAAACCGTCCAACTGGGACAACCGGCACGTCAGCGCGATTGGCTGGATGCCTTTGCCGGTCCCGAGGTCCTGGCAGTCCGCCAAGCCGTTGTTACCCATTATGCCGAAGCCAATGCCGCCCGACAAGCTTTAGAAGATAGTCGGCAATCGGAACAACAGCGCTTACAACGCATTGATTTACTAGATTATCAAGTTAAAGAACTCTCCGAAGCTAATCTCCATGAAGCGGAGGAATTAGAGCAACTGGAACAGGAACGGCAGCGCCTGTCCCATGTGGTGGAACTTCAGGAACAAAGCGATCGCGTTTATCAAGCCCTCTATCAGCAGAATGATGGCTCTTTTGCGGCGGCGGACCTGTTGGGAGAAGTGGAACAAACCCTGCGGGATATGGTGGCTTATGACCCCGAATTGCAAGCCGTTTTAGATATGGTTAACGATGCCTTAGCCCTAGCGATCGAGGCAGGAAGGCAGATGAGCAGCTACAGTTCCAGTTTAGAAGCTGATCCTGACCGATTGGCGGAGGTAGAACAACGGATTGCTCAACTTAAGCAAATTTGCCGCAAGTACGGACCCAACCTGAGTGCGGCGATCGCCTACTTCCATCGCATCGAAGCCGAACTGGAAGAACTCACCCAAGCTGATCGCGCCGTAGAGGTGCTAGAACGCCTCTATCAAGCCCGTCAAGGCGAACTCATCCAAAGCTGTCAAAAATTAACCCTTCGGCGGCGGACTGCTGCCTTGCGGTTAGAACAACGCCTGATTGAGGAACTCAAACCTCTGGCGATGGATAATGTCCAGTTTCAGGTGCAAATTGAACCCGTAGCGCCCACCAGTACCGGCAGCGATCGCATCATGTTCCTGTTTAGTCCCAATCCTGGGGAACCCTTGCAACCTGTGGCCGAAATCGCTTCCGGGGGGGAAATGAGCCGGTTTTTGCTGGCCCTGCAATCCTGTTTTGTGCAAGTGGATAGTGCTGCTACCCTTGTCTTTGATGAAATTGATGCCGGAGTTTCGGGACGAGTCGCCGGGGCGATCGCCCAAAAACTCCACCAACTCTCCCAGGGTCAACAGGTGTTATTTGTCACCCATCAACCGATTGTTGCAGCAATGGCAGACTTTCATTTTCGGGTGAATAAACAAGTCATTGGCAGTTCTGAAGAAACCCCCGAGGCGTCAGATCCGGAACTCCAACCCACCAACACCCCAGGCAACGGTTCAACCCCACCTGCACCGATTGCACCGGAAGAACGCACCGTCGTCCGGGTAACGGCGCTTTCCAGTGAACAACGACGAGAAGAACTGGCGCAACTAGCGGGAGGACAAGGGGCATCCGAGGCGATCGCCTGGGCGCAATCTTTGCTCAACCAAGCCGCCTCCGTCCGAAAAATTCAAACCCGCAGTTCTTAAACAATCCTTGATTTTCTGCCCCAATCCGACTAACCGAAACAAAGCAGACGGAACCCGATATGATAACAGTCTCTAATCCGTTCCCTCTAGAAACGATCGGGGTGATACCTAGCTCCTGTAAAGTTCAAAATCCGGGTTCCCAATTTTCCAAAAAATGTTACAACTATAAAAGCGAATTTCAAACTTTATGACGGGCTGACCCTTAGAGCGACTAACACTTTTGCCGGGATCACCATTGCTTGTCAAAAATGTTACAACAACGAGGCGATTCGTCCAAGCGCCTCACGGTTCAATCCCATCTGTGAAGCTGCCATCTAACCTGATCCCAACCGAATAATCCCTTGAACATTTATCAAAAATTTTTGAAAAAAGATGGAAATAGTAGAAAGGGTCACATTGAATTTCAGCAGGTAGTGTCAGAATCTCCTTAGCGTTCTCCCTGTTACTCCGGTCCCAACTCGATGCGGACATCCCCGAGGACCCCAAAAAAGCGCCCAAGGAGGGCTGAAATGAAGCGATCGAAAATTAATTCCCAAATGTCTAATTATTTATGGACAGAGTAAACTTAAAGAGATAGTTACCGGATCGGCTAGGCTTTGTGCAACAAATCCGCGACGGCGTTCTCCGCAGGACACTCACATAATCCCAGAAATTCGCTGACTCCTGGTCTGAAGTAAAGAGTTATAGATCTTATGACAGCTGCATCTCCAAATCCAAAGGCTTGGGACCATAACCATAATAGTAGTGCTGGTGCCGTGATTGATGTGACCCCTCAAATCGTTGACGGCGGCAAGTCCGATCATCACAGGTCCACATCCCCATCGGTAAGCGAACCTGAATCTAGCCCTCCGAGTAACAGTGGCGGCGGGGGGTCTTTAGTTCAGTCCAAGGGGACCTTCACCAGCTTTCTCGCCCCCCTCAATAAAGACAGCTTTACCCAAGTTGTCAAAGATGTGGAAGGGAAGCTCGAAGTCGTTAATCAAACCCTGTCGATGCTCGACAGCCTCCTCGATGCCCAAGGGTTTGACTCGATTCTCGATGAAATGTTGCGTTCCATCACGTTGAAAACCGGGGAACTCCTCGGCGCGGACCGCACCACGATATTTTTATTAGATGAAGAAAAGAACGAACTCTGGTCCATCATAGCCAAAGGTGCAGGGGGTAAGCCGTTAGAGATTAGGATTCCAGCAGACAAAGGAATTGCTGGGGAAGTCGCTACGTTTAAGAAAGTTGTTAATATCCCCTTTGATTTCTTTGACGATTCTCGGTCCGGTGCAGCTAAGGAACAGTTCAAAAAAACGGGTTACCGCACCTATACGATGCTCTGTTTACCCCTGTTGAACGAACAAGGGGCATTAGTGGCAGTGGTGCAGTTACTCAATAAGTTAAAAAAAATCCATGATGCGGACGCGGAATTGTCCGAACGGATTAATGCCAAGGGCTTTACCGAAGAAGATGAGCGGGTATTTGAAGAGTTTGCCCCCTCAATTCGTCTGATTCTGGAATCCTCGAAGTCCTTCTATAAAGCAACTCAGCGGCAACGTGCCGCAGCAGCGCTCATGGCAGCGACCCAATCTTTGAGCAAGAGTAGCCTCGACCTGGAAGAAACCCTCAAAAAGGTGATGGATGAGGCGAAACAACTGATGAACGCCGATCGCAGCACCCTATGGCTGATCGATCGCGATAAAAATGACCTATGGACCAAGATCCCGATCGGTCCGAGAGGAGAGTTAAAGGAAATCCGCATTCCAATGGGGGTCGGCTATGCCGGAACCGTGGGGAAAACTGGAGAACCCCTAAATATCCCCTTTGATTTGTACGATCATCCCGGGTGCGAAACCAGTAAGCGGGTTGATCAACAAAGCGGGTATCGGACTTGCAGTTTATTATGTATGCCGGTGTTCAACGCCGATGGGGAACTGATTGGGGTGACCCAGTTGGTGAACAAGAAAAAACAAGGGGAACATCCCGCCTACGAACCGACCCAATGGCCGGAAGCCCCAGATTGCTGGAAAGCCAGTTTCAATCGGTCCGATCAGGAATTTATGCAGGCGTTTAATACCCAAGCGGGAGTGGCGTTGCAAAATGCCAAACTCTTTGCCACGGTCAAGCAGCAAGAGCAAATGCAACGGGATATTTTGCGCAGCTTGAGCAATGGGGTGATTTCGACGGATAAGGCCGGAAATGCGATCGCCGCTAATGATAGTGCGCGTCAATTACTCGGTCTGGAACCGAGCGATCGCATAGAAGGCAAATCCGTGCGGGACTTGATCCAAATTAAAGATGGGGACTTTTCTAAGTGGTTTGATGCAGCATTGACGGCTAAAGATGATAAATCCCGTCAGCAGTATTATCCCGATCAAACCCTGATTGCCAAAGACGACAAAGAGCAACACAGCATTAACTTGTCGATTAACTCCATTGCTGATGCCTCGGACCGGGATAACGTTTATGGGGCCCTGGTGGTCATGGAAGATATCAGCGATGAGAAACGACTCAAGAGCACCATGTATCGTTACATGACCCAGGAAGTGGCAGAACAGTTACTCGCCTCTGGGGACACGGGACTCGGAGGCAAGCGCAAGGAAGTCTCGGTCTTGTTCTCGGATATCCGCAGCTACACCACCCTCACCGAAGGCATGGAGGCGGAAGATGTGGTGATCATGCTCAATGAATATTTTGAGTCGATGGTCGATGCGGTGTTTCAGTACAAAGGGACCCTGGATAAATATATTGGGGATGCAATCATGGCCGTGTTTGGGTCTCCCCTCCCCCTCAAGGACCATGCCTGGTGTGCGGTGCAGACGGCGGTGGAAATGCGGCGGCGGTTGATTGAATTCAACACGCATCGCACAGCGGTGGGTAAGCAAACCCTGAGTATCGGGATCGGGATCCATTCTGATGAAGTAGTCAGTGGGAATATCGGGTCCAGCAAACGGATGGAATTGACCTCTATTGGAGATGGGGTTAACCTCGGGTCTCGGTTAGAAGGCACGAGCAAAATGTATGGGACCGATATCGTAATTAGTGAAAAAACATATAATCCTTGTGCAGACAAGGTTTATGTTCGGGAGTTGGACTTTATTACCGTAAAAGGGAAAAGCGAACCCGTCAAAATTTATGAATTGGTGGGATTGCGATCGGACCCAATTTCTGACCACAATGTGCAAATTATCGAATCCTACACGAAGGGACGGGAGTTTTATTTGTCTCGGCAATTTGCGAAAGCTCTCCAAGAGTTTGGTAAAGTGTTGGAACTTGATAAGAATAATAAGGCGGCATCCTTACAGATGGATCGCTGTCAACATTTTGTGGTGGAACCCCCACCGGATGACTGGAATGGGGTCTGGAAGCTCACCGAAAAGTAGTATCCTAAACAGAGCCAGGGTACAACCGACAAGTCAGGAGTCAGAATTCTGCTTTGGCATCGTTCTTACTCCTGATGGCTTGAAGAAAGAGTGAATTCGTAGTTGACAATGTGTATGGAATATGGTAAATTCTAGCGGCGATCGCCAAGAAGTTTCAGTTTTATTCTCTGAAATTTCAGGCTATAGTAGCTTGACGGAAAATTTAGAAGCCTCCGAGGTCGCCTGTCTGCTTCAAGACTATTTTGAGTCGATGCTGCAAGCTGTAAATCATTACAGGCAGAATCACGAGCAACAAATAGAAGTGGCTTGTATTGGCAATGGACTGATTGTCGTCTTTGGTGCACCCCAGTTCCTAGAAAATCATGGGTGGATGGCATTGCAAACGGCGATCGCCATGCACAAAAAACTCGATGAATTTAATCATCATCGCCAAGAGCAAAATAAACCCGTGATTCAGATGGGAATAGGGATTAATTCCGATTGGACTATTAGCAATAATATTGCTGAAAACAAGTCCTTGCAATTTAGCGCGGTAGGCGATGGTGTAAATCTGGGCAATCTCCTCCAAGGAGTGAGCAATCAATATGGCTGCAATATCGTCTTGGGAGAAAACACTTATCGAGCTTGTGAGGAACGAATTTGGGCCAGAGAACTGGACCGGATTCGGATGCGATCGAACTATCCCCCGGTGGCTTTATATCAATATCTGGGACTCAAGGGAGAAGGGATTTCCGACGAGAGTAAAAAGGTGATGGAACACTATGACCTCGGACGGCAATATTATCTTAGTCGCAAGTTTGCGATCGCAATGGGAGAATTTGCCACCGTCTTGGAAATCAACAGCCACGATCGCGCCGCGCGGTTGCATCTAAAGCGCTGTCAGCGATTGCTCAAAGAACCACCTACGGAAGAGTGGGATGGGTCCTGGGTGGCTAAAAAATCTTGGGAACTGGCTGAACATTAGAACCAAAACAACCAGACAATGGCATCCTATTTTTGAGTGAGTGGGTTTCGACGGAATAGGGATTAGCGTTCTTGCCATCGGATGCTCTACAACCGTGCAGTACGTTCTTGAATCTCCCCTGGCGTTCCGTCGTTATACCTGCGAACGATTTGAGGCGATCGCAACCTGGACCCCCTCATTCCTCAGACTGAGATCCCGAGGCAGTTCTCAGCATAACGCACGGAATTGTTACAATAGTTAACATGGTTCCGTAAGTGGGTCCCGAAGACATGGATACAAAGACCGTTTCTCCTCCCTCCGTCAAAATTCAGCCCGATACCGTTTTGGAACAATCTCCGGGTTTAACCCCCTTTCCGGAACGGGTCAACAATCCTCCACTCACCGTGGACATTGATTCCGCCTCCACCGAACTGGTCCCCCTCAAATCCGGCGCACCGTACTCAGACAGCAATACTCTGTTGTACGACCCCGTTGCCATCACCGAACTCTATCGCGATCGCCCCTTTCTAGTCTGGGGGCGCAGATTTGCCATTTTATGGCCCCTTCTCACCCTCGCCTTTGGAATTTGGCGGGATAAGAAACTGGGTCGCGTCAAACAAAACGAACGAAAACGCGCCGAAAAATTGCGAATTACCCTAACTAAATTAGGCCCCGCATTTATTAAAGTCGGACAGGCCCTCTCCACTCGCCCCGACCTAGTGCCGCCCCTATATTTAGAAGAACTCGCCAAACTCCAGGACCAGCTACCCCCCTTTCCCAACGAACTCGCCTACCAATTTATCGAAGAAGAACTCGGCGATCGGCCCTCTGCCATCTATGCCGAAATCACCCCAGACCCCGTAGCTGCCGCCTCCCTCGGCCAAGTTTACAAAGGTAAACTCAAAACCGGCGAAACCGTCGCCATCAAAGTCCAACGCCCTGGACTCGCCGAAAGCATGGGACTCGATGTCTACGTCTTACGGCAACTGGCAATCTGGGTGCAAAAAAATGTCAAACAAGTTCGCAGCGACCTAGTTGCCATCATGGACGAGTTCGGCACTCGCATCTATGAAGAAATGGACTACAACAAAGAAGGAGAAAATGCCGAACGCTTTGCCCAACTCTACGGCCATCTTAAAGATATCTACGTCCCCAAAATTCACTGGGAATATACCGGACGTCGAGTTCTCACAATGGAGTGGATCAACGGCACCAAACTCACCCAAATCCCCGCCCTCACCGCCCAAGGCATCGACGCCAAATACCTGATCGAAGTCGGTGTGCAATGTTCCCTGCGCCAGTTGCTCGAACATGGCTTTTTCCATGCTGACCCTCACCCCGGCAACCTCCTCGCCACCCAAGATGGGAAACTCGCCTATCTCGATTTTGGCATGATGAGTGAGGTCAAACCCTATCAACGATATGGACTGATTCAAGCTGTCGTCCATCTGGTCAACCGCGACTTTGAAGGACTCGCAAAAGATTACGTCAAACTCGAATTCCTCACCCCAGAAACCGATCTCACACCCATTGTCCCGGCCCTCGCCAACGTTTTTAATAACGCCCTCGGTGCCAGCGTCGCCGAACTCAACTTTAAGAGCATTACCGACCAACTGTCGGAAATCATGTACGAGTACCCCTTCCGGGTTCCCGCTTATTATGCCTTAATTATTCGCTCCTTAGTCACCTTAGAAGGGATTGCGATTAACGTTGATCCGAATTTTAAAGTCCTGAGTAAAGCCTATCCCTATGTTGCTAAACGCCTATTAACCGACCCCTCCCCGGAATTGCGCGGGTCATTGAGAGACTTGCTGTTTAAAGATGGGGACTTTCGGTGGAACCGATTAGAAAACCTATTGAGAAATGCCAAAGAAAGTGATGATTATGACCTTTCCCAAGGATTAAATCAAGCCTTAGAATTTTTGTTTTCAGAACGGGGAGAATTCATCCGCGATCGCCTCGTTGAAGAATTAGTTAAGAGTCTAGATCATCTCTCCCGGGATGCCTTTAATAATGCTACCTCTGTCCTCCGAGAATGGGTCGGCTGGAAAGGAACTAAACCCGCCCCAGCCCTAACCAGTGGTGACCAAGAGAAAATGGAGCGAATTAAACGAATTTGGGGGATTTTACAAGAAACCCAAGGATTCAATCCCACCGAATTCATTCAAAAACTCGCCCCCTTCCTGATCAAACCTGAAACCCAACGCATGGGGCAAAAAATAGCTGGGGATTTAGCACAAAGAATGTTAGCCCGCCTGATTCGGGAAGTTCTCCTCAAAGAAGAACCGCCCAATGGCAATGGCAAAACATCCTATCCCACCCGTCCCCAACAACAATTACCCCCCTCCCGCACCAATGGAAAAGTTATCACCTATCCCAATGTAACGGTTAGGAAATAGCCCCCCCAAGCGCAACCCTGTAGGGTTGCGCCATATAAATAAAGCCCGCCTACGCGGGCTAATTTTTATCCAATTATCTGTTTATAGGGGTTACCCCAGTACGGTGAAACTTTTGTTGGTTAAAACCCCACTGGCGACATCTTCAATGAGTTGGATATGCCGCTTGAGTAAGCTTGGCATGGCATACCGTTCGATCGCCGTTTCTCGGGCTTTTTTACGAATCTGTGCCATGCGGGTGGGATGATTGAAGACTTCATCCACGCGATCGGCGATTTGTTTGGGGGAGAAAAAGTCTACGAGTAATCCATTTTCCCCATCGGTGATCACTTCGCGGACAGGTTGAGTATCGGACCCCAAGACTAAGCAACCTGTGGAGAGGGATTCAATCATGGACCAAGATAAGACAAAGGGTCGCGTGAGATAAACATGGACGTCAGACGCTTGAATGACTTTTAAATATAATCCATAAGGCAAGGACCCGACAAAGTGAACCCGCGTTAAATCGAGGGGGACTTTTTTGAGCATATAGTCTTTGTAGGTTTCCCCGTTGGGGAGGGATTTGCCGTAGCAAACGCGATCGGAACCGACGACGACAACATGACAATTAGGACGGCGTTCCTGAATATAACCCACCGCTTCGATAAATTCGGGAAATCCACGATAGGGTTCCATGCCTCGCGCCACATAAGTGACGAGTTCATCTACATGGGATAAATCGAGGTTGGGGAGGACTAATTTGGCGCCTGGTTCGGGTTTAAAATACTCGGTATCGACGCCATCATGAATGACGGAGAGTTTGCTATGAAATTCTGGGGGAAATTGCGATCGCTGCCAATAGGTGGGAGAAACCCCCCAATCGCAGGAGGCTAAATCAATTAAAATGGGCGCATTTTTAACACGAATTCGAGCCACATCATCCGCATTTAAGGGGTCATTGGGGTCAAAGTTGGCATCGGACCCGTAGGCATGATAATACCATTCAAAATAGCACATTAAGGGAGTTTCAGGATAAATATCCTTGGCAAATGTCGTCGGACCCCACCCAGAATGACCGTAAATTACATCGGGCACAAATCCTTCGGTTTTAAGTTGTTCCGCCATCCGATAAACCGCTTGTCCGTAAATGACGGCACTTTCTAGGGGACGAACATAATGGTGAGTGGCAGGATGGGGGTCCCGGCTGGGGGAAAATAAGGCTTTTTTGACCCCAGGAATCACCCACTCAGGGCGTTCATTTTTTGTTCCAAAAACAACTTGATTTTTAGGATTGCTGCCTAATACGGTAGCTAAATGACGAAACTGGGCTGGAAAGTTAGGATGCAGGAAGAGGATGCGCATGAGCTATAGTTGCAACGGTTATGGTAAACAATAAGGGGGCAAAAATTAAGATTAGGAACAAAATGTGGTTAACTTTTTGTTCCTAATCTTAAGGGGGGAGAAGTTAAACGATGGGGGCTTTGCAGACCCAAACGCAATCTCGGGGAACCGACTGAGTGTCTTTGACTAGAATTTCATAATTGAGATGGGTGAGAAATTTTTCCATGATGTGATCGCTCATCACAGAAAAGGCCGATCCATGCCGTTGTCCTCGTAAATTGAGATGCCATTCACTCAAAAACTTTTGCCAACCCAATTCGCTCAGAATGTTTGTATGGTGGAAGACACAAAGGTGATCGCCTCGTAGTAAAGCTGGAATTTGAGTCAAATAATTGAAAATATCGCGAGGTTCCAAATGCACCATCGTATCGTAACAGAAACAAATATCAACAGAGTTGGCTTCGATCGCACTGAGAGTCAGTCCATCAAGCTTGAGATAGGTCACGCGATCGTCCCCAAGGTGCGATCGCGTGGCCTCTAGCATTTTACTAGAAATGTCCGCACAAATTAGTGTTTTGCAGTGTTTGAGCAACAATGCGCCGGTTTTGCCACCCCCCACACCGATTTCTAAAACCCGATGTTCCGGCCCGATATAAGGCTGAATGAAGCGCTGTTCAATCAGGGTTTCATATTCACCTAGGGTATGGGCAGCGCCTGCCCCTTTTCCTATCCATTCATCGCCAATGCGATCGAGTTCGGGATGCAACTCGTGCCAGATTTCGGCGTAAGCATCCCAGGTCCCTTCATAGTCAATGCCATGATTGGTCTTTTCCATTGCGGTGTCGTACACCTCCGAATTAGACAACATTAAAGCGAACTTTGAGGACCGATCCTCCACCCCGGTTCTATACCGGGATGACCATCCGACCGCATTCTTTTACCATAGTATGGTGATTTAATCCCAAGAAAAATTGAGGGAAAATTCATCCAAAAGATGTTGGTTGTGCGGCTGAAAATATTGATTCAAGGTGGATTGGAGTCCATCCGGCAGAGTGGCATACTCTCCAGCATTGTGCTTGGGATAGTCCTCAATTTCCATCGGGGGTAAGCCTAAAAATGCCAAGGTTTTTGCTAGGGTAGCCGCCGGATTGGCATAAAATGCTTCGCTTGAAAGGATTAAGAATTGCTCTTTAGGGAAAAGTTCCATCCAACTTTTGAGTTGATTGGCATAAATTCCCCGGGATAAATACGTGTAATGTTGATGATTGTAACTATAATATTTGGGGTCAGCTAACATTTTTTCCACTTCCCCTGCGAGTCTTGCGGGTTCTTGGGCGATCGCCTCGGCAAAAGAAAGGGTCTCAAATCCCAACCGCACTTCATGGTTATAATGAGACCATGCTCTTTCCACCGGATTTCTAAGCAAGACAATCAGCTTAACTTGGGGAAATAAATTTTTAACCCGGCGCGGCACTAAGGGATGAAATAGATAATAAGGAGTGGCTTCTCCCGTCAGCATCTGCTTCTCGCTTTCTGGGAGAGGAAATTGTTGGCGATACCAGTCAATTCCGTGATGAAAATTGAGGCCAAAAAAATGAACTTCTTTTTGAGCAGCCGGAAGAATTTGGGTATGTTGAGTTAAGTAATGATAGAGAGAGGTTGTCCCTCCTTTTTGGGTTCCGATAATCAGAAAATCTGGCATAATTGGGTTTAGGTACGATCACCAATAACATCGTTTAAGGACTAGGAAGCCGGGGGTGAACCTCATTGGTTTCATTATAGAGAATGACCTTTCAATATTACTGAATTCATTCCCCACACTCCACCTACTAACAATCACAAAAGCCTCTGATATAGCTTCTTGAGTGGGTTCTTTAGCTCAAAGTAAACTGGATTAAATCCCGATGCTATAATCTTCGCGATCGCGGGTTAAATTTGGGCTATAGCAGGGGTCATGCTTAATGATAGATTTCCAGCGATTCCGCATATAGTCAATCTCTTTAGCAAACCGAGCAATTTTTTCCGGGGTATCCTCAAATCCCCGACTTTTTGATTCATAGTGATACAAAACTACATGAGGTAAATAGAGATTGCGATACCCTTTTTCCAGCATTTTCAAGCATAAGTCTACATCATTAAAAGCGATGCTCAAATGTTCCTCATTAAACCCTCCCACCGAGTCAAACACATCCCGACGACACATCAAACAAGCGGCAGTGACAGCGGAATAATTATTCACCGTCTTGAGTTGATAGTAATATCCCGGAACCTGGGACGGAAAATGCTTATGACTGTGACCCGCGACTCCCCCTAATCCAATCACCACCCCGGCGTGTTGGATAGTATCATCCGGGTACAACAGTAACGCCCCAACTGCCCCAATAGTGGGCCGTTGCACCTGTTCCACCATTGCCGTCATCCATTCTCCATCCAGCACTTCTGTATCGTTATTTAAAAATAGCAAATACTGGCTTTCAGTTTGGGTCACGGCATAGTTATTAATTTTAGAAAAATTAAAGGGAATGTCGTATTTCAGGCAGCGAAAACGGTCTGGTTCTTGCGCTTCCCATTTACTGAATAACTCTAGGGTATCGGGTTCATCACTGCCATTATCGATAACCAATACTTCATAATTGGGATAGGTGGTTTTCTCAAAAATTGAAGTGAGGCAGGTGTTGAGAATTGACCCCAAATTGCGGGTGGGAATAATCACCGTAACCCGCTGATAATCCTGGATATGATAGCGCACAATCCAGTGACCTCCGGGAGTGGGGAGGACTCGTCCGGGTTCTCCTCGTCGGACTAATGCTTCCGTGAGGGCTTTTTCAGCGGCATCAATGGCATAGTTTTTGGTTTCTAAGTCGCTGGCAGTGGATTGGGGATGAATGCGCCAGTGGTAGAGAATTTTCGGAATGTGATAAATTTTATCTGTTTTTTCCGTAAATCTTAAGACAAAATCGTAGTCTTGGGACCCTTCATAGCCGATTCTAAATCCGCCAATTTCCTCCACGATCGCACGGCGATATAGTCCCAGGTGGCAGGTGTACATTCGAGAGAGAAAAGAATCAGGACACCAGTCGGGTTTAAAGAACGGGTCCCGCAGCATATTGCTGTCATCTACTTTATCTTCATCGCTATAAATCATATCCGCATCGGGATGTAGATTCAGCCATAAAGCCATTTCATATAAAGCATCGGCATTGAGCATATCATCATGGTCTACGAGGGCAATATAGTCCCCAGTAGCCAAGGCGATCGCGGAATTAGAAGCTGCCGAAATATGACCATTTTTCTCGCGAAATACTAACTTAATTCGCTCATCGCGTTCCGCATATTCTTTTAAAATAGGTTTAATATGATCAGCGGTGGAAGCATCATCGGCGATGCAGAGTTCCCAATGGGGATAAATCTGAGAAGTCACCGAATCCAGTGCCATTCTCAAATAGAACTCCGGGGTATTATAAACCGGCATAATAATGCTAATTAACGGCTGATATTGAAACACCTGTAACGTTTGAGTTTTGTGCCGTAAATCTGCTGCCCGAGATGAATTTTGCCCCAGCCAAAAATGATAATCCGAATAAGGATGAGTGACTTCCGGCGCGCCCGGGCCCGGAAGGGGATTATCATCAAGTTTAAAATAAAGTTTCCGAAATAATCGAGCTAGGGCATAGCGGACGCCTTGGGTTTTAACTTTTTCATAAAACCGCTTAGATAACCGCTGGGCGCGGGATAAGTTGTCGAGGGTTCGGGACAGAGGATGGTTTCGCATTCGTTCTTGATTTGAGCAGGGTGCAGGGGTTTTCAAAAATCGGGGTAGGAGGGGGAAAACGATTAAAATTTCCCGCTAAAATTGACCAACACTTTTATGAATTCATGTTCCATCTCTGCGGTTTGAACTAACATTCATCATCCCTTCACCGGATTGGTCATCCGGAAAGCTTGTTTTAGCTTAAACCATCGGGTCCGTAATTTCCAGAATTTACTGGAGTGCATTGCTGCAATTTCCTGTTGAGCTTGTTCCAGGGTGGCCTGAGTCTGTAAAATCTGGGATTGGAGTTGATGGTGGATGCGATCGCGCTCATGAAGTTGGGCCTCCCACTCGGCCTGGAGTTGGGCAGTCTGCTGTTGGGACTGGTGGGTGAGTGCGTCTAGTTGTGCTTGCACCTGGGTCCGGGTTTGTTCAAGTTCCTGCTGTTGGAGTTGAGAAGGTCGCACCGCTTCTTGGCATTGCACCTCAAAGTCAGCGCGAGATTGTGCCAACTGCTGCTGTAAATCTAGGATTTGAGACTCTAACGATTGATTTTCCCCCTGAGATCGCCGCAGTTCCCCTTGCAATTCCTGGATTTCCTCCTCCAACTGGGCTATTTTTGCCCTTGGGTCCAATGCCTCCGTTTCTTGTACTCGTGCGCGGAGGACTTGCAACTCGGTTTCTGCTTCTTCCAGTTGCGATCTCAAAACCGCTAATTTCACCTCGGTTTTGTTCAGCGTTGCAGCAATTTCTTCGTTTTTCTCCTGTTCTGCTAACCGTTCGCACTCTTTTTGAGCGAAAATATTCGCAAAATTCGTCGCATATAATCCAATATGCTTGCTACAAATATAGCGAAATAATTCTTGGCGATTCTCCGGGATATTACAAGCACTCACCATTGAATTCGCCCGCAAGCGATACTCATACATTACGTCAGAAATATGGTGAAATTGCCACCCTTTTTCAGCCGCACCCAGCCAAAAATCCCAATCTTCATAGCCTAACTTTCGGGGAATATGGGAATCATACCCCCCACAGTCTTGCCAAACCGTTCTTCTAAACACCGCACAGGCATCAATATAATTTCCGGCCACGAGGCGATTAATATCAAAGTCCGGAACCTCGACAATGCCGGTTTTTTCTCCAAATAATTCGGCATTGCCATAGACTACCCCCACTTCCGGGTGTTCATCTAAAATAGCTACTGCTTCAGTAATGTAATCCGGCTTAATTTTATTATCAGCATCCAAGGGTAAAATATAGCGACCTCGGGCCTTTGTGATGCCGGTATTGCGGGCAGCGGCGAGTCCTTGATTGGATTGGTCAATCACCTGATATTCCTTTTGTTGGAGATAAGCCAGCACCTTTTGGGTCACTGGGGAGGTTGAACCATCATTAACAATTAAAATTTCATAAACTGAGTCTTGACAGCTTTCAACACTGGCGATCGCCTCTAAAACAAACTCTCCTTGGTTGTAACAAGGAATAATCACCGATACCGCTATCTTGGATATTGCATTGTAGTCTGCTGCCGATTCCGACATATTACCCGGGTCCTATAATTGGCTTGATTTGGGATTGATAGTGCGGGCAACTGCCCCTTTCAATTCAGACCATTTTACCTTGAGTTTCCAGAACTTCGAGGTTTCCATCCAAGCGAGTTGTTCTCGGAGGCGATCGCATTCGGCCTGAATCTCACCCACCCCCGAAGCCGAATTCGCCTGGGTTTCAAGCTGAATTTTGGCCTGCACCGCTTCATGATGCAACCACAGGGGATAAATTTCTAAAGGTAACGAATCAGACTGCGGCTGTGGAGTAAAATGACTAGGTATATCCGCCGTCCAATCCAGTTGTTCTAAAATAGAAAGATAGGGCAGTTCCGGATGTTGGAGAAACCGTACCAATGGGCGGTCAGGGGGCAATTGCTGAAACAAATTCGGGTCATAAATAGTTTGGAACGCCCGGTCATCTAATTCCGATTTGACCGAAAGATTTAACTTGGTTTCTAAAAGTTTGACTAATTGAATCGGTTGTGCTAAAAGGGCATTAACATTCACCAATAGACAGCGATCGGGATAGCGGCGATAAAAATCCAAAATATGGCGATTGTAATAGGCCCAACTGCGGATGGCATAATCAGGACGCTGGGAAAAAATTCCGCTATTTAGACGCAAAATGGAATCCACCACATCCCAGGGGAGACGATAGACGAATAGATAACGCGCCTCAGGGAGTAACTCATGCCAAAAATCGAGCATTAGGGAGGTCCTGGGGTCCTTCCAACCCCAAAGACCTCCCTGAGTATTTCGCGAGTCAATTAACCCTTGTGCCGTTGTTAAACCCGTTTTAAAGTGGTCCACATTGAGGGATTCCTGTTCCGTCCAACCCCAATCGGGCCAACCGGGGTCCCCAGGGGGACAACTTTCCTGGAGAAGCGATCGCTGAAACTCCAGAAAATCCAAATCCTCGAAATACCCCTTCACATTAAAACGGTCAGCTTTATAGAGGCGATCGCCAAGTTCCACCCCGATGACTTTCATCAACGAAGCGATCAGAGAAGTTCCCGAACGGTGCATTCCGGTTATGATCAGGGGCAACGACATGATTCCTTGTATCCGTATCAATTAAAGGACATTTCCACGGTCCCATCCTCCCCCCTGAATCCGGTTTAATGAGGGGAGGTTGGCGGGAATTGTTGGGTCATTCAGTCACAAGTCAAATTAAATCAAATTAAATCAAATTAAATCAATTCAATTTCTTTGACCATTTCCGGGACCTCTGCATCAACCGTAACACTGGGTTTAACCAGTAAGTCTACAATGCCGGTGGCGGATAAGCTTTGTTCCTGTTGAACCCGGAACATTGCCACATCAATACAACGGGCTAAATAAGTAAAATCCCCATTGACAATCCCCGAAACTCCAGCATTTAAAAAATAAACCCCGGGATTGAGCAAACATTTAAACCGGAATTTTACAACAACTTTCGTCCCCGCTTCAACCGTTTGCAGAGAATGTTCGGAAAATGAATGAGACGCCCCACCGAGGTCTAGACCACTAATAGTTTTCACCAACATCCCACAGCGAATTTGAGAAGCAGACTCCAAAAATTCCACCGTATAGGTATAAACATATTCGTGACGACCCACTAGGTTGTTCACTTTTTTTCCGGTGGGGGTCATGATGTGGGGGTCAATAATTTTCGCCCCACGGGATTCATAGTGTAGGGTATTACTCGGTTGCAGGTCTTCATCATAATAAGCGCGCGCTGCCTGTTCGACCGGACCCGACGAGGATGGCAGGGCAAATTCACTGGAAGGAGCCTTAAAAAACGGCAGTTTGGGCGCGTCTTCTGGCTCATCTTTTTCCTGATTTAACTTGCGAATTTCATCGCATAATGCCTCGACTTTATGAGGAGGAGAATAAATCAGTTTTTGATATTTATCCACCACAATTTTTGGGGTATGATAGAGTAGCAATTCCCCATCATGCATAAAAATTGCGGAATCACATAACTCAATAACCATTGCAGCGGCATGGGAGACAAATAAAATCGTCCCGCCTCGTTCTTGGATGGTTTCAATCCGCGCAAAGCACTTGCGTTGAAAGGCTTCATCGCCGACGGAAAGGGCTTCATCCACGATGAGAATATCCGGGTCAACGCTGGTGGCGACGGCAAAAGCTAACCGGACAAACATCCCGCTGGAGTAGGTTTTGACGGGTTGATCCAGGAAATCGCCGATATCGGCAAAGGCGACAATTTCATCGAATCGATTCTCTACTTCTTGTTGAGAGAGACCGAGTAATTGAGCATTAAAAAAGACATTTTGCCGTCCGGTAAATTCCGGATTAAACCCGCTGCCGAGTTCGAGGAGAGCGGAAATTCGGCCTTTGACTTCAACTTCGCCGCTGGTGGGAGATAGAGTGCCGACAATGGTTTGGAGGAGGGTACTTTTTCCGGATCCATTGCGACCGACAACGCCGAGGGTTTTGCCTTTAGGAAGTTCTAGGGAGACATCGCGTAAAGCCCAGAATTCATCGGAGCAGACTTTGCCGGGGAGGAGAATTTCTTTCAGGCGATCGGCGGGATGCCGATAGCGTTTGAAGCATTTGGAAACATTTTTTAGCGAAATTGCAATTTCACCCATGAGTTTACTGGTGTATGAAACGGCCTGTCAATTTGTGGAGGAGGGAAGGAGAGGGATAGGGGAGATAGGGAGGATGGGGAGGATGGGGGAGATGGGGAGGATGGGGGAGATGGGGTAGAGAAATTAGTAACAAGAGTTGGTAGTAACGACTGAAGTCGTTATCTTCCCCATCCTTTATCCTTTATTCTTAATTTAGATGACATCCGCAAAGGCGGGGCGTAAGCGTCGGTAGGACCAGAAACCAAGTGCGAAGATGACTAAAGAAATCACGGTAGCAAGTGCCCATTCTCCGGGGTGGTTGATTTCTCCAACGAGGATAATATCTCGATAGGTTTCTGCGATCGCCGCCATTGGATTCAACCAAAATACTAACTCCCGCCATTGCTCAGGAATCACGGTAGCGGGGTAACAAATTGGAGTCACATAAAACCACAAATTTACCAGGACACTTAAGGTTTGGGGAATGTCTCTCAAAAATACGGTGAATCCCGAGGTTAAATATCCCAATCCAGCCGTAAATAGCAGTTGGGTCACCCACACTAGGGGGAGGAGGAACAAAGTGGGATGTAGCGTATCGGAAGAAATCGCTAACATGAAAATTAAGGCCATGAGTCCAAAGGTACTTTCGATAAAGGCGGAGAGCACCGGGACCCAGGGAAGTAAACTCAGGGGGAAAACCACTTTTTTGACTAAATTGGGTTGTCCTACCACCACATTAGAGGCTTGCATAAAGCCACTGGTAAAAGCAATCCAAGGGACCAATCCGGCAAACAACCATAAACCAAAGGTAAAGCTATTTTCCGGTAAGTTATTGTCGGGCAGCTTGACCTTTAAAATAACAGAGAAGACATAGGTGTAAATTAACAATTGGGAAAGCTGATTGAGCAACGGCCACAAATTGCCCAAAACTGACCCTTTATAACGAGCGGCTAAGTCTCGTTGAACCAGGGTTTTGAGCAGGTTGAGCTTGATTAACAGTTGTTCATCGAGCAGTGACCTTTGGGAAATGGGGTTTGCCTTGCGAAAGGCTCCTTTGATTGTTCTGACCAATTTTCACATCCTCACCCACAACTACAGATAGGGGGCTACATGGGTGCGATTGCAGGTGCAACGCTCAGGCGATCGCTCGATTTGAGGATCCTCTGACACCATGAGCCGGGAATTAACTAGACTTAGAGGCGATCGCTCGTTGGAGGGTTCCCCCTTCCTATGGCGATCGCGCTTAGAGCTTAGGATAACCAATCCCCTGTCAGAATAGCCTAACGGAGAAAGTTATAAGCATATTTTCTTAGTCTTTTTGCAAAAACAGTATATCCTGATAGCTTGTCAGATACGGGCCTCCACACCATCGGCCATAATATTTCCCCACGACACTAACTCTTCTTTTGGAGCTCCACTCTAACAACAGGCCCCTTCATCTTTTCTTTAATGATTACAGCGTTGGGTAAATGTCGGTTAATTTCATCCAAAGTGGGGCTTTTCCTATAAAACAGCTTGCAACGCTGTGGCGATCGCCGCTTTTTGTTCCGCGTCGTACTTCCAGCGTTCTAAAAATGACTGATAACTTCCGGTTCCACTGCGGATGGTTTCTAACAGAGATTCAATCTTGCGGTGCATCGTCGGTAAGGCTAGAGTTTGAATAATCACTGTGCTGCGATCGCGCACGCGCTCGGATCCTTGAGCCGTCGTTTCATCTCCCGAACGGCGGTGAGCAATCACCATTGCCGAAGACATCGCCAGATTTTTAACCATTAATTCCGAAACAATCTCCTCGGAGGAGCCTAATCCCTGGAAAATTCCAGGAGAGGGGCGATCGGCCAAAGTCCCCTCATCACTCAAGTAAGTCACGAAAAACCCCCGCGCCCCATTTTCAGTTCGCACCAAATTTTCAGTAACTTGAGCAATCTCTGTTTCTGAAAGCGCCCCTGTCGCCATTTGCTCTAGGAACGATTGGGTGAGGGCGATCGCCTCCGGAAAGCTCACCGAGTCCGGTACCGTTAAAGAAGATACATTAGTCATAAGTCATAAAATAGCCCGTTTAAAAAAGGGCGCTTCGCGCCATTCGCACTATTGTCTACGAACAAAGGCACTCATGGCAATCATCTCTTCCCATAACCCCACCGATCCACCGCAGAAAGAGCGTAAAACCGCTGAAAAAGCTGCAACCTACCACCCCTCAACCCCTGGACTGCTCGAACCCCAAGCAACCCCGGAAGAACAAATCAACATTCAGCAGGAAGAAAGCATTCGCCCTCACCGCTTGGCGGATTATATTGGACAAAAAGACCTCAAAGAAGTCCTAGATATTGCCATTAAAGCCGCCAAATCGCGATCGGAAGCTCTGGATCATTTATTGCTGTATGGTCCCCCCGGTTTGGGCAAAACCACAATGGCTTTGATTTTATCCAGTGAAATGAAAGTGGGCTGTAAAATCACCTCAGCCCCTGCTTTAGAACGCCCCCGAGATATCGTCGGGTTACTGGTGAATCTGCAACCTGGGGATGTACTGTTCATCGATGAAATTCATCGCCTCAGTCGGATGAGTGAAGAAATTCTCTATCCGGCATTGGAAGATTTTCGCGTGGATATTACCATCGGCAAAGGACAAAGTGCACGAACTCGGACTATTCCCCTGCAACGGTTCACCCTGGTGGGAGCCACAACCCGCATAGGTAATCTCTCCTCCCCCCTGCGCGATCGCTTTGGGTTGATTCAACGGTTACGCTTCTATGAGGTGGATGAACTAACGGCGATCGTCCAACGGACTGCCGAACTCCTACAAACTCCCATTACCCCTGATGGATGCGAAGAAATTGCCCGTCGTTCTAGGGGAACTCCCCGCATCGCTAACCGCCTCCTCAAACGGGTCCGCGACTACGCCCAAGTCAAGGAATGCGGAGATATTAACGCCTCCGTGGCCAATCAAGCCTTAGAATTGTTTAACGTAGACCCGATCGGTCTGGATTGGACCGACCAACGTTTATTAAAAATGTTGATTGAAAATTTCAACGGCGGCCCAGTAGGATTGGAAACCCTCGCTGCGGCAGCGGGAGAGGATTCTCAAACCATTGAGGAGGTTTATGAGCCTTATTTATTACAAATCGGCTATTTGAATCGCACCCATCGCGGCAGAACCGCCACCCCAGCCGCTTGGCGGCATTTCGGTTACAACCCACCCCCGGAACAATTGTCTTTGAAGATTTAGATTTAATCGCCCGCACCCTAAAGGGTGGGGCTATACGGACGAAGCCTGCCTGCGCAGGCTAAGAGAAAAAACAGACTTTTGACAACTGGATTTGGTATCAATCTAATTTAAAAAAAAACATACCCAATGGAGAAAGGATTGAGAACAACAGCGAACCTTTGGCAACGGCAGGTAATCAGAATCGCATTGCTCTGTTTAGTCTGTTTATTCACTTGGATCGGAACGTTTAGTCCAGCTTATGCTCAATCGGAGGAAGCGGAAACGCGGGGACTGGGGGCTGAAGCAATTTTACAACTGGAAGAACTGGGAACCCAAGCCTTTGCGGCGATGAATGCTGGGGATTTAGTAGGGGCAGAAAGGTACTGGACTCAGTTTTTAGAGCAGGTGCCGGATAATGCGGCTGCCTGGAGTAATCGCGGGAATATCAAGGTGAGTTTAAATAAACTCGAAGAGGCGATCGCCGACTATAATCGGGCGATCGCACTGGCACCAGATGCTCCCGACCCCTACCTCAATCGCGGAACTGCCTATGAGGGGTTAAAACGCTGGGACGATGCGATCGCCGACTACAATCATGTCCTCGAACTCGACCCCCAAGACCCTGCCGCCTACAATAATCGTGGCAATGCCGAAGCGGGACGCGGAAACTGGACCGAAGCTGTTGCCAACTATCAAAAAGCCAGTGAACTCGCCCCAGATTATGCCTTCGCCCGCGCCAATTACACCCTCGCCCTCTATCAAACCGGGGAAGAAGCAGCCGCTATCCAGTCGATGAAAAATATCCTCCGCAAATATCCCAAATTTGCCGATATGCGGGCCGCCCTCACCGCCGCCCTCTGGACCCAAGGACATCGCGGTGAAGCCGAAAGCAATTGGGTTGCTGCCGTCGGTTTAGACACCCGCTATAAAGATTTAGACTGGGTTGCCAATATCCGCCGCTGGCCCCCTGCAATGGTCAGCGCCCTGGAGAAGTTTCTTAAGATTGAGTGAGGGGTCATTGGTCATTTGTCATTGGTCATTGGTCATTTGTCATTGGTCATTGGTCATTTGTCATTGGGGGATGGGGGATGGGGGATGGGGGATGGGGGAGATGTTTGTAGTAATGACTTGCTGTTGTTATCCCTCGCAGTCTTTGCCATCACGTTTGAGCCTTCAGGTATTGCCTCTAACTAACTCCGCAATCAAGGCTGGTGTCAACTCCTTAACATTCCCTAAGACGATCGCTGCACCTGCTTTTTTCAGTGTGGCACTGTAGGCGTTTTTTCTCTCTTCGCTTTCTTGCACATGAGGCGGTAAAACCCCCACCCCGACCCAGGTTCGCTTCGGATCCTGTTGCTTGGCTTGGGTAACTGTGTACAAATCCGCTACGGTATCTCCCACATACACCACCGGGGCATTCTCAACACTGGAATATCGACTTTGTAATTGCTCCAGGGTGGCAAAAAGTCCTGTCGGGTCCGGCTTCCCCGGTGCATCTTCCATCGCAATTACAACTGGATCCGTTAATCCCAGGGCACCTTCTAAGACATAAGCGGCTTCTGCTCTCATGGCCCCACTAAAAAAGCCCCAGGGAATTCCCGCTTGGGTCAAACTGTCCAAATAGGCGGGATTAACTAACAAGGGTTCTTGACAAATGTAGCCTGTCATGGTAAGAGGGTCGGGACCGCGATAGCGGGATTGAAAAAAGTTAACCAGGGTATCGTAATCCAATGACAGGCGATCGCGACTTTGACCTTGACTCTCGAAGTAGCGACAAACTAACTCAAAAGAGGCATCCCAGTCATTATTCCAGACGCCTTCTGACTTGAGCCTGTCAATGTCTGCCGAGGAAGGACGATAGGCAGTTTGGGTAAAGTGTTCTACCGTATCAGCGATCGCCCTGCGGTAAGAACCGCTGACATCCCGAATCACCCCATCAATATCAAAAACTGCGATCGCCGTCGTTGTCATATTCGTATCCATCGTAAGTAGGTCCCCTCCATAACAGCTTTAAAGTGCTGTTATTCAGGATATAGGCCCTAGAGCATCGATAGTCCCAAAAGAAAAAAGATTGCGATCGCCTTTCGTTAAACATCAGCTATAATTAAAAACTGGCCTATTCCCAAAGAAGGGGACCCGGAAAAATTGAGATTTTATTTGAGCCTTTATTTTTCCAATCATCGCCCAAGTAGCCCAAATATGCGCTACAATAAAGCGTTGTACCATTACCAGAAGATTACACAAACCTCAAGGAGGTGTGATTGTCAAAGTTCATTTTAAAAGTTCTCTGGTTAGAGGACAACGTCGCGATCGCAGTTGATCAAGTTGTGGGTAAGGGAACCAGCCCTTTAACCCGTTACTTCTTCTGGCCTCGAAATGATGCCTGGGAAGAACTAAAAAATGAGTTAGAAGCGAAGCACTGGATCTCCGAAACTGACCGCGTAGAGTTGCTCAACAAAGCCACTGAAGTCATTAATTACTGGCAAGAAGAAGGCCGAAGGCAGCCCATGATGGAAGCTCAGTCCAAATTTCCGGAAGTGGCCTTTACAGGTAGCAGCTGAAGCCCTGAGTTATCAAACCTTCACAGCAGCGGATATCTCTAAAAAGATATCCGCTGATTGTTTTTGATCAACGCTAGTGATCAAAATCACCCGAGATGGGCTAAAGAATCAACCCCATCGGAAAAAGAGCAGTTACCATAGAATTGAGCACTTACACTCCACAGGTTGACAGTTTATGACTGGTGTTGTTCAATCTCCTCTCAATGCCGAGCAAGTTTATGTCTGGCTGAGGGGACTATTAACGATTGCCTGGGCAGATGGTCACTTCGACCAAGAAGAACAAGACTTAATTGCGGAACTGACTCAGGAAGAAGTAGCGCCCTGCCTTAACTTGGGTCAACTCGAACCCATCAAACCCCAAGATTTAGCGGCGGTTTTAGGCAACGAACCCATCATTGCCGAAAACTTCTTAAGAACGGCGGTCATGGTGGCCATAGCTGATGGAGTTTATTCCGTCACTGAAGAGGAAAAATTATATGAGTTTTGCCACGCACTAGGACAAAACTCTAAAGTTTTAGAAGCCCTCCGCCATACCCTCTGGGATGGAAGAAATTCTCAATTCAACCCTTCCGAGGCGACTACCTCCGGTCACGGGGAAGGGGCAGTCGGTCTGCACCCGGGTCACAAACATCAAGGGGATGTCCTCTCCCCAGTGCGCCATTGGCTCGATGATCTGGAAATCCATGACCCCCGACTGGCTAGATTTCTGTGCAAAATGATTCCACCGCAATGCCCATTTGAACGAGATATTCATCTATTCGGCAATAAGGTGGTCCATATTCCCCCCCTGTGCCATATCAATCCGCTTTATGAGCAAATGGTGGGTTTACGCTTCCGCGCTTTATCCTACTTAGCGGATGAGTGCGGGGAAGATGTCACCCCGTATTGCCAATAATCCCGACCACTCGCTAATGACTCCAGAGTCCTTTGTTGAGGGGTTCAGGGTGTAGAACGAACTTACTTTTGACAAAGGACCAAGGACAATCATGCAATTTATCGATCGCGTAGAAATAGAAGTGGCTGGTGGCAAGGGTGGCGATGGCATCGTCGCTTTCCGCCGGGAAAAATATGTCCCGGCGGGTGGCCCCGCTGGAGGCAATGGCGGTAAGGGCGGTTCTGTGATTCTTAAGGCAGTAGAACACCTGCAAACCCTGTTAGATTTTAGATACAACCGCCGAATTGAAGGAGAAAACGGACAACGAGGCGGCCCTAACAATCGTACTGGGGCTTCTGGCGGCGATCGCATCGTTCAGGTCCCCGTCGGTACAATGGTTTATGACGCCAATACCGAAGAAGTCATCGGGGACTTGATCGAACCTGAACAAACCCTCGTTGTTGCAGCAGGAGGAAAAGGCGGACTCGGAAACAAACATTTCCTCAGCAACAGCAACCGTGCTCCCGAATATGCCTTACCGGGACTTGATGGAGAAGAGCGTTTTTTACGTCTCGAACTGAAACTGTTAGCTGAAGTCGGCATTGTCGGTAAACCTAATGCAGGCAAATCTACCCTAATCTCCGCCCTGTCTGCTTCCCGTCCGAAAATTGCCGATTATCCCTTCACGACTTTAGTGCCTAACTTAGGAGTTGTCAGAAAACCTAGTGGAGATGGCACGGTGTTCGCCGATATTCCCGGATTAATTGAAGGGGCGCATCTGGGGGCAGGTTTGGGTCATGAGTTCTTACGCCATATCGAACGCACTCGGGTGTTGTTGCATCTGGTGGATATTACTGCACCGGATCCGATTGAAGACTATGAGATGATTCAGCAGGAGTTGGCTGCTTATGGGCGGGATTTGCTGAATCGCCCCCAAATTGTGGCGTTAAATAAGATGGATGCGAGCGATCGCACTGAAGAAGAAATCGAGGCGATCGCCACTCGCTTAAGTGAACTTTCCCAGTCCACCACCCCCATCTTTCAAATCTCCGGAGTCTCCAGACAGGGACTCGACCCCCTCCTCCAAGAAATCTGGACCACCATCGATCGCCTCAAAGAAGAACGCGATCTCATTCACAATCTCAGTTTGTAGTAACAACTTCCGTCGTTCACCCAATGGTAGAGACGCCCCTTTCGCGTCTCTACCATCATTTTCGGCTATTTAACCTCCCCACTTGCTGAGGCGATCGCAATTCCCAAGGGCTTCACCCCACAGACCCCAGCCCCCACCCCAAAGCCCCGGCCCCTACTCCGAACCTCCCCACTCGTAAAATTACGAATCAATAATCGAGAATCTACCCCCGCGCCCCGTCCAGCAACACGCTACTATTGATAGAGAAACCGCCATGAATTCGAGCTGAAACTTGACATGAACTCACCCATACAGGCAGTTCAATCTCCCTACTACGGAGATGGATATCAACGGACACCCCCCCCAGATTTACCGTCCTTGTTGCTCAAGGAACGGATTGTCTATCTGGGGATGCCCCTAGTGCCGCAGGTTACTGAACTCATCATCTCTGAACTGCTGTATTTGCAGTATGATGACCCAGAAAAACCAATCAACATCTATATCAACTCCACCGGCACCTCAAACGAAAGCGGCCAACCCGTAGCCTTTGAAACCGAAGCCTTTGCCATCTGCGACACCATCAAATACATCAAGCCGCCAGTCAACACCATCTGTATCGGCATGGCAGTGGGAATGTCAGCGATGCTCCTCTCGGCGGGGACCAAAGGATGCCGCACCAGTTTACCCAATGCCACAATCGTGCTGCATCAACCCAAGAGTTATACTCGGGGTCAAGCCTCAGATATTCAAATTCGAGCCAAGGAAGTTCTGGCCAATCGCCAGACCATGATCGATATCCTCGCCGAAAATACGGGTCAGCCCCACGAGAAGATTATCAAAGATATGGATCGGGTGTTCTATCTCAACCCGCACGAAGCGGTAGAATACGGACTCATCGATCGCGTCTTGGAAGCCAAAGACTTAGCCCATCCTATACCCGCCATTGTCTAATCCCTTGAGAGTTTAGATTTTGAGAACTCTAAACTCTCACCGCTTAACTCTCATATCTAACATCGGAGTCTCACATTATGCCTATCGGTTACCCAAAAGTTCCTTATCGTCTGCCGGGAGATTCTTATACACAGTGGATTGATTTAGAAACCCGGTTGTATCAAGAACGTATTATTTTCCTGGGTAGCGAAGTCGAGGACCAACTGGCAAATAAAATAATTGCCATCATGCTTTATCTTGATTCTGAGGAAGCAGGCAAAGATATCATTCTCTATATCAACTCTCCCGGAGGTTCCGTCACTGCTGGTATGGCAATTTATGATACCATGCAGCACATTAAATCCGATGTGGTCACGATTTGCGTGGGTCTAGCGGCGTCAATGGGTTCCTTCCTCTTAGCTGCTGGAGCACCGGGGAAACGGTTGGCACTCCCCCACTCCCGGATCATGATCCATCAACCCTCTGGGGGTGTCAGGGGTCAAGCCTCGGATATTGAAATCGAAGCGAGGGAAATCGTGCGAATTCGCCGCCAGCTTAACCAAATTTACGCTAATCGCACTCATCAAAACCTGGAAAAAATTGAAAAAGACATGGACCGTGACTTTTTCATGTCCGCACAGGAAGCCAAAGACTATGGCCTCATCGATCGCGTGATTGAAGAACGTCCTTAACGGCAAGGGTAGGGATTTTCTGGGGGGACAAGGGTAAAATTTTATCCTTGTCCCCTTATCCTTACTCCAGATTGGGTAATATCCTGACTATCCTAAACTTGTGGAAAAATGGCAGAATTTCTATCCCACTGTGCCATTTTTAATCAGAATGACTATCGAAGAATGCTATAGCGTATTAGGTCTGAAAGTAGGTGCGACCCTAGAAGAGGTCAAGACGTCGTACCGCGTATTGGCGCGGCAATATCATCCGGATGTTAATCCCGGGGACGCGCGATCGCATGACAGATTTATCCAGCTTAATCAAGCCTATCACCGCTTGCTAGAAATTGCCCCACCTGCGGCCCAAGTTAGGCAACCCAGCACACCCCCACCATCACCAACCCCCGTCACTGCGCCAGAAACCACCGTCAAGACACGCGTCACTCCCAAAGAACCTGAGTTTCGGAACAATCCCAGGTTAACGGACCTGGAACAACTCCTCAAACAGCGAGGGTATTTACAATTACAGGGATTTTTGAAAGCACAACGCTTTCCCCGTGCGGTCGCATTAGTCGATGCACTCGCACAAAGACTACCCCAGGACCCGGAAGTGCGACAATGGCAGGCGATCGCCTATCAACGCTGGGGACGCCATGCGATCGCCGCCGGAGATCTAGATAAAGCTAGAATATACTTAAAAAAAGCCCTCCGCATCGATCCACATAATCGATCGCTGTGGATAGAAGTCGAACGAGATTTTCGTCGTTTGGAGCAAATTTTCTAATGATTACCACCCCCAAAACCAAAGCACCCACCGCAGGTAGAGTCTTACTCCAGAATATTAGCTGGGAGACTTACGAACGCTTATTAAATGAAATGGGAGATCAGCGCAATATTCGCCTACATTATGACCGAGGATTATTAGAAATCATGACTCCATTATTAGAACATGAGAACCCCAAGCGAATATTGGAGAAATTCGTAGATGCGTTAGCGGATGTTCTCAATATCGAAATTTTGAGTGCCGGTTCAACTACCCTCAATCGGCCAGATTTAGCTCGCGGTTCAGAACCAGATTCAGGCTTTTATATCCAAAATGAACAACAGATAAAAGGCAAACGCACCATCAACCTAGAAACCGACCCCCCACCGGATTTAGTTATCGAAATCGATGTCACCAGCAGTTCCATTGACCGAGAAGGGATTTATGCGGCAATGGGAGTACCAGAAATCTGGCGATGCGATCGGGGTGAGGTCAAGTTTTTACAATTGCGATCGGGCAACTATGTAGAAACTGAGCATTCTCTCGCTTTTCCAGTATTACCCGTTACCGAAGTCGCCAAGTTTTTAGAACAAAGCCAAACCGTAGGGGAAACTACCTTATTAAAAGCCTTTCGTGCTTGGGTGAGAGAGCAAATTAAAGCAGAACCTCAGTAAGCGATCGTTGGAGAAAATTTTATCATGATTACTACCCCTAAAACCAAACCCCTCACCCCGGGCAGAATTTTACTCCAGAATATTAGCTGGGAGACTTACGAACGCTTATTAAATGAAATGGGAGATCATCGCAACACTCGCCTAAATTATGACCGAGGATTATTAGAAATCATGACCCCATTATTAGAACATGAACAACCGAACCGACTTTTAGCAAGAGTAGTTCAGGCAATCGCCGAACAACTAAACGTAGAAATTTTGAGTGCTGGTTCTACGACTTTGAACAGACTTGATTTAGAAAAAGGGTCTGAACCCGACTCTAGTTTTTATATTAAAAATGAAAGGTTAATCCGAGGCAAGCGCACCATCGACCTAAAAACTGATCCACCACCTGACTTGGTAATCGAAGTGGATGTCACCAGCAGTTCCATTGACCGAGAAGGGATTTATGCGGCAATGGGAGTACCGGAAATCTGGAGATGCGATCGCGGTGAGGTCAAGTTTTTACAATTGCGATCGGGCAACTATGTAGAAACTGAGCATTCTCTAGCCTTTCCCGTATTACCCGTTACCGAAGTGGCCAAGTTTTTAGAACAAAGCCAAACCCTAGGAGAAACAACGTTATTAAAAGCCTTTCGCGCTTGGGTGAAAGAGCAAATTCAATCAGAAAACTCTTAGAAAAAAGGCTCGCTTCTATCCCCCATTATAGGGCAACCGAACACTTCTAAACATGGCGGCATTGAGTATTATATTTGGATTATTCGTTTTTTCTTGACGTACTGGCTCAATTCATGCAAAAATAAAAGGTAGTGTCCGGTATCAGGCCATGACTCAACCTTCTAATCAGCCCCCAGATAGCGATAAAACAGGTTTTAGACAAAATCCTACTCCAGCCGAACTCGATCGCGGGAAATATTTAGAAAACATTAAGAAATCTTGGGAAAGCGCTCAAGTTGAGGAAAGAGTCGCCGGACTGATACAATCGCTACAATTTGGGACGGAGGGATTAGACTTATTTATCCAGCAAGCGTTGCAAGATGATTCAGAACAGGTAAAGCAAGCAGCTTATTGGGTGCTTCATGGCCATCACCCTTATCTTGCTTATCCGGATGAGCGACACCCTACAGAATTTGCTTTTCCAACAGATACGATTTCATCACTGGCGTCTGGTTCTGTTAGTCTTAATCGTAAAATTTTGGCCGGTGGAAGTTGGAAAATTATCCGAATTTGGGACTTAAAAACCGGCCATAAATTGCGGACTCTTGAGGGACATTCTGATTGGGTTTTGTCTGTTGCGTTTAGTCCAAATGGCAAGATTATCGCCAGTAGTAGTGCCGATCGCACGATTAATCTGTGGCAGGCAGAAACCGACGAACTCCTACATACTCTCCAAGGTCATTCAAGCTGGGTGAATGCTGTTGCCATCACGCCAGATGGGAAAACCCTGGTGAGCGCAAGTGCCGATCGCACCCTCAAGTTATGGAATGTAACAACCGGCGAATTGATTCGCACCCTTGAAGGACATTCTGGCAGTGTAATGTCCCTGGCAATCAGTCCTGATGGAAAAATTATAGCCAGTGGGAGTGCAGACAAAACGATTAAGTTATGGTATGTGAATGGGAGTGAGGCGATCGCCTCTTGGGAAGGCCATTCAGACTGGGTACAGGCAGTGGCGATCGCTCCCAATGGCAAAACGTTCGTCAGTGGCAGTCGAGATGGCGAAATCCGCATTTGGAACGCTGATGAAACTCCCCAAACGGTTAATTCCGGAAGCGAGGAAATCATTTCTTCTATGAATTTGAGTGAATCGGGAATTCATCCAATATTGTGGGGGTTGGTAATTAAATTTCTTTCCGTATTTGGACTCTCTCCTGTTGTCGCACTCCTAGTTAAGGGGATTAATTCAGAAAAGAACTTAAAATCCAAGTTTGCTAAATTCAAGTGTAGCGAAGTTATCCAGGGTCAAACCCTTAATATTCATGGATTAGTTGTTTTGGGTAATCAACCCGAAGTCATTTGGAGTGGAGAAGGCGATTTCATTCAGGGATGGAATTTTGACCTTCAGAAATTGACCACAGATTCAGATGCCTTTGTGGGGACTATGGGAATCGTTCCGAATCCCAAACGCCTGATTACTGGCGGTAATGATTGGGTGAAACTGTGGGATTTAACCACCGGACAACAGCTTCATCAGTTTGAGGGTCGTTCCAGAC
This sequence comes from Laspinema olomoucense D3b, assembly GCF_025370785.1. GTDB lineage: Bacteria > Cyanobacteriota > Cyanobacteriia > Cyanobacteriales > Laspinemataceae > Laspinema > Laspinema olomoucense. The sequence continues at coordinate 44,503 of NZ_JAMXFA010000030.1, forward strand.
CTCAGTTAAAAAAATGGGAAATTTTTGGACTCTCACAAAGGGTAATTTACTGCGGGACTCAGTACCACTTTAAAGCGAAAGGAATTGACCAATACGGTCAAGATTTTCCTCTTAATCAAGTGACTTGGACAGCAACAGGTGGCACAATTGAGGACAACGGAAATTTTAACGCCGGACAAGAGAGCGGTGAGTTTAACGTCAAGGCTACCATAGGAAACAAGAGCAAAGAAGTCTCTGTCATCCTTCGCAAACTAGCCACTATAAAAATTTCACCGAATTTTCTTGAGATTACACCGGACCAACATCCAGAATTTACCATTGAGGGTTTCGATCAGGATAACAATAAAATACCAACAGGACCGATAAACTGGAGTGTATCCAGTGGTAGGATGGACGAGAATCGGTTTATCCCCGACCCCAATGCTAAGGGGAAAATTACTGTAACTGCCACGGCCACCCAAACAAATATTGAGCGATCGGTCGATGTCATCGTGCGTTCCGTCTTGAGAGGCATTGAAATTCACCCTCAGCAGTGCACCCTAGAACCTAACCAACCCCAGGAATTCGAGATTAAGGGCTTCGATCAAGCCAATGAAGAGATAGAGATAAATCTAAACCAAATTATCTGGCAGAATAACGGTGGCAGGATAGAGGGACAGAAGACTTTCATCGCCGGTCACAATGAAAAAGGTTCTTTTCAGGTAACTGCCCACATAGAACAATACAGAGCGACTGCGGATGTTACCATCATTCCAGTATTGAGAACATTAACCATTTGCCCTAAGGAAGTCCGACTTGAACCTTACCAACCTTATACATTCAAAGTCACCGGATTAGACCAGCATCAGCAGGAAATAATCGACCTACCAGAGGTGCAGTGGAAAGCAACGGACGGAAGTATCGAAAAGCAAGGCCCTAATGAATGTAAATTTACCGCTGGCGAGAATGGCGGAAATATGAAAATCACCGCAACAGCAAGAGATTGTAGTGATAATGCCCTTATTTCTGTTTGCAAGCTTGAGCGATTAAGACTAGAAGCTTCCCCCACAACTGTAGAGTTTGGCAAGCCGGTAAACTTGACATTACAAGGATTTGATAACTTTGGACATCCAATAGAACTGAAACAAATCGATTGGGACAGTGAAGGCAGAGGGAGGATTGATGAGCATAATCAAATCTTTTACGCCGATCACGTCGAAACACAAGTTACCATTACCGCTAGAGTAAAAGGTGTTCCAGCTTTTACCACAATTAACGTAATTGAACCACCCCGATTAACAAATCTGGTGATTTCACCGTCTTCAGGTTATCAGATTACACCCGATGATCAGCCCTGCTTTACAGTTGAGGGTTTAGATCAGCGTGAAAATCCTATAGCAACAGGACCGATAAACTGGAGTGTATCCAGTGGTAGGATGGACGAGAATCGGTTTATCCCCGACCCCAATGCTAAGGGGAAAATTACTGTAACTGCCACTGCCACTCAAATAAATATTGAGCGATCGGTTGATGTAATCGTGCGTTCCGTCTTGAGACGCCTTGAAATTCACCCTCAGATCTGTACCCTAGAACCTAACCAAAGCCAGGAATTCGAGATTCTAGGCTTCGATCAAGCCAATGAATCGATAGAGATAGATTGGGACAAAATTAGCTGGCAGAAAAACGTTGGCAGGATAGAGGGACACAAGACGTTCATCGCAGGTCACGATGAAAAAGGATCTTTCTACGTCACGGCCACATTAGAACAATACACGGCCACTGGGGTAGAACAATACAGTGCTACTGCTCATGTGACCATCGTTGGAGTATGGCGAAGATTAACTATTTTCCCTGAGCAGGTCCGGCTGGAACCTTACGAATCTTGTACGTTCCAAGTCAAGGGATTGGACCAGCATCAGCAAGAAATCATCCCTTTACCAGAGGTGCGGTGGGAAGCAACGGACGGAAGTATCTACAAGCAAGGCAATAATGAATGTAAATTTACCCCTGGCGAAAATGGCGGAGAAGTTATAGTCACTGCAAGAGGGAGAGATTGTCAGGTTGAGGCTGTTGTTTTTGTTGAAAAACTTGAGAAATTAATATTAACAGCGTCCCTGACAACTGTAGAGTTTGGCAATTCCGTCAAGTTGACCGTCAGAGGCTTGGATAACTTTAACAATCCAAGAGAACCGAGACAAATCGATTGGGCAGTTAAAGGCGGGGGTAAGCTTGATAAACCTAATCGAATCTTTTACGCGGGTCACGTCGAAGAAGCAGTTACCATTACAGCTAGAGAAAAAGGGGTTTCAGACTCTATCACAATTAACGTAATTGAACCACCGCGATTAACAAACCTGGTGATTTCACCATCTTCAGGCTATCAGATTACACCCGATGACCGGCCATGCTTTACAGTTGAGGGTTTAGATCAGCGCGGTGAAGAAATCGAGATAGGACCTGTGGAATGGAGTTGCACCGGCTGTAGTATGCAAGGGAATATGTTTATCCCTGACTCCAAGGCTAAGGGTACCTATACAGTGACAGTCACTGAAACCCAAGCCAAGCGCACCGAATCGGTCGAGGTGACTGTGGTTTCTGTCTTGAAAAGACTGGAAATTCATCCGCACCATTCAATTTCTGTCGAACCTCAAGAAGAAAAAGCATTTACGGTTAAGGGATTTGACCAGACTGGAGCGCCAATTGAACTTCAAAGTATTAAATGGGAATGTAGCCAAGGCGGAAAAATTGACCGAAACGGTGTTTTCATTGGAAATTATAAAAAACGAGAAGTAGAGATTAAGGCAACGGGAACCTGCGGGAGAAGAACCCTGACTGAATCCGTGCAAGTAACCTTGCTTCCCGTGTTAAAAACTTTAGAAATACAGCCTCAATCACCGATACAACTGAAACCCGAGGAAATTTATCTTTTTACGGTGAAGGGGTTTGACCAGTATGGAGATGAGATAGAGACGGGAAAAATAGACTGGGATTCGACAGGTGGCGAGATTGATGAACATGGCAAATTCACAGCCGATCATGATGCCAAGGGAAAATTTTTAGTAACTGCTACTGTCACCCGAGAAACCAAATCGCAGCAGCGGTTAAAGATAGCGAGGTTGGGTTTATATCTGATAGTTATATCTTGGTTGCTCTCTTTAGATTGGGTGCAAGATTTAGTAGGGGAGGAATTTATAACCCAAGAGAATGACCCGAATCCTGACCCGGAACTACTTATTGCCACTGACCTCAATCTTTGGGTGCAACAGTGGTTTGTTAAACAAATAGCTCGTTTACTATCTTGGATTTTGAGGGGAGTAGCTCAGATTTGTCTTAATCAGGGAATTGAAATCATTACTGATTCAGTCGAAGTGACTGTAATTCCTGTTTTAAGAGAATTCAAGCTCAACCCAGAATCCGTAATCCTCCAACCCGGGCAAAAACAAATTTTTACAGTCATCGGGTTAGATCAGCAGATTAACGAGATAGAGATAGAAATAGAGACTAACGTTAAGTGGAAATCTTCCTCCGGTGGCAGCATTGAAAATGGTAGTTTCACTGCTGGGGACACCCCATGCGAAGTGGAAGTTACTGCACTACTTAACGAAGAAATCTGTCTTTCTAGTAAGGTTACCATTGAGGCAAAAAATTATCAGGGAAAACTCGGGTTTCGCCCGGTAATTCCATGTCTGACCCCCGCAGGCGGGCTATTGTTGCGGACCCCCACCGGGCATAGTAACTCGGTAAATGCAGTCGCTATTACCCCGGACGGCAAACGAGCGGTTTCCGCATCCTTGGATAAGACCCTGAAACTGTGGGATTTGGCGACGGGAGAGGAACTGGCAACCTTCTCTGGGCATAGTAACTGGGTAGAAGCAGTCACCATCACCCCAGACGGCAAACAAGCGGTTTCCGCATCCCGGGATAACACCCTGAAACTGTGGAATTTGCCAAGGGGAGAGGAAGTGGCTACCCTTACTGGGCATGGTAACTCGGTAAATGCAGTCGCCATCACCCCGGACGGTAAACAAGCGGTTTCCGCATCCGGGGATAACACTCTGAAACTTTGGGATTTAACAACGGGAGAGAAAGTGGCGACCCTCACCGGCCATAGTAACTGGGTAAATGCAGTCGCCATTACCCCGGACGGCAAACAAGCGGTTTCCGCATCAAGGGATAACACCCTGAAACTGTGGGATTTGGTAACGGGAGAGGAAGTGGCGACCCTCACGGGCCATAGTAACTGGGTAACCGCCGTCGTCATCACTCCCGAGGGCAAACAAGTCGTTTCTGCATCCAAGGATGGAACCGTGAAGCTATGGGATTTGGACACCGGGTCCTCGGTGGTCACCCTCACCGGGCATGGTTCGGGGGTAACCGCAGTCGCCATCACTCCCGACGGCCAACAAGTGGTTTCCGCATCCTGGGATAGGACCCTAAAACTCTGGGATTTGGCAACAGGAGAGGTGGTAGCGAGTTTTAGTGGCGTGAGTAAATTCCGTTCCTGTGCCGTTGCACCGGATGGAGTGACAGTGGTGGCGGGTGAAGAGTCGGGACAGGTACTTTTTTTGCGGTTGGAGGGGGTGTGAGAAACGGGGTGATTATGCACCCTCACTCAAGATTTAATATTCTCAATCTGGGTCCATTAAAGTTTTCCAGTCACTCAGGCTCCTGATAAAAATTAGATTACCCTGAACATTCAGTTTTTGGAGTGCCCGGGCAGAATCATTGCATCAGGATTCGGGTCCCCGTCAATGGCGAAGACCCGTACACTTGTGAACAACTGATTGTTGCCTCGGAATTCCATTAAGTTGAGGATTTTCCTTCAGAATCGGGGATGTTTTGCTGAACTGTTTCTAACGGTAAGTCTAAAATATTGGCAATGTCTTCCAGGCTAATTCCTTTCTGAATCATTTTCGGAATCGATTCAATCTTGCCTTCGCTAAAGGCTTCTTGATAGACTTGGGTTTGTCTTAACTCACTCAATCCCAGCATAGCTTCAATTTCCTCCCAGCTTTTTTGCGGTAATTTGTAGACAATGATGGTTTCTATTAACTCGATAAACTGCCGTCGCACCTCGTCCGAGGTGATTTGAGATTCAGAGCGCGCAATTAATTGTTTCGCTCTTTCTGTTGCTGCACTTGTGGGGGGTGAGAAACCGGGTTTGTTTCATAAATCTCCGTCAGGGATAGACTCCCTCAACCCTGGACTTTTCCTACTAACTCTGCAATCAGTGGTTTTTCAGTTGATAAATGACTTACCTGCATCACAGAAAATCCTAGAATATTCCCCTCTTCATCTACCCGTTCCATAATGCAATCGTTATCCGTTTCTCGCATATAACCGGCTTTATCGGAAAAAATAACTTCTAAAAAATCAGCTTCTTTATCATACCAAATCCTCAAATTTAGGGCCATACTTGTTCTCCTTTCTTCTGTTTGTCCGTTAAATAAGCTGTAACAATAAAAGCGTCTGCTTCTGTATATTTTACCACTACACACAGCCACTTGTCCCCGACCTTCGTTCCTAGATAGTAGCGGTAGTTTAACCAAGCATTTTCATCGTTCCGCGATTTCCGAACGGCTTCGGGGTTTCGTAAGGTTACGGCGATCTCTTTTTCCATATTCGCCATTTCCGGATGCAGTAAAATGTGGGCCAAGCGTTCATCAGTTAGCCGTACCTCACGCCCCTGATAGTCGGTTAATCTCTCCATAAGCAGTGAACTCACGCTAGTTAACGACTTCCCTCTCCTTTGACTCTCGTCAAATTTTCTTATACCCGGCGAAATAGTTAAGTGGACGGGAGACTCAACCTCCGAGTTTAATCTGTTAGTAGAGCATTATTAAGTAGATAAGATGAGAAACCGGGTTTCTGACTTGAATCGATTGGTAATTACTCGATATTGTTTCAAAAACCCCGGTTTCTGGTCCTGCTTCTTCAACCCTGTAACAATTTCTTAGCTGGGGAGACGATTCAGGTTATTTGAAATATTGCTCGAACTGGGCGTTTATCTGCTCCAGATTGACTTCTTCGGGGTCAAAAGAACCCCCTACCCAGTCGAGCATTTCTTCATGGTCCGGATGGTTTTTATCTTGGACTGCTTCTAGGAAATCTGGATATCCCCAAGGACCGCCACAGTCGTCAGGGGGACAGGCTCTTTTGGCTTTGATGCAGATTGGATAGGTGGCATCCGGATCCGGTGGCAGGACTTTCTCGACGAGGATTTGATGCTCCCAGGAGTCGCCGAAGTCGTAAAGGTATGAGAATTTAAACTTTTCTCCGGGGATGATTTTGCTCAGTTTGACCCGGGTTTCATTTTTGATTTTCATGTCACTAAAGCCGAAATCATCATCCATTGGCATTCCATACTCTTCCCCGTCAATGTTAAATGAATGGAGATGGCAATTACCCCAACCCATTGCGACTTGAATCACTTCATGTAAATCTGCCAGGGTGTAATCGCTGCTTACTTGCAATCGCCGCCAAATTGGGGGTTTGATGTCGCTGAGGGTGATTTTCAGTTGATAGATGTATTGAGGTTTTTTTCGAGTTGGCATTTTAAATAGGCGATAAACATCAGGAGTCTAAAAACTCTTAGGTTTCATGATCATAAGTGAATTGAGTCACTTTAACAAGTTCAGGGTATTTTATTAGAGTTAGCCCTCTTGTGTTTTTTTTACCATGTCTGAACCAACGATCGCCGTTACGGTAAAACTATTTGCTGCTTATCAAGAAGCTTATGGCGTTCCTGAGTTAGTGCTGGAATTTCCTCCGGGGACTCCGGTGGTGGCAGTGCGCGATCGCCTGATTGCTGAACACCCGGAACTCGACTGCTGGCGCGATATCACCCGCTTTGGAATTAATCTCGATTTCGTTGACCCCCAGACTCCCTTACAAGCTGGGGATGAAGTGGTGTTGATTCCGCCGGTAAGTGGGGGGTGATGGTCATTTGTCCTTGGTCATTTGTCCTTGGGAGAGTTTTAGAACTCAAGGACAAGAAACCGGGTTTCTAGCCCAGATTTGTTGCTGATTGCTAGAGATTTTGTGAAGAAACCCGGTTTCTAACCAATGACCCATGACAAATCCCGACAAAAAAAGTCGGGATTGGTTGACGAGTATTTTTCTCTGTGTTAGTATCGTCCCAACAGATGAGGGAAGGTGACTTCCAAGCCCCTATTTATAGAGAGTCCAGAGGTTTGAACCATGATCCAGGCGACAGAATTGCACAACCATAGTCATGACACCCCGCTTAAGGGGGCCACGTTTGAGCAACTGAAATGTAAAGAATGTGGTGCGGAGTACGAAACTAAGGCGATTCATGTCTGTGAATTGTGTTTTGGACCCCTGGAAGTTAAATATAATTATGATGAAATTCGCCGTCAGGTGACTCGGGAATCGATTCAGGCGGGTCCTAATTCGATTTGGCGTTATCGTCCCTTTTTGCCGGTGATGACAGATAACCCAATTGATGTGGGAACGGGGATGACTCCTTTGGTGAAGTCAAACCGTTTGGCGCGTCGTCTGGGGATGAAAAATCTTTATATTAAAAATGATGCAGTGAATATGCCGACCCTTAGCTTTAAGGATCGGGTGGTTTCGGTGGCGTTGACTCGGGCGAAGGAACTTGGGTTTACGACGGTTTCCTGTGCAAGTACCGGGAATTTGGCGAACTCTACGGCTGCGATCGCCGCTTATGCGGGCTTAGATTGTTGTGTGTTTATTCCCTCGGATTTGGAAGCTGGCAAGGTGTTGGGAACCCTCATCTATAATCCCACCCTGATGTCTGTTAAAGGGAATTATGACCAAGTAAACCGCCTCTGTTCGGAAGTCGCCAATACTCATGGATGGGGTTTTGTTAATATTAACCTCCGTCCTTATTATTCTGAAGGGTCTAAAACCCTGGCTTATGAAGTAGCAGAACAATTGGGTTGGCAATTGCCCGATCGCATTGTTGCGCCGTTAGCCTCTGGTTCTCTGTTTACGAAGATTTATAAAGGATTTCAAGAGTTTATTCAAGTCGGATTGGTTGACGAGAAAGCGGTCCGGTTTACAGGTGCACAGGCGGAGGGTTGTTCCCCGATCGCCGCTGCTTTCCACGAAGGACGGGATTTTATTAAGCCAGTTAAACCGAATACCGTAGCGAAATCCATTGCGATCGGGAATCCTGCTGATGGAGTTTATGCCTTAGAAATTGCTCACAAAACCAATGGCAATATCGAATCTGTTAGCGATGCAGAAATCATTGAAGGGATGAAGCTGCTGGCAGAAACCGAAGGAATATTTACCGAAACCGCTGGCGGGACTACGATCGCTGTTTTGAAGAAATCCCTAGAAGCCGGAAAAATTGACCCGGATGAAACAACGGTGGTTTATATTACTGGGAATGGCTTAAAAACCCAGGAAGCGGTTCAGGGTTACATCGGTGAACCCCTGACCATTGAGCCGAAATTAGAGAGTTTTGAGCGGGCATTAGAGCGTTCTCGCACCCTCGATCGCCTAGAATGGCAGCAAGTTTTAGTTTAACATGGGTTTGATGTTGTGGGAATGGGGGATGAACATCCGGAAACGACTGAAGTCGTTACTACGAACAGTCTCCCCCATCTCCCCCATCTCCCCCATCTCCCCTATCCTCTCTACTTACGAACTATGTCCGTTAAAGTTTTAATCCCGACTCCTCTCCAGAAGTTTACCAATGATAAGGCTACTGTTGATTGCAGTGGTAGTAATGTTGCGGAATTGTTAGACTCCCTAGAGGCTAACTGTCCCGGTATTAAAGAGCGTCTTTGTGATGAAAAAGGACAACTTCGCCGCTTTTTGAATGTCTATGTTAATGAAGAAGATATCCGCTTTTTAGAGGGGACTGATACGCCTCTCAATGAAGGGGATGAAGTCAGCATTGTCCCCGCTGTTGCCGGTGGTTAATACCAAATCTGGTTGTAACAATTCGGTTTTCTCTATATAGCCCGCGCAGGCGGGCTTTGTCTGTATAGCCCCACCCTTTAGGGTGCGGGTTTTTATTGGCGGGGTTGTGAAACCCCCGCCGGTTACCCTAAATTTCTCCCTGAATTCGATTTACCCAATCCCAGGCATTATCTATTGTTAAAACTATCCGCTTAAAGGGTTCATCTCGTAACTCTACAGTGAGATAATCTTTTCCGGGGGTAGCATACCAAAACTCTTTTCCTTCAGAATTGTAGTAGGTTCCAGCTTTAATCACACCGGGTAAAAACGTTCCCGGTGCGCGCACTTGGGCCCAATTACTTGTGGGTTCAGCAGGGGAAACCTGGACAATATGACTGAGGGGAATTGTCAAAATTTTCTTAAAGCTGAATGACCAGAATTGCTCCCAAAAATTTAATTCAACTTGTAATGTATCGTCCGTTAAATTGAGTTTCATACGGTTACCGCCTGAAAATAATTAAAGGAGTCGGAGGATAAAGGGGCATCAGCAAAGTAACTGATTGCTTTCAGGCATCCATTATTCTACTGATGCACCCCACAAGAGGGAATTTTCCAGAACTTGTTGTCTGGCAATCCCTTAGACATATTGTTCCGCTTCGGGAGAGGAAACACTCAGGTAAACGAGGGTTTCTTTGGGTTCGAGTTTGATTAACCGATCGCCTGCGTCATCTTTGCGCTTGGATTTGACTGAGTTTACCGGCAACCGCAAGAAGCGATCGCTACTGGTGAGTAACTTTAACTCGGCATCCGGAAGCGCCGCCACCATTCCCACTAACCCATCGGTTTTATTTTTAAACGTCATCGACTGAGTACCCAAATCCCCCGGTTTCGCCAGTCGCACTAAATCCATCGGCAAGCGTTTCCCATATCCCAATTTAGACACCAGCAAGAGTTTCTCACTCTGACTGAGTGCGACACATCCCACCAAATTCTCACCCTTGCCTAAGCGCAATGCTTGCTGTGGCATAGAGGCGCGACTGGTAATCGGCAGATTGTCATCATCGATCGCAAATCGGAGTAGTCGTCCCCCAGAAGTGGCGATCGCAATATCTTGTCCCACTGTCGCTAAATTGGCATAAGCTAAAGCATCTCCCTCTTTTAGTTTAACTGCTGTTAATCCTCGCGCCGTCAAATTGGCAAATTCTGACAGGGGTAAGCGTTTAATTCTCCCCCGTTCCGTCAAGAAGATTAAATCCAAAGTTTCAGGATAATCTGAAAGGATAAACTGCGTGGCGATCGCATCAGGATTCCCATGTACCGCAGGCGGAAACAAACTCACGAACGGCGTTTTCTTCGCGCCTCGTTTATTCGCCGGAATATCCCCAACTTTAATCGAGAATCCCTTCCCATCCCGGGTCAAAATCAGCACATCCTGATCCGTAAACGCAACATGGGTTTCTACCACAAAATCCGCACCCGCTTCTAGGGTTTGAATCTCGGAATTTTCCTCCTGTTTCTGTTGCTGACGCTCATAAGTCGAAGGAGATAACCGTTGCACATACCCGCGTCGAGTAAACTCCAAAACCGTTTCTTCCGGTTCTGGGGGTGTAGCAAACAGCGGCAGAGAAGGCGCAACTTCTTCGGGAATCGCTGTGGTTTTGCCTTTGCGGGATTTAGTTTTGCTGGTTTCTTCCCCAGATTCAGGAGTTGCCACCAGCACTGTCTCATGATCCCGCGAGACACTGTAAATCCGGGTCCGCCTAGGGTCGCCATATTTCTTTTTGAGCGATCGCAACTCTTTCTTCAACCCTTTGAGCAATTCCCGGCGATCGCCCAGTAACCGTTCCAACTCCTCCCTACGGGTATTTAGCTGATCCCGTTCATCCTGCAATTTTTGCCGTTCCAACCCCGTGATCCGGCGCATCGGCATCCCTAAAATTGCATCCGCTTGGTTCTCCGTGAGTTCTAACTCGCTTTGCAATTCTGCTTTTGCCGTGGTGCCATCCGGCGCATTCCGCAAAATCTCAATGAGTGCATCTAAGTTGTTCAGCGCCTTGAGTAATCCTTCGACAATCTCCAAACGCTGCTGGGTGCGTTCCAGTTCATGAGTGTAAAGACGATTCAGCGTCTGTTCCCGGAAGGTTAGGAACTCCTGCAACATTTGCCGTAGGGATAACTGGCGCGGTTGTGCCTCCACCAGTGCCAACAGAATCGCACCGAAATTATTTTGCAGTGCGGTTTGGTGGTAGAGATGTTGCAGAACCACTTCGGGATTTGTTTCCCGTTTGAGTTCAATGACAACGCGAATCCCCTCGCGATCGCTCTCATCGCGCAGATCGGAAATTCCCTCTAACCGCCCATGATTGACCAACTCCGCGATTTTTTCAATCCAGGCGGATTTATTCACCTGATACGGCAACTCCGTCACCACGATCGCCTGACGCCGATGTTTGCCACGTCCCCCTTGGATTTCCTCCACCCTTGCCACCCCGCGCAACGGGATAATTCCCCGTCCCGTGGTGTAAGCCGATCGAATGCCTTCCGTGTCAATAATTTCCCCGCCAGTGGGGAAATCGGGACCGGGAATCAGGGTAAATAATTTCTCATCGGACAAATCCGGATTATCAATCAAAGCAACCAGTGCATCCACCACCTCCCCTAAATTGTGGGGAGGGACATTGGTTGCCATACCCACAGCAATTCCGGAACTGCCATTCAGCAGTAGCATGGGTAATTGTGCCGGTAAAACGATCGGTTCTTGCTGGGAATTATCAAAATTTCCGATAAAATCAACCGTCGCTTCGCCGATTTCCTGAAGCATGGCATCGCTGCCAATTTCGGCAAGGCGCGTTTCCGTGTAACGCATTGCCGCAGGCGGGTCGTTATCTACCGAACCAAAATTGCCATGACCCGCGAGGAGGGGATACCGACTGGAAAAGTCCTGGATCATCCGGACCATCGCGTCATAAACGGATTGATCGCCGTGGGGGTGATATTTACCAAGGACATCCCCAACCACCCGAGCACATTTCCGATAAGGGCGATCGGGAGATAATCCCAATTCGTGCATCGCGTACATGATCCGCCGGTGGACGGGCTTTAAGCCATCTCGGACGTCGGGCAACGCTCTCCCCACGATCACACTCATGGCATATTCAAGGTAGGACTGTTGCATTTCGACGTGCAAAGCAGTCGGGATAACCTGTCCAGTAGACAGTAGGTTCAATTGTTTAGCCATGAGTTTCGTTCCTTAAACCAAACCAACTTCCAACAGTGTCCTGCTTTTTTGCGCTCAATAACGCTATCGTTAGCGAAGAGAAGAAGATCGGAGGACACTTTGTCAGCGTACTATCATTTCTGACAGTCTGACGATCAAGCGCATCCGATTGATTAAATGAAAAGGAAAGGGATATGAGAACCGTTCTAATTGTGGAGGACGATCTGGTCAACGCTAGGGTTTTCTCTAAAATCCTCACCAAGCGGGGTGGCCTCAATGTCAAGCATACCGAAAATGTGGAAGAGGTGATGCAAATTGCCCAAGCCGGTGAGGCGGATGTGATTTTAATGGATGTGTCCCTGTCGCGCAGCGTTTACCAAGGCAAGGCAGTGGATGGCATCAAAATTACTCAAATGCTCAAAGCTGACCCCAAAACGTCCTATTTGCCGATTATTTTGGTAACGGCACACGCGATGGCGGGGGACAAGGAAGCTTTTCTCGAACAAAGTGGGGCCGATGGCTACATTTCTAAACCTGTGGTAGATCATCAGGAGTTCGTTGACCAGATTGCGGCCCTACTGCCCAAAGATGAGGGATGAAGGATGAAGGATAGGGTCTCAGGGATGGGAGATAGATTGATGGGGTGATTTTCATCCTTGAGCCTTTATCCTTCCACGTTTAGGCAATCCAGTCCAGGATTAAGGGCTGGATGGCGTGGGATCCAATTGCGCGAGGGTAGCTTGAATGCGGGGAGTTTCCAAGAATTTTTTGGTATCTTCCACAAGGCGACTACCCCAGAGGTTTTCCAGCAGAAAGTCCACTTCCCCATAACGCGGATCAATCCGCAATGCCGCTTCTCCGAGGGCTAGACCCTTTTCTTGATTCCCTTGAGCGTACATGGCAACAGCGATCGCCATCATGGGTTCCGCAGCTTCAGAGTCGATGCTGAGGGCTGTTTCCCACTGCTTGATCGCCGCAGTCGCATTCCCTTGTTCATATTCGACTAAGCCGATATTGTTAATAGCAGGCCAAAAGGTTTCATCCTGGGCAACAGCGCGTTCATATTGGGCGATCGCCTCTCGATACTCTCTTGTCATGTAGTAGGCATTGCCCAAATCGAATAAAGCCCCGGTGACATCCGGTTGGAGTTTTAATCCAGCTTGCAGGGAGTTAATCGCTTCCTGGTAATTTTGTTGCTGAAAATAAGCCGAACCGAGGGCAAACATCACCACATGATTCTCCGGATCCAGCGATCGGGCCTGTTCCAACGCCGCAATCCCCTTCGGCAACTCCTTCGACTGCAAATACAAGCTCCCTAAAATTCCCCAAGCTTGGGGAGCATTTGGCGCAAGCTGGGCTGCCAATTCTGCCCGGGCTAAAGCCAGCTCAAATTGCTGAAATCTCGCCAACTGAGCCGCTTCTTCCGCCAAAAATAACCCTTGCTGTTCCAACTGAGTCCCATCAAGCTGGAGAGCCCGAGGCAAGAAAGCCTGTCCCATCACAGGTGGAACCACCGTAAACAAACCAAGGGCGATGGACAGAGGAATCAAAAAATTGCGATTTGGCACAGTACCACCTTCCAACAAGACTAAGGGTTTTCATGGACCTTACAGCTTATTTCAGTGTAACTGGCAAAAATTCCAGGAAACCACCACGGGTTCAGAGAATTTCAGAGTTCGGGCATCATATCTCGGAGATATACCATAAAATCTCAGTTTTGTCAAGTCACCTCCGCTGTCTCCTCTTCGATATCGAACCATTCATCAGCCAAACCCAAGTCTCGTGCAGCCCAGCGAGTGGCTCCTTCTTGTAACTGTTGCTTGAGAGAATCTCGCTGCTTCTGGGCAATATAAAATTTAACCGCCTCGTTAATCAAAGCGCTGCGCTTGAGCAGAGCATCATCCGCAGAATCATCCGATTTCGTGAGTTTGTCAATCAGTCGAATTGTTTCTTCCGGTAAGAGGATTTGTAGCTGCTGGGTCATTTGGGCTAGACCTCAATTCGGGATGATTTGATTGTACAGGGATTGGTGGGAATTGGAAAGTTTCACTTAAGTTTGGGCTAAAATTGTTGATTTTCAGGAGTATAGACAAATAAAATGATAACTACACTAAATCTAAATCGTCATCGAAAAGCCAAAATTTGGCTAGGAGAGTTGCCCAATTTAATTAATCCCGAGCATGGATGCTTAGAGCGCTCCTTACCCGGTAGAACCTCTACCTTAACTCATCGACAACAGGGAGCCATTGAGATGCTCGTCCCCTCAGCGGGACGCGCTCTTTATGGACTGTTAGGGGGTGAATTTTTGCCCACTGACTCAGGAGAACTTATCGTCAAGGTGGCAGTATCGGAGAATGCCGAAATAGAAATGCCTGGGTCACTTGCCTCTAACCTCGATACAGTTTATAGGGGTTTGCCAGTTGAGTATGCAGACAGCGTATTTAATGGGATAGGTGACGCGGGGGAAATTCTCGGATCGGGGATATTATCTTGTAACTGCGCGGCACATAGTCCCGTTGGTTCATCGCCGCGTATGTTTCGCCAGATTGCACTTATCCTAGTCCGATTAATCGCTTCTCAAACAGCATCAGTATCAGAGGAAGAATTCACCGAGGAAGAATTAACGAGACTGGTTTCGGCAGGGTAACGGCAAGGCGATCGCCGGTTCAAAAACAGGATAGCCGCAACCAACCCGAGAAACCCGGTTTAAACACCGACATTTAGGGGGGAAATCATCAGGATTCAATCGAAGTATCAGGAGGCGATCGCATTTCAACCCATCCGATGCCCCCTTCACCGCCTATTTTTTCCGCAGAAACCACCACACCACCAGATTCACAAACAGCAGACACAGCTATTGCAACTGAAATTCTGGAGGTAAGCTGGCAGATCAAGCAACGGATCGGATACCTCAAATCTGCCCAAATCAGAGTAAAATCGGAAAATACTTCTAATGTCCTGCAATCATTACAGATAAATCAATGGAACCCGTGGAACTGACAGCGATCGCGATTTTGGTACTAACTCCAATTGCTCAAGGAGCGCTTGGAAAGGTAGGAGAAAATCTCCTAGAGAAAGGTGGTAATCTATGGAAACGGATCCAAGCCAAACTGCCGAAATTAGCTGCCGATCTAAAAAAGGCTAACCTAACCCCATTAGACTATGGTGAAGCAGTCTTGGAACTGGAAGCTGCTGCACAGGAAGATCCAGAAATTCGTGAAGCAGTCCAGGAAGTCGCAACACAAGCCCAGGCGGATCAACAACTGGCTGATGAGATCGCAAAAATTCGAGAGACTCTTAAATCTCAACCGCCAACCATTCAGAATTTGGCCAAACTGGCAGAAAAAATTGGATTTGTAAATCAAGGGATTATCCACAACCAGACAATCAACCAAACTTTTTGACTACAGCCGCCGGAACGGGATCCGGTTAAGTCAACTCCCCCCGACTGGCGCGAAGTCTGCGAAACGATGCTCAACCGCAGACTCAGCAGCAACCTCCTCACCGCCAACGAGGATATCAACTTTAACCTCGATGACATTCACGTTCCCCTGGCGCTGGTGGAACGACGCCAGCGCGACAAACGTCCGGGGGAGACTCGCGCCGAAGCGGGTTCGCAACTCTACGAACCCACGGGATATGAAGAAAAACAGCGGTTTGAACATGATCAGTTTTTGCAAGATATCCTCGGCAAAGGGGAAGGCAAAACCAAAGGGCGGCAGATTGCTATCATCGGCGAACCGGGTGCCGGAAAAACCACCCTGCTGCAAAAAATCGCTTTTTGGATTTTAGAGGAACGCTCAGATTTGCCGATTTGGATTTCCTTAGCGGACTTGCAGGGACGGGAACTCGGGGACTATTTGCTGGAAACTTGGCTAAAACAAGTGATTCCCTCATCGCGCCTGAGTGAACAGGTGCGAGAAGACTTTCTGGCGCAACTGGAACAAGGGCGGGTGTGGTTGCTGCTGGATGGGGTGGATGAGATGGCGACGGAAAGGGCCACTGGAGGATTGCCACTCCAGCAAATCGCCATGCAACTGAAAGGCTGGATCGCCTCAGCGCGGGTGGTTCTAACTTGTCGGCTTAATGTCTGGGAAGCGAATCTCAATGCTTTGGAAGCGTTCGAGACTTATCGGATGCTGAATTATGACTATCCCTCTAATGTGCAAGAGTTCATCCGTAAGTTTTTTGTAAAGGACCCTGCCAATGGTGAAGCACTGCGCCAGGAATTAGCCAAAGCGGAATATCAGCGCCTTCAGGATTTAGTCAAAAATCCTCTGCGGTTGACTCTACTGTGCAGCACTTGGCAAATCTCCGAAGGGTTGCCAGAAACTCAGGCAGAACTTTACAAAAAATTTGTGGGGAAAATTTATCAGTGGAAACAGAACTATTTCTCCACCACGGAACCGCAGCGTCAGCAACTTAACCACGCATTAGGAGAATTGGCGCGGCGAGGAATAGATGATGCCGCCTCTCCGTTTCGCCTGCGGCATCAGTTGGTTACCGAGGTACTGGGGGATTGTGATGATGATAAGTCTCTGTGTGCCTTAGCGCTGCAACTGGGTTGGTTAAATCAGGTGGGAGTGGCGGCAGAAGACGACACAGAGAAGGTTTACGCTTTCTATCACGCCACCTTTCAGGAATATTTCGCGGCGTTAAGCCTTGAGGATTGGGATTTTTTCCTGCCTAGAGAACATTGCGATCGCCCAGTTTCAGGAAGGCCCTATCGCATCTTTGACCCCCTGTGGAAACAGACAATTTTGCTGTGGTTGGGGC
Organism: Laspinema olomoucense D3b; assembly: GCF_025370785.1. Classification (GTDB taxonomy): domain Bacteria; phylum Cyanobacteriota; class Cyanobacteriia; order Cyanobacteriales; family Laspinemataceae; genus Laspinema; species Laspinema olomoucense. The sequence goes on from NZ_JAMXFA010000030.1 coordinate 61,373, forward strand.
GCAAGGATGTACCGAAGGAAAAAAAAGAAGAGTTTATATCCCGGTTAATCGAGTTTGAGGATGGATGCAGAGAAGGGGAAAACCGATACAGGCGCGATCGCGGGTTTTATGAATATCGTGCCTATTTTCTCGCTGCTTCCGGAATCGCGGAGTTTAAGGAATGCGATCGGGCTGATGAGATTGTTGCTCAACTTGTTCGGTGGGGGTTTCGTTATTTTGATGAAGAAAAGCAAGAGTGGCCGACTTTCTTCGATCCGATAGAATTAGAGGTAAGAACAGTTTTAGGAGAAACAGAACCCACCAAGGCGATCGCGGCGTTATTCAATTTAATCGCTAACTCTGAAAATGTATATATTCGGTGGCAGGCGGCATATATTTTGGTGCAAATGGGCGCGGGCAACCCCACTGTGATCGCGGCGTTAGTCAATTTAATCGACCAGCCTGAATCTGAAGATACCCGGAGGCAATCGACAGAAAGTTTGGGTAAAATTAACGCGGGCAATCCAAAGGCGATCGCGGCGTTAGCCGATGTAATCGTCGCCTACTATGAATATAGATGGCCCATGAGGCTACTAGAGGCAGATAGTTTGGGTGAAATTATCGGCCCGGGCAATCCCATTGTGATCGCGGCGTTAGGCAATGTAATCGACCATACCAACAATGTAGATATTCGGTGTTTAGCGGCAGATAGTTTAGGTAAAATTGATCCGGGCAATCCGACCGCGATCACAGCGTTAGTCAATTTAATCATCGGCTACTATGAAGATAAATGGCCCAGGTGGAGTAGAGCGAGATAGATGATAAAAATTAGCAAGGGCAGGGCGATCCAATCAGTTCCCAAAAATAACCCTATATCTGAAGGGACCCTGACCCTGATGCGAGCAGCAGAAAGTTTGGGAGAAATTGACCCGGGCAATCCAGAGGTGATTGCGGCGTTGCTCAAAGTTATCGCCAACTCTGAATCTAAATGGACCCGAAGGACAGCAGCAGAAAGTTTGGGTAAAATTGACCCGGGCAATCCAGAGCCGATCGCGGTGTTAGTCAATTTAATAGCTAACTCTGAAAATAAATATACCCCCAGGCAAGCGGCTAGTTGGGGAGAAATTGGCGCGGGCAATCCAGAGGCGATGAAGGAGTCATTCAATTTAGCCGCCAACTTTGAAGATAAATATACCCGGAGGCAAGCGGCAGAAAGTTTGGGAGACATTTTGAGGGCAGAAGAACAGATGCAGTTTGCGGTGACTGGCTTGAAGGATTGCTTATCCCATGAGATTCATAAAAAGGACTTTCCTCTCTTTGAGAAATCCTTCCAAATCATCTGGCATTGCGCCCAAAACCTGTCCTATCCTGAATTTTATCGCGCTTGGCATGGTGAGGAGGATGAAGTAGAACCAGAACCAGTCTCCAATTTACCCCAGCGCCTCTATGCCAAATTAGAAGAAATGGGATTGTCTTCATCCCTCCAGTTAATCTGCATCGATGGCAGCAAGTTTATCGATAAAGATAATCCTGCTGCTAAAATCTACAATGAAATGCGCCGCGCTAACTGTCCCAAAAGTGCAGATGGCACACCGAAAACAATGGCGGATCTGCAATCCTATTGGGATGAATTGACGTTAGAATCGGAACAGGCGATCGTTTTAGTCTTTTACGAAACTCTAACTGTACCGGAAATGTCAGAATTTAGTGAGAGATTTCTCACTGATTTAAGCAAGCTTGATGGGGCGATTTGCGTGGTGACTGAGGCGCGAGTCAGTGGGTTGCAAACGTTTTCGCCGAATCAAGGGAATTGGCTTACAGAACTGGTCAATTGGATAAAAAATTGATACTTTTCAGATTATTAAGGTTCGCTCCCTTCTGGGAAAAATTGCCGGTTTTGTGACAATTTTTCCTAGTTGTTGCGCTTCCACAACTCAGAATAGGTCATTCCTCCGGTTCGATTCCCGCAGCACGAAGTTGAGCCGCTAATCGTTCAGCCCGTTGCTGTTCCTGTTCGACCCGTTCTGTACCCCATAAGAGTAAATTCTCATCTAAATCCCACCAGCGTAACCAGTATCCGTCCCGATTGTCTCGTTTTCCTTGCCATACTCCCAAGAATAGCTGCATTTCGGGTAGCCAAAACCGGCCTTCTTCATTTGCAGATTCTAGTTTATAGCGCTTGTTTTCCCCTAAACAATACAGTTCTAATGTACCCGTTTCTAGGTCAAAAATGCCATAGCTGGGAATTTGCAAAATCTGCTCGTAGTAGAAGAATTTCCCCGGGGGATAGGTTTCTTTGATGGAATATTCTCCCCCTTCCGTTTCTGATAAAAACTCCAGAACAAGGGCGGGAATTTCTCCTTGCAGTCGGGGGGTATAACTCCGCTCGACTTCCGAGCGTTTAACTGTAATATGGGGAATGTAAGCCCAATCGGGCGCTTTGACTACGAATTTGCCATTGAGGGTCGCACAAATGCCGTAGTTGGTGGTGGTGAGGGCGGTTTCTGGGAGTTTTCCCGCTAACTGTAGGCTTTCAGTTAAGGCTGCCGCAAGAGTTGGTTGATTGATATTATCCACGGGGTCATCAGGCAGCACAAAATCATCGGGCAACTTTTCCCAGGTGATCTGGTAAGTGGGGGTAGTGGCTAACATGATGATTCCTGCCAGGGTAGGGTTTATTAATTACTCTATCATAATCAGATTGATGAGGTTGTGCCACTCAGTCATCGGGTCACCCCGTTTTTAGTCCAGGGGTATAGAATGGGTTAGAAACCGGGTTTTTCAGAAAACTTTGGCTTGCGCGGCACTTCCGGTCCCCTCCCCTTGGCAAGGGGAGGGTTAGGGTGGGGTGTTGGCGGTGACGTGGAGATCGCCACGTCATGCAATCTTTCCAGCGAGCACGCCTGTATGGAGGCTAGTCCTACCTATTTCTTCGTGACGTGCGATCGCACATCACAAGAACCCCACCCTAACCCTCCCCTTGCCAAGGGGAGGGGACCGGAGATATCGCACGTCACAAGAACCCCACCCTAACCCTCCCCTTGCTAAGGGGAGGGGACCGGAGATATCACACATCACAAGAACCCCACCCTAACCCTCCCCTTGCTAAGGGGAGGGGACCGGAGATGCAGTTTCCGTAAGGAAAAGCAAATCACCATGAGCGTAAAAACCCTACCTTTGTACGGTTTCCAGTGCCGGGGAAATAACTCTCTCCTTCCCTTACAAATAGGGTTTAAGAAAAACTAGGCTGCTATACAAGTGAAAGGCCGGGTCCCAGGGAGTCGGTTGCACTCTGAACAGATGAATGTGAGAGGGGATGCGCTCTAGCATATCCGCTTCGGCAAGGGTGGTTTCGGCGAAGGGGGTAAAGTCGGTCCAGGTGGGGACTTCTGACAGGTGTTGTTTGAGGACTTTAATCAGGGTTTGCCATTTTAAGTGCATACTCATGCTGTCAATGCTGTATTTTTGCTTTTTCCCCGAGTTGTCTTGTCCCGGAATGAAGGCATATCCTTTGTCAAATTCATAATGTTCTTCGCACAGACGCAGGATGCAGCCTCTCCCCGGTAGGTGCAAGTCTTTCATTCCCACATATTCGTGCATTTCTTGTTTATAAGTGACTTCGGTGCGGCGATGGTTTTCGACAGCAACTTGTTTGAATATGGGGAGGTTGCCTTCAACTTGTTGGCTGACTTCGGACCAATTAAAGGCGATTTGACCCACGCGATCGCTCTCATCTTTGCAAATCACCACCGCCTGGGGTGCGATCGCCTCAAAATGACTGATGCGAAACACCCGCACTTGCTTAATTTCCTCTAAAGTGGCACAAAAACAATGGATTCCCGCTTGTCGCAGTTCGGAGACAAACACTCGCAATTCCCCGATCGCCCCAGTTCGATACATCCGCCAGGTTCTCGTTGGCAGCAACAGTTTAGCGTTATAGGGTTGTAGCTGCATAATCCGCGCAAACTTGACCACCAGTTCGCTTCTTTGTGCCACGTCAATCGGTTCAATCACCAGCAACCCCGGTTTAAGCTGGGATGGATCACTTTTGACTTGGGCGATCGCCTCCTTAACTCGTTCTTTAGGTCGGGTTTCGATGCGCTTTAACCCCTGCCGCGCCTGAGACACTATCTTGGGATTTGTTACCTCTCGCAATACCCGTCGATAGGCTTTCTCTGCCTTATCCAGTTTCCCGGTTTCTTCATAATAGCGCCCCACATAAAACCCCACCCAAGGATTCTGGGGTGATTCTTCACGGAGAGCTTTGAGTAATTTTGCCGCTTCTCGATAGTCTTGGCAGTCGAGCGCATTCACGACTTCTTCTATGGCAATCATAAATTGCGGGGGGATAAAACCAGGGGTTAATCTCAGGTTTCCCGATTTTACCGGGTTTGATGTCACAGTAAGGGCGATCGCCTCTCTCCGATTCCCCTCCACCTTACAAGACTATGTTTTTTACGGGGTAATTTTTCTCAAGTTTTGGGGCTGATTCCCCTCCCTTGGAGGGGTGCCCCGGAGGGGCGGGGTGGTAAATTCTAGCTAGTGAGCTGGTATTTATCTATGCTTCTTTACTCAAAAGTATCTGTCTGTTTCAAATCAAGAAACCACCCCGTCCCTTCGGGACACCCCTCCAAGGGAGGGGAATAAGGCTGTATCCTCCGCCAGATAAAGGGATTGAACCATGCTTCTTTACTCAAAAGTATCTGTCTGTTTCAAATCAAGAAACCACCCCGTCCCTTCGGGACACCCCTCCAAGGG
>NZ_JAMXFA010000030.1:66209-92351 GCF_025370785.1 Laspinema olomoucense D3b
AGGGGAATAAGGCTGTATCCTCCGCCAGATAAAGGGATTGAACCATGCAAAAATTAATTGGGCCTGGAGAATGACACAGCCCTACCAAGACACAGGGGAGGGGGGGACCGGAGGTGCAGTTAAATGTCAGGCAAACTCCCCTGAACGTAAAAAACCTACTCGCGGATTCCCCTCTACCCCTACCCCTGCCTAATTTTAGACAAAAAAAAACGCCCAAAAGCTTGGGCGCTTGCCATCAGGGTGCATCTACAGAATTTAATATAACACGGTAGATGGGGGGTGTCACCCCTCACCCCCTAGTTTTTTTGAAAGAATTTTCAATTTGGGGATTTGGAGACATCTAATTTGCATTACATAGTGACAAAAGAACCCGCACCCTCAAGGGTGGGGTTATACGGACAAAGCCTGCCTCCGCAGGCTAAAGAGAAACCCGCACTTTAGAGGGCAAATTTATTCAAAAAATGCAAATTAAATGGATGTAAAGTTTTGTATTAATTTCCAAATTCCCCAAAAAATCGGGAGACTGACCCGACTGAGGTCAATCTCCCGATTTCAAAATAACCCATGATTACCCCAAATTATTGGGCAAAAGTCAAGACCCGACCATCGGGTTCGAGGACGACGCGAATTTGCAGAGACTGGGCCTCGGGTAAGGGCGAGACAAACGGGGTCCCTTGTAGCGGCACTCCACTAATATCGATGTGGGTTCCCGAGGCGATTCCCAGAGGGACGATTTCCTGAATCGAACCATCGGGATTGAGGGTGAGGACATATTCCAACTTGTCCTTAAACCCTTCGGGGGGTTGCCAGGTGCCTTGGAAATAGTCCTTTGCCTCGGCGAGTTGGGGCGGATCGTCAAAAAGGGATTGAGTCTGGGTGGCACTTTCTGGGGGAACATCTCCAGCAGCCCATTCCGACTCGGGTAACTCCGTGGGAGGCGCTTTTAGGGCGATCGCATCAATCCCTTCTGCTTCCGATACCAGACTCTCCTCGGCTGCTTGCGGGACCGATGCAGAAGAATCTAGGCGCACATTGGGCAGGGGAGGCGGTGCATCATCCAGGGGGGACCGATTGGGTGCTGCTGGGGCGGGATTGCCTGCTTGGCGGGATTCTGGAGGAGAAGCGGGTTGGGTTTGTGCCTGAGTCGGGACCCGTTCCGGTGTCTGTTGGATTGGGGGGAAACTCGGTTGCGGTGCAGCAGTAGAATTTCCCCTTTGTGCCATCAGTTCATCCCAATCCGGGGGTTCTGGGATGGGGTCGTCTGCCAGGGAGGGCAGGGGACGCATGGGGGGCATCGGGTCCGAATCGTCGGGAGTAATTTCCAACTCGACTTGGGGGCGTTGGGGGGCTGATCCAGGCGGTGGCATCTGCAAGCCACTCTGCCGCCCTTCCAGCAGGGGTCTGGGGGTGGAGGCAACCCGGGGGGCTGTCACCGCAGGCGATGCCGGGGAAGGACTCGTGGGTGCTGGTTGGGGTGGTGGTGGAGTCCTCTGACCCACGGGCGGCGCTACCGGAGGAACCGGAGGCGAAGTGGGGGCAGTGCGGGGTAAGGCGGAAGGCTGTTGACCCTTCGGGGGGGTAGGGACGCCATTTTGGGCGGGATTTACCCCGGGGGGAAGCGGCTGCGGGGAGACGACTGGAGGAGGAACGGGGGGGACATTCTGCTCAGGTAAGGGTTGTGCTGGGCTTTGAGCCACGGTGGGGGTATCCCCTTCTGTAGCGGGATTGAGCAGTTTGACTAGGGAGGCACTGACGCCGACGGTAAAGAGGGCCATTGCAGCGATCGCCAGCCAAGGGGGAGTCTTGGACAATCCGGCGACTCCGCCTAAATTCGGTAAGGCGATCGCATCGGCTGCCGCAGAATCTAGGGCCGTGGCGAGGTCAAATAATTGCAACGTTCCCAAATTCACCAGGGGACCCGATTCTGGGGTTGCGAGTTCACCGAAATGCAACTCATGCGCCAATAACCCCCGAGGTTTTAAATAAATGCCGAGAGGGGGTACAGGGGTTGGAGAAGTACCAGACACTTGATCCGGTGGGGGAGAGGGGAAACCGGGTAAGGGTTTTTCCTCTAGGGTCGGGTGAGGAGATTGTAAGCGAGTGGTGGGTTCTGTAATCTCCGTTTGGATTTCCGACGGCGTAGCAGTGGCATCCGCTTCTGAAGCGAAATAAGTGGCATTGAGGCGTTGGGGCGACTGCTGCACGAAGTCCTGGACATAATTCGTGACGGCATCAGACAAGGCGTCCAGTGCTCGGGCATCACCGCGAATGGTAACTTGTTGTTCCTGGGGCAATTGCGGCGCATCAAAACTGAGTTGAAAGCGCAATTGTTTAAGGACAGGTTTGCCCATCCACTTGGAGAGAGGGGAGCTTTTTGCCACAATCTCTAGGGTGCAAGTGGGGGGCGTGTACCTTCGCATAACAGAAGTGAACGATGGCATGAGAAAATTTTGAGGGGGTATAGTGCTAAAGGAATGGTTAACGACTGACTGAGCGATCGAGCAAAGCCAACCAGAGCCGCCGATGACCGCTAGGACCGCTGTAGAAGAGTAAATCAATCAGCAGTTTTAGGGCTAAGTGAGTCAGCAGGTCCGGGGAGGTGGTATCTCCATCTTCCATGCGTTCTTGGTAGGTGTTGCAAAAGGTATCAATAAAGTCGCCTAACATAGACGCTTCATGAGGGGCGCGGTTTTGTTCCGTTAGCTGTTCCAGCAGGGCCACGCCACGGCGAATTAATTCGTGGTGGGTTTTAGCCAGGTGACAAATAATCATCACCAGGGCTCGCGCTTCCTCCACATCCAGCTTTTTGCGGCCCCCTTGACTCTTGCGGATGGGATTCGACTGGCGCAGTCGCCACAACGAGACGCGATCGGCCACCACCGATTCAAGTCCCAACTCTTCTGCTGTTCGCAGAATCGCTTCCGAACCAATGTCCGCCAAGCATTCCAGGGCCAGCAAGACTAAATCTAACTGAGTTTTGATGTTATCCAACTGTGCCGGGGTCGGTGCATTCACACCCACTACTTCCTGCCAAGGCAAAGAAGCAGCGATCGGTGCCGCTTGGTTAGCAACACCATTGGGTTGACCCGGGGGAGCTAATTTTAGGGTCTGGCGCATCGTTAACCTCTGTAGGGGAGATGGGGGAGATGGGGAGGGTGGGGGAGATCGGGAGGGTGGGGGAGGTGGGGAGGATGGGGGGATGGGGAGGATGGGGGGATGGGGAGGATGGGGAGGATGGGGGGATGGGGAGGATTATTCTCGTGACTTGGCTTAAGCGAGTCACGTCCATCTTGCGGCTCTGCCGCCTGGTAAGACTGGAGGCAGAGCCTCCAAAGGCGCATGACTTGGCAGAGCCAAGTCACGAGGATCTAATCCATCCTCCCCATCTTCCCCATCTTCCCCACCTCCCCATCTTCCCCATCTTCCCCATCCCCCCCATCCTCCCCACCTCCCCATCTCCCCTATCTTCACCCCTCTCCCATTTCATTCCCTATTTAAGATACGCAATTGTAACACCGGAACCGCCTTCATTTTGAGGGGCGAGTTCATAGTGACTAATTTGGGGATGTTGTTTCAAGAACTCCTGCACCCCTTGGCGCAACTTACCCGTTCCTTTGCCATGAACAATCCATAACGCACCGCCTAGGGGAATTTGTTGGGCGATCGCCTGTTCCAGTTCCATCTCTGCATCGGCAACTCTGGCCCCTCGGATATCTAGGTTATTTCGAGAGGTGCGGACGATGGGGGCTTGGGTTGCCACCTTTTCCAGGGTTGCTTCTGCTGCTGGGGAAACTTTCGTGGTTTGGGTGGAAGCCGGTTTTTTGGGCGGAAGTTCCACTTTTTGACCATCCAGGGATTCGATTTCCGTAATCCCGATGGTCATTTTCATCAGTCCAAACCGCACCGTCACTTCCATATCCCCTTCCCCGACTGCCAGCACTTCGCCGGTTTGTCCAATTTGGGGAATCCGCACCCGATCGCCTGCTTTGGGACGAAATCCCGGTTTCGGTTTGGCTGCTTTTTGCTGTCGGGACGGCAGATGTTTTTCGGCAATTCCCTGTAACTCCTGGGTTGCTTGATTGGCATCCTGTCCCGTCACGTTCCCTTGTTGCAAGCGCCGAATCACTTGGGCAATTTCTTGCTTGGCAACGGCGATCGCCTCTGCTACCGCCCGTTCTTGGGACTGCTGGAGTTGCCGTTCCCGTTCTTTCAAAGACTGCGCTTTATCCGCGACTTCCCGATACAGGCGTTCGGTTTCTCCCAGCAATTGACCCGCTTCTTTAGCCTTGGTTTCCTGCTGTTTGCGTTGATTTTCCAACCCCGCAATCACCCGATCCACCTCTTGAGTACCCGTGGGTGCGACTAAGTTAGCTGCCTGATCCACAATTTCCGACTTTAACCCCAGACGGCGAGCGATAGTTAAGGCATTAGAACGGCCCGGAATCCCCCAGAGTAAGCGATAGGTGGGTTGTAAGGTCGCTTCATCAAACTCTACTGAGGCATTTTCAAAGCGTTCATCCTCATATTTGAGGGCCTTGAGTTCGCCATAGTGGGTGGTGGCGATGGTTAACTGGGAGCAATCTGCCAGATGATGCAACAAGGCGATCGCCAAGGCACTGCCTTCGGTAGGGTCGGTTCCCGCCCCCACTTCATCCAGTAACACCAGGGAGTCTGGGGTACAACTTCCTAAAATTCGACTAATCCGGCGAATATGACCGGAAAAGGTGGAAAGGCTTTGTTCTAGGGACTGTTCGTCTCCGATATCCGCCAGTACAAAGTCAAACCAAGGCAGTTCCACAGGGACTTTGGCAGGGATAAATAATCCCACTTTCGCCATGAGAACCCCTAACCCCAAGGTTTTCAGGGTGACGGTTTTTCCCCCGGTGTTGGGTCCGGTGATGGCAACGACCTTAATTTGAGGTTGAACAATTAAATCAATAGGAACGACCGCATTCCCATCTTCATGCTGTTGTTGCCATATCAGCAGGGGATGACGCAGTTGCCGCAGGGTAATGGTTTGGCCCTCTTCCCCTCGGTTAATAAAGGTCGGGGGATTGGCATTTAACCAGTAACTATACCGGGCACGGGCGGTTGCCAAGTCGAGGATGGTGACGATCGCCAATAATCGTTCTAAATCTTCGACAACTTCGGTAATTTTGGCCGTTAATGCCCGCAAAATTGCTTCTTCTTCGGCCTTTTCCTGGCGCAGCAAGACCCGCGCCTTATTGTTCAGTTCAACGATGCTATGGGGTTCTACATAGAGGGTAGCGCCACTCATGGAACTATCGTGAACAATGCCGGGAATGGCATCTTTTTGGGGAGATTTCACGGGGATCACAAAGCGATCGCTCCGTTTGGTGATCAGTTGTTCTTGAACGGCGTTGCTATGCCGTTGCATGATACTCTGCAATTTTTGATAAATCTGGTCGCGGACGCTGTGCTGACGCTGGCGAATTTCCCCTAACAGAGTGCTGGCGCGATCGGCGACTTGAGCGCGATCGTCGATGCAGCGATGGATTTCCTGTTCGATTTCTGGATAGGTTCGCAGATCGGCAACCAGACGGTTGAGGACGGACAATTGGGGGTGATCGTCGATGGTGCGTCGCAGTTGTCTGGCACCCGAGAGGGTAGTGGCGATCGCCAGCAGTTCCTCGGCAGATAAGATGCCATGCAAGTCCGCCCGTTCTAGAGAGTCCCCAATATCATGGATACCATCAAAGGACAGGCTAACCAGTCCCTGATTTTCTAATTCATAGACTTCTTGGGTTTGAGCAAGCAGCACCAGTGTCTGCTCCAACGTCTCAGGAATTTGGAGGTCACCGGCAGCGATTGCTCCCAGCTTGGTCCCAGCAAATGTTGCTAGGTGCTGGCACAGGCGCGGCCATTCTAGGAGTTCTAAGGTCTCAGACTGAATCAATGCTTCAAAGCTAAATAGGAACTTCGGGGATCTATATCCTAATCGTAGCTTAGGGGAGATGGGGTGATGGGGAGGATGGGGATGTTTGTAGTAACGACTTGCTATTGAGGGTAGGGCGGTTCCCTTCTCAAATTTACCTGACCCGGTAAGCTTTACAGCCCAAGGGTTTTCCGCCTGATTTACTAAGTTTAAACTAAGGACCACCCCGCCCCTGCGGGGCACCCCTCCACAGGAGGGGAATTCCACCCCGCCCCTGCGGGGCACCCCTCCACAGGAGGGGAATTCCACCCTGTCCCGAAGGTGCACCCCTCCACAGGAGGGGAATTCCACCCTGTCCCGAAGGTGCACCCCTCCAAGGGAGGGGAATCAGCCTATATCTTTCGCCCGGTCAAGCGATTGAACAATCCAACAATTAATTGGGTTTTTGAGAATCAAACTGCCCTACTCCATAACAGTGGAATAAGCCCCAAAATTCCCCTCCCTTGGAGGGGTGCCCCTTCGGGGCGGGGTGGTCAATTCTAGCCAGTGAGCAGATATTTATCTATGCGCCCTACTCAAAAATATATGTCTCTTCCCTATTCGCCCGTCCAGGCATGGCTTTATCTAGTTCACCTGAGCGCGGAGGTATGGACTGGAAAGGTTTGACGAACTCTCGTGCTTTTTTGGAGTCTAGCACCAAAGGATTCGTTTAAGACGGTTTCAAGCTCGGCTAGGGGGTCGCCTTCAATGCCTTCAAACATGGAGTTGAGGGCTTTTTGATCGCGATCGGTCAAGGGGAGGAAGGAGGGGTTGAAACCGTAGCTTAAGGTTGCCATTACTATATCTCCGCTAATTGCTGTTTAAATTTTTCATGAATTCTTTAATCTCATTTATAAAGATATGATAAAGTTGACCCAGAATGCTTCCGTGAAACCACCCAACTTTTATTAGAGAAAACTTGTTAGGGACTTCGTAAAACTTCATAACAGCCGAATCCTCGGTGATTCGTCCAAAAATAGGAGAAATCACCGATGAGTCCTCAATAAATTTACTGAAAAATAGCATTCAGCCGTTGTTGCAACAGTTGGGGAAATTGGGCGTAGTATCTCTGGTTGAGGGGAGAGGGATGAGGGAGGGGGAGTAAGGTGATGGGACGCTGATGGAGATTACCTTGAGAATCGGTAGCGCAAAGGGTGATGGGTTGGCTAGAACTGTAGCGATCGCCGCGCTGAAAAAATTCTTTCAAGGTCCCTTTTGGGGCGTAAGGGCTAAACCAGTCAAAGGCATCGTTCCCGAGGGTAATAATGCGATCGCCTTGCCAGTGGCAGACGAGGAAGCGCTCAATATAGGGCCGAAAGCGCTGTTTAACCGCTGTACTATAAGCTTTATTCCCCGGGGGTTTATAGGGGACTGTATTGGTCAGTAAAACTTGGTCCAGCACTTTTTCTAGTTCCGTTTTATCCCTGGCTTCGCTGTTAAAAAGAGTCCGATATAATCCTTTACGAACTAGGGAACCCGCTGCACCATATAACGGTTGCCGATTGGCGACTTCATCTTTACCCAAATCTCGGCCAAAAACGCATAACTGACTTTCCAAATTCCCGGCATAGAGAATCGGTTGAGTCGGTTCTGCACCGGCTTTTTGATAAATGGGTTCATCAAGGGGAAATTCAGCCCGTTTTGCTTCTTCCTGAATTTCATCAATTAATGTTTTAATTTCTAACATGACAGTAACGCCGGACTGGATTAACACCGCTTACATTACCGCATTTTGCCAACCTTGACTCATTCCCGGGTGAAGTTTAGTTGTTTGGGGACAACGGAACCCTTGGGGAATTTTTTTTAGATTAATTGATAGGCTAAATCCGGGGTATTCACTGAGTCATTCATCATTTGAAACCGAATGGTAGAGGCGGCCCAGTTTTTAAAATCTGGCGCTAACCGAACTAATTTTTGCATGATTTCATCATTCACCCATAAGATGATGGGGAAGGCGAAATCTTTACGAAAATCATCCCGGACAAAGTTGGTGGCTGTCAGTAATTGTTCAATAGAAATAACGGATTCTAATCCCAAAATCATTAAAGCATCGGGCTGTTTATTTTGCAGGGATTGTTGCATGGTTGTGTAAAGGGTTTTGACCGAGGGCTGCAAAAATAGGTGGTAAATATCTCCGGATAAATTAACGGGCAATTGCTTGACGAGTTGCGATCGCAGGGAAACGGAATTACAGCAAGCAAAAATTAAGCAAAATTGCCCTTGTGACAGAGCAATTGCTCGGTCTAATCGTTTCAGGGATATGGAGTGAGGATGAGTGTTTTCATCCGAGGAATACAGGTCTATCATGGTCTATATCCTAAATTTTTTTATGATATTAAGAGGGTTTCCTCGGTTGGTATCAGGCCCGGTCTCGGGAGGGTCGGTTGCGATGGACCTCGGTGCGATCGCCCCCTTGATAGCGACCCCACCCCTCTAAGGGGCTCAGACCAATTCTCAAGCCGGGACACATCGGGAAGATCGCACCCTGGGAAAGGCAGTCGCTCGTTCCGAGGAGTTCTCCCTTGAAAATCCTTTCGGCAAATCAGGTGGACTGCACCTTAGCCTGAAGGATCAGGGGAATAGCTAATCTTACTAATGTTTCTATAGAAGTATATTCCATTTTTCTTCAAAAGGGGTTAAATTTTTCTAACAATTTGCTGATTTGGGTTGCAATTTCACTCTCTGGATCAATCTAAACGCGCCCAAGACTGAGCAACTCTATCTAAAGTTCCATCCTCCTAGGGGTCTGAAGGTTAGATTTGCGATAATCTTGAGAGAATTGAGGCGATTTAACCCCTGGAGAGGGGAAACTTCTCCCGGGAAATCTTTTCGGGTGAAAGACTTAATATACAAGGTTTTGGGGGATTTGTAGGGGGATACCAAACCCAAGTTCGGATAGAAAATAAATATTAACAATCGCTCATATTTGGATGAGCAATTGCTCCGAGCATCCCCCGGTGGAGAGATTATGATTTGCGAGAAGAATAACAGACCCCTCCCGATATTAGACCTCTTGCAAAATAATGGATTGATCCCCCTTTCCCCCCCTTGGTAACGCCAATCGGCTTTTTATAATTTTGCAAGAAGTCTATTTTTCAGCATTTGGATTCGGAAAGCCCTCCTCTAAAGCGGTTGAACCCCAACGTTAAGAAGACAGAGACAATCCCCCATCCAAGGACATAAGGGAACTCCAAAAAATAAAACCTCCAGAACGTTCATAGTGACTCCTTCACCGAGTCATCTTTAAAGAAACCCCTGAAGGGGTTACTACAAACGTTTGAATGATTTATATTTTGCAATCCCCTAAGACCAAGGACAAACGACCAATGACAAATGACTACTGACCAATTTCCTATTAAAAAAGCAAAATCAGCCGGTAATTAACTGCTCGATCGCCTTGATTAAAATTTCAGGTTCTACCGGCTTGGGCAGGTGCAGTTGAAATCCAGCTTGGAGTGCTTTTTGCTGATTGGACTCTCCGGCGTAAGCCGTCAAGGCGATCGCCGGAATTGCGCCACCCCTTTCGGAGGGTCGGGTTCTCACCTGCTGGATGAGCATATACCCATCAATATCGGGCATTCCGATGTCGGTGACGAGAATATCAAAGCTATGGCGATCGAGACATTGAGTCGCCTCGACTGCCGAGGCGGCGACCTCTACCTTTGCACCGGCTTGGGCTAAAATCGTTGTGGCTAATTCTCTCATATCCGCCTCATCATCGACCAACAGAATTTGAACTCCCGTCAGAGGTAAGGCTTCTAGTTCCGAAACCGAATCAAATCCCAGACTAACCCCTGGGGTTCCCCGGTCCAGAGTGAGGGGTAAACAGATAGTAAAGGTCGCACCTTGTCCTTCTCCGAGACTGGTTACGGCAACGGTTCCTCCATGTAATTCAGTGAGATAACGCACGATCGCCAGTCCCAATCCCAAACCGCCAAATTGTCGCGTGGTTTTCCCATCCTGCTGGCGGAACAAGTCAAAGACATAAGGCAAAAACTCGCGGTCAATCCCTTTTCCGGTATCTTTGACCCTAATTTGAGCGCAGCCGTCTTTCCGCTGGAGGTAAACATCCACTTGTCCCCCGGAGGGTGTAAATTTGACGGCATTGGACAACAAGTTCCAGATAATTTGCTGAATCCGATCGCGATCGCCAGACACCAGCCCAATCTCTGATTCAAAATGGGTGGAAATCTGAATTTCTTTGGAACTGGCAGCTAATTGAACGGTTTCCAACGCTGACTCTAGGGTTGAAACTAACTCCACGGGACCGACATGGAGGGCAATTTTACCCTGAAGGATGCGGGACACATCTAATAAATCTTCAATCAGTTTTGAGAGCAAGCGAGCGTTGCGCTCAATGGTTTCCAAGGCGCGATCGCGGGAGGCGTCGTCAAATTGGCGAGTTCTTAAGAGTCTGGACCAGCCCAAAATCGGATTGAGGGGCGATCGCAACTCGTGAGAAAGGACGGCCAAAAACTCATCCTTGATGCGGTTGGCCGCTTCCGATTCCTCTCGGGCAGCACGTTCCCGGGCGAGTAGTTGTTCCCGTTCTTCCTCGGCTTGTTTGCGCTCGGTGATATCTGTATTACACCCAACATAGCCGACAAAACGCGTCCCTTCAAACCGGGGCAACCCCAGCACTTCCATCCACCGATACACCCCATCATAGCGACGCATTCTCACAATGGCTCGATGTTCCTTCCGATGGGCGATCGCCAAGCTGTACTCTCTGATATAACTCGCCCAGTCATCCGGATGCAGGCTCTCGGTCCAATCTTGAGTGATATCCGATTGACACAAACCCGTGAACTCGCGATACCGCTCATTCACAAAGTGACAGCAGGCTTGTTCATCCTGCATCCAAATCTGGATCGGAACCTTATCCGCCAATAGCCGGAAACGATACTCTGATTCGCGCAATTCCCCCTCAACCTTTTTCAGACGGCTAATATCTAAATTAATCCCCGCCCAGCATATAATTTCTCCGGCTTGATTTCGCACAGGTACTCCCCGAACCAGAATCGGATGCCAGTTTCCATCCACCCCGCGCACGAGTTGTTCCCGATCCCACAAATTCCCCGTTGTTGCTCCCTGTGTCCAGTCAGCGAGAGTTTGTTGAGCGGCTTGCGGTTCTAACACCTGTACCCAACCCAAACCTTTCCATTCTTCTAGGGTCATGCCAACCAGACGCAAAAATGAATCGCTGGCATAAAGGTGATGTCCCTGGCGATCGCAAATCCAGATCCCATAATCCAGGCTTTCCCCGATCGCCCGATACACTCCTTCGGTTTGGCGGATGGCTTCTGCGGCAAAATAGCGTTCGGTAATATCAGAAAAGGTCACGACCCCGGCTCGGATTGTACCATTTTCATCATACACTGGGGCGGAATTGACGAGAATAATCCCCTTTGTGCCATCTCCCCGCCCAAAATGGATTTCTTCGTTTCTGACCACTTCCCCCCTATACACTGAACGGTATAAAGGCCAGTCCTGGAGTTGATACGCCCGTCCATCAGGATAAAATGCCTCATATAAGGGCGGTTGATTCAGGTTGTCCAGGGGGATTAAGTCGGGAATCCGGGCCATTTGTTTAATTTGGTCGTTAAACAAGAGAATGTTTCCCGAGGGAGCTTCCGCCACAATCACGCCAGCGGGTAATTGTTCCAAGATGGCATTCAGCAGTTTTCGCTTCATGCTGACTCGATCAAGCAGTTCTTGCTTTTTTACGTCCTCTTGCTTGCGATCGGTGATGTCCTGCATCACCCCTAATATTTCGAGAACTTGTCCGTTTGCATCATATTGAGCGAGTCCTTTCACCGCCAACCACCGTTGACTTCCATCGGGACGTCGGATTCGATATTCTATGTCATAGGGGAGGCGATCGCGAATGGCTCGCTCCATGATACTCTGTACCTGGCCGCGATCATCCTCATGAAACATTTTCTGAATTTGCGCACAAGTGAGAACCTGTTCCGGCCCAATCCCTAAAATTTCTGCGGCCCGTGGGGATAAGGTAGCCCGATCGCGGGCTAGATCCCAAGTGCAATCTCCCATTTTTGCCGCTTCTAAAGCAAGGCTCAATCGTTGAGCGCTGCTTCGCAGGGCTTCCTCGGTTCGCTTGCGCTCGGTAATATCGATTTGGATACCGCTCATTCCCTTAATTTGACCGTTCTCATCTAAGAGGGTCTCTCCAATATTGCTCAACCAGCGTATAGACCCGTTGGGAAGCAAGACTCGATATTCTAAGTTGAAGTTACTGGGGGTATTCAGGGTGGTTTGTACTGATGCTTCAACGGTTTGGCGATCGTCAGGATGAACCGCTTGCAACCAGTTTTGATAGGTGGTTTCACAATGGCCCGGTGCATATCCTAACAATCGATAATTTTCGTCGCACCAGAACCAGCGATCGCTCGTGAGATTCCATTCCCAGATTCCGGCATTGGCTGCACTCAGGGCAAGGGATAACCGCCGTTCATTTTCTTGCAAAGCGGCTTGAACCCGAATGCGATCGCTAATATCGAGGGATACCCCGGCGAGAAATTGTTGTCCGGCTCTATCCCGGAAGGGGAATTTGTAGGACATATAATAACAGGTTTCCCCGTTTTCTTGTTCAATCGTTTCTAAAAACTGAATAGGTGCATTCTGCTCTAGCACCTGGCGATCGTTGATTTGCCACTGGGTTGCTACCTCAAGGGGAAATAACTCAAAGTCAGTTTTCCCCACAATTTCCCCACTCGGACGCTGCAACAGTCGCTCTAAGGCCGCATTGACGTAAATTTTCCGTCCGGCAGCATCTTTAATAAAGGCTGCAAAGGGGCTATGATTCATGAAGTGAGAAAATAATTCTTGACTCTCTCGCAAGGCATCTTCGGTGCGTTGGCGTTCGATAAATTGTCCAATTTGAGAGCCAAGGGCTGCCATCAAGTCCAGTAAGTCCGGGTCAGGTGCTTGGAGGCGATCTCTAAAGCATTCGATCGCCGCTAAGAGTTTATCTCCCAACCGAATCGGAAATCCACAGGCACTCCGCAGTCCCGCTTTGATGGCTGCTGCTGCTCTCGGGAAGTTTTCATCGGTTTCTAAGTCCGCTATCCAAACCGGTTGACGGGTCTCCCAAATTCGTCCGGGCAAGCCCACCCCAGGAGCCAAGCTAATTTGTCCGGTGAGTTCCAAAAACTCCTGGAGTTCTAAACCGGGGAAATGCCAACTTTGGAAGGAGTGCAGGCGATTATCCTGGGGATTGAGCGTCCAAACGGTCCCCACTTGGCATCCTAAAGTTTCGCACAAGGCTTGTAAGATGGCCGGAACTGCATCAACCCAAGTGGGGGCTTCAGCTAATACCTTAGCGATCGCATATTGAGCCAATTGGCGCTGTTGGGTCCGCTGGCGATCGCTGATATCTCGAATATAAACCCCGATTCCCTCATCCAAGGGAAACGCTGAGATTTCCATCCACTGATTGGATTCGGATAAACAATATTGCTCCGTCACCGGAATTCTCTGGGCTTGCGATCGCTGGAGGGCTGGAGTGTTTAGCCAATCCAGCTTACTCCCCGGGGCACTGAGTTCCTCACAGATAGCTTTGCCTAATAACTCATCCGGCGAGCGTTCCAACAGCCTTCCCGCTAGGGAATTGACATAAATAAACCGCCAATTGCCATCAAAGGCGATAAATCCATCGGGAATGCTTTCTAGGACATGAGACACCCCTTGGTTTGCCGATTCCAGGGACTCTTCAAAGGGAGGAAACTTCAACGGTTGTTCACCCTCTCGGTAGCCTTCTGAAAGAGATAAGGATGAACTCACAACCCTCGATGGATCTGCCTCGTTGTGGAGAGTTCGGGGAGTCCCGGGGGTGCGAGTGATGATATTAAAAATCCCAGCAACTTCTCCTAGTTCATCGAAAATCGGACTAGAGGAGAGGGCGATCGTCACTTCCTCGGCACAATTGCAGCGATCGCACTCAAAGCGTTGATCTCTTAACTGATAAGCTTGTCCTGTGGCAAAGACTGAGGCTGCTGCTCTTGCCATTGCCGGAAAATGGTTCGTCCAACAGTCCCGCACTGGCTGACCGAATAATCGCAACTGCTGAGTGTCTTGGAGTAGCTGATGGTAAGCATCATTATAAAATTGTACCCAGTCAGGTCCCCACAAAATGGCGATCGCCACGGGAGAAGTCAAGCTCAAATTGACCGCATTGCGCAAACTCCCCGGCCAACTTTCCATCGCACCGAGGGGGGTTGCTGTCCAGTCTATCCTCCCCATCAGCCGACCCATCTCGCCACCGACTACCAAATTATCCTCCACGTCCATTACTTTTCTGTCCTTGGGTACGAAGCTCTAATCCTGTATTTCTAAATAGCTCACCAGAAGGTCCCGACTGCCTTCTCGTAACTTGGGTGATGGGGAATCCTCCAGTTCGTCAATCACTGCTCGAATTTGCTGCAAGGCTAAAGAAGAGGGCTGGACCCGAGCATTTTCCCAGCGATTGATCGTTGCATAAGCTACCCCCAATTTCAATGCGAACTCTTCCTGGGTTAACCCAGCAAGCTGTCGCAGTTCTCGAATCAGATGCCCAACCTGGGGTTGCTTGAGTGGCAACGTTTTTTTAGTCGCTGCGGTAATTTTTGAGGAGGACCCCATGTTTCTTGTCTTGATGTAACATTTGTTATATCAATTTTCGGTCAAAAGCTGGAAACGGCTATCTATCAGAAGAGGGATTTCAGAATCCAACTTAAGCTGTATAGGGAGCTAACCGGCAAGCCAGAGGTTAACAAATTGTTGCAATTTTTTAGACCCTGCTTAAGAAAGGAGGATGGAAATCACCCAAACCGGGTTCGGAGGGTAGTCTCTATCATTCCGGTGTGGATTCAGGGGTGCAAAGCTTTCCGATGGAGGGACTGTTTTAATTTGGCAAAGAGTTGAATGATTTACACTGGATAGATTCACTGTTTAAACGGGCCGAGAATTTATGCGTCAGCTTCCCCCACCCCTTAAAACTGGACTGTTGCGCTTGATGGTGGCATCGGCGATCGCCATTCCTCTATCCATTGTAGCGCAGATGGCGCTTTTTAAAAGCCTGGATCGTCCGTTTCCACCCCTTTCTCAAGGGTTGAGGGTTGTTAATGCGCAACTTTCCAGCAATAGTCACCTCGCCGATATTCCCGTCACCGAAGGGGTGGCGGCAAAAAATGGCATGGTTGTTACCGCCTCTAGGGAATCCTCTCAAGTTGGGTTAGAAATCCTGAAAGCAGGGGGAACTGCTGTGGATGCTGCGGTAGCGGTGGGGTATGCTTTAGCCGTCACCCATCCTTGTTGTGGTAACTTGGGTGGGGGTGGATTTATGCTCATCCGTCAGGCGAATGGGGAAGAGTTGTTCCTGGATTTTCGGGAAACGGCACCCCTCGGTTCAACCCCTGAGATGTATCTGGATGATGCCGGGGAGGTGGTGGAGGGATTGAGTCAGCGAGGATATTTGGCGGTGGCGGTTCCCGGGACAGTGAAGGGACTCGATCGCGCTTTAACTCGCTATGGTACGCTTGATCGCGCTCAGGTGATGGCCGGTGCGATCGCCTTAGCCCGGGATGGATTTATTTTACAACCGGGTGACATTGAGATTCTTAATCGCAGTGTGGAAGAATTCAAAGAACAGCCAGAAGTTGCAGCAATTTTCTTAAAAGATGGTACAACTCCTTACCAAGTTGGCGATCGCCTCATCCAACCGGATTTAGCCAAAAGCTTACAACTCATAGCCCACGAAGGACCGGACGCCTTTTATACAGGCCCAATTGCTGAAAAAATTGTTACAGCCAGTGAACAAAACGGGGGAATTCTCACTTTAGAAGATTTTAGCACTTATAGCGTCACGGAATCTCCCCCAGTGGAATGTTCTTATCGAGGCGATCTGGTGATTTCTTCACCGCCACCGGGAGGCGGAACGACCCTCTGTCAAATGCTGAATGTGCTAGATGGATATTCCATCGCTGAACTCAACCGCAGTGAAGCTAATCGACTACATTTGATGCTATCGGCGATGTTGTATGCCTTTGCCGATCGCAACACCTATTTAGGGGACCCGGCTTTTGTGGATAATCCCAGCGATCGCCTGCTCTCTGCCGACTATGCTGCCCAACTTCGCGCCAAAATTCCCAAAAATCAAGCCATTCCCCCGGAACCGCTGTTCCATCAAACTCCTGAACCCACCGGAACTGATACCACTCACTACTCCATCGTCGATCGCTTCGGCAATGCTGTTTCCGTTACATATACCATTAATTCCTTATTTGGGGCGATGGAAATTGCTCCAGGGACGGGATTTTTCCTGAATAACGAAATGGACGATTTTACGGCAAAACCGGGCGTTCCCAATCAATTTGGGTTAGTCCAGGGAACCGTCAATAGCATCCAACCGGGGAAGCGTCCCCTCTCTTCCATGAGTCCAACCATTCTCACCCGCAACGGTAAATTGTTCCTGGTTACCGGCAGTCCCGGGGGTTCCACTATTCCCACCACTGTCTTACAAGTGATCACCCATATCAGCGATCGCCACATGACTGTAGCACAAGCTGTCAGTCACCCCCGCTTTCATTACCAAGGATTACCTAACAGGGTAAGAACCGAACCCTTAGCGCTCTCTCCTCACACCGTAGAACGCCTGTCCGCAATGGGATATCACATCGAGTCCTTCCCAAATTGGGGTGCAGCCTCCTCCATTGCCGTAGAGGGGGACACCCTCTGGGGAGCAAACGACCCCCGTCGTCCAGCAGGCGCCGCATTAGGGTATTAAAGGGAGGAGAGATTGATAGCCCCACAAACCCTATTTTTGAGGTCAATTTCCCCTGATAGGGAATCCGGTTTTGTCAGGGTTGAGGGTCAGAAACTAGGGTTTTTAAGTGGCGATCGCTGAAGAAATTACAAGGGAGGGTCACCCAGACGATTGCTTCATTTTTACTCAATTTAAAGACAAAATTTAGGGCAACAAGCCCAATTTATCGGTCTTGATTTTGCCGCTATTCCCTAGGGAAATTAAAAATTAAGCGCCCGTGGGAGTTGACTTGTGGTAAGATAGGGAGAACGCTCGATTTCAACGGGGTAAGGTTCATAACCGAATAAAGGAGCAAGATTTGTATGGGTTTAAGCCCAACTACAGCCAAATTTTTGTTCCTGCTTTGTCTGACTCAGGCCGCCAAATTCAGGGCATAATTCACTCAGCGATCGCCAGTTTAAACCCAGAGCGTTAAAGCCAGCGATCGGCAAATCCTCCTAATCCCTTGCGGGTTTCCCATCCACTCAACTTTGATAGAGAGTCCATGACCCAAGCTACCCTATTTGTCTGTTCCCTCTGCCGATTTTCCCGGAAAGAACCCACTCAGAACGGGCTATCGGGCGGAGAGTATTTAATTCAGCAATTGCAAAGTGAATTGCAGGCCAAAAACTTGGAATCGGCGATCCAACTTCAGCCGGTTCGCTGTATGGCAGCTTGCAGCGATGCTTGCAATGTCACCCTCACCGCTGCCGACAAAATTACTTTTGTTCTGAGTGCCCTCTCTCCAACGGAATCCGCCCCCGATTTGGCTACCTTTTGTCAACAATATACGGCAGCTTCAGAGGGAAAAGTTCCCTACAAAGAACGTCCGGATATCATTCGAGAATCCACAGCATTTGTTCTGCCTCCTTTCCCCGTTCCCTCCAGTCTCTCTCAGGCCATTTAACAGCCAAAATGGCCTCCTGCCTACCTAGCTGAGTGGGGCTATAATCCCCCCTAAATAACCGGGTTTCTGGATAAACCCGGTTTTAACATCATTTGGTTATCGGCAATCCTCTGTTTCCTAGTTAAAATTTGCAAATCCGCTTATGACTTTAATTTTTGGACTAACTCTCACCCTCTTTATTGTCAGCCTTATTCTATATCTCAGCAGCGCGCGCAAATATCAATCTTCCGATTCCGTGGCTAATTCTTATGACCAATGGACTGAAGACGGGATTTTAGAATATTACTGGGGAGAACATATTCATTTGGGGCATTATGGTTCTCCCCCCGAATCCAAAGATTTTCTCCAAGCCAAAGAAGACTTTGTACATGAAATGGTGCGCTGGGGTGGATTAGATAAATTACCCCCAGGAACCACAGTTTTAGATGTGGGTTGTGGCATTGGCGGTAGCAGTCGCCTCCTAGCAAAAAACTATGGGTTTTCTGTTACGGGTATCACCATTAGTCCTCAACAAGTCAAGCGGGCCCAAGAACTGACCCCCCCCGATTTAGATGCTAAATTCGCCCTAGATGATGCCCTGGCTTTATCTTTTGCCGATCGCAGTTTTGATGTAGTTTGGTCCATTGAAGCCGGACCCCATATGCCAGATAAAGCGCAATTTGCTCAAGAATTATTGCGCGTCCTCAAGCCCGGGGGTATCTTAGTCGTGGCCGACTGGAATCAACGGGACGATCGCCAAACTCCTCTCAATGGCTGGGAACGCCCAGTGATGCAGCAACTTTTGGAACAATGGTCTCATCCCGCTTTTTCCAGCATTGAAGGCTTTTCTGAACTGTTAGAATCTACCGGATTAGTAGAGGGAACCGTCACCACCGATGACTGGACTAAACAAACCCTCCCTTCCTGGATTGATACCATTTGGCAAGGCATCATTCGCCCTCAAGGATGGATGCAATTTGGAGTATCGGGATTTATTAAATCCGTGCGAGAAGTTCCCACAATTCTGTTAATGCGTCTAGCCTTTGGGGTAGGACTCTGCCGCTTTGGAATGTTTCGCGCCATCCGCAGTCATGGAGAACCCGCTTCTAAACATCAAGTGGCCGCTACAGTGGCTCAAAATTCTTAAGGGAAACAGGACTTACCCCTATTTTGAGGTTTTTCCTCGGGAGGGGGCTTCGGCCACGTCACGAGGAAAAAACAAAAAACCTACCCTCGTAAGGAATTTGGCCCCAGGGCTGGCTAAAGTGGGGTCCCTCTAGGGCGGTTTCCTCTGTAAAATCCCAAAGAGGCGATCGCAAAAGTCGGATGTTGGGAGATAATCTGTCAGAGGAGGAAATCCAGTCCCCCTCCTTCAATATCATAGTCCTGATTTCGATGCGGGAGAGAGCAGTGGCACAGTGTCCAGTTTGTCAAGCAACTTATGTTGAGGGCGAGGTCAAAAATTGCTCGACCTGTGGTTGGGATTTGACGCCATACCCCTTGACCTTGGGACGAATCCCGGATAGTTTTTTGCGGAAGGAACGAGCACAACTGAGTTGGGCCCGCAACCATTGGCGATCGCAGTCTCAGTCTAAACCCATTGACCCTGAGCCAGTCACTCAGGCGCAAATGCAGTTGTCCCAACTCAAAACTCAGCTAGAACTCTCCAATCAGGAACGAGATCAGCTACAATCCCTGTTTGAGCAAACCGAGGAAGCCTATTGGCAACTGCATAGCAAACTAGAAACCACCCACGCTGAACTAGAATCCGCCAAAAAAGACCGAGAACAGGCCCAGTCCCAGCTAGAGGACGCCAAAAAAGTCAACCAATCCCTCAAATCTCAACTCGAAACCAGCCAGATTAAACAGGAAGAATTTACCCAGGAATGCGCTCAATATAAGTCGCAAATTCACGAAGCGGCTAAAGCCTATTGGCGCTTGCAAGACCGCTTAGAACAGGAAGAAAAAGAGCGCGATCGCATCCAAAGCGAACTCAGCAAAGCCCAGTCCGACAGCAAGCTGCATAAAACCCGGGCCACTCAACTTCAGCGTCAGCTTGAAGAGGTCGAAAAAACATTACAACAAACCTCTAAATCCCGTTCCACCGATGGAGAAGCCGTCATAGAATTGCAAAACCAACTCCAACAAGCTGCGACAGCTTACTGGCAATTGCAAAGCCAACTAACCGATACTCAATCTGAACTTAATCACTACAAAAACAATGGAGGACGGGTCTCCCAAGAGGAGCGCAATCAACTCCAAACCCAACTCCAAACCAACGCCGCCAAATCCTCAGAACTCGAAACCAAACTATCCCTAATCCAAACCGAACTCGGCGAAGAACGGCAAGAACGCCGCATCAGCGAATCCCGAACCGCTTGGCTACTCGATGAGCGCAATCAACTCCAAACTCAACTGGAACAAGCCAATGAGGAGCGGGTATTGCTGCAAACCCAACTCTCCCAAACCCAATGGCAACTCGAAGTCGCCAACCAAGAAAATAGCCGCTTACTCTCCGCCACTTACAACTCCCAATTTACCCGAAATACTGCCCTTGGGCAAAACATGAAAAACGCCATGAGCGTTTTATTTGTCCTGCTCTCTTTAACCCCATTTTTATTACTCTTTCATCCCCGCGTCTCTGACCCCTTGTTAAAATTTGCATTACGCAAAGGATATCTAACCACAGCCACCGACAAAAATTTAAGTCAAATCAATTTAGCCGGAGCTAAATTAGATGACAGCAACTTTAGTGGTTCCACCTTAAGTAACGCCGACTTATCCGAAATTAGTTTAATCAACGCCAACCTGCAAGAGACCAATCTTAATGGAGCAATTCTGCAAGCGGCTAATCTTAAATATGCTAACTTGAGCGATGCCAGTTTGGACTGGGCTAACCTCACCAATGCTAACCTGGAATTCGCCAATTTGAGCGGAGCCAATCTAGTGAGAGCCAACTTAAGCGGAGCAAATTTGCGGGGTGCAAACTTAATGAATACTCAAATTGATATTAATACCACCCGAATTGACTCTGAAGATTTACTGAGCTGGAAACTCGTTAATTGGCCGAGACGAAACCGACAGCTTGCCGGGTTGAATTTGAGTGAATTTAATTTAAACAATGCCAGTTTAATCGATGCCAATCTGCAACGCGCCAACCTGCAACGGGTTAATTTAAGAAATGCCGACTTACGCGGGGCCAAATTAATGGGAGCCGACTTAACCGGAGCTAATTTATCCGCAGCCAAGTTAACAAATGCCGATATCACAGGTGCAAAAGTCGTCGAAATTACCACCGATAACTTAACCGTCTGTCCTAATGGCAGAAGTGGGCCTTGTCAATTTTAAAACCTTGAAAAGGCCAAAATAGTAAAGCACAGGGGTAGGAGTTGGAGAAAGAATCCCCCTCTCACTCCGCCTCTCCCATCAACGTAAACGCCGCCCAATTCACGGGATTCGGATACTGCTGCATCGTGGTTAACATCGCCTGCCGCAACGCCTGCGCCTTATCCCCCCTACCCTGCCAAAGGGTATAAAACTCCCGCATCAACACTGAAGTGGAATCATCTGGAACCTGCCATAACGACACTAATACCGCCGGTGCTCCGGCAGAAAGAAAGGCACGGGATAAACCCACCACCCCATCGCCGGTAATTTTGCCTCGTCCTGTATCACAAGCCGAGAGTACCACTAACTCCGGATTCAACTGCAACCCAAAAATTTCCGCTGCCGTCAGCAGTCCATTATCGGTTCCCTCGGGAGTCAGCGCCAACCAACTATCTAGGGGAACATTGGAGTCAAAACTGCCGTGAGTTGCCAGGTGAATAATCCGGGAAGACAACATTTTCTGGATGACAGTTGCTTTCGTGGCTTCCGGACCAATTAAGGGACTTATATTTAACAATTGCCCAATATCCCGCGCTTCTTGTTCCGCACCCAGTAAGGGAGAGAGTTGTCCTTCGGTGACAACGGGCATGATGGGATTGCCGACAATTAGAATGTCCTGGTTAATGGCGGTGCGCGCTTGTTTCTGTTCCTGGATCAAATTGAGTGCTTGAATGGAAGGAGCAGTGAGAAGGGTATGCTTTTCAATCAGATATTCACCCGTCGCATTTGGTAAGGCGGGAAAGGGTACTAAAAATAACGACCCTTGGGGAATGAAAATGACTCGTTCTGTCGGGTTAGTGGGGAGTAAATCGGCAATGGGTTCAATTAAGAGTTGATGGAGTTTTTTGAGTTGCCGATTCTCTGTGGAGTGAGGGGGAGCAGTTGGGGGTTCCGAGGATTGATTCGCTCCAGAAGGGCGATCGCTGCGAACTTCCGGAGTCCCCTCGCGACTTTGGGCGATCCTCAGATGTCGGCGACAGAGGAAATTATCAAAGCATCGAGCATCCGCGATGATTTGTGTCAACCCCGCATTGTGTTCTTCCAATAGGGGCTTGAGATCCGTGCGCCGAAAGGTGATTTCCCCGCTGGGTTGAATCACCCAGATATACAATTCCGATTCGAGGAATGTTTGGGCTGGAGCTTCCAAGGGGCGATCGCGAATTAAGGAATATTGGACAATTGTCGCATTTTGTGCCACCGCTATTTGTTTAATTTCACTTAAATTGGGAGGAGGAACCATCCCGGAATTTTCTACCGAATCCCCGAGTCGTGCTGCCAGCAATTCCACAAAAGCACGGGCGCGTCCCCGTTCAGAAATTTCCAAGGCAGTCTCAGTTTTATTCTGAAGAATCAATACTTTTTGTAACCGTTCATAAGTCTTTGCCTGCTGTTCAAATAGAGAGATTTTTTGCTCATCTGTTAACCCAGGACGTAATTCTTCACTGGCTTCAATGGAGGCAAAATAGGATTGCTCCGCTTGTGGATATTCTCCCCGATTCTGGTAAATCATTCCGAGGTTCTGGAGTGCACTGCTTTCTCCCACCTGGTTCCCAATTAACTTGGCTATCTCTAACGATTTCCGGTAAAATTCCTCCGCTTTGGCATATTCTCCCCGATTAAAGTAAACCATTCCGAGGTGATTGAGACTGTTTCCTTCCCCTGCCTCATCACCGATGAGCCGAGCAATTTCTATCGACTGCTGGTAAAATTCCTCCGCCTTGTCATACTCTCCCCGATTCCGGTAAACTGTTCCCAGATGGCTTAGGGTACTGCCTTCCCCCGCCTTGTCTCCAATTAGCCGTTTAATTTCTAACGAGTTGAGATAGAATTCCTCCGCCTGGGCAGAATCTCCCTGTTGCCAGTAAATATTTCCCAAATTACTCAGAAGATTACCTTCCCCTGCTTTGTCTCCAATCACCCGTTTGATTTCTAAGGAGTCTAGATAGAATGCCTCCGCTTTGGGATACTCTTTGAGATTAAAGTACACCAGTCCCAAACCTAAAAGGGTATTGCCTTGCCCGACTTTGTTGCCGATTAACCGAGCTATTTCGAGCGATCGCCTGTAAAATTCCTCCGCCTGGGCATATTCTCCCCAACTGTGGTAGATCGTTCCCCAGGTGGCGAGAATATTTCCCTCTGCTGCCTTGTCCCCGATTGCCTCTGCTATTTCTAACGACTGCCGTAAATAATGTTCCGCCCGAGCATACTCCGCCAAACTCAGGTAAACTTCTGCAAAACTCCCCAGAGTTTTACCTTCCCCCGCCCTATCCCCGATTTCCTGTGCTATTTCTAACGACTGCTGTAAATAATATTCAGCCCGAGCATACTCTGCCAGGCTCACATAAACTGCACCAAAACTACCCAAAACTCGCCCTTCTAGGGCCTTATCCCCGAGTTGCTGTGCTATTTCTAACGACTGTTGTAAATAATATTCAGCCCGAGCATACTCTGCTAGGCTCACATAAACTGCACCAAAACTGGCCAAAATTCGGCCTTCTAGCGCCTTATCCCCGAGTGCCTGTGCTATCTCTAATGACTGCTCTAAATAATGTTCTGCTCGGGCATATTCTGCCCAATGGTAGTAAACTTCCCCCAGATTGTGAAGCGATCGCGCTTCGGTTGCCTTGTCCCCAACGTCCTGTGCTATCTCTAGGGAGTCAAGTAAATAGTATTCCGCCCGAGCATACTCAGCCCAGTTGCGGTAAACTTCTGCCAAATTGTTAAGCGATCGCGCTTCCCCCTCCTTGTCAGCGATCGCCCGATAAATTTCTAGCGCTTGTTCCCACGACACTGACGCCTCACTAAATAGACTGCGCTGATACTGTTCCACCCCCAACCCAAAGAGGCGATCGGCTTCCTCCTTCCGTTCCTCAGCAGTCTGAGCAATCACCCCAGAAACCAACCCCGGTTTCCACTCCCATACCGGACTCACAACCATCAAACCCAAAACCAAAGCCAAAAACTTAATCCTCATCTGAGCCACCCCCTTAAATCGCTTTATCTATGAGTCCCATAAAATCAGTGCAAATCAGTGAAATCAGTGGTTAAAAAACCCCCTCACTCCGCCTCGCCCATCAAAGTAAACGCCGCCCATTCAAATGGATCTGGATACTGCTGCATCGTGGTTAACATCGCCTGCCGCAAAGCCTGCGCCTTATCCCCATTCTCCTGGAAAACTTGATAAAACTCCTGCATTAATAGCGCAGTTGCATAATCTGGAACTTCCCATAAAGAGACTAATAAACTGGGGACTCCTGCGGAAATAAAGGAACGAGACAATCCCACCACTCCATCCCCAGTAATTTTCCCCCGTCCCGTATTACAAGCAGACAATACCACTAACTCGGCATTCAAATTCAACCCAAAGATTTCCCCGGCTGTTAAAAATCCATTATCAGTTCCCGATGGAGTTAATGCCACCCAACTCTCTAGGGGAACATTGGAGTCAAAACTGCCATGAGTTGCCAGGTGAATAATCTGTGAAGACTGCATTTGTTGTACCACTCTTGATTTTGTGGCTGCCTCACCAATCACAGGACTGACATTCCATAATTTTCCAATATTCTGGGCTTCTTGTTCCGAACCGGGTAAGGGACGGAGTTGTCCAGATTCTAGTACGGGCATGATGGGATTCCCAACAACTAAGACTTCCCCGGTTTTTCCGAGAGGATGGGTCATTCTTACTTGAGATAATCGGTCACGAGTGAACTCCAGGACTTGAATTGAAGGACTTGTAAGAATCGTATGCTTTTCTATTAAATATTTTCCTGACGCATCTTGTAAAGCAGGAAAGGGGACTAAAAATAAGGAATCGTGCGGAACAAAAATAACCCGTTCATTTGGGTTAGAAGGGAGTAAATCAGCGATGGGTTCAATTAAAATTTCATGGAGTTTGCGAAATTGGCCGCTGACTGTTCCCTCAGCCGAATTGGGAGATTTTGGTTCTGTCCGCTGATTCGCTTCTAGGTCACCCTCGCGGATGACTTCTGGACTTCCCCGTCGACTTTGCCGTACTCTAATATTCCGGAGACAACTGTAGTTTTCAAAACATAGAGTATTAGCAATAAACTGAACCAAACCAGCTTTTTCTTGTGCCAACAAAGAGTCCAAATTCGTTAGGCGAAAGCTAATTTTTCCAGTGGGTTCAATGACCCAAATGTAGAGTTCACTTCCTTCCAAGTATTTTTTATCGCCTACCGTAAAACCCTGCCGAATTTGTGAGTATTGAACAATGGTAGCATTTTGTTCAGCAGCAATTTTCCGGATTTGAGCCAGATTGGGAGGTGCAACAGTTACAATAGATTCAGGAGTCTCGGCAAATCGTTGAGCCAATAATTCAACAAAGGCGCGGGCGCGTCCCCGTTCGGAGACTTCCAAAGCTGGCTCTATTTTATTCTGAGCCAATAACACACTTTGTAACATTTCATAAGTTACGGCTTGCTGATCAACTAAGGAAATTTTTTGGGGATCGGTTAAGCCCGGGCGTAACTGTTCGTTGATGGCGATCGCCGCCCATAAAAATTCTTCAGCTTGATTATAATCGCCCTGAATCTGATAAATATTACTTAAGTTATGCAGAACACTAGCTTCTCCTACCTTGTCCCCAATGTTTTGATAAATTACTAAAGCCTTTCGCAAAAATTGCTCCGCATTGGGATAGTCCTTTAAAAGGACAACAACCACCCCCAGATTGTGCAAAGAATTGGCTTCTCCGACTTGATCCCCTAGACTCTGCTTAATGGTTAACGACTCCTCAAGGTATTCCCGAGCTTTCGCGTAATCCTCCAGATAGCTGTATAAAATCCCCAATCCTACGAGAGCATTGCCTTGTCCGGGGCGATCGCCTAGTTCTCGTTTAATTTGTAAAGATTGCTCATAGGATTGTTCCGCTTGGGGATAGTCTCCTAAACTCACATAAACATTTCCCAGCCCAATCAATATATCCCCTTCCCCTGGCTTATTATCAAGGTCTCGCACAATCATTAAAGATTCCTGGTAATATTCCTGGGCTTGGGAATACTGTCCTAAATCGTGGTACAGATTTCCCAGTCCACTTAACAATACCTTCGCCAAAAAAAGGGAGGGCCAACGTAGTACACTTGTTGTTTACCACAACCACAAATGAGACCTACA
>NZ_JAMXFA010000031.1 GCF_025370785.1 Laspinema olomoucense D3b
GGAGGATGGGGAGGATGGGGAGGATGGGGAGGATGGGGAGGATGGGGAGGATGGGGAGGATGGGGAGGATGGGGGAGTTTGTAGTAACAACTTCAGCCGTATCTCCCGTATCTCCCGTATCTCCCCCATCTCCCCCATCTCCCCCATCTTCCCCATCTCCCCCATCTCCCCCATCTCCCCCATCTTCTTTCTAAAAACCAGCACTCTGGCGCTTAATGGGGTTCAAACATTGAGTTGATTAACCCGTGAGGGTGAGTTTTTTGCGTGAGGCTTTTATAAGTTTTGATAAAGGGTATAAATGGTTACGGTTTTCTG
The DNA here is from genome assembly GCF_025370785.1 of Laspinema olomoucense D3b. GTDB lineage: Bacteria > Cyanobacteriota > Cyanobacteriia > Cyanobacteriales > Laspinemataceae > Laspinema > Laspinema olomoucense. The sequence continues at coordinate 316 of NZ_JAMXFA010000031.1, forward strand.
TCGCGAAAAGCTGAAAAAATTGTTAAAAATTTCCGAAAAGATGGGGAAAAGAACCCTGCCAAAAAATTGAGACGGAATTGGGTTCATCCCCAAAACTAGGGGTCAAAACTTGAAAAAATTATGTAAAATAAAAACATAAGCTTGAGAGTTTTTGTCGTTCGGGGCTGTTAGGGCGGTATTTAAACTATTTTCAGTTTAGCGATCGCATCCTTCCCTCCTCGGTAGAGGGGACTTGAGTGAAATTGAGCCGGAGTTGGCATCAACTTCAGTAAATTTATCGAGATAGGAGGTTGATAAAACTGAAACAAGTCAGGGGCAAAAAAACGGCTGGGGAGGATGGAGTCTAAGTGGAAGAGCACAGAAATATCTAACCAAAGCCCGGAAGGAATTCCCAGACCAACACAAAGAGGTATTCTGAGTAAATTAGGTAAAGTTTGAGTCAAGGGAGCGCCAGCAACAAGCAAACCTGAACCCTGTATATCAGTTGCGGCCTAGTCCAGAACATCGAGGTGTTTGAAGAGTCAGCTATGAGTAAAACGAGCGAGACCGGGAAGCGATGCGAGTCGAGCGTCAAAGTGGGAATATTGCACTCCCTGAGTGGAACGATGGCAATTGGAGAAGCATCCCTCAAAGATGCGGAACTGATGGCGATCGCCGAAATCAATGCCGCTGGGGGTGTACTCGGAAAACCCATAGAACCCGTGATTGAAGATGGCGCGTCTTTACCCACCGAATTCGCTCAAAAAGCTCGCAAGCTCATCGAACAGGAGCAAGTGGTAACGATTTTTGGGGGATGGTCTTCGGCATCGCGCAAAGCTGTTCTGCCTGTTTTAGAGGAGTTTAATGCCCAACTCTGGTATCCCGTGGAATATGAAGGGCTCGAATCTTCTGTGCACATTTTCTACACCGGCATCTGTCCGAATCAGCAAGTGGAACCGGCCCTGACTTGGGCGATCGCCAATAAAGGCAAGCGAATCTACTTAATTGGCTCAAACTATGTATTTCCCCGGACAATTAACAAAATTATCCGCGCCCATCTTAAACAACAAGGTGGAGAAATTGTGGGAGAAGAATACATTTTGTTAGGGGAACAAAACTTTCAAGATATCATCCCTCGGATTCAAGCGACTCAAGCGGATTTAGTATTTAATACTTTAAATGGGGATAGCAATATCGCTTTTTATCACCAATATCGAGAAGCGGGAATTACCGCAGCAGAGCTTCCCATTCTCGCGGTTAGTGTGGCCGAAGATGAAGTGCGCCGGATTGGGGAGGCGGCAACGGGACATTATGCGACCTGGAGTTATTTCCAAAGTGTTAATACGCCTCAAAATAAAAAATTTGTCAAAAATTTTCAGGCCCGTTATGGAAAAAATCGGGTAACCAGTGACCCAATTGAAGCGGCTTATACACAAGTTTATTTATGGAAACAATCCGTTGAAAAAGCGGGAACTTTTGATGTGGAGCAGGTGAGGAAAGCGGCCTACAATCAAACCTTTGAAGCACCTGGGGGTTTGGTGCGAATTGAGGCAAATAATCATATATGCAAAACTTGTCGAATCGGAGAAATTTTACCGAATGGACAGTTTAAAATTGTCTGGGAAACGCCGGAGGCGATCGCGCCCCTGCCTTGGTTGGGCATAGAAGCGGTGAGTGGGAGTGTCTCTGCGGTGGCGATCGAGATGTTGGGGGAGGTGTCCCATGCGATCCAATATAGTTGCCAAATGGAAGAAAAATCCCGTCAGCTTGAGATGGCAATGGCGGAAGTTAAAGCTACAAATGAACGTCTAGAACGCACTCAAGCGGAACTGGTGGCCTCGGAAAGTCGGTTTCGAGAACTGCGATCGCGGGTGGAACTCCTCAAGCGTCGCCTCTCTAGTCAAATTCATACCTCGCTCAATATTGACACCATTTTAAAAACCGCAGTCAGCGAAATTCGCAATCTGCTCTCTATTGACCGCTGTCAGTTTTTATGGTATAATAGCGACTCGCATCCCCCCCATTACGAACCCAGTCAGGAAGCGCAAGACCCCCTCCAGTCCCCGGATTGTCTCAACAATCCCCTCGCGGAAATTCCGGTTCTGGGGAAGGCGTTGCAACAGCTTCAACTCCTGCAACTCGATGATGTGATGGCCGATCGCCAACTTGACCCCCAAAGTCGCGATCTCCTACAAGCCCGCTCCATCCGCTCGTTACTGGCAGTGGCAGTGGAAACCCATTCCGGACAAAAAGGGGCCCTGGTCTGCCTGCATGGGAGTTCTACTCACCCTTGGACCGAAAGTGAGGTGGAGTTGCTCCAAGATGTGTCTATCCAGATTGCGATCGCCATTGATCAGGCCAAACTTTATGACCAAAGCTGTATTACGGCGACTGCGGCTAATGCCCAAGCCTTCAAGCTGAAAACTGCTTTACACGAACTCAAACAGACCCAGGCCAAACTGATCCAAACTGAAAAAATATCCAGTTTGGGGTCTTTAGTCGCGGGGGTGGCGCACGAAATCAATAACCCGGTGAATTTTATCTATGGGAATCTCTCTTATGCTACTAAGTATCTCCAAGAGTTGATGCAACTGTTGCGACTTTACGAAAAATACTATGGGGACCCCCCCGGTGAGATTCGCGCCTACCGGGAGGAAATTGAACTGGAGTACCTCCTCGAAGACCTGCCCCAAATGATTTCCTCAATGCGAGTGGGGGCCGAAAGGATTGGGGAATTGGCCCGATCGCTGCGAAACTTCTCCCGGGCGGATACGGGGGAACTGAAAGTTACGGACATTCACGAAGGACTCAAAAGTACCCTGTTAATTCTACATCACCGCCTGAAAGCAAATCCCTATTGCGGGGCGATCGCCACGATTGAACAGTTTGGAGATCTTCCCTTGGTCGAATGTTATCCGAGTCAACTTAATCAAGTCTTTATGAATGCGATCGGGAATGCGATCGATGCCTTAGAAGAGATGACGGGCAAATGGAACAGTAGCAATTCTAGTGAGGGGAAGGGACATCACTTAGAGAACTGCGATCGCCCGGGTAAGGCAACCGCCAGTGGAACCGCACAGATGTCCTTGTCGGACCTGGATTTTTCTCAATCTCGACTCCCTGTGTATCAATTACCCTTGCCGACGATTTGGATTCGCACGGAAGTCTTGCGGGATGAGGCCGTCGCTATCCGCGTGGCTGATAATGGACCGGGGATGACCCCAGAGGTCAGAGAGCAGCTCTTTGAAGCTTTTTTTACGACCAAACCGGAAGGCAAAGGAACAGGTTTGGGTTTGTCGATTAGCTATCAGATTGTGGTGGAACGGCATGGGGGGTCTATTTCTTGTATATCGGAACCGGGTCGGGGGACTGAGTTCCGGATTGTCATTCCCATCCGACAAGGGGGTAAAGTGCGAGCCTCGGATCCCGAGAGCGATGCGATTCCATCTTTGATGGGGGGAGCGAGTTAATCCCCTCAGGGGTGAGCGGAACTTAAGTGCGATGGTCCCGGCGATCGGTGAGTATTTTTTAGGCGTTGAAAAACTTTAAAACCCGTCATGTAAACAATACATAAATTAACATAAAAAACGGCCTAGGCTGAAAAGTCTGTAACTTCAACTACAAACTCATTCCCTGAATCGGCATAAAAAAGATTAGACCTCTTGCAAAAAAAAGGATGGCTCCCCCTTTCCCCCCGGGAGATACCCGTACAGTCGATGGCGTTCTTATGCGGGAAGCCAGAGGAATAAATCTTTAATTACTGCGGGCTTAAGTGAATTTTGCACGAGGTCAATTTAGGGCAGGAGTTATGCTTGTTCTCCCACCCTACCCGAACTGTAGGGGCGATTCACGAATCCCCTCTACAAATATAAAGGTAATGGGTCAGTCCTGCAGGGGAAGAAAGCTCGATTTATTAGATGTGGAGTCAAAAAAGCCGTGTTCAGTTTGAGCAACTGTTTTCAGATGGCTGAGATACAAACTATGCGAGAAATTAATGCGGCAGTAGTTAATATCAGTGGTCGCCAGCGAATGCTGTCTCAACGCACCGCACTCTTTGCCTTACAACTAGAGGGGGCTCAGACACCGGAAGATAGAACCAAATGGCGTTCGGCTTTGCGCGAAACTATCACTCTGATGGAAAAATCCCATAAGGGGCTGATTTATGGGGATACAGCTTTGCAATTACCAGGACATCCATCCCCAACGGTCAAATCCATGTACTTTGAACCCCCGATCGATTTAGATCGGAAAATTAAAGCCTATATTGCTGCAGTCAATCAGGCGATCGCCGCAGCAGATGGGGAATTGACTCGGGAAAATCCCCATCTGTGTTACATCCTAGAGGCAGCGAGTGGACCCTTACTCGATGACTTGGATGCCATCGTCAGTCAATATCAAAAAGAAAGTAACCGCCAACAAGAGGCGATCGCCCGTCAGCAAGCAGAACTTTATCATCAAAGCCAGATTACAGCCACCCTAGCTCGTTCTCAAGCGGACGAATTAGAACAAGCCCTGGGGGAGTTGAAAAACGCCCAAGATCGCCTGATTCAGAGCGAAAAAATGTCCAGCTTAGGCCAACTCCTGGCTAATGTTGCCCATGAACTGAACAATCCGGTGAGTTTTATTTATGGCAATGTCAATCACGCGATCGCTTATGTTCAAGAATTGCTGGAAATCATCGACCTGTATCAACAAACATACCCCCATTATGACCAAAAAATAATGGACTATCTCGAAGAAGTTGATTTCCCTTTTATTAAAAAAGATTTACCCAAAACTTTATATTCGATTAAGATTGGCTCCGATTCAATGTATCAGTTAGTGCTGTCTTTGCGTAATTTTTCCCGGAAAGATGAAGCCGTCATGAAACAAGTGGATATTCATGAAGCCCTTGAAAGTACCCTTTTGATTTTACAAAATCGCCTCAAAGCCAATGGTAAAAGCCACGCTATCAATATCGTCAAAGACTATGGTAAAATTATCCCCATTCCAGGGTTTCCCTGTCAGCTCAATCAAGTTTTTATAAATTTAATTGGAAATGCTATTGATGCTTTAGAAATGAAACGGGGAGATTGGGGGAAGGGAAACGAAGGCTGGAAATTAGAGGAAGAAGGGATGCTATCCTCGCTTCCTTCCAGTCTTGATGATTTTCTTCCCACGATTCACATTCGCACTCACCTGAGCGAGGATGAACGGGTGGTGATTCAAATTTCTGATAATGGCCCGGGCATGAATTCCGAGGTACTTTCCTCCCTATTTGACCCCTTTTTTACGACCAAACCCGTGGGAAAAGGAACCGGGTTGGGGTTGTCCATTAGTCATCAAATTGTCGTAGAAAAGCATGGGGGTGAGATTCAGTGTATTTCCACACCGGGTTACGGAACTGAGTTCTGGATCCAACTGCCCGTTAAACAAGGTTCTGGGGTGCAAAGGTCCTCTAAACTTAATCCAACGACCTCCTTTGGGAAAGAGGCTGGGTTCACAGAAGGGTGAGCTAATTCCATCCTAGGGGAGGGGGATTCGTAAAGGCAATCGTCAGACCTAAATTGCCTGATATTTTTACCCTTTACGGGGCGGCGATCGCACCCGGTCTTATTAGCATAAATTCCTGGGGCTGCTCCTGGCTGAAGTTTATACGAGGGGTGACCAGGCCCTGTTGTTTTTAGGAAAACATAAAAAAAATATAAAAACTGCAAAATAGAATACAGAACTGCTTCTATCTGGATCCGCTAGAGTCTAAAACAGGAGAGGGGTGACCGCCGCTTTTTGAAGTTGGAGTAAATTTAGTCTAAAAAATAAGGATAATTAGAGAATGCTGACTCAATGTGGAGGCGGGCAATTAGAAATGGTATCTCGATATTCCAACCCACCTACAACTTCCAATGCCATCTCATCCTTACAATCACTGTCTCAAAGGATGAGCCTTGCAGTGACCCTCATTGGTTTGATGGTTCTGCTGGGCTGGCTTTTCAATATTCCTCTGTTTAAAAGTGTTTGGCCAGGGCTAGTGACGATGAAAGCAAATACCGCCATTAGTTTTATTTTGTGCGGTCTTTCGCTGTGGCAATTGGCAGCTAAAACTTCTCCCTCGTGGCAGAAATTAGGGAAGCCCAATAGACTAAGACCCCTGAATAAGAGAGGGATAGGTATTCTCAAACCTCTGGCCCATTGGGTGGTCTCAATCCTGCCCTATTTATCCTATGTAACCATTCTTATCGGGGTGATGACCCTCGTCCAATATATCCTGAATGTCAATTTGGGGATTGATGAATGGCTTTTTCAAGAGACAGGAAATGCCGTAGGGACTTCCACACCCGGACGGATGGCTCCTAATACAGCTTTTAATTTTGTATTGCTGGGTTTGGCGCTGGCTTTTTCCCACCAAAAACGCTATCGGATGGCCCAGTATTTGAGTGTGATGGCTTGGGCGATCGGGTTTTTAGGATTACTGGGTTATCTATATGGTATTTCTGCATTTTATGGTCTCGGACGCAGTACCGAAATGGCATTGCATACGAGTATAGGCTTTATATTACTGGCGGTGGGGATTTTGTTAGCGAATCCGGACCGAGGACCCGTCGCCTTATTGACCAGTGATCGCGCCCTTCGGCTGCTCATGCAACCCCAGGCGATCGCCGCCTTAGTTCTCCCTCCCCTGTTGGGGGGATTAATCCTCCAAGGTACCCAATTGAATCTTTACGATCGCGGGGTGGGAATTGCTTTATTAAGTGTATTAAATACCATCCTATTAGCGACGGCGATCGGGTGGAATGCTCATACCTTGAGCATCATGGATGCCAGACGAGAACAAGCGGAACGAGAACGATACCTGAGTGCGATCGCCGCTGCACGCAGTGAGGAACTCCAGAAAACATTGATTGAACTACAACAGGCGCAAGCCGAACAAAAGCAAGCGGAACAAAAATATCGCAGCATTTTTGAAAATGCTGTAGAAGGAATTTTTCAAAGTACCCTTGACGGACGTTATATCACCGTCAATCCTATGCTATCCCAAATCTACGGCTATGATGGACCCGAAGAACTAATAGCCAGTGTTAATAATATTGGATCTCAGATTTATGTAGACCAAAATCGCCGCGCCCAATTCGTTCGTCTCCTTCAAAACAATCATGCCCTTTGGAACTTTGAATCCCAGGTTTATCGCAAAGAGGGGAGCATCATTTGGATTTCAGAAAATGCACGGGTTATTCGCAACCCGGAGGGGCAAATTATTGGCTACGAAGGCACAGTGGAGGATATTACTCAACGTAAACAAGCAGAAGAACGTCTGGAAAACTCTCTGTCTTTATTGCGGGCGACCCTCGAATCTACAGCAGATGCAATTTTAGCGATCGACCAGGATGGTCACATCACCACCTATAACCAAAAATTCATTGAGTTAGTGAACATTTCCCAGTCTTGGCTGGAAAATGGAACCTTTAAGCAAGGACTAAAAATTTTATTGCCTCAGTTAAAACAGCCCTTAGAGTGCCTCAGTCAAATTAGAAAATGGCGGGATTCTCCGAATCTGGAATTTTGGGATACCCTGGAATTTAAAGAAGGGAGAATTTTAGAATGTTATTCTCGCCCGCAAATGGTGGGCAATTTGACCGTGGGACGGGTTTTTAGCTTCCGGGATATCACCGATGCAACTCGGGCAGAACAGCATATTCGCTATCAAGCTTTTCACGATTCTCTCACGGATTTACCCAACCGAAATTTATTAAATGAATGCTTAAAGGAGGTCTTGGAAGAGGCAAAAAATAGTGCCAGTCGAGTAGCGGTGATGTTCCTGGATCTGGATCGGTTTAAGACGATTAACGATACCCTCGGTCATGCGATCGGGGATAAATTATTACAAGGGGTAGCCGGGAGACTCAAAGCCACCTTGGGAGACCAGGATATCATCGCCCGCTGGGGGGGAGATGAATTTACCATCATCCTTCCCCAGGTTTCTTCCCGGATTGCCGCTACGAAGATTGCCGAAGAGATTATCCAAACCTTAAAGCCGGTTTTTTCCATTGAAAATCACCATCTTCATATCAGTACCAGTATTGGAATTGCCCTCTATCCCCGAGATGGAGAAGATGGGGAAACTCTCATCAAACACGCCGATTCTGCCCTCTATCGAGCCAAGGAAAAAGGCCGCAATACTTACGAAGTTTATACCCCTTCTTTCGACCTGCTCTCTAGTGAATTATTAGACTTAGAAAATAGGCTGCACCGCGCCTTGGAACTGGGGGAATTTATGCTCACCTATCAGCCCAAGGTGAATATTAAAACCGGAGAAATTAAGGGGATGGAGGCATTACTCCGCTGGAACCATCCGGAATTGGGCTTAGTCTCTCCTGCAAAATTTATTCCCATTGCCGAAGAAACGGGGTTAATTATGCCCATTGGAGAATGGGTTTTAAAGACAGCTTGCCGTCAAAATCAAGCTTGGATAGAATCAGGTTTATCGCCAATGCCTGTGGCTGTGAACCTCTCCGTTCGACAGTTTCAACAACCCAATTTAGTCAAAAAAATTGCTCAAGTTTTGGAAGAAACTGGGTTGGAGGCCCGGTATTTGACCCTCGAAATTACTGAAACAGCAGCGATGCTGGATGTGGACTTTACCCGCAAGTTGTTACGGGAGTTAGAAAAGATGGGGGTGAATATTGCTCTGGATGATTTTGGAACTGGATATTCTTCTTTGAGTTATCTGAAACAGTTTCCCCTCCATACGTTAAAAATAGACCGTTCATTTGTCAAAGACTTGACCGTAGAACCGGCAGATATTGCGATCGCCCGTGCGGTGATTGCCTTGGGACATGGGTTACATTTAAACGTGGTGGCAGAAGGGGTGGAAACTGTAGAACAACTCGATTGTCTGCGAATGCTAGACTGTGAAGAAATTCAAGGCTATTTCTTTAGTCATCCCTTATCCCCGCAAGAGGCTACCCAACTGTTACAGCGAATGTGCTTACAGCAACAGGTTCCGATTTAACGGGGTGAAGTGGGTTGGGTTTTTAAGGCGTCATCCGGTTTTGTAATAAAACTGGATGACGCCTTTTGAAGAAGGCGGATAGAGGGCAATATTTATGGAAAAATGGGGAACTTAAATCATTTTTAAGCGTAAATTATAGATAGACTTCATCCAGCTAACTAATGGGTTAAGACTGGGGATTTAAGTTGTCTGTATCAATTTCATAAAACTCAACATTTTGTAATAGTACCGTGAGGGCAGAAACACATGATTGAACTGAGTGGATATCAGATTGGTCAAGAAATTTACCGCAACACCAAGCGGGTGGTCTATCGCGGTATTCGAGAAATGGACGGGTTGCCGGTAATTTTAAAAGCTTTGGGGACGGAGTATCCGAGTCCCACGGATATCGAGCAACTCCATCACGAATATGAGATGACTAAAGACTTGAATTTAGGGGGAATTATTGAGCCATTAAGTCTGGAAATGAGCCGGAATTTGCCGGTTTTAGTTTTACCAGATAACGGAGAAATTTCCCTGAAAACTTTTTTAAACCAACAAGGCTTAGAAATTGATATATTTTTAAATTTAGGGATTCAATTAGCGCAAATTTTAGGGGAAATTCATCAACACCATATTATTCATAAAGATATTAAACCGAGCAATATTATTATTCATCCTCAGATTTTAGAGGTGAAGTTAATTGATTTTGCGATCGCCTCCCAGTTGTCCAAAGAAACGGCGGCTGCGGTGCATCCCAATAGCCTGGAAGGAACCCTCGCTTATATGTCCCCAGAACAAACGGGGCGGATGAATCGGGCGATCGACTATCGCACGGATTTTTACTCGTTAGGGGTGACCTTTTATGAAATGCTCACAGGGGAATTACCCTGTCAAGCAGAGGAGGCGATCGAGGTAGTTCACTGTCATATTGCCCGGATGCCAATTCCCCCGACTGAAGTGGTTCCGGAGATTCCTCTCGCGGTTTCTAACCTGGTCATGAAATTGTTGGCAAAGACAGCAGAAAACCGATATCAAAGTGGGTATGGGTTAAAGTGGGATTTAGAATATTGCCTAAAGCAATGGCAAGAACAGGGTAAAATTGATGAGTTCCAGTTGGGAGTAAAAGATTTTTCTAGTAAGTTAGAAATTCCCCAAAAACTATATGGAAGGGAACGAGAAAGTGCGGAAGTTTTATCCGCTTTTGAACGGGTTTGTGGAGGGGGGACTGAACTAATTTTGATTTCGGGGTATTCTGGAGTCGGCAAATCGGCTTTAGTGCAGGAAACTCAGAAACCTTTAGTGAAGCATCGGGGCTATTTTATTGGCGGCAAGTTTGACCAATTTAACGTAAATATTCCTTATGCGGCGGTGATTCAAGCCTTGGCATCCCTGGTCCGGCAACTGCTGAGTGAACCTGAAGCCCAAATTAAAGCCTGGAAAGACAAAATATTAGCGGCGACTGGGGAAAATGCCCAGGTGATTATTGAGGTGATTCCCGAAGTAGAACTGATTATTGGCCCTCAACCGGCATTGGTATCGCTGCCTCCGACGGAATCTCAAAATCGGTTTAATTTGGTTTTTCAAAAATTTATTAATATTTTCCCTCAAGAAGAACATCCCCTGATTTTCTTTATTGACGATTTACAGTGGGCCGATTTAGCGTCTCTGGAATTAATTAAGCGAGTGATTACCGATAGGGAAAATCATTATTTATTGATGATTGCTTCTTATCGAGATAATGAAGTAACCGCGACTCACCCGGTAGGGTTGACATTAAAGGATATTAAAAATACGCAGGTTCCGGTGAGCGAAATCAATCTCACTCCCTTGAATGTTCATCAGGTCAATGACTTACTGGCAGAAACGTTAAATTGTACCACAGCCAAATCTTTTAGCCTAGCCAAGCTAATTTTTAAGAAAACCCAAGGAAATCCTTTTTTCTTAACCCAGGTTTTAAAATCTTTAGAACAAGACCAGTTATTAAAGTTCAATTGGGAGAAAGGGAGCTGGGATTGGCAAAGCAGCCAAATTGAAAAAATCGGGATGACTGAGAATGTGGTGGAGTTAATGGTTAGCAAAATTCAAAAATTGCAGCCCAAAACTCAAACTGCTTTAAAATTAGCAGCTTGTATCGGCAACTCTTTTGACATTGAAATGCTCTCGATTGTCAATGAGCGATCGCCTCATTTGACGAGTAGAGATTTGTGGGAAGCTATTCAAGAAGAATTGATTTTCCCCTTAGCTAAAACTCATACACTGTACCGGGTTATAGAACCTCGCAATGGGGGGAAAGTCTGCTACCAGTTTTTACACGATCGCGTCCAACAAGCTGCTTATTCCCTAATTCCAGAAAACCGCAAAAAAGAAACTCATTGGCAAATTGCTTATCTTCTGTTGAAAAATACTCCGCCGGAAACTCTAGAAGAAAGTATTTTTGAAATTGTCAATCATTTAAACTATAGTTATGAATTAATAACTACTTCTGAACAACAAATTAAGTTAGTCCGATTAAATTTAAGGGCGGGGCAGAAAGCCCTAGCAGCCAATGCTTATGAATTGGCTCATACCTATTTTCAAGTCGGATTGAGACTTTTAGAAGAAGGAAGCTGGGAGAGTGATTATCAAACTACCCTCAGGCTGCATATCCAGGCAGCTTATGCGGCTTACCTCAATACGGATTTTGAACAAATGGAGGATTTGGTAAAAATTGGCCTAATCCAAGCAAAATCTATTCTAGATCAAGTTAATTTTTATGAAATCAGAATTAAAGCTTATAGCTCTTGCAGCCAACAACTCAAAGCGTTAGAGAATACCCAAAAAGCACTTCAATTATTAAATATACATTTGCCAGAACAGCCCACCTTTGCCGCTATTCAAGTTGAACTGAATGAAATATCAAATCAATTAACCGGAAAAAATATCCGGGATTTAATCACTTTACCTCAAATGTCTGAGGCTCATCAAAAAGCCGGGATGCGGATTCTCAATAGTGCGATCGCCCCGGCCTATCAAGTTGCCCCGATGCTGCTCCCCTTGATTGTATTTCAGGAAATAAAGTTATCCCTAACCTATGGGAATACCGATGAATCCGCTTATGCTTACGCTTGTTATGGCCTGATTTTATGTGGCGTTGTGGGAAATATTGAAACCGGGCATAAATTCGGTCAATTGGCCTTAAAAGTTTTAGATCAATTTAACAATAAGGAGCTAAAATGCCGAACTCTAATGGTGGTCAATAATAACGTGCGAGTCTGGAAAGACCCCTTGAAGGAAACCCTCCCGCCTTTGCTAACGGCTTATGAGACGGGCTTGGAAAATGGAGATTTAGAGTATGCCGGTCTTTCGGCTTATAATTACTGCCTCAATTCTTATTTTGCTGGAAAAGAACTTTCTAAATTAGAAGCTGAGATGGCTTCTTATAATTCTCTGCTTGAAAAATTTAAACAAACTACCATGCTCACTTATTGCCAAATGTCTTGGCAGGTGGTTTTAAATTTAAGGAATAAATCAGACAATTCCGTGAACTTAGTCGGGACAGCTTATAACGCAGAGACAATGCTGCCAATCCATGAACAAGGGAGCGATCGCTATGCCCTCTGTTGTTTATATTTGCACAAACTTATTCTAAGCTATTTATTTCGGCAACCTGAACAGGCGGTAGTAAATGCTGCTCTTGGGGCAAACTACTTAGATGCGTTAACCGCAGTTTATACCCTGCCTCTGTTTTATTTTTATGATTCTCTCTCCGCTGTGGCGGTGTATCTCCAGGCATCCGAATCTGAACAAGAAGAGATTCTGATTAAGGTAGAAACCAATCAAGACAAAATGAAAAACTGGGCCAACTTTGCCCCCGACAATTTTCAACACAAGTATGAATTAGTCGAGGCAGAAAAAGCGCGGATCAAGGGAGAAGTATTAGAAGCCATGAAATTTTATGACCAGGCGATCGCCACGGCTCAAAAAAATAACTATATCCAAGAAGAAGCCCTCGCCTGGGAATTAGCCGCAGAGTTTTATGAACAGATTGGACGAGACCCTATTGCCGGATTTTATCGCCAAAAAGCCCATTCCTGCTACTATCGCTGGGGCGCATTGGCTAAAGTCCAGGATTTGGAACATCGATTCTCTGACTTAAACTCTAAAACACTCGAAATAGGCACGAATGAAATTCAGACCCAGAATTATACCGAGTCAAAAAGTAGCGGTTACCATATATTTTTAGATTTAAAGACGGTTATTCAAGCTTCTAAAGCTCTGATTGGGGAAGTACATCTCGACCAACTATTGGCTAAATTGATGCGTCTTGCTCTCGAAAATGCGGGGGCGCAAACGGGATATTTACTCCTCAATCAACAGGGTAATTTTGTGATAAAAGCAGCGGGTAAAATCGAACAAACCGAGGTCTCAGTTCGACAGGCGATCGCCGCTGAAACCAGTTCCTTGTTACCCCGGTCCTTAATTAATTATGTCAGTCGCACCCAAGAAGATGTCGTCCTCAACGATGCCAGCCAAAATGAGCAATTTACCAGTGACCCGTACATTTTAGCGACTCAGCCCAAGTCGGTGTTATGTACGCCAATTTTGGGGCAAGGTAAGCTGCTGGGGATTCTGTACTTGGAAAATAACCTGCTTGTGGGGGCCTTTAGTCCCTCGCGAGTGGAATTGCTCAAACTCCTCTCCTCTCAAGCGGCGATCGCCTTAGAAAATGCTCAGCTTTATCAAGCCCAAAAAGAGTATGCTCGCCAGTTAGAAAAAACCGTCCAAGAGCGCACCCACCAATTACAACAAAGCAATACTCGATATTATAATCTGGCTGCCAATATTCCGGGGATGATTTATCAATTTATGATGCACCCTGACGGAAGATTTACTTCTCCCTATGTCAGTCCGGTTTGCCGAAAAATTTATGGAGTTGAAGCCGAAGCCGCGATGGAAGACATCTCTTTATTGAGAGCTTTAATTCATCCCGATGATCGCCAGCAACATACGGAATCCATCACCCGTTCAGCCGCTACCCTCGAACCGTGGCATTCAATCTGGAGAATTATTGTATCCGGTCAAATTAAATGGCTGCAAGGGGATGCCAACCCTGAAAAGCAACCGGATGGCAGTATTTTATGGGATGGATTAGTAGTTGATATAACCGATCGCAAACAGGCAGAAGAGGAATTACGGCAGAGTGAAGAACGCTGGCAATTAGCCTTGCAAGGCAACAATGATGGAATCTGGGACTGGAATTTAAAAACCAGTGAAGCCTTCATTTCTAGTCGATGGAAAGAGATCCTCGGCTATGAAGATCATGAACTTCTCAACCATTCAAATACCTGGATTAGTCGCATACATCCTGATGATGGGATTTGGGTCACCCAGGCGATTAAAGAGCATTTCTCGGGTCAAACGCCCTATTTCGCCACGGAACATCGCCTGCGGTGCAAAAATGGTACTTACAAGTGGATTTTATCCCGGGGTCAGGCACTCTGGGATGTAGCCGGAAACCCGATCCGAATGGTTGGCTCAATTACAGATATCACCGATCGCAAATTAGCCGAAGAAGCATTAGCCGAAAGTGAACGGAAGTATCGCGACTTGGTGGAAACCTCTCAGGAAATGATATTCTCCATGAATAGCCAAGGTTATTTTACCTTTGTCAACCAAGCGGTTAAAAATATTTATGGCTATGAACCCGAGGAGATGATCGGTCATCATTTTTCCGAATTCAAACCGTCGGAATATGAGAATAAGACCCAGGATCAAGCAGCTTTTGATACAATTTTAGCTGGCCATTCCCTTTCGCAATATGAAACCATAGATATCGCCAAAGATGGTAGACCGATTTATCTACTGATTAATGCAATTATCCGACAAGACGCCCAGGGACAACGATTAGGTTTAACCGGCACAGCCAGCAATATTACTCAACGTAAACAAGCGGAATTAGCCCTGCAACAAGCTAAAGAAGCGGCGGATACTGCCAGCAAAGCCAAAGGGGAATTTCTCTCAAAAATGAGCCACGAATTACGGACCCCACTGAATGCCATTCTCGGCTTTACTCAAATTCTAAATCGCGACAATAGCCTCAACCCTCAACAGCAAGACTATCTGGGTATCATCTCGCGGGCGGGGGAACATCTGCTCACCTTGATTAATGATGTATTGGAAATGTCCAAAATTGAAGCCGGTCGAATTTCCCTGAATGAAACCAGCTTTGACCTGTATCGGCTGTTAACCTCTCTGGAAGAAATGTTTAAACTCAAAGCTGAATCCCAAGGATTACAGCTCATGTTTGAATGGACCTCTGATGTCCCCCAGTTCATCAAAACCGACGAAAGCAAATTGCGGCAAGTTTTTATTAACCTGTTAGGAAATGCCATCAAGTTTACCGAAAAAGGTGGAATTGTCGTCCGGGTTAACAGGGAAAACAAATTCTTATTGCCAAAAGGAAGTGAAGGAGAAGCGGCCACCTATTTGACCTGTCAAATTGAAGATACCGGACCCGGAATTAGTGCGGAAGAACTGGAGAGTTTATTTGACCCCTTTGTGCAAACTGAAACGGGAATCAAATCGCAATCTGGCACTGGTTTGGGTCTTCCCATTAGTCGTCAGTTCGTGCAATTAATGGGGGGTGAAATTACCGTTAGTTCTACCCTGGACAAAGGCACAATCTTTAAATTTAACATCAAAATTAGTCTAGCCGAGGCAATGATTCAGGGGAGTCAAGTACCTCGTCAGCGCGTGATTGGGTTATTGTCCAATCAACCTGCTTACCGGATTTTGGTGGTTGAGGATAAATGGGAAAGCCGTCTGTTATTGGTGAATCTGCTTGAACCTTTGGGGTTTGAAGTCCGGGAAGCGGTGAATGGGGAAGATGCGGTGACGATGTGCCACAGTTGGCAACCCCATCTGATTTGGATGGATATGCAAATGCCGGTGATGGATGGCTATGAAGCCACCCGACAAATTAAACGGATGACTAATGGGCCAATTCCGGTTATTATTGGGTTAACGGCCAGCGCGTTTGAAGAAAATCGGGCAATGGTTTTGGAGGCAGGATGTGATGATTTTGCCAGTAAACCGTTTCGCGAGGACGTAATTTTTCAAAAAATGACGGAACATTTAGGGGTGCGTTATCTTTATGAAGAAATCGCTGCTGCTTCTGTGAATAGTCACTCTGCCTCGGTTCCCGGGGACTGCCTAACGGTAACCGAATGTTTGCAGGGAATGTCGCCGGAGTGGAGAACCCAACTCTATCAAGCGGCTAGTGCACTGGATGAGGAGGCGATCGCGAGCTTAATGACCCAAATTCCCGACTCCCATGCCGCCTTATCAACAACCCTCACCTCTTTGGTGACTCAACTGCGATTTGATAAAATTATTGAGTTAATCCAGACTAATGACTAGCCAGCCTATTCATGAACCCAACTGCAAAATTTTAGTCGTCGATGATACCCTGGACAATGTTAATCTGCTCTCCAAAATGTTGACCGATTCGGGATATAAGGTTCGTAAAGCCTTGAACGGTCAAATGGCATTAATGGGGGTGCAGGCTTCGCCACCGGACTTGATTTTGCTGGATATTAATATGCCTGATATGAATGGGTATGAGGTTTGTGAAAATTTAAAAACTCAAGAAAAAACTCGGAATATTCCGGTGATTTTTTTAAGTGCCCTTGATGATGTGTTAGATAAAGTCAAGGCGTTCAAACTCGGGGCGGTTGATTATATCACCAAACCGTTCCAATTTGAAGAGGTTTTAGCGCGGGTTGAGAATCATTTAAAAATTTGTCGATTGCAACAAGAATTAGAAGAACAAAATGCGTTACTGCGGTTAGAACGGGAGAAATCGGAGCGATTATTGCTGAATATTTTACCGAAGGCGATCGCCGCGCAATTAAAAGAAAGCTCCACTGCGATCGCCGAACACTTTGAGGAAGCCAGCATTTTATTTGCCGATATTGTCGGATTTACCCCCCTGTCGGCTCAAATGTCCGCATCGGAATTAGTCTCCTTACTGAATCAAATTTTTTCCGAATTTGATAAACTGGCAACTCAACATGGATTAGAAAAAATTAAAACCATTGGGGATTCCTATATGGTTGTCGGTGGCGTTCCCCTCCCCCAATCGGACCATGCGGAGGCGATCGCTCAGATGGCATTGGATATGCAGCAGGCGATCTCCCAATTTCAAACCCAAACCGGCGAACCATTTCAAATTCGCTGTGGGATTGCCACGGGTCCTGTGGTCGCCGGGGTAATCGGGACCACCAAGTTTATTTACGATCTCTGGGGAGATGCGGTGAATATTGCCTCGCGAATGGAATCTCAAGGATTACCCGGTCAAATTCAAGTCACTGCCGAGACATACCACCGATTAAAAAGCAACTATATCTTGACGGAACGGGGAACGGTTTCCATTCGAGGAAAAGGAGAAATGCTCACCTACTGGCTAACGGGAAAAAAGTCATAAAATCGGGTAAACTTTGGCTCGCAAACTCGCTCCATCAGCCTGCGATCGCCTCGGGGTCACCCACGGGAATCTGGATCTCAAATACAGTTCCTTCCCCTAATTCAGAATAGCAAATTAAATTACCATTGTGAGCTTCTTTAACAATTTGAAGGGAAATAGATAGCCCTAATCCTGTCCCTTTCCCCACCGCCTTAGTCGTAAATAAGTAATCAAAAATTTGGGATTGAACTTCCGGAGTCATTCCCTGACCATTATCGGCAATCTGAACTCGGATCTGTTGACCATCGGCACTCAATTTCGTATAAATCGTGATTTGCGGCCCTACATCGGGTGGCAAAATCGAATTTTCCCTGCCCTCTTCTAAAGCATCAATCGCATTAGCAATAATATTCATAAATACTTGATTAAGCTGGCCGAGATAACAGCGAATCCTCGGAATTTTTCCATAGTTTTTCACCACTTTAATCTCTCTGCGGTTAGGAGTGGCTTTGAGCCGATGCTGTAAAATCATTAAGGTGCTATCGAGTCCTTCATGGATATCGGCCAACACTTTAACACTGGTATCAGAACGGCAAAAGGTGCCCAGGGAAGTGCTGAGGTTAGAAATGCGATCGGTCCCTACCTTCATTGAAGCCAGCATTTTGGGTAAATCTTGTAACAGATACTCAATATCGATTTCTACCCCTTTGCGCTGAATTTCTTCGCCACTATTCGGAAACTTAGCTCGATACAATTCTAAATATTCAATTAAATGATAAACTGCTTCAGTCGCAATATCAATATTCCCCGCAATAAACCCCAAAGGATTCTTAATTTCATGGGCAACCCCCGCCACTAATTGGCCGATGGAAGAGAGCTTTTCCCCCCGGACCAATTGGAGTTGAGTCTTTTGCAGTTCTGCCAAAATTTGAGAGAGTTCGGCGGTTCTTTCTTCCACTCGTTGTTCGAGGGATTGTTTTTCATGAATTAATTCCCGGGTTAAGCGACGCAATTTAATATGAATTTTAATGCGAGCTAAGATTTCATCTTTATAAAAAGGTTTTGTAATATAATCAACTGCCCCGAGTCCTAATCCTTTGGCTTTTTCCAAATTATCAGAAATGCCCGTCATGAAAATAATCGGAATATCATGGGTTTCGGGAGCAGTTTGGAGGAGGTTACAAGTTTGGAAACCATCGAGTTCGGGCATGATGATATCCAGTAAAATTAAATCAACGGGATGAGTTTTGGCGAGGTCAATTCCTTTTCTACCTTGTTTAGCCAAGAGGACATCATAGCCCACTTCCGTCAAAAGAGAGTATAATAATTCTAAGTTAGTGAAGGAATCGTCAATTACTAACACTAACCCTATTTCCTCAGTGGTCATCACGGTGGCCTTCCTCTCTATTCAAATCGATTTGGGGTTGAGACTCAAGACTCAATATAAAAATAATATAAACTGAACAATATGGTTTTAGTCTCCTAAAACCGGAATGCGCTCAACGGATCGGGACCGTGTTTTATCGATTGTATAGGATTGGGGGACGGGAGGCTGTGATTTGTAACCGGGCGATCGCCCAGTGCAATGGTGCAAAATTAGATGCCAAGGACAAGAAACCGGGTTTCCCGGCCCAAATTTGGGGCTCTGATGCAGGGATTTTGTGCAGAAACCGGGTTTGTCTTCCCTAGAAGAAGCGGCAACTGGGTTTCCACCTCTGATTCGGGAGTAAAACCGGAGAAAAAACGCGATCGGGTGTACAGAACAAACCCAATCGCGTTTTTTAAAAATTCCAACGGGAAGCTAGTCCCTGAGAGAGGACTAAGGATTGACTTTCCACAATTTGATGGTGTCATCAAAGCTGCCGCTGACTAGGGTTTTGCCGCTTTTGCTAAAGGCGACTCCCACCCAATCGGTATGTCCCTTGAGGGTTCCGACTTGGGAACCTGTGTCCATTTTCCACAGCTTAATCGTGCCGCCGAGGTCTCCAGAGGCGAGGGTTTGGCCATCGGGGTTAAAGGCGACGGAGTGCACCTGTTCGGAATGACCCTTGAGGGTCCGGATGGGTAGGCCACTGCTAAAATCCCAGAGTTTGACGGTTTTATCCCAACTTCCCGAGGCGATGGTATTGCCATCGGGACTGAAGGCGACGGACCAGACGGCATCGGAATGTCCTAACAGGGTGCGGATCAGTTTGCCGGTTTGCCAGTTCCAGAGTTTCACAGTGCCATCGGTACTGCCAGAGGCAAGGGTTTGACCATCGGCACTAAAGGCAACGGACTGGACCTCTTGGGAATGACCGATGAAACTGCGAACTTCTGAACCGGCGAGTCCAGAGTAGTTGTTGGCATGGAGTCGCCAAACTTTGATGCTCTTATCGAAGCTGCCGGAGGCGAGACTTTGACTATCGGGACTGAAGGCGACGGAGAAGACTCCAGCTTTATGGCCCTTCAGGGTCCCGAGCAATTCCCCGGTTCTGAGGTCCCAAAGTTTGATGGTTTTATCCGCACTGCCGGAGGCGAGGAAGTGGCCATTGGGACTGACCGCGAGGGTCCATACTGGGTCAGAATGACCGCTGAGAATGCGAAGGGGAACGCGAACGTTATTGGTGCTAACGTGCCAGAGTTGAATAGTGCCATCGGTACTGCCGGAGGCGATCGTACTGCCATCGGGACTGACGGCCACGGACCAGACGGGTCCCGAGGCGATCGCCAAGGTCCGCATGGGTTGGACTGTGGACATCGGATAGCTAGACTCCTCGCGGAATGACGGGAGTGTGTAAGACAGTTCCGGATGTTTAAGCCGATACATCATCTGCGGCGGTGGCGGTGGCGGTTCCGAGGGTTCCTGCTGGAAACTCACCGGGACCGAAGTGGGTGCACGATAGCCGAGGGTCATAGACAAAACCGCGATCGCCGCCCCACCCACAAAGGTTGCTACCCGTTTGTTCGGCGGGGGTAAGACCGCTTCTAAGTTGGGAGCATTCAAAGCTTTGAGGGCTTCAGCACTGGAGGAATAGCGCTGATTGACATCCCGCTGCACCAGGGTATCGAGAACCCGGCTTAACTGAAGACTCACGGGTTGCGTGAGATATTCAGACCAGACCCAACTTTCCGTTTTAATGCTGTACAAATCAAAGGGCGGCAGTCCGGTTAACAAATGCAAGCAGGTGACACCAAGACTGTACAGGTCACTCCCTTGAACCGCTTGGCCTTTGGTTTGTTCGGGGGCGGCATATTCTGCCGAACCCAGGACCGTGGCGGAACTCCTCGAATTCATCCTTGTGGGATGTTCTACGGTGCCAAAATCAACGAGAATAATTTTGCCATCCCTGCGGCGACGAATGAGGTTCTCGGGTTTAATATCCCGATGAATCAACAAACTGTTGTGAACAAATTTCAACACCGGCAGAACATCGGTGAGAACTTGACGAATTTTTTTCTCATTAAAGGGGCCGCTTTCAGCGAGTTCAGCGGCTAAATTTTGGCCTTCGACATATTCTTGGATTAAATAGTGACTGGCATTATCTTCAAAAGAAGCATAGAGTTCGGGAATTAGCGGGTGCTGGGTCAGTTCATCCAGAAGCATGATTTCTGAGGTCAATGCTCTCGGGGATCCAGGAGTAGCCCCTCGGAATGGGGCGATCGCCTGGTCGCTTTTTCCGGAGAAAAACTGTTTAATCGCGCAACGAGGTTTCGAGGGTTTGTCTTCATCGACCGCTAAGAAGGTGCGGCCATATTTTCCCTGACCCAGGAGTTCCAAGCAGCGGTAGCGGCTTTTTAAAAGCAGAGGTTGCCCACAGCTAGAACAATGGTCAGCATAATGGGTATTTTCTGAATTTTGGCAATCGGGATTGATGCAATGAGTCATAATTCGCAAGCCCTTAGCACATTTAATCTATAATAAATCTTCCCAAGCATAACCTGCGTTTCCGGTGTCCGCCCGGGGTCGAATTAAATCCCGAGATCTGGGGAGTGAGTCCCTAGATTGCGGTCTTAATCCACAAGTCATGCACCCTGGAAGCGATTTCACTCCAGTCTATCCACAAGGGATTTGGGTTTGTCTGTTTTCTCTGATTTGGAGGGCGATCGCGATCGACGACGGAATACCTTCGCCCTTGGCTGATGCCTCATCCGGAATATCCCGTTACTTTATGCTCGTTTCTCTTCAATCGCCTCCCTCATTAGGGCGACTTTTCACCGAAGGCACTGCCTGGAAGGACGCAAGAGGTGGCTTTATTTTGTTAAGAAATGTTGCATTATCTTCCGGTTGACCTGAATCTTTGATTCCGGTCCTCCAAAAATAGGAGTGCCTTGCTCTTTGAAACCAGGACGAACTTCTGGCATCCCCAGTTTCATCGGATTTTTGTCTTCACCAGGACGGTGGACGATGCGAATATAATCCAAGAGTGATGGGGTTATTGCAGAGGCATCCCATTCTGTTCAACCCACTTGGTTCGAGCGTAAATTGCGAGTTCATCCCACTGACAGGATACCGGACTCGCTTCCCCCGGGGTCGGTTTGGATTTACCTTCTTTACTGGTGGTGTAGGGACGGGGTTTGAGAAGATCACAAAATTCTGGGGGTGGAGTTTTCAGCACCTTGGGCAGAATAACGTGGATACCTTCATGAATTAAGCCTTCCAGATGGAACTGTTCGGAAGACCCTAAGCACAATCCGATCGCCGGGCGATCGTCCCCGGTGACCACATACAGATTAGGGACTCGATTCAAAATATAGGCAATGAGTTCTAACTGAAAATCCGAGCCGTCGATCACTCTTTTATATAGAGAATAGGGATAAGTTTTTAAAAGGCAATCGACTCTATCTGATACCAATTTTAACGTTAAATTTACCAGTTTTTTGTCCATAATTAAACCCGTCAATTCCTGAATTGACAGTCTGTGGTTTTCTTCTTTAAAATTTTTACCAAAATTGACCAATTTCCCAAGAAGTTCACCCCGCATCTGGCAGAATGGACCAGCCCGGATAAAAGCTCAGAAATCTTACAGCCTTGGACGGCCCAGACTTCAACCCATAAGCTGTTTTGCCGAGGAGGGTGAAATCCCTGAAGTGGACAATCAAATCGCTTAAGCCTATTTTGCCATTTTTTATCTTTAGTTAGCCTTAAAAATTGTAAAAATAAAATAAAAGTTTAGGATTACTCTAATTTTTTCCATCAAAACTTAAGATTTTTTTAAGATGCTCACAATTACCCTTGAGGTTTTCAAATTTTACCCCGGGTTGATCTGAAGTCAAAAAACGCAGCCGGTTGGGAGTTGGGGTTCGTGGGGGGGAGGAATACATTTTGGGTGGGGTTTTGGCCCTAGATTTCGGACCCGAGGGGGTGGGATTCCCGTATTTAAGCAAGCAGAAGGGAAGAATGTCCTGGCGATCGCACCCCCATGAACAGTCATCTGGGAGTCAGATTCGGCATACTAATAGATAGAGATCATCCAACCCATCCCAAACCAACGTCTCAAAACCACCAAAGACCATGTATCGAAAACCAAAATCCTCGTCCCCCTTTAACTACACCTCCCTCGCGATTTTAGCTGGGGTTTTCGTGTTGGGAATCGGGATCGGTATTGCCTTTAGCTCTACCGCCAACTTTAGTCCAGAAAACGTGGCATCGCGGGAAGTCATCGATCGCAGCGCCCCTAACCCGGAACTCTGCATTCAATATGGAGCCAGTGCGATGGTGATGGATGCTCGCATCTTCGTCACCCTTAATCCCTTCAATGTCTATATATCCCAGCCCAAAATGCAGCCGGGGTGCGTACTGCGAACCAATACCTGGAATATTCTGGAGCAACGCAAACTGGTCACTAACGATCAGGTCCGTGACTGCAAAAATCGCATGAACACCTTTGGATTCACCGGCGCCTTGGAAAATACCCCAAGCATTAGTTGCATTTATCAGAATGACGCCGCTGGAAATCTGTTCTTCCAGGGATCTGGAGGCACCCCCGCAGAAACTGAACGCTTTTAAGGCGCAGTTGAATTTTGCGTTTTATAAAGGAAAGGACGCGGAGGTTGTTCCGCGTCCTTTTGCATTTTGAGCTGTGTTCATCCCACCTTTCTGAGGAAGGATTACCGCCAATGTTCACTTAAACGCACTGGGAGAAGTTGTCCGGGTTCGACAATAGCGGCGACATCGGAACGCAGAAGGGAGGTGACTGCACCAGCGGCGGCACCGCCTAATAGAGGCCCTCCAGCTAAACCCCCGAGGACTGCCCCAGCAACGGCCCCTAATGCGGAGTAGCTAATCGTTCTTCTCTGGGAAATATCGCGATTGCCGTCGAGGGGTTCCGATTCAGCGAGGAAGGGGATGGCACGACCTTTGAGGATGATGGATTGGGTCTGAAAGCGGATTTGGCCTTGATCGCGCACGAAACTGCCAATCACTGGTGTACCAACGGGGGCCACTAATTGGCCGGTGCGATCGTAAATGTCGGAATACACCAGCAGGACTTCTTGTCTGGGGAGGCGGTCTTCTAAGGCGATCGCCACGGAACCCGGATAGTTTAGAACCAAGACGGTTCCGGAAGAGAGCAACACATCCGGGGGAATATTCGTAGCGACTTCCTCCGGCATGGATGGGGGAGTTTCATCGGTTACAGGTTCGGGAGGAGTGGCGATCGCCCCGGTTGTGGGCAGGGGTTGTCCAAAGGCGAGGATACCATCAGTCTCTGGATTTACGGCGGTGGGTGTTTCAATAGCTGGATAGGTTGGTGGCGGTGAAATTTCTGATTCTACAGTCACTGGAATCGGGGTACTCGGCGCGATCGCCTCTTGAACCGAGGCACTTTCCACCGGGGGAACCGTGATTGTGGGGGCGCTATTTACACCCGTTGAGGTTTCCACCGGCAATTCAAAGTCTAAATCCTCGGTTACTTCCAGCGATCGGGCATCTTCCACAGGGATATTTAATTCTGAGAGTTGTGGAGGCGGTGGCGGTGGCGGCACATTCAGAATGGGCATTTGCTCCAGTTCTGAGTTAGCGTTAAATTCCGCCGATTCCAGGGTGGGTGCGGGCAAGGAAATAGCTGGGGGCTGATTCGCCGCAGATTGGGGTAACATCGGCAGGGTGCGAAGGTCCCCCCTCGATTGCGTGCTCGGTTCTGTTACTGTGGTGGGTAGGGACTCGGCCAATTGCACCGCCGGACGGACCACCCAGCGATTGCTTTGTCCGATCGCCGTGACGGTGACGGCATTGGCGTCGAGGGTAACTCCTGGTGCAAATTCCATGACAATTCGGGTGAGCCCAGATTCCATTTGAGCAATCCGAATTTCCCGGACAGTCCCTTGATAAGTTTCGGCGCTGGATTGTACAGGATTGTCGCCACTGGGGATATCGATCGCAATCCGCAGGGGGTCGGTGAGAATGGAATAGTCTGGGGTGACGCCCTCGGGGACGGTTATTTGCAGTTCGTTGGTATAGGGGTCAAATTCCCAGATTCTCAGTTCCGGTGCGGAGGCGATCGCCGGGATGGGGGAACGCAAGGGGAGATCGGAGGCGATCGCCAACCCTACCCTAGGCATGGAACTACAGAAAGTCGTCACTAACAGGACTGAGGAAAACCGCCGCGCTAATCTGGCTTTGTGCATGGCTTGTTAACAATTAGGTTAAAGGGATTTTTACGGGGCTAGGTTGAGATTTGAGATGCGGTTAGAGATAAATTAAATATTAAGAGTTTAAGGGACCGGACAAGGCACTCGCCTTTTGGGAATTGAGTTAAACTCTTATCCCATTTTTCCCTGTTTGTCAAGCGGTTAAATTCACTAAATTCTGTTGCAATGGAACCGGAGTATTAAGACTCAGGAAAAATTTCGCCCCTTGCTAAACATAGATAGGAGCAGCGCCCCTACAATCATCCCTAATCCGGTACTTGCGGCTAAGACAAGACCCACGGGAAGCTGAATCGAACTAAATCCCAAAAACAGCAAGGAAACCGGGGTAGCATTTTGGACCGAAACTAGGGCAATTGTCACTACCCAAATCGCGGCGATCGCACTCACTAAGGTTGGAATTAATTTGGTAATTGGCATAATGTTTTAACCTCTTTTACAGCAACAAACGGCAGGGATTTACACCCCCGCCGTTCCCTGGAAAATTACTACGCAGCAACCGGAGCCAGTTTATCGATTTTGGCCTGCATTTCTTGGCCGACTTTTTGGAGTTTTTCGGGAGAATTTGTTTCCATATAAACCCGAATCAAAGGTTCCGTTCCCGAGGGACGGAGTAACACCCAGCCACCATCTTCAAGATAGAGTTTAATCCCATCTTTGCGCCCAACTTCTTTGACCTGAATTCCCGCGACTTCTGTCGGGGGATTTTTCAGGTAAGCGTCGAGAACTGCTGCTTTGTGGGCTTCGGTCAAATGTAAATCCAGACGGTTGTTATAGAGAGGACCGCCCGCTTCGGCGATCACCTCTTCCACCAATTGACTCAGGGGTTTACCGGCGAAAGCGACTGCTTCAGCGACCAACATATCAGCCAGAATGCCATCTTTTTCGGGGATGTGACCCAAGATGCTCAAACCGCCGGATTCTTCACCGCCGATGAGCACATCCGTTTCCCGCATTTTTTCCCCAACATATTTAAACCCAACAGCGGTTTCATATAGGGTTAAACCGTATTTTTCCGCCAGGTTATCGAGCAAATGAGTGGTGGCAACAGTTCGGACAATTGCGCCTTTTTTGCCTTTATTTTGGAGCAAATGCTTTGCTAATAATAGCAGGATGGTATTTGGGGTAAGAACAGTGCCTTTCTCATCGACAATCCCGAAGCGATCGGCATCCCCATCGGTTGCCAAACCCAAATCGGCACCATCTTTTTTGACTGCATCTACCAACTCCACCAGCATTTCCCCTTTGGGTTCGGGCATTCCTCCCCCAAATAGGACATCGCGCCAAGTGTGGAAGCTTTCGGTTTCGCAACCGCAATGGTCTAAAACTAGGTCTAAATAGCCCCGGGAAGTGGAATACAATGCATCATATTTGACCTTGAGTTTCGCCTTGCGAATGGTATCCACATCCAGCAACGTGTAGATGAATTCCAAATAAGCGGGTTTAGGGTCAAAAATGGAAATTTTATCGGTATTCTTACCCGAGGGCGGTTCATCCGATGCCTTGGCAATATTTGCCACAATGGTATCGGTTATTTCTGGGGTAGCAGGACCCGCATAATCGGGGATATATTTAATGCCACAATAAGGGGCCGGGTTGTGGGATGCGGTGAACATCAACGCACCGGCAGTATTCAGATGGCGGGCATTATAAGCAATTACCGGAGTCGGACAATCCCGGTCCGTCATCTTGACAGTCCAACCCAAATCTACTAAGACTTCCGCCGCTGTTTGAGAAAATTGGTCGGCTAAAAAGCGGGGGTCATAAGCAATTAAAACGGGTTTATCTTTACTGTAGGCCGTTTCCAGATAAGCGGCGATCGCCCTCGTCACCTTCCGCACGTTGGCAAAGGTAAAATCTCGGGCGATAATCCCCCGCCATCCATCGGTACCAAATACGATTTCCTCTGAGGTGCCTGCTGCACTCATGTTTGCTAGTCTCTCTGAACGCACTTCACCCTAATAGTACAGGATTTGTCCTTGGTCATTTGTGGTTCGTCCTGGGATGGGGTGGGTGGTCCTGGGATGGGGGAGATGGGGAGGATGGGGGAGATGGGGAGGATGGGGGAGATGGGGAGGATGGGGGAGATGGGGAGGATGGGGAAGATAGGGAGGATGGGGATGGTAAACGACTGAAGTCGTGACGTCTAAGGCGGATAACGACTTCAATCAGTCTCCCCTATCTCCCCTATCTCCCCTATCTCCCCTATCTCCCCATCTCCCCTATCTCCCCTATCTCCCTATCTCCCCTATCTCCCCATCTCCCCTATCTCCCCTATCTCCCCTATCTCCCCTATCTCCCCTATCTCCCCTATCTCCCCTACCAGGGACTGCCAATTAAGGTGAAACTGGACCAAAAATAAGGATGAGCAAAGGAGAGACGTTGATTTTGCAATCCCGAAGGGAGGGTGACGCCGCCGCGAGTTCCAGTTCCGAGTAACTGTCCCCCTTCCATGCGGACTTCTCCGCGAATCATGGCAATTTGGGCTTCCCGTAAGGCTTCAGCTTTAATTTTGGCATCGGTGAGGTGGGTATAAAATTCGGTCATCAGTGCTAGAGTGCCTTCATCACTGACGTACCAGAGGGAGGCTAAGGCGGATTTGACCCCAGCTTGGACTGCTAACCCGGCAAACCCTAATTCGGCGCGTTCGTCCCCTAATGCGGTGCGACAGGCAGAAAGGACTAATAACTCGACAACGGGATTGTTCCAACCCATTTCGCGAATCCGATCGAGTTGCAGTTGGTCATCCCATAATTGAATATAGGACTCGCTGGGACTGCCGGACTTAAATTCGCCGTGAGTGGCAAGGTGAATGATGGGATAGGGATAGCTTTGCCGTTGCTGGAGTAAATTCTCCCGGGTAAACTGTTCGTTTATAAAGGCTTCTCCTTCCCATAAGCCATCGGCAATGGTAGTGAGTTCTACGGGAACTGCGGGTAAGGGGGACAGTTCGGTAAAGGTGGAGGCACCCATTGCTAATACCCTTGTATCCTGTAAGGGACGATAGGTGGTATCAATCAAGCTGACGGAGGGAATCTGACTCAAACTATATTTTTCGACGAGAAACTGTTCCCCATCATGTAAGGCAGCGACGGGTAAAGAACGCAATCCTGCATCCATGCTGAACATGAGGGTATTAATCCCTGCGGCTTCTAGGTCCGAGGCGATGGGAGCAATCAGCCAATTATACAACTGCTGGGCGGATTTTAGATAACTCTTGGAATTGAGGCGTCGTGGGTTGGTGAGTTCACTGCGAAACTGCTGGACGACTTCTAAAAGTTGTTCTCGCGGTGCTTCGGGAATGGTTTTGCGGATGGGTTGTCCATCTGCGGTAAACAGGATCAGTTCCAGTTGGCTGGGTAAGGCGCTGATGTAAACCACGGCAAAGTGATAGCCGGTTTCTGCGGTAATTTTGACTAAGGCATCCTTCAAGGAGGCGCTGTTCATTAATCCTTCGGAGAAATTAGTCCCGAAATACTCGCTATATTCGTCATCCCGGCTTTGTTCGAGGGAGGCGACGGCATCGCCTCCAGCAACTGTTAGGGGATTGCTGGTGATGGCGTTGAGAGCGTGCGCGATTTGTTGAGTGGTAGAGGTGCGATCGCTGATGCTATCGGTTACACTTTTGAGGTCGCTGATCCCGATCGCCTGCATCATACTGTTGAGGGTACTATTATTTTGCAACCCTTGGAGTTCAATGAGATCGCTGTTACCTATGCTTGTGATGGCAAGGCTGTCTCCGGTCCTTGATAAGACTTGCTGCAATTCAGTATTCTGTTGGACTAGGCTTAAGTTCATTCCTGGATCTACCGTCAACACGGGATTGCGTGGTTCCGTTGCGGTAGGATTCCCCCCTTGCTGGGCGGGTGGCAGCACGTTACTCTGCTCAATTCGGGGTGCTACAAACGCACGGACTGCTTCGGTAGGTGCGATCGCACTTCCTTCAGAAATATCCAGTTGTCCGCCATTCGTCACCACAGTTCCGGTATTCACCTCTCCCGTCTTACTGTTGAGTTCGATATTTCCACCCCCCAAGGCTCCTGTTGAGGTCACATTCCCCGTGTTAATCTCTCCCTCAGCATAGAGGCTAATATCTCCAGCGGTTCCGGTTCCCGCTATACTTTCAATATTGCCGGTGGTAATCGTACCCCGGCGACTTTCGATTTGGATGTTACCGCTATTGTTTCCGCCGATGGAGCGAATGTCTCCGGTGAGTATATCCTTCTCGGCATTAACAGCAATATTCCCCGAATCACCAGTGTGAGCAATGGTTTCAATATTGCCGGTGGTGACGCTTCCGGAATTGCTATTAACCTCAATGTTGCCACTATTTTGACTAGCTTCGGACCGAATGTCTCCGGTGATTACATCTTTTTCAGCATTGACGGCAATATTGCCGGAATCACCATTGTGAGCAATGGTTTCGATGTTGCCGGTGGTGACAGACCCTTCGCTACTGTTGACGGCAATATCCCCGCTATTTTGACCGCCTTCGGACCGAATGTCTCCGGTTTGAACATCTCCTGACCCTTCAACAATGATATTGCCGGAATCGCCGGTTTCGGATGTGGATTCAATATCCCCAGTGAGTACGGAACCATCTTCCGCAATTACGGTAATATCCCCGGCACCTTCTGCACCGGATGAGCGCAGTTCGGCGGTTTGAATGTTCCCGGAGGTGCTAAAGGTATTTAAGGTGATATTCCCCGAAGTACCAGAAGGGGCGAGAGTTTGGATTGCGCCGGTGGTAATGGTACTGGCGTCACTGATGATGGTGACGTCGCCACTTTCTAAGTTGCCAAAGGAGGCAATGTTGTTCAAAGTGACGCTACCACTGGCGGAGAGATTGACATTCCCCCCGGTGCCGTTGCTGGAATAGGTGGCAATGTGATCGATGTTGATATTGCCCTCGGGGGCTTGGATGGCGATCGCACCTCCGCCACCGTTGCGGGTACTGGAAAACATTACGCCGGTTGTGATATCTCCGATGCTATTTCCCAGGGTAACATTTCCGCTGCCTTCTCCCGCATAAGAACTGATATGACTGGTGGTAATTTGGTTACGGGCATTTAAAGTGATATTGCCTGCGGTGCCATTGGCGGAATAGGCGTTAATATTGGCTTGGTTATGTTGGAAGGCATTGGCGACTTCCGGGGAAGAAACATCGCCATCTAGGGCAATTTCTGCTTCCCCCGATAAGTCTCCTGCGGTGGTATTGATCGCCCCGCTGCGACTAATCAGCGAAATTTCTCCCCCGAGGGAGGTACTGGCATCATCTAAGGTAAAGCTGCGAATAAATCCGGTTTTGATGTCCCCTTCGGCGGTTACGGTAATTTGTCCGGCATTGCCATCCCTGGAATAGGAGTCTAGGTTACCCCCACTGGCATCGACGACGCCTGTGGTACTTTCTAGGCTAATACTTCCCCCCTGTTGTGCACCTTCGGACCGAATCCCATTTGTGGTAATATCCGCATGGGCAGACAGGTTCACGGTTCCGGCAGTCCCAGTTTCGGAGTAAGAGTTGAGGGAACCATCGGTGGCGATCGCCCCAGTATTGCTATTGATGGTAATATCTCCGCCTTCTGTATAGCCTTCGGAGCGAATCGTAGATGTGATAATATTCCCCGGTGCGGTGAGGGTGACATTTCCAGCCGTTCCCCCACTGGAGTAGGAATTTAATCCGCCACCACTGGCATCGATCGCCCCTGTGGTGCTGGTAATCGCGATACTCCCCCCCTGTTGCGCCCCTTCCGAACGAATGCCGTTAGTGGTAATATCGGTATTAGCAACAAGGCTGAGTGTACCTGCGGTTCCGGTTTCTGAGAAAGAATCGAGAGAACCGGGCGCGGCGATCGCACCCTCGCTACTATTTACGGTAATGTTCCCGCCTTGGGTATATCCCTCGGAACGAATCGCACTGCGACTGGCATCGCCACCCAAAATCAGGCTATTTCCTACGGCAATCGTCACATCTCCGGCTGCACCTGCACTGGAATACGAGTTAAGGGTTGCCTCACCCAGATTCAATGTACCGCCACTGGTAATATTGATCGCTCCTCCTTGTTGTGCTGCATAAGAAGCCAGATGATTGCTGTTAATATTTCCCTGGGGTACATTTAGGGTAATACTCCCCCCATTGCCATTTGCTGACACGGAGAAAATTACGTTGGTTGTGATATCTCCTAAGCTGCTGTTGAGGTTGACATTGCCGCTATTTGCTGCTCCAAATGAGCTAATATGACTGGTTGTAATTCCATTCGCTGCCGAGAGAGTAATGTTTCCTCCGGTGCCATTGGTAGCATAGGCATCCAAATTGGCAAACTGTGATGCAAAGCTATTAGAAATCTCTGCGATCGCTGCATTGGGAGCAATTATTGCTTCGGACAATAATGTTCCCCCCGCCGTGGTATCTATCGCCCCCGAATTGCTGGTGATGCTAATATTGCCGCCTTTTTTGGTTTCATCCCCAAATGTCCAACTTTGGATATAATTGGTGACAATATTTCCCGCCGCTTCAAGGGTTACATTTCCCGCATTGCCTTGATCCGAAGTAGAAGTTAAAGCTGCAAGGCTGGTATCAATTTCACCGGCATTACTCGTCAAGGTAATGCTTCCTCCCTGTTCCCCGCCTTGGGAACTAATATCAACAGTGGTAATGTCAGTATTGGCGGTTAAAGCGACATTTCCCGCAGTCCCAGTTTCGGAGTAAGAGTTGAGGGAACCATCGGTGGCGATCGCCCCAGTATTGCTAGTGATGGTAATATCTCCGCCTTCTGTATAGCCTTCGGAGCGAATCGTAGATGTGGTAATATTCCCCGGTGCGGTGAGGGTGACATTTCCAGCCGTTCCCCCACTGGAGTAGGAATTTAATCCGCCACCACTGGCATCGATCGCCCCTGTGGTGCTGGTAATCGCGATACTCCCCCCCTGTTGCGCCCCTTCCGAACGAATACCGTTGGTGGTAATATCGGTATTAGCAACAAGGCTGAGTGTACCTGCGGTTCCGGTTTCTGAGAAAGAATCGAGAGAACCGGGCGCGGCGATCGCACCCTCGCTACTATTTACGGTAATGTTCCCGCCTTGGGTATATCCCTCGGAACGAATCGCACTGCGACTGGCATCGCCACCCAAAATCAGGCTATTTCCTACGGCAATCGTCACATCTCCGGCTGCACCTGCACTGGAATACGAGTTAAGGGTTGCCTCACCCAGATTCAATGTACCGCCACTGGTAATATTGATCGCTCCTCCTTGTTGTGCTGCATAAGAAGCCAGATGATTGCTGCTAATATTTCCCTGGGGTACATTTAGGGTAATACTCCCCCCATTGCCATTTGCTGACACGGAGAAAATTACGTTGGTTGTGATATCTCCTAAGCTGCTGTTGAGGTTGACATTGCCGCTATTTGCTGCTCCAAATGAGCTAATATGACTGGTTGTAATTCCATTCGCTGCCGAGAGAGTAATGTTTCCTCCGGTGCCATTGGTTGCATAGGCATCCAAATTGGCAAACTGTGATGAAAAGCTATTAGAAATCTCTGCGATCGCTGCATTGGGAGCAATTATTGCTTCGGACAATAATGTTCCCCCCGCCGTGGTATCGATCGCCCCCGAATTGCTGGTGATGCTAATATTGCCGCCTTTTTTGGTTTCATCCCCAAATGTCCAACTTCGGATATAATTGGTGAGAATATTTCCCTCAGCTTGAAGCGTTACATCTCCGGCATCTCCTCGAGTGGAATTGGAGATTAGAGGTGCTGCACTGGTATCGATCGCACCATCATGACTCCGGATCGCAATGCTTCCCCCACCGTCAGAACCATAGGACTCGATATTGCCACTAGCAATATCGCCTAGAGCTTCTAAAGTAATATTTCCCCCAATACCGCCATCCTCGCTGCTATTGAAAGAGTTGAGAGAACCCGCACGGGTATCGATCGCACCCGAGTTGCTGATAATGTTAATATCACCTCCTATATTCGAGCCGTAGGACTCGATATCGCTGGTGGTCACATTATATTCAGATTCTAGGGTAATAGTCCCGCCAGTTCCACCCGGCCCATTATTGTAGGATGAAAGCGTTCCCAGCGTTGTATCAATCAGCCCATTACTGCTAATTATTTTAATCTTACCTCCTATATTCGAGCCGTAGGACTCGATATCGCTGGTGGTAATATCCCCCTGTGCTGCTAGGCTAATATCACCTCCCGCGCCCATACTTCCAGTAGTGTAGGAAGAAAGCGTTCCCCATGTCGTATCAATCACCCCATAATCACTGGTGATCGTGATCTCACCTCCATTTACCCAACCGGAGGAGCGGATGTTACCTGTGGTAATATCGCCCGGTGCGACGATAGTAATATTGCCGCCGATTCCGTACTCATAACTATGTCCAGTAGTGTAGGAAGAAATCGTTCCCGCCGTCGTATCGATCGCACCCCATTCGCTGGTAATGTTAATGTGACCGCCCAAATTTTGTCCGTAAGAAGAAATCTCCGAGGTGACAATATCTCCCAGAGCGGTTAGGGTAACATCTCCCGCGTCTCCAGCATTGGATTGAGATTGTAGATTCCCCACTGAAACTGTCCCGGCAGTTGCAGTTAGCCTAATATTTCCCCCGATCAGATTTCCCGCAGAATTGATACTTCCGGTGCTAATATTTCCTGCTCCCGAAATTGTAATCGAGCCTCCATACTTAGCATCATCAACTCCTTGATTACCCGCGTTGAGATCTCCTACGGAAATATTGCCCCCGGTGATGATAATATCTGCCCCTCCCTGGGACTCCGACAACGGCACGTTGGCAAATGTTTCTATATGTCCCGTTTGAATATCGCCCCCATTTGCATTAATATCAACCGTGCCTCCATCTCCGTTATAGTAAGTGTACGCTTCTAAATTACCCGTCACAATCGTGCCGCCGGTTTCCGTGAGTTCTAGGATAATATCTCCGGCGTCTCCATTAGCGCTCATACTTCTAATGCGACTGATATCGATACTCTCTTGCGCCGTTAAGGTGACATTTCCACCGGGGCCATCTTGTCCCGTTGCCCAGTCTTCAGTGCGGATTGTCCCAGCAGTAATGCTGACTCCATAAATGGTTACGGCTCTTTTTCCGGCTAAAATGCTATCCCCTTCATTCATGGAGAACGAACCCGATCCATCCCTATCAGCATCTGCATTAAAGGTAATAGCACCCTCACCAGATTTAAAGGTTAATTCGTTATCGCTTAAATCTTCAATAGTAATATCATTACTCGCTTCTAAGGTAATATCGGCATTGCCCTCCAAACTTTCCAGTTTCTGTTCGGAAATGGTAAAATCTCCGGTACCCTCTAAGCTAAAAATGTTAGAATCGTCGAGTTCGCTATCCTCCGCACCACCATTACCATCCACGATAATAATATTTTCCGGATCCAGCAGCAAACTTCCTAAGTTGCCATTGGGCGCACTCACATCTACATTTCCTCGGAATATTAGGTTTTGCTTGCCCGATACTTCCACAAATCCGCCATTGCCACCCGCTGCACCGCCTCGGGCGGTAATATGACCATCAAAGCGGGTTGTATCATCGGCCCATAAAATCACCCGTCCGCCATCTCCGACGGTTCCAGCATCGGTATTCAGGGTGGAATCGCTACTGACGAAGGTGTATAAGGCGGTGGGAATGGGACCTTGGCCTCGATATTCACCGCCGAGGAGGATTGTGCCTCCCCCCTGGATGCCGGAGGCGTTAATCTCACTAGCGATCGCCCCGACTTTTTCACCCAAGACTTGGACGGTCCCGCCGGTTTCTCCGGATACATCTAATGTCCCCGAGGCGATCGCCGTTCCCCCTGTCATCGGGATTGCGGGTCCCGAACTTGTCAGGGCGATCGTGCCATCGGGGTTCACCTGCACCTGATTGGCATGAGTCGTCCCACCCCCTGTCAGGAGTTCCGGTAATGAAACCGGCATCAGGGAGGTGGGGTCACTCTGTGCATTGCTCACTTCTAAACTGAGCAAATGTCCCGCCTGCGAAATCCGAACTAGACTTTCTCCGGGGACTGCCGCCAGGGTAATGGTCCCACCGGGACTAGAAAGGGTGCCGATGTTGAGGACATTACCCCCTAACAAGGTTAAATTCTGTCCCGGTTCTAAAGATAAGTTCCCAAGGTTGACAATACTCCCGGGTTGTGATATAGAAAAATTAAAAGCACTGGGGGTTCCCACCAGTGCTGCATAATTGTTATCCCCAAATCCGTTAAACCAAGACTCTCCCAATCCTATCGCGGTGGCGGTGGTGGCGGTAAAGTCGCCCATAACGTTGAGTTGGGCATTGGCACCAAATAGGATGCCTGCGGGATTCATTAAAAATAGGTTGGAGTTGCCTCCAGTAATTTGAATTAAACCATTAATATAAGAAGCATCACCCCCGACAACTCGTCCGAGGATATTGCGAATTTCGGGGTTAGATAAAAAGTTGGCAATTTGGCCCTGAGATAACCCGAATTGCTGGAAACTGTGGAACAGATTTGCGCCATCTTGACTCAGGGAACCGCCGCTGATATCAAGGCGATCGCCCTCGGGGGTGACTACAGTATTCGTCCCATCCGCTGCGGGTGTGATGGGTTGTGCCGAAGCTGGAGTTAGGGGAGATAAGCTGCCGAGGAGGGAAAAAATCACCAACCACTGAAACGTGATTTCATCGAGTTTCATCGTCTAAATCTCTCGGGATGCGAATGGATAAATTAGAATCTGCTAAAAATCGACAGAGTAAATGCCAATTCGTTCCCCTGATGGCTGGATTTTGGAGCTATTCCACCCAATTGGACAAGGGGTGCAAGCTAAGGGGGTTAATTCACTCCGGAATCTGAGGAATGAACGACAAGCTGCACCCCCACCTCGTCCTCTCGATAGAGGACAATTTTAGTAGATAGTTCTAGCCTATCCGGGTTCTTGTCCCATCGCTTCCGTAAAATTACGGACCTTCCCCGCCGCCAAAGTGGTCTTCACGATAACTTTACATTGGGTTGCTCGACTCCGGATTGCCAATCTCAGTAAAACTGGAACCCACGTAAGGCACACAGAGATTGACGGGTTTGTTTTGCGGCAAAGTTGAGCAAAGAGGAATAGGAGGGAACTGAACAGCCCAGTATAAATCCCTGCCGCTTCCAGTTCCGAGGCGATCGCAGCAATCAGCCATTGATACAATGGGGGGGGCTGATTTTAAATACAGTGTATTTCCCTGATTCCGAGGATGAGTGAGACTACGCCGAAACAGGAGGGGTCAGTGGATAACTTTTTAAGGCGGTCAGTTCAAGACGGTTTGGGGCATCGCTTCCCCTTGTGGGATAACGATGAGCCATTCTAATTGATGACTGCCCTAGGGGGGAATCATCGAGGGAAATCGCTCAATGATTCGCGGGTTACTCAGGCCGATCGCCAAGTTTCTGTCCAAGGCCCGCCGCCGGTTTCGACGCCACAGAGGGAACTGGTGGCCTGAAAAATTACCGAAGATTGGCCCCCGAGGCGCGATCGCAGAGTGAGAGTGAGGTGCCCATGCATGGTATCACGGCAGACAAAGGTTAATCCCTCTTGGGTGGGTGCACGCAGGCGCGTTCCCGGTTGATCCGTGGTGGCGGTGAGTTCTACGGTAAAGCGATCGTTACTCGCCTGCATTTGCCACCGACCCCAAGGGTCAATCTCCCAACTCACTTGAGCATTCCAGGGGACAAATTCATAAAACTCACCGCGATAATGGATACAAATCAGGGCCACGGACTCCATCCACCAGAGGACCCCCCGGCGTCCCCCGCCAGCGGTTAAAGCGAGGTCCGGTTCATCGTCAAAGCAGTTACAATTAACCCAAAACCATTTTTCGGGAAAGGCTCCCCCCCAGTTTTTCTCGGCATAGGCAGGGGCATTGGTAAATTCATAGCGCTTGCTGTTCCAATCGATCCAACCTGTTGCCAAACCGTGGGCCATCAAAATTTGCCAACCGGGTTCAAACATGGGTAAAAATGACAGTAAACCGGCGGTTGCTAACTGACCCCGCTGGCGATCGCCCCATCCGTAGATGGGGGAGATGGCATATTGCCACTCGCAACGTTGTCCCGTCCCGGGGTCGCACAATTTGCCCTGATGCCAAGTGGCAGTCCCTTGATACCCTTGTTCAATGTAGCGATCGAACTCATGGGGGGATAAATAGTTGGGTGGGTAAGGTAACTCGGTTTTTCCCCAGTGACCCAGGGCTAAACTGTTAGACCAGGCCCAAAATCCTTTAACATCAGGAAAGGTCCGGCATAAATAGCCATCATCCGGCCCTAAAATTTGCGCACCGCCGCCACTATAGGGCGAACCGCCTGCGGGGTCTTCGATAGAATACATAAAGGCAAAAGTTTGGCGGTCCGTGGGTAAGGTGACCCGATAATACCACCCTTCAAAAAACCGGCGTGGACTACTCTGCCAATGGTATCCGCTGTGGGGAGTTTGGCGTTCTAGTGTGGTCATAGTTGGGTTGTCGTTGGTCATGCTTTCTCGTTTCCTTCGCTTCTAACAAAAATTAGATTTTATCGCTTATTTTAGGGTTTAATTATAGCAAAAAAAATCAAGGGGGTTTAAAGCCATCCCAGGCAGGAGTTCGCTTTAAAATGAAACCCCTTAAATCATTAAGAAGAGACAATTTTATCCCCCCCCTGGGCAAGGGGAGGTATAGAATCAGGGGTCAACTCTATTGAAATAGGGATTCGAGTCAATTTGTAAAAAGAAGTCCACCTATTTTTCTTTCCTCTCCAATTTCAATCTAAAATAGGATAAACTAGCAATCAGTACCAGCCAAACAGGTGGGTTGATTCCAGAGGGTCACCTCGGGAAAAAGGGAGAGGGCAACCGGATAGACTGGCGCGATCGCCAGGGTTCACAGGGGGGAGGGTGCAGAAGCTTCACTCGCCTTTAAGCGCAGATATAGAACAAGATTGGGGCTGGTCGAAAGGATGATTCTGATGGGACTAAGGGAAAGTCGATGCTGGAAGCAAATCGTTTGTTATGTTCGTTCGATATAGAATCTGCAATTGACCGAAATGTCCAGATTGTTGCCGCAGATACCCCCTTGCTTGAGGCGATCGCATTGATGAGGAGTCAGGGGCGATCGCCTAACGATCCAGTCTCGTCCTACAAGCAGACTACTGAATCTTCCTCTGGTCAAGAGGGAACAGAACCCTGCCTCTTTGTCATGGATGAGACTCAGGCGATCGGGTTATTAACTCCCCGGCATATTGTGGAATTTTTAGGAACAAACCAATCTTTGAAAACAACTACCGTGGCAGCGGTAATGCAGAAGTGTTCAATCTTTATTAAAGAATCCGAATGTCGCGATATTTCTAGGATTCTTACTTGGTTTCAGCAAGGTATTCATCACCTTCCCATTCTCAGCGATTCTAATCATCAAATAGTCGGTTGTCTCACCCCTTCCCGACTGCTACAAAGATTTTATGTGTCTCCCTCGGGCAAGGTCCTGGATAATGCGGTCCCGACCCACCATCATGGAGCGGGAGAATTAAATTCGGCCCGTCACCCTAAAAAATCATTGATTCCTCGATTTAAACCCTTATCAAAATCAGGTTTAGTGGGGTACAAAAAGAGGTCAGAAGGACGCATTGGGCAGCGCATTAAAATTATGCCTTATATTAAAAATTGCTCCCCAGAAACCAACTTTCTGAAGAAATCAAGCTGTTTGAGTAACCTCTCGGTACAACCCAGCTTAAATCCTAACTTATCCGAAATATTTATAGTGTTGGATTTACTTAAAGCTGAGCCAGTTCTAACGGACAATGACAAAGTTTTGCGGGCGGTATTTGCCGCCTTGAGTGATATTATTCTCGTCATTGATGAAACCACCAATAAAATCAAAGTCGCGCCAACCCATCCCACCCTAGTCCACTCAGCAGAAAATTATCAATTAATCAGCCAGACCCTGGAATTTTTTTTTAATGGGTCAGAATCCAAAACCTTTTTAGGCCCAATTCGCAAGTCCTTGCAAACCCAGACCTCGATTCAATTTGATTATTTTTTACACCTCGGAAAAGAGCAAAAGCGATTTACCGCCAGTATTTCCCCCCTCTCCAGCCACTCAGTCATCTGGGTAGGGCGGGACATTACCGATCGCCATGAGGCGGTTGAAGCGTTGCAATATTCAGAATCCTTGCTGACGGGGCTTTTAAATAGTTCTTTGGATGGCATTATGGCCTTCAAAGCTATCCGAAATTCTGAAGAAACTATCATTGATTTTCAGTGGCTAACGATTAATCCTATCGCCGAGAAAATCGTCGGACGCCGCCGGGAAGATGTGCTGGGAAAATATCTGCTGCAAGAAATGCCCGGAAATCTCGAAACTGGATTATTTGAACGCTACGTCGAGGTGGTCAATACCCAACAACCCTTAGAATTAGAATTTTATTACAACCATGAAGGAATCCAGGCTTGGTTTAAAATGATGGCCGTTAAATTAGAGGACGGGTTTACCGTAACTTTTCGCAATATTACCGAGGATAAGCAATCCGAAGCCACTTTGCAACAAGCTAACGATAAGCTGGTTCGTTGGGTGGAAGAACTCAAACAACGGAATCGAGAAATGGCCTTATTGGGGGAAATGAATGAGTTGTTGCAAGCTTGCGAAACCCTAGAGGAAGCTTACAAAGCAATCGGGCTAAAACTGCCTCAGTTATTCCCCTCTTGTTCCGGGGGACTAGCGGCGATCGACTCCTTTAAAAACCGTGTGGAAACTGTTGCCACTTGGGGAAAACTTCCCGGCAGTAAACCTTGGTTTGCCCCCCATGAATGTTGGGCTTTACGACGAGGGCGATCGCATCGGGTAGACAATAGTCCCTTTAGTTTATTTTGTGACCATTTTCACCCCCACCCTTCCCCTGTAGAATCTCTCTGCATTCCGATGATGGCCCAGGGAACTATCTCCGGATTACTGTATTTAATTTCTAGCCATCCAGGGCGATTAAGCGACGGCAAACAACAGTTAGCCCGCACCGTTTCCGAACAAATTGCCTTAGCCTTAGCTAATATTAAACTCCGAGAAACCCTCCATACCCAAAGCATTCGCGATTCCCTCACTGGACTGTTTAATCGCCGTTACCTAGAAGAAACCCTAGAAAGAGAACTTCAACGCGCTCACCGGCAGGATCAATCCCTCGGCATCATCATGATTGATATTGACCATTTCAAACATTTTAACGATACTTTCGGCCATGATGCTGGGGATGCTGTGTTGCGACAAGTGGGAGAATTATTACGGAAAAATATTCGGGGTTCAGATATTGCCTGCCGCTACGGCGGTGAAGAATTTACCCTAATTTTGCCCGATGCTACTTTATCAGAAACCTATCGTCGCGCCGAACAAATCCGGGAAGCCATTAAAAACTTAGTTTTAGAACATCGAGGGGAATTAGTGGGAATCATTACCGCTTCCCTAGGAATTGCTTGCTATCCCACCGCAGGAGTCAACGGAGATGACCTGATTCGGGCTGCTGATATGGCCCTCTACCGCGCCAAAGCCCTGGGACGCGATCGCGTGGTTACCGCAGGCAGCTATCCCATCTAAACCCTTGACCCCTCCCTTCCCCATACCCATCCTCGGGACGCGCGATCGCCAAGTCACGAGGAACCCCTCTTCCCATCTGGATAGGTTATAACGGCAAGTCTTATACAGTGGGGGTTTTTAGTCTGTTTTTAACCGACTGTAGAGGCGATCGCGCTCACGCCCCTACAGGCTATAATAAACTGAAAACTGTTCTATAATAATTAGGATTTGGCTGTGACTGAAGCAAAAACTTATAAAGATACCGTCAACCTGCCAAAAACTGGCTTTGACATGAGGGCTAACGCCGTCACGCGGGAACCCGAACTCCAGAAATTTTGGGCCGAACATCAAATCTATGAACGCCTGTCACAGAACAATCCCGGTGAGTTGTTCATCCTTCATGATGGGCCGCCCTACGCCAACGGGTCCCTCCACATGGGACACGCCCTGAACAAAGTCCTGAAAGACATCATCAACAAGTATAAGTTACTGCGCGGCCACCAAGTCCGCTATGTCCCCGGTTGGGATTGTCATGGGTTACCCATCGAACTGAAAGTGCTACAGGCGATGAAATCCAAGGAACGTCAAAACCTGACTCCCTTAACATTGCGCCAAAAAGCTCAAGAATTTGCCCTGAAAACCGTTGAGGAACAAAAAGAGAGTTTCAAACGGTATGGGGTCTGGGGAGATTGGGAAAATCCTTACCTCACTTTAAAACCGGAATACGAAGCCGCCCAAATTGGTGTCTTTGGTAAGATGGTCCTGAAAGGCTATATCTACCGA
Organism: Laspinema olomoucense D3b; assembly: GCF_025370785.1. Taxonomy (GTDB): domain Bacteria; phylum Cyanobacteriota; class Cyanobacteriia; order Cyanobacteriales; family Laspinemataceae; genus Laspinema; species Laspinema olomoucense. The sequence goes on from NZ_JAMXFA010000031.1 coordinate 41,689, forward strand.
GGGCGAAAACCCGTGCATTGGAGTCCGAGTTCTCAAACTGCCCTTGCCGAAGCAGAATTAGAATATCCCGAAGGTCACACTTCCCGCAGTATCTATGCGGCATTCCACATCACTAAGTTAGCGGAGACCGCTGCCGCACTTCAACCCTACATGAAACAATTGTGGGTGGGAATCTGGACGACGACCCCTTGGACGATTCCGGGAAACTTAGCGGTGAGTGTGAATCCCCAACTCGAATATGCGATCGTGGAAACCGGACCGGACTATGAACCGGCATCGGGCAAGTTCCTAATTGTTGCTGCCGAATTAGTCGATCGCCTCTCGGAAACCCTGGGAACTCCCCTCACAGTCCAAGCCAAAATCAAAGGCAAAGACTTAGAAGGATGTGAGTACAAACATCCCCTGTGCGATCGCACCAGTCCCGTAGTTATCGGCGGCGATTACGTCACCACCGAATCGGGGACCGGACTGGTACATACCGCCCCCGGACATGGTTTGGAAGATTACCAAGTGGGACAACGCTATGGTTTACCCATCTTAGCCCCGGTGGATGGTAACGGCAACTTTACGGAAGAAGCGGGAGAATTTGCCGGATTAAATGTTCTCGATGAAGGCAATACCGCCGTCATCGAAGCCTTAAAAAAAGCCAAATCTCTCCTCAAAGAAGAACCCTACGTTCATAAATATCCCTACGATTGGCGCACCAAAAAACCCACCATTTTCCGGGCAACAGAACAATGGTTTGCCTCCGTGGATGGATTCCGAGATGAAGCCATGAAAGCCATTTCTGAGGTCAAATGGGTTCCCGCCCAAGGAGAAAATCGGATTGCCTCAATGGTCTCAGAACGGTCCGATTGGTGTATCTCCCGGCAACGCAGTTGGGGCGTTCCCATCCCGGTGTTTTATGAAGAAGAAACCGGCGAACCCTTAATGACCGAAGAAACCATCGCTCATGTTCAGGCCATTGTAGCCGAAAAAGGGTCCGATGCCTGGTGGGAATTACCCATCGAAGACCTCTTACCCGAACCTTATCGCAGCAACGGTAAAACCTACCGCAAAGGCACCGACACAATGGATGTCTGGTTCGATTCCGGTTCCTCCTGGGCCGCAGTCGTCGGGGGTCGCGAAGAATTGCGCTATCCCGCAGACCTTTATTTAGAAGGGTCTGACCAACATCGCGGCTGGTTCCAATCCAGCTTACTCACCAGCGTTGCTAATAATAGCATCGCCCCTTATAAAAGCGTTTTGACTCATGGATTTGTTCTCGACGAGAACAACCGCAAAATGAGCAAATCCCTGGGCAACGTTGTCGATCCAGCCACCATCATCAACGGCGGAAAAAACCAAAAAGAAGAACCGCCTTATGGGGCCGATGTTCTCCGATTATGGGTTTCTTCGGTGGATTATTCCTCCGATGTTCCTATCGGAAAAAATATCCTAAAACAACTCTCAGATATCTATCGAAAAATCCGTAACACGGCGCGATTTTTACTGGGAAATTTAGATGATTTTGACCCAGCAAAAGATGCCGTTCCCTACGAAGAGTTGCCGGAATTAGACCGATATATGCTGCATCGAATGACGGAGGTTTTTGCCGAAGTTACCGATGCCTTTGAGAGTTATCAATTCTTCCGGTTCTTCCAAACCGTGCAGAATTTCTGCGTAGTTGATTTGTCCAACTTTTACCTAGATATTGCCAAAGACCGCCTGTATATCAGTGCAGTGGATGCCAAACGGCGCAGAAGCTGTCAAACCGTCCTGGCAGTCGCCCTGGAAAACCTCGCCAAAGCAGTCGCCCCGGTATTGTGCCATATCGCCGAAGATATCTGGCAAAATCTCCCCTATTCCACCCCCTATCAATCGGTCTTTGAAGCAGGTTGGGTGCAGGTAGAAGACCGATGGAAACAACCGGAACTCGCCAAAACCTGGCAAACCCTGCGCCAACTGCGCGGGGAAGTCAACCAAGTGCTAGAAAAGGCACGTCAAAATAAAGCAGTCGGGTCTTCCTTAGAGGCGAAAGTCTTGTTATACGTTGAGGATATCCCACTGCGACAAGCATTAGGGAACCTGAACCCAGCGCGATCGCTGGGAACCGTCCCGACAACCACCACCGTCGCCAATCCCCCGGAAGAAACACCGGCAACGACAATCACCCTCCCCCAGACAACGGCAACTCCTCCCTCACGGGAAGATATCCCCCAATGGCAGCAACTACTTAATGCTGCCTTAGCAGTCATGGCAGAATTACCCCGATATCTGGGAATATTTTTCTCCGACTATCGCCGACCCTTGGTGACTGTGGGATTAATTGTGAGTGGTACAGTCTCCCTGATTGTCTTAGGCGCAATTGTCGATGCGATCGCCGATTTCCCCTTGCTTCCGGGTTTACTGGAACTAATTGGCATCGGATACAGTGGATGGTTTGTCAACCGCTATGTCTTACGCGCCAATAACCGCAAAGAACTCACAGATACCGTTGCCTCCGTGAGTAACTATGTCCTCGGCAAAACCCAAACCGATGCGGCGATCGAGGCAATAGAGGCATTTGAAGAGGCAATCGAAGAGGCGATCGCCCACCACCCGGCAACGGTCCCCTCTCCCACCCCAGTCGTCCCCGTCTCCCAAACCATTGGCAACGGTGTAGACGAACTGCGATATCTGTTCATCACCTCCCAAGTCGAAGTGCTAGACAACCCGCAACCACTGGAAGCGTTGAAATATACCGCACAAGTCAACGGATGGGGAATCGGTGTCGTGGATGCAGAAGGAGAGAAATGCGATCGCTGTTGGAACTACTCGACTCACGTCGGTGAATCCGAGGAAGATCCAACTATTTGCGATCGGTGTGTTGCTGCCTTAGCAGGTGAGTTCTAAATCCTATGTAGGGGCGTATTGCATACGCCCTCTTGGGCGCAAGCATTGCGCCCCTACAAGAAACAGGCGATCAAGTACAATCATTGCAGCAATTCCCAGTCACTCTCGGGAACACTATCCATAATGTTATCTGACAAGATTTTAATTTGTCCCGCCAAATCCGGGTGAGGGATTCTCCGTTTAATATCAGAGTCTTTTGCCTCATCAAGAACCCGAAAAGTTACCTCAACTCGCTTGTTCGGCGGTAATTTGGGAATGTGTTTAAGATTCCCTAACCCATCGGTTTCTAAGATTAAACGTTCTACCTGCATCATTCACTCCTTTGTCATGGGGAAATCGCTTGTTACCGAAAATTGTGGCAGGGGGTAAAACCCGGAAAAAATCCCCGGGACAGATGAGTTTACCTTGGGACCGCTGGGATGCAATGGATCCAGAAATTGAGTCCATCGCATCCAGGTTTGTCTTGGCGAACTGTTACGATCCCCGGGTGGCCTCTCTATAATTCTTTCATTCGTTCGATGAAGGGCCTCCCTCTCCCCTCAGTGCCAGGTAACGGAACCGTGAAATAGTGATTCTTTCCTTGAAAAAGGGCCGGAAATAATTTGTAATAATTTTTGGAAACGCTTACAGGTTACAATTTACAAGTCTGGACGCGAGAGAAGAAGGATGTACACCCCCTCAACTTCCCACATCACATCATCCAACCTCACACCACACACATAATTACCATAATATAAAGGAAGGTGACCCGGGGGTGCTTTTGAGGTGAAAGTGCATTCATCATACCTCAACCATTTCCCTTCTTTTCTCCACCCTACCCGATCGCCCAGCCGACATTCGGTCTCATAATAGTCCACTTTCCCACCGCATTCTTGCCAGATGCGCTTCTGAACCGAAAACCCAAAGCAGCCATTGCTGTATTGTACCCAAAGGCCGTCAATTTGACGCAAATCTTCACAGGGGAATTGGTTGATAGAATCCTCATCCAACCATCCGTCTTCTTCTCTCCCCGCCACCTGGAGCATCAGTCGTGCAGTTTCTTCATCCGCCTCCCGCCATTTGCCTGCTGCCAGGAATAGCTGTAATTTCTGATAGCGGGGGGAAACGGTCGTTATCGGAATGTGAGTATGCAGCAGAGACAACCACTCACCCATCGTTTGGGGTCGGTTTTTAGGGTTTAACTCCATCCCCTTTAACACCGCTTTGTTAACCGTATTGCTCAGACTCGGCACGAATTTTTTGGGTGGCACTAATTCTACATCATCAATTTTTCGGTCAAAAGAACTCGCCGGACGTTTCCCCGTCAGGGCATAATATAAAGAGGCGCTGAGGGTGTAAATATCCACCGTCGGTTCCCGAAACCCTCTCATCTGTTCAAAGGGGGCAAATGCTGGATTCCAGCCATACTTGGAACTGACAGTAACTGGAACCATTTCTCCGGCAATTCCAAAATCAATCAGAACCGCCTGATCACCCCGAAACATAATATTTCCTGGATGAGCATCGCGATGGACTAATCCCGCCTCATGTACTCGCTGCAACGCCCCGCCAATCTGTTGAAAATATCTCACCGCTTCGGCTTCGGGTAACGCACCCTGACCTTGCACCCGTTGCAAGAGGTTCTCCCCGGGAATAAAATCCATCACCATGCAGTGAGTATCCCCTTCTTGAAATAAGTCAAAAACTCGGACAATATGGGGATGCGGATTGGTGCAGAGTTGAGCAATCCGCTGTCCCTCTTTGATAAATCGGTCCACAAATTTAGGATACTCTGGGTCGAGTTGCAGATGTTCGTTAGGGGTTTTGATGACAAAATCTTGGTCGAGTTTCAGGTGACGCGCTTGATAGGTGATGCCGAATCCCCCTTGTCCTAAAACCCGTTCGATGCGGTAATCCCGACTCTGCAATTGATATCCGTTCGACCAGACCATACCCGTTGTGGATAGAGAACAGGTTCTATTATCTCATAGTTTTCTCGATTTGAATGTTAATTGTCGGGTAAAGATACTGCAGGGGGAGGACGATAGGGCGGTACTTTATCCTGATGGATTGAGGGTGGCGCACACAGGGAGGGAATGTCAGATAAATCAGCGATCGCTAAGATGCAAAAACCTGGGAATTTGACTGACGCCCCCTCCTATCCTTTTGAGGCGTAGACTGGTAACATCTAAAGGCTAAGACTTATGCCAGATTTTTGAATTCAATATTGTTACAATGGAAATCGATGACATAGTAGAGGCTATTCAATCGGGTCGAGTTATTCCATCTCGCCACAGTCTCAATGAAGCTGTGGCAGATAACCTACTAATCGATGAAATCTATGGGTCAGTCGTAGAAGGAGGCGACATCATTGAAGATTACCCCGATGCCTATCCCTCACCCGCTTGTCTGATCCTCGGATTTAATACTATCGGGGATCCCATTCATAGTGTTTGGACTTATAATCCAGTTACGCAAATGGCGAAATTAATTACCGTTTACCGTCCCGAGCGCAACCGTTGGATAAATTGGAGAATCAGAAAATGACACTAAAACAGTTGCAAGACTGGGCGCAGTCCCAGATTGATAATACAGCTCAACCCGAAATTAGACCGGATATTGGAATCAGCGTTTTGCAATTAATTGAAGAATTGGAGGAATTACAAAGTCGGGTCCAAGAATTGGAAGTGCAGCATAATTTAAACTCCTCAATTCATAGCTGAATCCCTAGACTTGATCAAGGGGTTAAGAAACTGTTAATTGTGGGAGTAAGATCCAGTAAAATACAAAGTCTCACATCCAAAATTAACAGCAGGGGAGGACAAGGTACTGTCCTGTCCCTACGGTTGGATAGTCTCTGAGGTGGGAGGTTCGGGGTTAGGTGGCGGTGGGGAATTGGAGTTTAAATAGGTCAATAATGCAATCATTAACGTCCCAATTGCCCCCACTGCAATGATGGCGTTGAACCATTCCATTGCATTCCAATTGGGCAAAGGAATCGGTTTTTTAACGCCTAATAATTTTAACCATTCCTGCACAGTTTGGGGCCGATCGCCTGAATCAAGAGCCATTGCTTTTAAGATAGCCTGATTCGTGCGATCGCTGATGTTTGAATTAATCTCTTTAGGCGGAATCAATCGCGCATCAGCATCTTTTCGCTCAATCGCACTCACCGGCACTTGTCCCGTCAGTAATTCATACAAAGTCGCCGCCAATCCATACAGATCCGTATAAGCACCGCGTGGTCTCCTTTGAGAATACATTTCTAGGGCCGAATATCCCTGTTCACCATACCGAGTTGTGGTCAAGGGATGGTCAAATGCCCTTGCTAACCCAAAATCAATTAACACCGCCTCGGAAGTTCCCCCGCGCAATACAATATTGTCCGGTTTAATATCCAGATGCTGCAATTGATGAGAATGCACCTCCATCAATGCCTCTCCAATTTGCTGAATATATCGTAATGCTAACTTTTCCGGTAACTGCTTTTGGGCACGACTTGCCAAATCAACCCCATCAATATACTCCATGACAATACAGCACAGTTTCCCCTCTTTCAAGCTTTCCTGGACTTGGACAATATGCCGATTATGACTGCACTTAGCCAATTTGACTGCTTCATTCCAAAACTTGGACTCCAGTTCGTCAATTTCTCCTGGACTCAATTGATGCAGCAAACTGTCATTGAGGGTTTTAATCGCGACGGCATTCCCTGCGGCATCCTTCGCTTTATAAGTAATCCCAAACCTCCCTTTTCCCAGCACCTTTTCAATGCTGTATTTGCCCCCTTGGATCTGCTGACCTACGGTTAAAGTCATGGCTCAACCCTCCCTTGACTTTTTCTTTCATTGTGGCATAAGCTGAAAAATTCAGCAATGCCTCCCTCAATGATGCTACAGAGAAATGATCCGGCTGTATTTTTGCCGAAAATAGGATAATATATGATTATCCCATTTTATCTCTAAAATCCTCATGCACCCACAACGAATTGAACCCGGTCCTGGACAAGAATCCGTTTGGGATTATCCTCGTCCTCCTCGGTTGGAAGATGTCTCCAAACAGATTCAAATTATCTTTAATGGAGAACCAATTGCGGATACTCGTAACGCGAAGCGAGTCCTGGAAACCAGTCATCCGCCGGTTTATTATATCCCGCCGGAAGATATCAAAATGGAATATCTGACGCGAACTCCTAAAAGTAGTTTCTGCGAGTGGAAAGGGTCAGCGGGATATTACACGGTGACGGTTAAGGAAAAACAAGCGCCGAATTGTGCATGGTTTTATCCGAATCCTACTCCCCAATTTGAAGGGATTAAAGATTATGTGGCATTCTATCCAGAAGTGATGGATGTTTGCTATGTGGATGGGGAAGAAGTGCAACCGCAACCCGGTGGATTTTATGGGGGTTGGATTACTTCGGATATTGTTGGACCTTTTAAGGGTATTCCTGGTAGTTGGGGATGGTAGGTAGACCGACAGACGGATGGGGGTTTAAACCCCCGTCTAATAGCTTAAGTCGGATAAATCCGACTACAATTTAGGAGTGGAGGTTTGGATTTTTAAGTAATCTAAGGCTAAGAAGAGGGCGGCAACGCTTCCGGAGACGCAGATTTCTCCCTGGGTAATTTTGTCTAAAATGGCATTAAGGGGGACTAAAACCACTTCTATCTGTTCGGTAATATCTAAAATTTGCTGTCCTGACTCTTTTGCATCTTTGCCTAAAAAAATATGAATGGTATTGGTGTCTTTAACGGGATTATCATAGAGGGTGGCAAGTTTAATTAAATTCTGGCAATAGTAACCTGTTTCTTCGGTCATTTCACGCGCTGCTGCTGCTTCTGCCCTTTCGGTTTCTGGATTGAATCCGCCAGCAGGTAATTCTAACAAAATTTCCCCGACTCCATGCCGATATTGTCGCACGAATACGATTTCTTGATGGGGGGTAACGGGAACGACTAAGGCAATATCTGGACGGACATTTACAAAAAAATCATCAATGATTTCGCCGGTTGGCAGTTCGATTTCATCTTGGCGAACTTTGCACCATTGGTTATCGAAGACTAGGCGCGAGCGCAACTGTTTCCATTTCTGCAATTCTTTCATACAATAAAAGTAGTTTCTCTATTTGACAATAACTTTACTACTATGACCGATAAAATCACAGTGATTCAAGGCGATATTACCAAACAACAGGTGGATGCGATCGTCAATGCCGCCAATACCAGTCTATTAGGCGGAGGCGGGGTTGATGGTGCCATCCACCGCGCAGCAGGTTCGGGTTTGTTGGCTGAATGTCGCACTCTTAACGGCTGTAAAACCGGCGAAGCTAAGATAACCCTGGGCTACAATCTCCCGGCAAACTATGTGATTCATACGGTTGGTCCTGTATGGCAAGGGGGGAAGCATGATGAAGATAAATTGCTGGCAAGCTGTTATTATGAAAGTTTAAAGTTGGCCGAAAAACATCAGCTAAAAACTATCGCTTTTCCCGCAATTAGCACGGGAATTTATGGGTTTCCAATGGAACGGGCTGCTAGAATAGCGGTGAAGACTGTGCAGCAATTTTTAACCCAAAGTAATGCCATCTCTCAAGTTTACTTTGTCTGCTTTAGCAAAGAATCCTATCAGTACCATTTAAGGGCGATCGGCACTCATAACCCATAAAACAGTAGGTTTTCTCGTGACGCGGCTCTGCCGTGTCACGCTCTGAAGGAGGCTCTGCCTCCAGTCCCAAAGCAATGGCTTAATCTGCTTCAACTCCTCACGAAAAGTACAGGCGGCAGAGCCGCCAAGAATGCGTGACGCGGCAGAGCCACGTCACGAGGAAACCTACTCTCTGTAGGCACGTTCTGCGGTCCAATGGCGGTCCGAAGACGCATAAACTTTAACCCCTTCTAATCCCGCCAATTCTATCATGTTTTGTACCTCTTCTAGGGTAAATGCAGCTATCAATGAATCTCGAAATAACTGCGTCTGATAGTCATTATATTCTGGTCCAATTCGAGCAACAATTTTATCTACCGTTTCTATATCCGAGGGTCGCATTAAATCGCGCAAAAATATCCCGCCATTGGGTTTTAAAACCCGTTTCAGTTCTTGGAAAAAGGGCATCGGGTCCGGGAGATGATGGATGATGCTATTGGAAATTACCATATCAAAGGTACTGTCATGATAGGGCATCTGTTTGGCATCGATATACTCTAAGTGAATTTGCTCTTGTAATCCAGCGGATTGCACATTTTTCCTCCCGACTTGTAACATATTGTGCGAAAGGTCGATCGCCCGAATGTGCCACTGGGGGCGACGCTGCACGATTAAAATGGGAATTCTGGCGGTCCCGGTTCCCGCATCCAGGACCAACGCCGACTCGGGACCGACTGCGATCGCACTTTCCGCAAAAGCGGTATTCACCTCCAAAAAATCCATTGCGTCATACGCCGTAGCATCCTCCCATGTATCCATCACTTCCGGTTCTAACACTCGTTTCATCATCTCACTTACCGCTCAGGGGTTCCATTGCTATTTTAGGCCGGATTGGACGCCCAAACCCACCTCGTCACTAACCCCTTAACTGCTTATTGTTAATTGTTAACAATTAACACAAAGTAGCCTCTGAATTCAAGGCTTTAAAGTGATTTGGATCACTGATAATGCTCAATAGGTTGATATAATCAATTTAAAGCGAAGTCGGTATGAGTTTGAATAAAGCCATGACAAATCCAGTAGTAGAAAACGTTGTGATTATCGGATCTGGCCCTGCCGGATTCACTGCCGCCATTTATGCGGGACGGGCGAATCTGAAACCCGTGGTATTTGAAGGGTTCCAGAAGGGAGGCATTCCCGGAGGACAATTAATGACCACCACAGAAGTAGAGAACTTCCCGGGGTTTCCCGAGGGGATTACAGGACCGAAACTCATGGAACGGATGAAACTCCAGGCGCAACGCTGGGGGGCTGAATTGTACATGGAAGATGTGCAATCGGTGGATTTGAGTCAGCGTCCCTTCGTAATCCGTTCAGAGGAACGCGAAGTTAAGGCCCATACGGTGATTATTGCCACAGGGGCCACGGCCAAACGGCTGGGACTCTCCAGCGAGCACCAGTTTTGGAGTCGTGGGGTCTCTGCCTGTGCGATTTGCGATGGGGCCAGTCCCATTTTTAAAGGCGTCGCCTTAGCAGTGGTGGGTGGCGGAGACACTGCGGCAGAAGAAGCGGTGTATTTGACCAAATATGGGACTCATGTTCACCTGTTAGTTCGTCGGGAGGAAATGCGCGCCTCCAAAGCGATGCAAGACCGGGTATTGAAGAACCCCAAAATTACAGTTCATTGGAATACGGAGACCGTGGATATCTTGGGAAATGAGGACCGGATGGAGGGGATTAAAGTTAGAAACATCAAAACTGGAGAAGAAACTGATTTGCAGGTTCGGGGATTGTTTTATGCGATCGGCCATACTCCAAATACCCAACTGTTTAAAGGTCAACTGGAACTAGATGAACTCGGATATATTGTCACAAAACCGGGAAGCGTTGAAACCAGCGTAGAAGGGGTTTATGCTGTCGGAGATGTGCAAGACCATGAGTTTCGCCAAGCGATTACCGCAGCGGGAACGGGTTGTATGGGGGCGATGTTAGCGGAACGGTGGTTATCGGTGAATGGGTTAGTTCAAGAGTTCCATCAAACCGAAGCATCAGAGAAAGCGCCAGAACCAGAAAAAGAACAAATATCCGATACGGAAGAGAATTTCGATCCGACTGCAACGCGCCATGTGGGCGGGTTGGCCTTGCGGAAGTTGTACCATGCCAGCGATCGCTTGATTGTGGTCAAATATTCCGCCCCCTCCTGCGGTCCTTGCCATACCCTGAAACCGATTCTCAGTAAAGTGATTGATGAGTTTGATGGCAAGGTTCACTATGTCGAAATCGACATTGAAGCCGACCCAGAAATTGCGGACAATGCGGGAGTAACCGGAACGCCCACGGTGCAGTTCTTTAAGGATAAGGGATTAGTGGATCAAGTCCGGGGAGTCAAACAAAAAAGTTTGTACCGAGAAATGATTCAAAACAATTTGTAAGCCTTAACTCCCAGGTTGATTCGGAGTGGGGTGGTTAATTGACTGCCCCACTTTAACGCCTGAAGTCGTTACTACGAAACTTGTAACACAATGGCAAATGACCAACGACAAATGACAAATCTATCGCATCCATAAGCGCCGTTGCCATGCTTTTAAAAAAAGCAATACCGGAAACTGATAATATTCAACTATCAGCCACAGGACAATGGTGAGGTGACCGCAAAAGGTGGCGATCGTCCAAAAAGCCGGAACCCAACTCAAGCTACTGCCGGGGACTGGGGGGAAAATATAGGCCCCGAGTCCGACTAACAGGGTGGGGAGGGTAATGATGGCGATCGCAGCGATCGCAATTTCCCATCCAAATTCTACCCCAGCCCGAGGTAATCCTTGCCATTGGCGACCATTCCAATGCCAGGTAATTGGCGGCACAGTATCCGCTAAACTGAGCGCATTTTGGTCTAAGTTCGCGGTAAAAATGCGGCTGCAAAAGTTACAGCCAAAGGCATCCATCATCGCCAGGTTAGAGAGTTCCCCATAGCGACAAACCGGACAGCGATAAACGCCGTAATAGCTTAATGGAATCGGTCCGGGGAGAGATTTACGCCCCATTCTATCCCCTGGATTGGTTCCGAAATTTTGCTGGGTCATGGCATCCCTTTGAACGTTTTAGGTGAAGGCAGCTTTATTGATTTTAAACAAATTGAACAGGGGATATTTTATAGAGTAGCCCGCGCAGGCGGGCTTTGTCCGTGTAGCCCCAGGCTGGACGCTGCGGGTTTTGAACTCGGACCCCACCGTAACCCTCCCCAAGACACAGGGGAGGGGACCGGAGGGGCAGTAACAACCTACTCTGGTAAGGGGGTAGGGCCTGGGGCCGAAAAACCGTTTTCAAAAACAAAAAAGACGCGCACTTGGCACGTCTTTAAAGGATAATTCATGGGGATAGGAGAGGATTCTTTCTCTTACCGACCGGCGTGATAATCTTTAAAAGATTGGTAACCGTTTTGCTCATCGTACAAGTGACACTTATCGGTAATTTCCTTCATCAAGGACCATGAAAAAGTGGTTTTATGAAGGTATTTGCCCCAATTTTGTTCCAAACTTTGATGAGCTTCCCGTAAATTGTAAGACGGAATTGCCGTGGAGAGGTGATGGGGAATATGAACATTAATATCGTGACAGAGGAATTCCACCCAGCGGGGATAATCACAATGAACCGTACCGCTTAATTGGGCTTTTGCTTCATGCCAATCTTCTGGGAAAGCAAAGGAAATATTCGGGGTGGTATGGTGAACGATGGTGAAGGTACTCATCCAGAAATGGTAGACCATCCAAGGCATCAGCCAAAATTTTACAAATCCCCAAATTCCAGTGGTAGCAATTAGAGTGGGGAAGGCGATCGCAGCAAAAGCGATGACAACTAAAGCCGAAAATTTCACTTGTTCCCGTTTCTTGCCTTCATAACGCCACCAATCAAAGTGCAATCCAGCCCAGTGGACGATGGAACCCATCCACCAGAAGCGTCCCCGGAGGAAGCGATAAAAGGTTTTCATAAAAGTGCTGAGATTTTCATAAACGTCCGGCAACCAAGGTTCCCAGGCATTATCTTCCAGCAGTTTATTCGTGTGTTTGTGGTGGTGATTGTGACCAATTCGCCAGCCATGAAACGGGTAAATTAAGGGCAGCATCATAAGATGACCGACCAAATCATTAACCCATTTGCGATTGGCAAAGGAACGGTGACCACAATCATGGGCAATCACAAAAAAACCCGTTAGGGCTGTCCCCGTATAGATCCACAGGATCGGCAACAAAAATGCGGGAGAAACGGCTAATGCCCAGTAGCCGAGGGCGACTAATAATACATTGATAATAACTCTAGTCCATGCTTTCCGCCGATTTTTGAGAAATACATCTTTCGGCAAGGTCCTCAAAATATCTCTCAGACGTAGAGAAGAAGGGAAGGAATCGGGTCCCAATGTTTGAGGGGTTACTTGAGGCTTTAATGTTGATGCTGTCATCTATTAAATCTAACTTCTTCGGTTGCTAATCGTATGAATCCCCCGATCGCCGCAGGATAAATTCCTGCTGACTCAAAGGGTGAGTAGCAGGGCCGTCTTGCGTGCAATCTGATGATTGATGAATGCCTGTTCAGGGCAAAATACGGATCACACACTCCGCATCCCTGGGGTTTAGAAACCTGGCACGTCATAAAACTTTACCTTTTATAGCACATCTTGCGATCGCACAGCAGGAATTTTTAGAGCCAGGGTTTTTCCCTCACATTTTTCCCCTAGGGGATTGACAAGAGACTTTTATTATGCAGAATCTCGGAATCGCTCAAAAAAACCGGCAGGGGCTTGACTCGCCGGGAACAGTGTGCTTAACAAATAGTGGGGGTCCCACTGTCCCGGTCGGAGTTGGACTGCCTTAATTTTTCGAGGAAGAAGCAGGAACGGAATTTTCTGGGTTGGAGTGATGCTGTTTCAAGGTTTGCAACTGTTGCATCAGGTAGTCTGCTTCGGCGTGCAAGTGCAAGAACTTGACCTGCTGATCAGCCTGGTAGAGGGATTTGAGCATTTTAATCAGGCGATCGCCGTTATTCTGGGAAGCATTAGAAGCGATCGCTACGCTAGAGGCACTCTGAACGGTTTCGGAGGTGGGTCGGCTAGAAATAACAGTGGGCATCAGTCGTTTAAAGTTTAGTAATTTTTACTTAGGCAAATCACCTGGCTATTTTATCTCAACACCAGAAAAAAAAAGCATCGAATTTATCAAAATTCCAAATTTTGTCATTGGTCATTGGTCATTGGTCATTGGTCATTGGTCCTTTGTCCTTGGTCATTGGTTTTGTGGAGGGATAAAGACTCAGAATCAACCAACGGCCAGTGACCAGTGACCAATGACCAACGACAAATGACCAGCGACCAGTGACCAGTGACCAATGACCAATGACCAACGACCAATGACCAACAACCGGCGAACTTTTGACGAGTGGGCTACACTTGGATTAGACTGTAAGGCTATTTGAAGTCCAAAGAATTAACACACGGTGACCCTGAGTTATTCTCCCGTTCCCTCCCCAACTTCCGGTGCAACTCCAGCAGATGCCCCCCTTCGGTCCTCATACTGGCCCGGTCTCATCCAGGCTTACCGGCAGTATCTGCCCGTCAGCGACCAGACTCCAGTCGTTACCCTCCAAGAAGGTAACACCCCCCTGATTCCCGCCCCAGCGATCGCCCAAATCATCGGCAGACAGGTGCAAGTGTACGTCAAATATGACGGACTCAACCCCACCGGCAGCTTTAAAGACCGGGGGATGACAATGGCAATTTCCAAAGCCAAAGAGGAAGGGGCCAAAGCCGTCATCTGTGCCAGTACCGGCAACACCTCCGCCTCTGCTGCTGCCTATGCCAGACGCGCCGGAATGCGGGCATTTGTCCTGATTCCCGATGGCTATGTCGCCCTGGGTAAACTCGCCCAAGCCTTACTCTATGGTGCAGAAGTCTTAGCCATTAAAGGAAATTTCGACAAAGCTTTAGAAATTGTCCGGGATATGGCCGAACATTATCCCGTTACCTTGGTCAACTCCGTCAATCCCTATCGCCTCGAAGGGCAGAAAACTGGAGCATTTGAGGTCGTGGATGCCTTGGGTAACGCTCCCGATTGGCTGTGCATTCCTGTGGGCAATGCTGGCAATATTTCCGCCTATTGGATGGGATTTTGTCAGTATCATCAAGCCGGGAAATGCGATCGCCTCCCGCAAATGATGGGCTTTCAAGCCGCTGGTGCAGCCCCCCTCGTCAACGGCCAACCTGTCCCCAATCCCGAAACCCTTGCCACCGCCATCCGCATCGGAAATCCCGCCAGTTGGGATAAGGCGATCGCCGCCCAAGAGTCCTCGGGAGGCAGTTTTAATGCGGTCACCGACGACGAAATTCTCGATGCCTATCGTCTTTTAGCCTCCCAGGAAGGAGTATTCTGCGAACCCGCCTCCGCTGCCTCCGTTGCGGGATTACTCAAGGTCAAAGACCAAGTACCCACCGGGGCCACCGTCGTTTGCGTCCTCACCGGCAATGGACTCAAAGACCCTGATACCGCGATTAAACATAGTAACAATCCCTTTAAACAAGGCATCGAACCCGAAATGGAAGCCGTAGCAAAAGTGATGGGATTTTAGGTCCTCATCACCACAGTCCTTGGTCATTTGTCATTTGTCATTGGTCATTTGTCATGGGTTGTTGGTTTGTTCTGAGTATTCAACCCTCCTAATGACCAAGGACCAACGACCAAGGACCAAGGACCAACGACCAATGACCAACGACCAAGGACCAATGACCAATGACCAAGAACCAACGACCAAGGACAACTGCGTTAATCTTCTCTCTTGGGGTTTAATGAAGTGCCACTGACGAGACGGGCCAAATCGAGATTGAGTCCAGATTTCGTTCCCGGTTGGCCTTTTTTCAGGAGTTCCACCGTATCTCCCAGGGCACTGGTTAAACTCTGGCGGGTTTGTTCATGACTGGCTTTTTCCGCTTCAAGCAATTCAGTCATTCGTGACAGTTCTTGGGCGAGGCGATCGCGTTCCAGGAAGGCTTCAATCAATTTTCCCTTCACTTCATCCGGTCCCATTCCCGCCAACTCTTGCAACAGTTCCGAGGGGGCAATGGCCCGAGGCAACGATGAGGGTCCCGCTTGCAACCGTTCTAGTTCAGCTTTCAGAGTGGCGACTGCATCCGTCAACTGCTCAACCTGGGTTCGCCGTTGCTGCGCTTCCGTCGTGTAAAGTCCCCGCCAGCGATCGGCACCCGCTTCCGCCGCATCCCGTTCTTGTTCGGCACGGATGATTTCCTGTTTCAGGGATCTAATTTCTTCCAACCACTGCGAGACATTTTCCGACATTGGCAACTCCCAATCAATTTTCCACCGGACTACCCCAGGAAAAACCCAGTTTCTAGAGTTCAGCTGAGTTCTCTAATCATGACAACGTGACCCTGTTTTACAGAAACCCGGTTGATCTGCATCAGTCCTATTCAACTCTAGTTAAGCGTATAGAGTGTAAATTAAGATGGGTATAGGTTTAGTTTTTTTCCAATCCAATCCCCTGGGATTTGCGATCGCCCACCCATAGCGATCCGCCCAACTCGGCCCCATCCGGGGTCAAAAATGGCATTTTAGAGGGCTAATCTAACATAGAGGGAGCCATAGCGTCGTGAAGTTGCCCAAACTATCTCTCGGAAGTTTCCTCATCTGGTGGAGAGGCATAGGAGCGGGGATGGGTCCCTCCTTGCAACCCCTGCTGCGGTTTTTGCAGTTTTTTTCCTATCTCAAATTTTCCACCCTGTGCGAAGTTGCCGATCGCGCCAGCCAACAGCGATTAACAGGTTTATCAGCAGAAATGGCCTACCATGCCATGTTATCTCTGTTTCCCGCTATTCTAGCAGTCGTTGCTTCCATTGGTCTATTTGAAGTCTTACAAGCTACTTTGTTCAATCTAGCTAATCAACTCGCTGAGGTGATACCCCTTGAAGTTTGGAACACCATTCGCGGGTTGATTCGAGAAATTCTCCAAAGTCGGAATCAGGAAGTATTTTCCCTAGGGTTTGTCGCAGCGCTTTGGGTTTTTTCCGGGGTCATGGGTGCAGCAATGGCCGCTTTAGATCAAATTCATCAAATTCCCCACAAACAGAGGCGGCCTTTTTGGAAGGCGAAACTGGTGGCGATCGGTCTAGCGATGGGGAGCATTATTCTATTTATTGTGGCCTCGTTTCTAATTTTTATTAGTGACTGGGTGATTCAGTTACTCGCCCGTCGCAGTTGTTTAATCGATTCGGGTCAAAATTGTTTATTTGAATCGGGATTTCTCTGCCTGTTGAAACCTCTACCGAGTTGCCCTCTGGAAGGACGATTGTTGGAGGTGTGGCATTTTTGGAGTCGTCCCCTGACGTTACTGATTGTTTCGGTTGCCTTTGCCTTTATTTATCGGTTTGGTCCCTCCCACCGTCGGCGGGATACGCCCCTAATTCCGGGCGCTTTTATTGCCGCTATTGTATGGGCGATTATTTCCAGTTTGTTTCGCCTTTATGTATTACATTTTGGAAATTATAATCGGACTTATGGGGCAGTGGGAACAATTATTATTTTGCTCTTATGGCTTTATTTGAGTTCGTTGGTGACTCTTTTAGGCGCTCAACTGAATGTGACGGTGGGGGCTGCCATGCGTCGCGATCGCGCCATTTACTATCGGGTTAAGAAGCCTGATAGGGGTGAATAAGTCTTCGGATTTTAAGGGGAAAGAAGGCGTTAGGGGTGAATTTGAACTCACAGAACGACCGCAAGCCGTTACTCTGAACAGGGGAGGATAACGACTTGCGATCGTTGCTTTAGTGGGTTTTAGCCGACTACAGCTATAAGGACGCCAATGTTTAAAACCCTGGGGTTATCTTTGAAAGGGTGAGGTCTAATAATCGGGTTGATTTAATAGCGCCTAGGGGTTTGGAGACGATAAATGACCCCCAAGGTAATGGACAGAAAAATTAAGAGCCATAGGACACCGCTGGAAATTCCCGTCAAAATGCGCAGACCTCGGAGTATCCAAAGGGCTACCGTGAGACCGGCAATGCTCCAAAATACTTTTAATACGATCTGCTTTTGATTCAAAGGTTTAATCTGAGGTCAAACGGTAATGTAAAATAAAATTGTAGCAGATTTTAGGTGCAAAGGAATAAAGGAACGCGATCTCATAACTTTTCCGATTTGCCCTAAGATTTGGAGGGGTGCGGCGATCGCCCCTAGGAACTCCGTAGAATCCTCAATTGCCAATTTCTTACGGAAAATCTAAAATCGGAAATTTAAAGTCTAAAATCTACACCTCCCATGATGCCCACCCGTCAAACCCTGAATTTCCCTGATCTCCAGCTTTCTTATCTGGAATGGAATCGCGGAAAAGAGCCGTTATTGTTGTTGCATGGGTTGGGAGACCATGCTTTGGTTTGGGCGAGTTTAGGGGAATACCTAAGCGATCGCTATCATATTATTGCACCGGATCTGCGGGGTCACGGTTATAGCAGTAAACCTGTAAAGGGTTACACCACCTCGGATATACTCGGGGATCTCGAAGGTTTACTGGCTCATCTGCGGTGGCGATCGGCTCATGTTTTGGCCCATTCTTGGAGTGCGAAAATTGCCCCAATTTGGGCGCGATCGCATCCTGAACGCTTTAATAGCATGATTTTGGTGGACCCCATCTTTATCACCAAGATGCCATCGATCATGAAACTGAGTTTTCCCATCCTTTACCGCACTTTAGCTTGCCTAAAAATGATGGGTCCCTTTCCCAGCTATGAAGCAGCACAAGCGCAGGCGCAGCAGTTGGGGCAATACAGCGGGTGGAGTCCCCTGCAACAACAGGTTTTTCAAGAAGGGATTGAGAAAAAACCCAATGGAGAGTGGGGGAGTAAGTTTACGATCGCTGCCCGAGATGGCATTTTTGAGGATGTCCTGCGCGTGGACGGATTAACCGAACCCCTATTAACCCCTACCCTATTCATTCAACCCAAACAGGGTGTTAATCGTGCCCAATGGCAAATTAAGCCTTACAAAACTTATCTAAAAAATCTGACTCACCATCGGATTGAGGGCAATCACTGGCCCTTTTTAGCGCAGGCAGAGGCTTTCAATGCGATCGTTGCGGATTTTTTAACCAGGGTTTCTACAAAAAAATCGGGTGATTAGGGACCTATCCCGGAGTGGAGAGTAGACAAATTCCACTTAGACTTGTTATCACTTGAGGGGTTATACATCCGAGGGGTGTCACCCCACATCTTGACGCTTTACACTTCTACATGAGAATCTGTTTCCCTAAAGCACGGAGAAAATAGTAATGACTGGATCGAATTTAGCCTTTGATTTTACGCGATTGTCCAGACCCAAATCAGCAGAGGAAGAGAAGCTGCTGAGTCGAACGAATTCAGACAATGCTGTAGCAATCAACTCCACCGAAACTGACTCATTCATA
The DNA here is from genome assembly GCF_025370785.1 of Laspinema olomoucense D3b. Taxonomy (GTDB): domain Bacteria; phylum Cyanobacteriota; class Cyanobacteriia; order Cyanobacteriales; family Laspinemataceae; genus Laspinema; species Laspinema olomoucense. The sequence goes on from NZ_JAMXFA010000031.1 coordinate 60,637, forward strand.
AACGGGATCAGCGAGCAAGCTGAACTCAACCGCGATCGCCTCTGGGAAGACGTCCTGCGGCAACTGGGTCAAGAACTCGAACAACGCAGACAACAGCAAGGACTCTCTCGCGAAGAACTCTACAACTTGACCCATGTCCCCCAGCATCAGATCCAGGCCCTCGAAACCGGGTTGATCGAGAAATTACCCCAGGATATCTATGTCCGAGGGTTTGTCCGTCGTCTTGGGGATGCCTTGGGATTAGATGGGTCCGTTTTAGCCGATTCTTTACCCGAACGGAATCCCATCCAAACCGTCGCCCGTTCGACAAACCCCTCAAAATTTGTTTTTAGCTTGTCTTTGAGCCCCATCCATCTTTACCTGGTCTATGGCATCCTTTTGGTGGGTGCAATCCTAGGGCTATCATTCCAGAAAGCCCACAACGCATCGATGTCCCCGTCCAATCCGGCTCTTTCCTATCCCGTTGATGTCAACCCCTAAAAAACCGGCCCAATCCGGCCAAAGCTCGTGAATGCAGGGATTATTAACCCAATAACTGAAAAGCTCTAGGTTATTTAGCCCTAACGGATTGTCTTGAATCGTCAATTCCAACAGCACAATTTCCCGGGAATTGTCCCGTGGCAGGGGCCAAGGGGGTGGGTTTTGTCCCCTTGAGGATGTAGAGTCGAGGGTTGGCCAGCACTTGGGGATATTTCCAGACCAACCCCAAGCCGAGTGGACTGGGAAAAATCACTCCGGATTGGCAGCGCCGGAATTGGAAACCTGATAGAGATTCAGGCTGGGGTGCCTCTATATTGTAATCAAGAGGCTGGAGCATCAGCCTGGGGCGATCGCTTTATATGAATCTATGAATTTATCGGAAGGGAAACTTCTGAAGAATCTTAGTTCGTCTTGGTTTTGGTGTGATCGCACCTATATGCTCTAAAAATACTTCCCTAAAATTATCGAAGCTGATGAATAATATTTTCACCTCTGCTTTAGGTTTACCTCAGATTCTCCGAGCCATCTTATTATCCTGGGGTGCGATCGCGACCATAACTCCCACTCCAGCGATGGCGATCGCTACCCCGGACGTTCAACCGGAAACCCAGACCCCCAGAGACCTTCCCCCGGGAGGTCTCTCGTTTGTAGAAGGAGGGCCATTCACCTCCCCACAGAGCACCTTAAATGCTGAGGAAAGTAGCCCGGTCCCCGTATTTTCAACGGATCAGGAGCCTCTAAGCGCCGACGTATTAGCACAGACTAGCGGCAGTTGTGACGGGGGGATGAGAGTAGAATCCCTTCGCGGGAACGTCACCTTTGAAGGACGCCCCATTCAAGTCGGAGACTGTTTCCAACCGGCGATCGGCACCTGGGTCACCGAAGAAAACTCCAACGCTCGTTTGCGATTTGACAACTTTCGCGGCAGCCTAGAAGTAGATGAAGTCAGCGAATTTGAGATCGAAAGCCTTGCGGATGAGAATGTCGAGCTATTTGTGCGCCAGGGACAGGTCAGGTTTTCCCTAGGACGGTTAACCCGCGATTTGGTAAGCGAGCTTGAAGGAACCGCGATCGCCACGAAGACCCTCCCCTTCTCCCTAGAAGACCCCCTGTTAACCCAGGACCGCACCGGAGGTTCCCCCTTCAGAGTGCGGACACCCACCGGAGTTGCCGGGGTGCGCGGTACGTCATTTGGCGTCGATGTCGGACCCAACGGTCAGACAGGAGTCCGGACCGTTGATGGTAGCGTCAGCGCCACCGCACTCGGACAAGAAGTCCTCTTGGGTAATGGTCAATTTACCGTGATCGCCCCCGGTTTGGCTCCCACTGCGCCTCAACCCATTCCTGCCGAGTCCAAATTGCAATTGCTCGTCACCCAACCCCGGGGTTCCAATCGAGTTCTCATTCACGGTAAAATTGATAGTCCAGATATCGTGTTGCTCAACGGTGAACCTATTGTTACCAATCCCGATGGCAGTTTCTCCCTGTTGATACCCAGACCTGCCTCCCGACGACTGCGGTTCGTCGTGCGTGGACCGGCAGTGCGAGAACGAGTCTATTCCATCCCGGTTCAATAAATTATCCGAATTCCTCAAATCTGGATTCCTTTCTCTGGAGTTGTTAGGGCATTTTGTGGGATTTCGACATTGGCTACAAGGTTATTTGAGAACTCATCCTCCTTTGTTACCCGGAGCGATCGCGGCAGCGATCTCCGTGACAATGGGGTTAGGCGGTGCATGGCAACCCCTAGAACGGTTGGGGTATGGGGTACTGTTTAATCTTCGTCCCGAACTGCGATGGAATCCCCGGATTACGGTGATTGCCATTGATGGTAAGAGTTTGCAGGATTACGGACAGTTCCCCTGGTCTCGCGATCGCTATGTCGAACTTCTGAATGTTCTCAACACTTCTTCCCCTACCGCCATTGGTTTTGATATTTTGTTTCTTGATCCGAGTCCTCAAGATGAATCATTCGCTCGCGCAATTCAAGCCAATGGCAAAACGATTCTCGCCAGCGCCGGTCCCGAAGAAGAACCGTTACCTGTTTTAAAAGATGCGGCAGCGGCGATCGGTCATATTCTTCATGAACCGGATAGTGATGGCATTAGCCGTCAGGGAACGGTTTGGTTGAATGGGATACCGACCTTGAGTTTAGCCATGCTGCAAGTTTCGGAAAATCAACACCCTGAGACGTTATTAAATCAAATTTCACCCCAGGCTATTGTTAAGCCTGATCCAGAGTTTGATTTTCAAAATGTCTGGATCAATTGGCCCGGAAAAATACAGCAAGTCCCCACTTATTCCTTCGTGGATGTAGTCGAGGGTCGCGTTCCTCCAGATGCCTTTGATAATCAACTGGTTTTAGTGGGGTTTGTGGCGACGGGTATTGATCGCAAAATTTCACCCATTCAGCCGATTACCGGGGTCTATATCCATGGGGCAATTTTGGATAATGGGTTAGAGGGACGGTTTTTAAAACGGCTTCCCCCAGTCCTAACTGGGGTGATTTTAATTGGGATTAGTTTATGCATGAGTTGGGTCTGGAGCGATCGCGGTTTGATGCGCTTCGGATTGGCGCAACTTCAGATTGCAGCAGCATTGGGGTTTCCTCTAGCTTGGTTTGCCATCGCTTTAGCTGCTTTTACTTGGGGAAATTGGTGGCTTCCAGTTGCTGCACCCATCGGCACCATGCTATTAGCGGGAATCATCGTCCAACTGCGCGATCGCTATGAAAAACAACAGCTCATGCAGCTTTTTGCAAAACAAATTTCTCCCGAAATGGCTCGTTTAGTTTGGGACCGTCGGGATGAAATTTTTGACCGGGGAGATTTACCGCCTCAAGAATTGATTGCTACGGTTTTATTCATGGATATTCGCAGTTTTACTACTATTTCTGAACGCTTACCTCCCCGGGATTTACTCTCCTGGCTCAATGATTATTTGGATGCAATGTCTGAATGTATTATGGAGCATGGGGGAGTGATTGATAAATATATTGGTGATGCAATTATGGCGGTATTTGGGCTGCCGTTTCCTCGTCAAACTCCCGAGGAAATTCAGGCCGATGCCAGGAATGCGATCGCCGCTTGTTTAGCAATGGATGCGCGACTGAAACAACTCAATCAACGGATGAAGGCAGAAGGAAAACCGTTGATTCAAGTGGGAATGGGGATTCATACAGGTCCGCTGATTGCAGGGAGTGTCGGCGGCAAACAACGGGCCAATTATTCAGCGATCGGGGATACGGTGAATGTGGCGGCCCGAGTAGAACCCCTAAATAAAGATATTGTTGCTCATAATCTTTATCACCTTTTGGTCACCGAAGAAACCTATAATTACGTCTGCGATCGCTATCAAGGGGTTCAAGTGACTGAACTTCACCTGCGGGGTAAACAGCAGGAAACAATTATCTACTCAATTTTAGGGGAAAGAACCGATGAAAATTCACCGAATCCCTCGGTCTAATCATCAAGTCTAGCCCTCTTCCTAAAGTTTGAATTAAAAAACTCAACCCCTACCAGTGAATAGCTGGGTTATAGGCGCTGATCTGACGAACCTCACAACTGAACGATGTACTTATTCTGATTCAGGAAAGAGAGGGTAGCGTTTGGCATTTCTGGATGAGGGACTTTATCCACGAGATTTAGAAGAACGGCTTCCTGGAGGAGATGTTTGTGTCGTTTTAGGATGATTACCTTCTAAAGTAGGTTTTCGGTCTTGGATATTGTTGTTACAGCAAGGTTTAGACTGATGTAAATTGGAGTGTTTCTTAGATTTTTTGGGATTGAACACTTCAATTGTAAAGAAAATAAACAAAAGCGAAAAAACTAGGATAGCCATGATAGTTGACCCTTCAAAGATAAGTGCATTTCCGAAAATTAAGCCCGACTAATCAGACATCACTCCCGAGGACATGGGGAAAGAGTGGAAGCCTATTGTGTTCTTATTGAAAGAGGTAGCAATATGCTCTAACCGCTGGATAAAAATTGTCCAATTAATTTAGCCGCCCTCTATACTATTGGTTCTGAATTGAACGAATACTCGGTTAGAAAACCCTGACAGATCTCCTGATTTAAGAGGGGGCCTGAAATTCGGTATAACCCCCGAGGGAGATCACCTAGTTTGGATTGCTACATTTATACTTACATATTTTAAAAATAGAGTTAGCCTTTAATCTCTTTCACGCTAAATACGGGTTATCCGGACAATCTGGGTTTTTTTAGAGTTCTACAGCAGCGGTGGGGGTAAATACCCAGTTTCTAAGGGAAAAAATTGTTTTTAGTATAGAGCCCCTCCGGACTAGGGTGGGATTTGAGGCATAGATGAAATTTGGATAAAGTCAGGAGGAAACTTTAATAAAAATTAATTCAGTTTTATCGAGTATTTATCAAATTTTATGTAGAGATTACCAAGGATTTTAAAAGCTCAAAAATATATCCAAATTTTACCGGAGGTTGCACTTACTAAAAACCGAATTCAACCGTTAACAGATCGGGGGATTTCCCCCCCTACTCGGAGCAAATAGCTTTCGGCAAAACCGAGGCGGGGTCTAACCTTTTCCCGGGTCCAGAGGTTTGGTCCTTGTTGAAATTAATGTTATATAGGATACCCCGATGATGAAAACCCGGTTAACGGAAGAAAATTCGGGATATTCAAAAATAATGGGCAATATTCCTGATAGAGAAACCCGGAAGCTGAACATTGTTTGCACTGATACCTGAATAAGCTCCTAGTTTGACTAGAAACCCCACTCCCTCGGCAGTGAGCAGTTTCAGTGCCCAGTGGTACATCCCCCATCAAAGGCATAAAGCGATCGCGCAACGGACCGATAGCATCGGCTCAAACCTAGCTCGATTCGACTGGTCCAAACGGTCAAGCGAACAGCTACAACGATTTGATGCCAGGGAGTTCGAGGGAGTAGTGGGGCCTCTAAGCAAACGATCAGGTTGATTTTAAACCTCTGTGAAACTCAAGGTCAAGGTGGAAATTCTTTCTATGCAGAGAGTCGTGTCAATGCCTATATTAGAAACATTATTAGCCGATCGCTATCAAATTGTTAAAGTTTTAAATGCTGATGGGGTCGGTAACACCTACATTGCTAAAGATACAAAAAACCCAGGCCATCCTAAATGTTTCGTCAAGCAGCTTAATCTAGCCACACGCAATCCCCATTGTCTCAAATCAGCGCAACACTTATTTGGGATTGAAGCCAAAACCCTGAAACAACTGGGAAATCACGATCGCATTCCCCGATTGTTGCACTGCTTCACCGAAGCCGATTCCTCCTATTTAGTTCAAGAATGGATTGAAGGGGAAAAACTCCGTCACCTCCTACCCATCGGCAAACGCTGTAGTAAGCGATGGACCGAAAGCGCCTGTTTAGAGTTTCTCAAAGAAGGTTTATCTCTTCTGAATTTTATCCATCAGCAAGGGTTTATTCATAGCAATATCGCCCCGGATAAATTAATTAAACGGGCCGAAGATGGGAAATTCACCCTCGTAGACTTTGCTAGTGTCCAACCCATTCGGGAGCAAAATATCCGGGGATATAGACAAGCTTCCATCGCCTTGCCGATCGCTACCTTTGGCTATTTACCCCCGGAACAACTCACTGGAAACTCACGTCCCAACAGTGATATATATGCCCTCGGCTTACTTGCAATTCAAGCCTTAACAGGACTACATCCGGCAGACTTAGAAGTTAACTCCCACACGGGAGAGATTGATTGGCATTCAGAGGCGATCGCACCCGTGGGTTCGGCGTTGGTTGCCCTGTTAAGCAAAATGGTGCGCTATCACTGCAAACATCGTTACCAGTCTGCCAAGGAAGCTCTGAATGAATTGCAGCTTCTACAGTTGAACGAGTCCACCCCAATCAATCTCCAACCGATAGAAATTCAACCCATACACACCCCTGAGATAAGACAGGAAACTCAGGACACTGCCACAATCCCACCGGCAGAAGTTGCGATCGCGGCTCCAATTCCCGTAACCCTAACCTCTGCGGCAACATCCAATCCTCTTCCACAGAGTGAAGAGATCTCCCCAATCTCCCCAATCTCCCCAATCTCCCCAATCTCCCCAATCTCCCCCATCTCCCCTATCTCCCCTGTGGACCCATCGCCGGAAGCGATGACGGTTCCGAATCCACCATTAGAAATGGAATCTATCTCGTCTACAGAAATGAATGTGACGCCAGATCCCGTAGTTGCTCAATCCTCATTCTCACCCCAACCGCTCCCCTCGAAAAAAAGGAGTAGTGTTAAGGGTTCTAATATTCTGCTTTTGGGAATGTGGGGTGGGTTTACGGTGAATTCCCTGGTGATTACAGGTGGTTTAACCTCCCTGTTCTCTTTTTCCACCGCCGATGATGGGCCGAAACTTTTAACCCAGGCGACTATAGAATATCATGCCGGGAAGTATGACAACGCGATCGCCCTGGCTGAATCGATTCCCAACTTTAGTCAGGCTTATAGTGAGGCTCGCACTAATCTTGACCGTTGGCGTGTAGACTGGGAAAAAGCCCAGACTCAATTCCCCTTGGTGGAAAAAGCCTATCAGCAACAGCAGTGGGTCGAAGTGATCCAAGCAGCCGCCCCAATTCCTGACATTGCCTATTGGCAAGATAAAATTACTCCCTGGGTGCAGGAAGCTACAGCTAAAGTTGCACCGCAGACGCCGGAATGGTTGCAAGCAGCCTACGCAAAGGGAGGAGAAAAAGATTTTAAGGGGGCCTTAGAATTACTCAAGAAAATTCCCCCGGGGACTCCGGCTTATGAGGAAGCGGTTTCTAAAATTCCTGAGTATGAAGAAAATTATCGGATCCGCTTAGAAGCTGAAGCGCATAAGTTATTAACCGAAGCTTACCAAGCGGCGATCGCCAAAGATTTTGCGAAGGCGATTCAGTTGCTCGAAAAGATTCCCTCGGGTACGCCGACTTATTCTAAGGTACAAGAAAAGATTAGAGAATATCGCCAAAAGCAGCGGATTAAGGGGAATTCACTCTTGCAGGAAGCCTATAAACGTGCGCGAAAGCAGGATTTTGTCGGGGCGATCGAGATTCTCAAAAAGGTTCCTCGGGATACCCCGGCTTATGCGATGGCCCAAACCAAGCAGGTGGAATACGCCCAAAAGCAGCGTACTCACCGTCAACGGGCATCGGTAAAGGGGGTAAATGTGGCGATGGATACGGAGGTTCAATTACTGGGGATGTCTGTGGATCGTCAATCTAGCGATCGCACCGCAGTCGGTTTGACCGGGGTGGTGTCCCCGGGGTTCAATCCGGGGGATTTTTTACAGGAGATTTCTTGAACCGGGTTGAGCGCTTGAGGTAGGGGTTCGGTGAGGGGTTGAGTTTAGGTAGTTTTCCCAAACTCAATCCCTGATTTTTTAGGGGATGTTGTTAGGGGTAAATGATTAAGGAATGCCAGAAAAAGTAAATCTTGGGCTGGGGGTCCCGGGATTCGGGTTCTGGAGTTTAGGGTTGAGGAAAGAGAATCTTTAAACAATCTTGACAGTTTCTTTACCAAATCATTAAAAAAAATTTATCATTATAGGGTAAAAAAGCGAATTTGAGGGGTGCGGTTTTTGGGGTGGGAGAGGGGGCTATTTGTGAGCGGAAATTGTTTAAGGCTGTTCAGGGATAAAAATCGCCTCAAAGGTTACATTTGATAAAGAATAATCAAGACTTGCTCATGAGATTTGCGCCATTATATCCGCTGTTTTATAGAATTCTCCAACCGAGCTTTCCTAAGTGTCTGTGGTCGGGCAAGAATACGGAACCGGCGATCGCCTTGACCTTTGATGATGGACCCCATGCGGAATACACGCCACAGTTACTAAAGGTGTTAGACCGCTACGGAATCGTGGCCAGCTTTTTTTGGCTGGGGGTTTGCGTTGAGCGATCGCCCTCGGTTGCCAAAGCAGTGTATGAACGGGGACATTGGATCGGGTTGCATGGATATGAGCATCGGTCATTTCCGCGCCTGAGTCTGACTCAACTGCGGGAGAGTTTAGAGAAAAACCAAGCGGCGATCGCTCACGCCTGTGAATTGGATCTAGAACAGGTCAAAACCCAGATCCGGGACGTGCGACCCCCAAACGGGTTCTTTACGCCCAAGATCTTGCGCCATTTGCATCAGTGGAACTATCGTCCAGTGATGTGGAGTGTGGTGGTAGAAGACTGGTGGAGACCCGGAGTATCAGTGGTGGTGGACCGCGTTCTGCGGCAGGTTCAGAACGGGTCCCATATCGTCTTGCACGATGGATGGCATGGTGGGGAGGACGTTGCGGCGATCGCCGAGGAATTAATTCCCGAATTATTGCGAGCCGGTTATCATTTCGTTACAATTGATCGCCTCTGGCACTCGTCCAGCTCACTCTACTCGGAGTAAATTTGATAGGAATCCACAAGTTTTACAAAATTTAACAAAGGGGTCAGCAACCGGCGTTGCCCTGGGGGTAATCGGTTCCTTCACTTGGCTCAATGTCCCACAGAAGATCCCGATCAGCACTGAAGTCAAGAGACGATCGCGATCGTCAGCGTAACCAGTGCCACAAAAAAAGGGATTGAGTCATCAATCTATATCTGTGGAAGTTCAAGAAACCCCTTCTCTATCAAACCCAACCCAGCCAGATGTGTCACAATGAGAATGAAAAGAACAGCAATCCCGATCTCGACAAAAAAAAGTACAGATGTCGATCCGTTCGCAAATGGGGGAATGTTAATTTAAGATTCATCTGAACCTGTCAACTTTCGGGTTGATTGATTAGAATAACCCAGTAAACTACCGTCATTGAACCGGGTATTATGGAACGACAACCCATAACAACCACTTACCGGGGGTCAGTACAGTGGAACGATAGGAGTTGAAAACGCAATCCGAGCAATTTCAACCCTCCTTGAGATGGGGAAGCATAACCGACCTTCCCTGGAGTTCACTGTTAGTCCTCTGAAAAAAATCGGACAGCTAGATTATAATTGTCCTAACCCGGGGACAAGGCAGGGGTTGCACCGAAAAACTCATTTCATGAGGTACTGTAAATACAACTCCCCAAAGGGGGAAAATAAAGTGTCCTCTGATTCGGTTGGTGTCAGCTCTATTCAGGTGTACTCCCACCAACGCCCGTGTCATTTCCTGTCGAAACCAATTCCAATTCAATTGCAACAGGAGGGGTCCAACTTCTTCTCAACAATCATGAGTGGCAAGGGTGAAGCAAAAAACCAAAACTATGCCCAATCAATTGGCTGTAGGGAGGGGATCTAGCCTAAGCAAAACACTCCATCCCAGTCCTGATAATTTGAGGGGAGATCCCGTCTGAGTCATCGGTTGCATCCAGATTTGATGGAGAGATGGATTTTGTGACTCGTTTCATTCCAAATAGTCGCCAATGACTGAACAGTTTGCTACAATTTCAAGCAACTAGGGGGTGATGGAGAAACCGGGTCTGACCGAATCTGACCACTCATCAATGCTGAAGGACCGTAAAGGGAGTAACGGCGAAGTCTTTGGATGTGAGTAAAGTTAAGGAAATCAAGTAAAAATGGGTGCAGTGACAGTTTTTAGATTATTTGGAAGTCATCAGGGAAAACATCCCGGGAATGAAGATGAGTACAACGAGTACAACCGTCTGAGGGGATGCCAATCGTTCACCGAGAATAGAATAGGGATTCCGTCATGATGCCTTCTAAAACAAGACGAACCTTGTTAAAGTGCCTAAATCAAGGTTATCATGGCAACCCGCAGCGAGATCGGGATACCCCTGATTTCGGGGCATGAGAACCCCAGAAACAAACGACTATGGAAACCAAGGTGCAATTTTTGTGAAAAAGGCTACAATCGGGAAGGTCTTATCGGGACCGCAGAGAATCTTGATTGATTTCCACTTCTAAATAGCCCTGAAGGTGTGTTTAGTAAGTGATGTATCGAACCCGCTTTCCTGATCACCCGCAGTTGAGTGAGGCGTTTCGTGACTAGCCATCGGATCCGTTCATCTCCTGAAGAGAAAAAATGGGGCGCGTGGTGACCATCATCACCGACGGGCGATCTCTCGCCGGAGCCAATCGTCTCTTGATTTGGAGTCCAAGGCAGTTGCGTAATGATCCGCTTTTGACAGGTCCAAGGTTCGTAAAACTCAGTGATGGGCTAGGGTGTTAGCACATCCCCCAATCACACAAATTTGTTAGTTGATTGTTTCGTGATAGAGCATGAGGAACGCGGCATGACCCAGGCTAATAACGTACTGGCACCTATTGAGAACACCGATATCAAATCCATCGGTCAATCTCAGCATGATTTAGAAATATTAATTGAGACTGATGACGAACCTCTCATTTCCATTGATGACGATGAATTTTTAGAGGCGGTCTCAGAAGACGATGACGGGAAAGCGACAAAGGGTCGAGCAACTCGTCGTCGGGCGCAACCTAAGAAGAAACATTATACGGAAGACTCTATTCGGCTTTATTTGCAAGAAATTGGTCGCATTAGACTGTTGCGTGCAGATGAAGAAATTGAACTCGCTCGCAAAATTGCTGACTTGCTGGAATTAGAGCGGATTCGCGAACATCTGTGTGATCACTTACATCGCGAGCCCTACGATGCGGAGTGGGCAGATGCAGTCAAGATGACGGTGGGTCAATTTCGCCATCGACTTCATTGCGGCAGACGGGCAAAAGATAAAATGGTGCAATCGAACCTACGTCTCGTGGTGTCGATCGCTAAAAAATACATGAATCGGGGACTTTCGTTCCAAGATTTAATTCAAGAAGGGAGTCTGGGTTTAATCCGGGCTGCTGAAAAGTTTGATCACGAAAAGGGTTATAAATTCTCCACCTATGCCACTTGGTGGATTCGGCAGGCGATTACCCGGGCGATCGCTGATCAATCCCGGACCATTCGTCTTCCGGTTCATTTGTATGAAACGATCTCCCGGATTAAAAAAACCACCAAACTTCTGTCCCAAGAAATGGGGCGCAAACCTACAGAAGAAGAAATCGCAACTCGGATGGAAATGACCATCGAAAAGTTGAGATTTATTGCTAAATCGGCTCAGTTACCCATTTCCTTAGAAACCCCGATTGGTAAGGAAGAAGATTCCAGATTGGGCGATTTTATTGAGTCCGATGGGGAAACTCCAGAAGATCAGGTATCGAAAAATCTATTGCGCGAAGACCTCGAAAGCGTTCTGGATACCCTGAGTCCTCGGGAACGGGATGTTCTGCGCCTACGATATGGCTTAGATGATGGCCGGATGAAAACGTTAGAAGAAATTGGTCAAATCTTTAATGTGACCCGCGAACGGATTCGGCAAATAGAGGCGAAAGCATTACGAAAATTACGCCATCCCAATCGCAACAGCATTCTGAAAGAGTACATCCGCTAGGGGTTGGGACTGAAGAGGGTCAATGGTCAATGGTCATTGGTCATTGGTCTGATGTCACTGGTCATTGGTCATTGGTCGTTTGTAGTTTGGTTGTCCTGAGTATTCAACAATCCCAAGGACAAATGACAAATGACCAAGGACAAATGACGAAGGACAAATGACAAATGACAAAATAGGGGATTCCCCTCGGAATTCCCCCCTATTTTTTAATTCCCGGTCCGATCGCTGGTCGTAAACCGGATTAAATGATGCCTAAAAAGTGCAGAACACCTTGACCTGTGGTGAGTTCAAGGACGACTGCAGAAATAAAGCCGATCATCGCAAAACGACCGTTCCAGTTTTCTGCACTGGGGGTAAATCCCCAATTCCATCGATTGCGTGGTTGTGGTTCTATCATGAGATGAAACTCCGATTTATAAAGGTTTGTTCTGTTTCATTAAAAATTGTAACAATTATTTGCCAAAGTGACAACTTTGTGAATTAGCTTTAGCCCGCACCCTCAAGGGTCTGGCTCTACGGACAAAGCCCGCCTGCGCGGGCTCATAGAGATAAACCGACTTTTAACAGCCGGATTTGGTATGGCCCCCCAGGATGGACCGTTAACGGTCACTGGCAAAAATTGCCCGTCCCGTTTCCCGATCAAACAAGTGAATTTTTTCTAAGGCGATCGCCAACCAAATCTCCTCCCCTGGATGAACCATCCAATCCGGTTCTATTCGCGCCTGAATCGGTTTAGGCAGGTCATGGCCTTGCAATGTACCCACAATATAGGTCTCGGAACCCAACGCCTCAACTAAATCCACTTTGACCTTCATATTTTTAGTCGCTGCCGGACTCACACTCAGATGTTCGGGACGAATTCCTAAAATTAGAGATCGCCCGTCATACCCTTGTAACGCAGTCCCCCAATATTCCGGCAAGGTAAACCTAAACGAGTCATGGGCGATAGATAACGGGGCCTTAAACTGCACCGGAATAAAGTTCATCGGCGGTGATCCAATAAATTCAGCTACAAACAGATTCGCCGGTCGGTGATACAGTTCCAGTGGGGCAGCAATCTGTTGAATTTGTCCGGCATTCATTACGGCAATGCGATCGCCCATTGTCATCGCTTCGGTTTGATCATGGGTGACATAAATTGTCGTCGTCTCTAACTGTCGCTGCAGTTTCACAATTTGACTGCGAGTTTCCGCCCGCAATTTAGCATCTAAATTAGATAGCGGTTCATCCATTAAAAACACCTGGGGATTTCGCGCCATTGCTCGTCCCAGGGCCACCCGTTGCTTTTGACCCCCGGAGAGTTGTTTCGGCAGGCGATCGAGTAATGCTTCGATTTGCAATAACCCCGCCACGGTTCGGACCCGCTGATCCACTTCCCGTTCTTTTGGGGAAAGATAGCGCAGGTATTTGGGGAGATTCCGCGTCATGGAAACTAAGGCATCTTCCGCCCAATTGGGAACCGAGGCGGCATCTTCTCGGACTGCCGTACCCTCGGATGTTGCCTCATTCATCACCAGAGTTCGCCGCAACCCGAAGGCAATATTGTCATAAACCTTGAGGTGGGGATAAAGGGCGTAGTTTTGAAAAACCATCGCGATATCCCGGTCCTTGGGGGGGAGGTCATTGAGGAGGCGATCGCCTACCCAAATATTCCCGGCAGTTAATTCTTCCAATCCCGCAATCAAGCGTAATAGCGTACTTTTGCCACATCCTGACGGTCCCACCAGGACCATAAACTCGCCATCTTCCACGGTGAGGTTAATCCGCCGCAAAATCTGGGCCGGTTTTAACCCAGGGGTGGAGGTGTCATCGGTCCCCAATATCCCGTCTGGTGGGACTGGCGTCGGTTTTTCCCGGCGATCGCCATAACTTTTGTAAACGTTTTCAATAAGAACTCTAGCCATAATCTGCTCAAATCTTGATTAACCCCGACACGGATCGCGTCTGTTTTCATTCTCCCTTACTTTCTCTCGGGTTGTGGCATCAAGATCCTCGGTTTTGGTGAAGGGTCGATCTTTTCAAACTCAGGGATGCCATTTTTAATGTCGATAGGGAAGGACCTCATCCAAAAATCGCTGATTTCGGAACCCTGAAGTCGTGACGTTGAACGGAGAATAACTTCAGTTTTGAGGTAGAGAGGTATCACCCAGGCGATCGCACAATTGGGTGCGGCAAAAGGCGATAGCAGCGGATAAGTCATCGGTTTGGTGGGGATAGGCGAGTGCGGGTCGATCAATGAGGATGAGTTTGACCCCTAGTTCTGTCGCCAGTTGGCGTTTGATGAGTTCTCCCCCTGGGGTCCCTGAAGCTTTGCTGACGACTAGGGTAATTTGCCAATGCTGCCAGAGTGCTCGTTCTAATTCTAGGGAAATTGGGGGGCGGATTCCGATGAGGCGATCGGGGGTGAATCCGGCAGCGAGGGCCGCTTCCAGGGAAGTGACTGCCGGAAGTATCCGCGCATACAGATGATAGCGCTCCTGCCCGGGTTGAAACAGATGTAATGTGCGATAGCCCGTGGTTAGTAATACTCGCTCTCCGGCTAAATAATCTCCCTCGATTAAGGCTTCAAAGCTGGGTAAGCTCAAAATTTTGTCATTTTTAATGGCCTTCTCCTGCGGGAAATGTGAGCTGTTTATTGACTGTCGCTCATAGCGCAAGTAAGGGAGATTATACTTGCGAGCGGCTTTCATGGCTAAATGTGAGATTGTGGTAGCGTAAGGGTGGGAGGCGTCTAAGATGGCGATGATCTGGTGTGAGCTGAGAAAATCTTGAAGACGATCGCCCTCTAGCTGGCCCACCCAAACTTGCAACAGGGGAGCAGAGGGATAAAGCGATCGCGCTGATTCGGTGGTCACCGAAATCGTACAGGGGAGGTGATTTAAAGCCAGAATTTGAGCTAATTCCCGGCTTTCACTGGTACCGCCAATCAGCCAAATCGAGGGAGTTACCGTCATAAATCGAGGCCGGAAAAATTGCAGATAACATCTAACATGATTTTGAAGGGTAGCCCGACGGGGCGGGCTTTGTAGCTGCACCCGATTGGGTGTTAATTTGGGCTATTCAAATCTAACTTTATACAGGGAAAAGAGCTTTCCTGGCGATCGCTTTACGACTTTGCAGCCGGATGCTTTAATGAGTTTTTCCCATTCCGTGAGGGGTTCTAAAAATACCTCAGTGCCGAGATACATTTCTAAAATTCCCCAATTTTCCGCGATAGTTGCTTCAGGGTTGACCACATCAAAAACAAAAGAACCGTCTGGTTTTAAAACTCGCTTCACTTCAGCCAGTACATCAGTCCAATAGGCTAAGGGATAATAGCAACTAAACCCCGTGGCGATCGCCAGATCGAAAGCATCTTCGCCATAATTTAGACGATGGGCGGGTCCTAAACAGACCCCTTTAAACAACTTAGAATTGAGTTGCGGACCCCGAGAATTGAGGGCATCGCGAGCAACGGTACTGATTTCTTGACCATAAAAATAAGCCTCCCAGTCTCGCCAAGGATAGACTAAGAAGCTGACCCCACAGCCAATATCCAGACAGCGTTGATTTTTTTTAGGTTTAGCAATCTCCCAGAATGGAGAAACTTGAGACGCTTGTAAAGCACCGGAAACGCGATCGTGAAAAATTGGCATCGACTCCACCTCGGGCGGGAGTTCAATCGGGTCCCCGCGATACTCCTGATTAAAGCGAGATGCGACAGGAGAAAGCCGACTTTGCCAAGGGTCGGACCCTAAGAAATCGGCATTGGGTGGACTACTATTTGGAGCTTTAGACATGAACCATTATCCCTAGGATTGGCCTGATTATTTTACCCGCTCAAATGGGGAGTCGGTGCGAGATTAGCGACCCTTGAGGGCCTTGGTAAAATTCTTGCGATAAGACTTATTAACCACCAAAACGGGCCATAAGAGGGTTAAATACAGACGACCCTCGGTAAAATTGGTCCGTCTAAAACCCTTCCAGAACTTCCAACCTCCGGCAGCATACAGAACCAGCAAGGCTAAACCTACTAACTGCATCATCGTCTTTAGTCCCCTAAGCGTCAATGTTGGATTCCAGGCGGCTTCAAGGTCCCTCGACCTCGCGGCTACCTGGAGGGCAATTCTCAAGAGCGGCGAGATGAACCGCTTCTATTTATAAGGTTACTCGATCGCACTCTTATGCTGCTACTCATGGCGGTAGCATTTGCTGAGTGTGACCCGATTTAGAGGAATTTGCGCGATCGCGGGGGGAGTATCAGGTTAATTTCGGGCGGTTTGTTATGTCAGTGGCAGAGTTGGAGAGCGTTTTGTGGTATCCGTGAGAAAGAGTATCAAGAGGAGCGATCGCAATTTAGGGAGAAAAGACAATGGTTGCTGCCTCCCTCAACTCTTCATCTGCCGTTAACAAGAGCGCTTGTCGAGTCAGGGAAAGAAGCATTGAGATTAATCCCCTCCAAACGAGCCATTGCCAGGGATTAGGAGGAAAAATAGACCGATGGGACGATCCGCCATCGCTGGGAAATTGGAGGGGTCTGTGGGGTGGGATAGAAACGGCGATCGCCGTTTCTATCCGAGCACAACTCAGTTACCCGGCGATCGCCAGGGATTCCCGGCATGGGATCCTAACATCTATCTGGAGGATGGAGACAGGGTAGTACCCTTTGCACAACGATTAAATCTGTAGCGCAAAAATAAAGCCGCCCACCTCAGGAAGGAAAGCCAAATCAAGAGTGTGAAACTGACCTCAACCCCCTCCCCTCCCGCCGAGGTTTTGGACATCAAAGAGGTCAAGGCGATCGCTCCTGAAGCGCTTTTGCTGTGCCAGTGGCATAGGATAAGAGTACAACAACTGGTTGCACATTATCAACAGTAATGTTGCGACTGCCCCATAAAATAAAAACGATCAAGGAGTCATTATGCGAGCAGTGCTCATGGCAGGCGGTTCGGGAACCAGGCTCAGACCCCTAACCTGCGACTTACCCAAACCGATGGTCCCCATTATCAATCGACCCATCGCCGAACACATCGTCAACCTCCTCAGACGGCATAACATCACCGAAATTATTGCCACCCTGCACTACCTGCCGGACGTCATGCGAGATTACTTCCAAGACGGTAGCGAATTTGGTGTTCAAATGACCTATGCCGTTGAAGAAGACCAACCCCTGGGAACCGCTGGCTGCGTCAAAAATATTGCCGAACTTCTGGACGAGACGTTCTTGGTGATTAGCGGCGACAGCATCACCGATTTTGACCTCACCGCCGCGATTAAATTCCATAAAGAGAAGGGAGCAAAAGCCACCTTAGTGTTGACCCGGGTCCCCAACCCCATAGAATTTGGCGTCGTCATTACCGATGAGCAACTGCGAATTCAGCGATTTTTAGAAAAACCCTCAACCAGCGAAATTTTTTCCGATACGGTCAACACCGGCATCTATATCCTAGAACCCGAGGTCCTGGATTATTTACCCGCCAATCAAGAAAGCGACTTTTCCAAAGATTTATTTCCCCTGTTGCTGAAAAAAGGTGACCCCATGTATGGCTATGTTGCCGAAGGGTATTGGTGCGATGTTGGCCACTTAGATGCGTATCGGGAATCGCAATATGATGGCCTCTTGGAAAAAGTCAAACTAGACTTTGCCTATGAATTGCGATCGCCCGGGTTGTGGGTTGGTCAAAACACCTTTATCGACCCCACGGCCAAAATCGAAACCCCCGTCGTCATTGGTCATAACTGCCGTATCGGGGCCAGGGCGAAACTCGAATCCGGGACCATCCTCGGCGATAACGTCACCATCGGAGCCGATGCCGACCTCAAACGACCCATTGTTTGGAACGGCGCAATCATCGGCGATGAAGCCCATTTACGAGCCTGTGTAGCCGGTCGGGGCGTCCGGGTAGACCGCCGTGCTCATGTCCTGGAAGGGGCTGTTGTCGGGTCCCTCTCCACCGTAGGGGAAGAAGCCCAAATCAGTCCCGGGGTTCGGGTGTGGCCCAGCAAAAAAATTGAATCCGGTGCTACCCTCAACATTAATTTAATTTGGGGTCAAGCGGCCCAACGCAATCTCTTCGCCCAGCGCGGGGTCTCCGGACTGGCGAATATTGATATCACCCCAGAATTTGCTGTGAAATTAGGGGCCGCTTATGGGTCCACCCTGCAACCCGGTGCCAGCATTACCGTCTCCCGAGACCAGCGCAGCATCTCCCGCATGGTTTCCCGGTCCTTAATTGCCGGATTGATGTCCGTCGGGACCCATGTCCAAAACTTGGAAGCAACGGCGATACCCGTCGCCCGCTATATCGTCCCCACCCTCTCCGTCGAGGGCGGACTTCATGTCCGCTTGCACCCGGACCGCCCGGATTCATTGCTGATTGAGTTCTTTGACAACAAAGGCATCAATATCTCCAAGGCGCGGGAGAAGAAAATCGAGGGGGCATATTTTAAGGAAGATTTTCGTCGGGCCCAAATTCAAGAAATTGGCAATATGGCCTACCCGAGTCAAGTGCTGGATTTGTACAGTACCGGCTTTGAAAAACACCTGAATGTAGAAGCGATTCGGTATAGTAACTCCAAAGTTGTCATCGATTACGCTTACGCCGTATCCGGTGCGGTTTTACCGCAGCTTTTAGCTAAATTTGGCTCCGATGCGGTGGTTTTGAATGCCAGTTTGAGTCAGATGGCGCCTGTGAACGAAGAACGGGAGAATTTACTCGTGCAACTCGGCCAGGTGGTGGAGGCCCTCCATGCTAATTTTGGTGCACAAGTCTCGGCAAACGGGGAATTGTTGATTTTGGTCGATGAAAGCGGCAGTTCTATCCGAGGGGAGTTGTTAACAGCGGTGATGGTTCAGATGATTTTGACCACGAACCCCCGCAGTACGGTGGTTGTGCCGGTTCATGCGTCCTCGGCAGTGGAGCATATTGCTCGTCGTCATGATGGCAAGGTGATTCGCACCAAGGCAAATCCCACGGCGTTAATGGAAGCTTGTCATACTAATCCGAATGTGGTGTTAGGCGGCAGTGGGGATATGGGCTTTATTTTCCCGGAACTGCATCCGGGTTTTGATGCGATGTTCTGTATCGCCAAGGCGATTGAGATGCTGACGGTACAGGAGCAATCTTTAGGACAGGTTCGCGCTGAGGTTCCCCGCATTTGCCATAGAACCCAGACGGTACGCTGTCCTTGGACGGTGAAGGGGGCTCTGATGCGTCATCTGGTGGAAACGCATCCGGCGGATAATTTGGAGTTAATCGATGGGGTGAAGATTTTCGATCGCCCTCATGATGATAGCTGGGTGTTGATTCTGCCTGATGCCGGTGAACCAATGGTTCATATTTTCGCCAACAGCACCGATCGCGAGTGGGTGGATACCTCGTTGATGCAGTATCGCAAGTATGTCCAGGATTTTGTCCAGGAACAGGAAGGCGGCGAGATGAGTATGAGCGCGGATCATTAAGTCGGCGGCTGGTTTAATGGTATTTTAAGAGACGCCCTTGAGGGCGTCTTTTTATGGCGATCGCCTCATACCGAATCCGGTTGTCAAACATCTATGAAAACCCACAGCGTCCAGCCCGGAGGCTACACGGACAAAGCCCGCCTGCGCGGGCTAAGAAAAAAACCGACTTTTGATACCCGGATTTGGTATCACCTGTGCTCTGGGGATTCTCCCCGGGGTGAGTAGGCCAGGGACTCCACAGACCGATATAATGGATTATAAGGAGGGGAAACAGGGAGCAAAATTAAGAGAGATGAATCCAGTCTGGATGAGATTAGATTTGCTCTTAGATGTTTCGTCTGATTCAGTTCTAGTTAACCTTGAGAGATTATGAATAACTGCATTTTAATGGCACAAATCATTCAAGAACCGCAATTGCGCTATACCAGTGACAATTTAGCGATCGCTGAAATGTTAGTGGAATTTCCGAGTTATCGGGAGAATGATCCACCGGCTCATTTAAAGGTGATTGGATGGGGAAATTTGGCTCAAGAAGTTCACAGTCGCTATCGTGTGGGCGATCGCGTGGTGATTGAAGGGCGATTGAGCATGAATACGGTGGAACGTCCTGAAGGATTTAAGGAAAAACGGGCTGAATTAGTCGCACAACGCATCCACAGTTTAGGGGAACAAACTGAGACTGCATCATCCCCGGGTAAGGCAACTCCCGCAACCAATGTGGTAGCCTTAGAATCGCGCAGATCCACCGCCCCTGCTGCAACGGACAAAGGGCGATCGCCTGCCGCACATACCCCCATCCCATCGGAACCCACCGGCGCATCCAGGGTCTCTGCACCCCCGGCAAAAACCTCTTATAAAGAGCCATCCGTTGATGATTCCGAGGATGAAATTCCGTTTTAGTTGTAGCAATTTTAAATGAATTGTACAACGGAGTATAGAAGGGGGAGCATCTTGCTCCCTACTGCTCATAAAAGGCTGCCTCTTTTCTTTCACAATTGGTCCACTTTATTAAAAACTTTAGCTCTTAATATGAGCGCCTAAAGGGCTAAAGCCTTGAGTGCCACAGCATACCCATGAAAGTCTTAAAAGGCGATTGCCTGAAACTTTTAGAACAGATTCAGGATGAATCCGTTGAAGCTATTTATCTGGACCCGCCCTTTTTCACAGAAAAAACCCATAAGCTAAAAAACCGAGATGGGAGTCAAGAGTTTTCCTTTGATGATTTGTGGGGTTGCCATAAAAAATATGCCGAGTTTCTTTATCAGCGATTGGTTCACTTGCATCGGGTTCTCAAGTCTTCTGGGAGTATTTTTATCCATTGTGATGCCACGGCGAATTATCTAATTCGTTCCCTGTTAAATGAGGTATTTGGACCGGACCAGTTTCGGTCGGAAATTATTTGGTATTACAAACGTTGGTCTAATTCCAAAAAAGGCTTATTACCCGCCCATCAAACGATTTACTTTTATTCAAAAACAGATTCATTTACGTTTAATACCCGCTATACAGATTATTCTGAATCCACCAATGTAGACCAAATATTGCAGAGGCGATCGCGCGATTCTCAAGGCAAAACAGTTTACGCCCGGGATGAACAGGGGGAAGTCATTCTCAATGATAGCAAAAAAGGGGTTCCTTTATCCGATGTCTGGGAAATTCCCTACCTGAATCCTAAAGCAAAAGAACGGGTCGGTTATCCCACCCAAAAACCGATTCTCCTCCTGGAACGCATCATCGAAATGGCTACTAATCCGGGAGACTTAATCCTAGACCCCTTTTGCGGCAGCGGCACAACTTTGGTTGCCGCCAAACTTTTGGGCCGCCACGGAATCGGAATGGATATTTCCGATGATGCGGTCAACTTGACCCAACAACGGCTGATCAATCCCATCAAAACTGATTCCAATCTGCTCCAAAAAGGCCGCAATTCCTATTTAACAGCAGATAAAGAAGCCTTAGCCTTATTACAAGGATTAGATTCGATTCCAGTCCATCGCAACAAGGGAATTGATGCCATCCTCAAACAACAATTCAACCATAAACCCATTTTAGTCCGAGTCCAAAAACCTGGAGAATCTCTCCTAGAGTCTATCCGCCTCCTGTCAGCAGCCGCTCAAACTAAATCTTCTCAACTTTCTATCTTAGTCCAGACCCAACAGAGTGAATCTATTTCTGAACAAATGATTCCCGCTTCTATCAAAATTGTCCATGCTCCCCTGGTTCAAATTAAACAAATTTTGCATGACACAGGGAAGGATAATGCAGTAAGCTGAAAGATGGATTTAAACCGAATTTTCCTAGCGAGCAAGATGCAAAGCTACAGCATAGCTTCGCTTACCGCACTCCCAAAAATGTACCTCGTCGGGAGAGTCGGTGAGGGAGAAGGAAATCTCCGATTTGGGTGGGGGGAGGAGGATAGGACTCTCAGTGATGTGGAGATGGGCGATAAGTCGGGTGGGTGTGAGGTGAAACAGGAGGCGAGTTCAATTGTCCCACAGGGGGCGAGTCTCTCGTTGGGTGTCATCTTTTCAGGAGGAACAGCGCATCAGTAGAGGTTAGGGGGAAAATGAGATCGGTCATCTTTTATCTATCCTCTGAATGCGGCGTTTATCCCCCTTGAAAACTAGCCTACTGCTGATTAAGTGGGGCGACATAGGACGAGGTAGGATGATGTTTTCAGAAAAGCGATCGCATTCATCCCCATAGCCGGATATTTGATAATTGCATAATCCTAAATGCTCCAGAACCAGAGCATTAGCCTCAATACCCTTAACAACCTATGATAAATTTTCCCAAATCAGATGATTTTTGAAAGTTGCCATAAAACCCAACCAGCTTGACCATAATAAAACTATTTTTCAATTATTCTTTTGAAAGACTACCAAGCTCTCTCGTAACTTTTGAACTTGCTGACTGCGACTCTGGCGATGTCTGGCGACCCGTATTTCCACGAGTTCTAAACCAATTGCCTGACCAATTTTAGCAATTATAGTATCTGCTCTAACGTGTAAATTACCATGTCTAGAATTCCCAACAACGCAAATAATATATCCGCTAGTTTTTAGCCTAATTTTTTGTTGCTCTAACATAAGGTATACATCATCGAAATATCCTCTGATAACTTTAGGCGCTCTCACCCGAGCTCGACTTCCAGGTTCTCCTATATCAGGACATTTCGCCATTTTTTCTACTAACTGATAAACTTCGCGTAAAGCTACATTATCTTTAAGGCAATGAGTTTCTGGAAAGCTACAACTTGGATGTGAACGAAAAGTTCTTAATCTTAGATTTCGCCACTCTTCGTAAGAGTTTAGAAATCCTCCAAGCCAGAGTTCACACTTGTAGATCTCGCTGTAATCAAAATTATTAGGATACGGTGGTGAGTAAAGAATCAAACCGAACTGATCAGATATTTCATGTTGATCAAGAACTGAATCAAGGTCACGGGCATCTCCTTGGATGACATTAGTTTGAGGAATACAAGGATTTTGAGTGCCATTTTCGTCTTGTTGAATTAAATTTTCTAAGTCTTCAATAATAATTTTTGTCCGGTTAGACAGAGCCTCTTTGGGCGGAATAATATCACGCTGGAAAAATCGGAGCAAACGACCATCTTTATGCAAATAAGAAACATCTTCTATACTGGCAAGAAGAGCTAAAAGTAAAAAGTCTTTTGTTTCTTGAGAACACGGACGACGAAGAATTGCATTTCTCAATTTGAGCAATTCATCAGCGTGTCCATTCGGAAAATATTTATTATTATGTAGAGTTGAGAGAGCGGGCAAATTAGCTGGAGGGTGTTCGTTATCTTGTAAAACTAATGAGAGTTCCTTTTCTAAAATCTCTGGCTCGATTCTATACCATTGTGTTTTGATCCGTCCAAGAAACGCAGCAAAGGGATTGATTTCCAAGCCGACACTAGGAATACCTCGCTTTTGAGCAGCTAATAAGGTTGTACCAGAACCAGAGAAAGGATCTAAAATGGCTGATGACTTACCAGGAAGGTCGAAGCGATCTAAAATTTTATCGACTAACTTATATGAATATCCTTCCTTAAATAAAAACCAGCGATGAAGGGGAGCTGTTAAATTATCTGTAAATCGGAGTAAATTACCCCAAGATTCATCTTCAACGAAAGGCAAACTACGTTCTAATTCAGCAAAGGTCTCATTTAGTTGGGACGAGTTGGGATAGAGGGGTACAACATCTGCAACTGTCTCGAACTCAGTGCTATCTATCTCGGATTTTGGAGCCAGCGAATAATCTTGTTTCACTCTTTAATAGTTGACGTGTGTTCTGAAAATTCAAGAGTAACATTAAACGGGTCATCAAAACTCTCATCACAGTTGGCAATTAAGTGATGTAGTTCAAACGGAAGATATTATGAGTTTAAGGCGTCGCTGTTGGTTTTTTACCCGGGGTATTTTTCCTTTATAATTTCCCACATCGAGCGAGTTACACCTGATTTTGGTAAGTCTTCTCCTCCTTCTTCTTGTGGAGCTGTAAAGTCTCTAACTTTGAAAACTAAAGGGAAATTTTTAGTTGCTCCATTATTAGCACTTAAAAACAAGTTATGATATAGCCGTTCACGGACTCATGAGGTACAATACATAAAAGAACTGACTCATCTTAACTATCTGAATCTACCATGAAA